>CBDDGE010000001.1:0-32220 GCA_965227495.1 Chryseolinea sp. | reverse complement strand
CAGCACAAACAGTGCAAGCTGCGGGTGGCTGTCCTGGACGAAAGCTCCAGCCCCGACAAGGGGAGAAAGGTGAAGCTAGTGGGCGTTATGGTGGTCGAGGGCGGCTGGGGAGTAGATGCCATAGGCGTCCAGTTGGACATGTTTGCCAACCGTGGTGATAAGGAGGTGGCTATTGCATGATTAGATGGATGTGGTTTGCCACTGACTGTGGAGGGGTGCTCCCGGTGTGCCTCCCCCCTAGGATGGCCCTTTGCCGGAGCTACCCATTCACGGGAGTGGCATGCAGCGCCTGTTCCCTGCTGCATAGCAGGTGCAGGGCCGATCGGAGGTGCGGCAGGAAGGCCGAAAATAGTGCTCTATAGGCAAAAACAAAATGGTCGATTGCTTCCTTGATGCGGATCCTCGCCAGCCGCTCGCGCTCAGGATTCCGATGCTCGATGTTGGCACACAACTCTTCGTGCAATATCAGGGGCCAGGTCCAAGGTTATCGGCGTGGTGCGGAGTGAAGCAGCTGTGGGGTGTTTGCCCGCTCGCCAGCAACTCGGAATTGTGGTCCTTGCCGCCCCGGCATACTAAACCTTTCATCTTTACTGACCGGGCGGCGTATACCCCAGTGCTACGCATGTCTCACACACTGTAGGAGAAACGCTGCAGGAATTATCCCGTGCATGCACGCGTGCAACTCACGAAGATATCAGCGGGTTGCTGTTGGTAGGCATGACAGCGCCGTGATCTGCACTGGCTAAGTCGTGGTCACAGCAGTATGGGGTCGGCGCTGGTGGTGGCAAATCAGATCAAGATCACGGGACGCCCAACATTGCGATACTGTAGCTGCTATATGTTACAGCCTGCTGTAACTGCTGTTTTCTGTGGCTGCAGCTGGAGGCCCATGCTGCTGTTCATCACTTTCACTGACGTGCTGCAGCTGTCGGCGGGTGATGGTGCCGCTGCAGCGGGTCGGAGCCCACACTGTGCGGTTTCCGGATTTAATTCCTTCCCTGCCTCATTGTTTCCCACCCTCCCACCCTGCAGCGCGGAGCGCTGCCGAGGCAGGGCGACGCCGCTGCCGGTGGCGCATCTGCATAGCATAGACAGGCATACCGCCGAGCAAAATATCGGCGAATAGTCCACGGGGTGGAGGTGGTGTTTAATATCACCGATGGGAAAAGGGAAAGAGGTAGGAGAGAGGGAGAGCATAGCATGTGGCTGCGCGCTGGCTGGCCATCAGCAGCTTGGTTCATTGCAGCCTCCTGCTTGCAATTCTCACAGAGTGCATGCGTGCATGCCCACAATGCTGTTGTGTTTTCTGGCCACCTGCCACGTTTGGCCACCTGCCACGTATGTAGCATGCGGGGTGGCGCCTGAGACTGGCCCACCGCCCCCTACCGACAGTAGCTGCAGCAGAAAACAGGAAGCCCCCCAGCTCAAGTGGCCAGGCAGAGCATGCTCTGCCTGGTGGAACAAGATGTGATGGTTTCATAAAAATCGGTGCAGTCAAAAAGGCCATTTGCCAACAAGCTGCGTGCATATCAGCAGTGAGTCAGAGGGTTTGTAAAGGACGTGTGCACTTTACCGGTGGCTGCCAGGCTCAATACAGCGCAGCGGATCATAAAGTGAGGCTTCACGACACAGTGCAGCAGCCGCTCTCTTCTGGTTGCCGAACCATGACAGTACGTGGCAACTTGGCCAAAATGTCCTCCAGCTCCTTCATAAGTGTGGCAAAAGCAGGTCGGTCCTCAGGGTTGGGGCTCCAGCACCGCGCGATCAGCTCCCGCACCTCCTGCAGCAGGTCGCAGAGAGAGTATCAAGAAGTCTGTGCAGTGCCGAGCAGCACCACAGCGACATATACAGAAGCGGGTGCCCCGCACCTTCTTCATTACATGCGGCTGCATGAGCGCCACAAACTCTGGCCGCCGCTCATACAGCGCCGCTTGCCGCGCCGCCTCCACTGGGTCCATCCCCGCAAATGGCGGCTGAAACTGTGACGAACAGACAAAGAGATCGCGGTGCTAAGCAGGACGTGAGCTATGTAGCAAGCTCTGTGAAGAGCAGCAGTCAGGGAGCAGCACCGCACACCTCGAACAGCTGATAGACAATCATGGAAAAGGAGTACACATCCACACGGCTGTTGTAGGGCTCGTGCCGGAACACCTCGGGTGCCATGTACCGGTAGGAGCCTGGGCAGGCAAACCGTGAAATGGAAGCAATCGACCGAGTGGGGCTAGAAGAAGCAGCATCAGGGCAGCCGTAGCTTACAGTGACAGCACATTGGTCAGGAGCAGCGTGGCAAATGACTCACCCGTTTCGCCGGTAAGCCTAAACTTGGAGTCCAGGTAGCCATATTCTGCATGCTTGTTGATGGGCAGCGTCTTGGATAGACCAAAATCGGCCTGCAGGAGAATGGTTATTGCCACACAAATACGAAGCAGGCGAGGGGGAGGCGAGGGGGAGGTTTCCGCACAAGTGCTGAAACCTCACCAGCTTCACCATGCCCGTGTCAAACACAATTTGCATCTGGTCCTGGTACTGTCCGCCGCTGAGCATCAGGTTGCCCGGCTTCAAATCTCGATGGATAATGGGGTTGGGCTTCCTGCCAGTCGAGGGACGAAGGAGAAAAAAGAGTGTGTGAAACGGCAAACATAAATAGGCCGGTCTTCAGCAGAAGGCATCAACGACGGAGCAAAACTGGAAGCCCGGCAGGTGCCAACCTGTGGTGCAGGTACGCCAGGCCGCGTGCCGCATCCAGCGCGATTTCCACCGCCCGCCTGATGGGGAAGACCTGTGGGCGCCGAAAGGCATCTGCCAGCGAGCCGCCGCTCATGAGCTCCGTGACCAGGATGAAGGGCTCCTTCTTGGTGCAGGCGCCCAGGAACTGCAGGCAGGGAATTCATGATGTCTTGATTGTCGGCCACCAGGTGTATACGAAAGGTGGGAGCGGAGCGATGGCTTGGAGCAGGTGCAATAAAGACGGACACACCTGCACGGCATTAGGGTGGTGCACGCGCCGCAGAATCTCGATCTCTCCACGGAAGTCACCCAGCGCGATTTCATTGGAGCCCTTTAAAATTTTGGCTGCCACCAACGTGCCATACCTGTCAGAGGGGCAAGAAGACAAGTGGGGATTGTTGCCGCCCCATGAGGAAGCAAGGGCAGAAACCGTGCTGGCGCAAGATTCCCTGCGTGTGCAGCATCCGACAGCCACAGCATGCGCTTAAACGCGGCCTGCCAGCCTCACCACTTGGCCTTGTGCACCACACCAAACTCGCCCTCTCCCAGCTTCTCCATGATCTCCAGCGAGTCAGGGTCAATCTCCCTGCAATTGAGAAAGTGGTCAGCCAGCCTGGCAAGGAAATATGCATCAATAAGCCAAGCACGGCGCAGCTTCTTTCTTCTCACCACTCGGGGTCGAAGTCAAACATCTGTTGCGGGACGTAGCCAAACACCCCCGCCAGCTTGCTGTCCTTGAGCTCCACCAGGCCGCCATCCTCGAAAACCTTGCCACCATTGTCGGTCAGCAGCTTGGCCACCTCTCGAAACTCACCGCGCACGGCATCCTGCAGCTGGCCACCAGCAGCACAAGCGGCCTTCAGTTAGCCAGCAAAGTAGCACGATGGGATGGACACGCTGTGCTGTGGCAGTACAGCCTAAACTGTACCTCCAGCGGCGTGCGCTTGAAGCGGTCCAGGGAGTTGATATCCACCCGCTGCGCCAGCAGCCATTCAGTGACCTGGTACGCGCCCTCACTGGCTGCCAGGTGCCTGCACAAAACACACGCACGTGACAAACATAATGATCGGGGCGTGTTGCGCTCGAGCCCTTCCAAGGACGACAAGTGTTGCCTTGATGCAAGAAAAGCCCATTCTCTAGCAAACTGGATGCAGCCGTGTGGCATGCAGCACATGCAACCAGTGCTAGAGTCTAGACCAGCGCTCACAGTGGCGTGCGCTTGTCATAATCGCAACAAGTTGGGTCAGAGACCTGCATGAGAAACCGGCACATCACAATGCCACTCTGGAGCAGGCACATGCAACAGCATAGAGGGCGTCTGCCCCAGGCTGCAGTTGCCGCCAAATGAACAGTTATCAGGCAAGAGCACACCTGCAGGTTCCAAATCCGCACTATGCGCTGGCAGCGCCGTATGTCGCCCACGCTGGCAAAGAACAGCAGCTCGGTGATGGCTCGTCGCCGTGCAGCCTGCAGGCACCAATCTCTCGATGGAAGAATGGCAAGGTGCAGCGCCCGCATGATGCTCTGGTAGCGTGCCACGCCTCTGTGCGCTCACCGTGTCCCCGTGGATGCTCTGCTGCGCTTCGGCGTAACGCCTCTTGCTGTGATTCGTGTCGTCCCCGCTCTCCTGTGGGTCTCCGTTCTGTGCGTAGGGCCTAATTCCCAAGTTGTCTTGCGTCCCCTGCACACTCAAGTCCAAAAGGCTGTCCCCCGCAGGCTCGAGCGCCATCTGCTCCCTGGAGACGGGGGGAGGTAAGTGGGTGAGTGTGCACGCGGGCGGCGGCGGCCGCCCCCAGGGGCAAGACACCCTGGTGCGAGCATGGCATCATCATCATCCCACGCAACGTGTAGGGCCCCCCGGCGGACGCACAGCACAGACGTGGGCCCCGGGTTCGGGCAGCCCAACTCACCCCGCCTCTCTGGGTTACCCACACAACGCAACGCCCTGGTGCAAGACTGTTACTTGGCGCCGCCAAATTGCAAGCACCTTGCACCACGGACCTCAGGTGCAGTGGCCTCTTCTGGGCAAACCCACCGTGTCACTGCTCTTTAGGGCTGGTGTGCCAACAAAAGTGTCACAATAATGCACTCATGAGTGCACACCACCTTGTTGCAGCAGTGTACGCTGTCGTCATCAACAGCGTGGCACGCGAGAACAGAGACGCAGAAAACACAAATCCTTACCGAGATGGTTCCCAGCTCGCAGGCCACCGCCTCTCTCTCCCACGTTTCCTTCGCGTGGGACGTGCTTTGCCACGCCCTCAGAGGGGCCGAGGCTGCTCTGCACGCCCCCTCTGCGCGCTTTGACGACATCCCTAGGTGAGGGCGCCCGCACTGCTCTCCCCGCCGCCTCATCCTGTGCCGCTCCGCACCCCCGCTGCCGCCACGGCACCCTCCGCCGCTGCCGCCTTACACCCTCCGCGGCCGCCACCTCTCACAGTTCGCTGTTCATTACGTGGACAAAGGCCAGCCGTCTGGACGGCGACTACCGGCTGAGGGGCTGCATAGGGACGCTGGAGCCTCGGCCATTGCACTCGGCAGTGCGGGATTATACATTGACGAGGTGTGGGGCTGCCCTTGGCTCCTTGTGCTGCATTTCCATGGTACAGCCCGTCACGCGCTGAATTGACGGTATTCACCTGGTGCAGCGCATTGCGAGACCGGCGCTTCAACCCCATCCAGGCCAAGGAGCTGCCGTACTTGCGCTGCACCGTCTCGCTGCTGAGCTGCTTCGAGCAGGCGGCAACCTGGAGCGACTGGGAGATTGGCGTGCATGGTGCGTGGGTGCAGCTGTGTGGCATGCACGTCAATTAGCGGAGCTCAACAATCCAGCAGCGCTTCAACAAATGCGCAGGCCGCTCCACTCCCTCGCACAGGTCTGATTATCGAGTTTGTGGAGCCTCACAGCAGCCAGCGGCGCACGGCCACCTTCCTCCCAGAGGTGGCATCGCACGAGGGCTGGGACAAGCAGCAGGTGCAGTGCTGCCGGCACATCCTGTGCAACTTGCTTGCTGCCCTGCGTTAATTACCCACCAGTTCTCCAACTCACCTGCTCGCTCCGGCCTGTCGCAGACCATCGACCAGCTCATCCGCAAAGCCGGCTTCACCAGCACAGCGGTGACAGTCCGTAGCAGCCTACGGGTCACGCGTTACCAGTCCACAACCTGCAGCCTGACGTACGACGAATACTGCAAGCTGAAGGACAGGGAGCATGCAGGCAGCAAGGTGCTGCTGCACAAGCAGCAGCTGGTGACAGTCTCGGCAGCGCAGTAGCATCCATTCAGCTGCAACATACAGATCGGTACTCATGCCTTTTTCATGTACAGCAGATATCATTGCCTCAGAAGCTCTCTTTATACTACTAATCCCATCAACAGATCTCTCCCTCCTGCCCTCTCTATATTGCTCAATAGGAAGGCATCTGCGACTTTACAGCAGCCTATTGCAAAGGGAGTCGTTCAACAGATGGAACTGCAATGTTTTCATCAGCGGCAGCGATGGGGATCACAAACTCGATGCGTCGTCGAAGCGCCTTTGCCTGTGCGGTGACAGCATCTGCAGCAGGCACACAGGCGGAGGGAAACATAATAGGGCTGGGTTGCCAGCGGGCATTCCAGCTGAGCCTAGCCTCCGTCATCTTGGGCGGTAGCCATCTTGCAGTGCCACACAACACAGACACCCACCCTTCACGAACTGCTGACGGCATCACATGCCGCCACATGCCGCCCGCCCGCCAAACACCCCCACCTTCAGCACTCACCCCTATCTTTGGCAGCGGCTCGCATCTCCAAGTTCATCATGAAGTGCTTCTTGGCGGCGTGCTGGAAAATCACGTCATCGGCCTGCATGACAATATCCGGAAGCATTCATGGGCAGGATGCTTAGCAATTGGCATATCCAAAATGCGCAGCCCGACCACGTGCTTCAGCACAAGAAAAGTTCGGCCTTCTGATTCACAGCAGTGCAGATCTCACCAGGTGCTCAAAGGCCTCAGGGGGCATGACAGACGTCACAAGGAAGGTAGCCCCTGGAGGAGCAAAAAAAAGCAAAGTTGAGCAGTGGACTGTTAATTACCAACACCCAGCACCTTGTCGCACCTCCAGTCAAAACAGTCCTGCCGTCATCCTGGAAACCGCCGCCATACTCGCTCATCGCATTGACTAGCACTGGGAGCATTGCCGGCGACATCTGCAGGGACAAAAGGTAGGTCAGTGGGCAATCAAGAATGGTGGGGAATGGCATGGCGTAAGGGATTGAGTGGGCCAACCCGGCAGCTGGTTGCAGCTGCCTTGAAGCAACCCAGTAGCATCTCAGGCCAGCACCTGGTCAATACGTTGAAGCAGGACCACGCCATTAGGCGCTGACATGAAGTACTCAGCAAATAAGGACTGCGGTTGCAGTCAAAAACGAAACAGCAGCTGCTCGTTTTGCTCCATGTTGAAGAGCAGCACGGTGCCCAGGTGCCAATTGCAGAAAACATCATACCCCACTGCCGCATTTCTCACTTGCAAGGAACCCTTGTCCTGGCCCAGCTGCTGCCCATGGAGTGGTAGCATGCAGTGTTGGCCGCCCTTCACTGCAGCGCGCACAGCTTCCGCAGAGGAACGGCAGTCCGCCGCGGCCTGGCACACAAACAGTGCCACAGCAGCCTGCAGCGCCCACAGCAGGGCAGACACCTTGCATAGCAAGGATTACACGGCTGCAGGAGCAGCAGCGCCACCTCAACAATCCACATGCACAAGCGGCACCCCACCTTGAACTGCTGTCTCTCAGCCGCAGCAGACAGTACAGCTGCAGCGGTGGCCTGCTGCATGTCAAACTTGCTGCCCTTTGGCATCACAGCACGTAGTGCAGCCGCGGCATCGAACCGACAGGCCAGCGGGCTGGCACGGTCGACGAGGCCTATGCCAAGTAAGGGGGACTGCAGCAGGTTCCCAATAGAGCAAAGGAAGCGAAAGTGTGGGAAGCAATAAGGCAACGACCAGCCACAATGAACAGGGTGCAGAAGCGGCAAACAGACAGGAAACCAAAACTGCCAACCAGGGACTTCCACCGCGCCTGCAGCGCATCCGTGGCAGAGAGCACCTGCACCCGTGCTTGGCTGTAGGCGGTCACTGCTGCCTCTATCACCAATTCAGGCAAGTTGCGTGCCAGCTCGGCACAGTCGCGCTGCTGGCATTGTGGCACCACCAGCACGGAGGCAGCCAATACTGTTGCCAGCAGCAGCGGCCATGTGCGTAGCCTCCCTGTGCACCCACTCGCTTGCTGCCTGGTAGCAGTCTCCTGTTGAGGCAAACGCCGGCGGCAGCTGCGCTGTGATCGCTGGCCTCCCTCGCCGGATGCGCTTGCAGCGCGTGGCAATGGCGTGCCTGCCGCTGCCCTCAGCGCCTCTTTGTCCACACCACCTGTCCGCTGGCTGTCCTGGCCGCACTCCTGAGCGATAATACGGCCCACAATGTCTGATGCTTTTCTGCAATAGCAGGAGAAGGGGGTGGGGACGCGCGTGGGCGGTGGTGGCGGGGCGGTAGATGAACGGCGCTGAAGCTTGAGCCCACCCGTTGGACTTGACTCCTGCTTCCTTGGCTCTCTGTTGTAGCTCTCGATAGGTGCAAAGGCCCAACTGGGCCTCCAATTGGGCCTTCGCACCGGTCATGGGACCCAGTAGCTGCCTCCCAACTTGTTAGGAGGCTAGATGAGTGTATTAATAATGGAGGTGCAGATTGTGAAAAGAGGGGCGGGAGATTATGAATTGCGATTGCGATGGTTGGCATTGCGATGCCAATGGATGATTTCAAAAAAAAGTGTGGGGGCCAGCCTGGCGGAAACTGAAATCGGCTGCATCGTTCAGTGTAGTGGATCCACCATCCGTTCTTCCCTCCATCTGCAACAAACGGTCCCTCCGTGAGACACTCATGCGCTGTGTAGCCAACCGGTAGCACACACGCTGATGGTAAGGATTTTTGGGGCGTTGGGATCTCTAACGTGTCACACTGGCGCTGCAGGGGGTGCGCCACCCCCATCCCCCGCCAACCCCGCCGCTCGCCTGCAGCTGCGGCGGCGGGCGGTTTGGGAGGAGCGCCGCCTCCCGCCCCTGCTTCTTTTGACGACGAAACCCCGTCGGCTGCTGCTAGCCCTCCTGTTTGTCGTGGCCGTCATTGAGCTGCACCTGGGCCACTTCCACTCTGCCGCACTGGCACAGCTGCAACTGCACGTCCAGGCGCCGCAGATGCCGCGGCGTGTCGTCACTCAGCGCAGCACTGACGACTGGGCGCAGCAAGGCGAGAGTGGCGCGTATTACAGTGGCGGCGATAGGACCCTGTCATTTGATGTGTGCGGCGGCTTCGCCCAGCAGCGCGTGGCACTGCTGTCCGGTGAGGTGCCTACATGAGCATGCCAAGCGGCCTCCTTCAATCGCGTACGGGGTTGTGGAGGTGCAGTCTTCTTTGTTTTCACACATTTTCAGCACTTGCATGTTTGAATGCAGGTGTTGTGCTTGCCATGGAGCTCAACCGCACCATGGTGCTGCCGCGCCTGCTGCTGGATGGCACGGCACCTGTAAACAGATCCACAGTATCCATGGCTTTTGGGTGGGTGCATGCTTTACGACGCTCTGTCTTGACTGAAAATGTGTGCCACCGCGCGTCTGCAAATTTTTGTCTTGCATCGCTGCCCGCAGGGAGTTGTTTGACGCAGAGCACTTTGTCGAGCACATGCGAATGCTGGGTGTCAGCATAGCAGTCGACTCGCCGCACCCTGCCAAAACATTTTCTCTGCGACTTGATCAGCAGTACGACCACATGAAGGCTCTTAGAATCACCCATGCCTCCAAACAGCACCTCAGGTGAGCACACCCCTGCATGTTCTCCAAAAGTGATGAAATCCCATGCATTTGTGCACTGAACCCCTGCTAGCCTGCTGCAGAGTGGGCTGCCCTGCGCTCAAAGTGCCAGCCGACTTGATGGTGACGCACGAGGGCCTTGTGTTCGCAGCCATGGATGCCATGCGGCCATCAGATCGGTTGTTGGACATCATCCACATGTGCGTCCGATATACATCAGCAGTAATACCTGCTGCGCTACTGTTGGAGGATGGCGGCATGGCGAGTGAGGCAGCCTGCTGCCGGTGTGCAGGGTTGGGGGCCACCTGGAAGGCCTGAGTGACACCAACACGTACAACATCCTGCATCTGAGGACTGATGATGATTGGACTGCTTACTGTGCTCTTTGGGAGCGCCCAACTGCTGATGGTGAGCAGTGCCTACTAGTTTCGGATGGTTTTCAGCACGCATCGTTTTTGACTTGCATTGATGACCAATCTGCATAGTTCGTGCAGAATTGCAAGTTCATGACAACTGCTTGAGCAACACTGGAACAGTCGGAGATCAGCTGCGATTGCATCGTGTTGATCGGCAGGTATGATTTGCAAGGGACATGAGTTTTCATACACACCAGCCCAGCAGGCTGCAGACGGAATTGGGTAAAACATTGATCAATGCATCCAACCTTAAGCTGCCATATGCGTACTGCTCGCAGGTGCCACTGATGATGTTTGTTGACGCGTTGCATACCAACAGCGACCTTTTGCAACAAGCACTACATAACCTACAGGCACACAAGTGCGTAATGAGACGCTCGGGAAGGAGCCCACAGCCTTGGTTGATGGTTGCTGCGAAACCTGTTTCACATGTACCTGCATGGTTGTTTGCTTGCTGACTGCCTTATCACCAAAAGTGTCTCACATTTTGCATTGCTGGTTATTGCAGCTACCAGGTGGTTCTGCGTGACGCAGTCTTTGAGCATGACCTTAAACTGCCTGGCCTCTCACGGGAGGAAATTGCACTGGTGAGATTTTGGGTCCGGGTTCTGCTGCTATTTCAAGGGTATGTTTCATTGACCTGCTGCCCTCCTGCTCTCAGGTTGATTACTACCTGGCGCTCGGCTGCCAGCAGTTTGTGGGCAACAGCGTATCTGTGTTCAGTGCGCTGCTCATTATGGAGCGTTGGCATGCGGGGCGGTTTGCCACTTATTACAATGGCGGCAACATCCCGCTGGAGGCCTTCATGCCGCTGTACCAGTGAGTCGTGCGAGCCCAATGCTCAGCAGGCATCGCAATGCTGAGCTCGTTTCGCCAGCCACATTGCTGCCTGACAAACTGCCGACGCTGGACTGTCCCACACCACACCACAGGATGCCCTGGGTGTTCACGTACAACGATTGGTCGGCGGGCACCGAGTATGATTATATGGTGAAGGCGGCTGTGACCTCTGGCATCGAGGTGGCCCGCATGAAGCCGTACTGCATGTACAGCGGCAGCACGTCTGCGGAGATGTACCAATGGTTCCTCAGCAAAGGAGTCACCATCATCCAGGTGACGGGCGTGCGGATGTGGGGGTCACGGTTATGCAGGGGCCAGCTTCATCACCAGCTCGTTGATCTGTTGTCGTGGAGCTGCCGCTGCAGCACGAGCCAGCGTGGCGGGATGCCCTGATCAAGGAGGGGGCACGCCACAAGGAGCAGAACCTGGTACACTCCCACCTCTACAAGACCGGGGGCACCCTGGTGGGCACCTTCCAGCGCATCGACATCCCCATCCTGCGCCAGTTTGACCAGTACAACTATGTGCTGTTCACAGGTGCGCAGCTTGTGGGGGCACGGGGGCATGGCGCAGCAGTTACCCTGTGCAGCTGCTCGTATGAACGCGGCATGCTCCTGTAGCAACGCTCTCTGCCTCGCAGTGCTTCATTCTGGCCTCTGCTGCAGACTGTGACGTTTACTTCCGCCAGCAGATGAAGCTGGTGGACTGGGGCACGCCGCTGCCTGAAGCGGTGGGGATGGGGTGAGCCCTGCTGCTTTTTCAGGACATGTTTGTGTTAGCCACACACGTGTTGTGTGTAAACAATTGCTTGAGTTGTGCGCAGCTACGAGGGCCAGGATGTCTTTCCCTACAACGCCGGCATCATGCTTATGAACATGCCTTTCATGAGGAAGACAAACAAGAAGTTTCTGAACTGGATCGTGTCGCAGAGGAATGGCCTGTACTACCCAGGCAAGTGTCAGGGACTGCGCAGCAGCCCACCTTTGCAACTGGCGCATGAGCATGCGTTTGCACTGTTAGCACTTGATGCTGCTGGCACATCATTGAGCAAGCGACAAAAACTTGGCATTGACCCTTGAGGTCACGCTTTTCTGGTGGTGCAGGGTATGGTCCGCTGGACCAGGGTGCCTTCAACCAGTTCTATGAGAAAGAGATCAGGGGCAAGCCGATCAGCAAGGTGCAAGTCTAATGTGCCGAAAGCCCAAACATGTGCCGGCAGGCATGCACTTCCCAGCATGCATGCCTGCCTCAGTTGTACCAAGGGCTGCTGCCATGCCCGCTGCAGAACTTCAACGCAATGATGTTCCACCAGTTCAGGCCGGATGCACGCATCGTGCACATGAATGGGTAAGGCCAGGCAAATTGATCTGAGGTCGGGGGGGGGGTTTGTTGTGAAGTACTTTCTGGCCCTGGCACCTGTCATAAACCCGTGCATGCCTTCCCGGTGTTCCGCGGTGAGTTGCTGGATGGGGCAGCATGCACACAATGTCAAGACATGTTTGTACAGAGCACGCCACATATACCCACCCAACCCAGTGCTGACTTTATTTCCCTGATAGTGTTCATGCAATGCAGGCCAAAGCCCAACCATTACTTGCAGTGGCTTACAAGCGGCAAGTGCGCGTTTCGGGACATGTGCGAGCTGGTACGCAACGTGCCTGCTGGTTTGCAAACAGGCCCTGATTGAGAACCCCAGTGGTGAATAATATGTCGTGTTGCCTACTGTTTTGCAGGGCGTCAACAACGGCGCATGCGAGTATGCAATGGAGTATACTCGGTTTGCCCCGGGCTGGGATGTGGCGATCACGCTGCGCAAGCTGTGCGGCAACCTGCAGGCTGGAATATGGCACGCCGGATGAGTCCTGCTTGTTGATCTGACGAATGAGTCCCGCTTTGGTATGACTTGTGCAATTCAGCATCAAGCTGCAAGGTGACTGGCGTGCGGTGTCAGCATCCGCGGCGCGCGTGGGCGCGCGGGACGCGTAGGCAGGATAGGTACTGCTGAGCCGCAGCGAGCGCACACCGCTGTTTCCTCGAGGGATCTCTACTAGTAGCAGGTTCGTCGGTCTCCGGTAGGCACCATGTCTAGGGTCTATGCGGTGAGTCCGGACAACCGCTGCGATGTATGGAGGTTGTTGGGCTGTGTGCACAGCGCTCTTTTTGGCCTTGGTAAGGCGAAACGGTGCTTTCAGGGCAGCAGGCGCGCGCGCTGTCTGGCTTGACAAAACCGCTCAGCACGTGGAGGTTGTGTCCTTCTGCAGCTAGGCACGCGCATGGCGGACGCCGCCTACCTGATGCGGGACACGGCACCCGGCGAGGCGCCACGCGAGAAGGGGACCGGCCGGCCCGCCCGGCGGCGCGGCCCGCCCGGCGGCGGCACCCGCGCCATGCTCCTCCTCCTGGTGCTAGCCTTCTTCGCGGCGCTGCTCTACATGGGCCCCGTGTACCCCAGCACGGTGCAGCAGCTGCACCTGCACCTGCGCCTGCCGCAGGTGTCGCAGAACGTGGAGCTGAAGCTGGGGGAGGCCGGCCTGCTGGCCGAGGACAGCGTGCAGCGAGCACTTGCAGCAGCCGTCAGCGGCTCCAGCGCCAGCACCCTGTCATTCGAGGTGTGCAGCGGCTTTGCCCACCAGCGCGTGGACATCGTGACAGGTGATGTTCGGTTGTTGTAATGCATGTGCTTCCCTTCTTGCCGCAGCAACCGCACAACTGCATTGCAGGAGGTGCACGACTCGAATGCCCCTGCCACGTTCCCCTGCACACATCACAATAACGGTCGCCTTGACCTTTGCTCCAAAAGGCTGCCCTCTGCCCTGTCATGTGCACAGGCCTGATCCTCGCCGTGGAGCTCAACCGCACCATGGTGCTTCCGCGCCTGCTGCTGGATGGCAGCCAGCCCACCGACGCCCAGGACAGCGAAGACGGGTTTGCTGGCTCTGTCGAGTTTGGGTGCGTGGTCCTGGCTTTCCTTTCTGCTGCCGCTGGAGCCCTCATGTTTGGCATGCGCTGTGTGCCTTTGCGTGTTTGATGACCTAGCTGGCGTTGATGAGGTGCTGAGCTCATTTGTACTCTGAGGCCCTGTGAGAGTGGCAGGGAGAGAACGAAGAATTGCGTCCCGTGGCCCTTCTCTGCAGGGAGATGTTTGATGTGGAGACCTTTACCAGCCGCCTGCAAACCCTGGGTGTGCGCACTGCACTCGGCCCGCCCCCCTCCTCCAAAACTTCGGCCGGGCGGCTGGCCGACTTTGACAGTGTGCAGGCGCTTGGCAGTTTCTATGCCTCTAAGCAGCACCTCAGGTGGGGTCATTCCATGTGTGAGGTGTAGCATCCTCGTCCTTTGTGCATCTGCTGCTTTGGCGGTGTGCCCTGCAACCACTGCACCTGACTTTCATTGTTTCTGGATCCCATACAGGCTGGACTGCCCAGCATTCCGGGTGCCCGCTGACTTAATTGTCAAGCACGAGAGCCTGGTGTTTGCGGCCATGGACGCCATGCAGCCATCGCGGCCATTGCTGGATATCATCAGCAGGTGATTGCGCGCGTGTTCCAAGTGAGGTGGACAGGTAGCCTGATGGTTCATGTGAACGAAGTTTTTGCTGCTCCGCCTGTGTGCAGGGCTGAGGAGCAGCTTCGCAGCATGAGCAATACCGGGGCCTTCAACATTCTCCACCTGAGGGCCGAGGACGAGTGGCTCTTGCATTGCACCAACTGGGAGAGCATCGGCGACGGTATGTTTAAGCGGGTTTTTTTTGTACTCTGATCCATGCCGTACAAAGGGCTGGAAGGAGAGGCTTTGTGTGAAATGCTGCATGGTTGTGGGTCTTGCAGGGATTGTACGCAACAACTGCTTGAACAACACTGCAAGAGTCGGGAATCAGCTGCGGCTTCATCGCATCGACCGGCAGGTGGGCTGGTTGCACGGCATGTTGCTTGGAGCTCACCCGTATCTTCTCGGACTTCATGACGACATGTTGTCATTCCTGTTCCTGCAGGTGCCACTCTTGCTATCCATCAACAAAATTGATATCAGCAACGATTTAGTTCGGCAATCAATGCAAAACCTTGAGGCTCACAGGTGGGCCAGGTGTATCAGTGGGCAGTTTCATTGAAAGGATCTGCTCCAATCGCTGTATGTTCACAACCGTTTGTGTGATTAATGGCTGCAGCTACCAGGTGGTTCTGCGTGACGCAGTCTTTGAGCATGACCTTAAACTGCCTGGCCTCTCACGGGAGGAAATTGCACTGGTGAGATTTTGGGTCCGGGTTCTGCTGCTATTTCAAGGGTATGTTTCATTGACCTGCTGCCCTCCTGCTCTCAGGTTGATTACTACCTGGCGCTCGGCTGCCAGCAGTTTGTGGGCAACAGCGTATCTGTGTTCAGTGCGCTGCTCATTATGGAGCGTTGGCATGCGGGGCGGTTTGCCACTTATTACAATGGCGGCAACATCCCGCTGGAGGCCTTCATGCCGCTGTACCAGTGAGTCGTGCGAGCCCAATGCTCAGCAGGCATCGCAATGCTGAGCTCGTTTCGCCAGCCACATTGCTGCCTGACAAACTGCCGACGCTGGACTGTCCCACACCACACCACAGGATGCCCTGGGTGTTCACGTACAACGATTGGTCGGCGGGCACCGAGTATGATTATATGGTGAAGGCGGCTGTGACCTCTGGCATCGAGGTGGCCCGCATGAAGCCGTACTGCATGTACAGCGGCAGCACGTCTGCGGAGATGTACCAATGGTTCCTCAACAAAGGAGTCACCATCATCCAGGTGACGGGCGTGCGGATGTGGGGGTCACGGTTATGCAGGGGCCAGCTTCATCACCAGCTCGTTGATCTGTTGTCGTGGAGCTGCCGCTGCAGCACGAGCCAGCGTGGCGGGATGCCCTGATCAAGGAGGGGGCACGCCACAAGGAGCAGAACCTGGTACACTCCCACCTCTACAAGACCGGGGGCACCCTGGTGGGCACCTTCCAGCGCATCGACATCCCCATCCTGCGCCAGTTTGACCAGTACAACTATGTGCTGTTCACAGGTGCGCAGCTTGTGGGGGCACGGGGGCATGGCGCAGCAGTTACCCTGTGCAGCTGCTCGTATGAACGCGGCATGCTCCTGTAGCAACGCTCTCTGCCTCACAGTGCTTCGTTCTGGCCTCTGCTGCAGACTGCGATGTTTACTTCCGCCAGCAGATGAAGCTGGTGGACTGGGGCACGCCGCTGCCCACGGCCGTGGGCATGGGGTGAGCCAGGCCCGCCTGCTGCCACCGCCATCAATTGCGGTCTGTCCACAGTACATGCTGACAGCCACAAGAGAGTACAGCTCGTAATCCAGAGCCTGGTATGGAGAACCACACCTCCAGCTGCTGCCATCCTGTTTGCAGCTTTGAGGGGCAGGACATTTTCCCCTACAATGCCGGCATCATGCTGATGAACATGCCGTACATGCGCAAGACCAACAAGAAGTTTCTGAACTGGATCGTCTCACAGAGGAATGGGCTGTACTACCCAGGCAAGTGTCAGAGACTGCACAGCGCTGTTACCCGCGAGCATGCCTTGCCCATCGAAAGCAACGGATGCGTTGCTGTGGGGCAATGACAGAGCCAGCCTCCCGAGGCTTGGTGTGTAATGCTTGCGGCGCCCACTGCTGTCACTGCAGGATATGGGCCGCTTGACCAAGGTGCTCTGAACCAGTTTTATGAGAAACAGGTCAAGGGCCTGCCGATCAGCAAGGTGCGTGCCCAATGCGCTGGAAGCGGCCTGCTGTGCGCCTTCACATCGCGTGCAGTTGCGTGCACAACCTGGCATGCACGCCTGACATGCAACTCAAGCGGCTGCGCGGCCTGCCGCAGAACTTCAACGCAATGATGTTCCACCAGTTCAGGCCTGATGCGCGCATCGTGCACATGAACGGGTGAGTATCTCTGTTTTGTTGCCCACATGGGAGTGCAGCTGGGAGACGCGCAATTAGCCTCAGCTGTGCAGCCCAGGCGGTCGGTGTCATGCGTTTCGTTTTTGTCCCTTCTGTCTGTCCTTGCCTCAGGCCCAAGCCCAACCACTACCTGGAGTGGCTGGAGAAGGGAGTCTGCGCATTTGGCGACATGTGCAAAATGGTGAGCGGGTGGTGGCGTTAGGTGGTGGGTTTGTTGTGTGTGCGAGTGTGTTGGTGGGGGGGGGTAACAAGATGCGAGTCCTGCGCCTGCTGCTTGCACCTGCAGGGCGTCAGCAATGGCGTGTGCCAGTACATCGCCGAGTACCTCCAGTTTACGCCGGACTGGGAAATTCCCGCCGAGCTGCACAAGCTGTGCAGCAGCGGCGCAGCAGCCAAGCAGGTGCCAGTGCAGCGAGCAGCAGCTGTCACGCAGCAGAAGGGCATACACGTGGCCAGGCTGCAGCAACCGACAACCCAGCTTGCAGTTGTGCGCCAAGAAGAGGAGGACGAGGATGCCGACTTGGAGGAGGTGGAGGAGGCGATGCAGGAGGATGAGGATGAGCAGGAAGTGGTGGTGAGGGCACAGGAGGCGGCAAAGCGGGTGGCAGCGAGGGGACGAGCAGCAAGAGGCGGGAGGAAGAGTCGGCCAGCCTTCTCGGACGAGTAGAGGCCGGGCAGCTGATTGCAGGAATGTGCTTTTTGCGGGCCTGACCTTGACAATGCTCCATCCGTGCTGTTTAATGCAAAGGCGTGCTGAAAGCCGAACAGGTCAGGCCTCACGGCAGTGCTGACCTCTACATTCAAGTACAACATCATCAATTCTTGCTCTTTGCAATGACAAAGACCACGCCCGCAAGGGTTCCCATCAGGATGCTGAGAAGGTTTGGCATCGTCCAAGGCACGTTGAACGCCAGCAGCCCGATGAGCGCGAGCGGCACCTTGTTCAAGCTGCCCACCAGGGAATAGATGCTGGGGGTGGTGGTGCTCAGGAACCAGAGCGACGTGAAGCTGCAAAAGGCACGGGGGCAGGAGCAGCGGAATCACAGCACGATGATGACAGGAGCAAGCGGATTCACAGACCAGCGATGACGACGGCAAGGTACCACACCCATCCACGCATGCGCACCTGATTGCAAAGCCTATCAACCCGCTGAAGCCCGCCACCAGCAAAAAGGTGGTGTTGTGCAGGTCGGGCTCCTGCCACACCCCGTGCAGCTCGCCCGTCAGCGCCATCAGCACCAGACAACAAGGCAGGCTCAGCAGGTTGTTGTAAAACACCTGCGCATGCAACAGGTGATGGTCACCAGTGGGATGCTGTTGGCAGCTGCAAAGAGGACTGGAGTGCACAAGCGCATCGACCGCCCAACCCACCATGGAGAACTCCCCAAGCCGCTTGCCGTCGCTGGTGTGCTGCGCCACGCGGTCCATGGCTGCCCGCATGTAGAGCGAGTACGCCGCCGTGAACAAACAGTTCATGATCTGCCAGAAGTAGCCGGCGGCATTGAAGGCGAGATCGGTGGCGGCGCCACAGATGGCCGACAGCAGCATGAGCGCCACGCAGCCCCACACATTGAGCTTGTACGTGCGGCCGTGGAGGATGTAGTCTCCGCCCAGGGTGAACAGGTTGGTCAAGTTTTTCAACACTGCATGCAGGAAGGGAAGGGTGGGTTGGGGTGCCGGCAGATGAGGGGAATCGCTCACAGGCAGGCTCACCTGTGACCATGCCCACGTTGAGGCTGCGCAGCGCCCAGAAGCTGGTGCCGATCATGCCCACGAACACCAGGTTGACCGGCAGCCACACCCGGACAATGTCGTAGCTAAAGGGCTCCACCTTGACCAGCCCCGCGGCCTTGCACGCCTGCACCGCCACCACGCACAGCAGGCACTGGAAGAAGAGCAGTGCATTGGCCGACTTGAAGTGGAACGAGGACAGGGCCACCTTGTTGAGCAGGACCTGCGCGCAGTGGGGTGGGGTGGGTGGGGTGGGTGGGCGGGCGGGTGTGGCGGAGGCGGCGGCACCGCCTGGCCCCGGCAGGGCAAAGCGGCCAGGGTGGACTTAACATCATCATGCTCGCCAGGCAGTAGCAGACGGCCGAGACAACGCTGACAGGCAGCCCAAGCAGGTAACGGGGCTTCTTGGTCTCGGCCAGCGACCCATCGGGGCTCAAGATCAGCCCCGAGGGCGACACCGTCAAAGCAATCTGGGATTTGTCGGTGGCAAGAGGGCCCGCCGTGGGCGACAGGGCCCGTCGCTCCATCGTGTCGTCTTGTTGGCCGGCTGCCGCGGTCATGCACGCGGAGGTGCGGAGGGCGATGCAGCGAACATGATGGGGAAAAGAAGAAGCATTGCAAGCATTGCAAGCAGTCGTGAACAAAATGTACTGCGACCATGTACGACTGAGACTGGTTGCATGGGTAACCAGAAATGAGAAATAGGCTTCACAAGGCTAAATGTCTCAATTGGGCATCATTTCTGTGCGCCTCGCTGTTCCTTCCTTCTTCATGACATACTAGGGTTGTGGAACCGAGCTTGCAGCCCCAAAATACGCCGCAGCCCCAAAATACGCGCTCAGACTGTGTTCCCCAAGCATCCCTGTGCACCTATGGCAGAGGCATGGCGGGCATGGTGGTGTGGAGGAAGGCTGCTTGCCATAGGTAGGCCGAGCGGGGAGGCTGGCTGCCTCCCTCTGACCGCGTTCCAGCCTTGAAAACGTGCTGAACTGGGACATGCGGGGTTCGGATTACTTCAGCACAAAGCTCTGGGCCGCCTTAGGGCCCTTGAGGACTCTACATGAACCCATACACATGCTGTGGGGCATGGCAGGAGCAGTGTGGGGGCGGGCAGGCAACCAGCAATGCCACATCGCCCCCCCGCGCCCCGCCACTGCATGCGCCCTCGTGGCGGCAGGGCTGTGCTCGTGCCGCCCTTCCCTCTGCAGGGCGTTGTGCATGCTTCTGGAGCAATGCGCTCACACACAAGGGCCAGCACTGCACGCGGCAGCAGCAGTGGTGCCCGCAGCACTCGTCGCACTGACGGCAGCGGTAGCAGGCAGCGCCGAATGCACAGCTGGTTCTCCTCACTTGCTGCCACAATGGTCGCAGCCCCTTTAGACCGCCATGCAGCTAGCGACGAGGACAGCGATCTGATGCTTCTGGGGCAGCTGCTGCCTGACAGTGAGGGGAACACTGAGCAAAACCGCTTGGCGTTGTACCAGTCGCAGGGTTGCGTTGGCGACAGAGTGAACGCCGTCTTAGAAGATGAACAGCGTGCGCTGCAGTATGCACAGCAACTCTCTAGCGAGCAGCTGCACAGGCTGCCGCATTGCCACAGACGTCGGCGGCAGCAGGCGGGGCAGCTGCAGTGGGGGCGGCGCAGCCGACGCTCAGTGACAAGGACACGGGCACCTTTCAGGTGCTGGAGTGCCAGCTGAGCAGCAGCCCTGCAGCTGTTGACATCAGCGGTAGACTGCTGCCAGACGCGTGGCTGCACCAAGACGTGTCTCAGCAAGAAGGGCCTCCGACACCACCAGCACGCGGTGAGCACTGATGCATTGGTGTCTCAGCCTGTTGCCATTGCCGCCTGCTCGGTGATGCACTTGGACTGGTAATGAAAGCCTGTGGCAGGATGAAAGTGGGTGCCCTGCTGTCTCTGCTGCTTGTGGTGCAGATGCATGGCGACTGTGAGGAGCAGGATGGGGCAGCACCACTGGTCAATGAGGCAGGCAGCAGGCAGCAGCCCAAGAAAGTGTCTAGTGGCGCATTGATGGCCCCTCCCGCACCAGCGCTAGCACGTGCAGCGGCGCTGGACAGCGGCAGCGAGCAGATGCCCTTGCTGGCAGCTGGGTGGGCACGCCAACCTCCCAAGCACCAGCACTGGTTTGCTGCTGAAGTGAAGGACTTCTTGATGGATCAGTTCCTCCAGAACCGCAGCAGCAGCACAAAGGCACGGGTCAATGAGCAACGGGCTGTCGAGGAATGTTGCGTGCGGTTTGCAGAGCAGCCAGAACTGGTGCCGCATGCGCAGCAAGTTAAAAGCCTTTTCAGCCGTTGGAACCGCTTGGAGAAAGAAGGCAAGCTGGTGGGGGATGCGAATGGGGCAGCGATGGCAAAAGAGGCAGCGGCAGTGCGCAGAGCAGCGGCACTGGCCAGCGGTGCACCTGGTGTAGACAGCGAGGTACAAGAAGAGTATGTCAGCGATGATGAAGAAGATGAATGGGAGGAGAGCGACGATGATGCAGTTGCGGCTGCGGCGGTGGCAGCCAGCCAGCGTTAGACGGGCGCGCCCGATGCCCGACTGCGGCAGCTAGCATGGTGGAGATGCAACGCTTTGTGGCTGCCAACCGGGTGTGACTTGTCCAACTGTTGTTTTTACACTATGAAAGAGAACATTTAGAGTTACAGGGCCAGATGCAAATGGGGCACCAGCAGAAGCGGCGGACGCGGACGCGCCCGCCGCCAGTGCGGCACGGACTGGGGTGCATGCACAGCTTTTTGGGTGGCGCTGATCGCGGCTTTCCCAGGTTATCGACCATAGGGCATCCATAGAAACAATCACAGGGAGAATGCGGCCGCAAACAGAGGCACGGGAGCCTATTTCTCTCATTTGGCAGGGGCTTGGTCGGTCCACCCATGCAACCAGTCGTACGTCCAAGAATGCCTGCGCGCCTGCGTCGAGGTAGACTTCAGAGGTACATGCGAACGGGTCCTCCTCGCCGCGCTGCATGCCGCCCTCGATCGTCATAAATTTTGCCTATGCGGTGCTTGGCATCCATGATGCAAGATTGATGATGGAGAACCCGCGATGGCACCATTAGGCGGTTCACAGGCGGGGTCGAGCGAGCGATGCCCGCTCGACTTCGTTGGCCATGAGACAGTTCGACCTGGAGAGCATCGCCCTGCCGCCCGCATGTACTGGCCCATGCCATTTCGTCTCTCTTGTTCGCAGCTGTGCTCAGCAGGCTGGCACGCGGCATTGCCGCCTCACCACGGCTGCGTCTGCGGCCCGCTTGGTCACTTACAACCTTGGCGGCGCAGCGTGCAGGCTGCTGAAATTGAATTCTTTATACATCTGCAGCATCACCGCCATTTCTTTCTCCTTGTGGTATCGCCCTGTCTCCTCCTTCCTCCTGCGGCATGTTGGGGCGGATGACATGAAAATTCGAATTGACAGCCCTTTGGCCTCCGGACAGTAGCACAGGTGGCTGTGTTCACACGGACTGTCAGCGCACCTGCAGCAGAAACTTGTTGTGATGTGCTCCATGCGCTTATCAAACTGGATAGCGTGAGTCGCATTGCTGAAACCTCCAAAAGCCCGCCGTGTGGTGCCCACCCCGGTGAAGCTGAGTCGCCACACACGATAGCTCGCATATTTGTCTCCCAGTAGCAGGAGCAGCTGCCCGTCCTTTAAGCCAGGCGGCACAAGTACAGTTTTACCACCACCTTCCGCCGCCTCTTCTTTTGTGCAGTCAGTGCAGCCCAGTTCCGCAGAGGGCCGGATCGTCAGCACCGAGTCCTGCGATTTGATAGGAACCGCAGAGTCGTGAGTGAGAAGCCAACCGTCGGTAAGCGTTTGGGCTACACTTTCTCCGTGCACCAGGGCTAGTAAGGCAACCACGGTGGCCAGCGTGCCTTGATCTCATCAGGAACCGCCTCGTGCTGCAGGAAAGAGGCCTCCCGCACATTGAGCGGCGGACCGTGAGCGTCCGGGAAGTCGACATAATGCCCTGGGTCAAAAAGGTAGTCCTGGGGGCTGGTTCATGCAGCATGGGGAAGAGGCTGGTGTGAAGTGGCTGGTGTAGATATTAGCCAGCAGCACCCTGAGAGGCCATGGCCAGCACCTGCACATCTGTGGCGGGGTCACAGGCGCAGTGCCCAAACTACTACTGCGCCCATGCGCTGCGGCTCACCACGGCACAGGGAGCGGCATGGTCTGGGCATCCACCACACGACAACGTACCACGCTGTACCAGATCTTTTCACAGTAACATTGAAACTGCAGGCAGATGAGGAGGGTGGTTGCGGAAGAGCGCCATAGCCAATTAGGTGACCCAAGCTCTAGAATGCAGGGGGCACGAGGCAGTTACCCAGCTGATGTGCTGCTTCCCCCAGCCAGCACTCGCTCGCCTGTGGCAGGATAAACGCTCGCTTTGCGACTGCCGCCAAAGCCATGCCCACGTATACCTGCTGCAGCTGTTTGTGGATGGAGTCCAGATGATATGAAACCATGTCCTCATTCTCGTTCCAGCTGTTGTAATCCAGCGGCGCCTGCAGCCAGTAATGAGCGTTACAGAAAAATGTCAATGCAGGAAAGAAAGAGCGCCAGAGGGGTGACCAATCGGCGCAGTCGAGTTGAACAGCCCGCTGAGACCACCAGCTTTACCTCTGGGTGATTAAGGTCCACCGTCACAAAGCTGCCATCGTTGTAATATTCGGGCGAGTCCACCATCCAAAGCCCCGCGTCGCGGAGGCGAGAGCGCTTGCCAGGGATGCCGTTGTAGGTCCATGTCATGTGCACCATGTAGGGCTCTACTTGCTTCACCTGGTCGGCAGAGGTGGCAGCACAAGGTTGGACGGGCTAGGCTGCAAGGGTTTTGACCTGGTACGACCAGTAACAAATACCATGGACACATTTCTGTACTCACCTTGTGCAGCCGCTGCAGGAAGTAAGAGTGGGCATTTGAGGCAATGCTGTAGCAGCGGCCATAAGCGACATGCATGGTATCAAACACCTGTGAAAAGCAGCGAAGCCGCGCAACTATACTTGCTAGCGATTGGGGAGCGTCACCTGGGCGGGATGATGCCCATCCAGACAGAGTTGTTGAAAGCACCTTTCAAGCGCTCGGCGGTGGGGTGGGGCTGGACAATGGGCGTGCGCATTAGCTTGTAGGCGCACTCCTGAAGCACAAGGCACCAGGCACAGTGGGGAGGGGGGGGGGGGGGGGGGCACGAGGGCGCTAGCATCAGCATCATTCCGCGTCAAGCACTGGAGCTGTAGCGGCAGTGTGAGGGTACCTGATCATGACCCTTGCACGTGCTGAAGTACTTGCGCCAGGCGTGGGCCCAAGCGATGGTCCGTTCATTATTCCGCATGAGATATACACCTGCACCGCTGTGTGGGGGTGATTATAGTGAACCTTTGGTGCCTGGTGCGACCACCCTACTCGGCGTACCAGTGTTGAAGTTGTGATGTGGGCTGCCGCCCTTCTCCAGTCCGCTATCGCCAGGATCATTATGGCTGCCCGTGCCATCCTCGCTGAACAACAGGTCTGCAGGGCAGGAAATAAGGGTACGGTCAGGTCAGCACAGGGCAGGGAGGAGCAGTGGACAAAAGCAAAGGACACCATCAGCATTGCAAGATGCGGGGCCAGGTGTGAGAGTATACGCCAGCCAGGCTTTGCCCGCAGGGGGTCGCCCTCGGTCGCACCGCCCTGATACGCTTGCCTGCGTCCTGGTGGATGTCAAACAGAGGCAGCGGGTCCTTGAACCACACCACATCCACATCTGACACAACCACATTAAAACCCCAGTCGACAATGGCGTCCAGCACAAACACCTTGGCCCAAGTCATATGCCGCCAGCCCTCGTGGCCCCACTGAAGGCCTGCAATCCAACAGCAGCGTAGTGTCATATCAGCCACACGCGGGGGGGCGGACGCGGGTCTGCTGCATGCAGGCTGACTTTCTGGCCGACAAAATCCGGACGCTGCTAGAGGCAAATTTCGCCATTTTCGAGCCGCTTTACGCCACAATTGTTTTGTGGAAGCAAATTACAGCGACAAATAAGAGGCGGTGTGCGAAAATGCAGGAAAACAGCGGTCAAGCGTGGTCAACCCTGGATGGAAGCGCGCCTCGCATCCGGTTTGGCCGGCCAGAGATTCAGCCTCGATGAAGCAGGCACACAGCTCTTCGAAGCGCCATACATTCAAGTAGGCGATGTGCAACGCACAGAAGACTGAATGTCTGCCTAGGTTGGGACAATGCAATTGCTCGGTTGTGACCACGAGCCAAAGAACAACCCCAGGGCCAAAGAACAACCCCAGGGCAGCGCTTAGGCCCTGCCACCCTACTGATACACCCACCTAGGGCTGTCACTTTCTCGTCGACGCGGTCGAAGCAGGGCTCGTCCATGTCGATGAGCCGCCGAGAGGTGTTGGCATCCGTGGCCGCAACGAAATAGTAATCGATGCCCACCTTCTTCACCCAGTGTAGCCAATTGCGGGCAAAATCAAATTGTGCCTCGTTGATCACAGCAAACATGATGGTGTTCTGCTTGGCTCGACTGGCCAGCAGCTCGCGCATTAGGGGCGGGCACAGGCCGCCGCTGCCAGTGGTTCCGCCGCTGCCTGCCGCAGTGGTGTTGGACTCCTCGGCCTGCCGCGTTTGCAGTGATGTGCGCATTGCTGATGCTGTGCCGCACAAACAGGAGGTCCACAATGCTGCCAGCAGATAAGGCCAAATCATGGCTTAGCGTTAAAAACAAGAGCTCACCCTCCCGATGTGTGCCCTCAGCCTCTATGTTAGATCACAAAATGCAACATGAAAGGCAGTGGTGTGGAACACAGGGGACATGCGCTGAGTTTTCCTCTCAGCTCAGTTGGGCCCCAGATGAAGGATCATGTTAGACAAAAACATCGGCACCTTGAACATCCACTCTTGCTTACGGTTGCCCAAGCCTACCGTGGGTTGCCACATGTGGCGCCATGGCGGCGGTCCCCACACAGTGAGAGCCCGCCTCCTGTCACCCAGTCAGATTGAAGCTGATGTCGGAGGCAGGCGCCTGCTGTTATTCCTCTGTCCTGCATTTTTACGCGGCGCGCTCGTCCTCCTGCGCAGCTGGAGCAGCGCATGGCGGATGCCGCCTACCTGATGCGGGACACGGCACCCGGCGAGGCGCCACGCGAGAAGGGGACCGGCCGGCCCGGCCGGCGGCGCGGCCCGCCTGGCGGCGGTACTCGCGCCATGCTCCTCCTCCTGGTGCTAGCCTTCTTCGCGGCGCTGCTCTACATGGGCCCCGTGTACCCCAGCACGGTGCAGCAGCTGCACCTGCACCTGCGCCTGCCGCAAGTGTCGCAGAACGTGGAGCTGAAGCTGGGGGAGGCCGGCCTGCTGGCCGAGGACAGCGTGCAGCGAGCACTTGCAGCAGCCGTCAGCGGCTCCAGCGCCAGCACCCTGTCATTCGAGGTGTGCAGCGGCTTTGCCCACCAGCGCGTGGACATCGTGACAGGTGATGTTCGGTTGTTGTAATGCATGTGCTTCCCTTCTTGCCGCAGCAACCGCACAACTGCATTGCAGGAGGTGCACGACTCGAATGCCCCTGCCACGTTCCCCTGCACACATCACAATAACGGTCGCCTTGACCTTTGCTCCAAAAGGCTGCCCTCTGCCCTGTCATGTGCACAGGCCTGATCCTCGCCGTGGAGCTCAACCGCACCATGGTGCTTCCGCGCCTGCTGCTGGATGGCAGCCAGCCCACCGACGCCCAGGACAGCGAAGACGGGTTTGCTGGCTCTGTCGAGTTTGGGTGCGTGGTCCTGGCTTTCCTTTCTGCTGCCGCTGGAGCCCTCATGTTTGGCATGCGCTGTGTGCCTTTGCGTGTTTGATGACCTAGCTGGCGTTGATGAGGTGCTGAGCTCATTTGTACTCTGAGGCCCTGTGAGAGTGGCAGGGAGAGAACAAAGAATTGCGTCCCGTGGCCCTTCTCTGCAGGGAGATGTTTGATGTGGAGACCTTTACCAGCCGCCTGCAAACCCTGGGTGTGCGCACTGCACTCGGCCCGCCCCCCTCCTCCAAAACTTCGGCCGGGCGGCTGGCCGACTTTGACAGTGTGCAGGCGCTTGGCAGTTTCTATGCCTCTAAGCAGCACCTCAGGTGGGGTCATTCCATGTGTGAGGTGTAGCATCCTCGTCCTTTGTGCATCTGCTGCTTTGGCGGTGTGCCCTGCAACCACTGCACCTGACTTTCATTGTTTCTGGATCCCATACAGGCTGGACTGCCCAGCATTCCGGGTGCCCGCTGACTTAATTGTCAAGCACGAGAGCCTGGTGTTTGCGGCCATGGACGCCATGCAGCCATCGCGGCCATTGCTGGATATCATCAGCAGGTGATTGCGCGCGTGTTCCAAGTGAGGTGGACAGGTAGCCTGATGGTTCATGTGAACGAAGTTTTTGCTGCTCCGCCTGTGTGCAGGGCTGAGGAGCAGCTTCGCAGCATGAGCAATACCGGGGCCTTCAACATTCTCCACCTGAGGGCCGAGGACGAGTGGCTCTTGCATTGCACCAACTGGGAGAGCATCGGCGACGGTATGTTTAAGCGGGTTTTTTTTGTACTCTGATCCATGCCGTACAAAGGGCTGGAAGGAGAGGCTTTGTGTGAAATGCTGCATGGTTGTGGGTCTTGCAGGGATTGTACGCAACAACTGCTTGAACAACACTGCAAGAGTCGGGAATCAGCTGCGGCTTCATCGCATCGACCGGCAGGTGGGCTGGTTGCACGGCATGTTGCTTGGAGCTCACCCGTATCTTCTCGGACTTCATGACGACATGTTGTCATTCCTGTTCCTGCAGGTGCCACTCTTGCTATCCATCAACAAAATTGATATCAGCAACGATTTAGTTCGGCAATCAATGCAAAACCTTGAGGCTCACAGGTGGGCCAGGTGTATCAGTGGGCAGTTTCATTGAAAGGGTCTGCTCCAATCGCTGTATGTTCACAACCGTTTGTGTGATTAATGGCTGCAGCTACCAGGTGGTTCTGCGTGACGCAGTCTTTGAGCATGACCTTAAACTGCCTGGCCTCTCACGGGAGGAAATTGCACTGGTGAGATTTTGGGTCCGGGTTCTGCTGCTATTTCAAGGGTATGTTTCATTGACCTGCTGCCCTCCTGCTCTCAGGTTGATTACTACCTGGCGCTCGGCTGCCAGCAGTTTGTGGGCAACAGCGTATCTGTGTTCAGTGCGCTGCTCATTATGGAGCGTTGGCATGCGGGGCGGTTTGCCACTTATTACAATGGCGGCAACATCCCGCTGGAGGCCTTCATGCCGCTGTACCAGTGAGTCGTGCGAGCCCAATGCTCAGCAGGCATCGCAATGCTGAGCTCGTTTCGCCAGCCACATTGCTGCCTGACAAACTGCCGACGCTGGACTGTCCCACACCACACCACAGGATGCCCTGGGTGTTCACGTACAACGATTGGTCGGCGGGCACCGAGTATGATTATATGGTGAAGGCGGCTGTGACCTCTGGCATCGAGGTGGCCCGCATGAAGCCGTACTGCATGTACAGCGGCAGCACGTCTGCGGAGATGTACCAATGGTTCCTCAGCAAAGGAGTCACCATCATCCAGGTGACGGGCGTGCGGATGTGGGGGTCACGGTTATGCAGGGGCCAGCTTCATCACCAGCTCGTTGATCTGTTGTCGTGGAGCTGCCGCTGCAGCACGAGCCAGCGTGGCGGGATGCCCTGATCAAGGAGGGGGCACGCCACAAGGAGCAGAACCTGGTACACTCCCACCTCTACAAGACCGGGGGCACCCTGGTGGGCACCTTCCAGCGCATCGACATCCCCATCCTGCGCCAGTTTGACCAGTACAACTATGTGCTGTTCACAGGTGCGCAGCTTGTGGGGGCACGGGGGCATGGCGCAGCAGTTACCCTGTGCAGCTGCTCGTATGAACGCGGCATGCTCCTGTAGCAACGCTCTCTGCCTCACAGTGCTTCGTTCTGGCCTCTGCTGCAGACTGCGATGTTTACTTCCGCCAGCAGATGAAGCTGGTGGACTGGGGCACGCCGCTGCCCACGGCCGTGGGCATGGGGTGAGCCAGGCCCGCCTGCTGCCACCGCCATCAATTGCGGTCTGTCCACAGTACATGCTGACAGCCACAAGAGAGTACAGCTCGTAATCCAGAGCCTGGTATGGAGAACCACACCTCCAGCTGCTGCCATCCTGTTTGCAGCTTTGAGGGGCAGGACATTTTCCCCTACAATGCCGGCATCATGCTGATGAACATGCCGTACATGCGCAAGACCAACAAGAAGTTTCTGAACTGGATCGTCTCACAGAGGAATGGGCTGTACTACCCAGGCAAGTGTCAGAGACTGCACAGCGCTGTTACCCGCGAGCATGCCTTGCCCATCGAAAGCAACGGATGCGTTGCTGTGGGGCAATGACAGAGCCAGCCTCCCGAGGCTTGGTGTGTAATGCTTGCGGCGCCCACTGCTGTCACTGCAGGATATGGGCCGCTTGACCAAGGTGCTCTGAACCAGTTTTATGAGAAACAGGTCAAGGGCCTGCCGATCAGCAAGGTGCGTGCCCAATGCGCTGGAAGCGGCCTGCTGTGCGCCTTCACATCGCGTGCAGTTGCGTGCACAACCTGGCATGCACGCCTGACATGCAACTCAAGCGGCTGCGCGGCCTGCCGCAGAACTTCAACGCAATGATGTTCCACCAGTTCAGGCCTGATGCGCGCATCGTGCACATGAACGGGTGAGTATCTCTGTTTTGTTGCCCACATGGGAGTGCAGCTGGGAGACGCGCAATTAGCCTCAGCTGTGCAGCCCAGGCGGTCGGTGTCATGCGTTTCGTTTTTGTCCCTTCTGTCTGTCCTTGCCTCAGGCCCAAGCCCAACCACTACCTGGAGTGGCTGGAGAAGGGAGTCTGCGCATTTGGCGACATGTGCAAAATGGTGAGCGGGTGGTGGCGTTAGGTGGTGGGTTTGTTGTGTGTGCGAGTGTGTTGGTGGGGGGGGGTAACAAGATGCGAGTCCTGCGCCTGCTGCTTGCACCTGCAGGGCGTCAGCAATGGCGTGTGCCAGTACATCGCCGAGTACCTCCAGTTTACGCCGGACTGGGAAATTCCCGCCGAGCTGCACAAGCTGTGCAGCAGCGGCGCAGCAGCCAAGCAGGTGCCAGTGCAGCGAGCAGCAGCTGTCACGCAGCAGAAGGGCATACACGTGGCCAGGCTGCAGCAACCGACAACCCAGCTTGCAGTTGTGCGCCAAGAAGAGGAGGACGAGGATGCCGACTTGGAGGAGGTGGAGGAGGCGATGCAGGAGGATGAGGATGAGCAGGAAGTGGTGGTGAGGGCACAGGAGGCGGCAAAGCGGGTGGCAGCGAGGGGACGAGCAGCAAGAGGCGGGAGGAAGAGTCGGCCAGCCTTCTCGGACGAGTAGAGGCCGGGCAGCTGATTGCAGGAATGTGCTTTTTGCGGGCCTGACCTTGACAATGCTCCATCCGTGCTGTTTAATGCAAAGGCGTGCTGAAAGCCGAACAGGTCAGGCCTCACGGCAGTGCTGACCTCTACATTCAAGTACAACATCATCAATTCTTGCTCTTTGCAATGACAAAGACCACGCCCGCAAGGGTTCCCATCAGGATGCTGAGAAGGTTTGGCATCGTCCAAGGCACGTTGAACGCCAGCAGCCCGATGAGCGCGAGCGGCACCTTGTTCAAGCTGCCCACCAGGGAATAGATGCTGGGGGTGGTGGTGCTCAGGAACCAGAGCGACGTGAAGCTGCAAAAGGCACGGGGGCAGGAGCAGCGGAATCACAGCACGATGATGACAGGAGCAAGCGGATTCACAGACCAGCGATGACGACGGCAAGGTACCACACCCATCCACGCATGCGCACCTGATTGCAAAGCCTATCAACCCGCTGAAGCCCGCCACCAGCAAAAAGGTGGTGTTGTGCAGGTCGGGCTCCTGCCACACCCCGTGCAGCTCGCCCGTCAGCGCCATCAGCACCAGACAACAAGGCAGGCTCAGCAGGTTGTTGTAAAACACCTGCGCATGCAACAGGTGATGGTCACCAGTGGGATGCTGTTGGCAGCTGCAAAGAGGACTGGAGTGCACAAGCGCATCGACCGCCCAACCCACCATGGAGAACTCCCCAAGCCGCTTGCCGTCGCTGGTGTGCTGCGCCACGCGGTCCATGGCTGCCCGCATGTAGAGCGAGTACGCCGCCGTGAACAAACAGTTCATGATCTGCCAGAAGTAGCCGGCGGCATTGAAGGCGAGATCGGTGGCGGCGCCACAGATGGCCGACAGCAGCATGAGCGCCACGCAGCCCCACACATTGAGCTTGTACGTGCGGCCGTGGAGGATGTAGTCTCCGCCCAGGGTGAACAGGTTGGTCAAGTTTTTCAACACTGCATGCAGGAAGGGAAGGGTGGGTTGGGGTGCCGGCAGATGAGGGGAATCGCTCACAGGCAGGCTCACCTGTGACCATGCCCACGTTGAGGCTGCGCAGCGCCCAGAAGCTGGTGCCGATCATGCCCACGAACACCAGGTTGACCGGCAGCCACACCCGGACAATGTCGTAGCTAAAGGGCTCCACCTTGACCAGCCCCGCGGCCTTGCACGCCTGCACCGCCACCACGCACAGCAGGCACTGGAAGAAGAGCAGTGCATTGGCCGACTTGAAGTGGAACGAGGACAGGGCCACCTTGTTGAGCAGGACCTGCGCGCAGTGGGGTGGGGTGGGTGGGGTGGGTGGGCGGGCGGGTGTGGCGGAGGCGGCGGCACCGCCTGGCCCCGGCAGGGCAAAGCGGCCAGGGTGGACTTAACATCATCATGCTCGCCAGGCAGTAGCAGACGGCCGAGACAACGCTGACAGGCAGCCCAAGCAGGTAACGGGGCTTCTTGGTCTCGGCCAGCGACCCATCGGGGCTCAAGATCAGCCCCGAGGGCGACACCGTCAAAGCAATCTGGGATTTGTCGGTGGCAAGAGGGCCCGCCGTGGGCGACAGGGCCCGTCGCTCCATCGTGTCGTCTTGTTGGCCGGCTGCCGCGGTCATGCACGCGGAGGTGCGGAGGGCGATGCAGCGAACATGATGGGGAAAAGAAGAAGCATTGCAAGCATTGCAAGCAGTCGTGAACAAAATGTACTGCGACCATGTACGACTGAGACTGGTTGCATGGGTAACCAGAAATGAGAAATAGGCTTCACAAGGCTAAATGTCTCAATTGGGCATCATTTCTGTGCGCCTCGCTGTTCCTTCCTTCTTCATGACATACTAGGGTTGTGGAACCGAGCTTGCAGCCCCAAAATACGCCGCAGCCCCAAAATACGCGCTCAGACTGTGTTCCCCAAGCATCCCTGTGCACCTATGGCAGAGGCATGGCGGGCATGGTGGTGTGGAGGAAGGCTGCTTGCCATAGGTAGGCCGAGCGGGGAGGCTGGCTGCCTCCCTCTGACCGCGTTCCAGCCTTGAAAACGTGCTGAACTGGGACATGCGGGGTTCGGATTACTTCAGCACAAAGCTCTGGGCCGCCTTAGGGCCCTTGAGGACTCTACATGAACCCATACACATGCTGTGGGGCATGGCAGGAGCAGTGTGGGGGCGGGCAGGCAACCAGCAATGCCACATCGCCCCCCCGCGCCCCGCCACTGCATGCGCCCGCGTGGCGGCAGGGCTGTGCTCGTGCCGCCCTTCCCTCTGCAGGGCGTTGTGCATGCTTCTGGAGCAATGCGCTCACAC
>OZ245766.1:0-1175000 GCA_965227495.1 Chryseolinea sp. | reverse complement strand
TCTTCCAGAATGGCATAGCGCTCCGGAGTTTTACGAAGTTCCTTATTCTCCAGGTAGGCTGTGAATATCTTCTTTACTTCCTCGTAAATTTTTGGATTGAGCACCATAATTTTTTGCGGTTGCAAAGATAATCAGTCTGGACGATTTACAAGGTGGCAAAACAAGGTTCAAAGTTTCAGGTTCAAGGTTCAAGTTAGCAGGTTACCGGTTGCTGGAAGCTGATGCCTTGGTTGGAATGAGTGCAATTCAAATTACTGAGGGACCTAACTCAGCAGACTAAGGTCATTTTTAGGGTTTTTAGTAAGAGGAAAAGGGTTGCAGTTGCCAGTTACTCAAGACCAGAAACCGGTTATTGGAAACTATTTTCATTCCTTGGAGTCGAAGCGACTTACTTTGACCACCCCCTCTACAATTCTAAGCTTCTCTATTAATTGTTCCAAATGCCGCGTGTCGTTTACGTAGACCATGATTTCGCCTTCAAAAATGCCTGAATCGGTGTGGATGGACATGGAGCTCATGTTTACCTTCAACTCGTCTGAAATAATTTTGGTGACATCATTTATAAGTCCGACCCGGTCGGTTCCACGGATTTTTAATCCCGTAAGGAAGGCGACCTCATGCTGGGATGTCCATTTGGCCTTAACTACGCGATTTCCGTGATGGGATAATAATTCGGGTGCGTTGGTACAATTCGTTCTATGAATCTTAATACCCTCGCTTACCGTCACAAATCCAAATACATCATCACCCGGAATCGGTGTGCAACACTTTGCCAACTTATAGTCCACCACATCCATGTCTTCACCAATCAGCAAGATATCATCGTAGCGACCTTTTACTTTGGTGATTTCCTGTTCAACAGTTTTTGCATCGGCCACTGCCATGTTAGGCCTGTATCGTAATGCTGATGCTGGTTTGTTTTCAACGAACTTCTTTATATCGGCAGAAGTAATAAAGCCCCTGCCTACCCTGTAATACAATTCAAAATTGCCGGGAACTTTAAAATGCTCACGCATCTGCTCCAGGAACTGTTGATTGGGATCCTCTTTTAACTGACGAAGCTTTCGGAGTAATATTTCCTTTCCATCATCAGCTGATTTTCGCTTATCCTCTTTTAATTCATCCTTGATTCTGGCCTTCGCTTTTGATGTGATTACAAACCGAAGCCAATCTTCATGGGGCTTTTGCTTGGCTGAAGTAAGTATTTCAATCTGGTCACCATTTTTTAGCACATAGTTAATCGGTACCAACTTGTTGTTGACTTTAGCACCAATACATTTTGAGCCAACCTGCGTATGTATTTCGAATGCAAAATCCAATGCCGTGGCTCCGTTCGGTAACGTTTTTAATTCACCTTTTGGCGTAAAGGCAAAGACCTCTTCGGTAAAAAGATTGCCGCGGAAATCATCTACAAAATCAAGCGCAGAGTGATTGTTTTGCTCCAACAAATCTCGGACACGCGCCAACCATTTTTCCAGGTTCGACTCTGCTGTGGTATTGGTGTCTTTATATTTCCAATGGGCAGCATAGCCCTTCTCAGCAATTTCATCCATTCGCTTGCTGCGAATCTGAACTTCAACCCACTGACCATTCTTGGCCATTACGGTGGTATGAAGTGATTCATATCCATTTGACTTTGGTGTGCTGATCCAATCGCGAAGACGATCAGGATTTGGAGTGTAGTAGTCGGTTACAATAGAGTACACCTGCCAGCAAAGTGCCTTCTCATGATCCAATGATGTATCGATGATGATGCGGATGGCAAACAAATCGTATACCTCTTCAAAAGGAATATTCTGTTTGTGCATTTTATTCCAAATGGAATAAATAGACTTCGGCCGGCCCTTGATTTCGTACTCAATTTTAAGTTTATCAAGTTCATCGCCAATCGGCACCATAAACTGTTTGATAAACTTAGCTCGTGCCGTTCTCGTGGCATCAATGTTTCGGGCAATAGAATTATAAACATCCTTATCCGTAAAGCGTAAGTAAAGATCTTCCAGTTCTGTTTTAATTGCATTTAGTCCCAATCGATGTGCGAGTGGTGCGTAGAGATAAATTGTTTCGTTAGCTACCTTAAGCTGCTTGTTGCGCGGCATGCTGTCAAGCGTGCGCATGTTATGTAATCGATCAGCCAGCTTAATCAGAATTACTCGTACATCTTCCGAAAGCGTGAAGAGCATCTTCCGAAAATTCTCTGCTTGCTGTGATGTTCCGTATTCGAAAACACCTCGAATCTTGGTGAGGCCGTCTATAATTTTAGTGATCTTCTTGCCAAATGTTCGCTCGATGTCCGCTAACTCAATGTCAGTATCCTCCACTACATCATGCATTAAAGCAGCAATGATGGATGTAGTACCTAATCCAATTTCTTCAACGCAAATTTCGGCTACGGTGAGGGGATGAAAAATAAAGGGCTCCCCTGATTTTCTGCGCATATCTTTATGCGCCTCCAGTGAAATCGTAAATGCTCTTTTGATGAGTTTGGCATCACCATCATTCAGGATCGGCTTGGCCTTACGTAGCAGTCTTCTATATCGATTAATTATCTCCTTCTTCTCCAGTTCCGCGTCTATTACCATTATCGATTACTTATTTTCCTTGTTTATCTTCTTTCTTTTCAACTTCTCTGCTGATTATCAGCGTATAACATGAGTTTTTTTGTAATACCTCTCCAAACTATTCTTTATTTGTGAATATTCAATAAATTTGCGCCTCCTTTTGCGGATGTGGCGTAATTGGTAGCCGTGCCAGACTTAGGATCTGGTGCCGAAAGGCGTGGGGGTTCGAGTCCCTTCATCCGCACCATCGAACCCTCGATGCTCGTCATTAAAACGGGTATTGAGGGTTTTAATTTATCTGGTAAAACAACAAACGTTTTAAGCTTTGGAAATAACACTTGACAAAAAGAACACCACTGAAGGTACAATTAAAATTAATTTAACCGAAGGTGATTATCAACCTCATGTTGAAGAAAAACTAAAAGATTACGCGCGCAAAGCCAGCATCAAAGGTTTTCGTCAGGGTAAGGTTCCAAGTGGTGTAATCAAGAAAATGTTTGGTAAGTCTATCCTTGTTGAAGAGATCAACAACTTGCTTTCACAAAAAGTATCCGACTATATTAAAGAAAACAATTTGAAGATTTTAGGTGATCCAATTCCTAACCAGGCCATTGCTCAAAATATTGATTGGGATACTCAAAAAGACTTTTCTTTTGAATACTTAATCGGAATGGTAGATGAATTCACTTATGATCTTTCTTCGAAAGTGAAAGTAAAATCCTACCCAATTGAAGTCGACACGAAAACAATTGATGAGACCGTTGCTGATTTAAAGAAACGTTTCGGGAAAGTTACGTATCCGGAAACCAGCGAAGGTGAAGACAATCTCTTTGGTGAACTTCGCGTTAAAGAAGGCGACTTCAAACGTGAACATGCTTTTGTTGAAGTTGAGAAAATTGAAAAGAAAGAACAAAAGAAATTTATTGGTTTAAAGAAAGATGACGAAGTAGAATTCGACATCACGAAAATATTTGCTGACAAAAATCTTACTGAGCAACTTCTAGGCATGTCATCAGAAGAAGCACAAGGTATTAAGGGTCAGTACATTCTGAAGATCAATACCATTAGCCGTCCGGAACCAGCAGAACTCAATCAAGAGTTATTCGATCGTGTATTCGGAAAAGATGCTGTTACAACTGAAGCTGAATTTATTACGAAGATCAAAGAAACGATTGGCGAAAACTATAAGCGTGAGTCGGATCATTTCTTTGAACACCATATTGAAGATTATTTTGTTGAGAATACAAAAATGAATCTTCCAGAAGGCTTTTTGAAAACCTGGCTGAAATCTACAGGCAAAGGAGAAATTACGGATGCTGTTCTTGAGAAAGAATTTGATCTGTATAAAAGAGGATTGAAGTGGGATTTGGTGAAGAACAAAATTGCTGAAGATAATAAAATCGCAGTGGATGCAGATGAAGTAAGAGCAAAAGCAAAAGAGCAAATCGTTGCGCAGTTTGGTGGCCAGGCATTTGCCGATCAAATCGCTGAGCGATTGGATGGAATTGCTGACAATTACCTGCAAAACGAAAACGGTCAAAACTTTATGCGTCTTTACAATCAATTGCGCACAGAGAAAATTCTGAAATACATCCGCGAGAAAATCAGCGTGGATGAAAAGAAAGTGACTGTAGATGAGTTCAAGAAGATTGTAGAAGAACACAGACATTAAGAGTCTTTGAATTAAGTGTCGACCTTCATAGTCGATAGATTAACAATAAAATTAGAGTCAGTTCGTCAATGGTTTTAGTTCCGAAAGTTATCGGAACTAAAACCATTTTCGTTTTTAGTTGGTTTAAACCGAAAGGATTGGAATTATGAAGCGGGATCGCTAGAATTACCTTAATTTCAATCCAACTGTACACGTAATCACTTTAATAAAATATGAACAACAACAACGAATTCAGAAAGTATGCCGTGCATCACCTGGGTATGAGCGGCAATACCATTGACAGTTATGCACAACGCATTGATAACATGACCCAATATGTCATTGAAGAACGCCCGGGAAATTTCCGCGCTATCGATGTGTTTACCCGCCTTATTTCAGACCGTATTATTTTCCTTGGAATGGGAATCGATGATCAGATTGCGAATTTGATCACCGCTCAGTTATTATTCCTTGAATCCTCCGATCCAAAGAAAGATATCATCATGTATATCAACAGTCCAGGTGGTTCAGTGTATGCTGGTTTAGGTATTTATGATACCATGAACTATGTAAATCCTGACGTAGCCACTATTTGCACTGGTTTGGCAGCCTCTATGGGTGCCGTTCTTCTTACTGCTGGAGCTGCTAAGAAACGCTCAAGCCTACCCCATTCACGTGTAATGATTCACCAACCTATGAGTGGTATGCAAGGTCAGGCTTCTGATATGGAGATTTCGTTGCGCCAGACTCTGGAGGTGAAAAAAGACCTTTATAACATCCTTTCCAGCCATAGCGGCCAGCCATACGAGAAAATTGAGAAGGATTCCGATCGCGACTACTGGATGCGTGCTTCCGAAGCCAAGGAATACGGCTTGATTGACGAGGTATTGGAACGTAAGAAAACGAAGTAATGTGCTAATTATCAATGTGTCAATGTGCAGATTAAATGATACCTTTGCGATTGTGCTTACTGTATTCACATTTGCACGTTGACCCATCGATAATTGACCAATTAAGTTATGGCTGAAGTTACCTGTTCTTTCTGCGGCAGAAGTAAAAAAGATGTAGATCTGATGATTTCAGGTATACACGCTCACATTTGCGATAAGTGTGTTACTCAGGCCAATCAAATTTTAGGGGAAGAAAAGAAAAGCAAAACAGAGGCAGGCATTTCGCCAAACTTCAAGCTGATCAAGCCAAGAGAAATCAAGAAGTTTTTGGATGAATACGTTATCGGTCAGGATGAAGCCAAGAAGATTATGGCTGTTGCAGTTTATAATCACTTTAAACGATTGACTCAACGCAAACTTGATAATGATGTAACGATTGAAAAATCAAACATCATCATGGTCGGTGAAACAGGTACCGGTAAAACCTATCTCGCTAAAACTTTAGCCAAACTTCTTCAGGTTCCTTTTTGTATTGCTGATGCAACGGTGTTGACAGAAGCTGGGTATGTAGGTGAAGATGTTGAAAGTATTTTGACACGTTTACTTCAAGCGGCTGACTACAATGTTGAAGCAGCTGAAAGAGGTATAGTTTACATTGATGAGATTGATAAGATTGCACGCAAGTCAGATAACCCCTCCATTACTCGTGATGTGAGTGGTGAGGGTGTTCAGCAAGCATTGTTGAAATTATTGGAAGGAACAGCGGTTAACGTTCCGCCACAAGGTGGACGTAAACATCCGGATCAAAAGATGATCACGGTGAATACTGAAAATATTCTTTTCATCTGTGGGGGTGCCTTCGAAGGTATCACACGCTTTATTGCAAACAGGTTAAATACACGTCCATTAGGATTTAGTGCCGGACACGATGGACTTCATCCAGGTGCTCTTGATAAAGATAATTTACTACAGTTCGTTACTTCACAAGACTTGAAAAGTTTTGGATTGATCCCTGAATTGATTGGACGCTTACCTGTTGTATCATTTTTAAATCCACTAGACGAGGAAGCCCTTCGCAAAATCCTGACTGAGCCAAAGAATGCTTTGGTGAAACAGTACAAAAAATTATTCGATATGGAAGATATCGAATTGGAATTCAAAGAAGGTGCAATTGATTTTATTGTTGAGAAAGCCATGGAGTTCAAACTCGGTGCACGCGGTTTACGCAGCATCTGTGAGCCTATCATTAACGATGCGATGTTCGAATTACCTTCTGAAAAAACGAAAGACAAATTGGTTATCAATCGCGCTTATGCGGAAGAAAAATTCAATAAGTCGCAGTACAGTAAGTTGAAAGTAGCATAATCGAATTACGATTTACTTTTCATTTTGAAGATAGCCGACCATAAGATTGGCTGCGTTCTCTGATGCTGATCCAGTATCCAGAATTTTAATCAGATTATCATAGGCATTTAAGATACCTTGTCTATATGTTTGATTCTCTAACAATGAGTTAAGTTCTGCTGATACATCCTCCACATTGGCATTTTGTTGAATCATTTCTTTTACAACCTGTTTTCCAATAATCAAATTTACCAGGGAAATGTAGGGCACCTTAATAAGCATCTTCACAATCCAATAGGAAACAAAACTCGTCTTATAAACAACAACTTGAGGAACGCGAAATAATGCTGTCTCCAATGTAGCGGTTCCGGACGTAACAATGGCAGCATTTGAATTCAACAAAAGGTTGTATGTATCTTCAATAATGAATTTCAAATTTGGCAAACTTCTCAGCTCGCCATACATGGATTGATCCAGATTACTAACGGAAGCAACAGCAAATTGATATTGTGGAAATCGCTTTACAACTTCTTCCATCAATGGAATAATGGAATTCAATTCCTGCTTTCTACTTCCTGGCAACAAGGCAACAAGGGGACTGCTTGATTTAATTTTATGCTTCTCCGCGAATTGATCATCGCGTTGATGATGTTTCACTGCATCAAGTACGGGATTACCTACATAATCAACATTCCAATTAATTTTTTTATAGAACTCTTTCTCGAACGGAAGAATAACAAACATACGATCGACATTCGCTTTCAATTCCAGCGCTCGTCTTTGATACCATGCCCAAACTTTTGGAGGAATGTAATAGAAAACTTTAATGCCATTCTTCTTTCCAAACTTGGCAATGCGTCTGTTAAAACCTCCGTAGTCAATAAGGATAATAACATCCGGTTTAAATTGATTGATGTCAGCCTTGCATCGCTTTATGTAATTCGAAATTTTATTCAGGTTGGTCAGGATCTCTGCCAGACCCATAAACGCCATGTCGCGATAATGAACTTCTAACTCCACTCCTGCTTCTTGCATATACTCACCACCAAAGCCACGAAGTTGTGCATCAACATCATGACGCTTTAATGCCTTTACTAAATTTCCTCCATGTAAATCGCCAGATCGTTCACCGGCTATGATGTAATACCGCATCCTTAAAATTACGAGTTACGAATTACCTGCCAACCGGCAGACAGGCGAAGTACGCTATTAATTACATTACTCTCCAAAATACTCCACGTAATTGCGAGGAGTTTCATAAAGACGAATGCAATGAAGTTTCCCCCTGGAGGTAATCGATGGCAAATGTTGATTAAGTATTCTCCAGATTTCAACAATCAGATTTTCACAACTGGCCAACTTACCTTGCATGAATTCAACATCGAGGTTGATGTTTTTATGATCGAGTTTTTCGATTACTTCGTTTCTGATTAACGTACTTAATTTCTTAAGATCTACAACAAAACCAGTCTCCGGATCGGGCATTCCTTTCACCGTAACAATTAAATCGAAATTGTGCCCATGCCAGTTATCGTTCGCACAAGGACCAAAGACTTCCACATTCCTCTCCACCGACCAACTCGGGTTGTAGAGTTTATGTGCAGCGTTGAAATGTTCTTTGCGGGAGATGTAGATCATTGGCTTACAAATTTAAGTTTTTGAAATGGTTCTTGGCAAAAATAAACTCTGTAAAATATCATCTTAACTCTGACACCAAAGAATATTCGTTAGCCGTTAACATTATTTTGCTTGATAATCTGACTCTTTCTCGTGATGATTACGTTACTAAACTGCTTTAAAAGCTAAAAAATCACAAAATTTATAAGTATGAAAAAAAAACTATTCGTTTTTGCCGTTTGCATTCTTTCACTTCAAGAATTATTTTCTCAAGCTGTTGTGGGCGGGGTTTCAAGCAAGGGACTTGATATGCAGGCTTCACCCGGGGGCTTTGTTACACAACTTCCTATGGCTCCCGCTGAAACAAAAGGAGATGTCTATTTAAATTCAGAATGGATAATCGCTGATATTGCACTATTCAACCAAACTTCAGAATTAAAAGATTATTCAATTAAAATTAATCTTCAAACAAATGACATTGAAATAAACTATCAAAACCAGGTCAGAGTGCTTTCAGGAAGAAACGTGAAGCACTTTACTCTTAAAAAGAATGATGGTGCTTTCGAAAAGTATGTAAATGGAAAAAGTTATACGCTGAATAATACACCTATCGTAGGTTTTTTCAAAGTCATCGATAGCGGGAAGTGGGAATTACTTATTAAACCTCAAGTTAAACTTGTTAAATCAAGCTATGTTGCTGCATTGGATGCTGGTGATCGTAGTGACTATCTTGTAAAAGAAGAGGTGTACTTTTTTTCGAAAAATAAATCACTGTATGAAACGCGTATGCCTGTGAAGAGATTCTCTAAACAGTTCAGCGAAAATGAAATACCACTATCCAATTTTATAAAAGAACATGACTTAGGTCTAAAAAGAATAGATGACCTTAAAGAATTATTGCACTTTATGAACACAAGCATGTAGTAAACTAGCAGCCACAAATAAAAAGAGACTGCCCTTTTGAGGCAGTCTCTTTTTATTATTTAAATCAAATTAAGGTGCTCTGTTAATTGTAAATGATACAGGAGTAATATCTGCATTAGCAGTTCTTGCATCACCTATTTTAAGTGTTAAGGTAAGGGGGCCTTCAAGCAGCTCATCAGAATTTATATGAAGACTGAAAACACCTTCCGTTTGTCCTTTCGGAATAATGATTCTGTCCTCAATATCGTAATCATCGTGAGCAACAGCATCTCCTCCTGTTTGCACTGAATGCACAGCAACATCAACAATTTGCGCAACACTCATTGTAACCGTTACATCAAAAACATCCTGTGCCGGATCATCTAAGTCCGCTTGCGCTGGAAGAGTTACTGTTATTACAGGAGATGTTGGTACTAATCGTGAATGACCTGTAAAATCATCATTATCACAAGCTACTAGCAAAATGCTAAAAGCTGATATTAGTGTTAAGTATTTTATGTACTTCATTGTGTGTATTCGTTTAATAAAACTATTGTTTAACATACTTTAAAGTGACAGTACGTAAATTTCCGCCCGTTACCTGGTAACTGAAATAAATGTCGCCAGTAGCTTCATCTACATAACCAGTACCCGAAACCACATTGCTATAAGCATCGCAAAGATTTTGAGAAGGAACTTCTATAATACCACATGTTACATTGAAGTAAACAGGACATGGTTCAAACCCAAGCGTTGCATTTGCCCAATGAGCAGTGTTTTGTGTGCCATAGTAATTTACTCCATACTTTAGCAACACTTCATCTCTTGGCCCAATCGGCTGATCAACTATCCCTGAAAGTGGTCTCTGAAGCAACCCCGTAACCGTATATGTTGCGGCCAAATCTGATCCGCAGTTTACTGTTACTTTAAGTTGAGCATCATTAGAGTAAACCTCCCTACCATCATCTGTGTGGATTTTTACTTTATACGTGATGGCATCTCCTATGCGTAAGTCTGAAGCAGTAACTCCTGTAAATCCTTCAAGAAATTCAGTTACTGAACTAATGCTATAGTCAAACGGAAGTGTTGTAAAATTTTCCACTTCAACTTCCTGACCATCGAATTGTTTTACCAATGTAAATGACTCATTGCCAAATTGTCCTAGGACAAGCCCAACATGTAGCGTTAAATCATTGTCAGTAAATGTAACCTCACCCGTAGCCGCGTCTTCAAGACCAAGAAGCTTTCCTTCACTTCCTGCAACAGTAAGTAAAGCACCTCCTTCTTTTGCACCATCTGTAACAAGATCTTCCGAATCAACACAACTTGCAGCAAGCAAGAGTGCGAAAATCCAAATCTTATTGAAACCAATATTTTTCATAATTTCTTTCTTTTAAATTTTCATTAACAGACACTTACTTCATCCACCAAACTTTGGTAGTCAACAAATCAGCACCTTGAGCAGCAACGGCTGCGGTATAATTAACACCATTTAGAGCCTGTTCTGTTGGGGGATATTGATACCTTGAAGGTATTTCATTAATAACTCCTTCAATTGCAGGGGATAATGCCGGAATTTTAGTTCTTCTCCATTCAGTCCAAGCCTCAATGCCCTGACCAAAAAGTGAAATCCATTTCTCAGTATGAATTTGAGTAAGCGCTGTTCCAGAAGCGTAGGCATGGTCTAGTAAATAGGTATCTGCATCCGCTGTCAAAACGCCATTGCTACTCATAGAAGCAAGTACTCCGTTGTTGAAGTGTGTTTCAGCTTCAGCATCTCCTCCACTAATTAACCCCCGCTTTGCAGCTTCAGCAATCAAAAATTCTTGCTCTGAGTAAGACATTAAATATGCAGGAGCTGTGGCAGCAAGGTATAGTGTTCCAATTGCAGAAACATTAGGGTAATCCCATGTCGCACTTGGCACATCAATAATGCCGGATGGCTTTCCTCTGTAAATACCGCCATTATTTAATTGTGCCATTTTTGACAACCGTGGATCAGACTCATCCTCAAGCATATCAACCAACACACTGTTCACCTTGTATTCTCCTCTGTTTCCAGCAATAATACTTCCATTAACAGGATTATTATTTGGTGCTGCTGCTAAATATGTAAGTTTTGCTTCATCAGCATTGGATCCAAAAATAGCTCTGTTGTCCACAATCTCTTGAAGTTCAGCTTGTCTATTGAAATCCGCTCTGTTTGACATTCTCATTAGCATGCGGAATTTCAATGCATTTCCAAACATTTGCCATTTAGCATAAGATCCAGCATAAATGATGTCTGATGTAGCAGTGATTGGTCCACCGTCAGCACCAAACAAAGCATCTGCTTCATCTAATCGCGCTAACAATGAAGTGTAGATTGATTCCTGCGTGTCATAAACAGGTGTATTAATACCATCCTTCGCTCTGACTGCTTCAGTATATGGTATATCTCCGAAAATATCAGTTAACACTGAATAGGAGTACACTTGCATAATTATTGCAATTCCTTGTAGATTCTCATTGCTTTCACCTATTGCAAGTGCTTCCATTATCTTACCATCCTGAATAGTTCCTGAATAAAGTGAATTCCAAATCGCGTCAAATTGAGTGTCACGAGTCCTATAGCGTTCCTCATCGTTGTATTGAACCTTAGCCCAATGTTGAGCCCAGCAACTACCCATATCACCTCCATTAAACGTACTGTAAAGCAAATCCATTGTTCCCTCAGCAAGAGCAGGAATTAATAGTACAGCAGGCACAGCCACAGGGCCATTGGGGTTGGTATTAATTTCTTCAAAGTCTTGAGTACATGAAAAGACCAGTACGCAAGAGAGAAGAGCAGGAATTATATATTTTTTTATTTTCATGATCGTCTACAGTTTAAAATTAATGTTGAATCCAATACTGCGATTGGTAGGGGCCTGACCAAACTCTAAACCTTGTCCTCCATTGCCTGAACTAAAAGCAGTTTCCGGGTCAACGTGGGGAATTGTAGCATACAATAATCCAAGATTTCTACCAACAAAAGATAAAGTAACATCTCTGAATGGAGTTTTTCCGAAAATTTTATTTGGGAATCTATATCCAAGCTGTATTTGGCGAAGTTTAATATAGGTGCCATCAAAAACTGCAGATTCAGCAGCATCATTTGAATAGGCAGCTTTATTGTATTGCTCCGCAGTAACTACAACATCATTTGGTCTAAAAGTACCATCTCCGTTGTCGATAACACCCTTGCCCACTATACCAGTTTCTCTACCCAGCAATGTTTCTTCAAGTACACCAGCATATCGACCCCATGAAGTGGTCATGCTATGTATATCACCGCCATAACGCCCATCAATCAAAACGCCTAATGTAATACCCTTATACATAAAGGTGTTGTTTAATCCTGAAGTCCATTTTGGTGTAAAATTCCCAAGAACACGGTAGGTTGCATCAATAAGTGGCAAGCCATTTTCACCATGAACAATATTACCACTTGGATCTTTAACAAACCCAGGTCCAAATATGGCTCCGTACGCCTCTCCGACTCTAGCTTGAGTACTAACATTCCAATGTCCGCCAAGATTAAGTGCGTCAAGTCCAGGTGCCAACTCTGTAACTTCATTAATGTTACGCGCCCAGTTTAATGTGATATTCCATTCGAAACCATTAGACTTAATTGGTGAACCGCTTAATTGAACCTCAACTCCTTTATTCACCATCTCACCAATGTTGGTATTTCTTGAAGTATAGCCGGATGCTCCAGAAATTTGAACCGGAATGATTTGATCATTCGTAGTTTTATTATAGAAAGTTATCGCGGTATTTACTCTTCCCTCAAATAAACTTGCTTCAACACCCGCTTCAATTGAGGTAGTAATTTCTGGTTTCAATTGAGGGTTCAGCAAACTGTTAGATTCAGACGGAGACAATACAGAACCCCATGGTGATCTGAAAGCATACGTTTGAACAAGAGAGTAAGGACCAGTGTCCGAACCAACTTGTACCCAACTTCCACGAACTTTTAAGTATGACAATGTTTTGGATTGTATTTCAAAAATATCAGATAGCGCTGCGCTTAGAGAAACTCCTGGGTAGAAATAAGAATTCTCTCCATCTGGTAAAGTACTGGACCAGTCATTTCGTGCTGTAACGTCTAAGAAAAGGTAATTTTTGAATGCCAGATTTAATGATCCGTACACACTGTTTACTCTCTTTTTTGATTTAAAATTAGTGGTTGTAACGGCTACACCTGACTTAACATTACTTAGGTTATAAACGCCAGGTAACTCAAGTTCAGGCGCTGTTGAAGTAAGTTGTGTAAAACTCTCATCACGTCTGTTACCACCAGCAGAAGCTGCCAAAACAAAATCAGTAGTTAATTCTTTACGTAATGAAAACAAAAAGTCGGTATTCGCTTCATAATTCGTCTCCATATACTCCTGATAAAATCCATTACCATTTGTAGTGCTTTCGATACCCTTTGCTCTGATTCTGGTCTGACCTTCTGTAAAATAGTCCATTCCAGTTCTAACAAAGACACTTAACCAATCAGTAATTTTATAGTTCGCCTTTATATTTCCGAACACTCTATCCTTCTGATTTGCATTGGTATTGTTATAAGATGCCCAATATGGGTTGTTTTGAAAACGATCATTCCAGTTTACCGGAGAATAGCCTGCTCCCAATCCAGTGGTTGCAAGTGGTAAATTTTTATAATCTTCAAGAGCAGCAAAATCAACATTTCTTCCTGACCAGATAAACTGTTGAATTGGATTTTGTCCTGTGTAACCAGTTACAGGTCTGTTATCACTATGCCCGTTAACATAATTCGCAGAAAAATCTGCAGATAACTTGGAGTTAAGGTTCAATCCAGAATTTATCGCAATGGTTTTTCTTGTTAAATCTGTATTAGGTAAGGTACCAGTCTGATTTAAATTCGTGAATGAAAGTCTGAAATTACCTTTATCATTTGCTCCGGAAAGTGCAATGTTTTGGGTAGATAAAACTCCTGTTTCTAAAAAGTCTTTTATGTTGTTAGGACGTGAAACCCAAGGTTCAGCATACTGACCGCCAGATGGCCATTGAACTGCCTCTAAACCAATATCCAAAGGCATACCCCAGCTTTCATCTACACCTTCATCTCCGGCAGAACCATCGATATACTGAAAGAAACTGTCGCTTGCCCCCTGACCATAAGAGTTTTGAAAATCAGGTAGTCTCATTGGATTGTCAAATTGTACTGATGCATTCACTGACACACCAAGACCTTTTGTACCTTTTCCAGACTTTGTTGTAATCAAGATAACACCGTTAGAAGCTCTGGATCCGTACAATGCAGCTGCATTTGGTCCTAAAACACTTATTGTCTCAACATCGTCAGGATTTATATCAGCCGCTCCGTTTCCAAAGTCTGTACCTCCACCACTACCGGAGTTTCCTGAAGCTCTATTACTAATCGGAATACCATCAACCACAAATAAAGGTTGATTATTTCCTGTAATTGAAGAAGCTCCACGAAGTACTATTCTTGTTGAGGATCCTACACCTCCAGAAGAACTTGTAATTTGCGCTCCTGCAATTTGACCAGAAAGAGCACTCACAATGTTTTGATCTCTTACAGTTGTGAACTGATCACCTTTAACTTCTTGAACAGCATACCCTAAGGCCTTCTTTTGTTGCTGAACACCAAAGGCGGTAACAACAACTTCACTTAGTTGTTGAACATCCAATGATAATTGCACATCAACTGTTGTACGATCTCCAATAGGTACCTCACTTGTTGATAAGCCTATAAAAGAAAACACTAAAGTCTGAGTTCCTGGAGGAACTGATAACTTATAGTTACCCTCAGCATCTGTTACTGTTCCGCTGGTGGTTCCCTTCACCACAACGTTTACTCCAGGTAATCCAGTGGCATCCTCTGCGGATGTCACTCGACCGGAGACCGTTCGTTCCTGCGCCCAAAGCTCACTGCTTGTGAGCATGAACACCGCTGTTAAGCATACTAGTAGAAATTTCTTCATACTTAAAATTTAGGTTAATGAGTTAAGATTACAATTCCACTAATCCCTAGTTGTTAATTAGAGTTTAATGAAGTCCTAAACTTATAACAAAATGTTAATCCGCAAAAACCTTTTAACACAAAATATGGTATCGAATACCTTTGAATATACCCCATAATAGGTTATATGTGCCTAAAATGCAGCTTTTTAGGCTAATTCATTACCTTAAATTCAATCCTTCTATTTTGCTGGCGGCCCTCTTCTGTTTCGTTTGATGCAATTGGTTGATCAGGTCCGTAGCCTTTAATCGATAATCGTTTTGAATTAATACTACTTTGAGTGAGGTATTTAAATACTGATCGGGCACGTTTTTCTGAAAGTTCACGATTATAGACTGCTGAGCCCGAATTATCCGTATGCCCGCTGATTTCAATTCGGAGTTGCGGATTTTCTGTTAAGAATCTGATAATCTTTTGCAGCTCTGACTTTGATCGATCCTGCAAATCGTATTTATCTACATCAAAAAAAATATTATTTAGCACTACAATTGATCCTTCTTTTGCTTTTTCCAAAGCGATATTGGCAACAATTGGCTTGAAGTCTTTTACTTCTGAATAATTAAAATTATAACTCTTAAAAAGGTAATTATCTTTATTTACATATAAGCCATACTCCGCACCTTGGGTCAATACCATTAAGTACTCACCCGTTATAGAGTCTGACTCAACGAGGGATTCTATTTTATTAGTCTTAAGATTAACGAGTTCTACTTTTGCGTTTAAAGGCTGCTTTGAAATTTTGTCTGTAATAATACCCGTTACATAATTACTCCGAAACTTCATTTGGTTCTCAACAGGAATTTCAATCTCATAAATTTTACTTCTTGAAAACCCTGACTTCAATGTTTCTTCATGAGAGTAATATCCCTTTTTACCATCAGCGGTAATAAAAAGAGAGAACTGATCTTCATGATCATTTAGTGGACCTCCAATATTTTTCGGGGCAGTCCAATTGCTGGAGTCACGTTCACAATAAAAAATATCGTAGCCCCCAAAGCCAGGCAATCCATTTGAAGCAAAATACAGTGTTTGATTATTTACGTGAATGAAGGGGGATATCTCATCGTATTGCGAATTCACCTGCTTACCCGCATTAATTGCTTTTGTCCACTGACCCACATCATTCAAACTCGAAATCCAAATATCTCTATTGCCTAAACCGGCTCGTCTATCGGAAACAAAATAAAGAGTTCGTCCATCGGCAGAGAGAGAAGGTTGCGACTCCCATTCTGCGCTGTTTACATTTCGTCCAAGATTTTTTGGTTCAGTCCATTCATTTCCAATCTTCCGACTTTCATATAGATCACAACTTCCTATACCATCCCTACCGGTACACGAAGTGAAAATAATTTTTCTCCCATCTGCCGATATAGTACAGGTTCCCTCATTTAACCGAGTGTTTATATTCTTTGAAATGGATACCGGTAATTTCCATTTGTTATTGATATCCTTGTCGCATACTACCAAGTCTTCATCATCATTTGGTCCATCACCTGCTCTTCGTGTAAAAAGTAAATGTTGTTGATCTGCTGTAAGTACCGGGAAATATTGCAAGACAAAATGATTAACTGTATCACTTAGTATTCGCTTCTTATAAGCAGAGGTATTGTTTTGATTTTTAGATGCATACTCTGCACTCCTAAAAAGTAATGTTGCTCTATCAATCTTCGCTTTATTTTGAGTTTCATTGTTAACAAACGCGCTGAGTACCTTCATGGCCTTATCGTAATCCCCTTGAAGAAGATAGAGTTCACCCAGATCATACCAAAAAACTTTTTTCTTTCTCACATCCTCTGTCAGGCTAAGTCCTTTTTCGTAAAACTCCATTGCGTTAGGATACTGCTTCAGCGTGTGATAGGTGAGGCCAAGACGATAATAAGCCTCGACAAAATTCTTATCCTTTGCGATGGCCATGTTTAATAATTCGATAGCCTGTTCATACTGGTTGCGAACTCTATAGTTGTCTGCCTGGGTGTAATACTCGATTGCCTTTTTGGAAGTTGTGCTGAGCTGCGCATTCGTAAACTCAGTTGCAAAGAAAAAGAGCAGCAAGAGAACAAGGGATGTATACTTCATTTTCAAAACTAAAAAACAATGTTGGATACTTCAATTTCAGGCGCATCAAATTCAAGCATTGCATTAATCAGTTTAAAAGATTCAAAAGATTTAATATCCTCAACACGAATTTCTTCCTCGCCAATCAAGTTTCGTTCTAACAACTTTGTGCGCATTGTACCTTTTAGTAAAGCCGACCAGGGTGTAAACCATTTCTTTCCACGTCTGAAAACAATATTTGCATACGATGAGTCTGTTATATATCCTTTTTTAACGATCAGTATATCATCAGAATCTTTGCGTAGCTCGAATAATCGATCAATTAATTTTCGATTTTTAAATTTAAATTCATAGGAGATGCGATCGTGTTCAACGATTCGTAAATTTTTAATCACTTTTGGCTGATACGGTACAAACTCAACTTCCCTGGATTGATCATCGTACACTAATCTGCATTTATAAAGACCTTGCTTTGGTTTTTCAACGTGTTGAAGAAATTCTTCGAGATCAAAATTTTCGTGAACACCACAGAGCATTTTCAATGCGCGGTTCATGCGCTGCTCATGGTAAAACAGGTCGCGAAATTGTCCGTCTAATAATTTTATTGATTCAATCAACAGGGACATATACTTTATCTAGTGCTTCCTGATATTCGGCCATGGCATCACTTTGTGTTGTAATACCTCCACCACTTCGATAGAAATATTTTCCATGTTCTTGTTCAATATACCGAATCATTACACCACTATCCAAGTTTTCGCCATCAAAATAACCGAACACACCCGTATAAAATCCGCGCTTCTCTCCTTCTGCTTGCCTGATGACTTCAATCGTCTTTTGTTTGGGTGCCCCGCATATCGAACCAGCCGGGAGGAGAGCAATTAATATATCACCTAAATGCGCATTGTGATTTTTAGATAACTGACCCGAGATTTCTGAACTAACCTGAAGCAATGATTTTGAATGGGTTCTAATCTCTTCTATATACCTAAATCGATTTACTTCTACGTTGCCGGCAACCAAGCTTAAATCATTTCGAATCAGATCAACAATCGTTACGTGCTCGGATAATTCTTTTTGATTGGCTAATATCTTTTGTTCCGCATCAGGAATAGAAGAATCGATGGTTCCTTTCATCGGAAAAGAAAATATTTTTCCATTCTGAATCTTTACAAATGTTTCTGGTGAGAAGACCAGAAATTGATTCTCATAAAGCAACTTATACTTCGCTTTGCTGAAATTAAAAATATCGTGTAGTGAATAGTGTATTTCAATTTCAGTTTTAATGGTAAGGTTTGCCAAAAATGAATCGCCATATCCTAAATGGCTAAATATAGAATCGAACTTCTTTTGATAATCTTCAAAACGAATCGGAAATTTTTTTATTGAAATGAGTTCTGGATTATCAAATGAACTCGCTGAATTACTACACCCGTTGATTTCATAAAGAATTTTGGAATTTTCCACCTCTGATAAGCGTATGATGTTTGGTTTCTCCATTTCAAAATCAACCATAAACAAAAAAGGGACTTTCTCTTGCCCCCACTTATTCATTTGATTCTTGAATTCAGAAATATTCATCAATCTTAATTATTCACCCTCCTTAAGGAATGTTCATGTATTTATGAACCTGCAAAGACACCTGCCATTTTTGATTCGCCTTTACATACTCAATAATGAGGGGCAACATCTCTTTTTCTTTTGACCATTCAGGCTGAAGAAAAAGCTGACAAGATGGATTGACTTGTGATGCAAATTCTTCTGCCCAGGCAAAATCACTTCTATTATATACGATAATCTTTAATTCGTTCGCCTGATCCAAAATAGAAGAATGTGGAGCCTTAAATTTCTTTGGTGAGAAACAAACCCAATCCCAGGTCCCGGTTAACGGATAAACTCCAGATGTTTCTATGTGCGTTCTTAATCCTGAATCTTTCAACGACTGTGTTAACTCAGCGAGATCATACATTGCTGGCTCACCACCGGTAATAACGGCAATCTTCCCTCCGCTTGATTTTGTTCGGGAAGTAATCTCCTCAATGCTCAAAGAAGGATGAAGTGAGGCATCCCAAGAATCTTTTACATCGCACCACACACAACCTACATCACAACCACCTAGTCGAATAAAATATGCAGCATGACCTTGATAGAAGCCTTCTCCCTGAATGGTATAGAAGTCTTCCATTACAGGAAGGTCAGTTACTATTTTATCTTTTATTTCCAATGGAAAGTTGTTGTTTGATTTCTGCTTGATGATCATTCAATCGTAAATCGATATGTTTCATCCCGCAAGGCGGGAATCTTAAATCACAAATCGCTACGGTTCTCTTAACTCGGTTGCGCGCAATGTATTCAACAAGAGTGACGCGATGGTCATTGGCCCAACACCACCAGGAACGGGTGTGATGAAAGAAGTTTTTGGTGCTACCTGTTTAAAATCAACATCGCCTTTAATGGCCCAGCCTTTCGGATACTCTGGTCCTTCAACGCGTGTGGTTCCAATATCAATTACCACTGCGCCTTCTTTTACCATGTCGGCAGTAACCAATCCGGGTTTGCCAACGGCTGTTAAAAGAATATCAGCAGAGCGTGTATAGCTTGCAAGATCCTTAGTGTACTTATGACAAATGGTAACAGTAGCATGTGCTTGCTCAACTAACATCATACTGAGTGGCGCACCTGCAATTCGACTCGCACCAATTACAACTGCGTGCTTACCTTCTGTTTCAATTCCATATCTGCGCAGCAATTCCATTACACCAAACGGTGTAGCAGGCATAAGCAATGGGCTCTTTGAAAAGATACTACCGAAGTTATGATTCGTAAATCCATCCACATCTTTATCAGAGCGAATCTTCTCTGTAATTTTTTCTACCGATATATGTGCTGGCAAGGGAAGCTGAACAATAAATCCGTCAACATCTTCATCATCATTTACATGATCGATGTGTTTCATTAGTTTCTCCTCGCTGATCGTATCGGCAAAGCGCATCATGGTGTAATGAAAGCCAACTGCTTTGCACGACTTCACTTTATTGTCAACATATGTTTGACTTGCACCATCATCTCCTACCAAAATAATAGCGAGATGGGGAATCTTCTTTCCTTCTTGTTTGCGAAGGGCAACAGCCTGTGCAATTTCATTTTTTATATCAGTCGATACTTTCTTGCCGTCAATGAGTGTGAATGATGTTTGTAGCGTTGCCTCCATGTGATCTATAAAATTTGAGTTCGCAGCTCGTATGTTTATTTAATTCGTTATCGATTTTAATTCGTTGCCTTCTAGTCAATTTTCAAAATTGCCATAAAGGCTTCTTGCGGAACTTCTACTGTTCCTATCTGACGCATGCGTTTCTTTCCTTTCTTCTGCTTCTCCAATAATTTACGCTTACGCGAAATATCACCACCATAACACTTGGCAATCACATTCTTCTTGATAGCACTGATATTTTCGCGCGACACAATCTTCTGACCAATGGCAGCTTGAATGGCAATCTCAAACATCTGACGTGGAATCAACTCTTTCAATTTCTCGCAAAGCTTTCTTCCCCAATCTTGTGACTTGCCTCTATGCACAATAGCGCTCAATGCATCTACCTTCTCACCATTCAACATAATATCCAACTTCACCATATCCGATTCCTGGAAACCGATGAGATGATAGTCCAATGAAGCGTATCCGCGTGAAATGGATTTTAATTTATCGAAGAAGTCAAATACGATTTCGGATAGTGGCATTTCGAACGACATCTCCACGCGATCTGTGGTGAGGTAATGTTGATTCTTGATGATACCCCTCTTATCCATACACAAACCGATAATCGGACCGATGTATTCTGACTTTGAAATGATTTGTGCTTTAATGTAAGGCTCCTCGATGCTTTTGATCCGTGTAGGGTCAGGCATTTCAGAAGGCGCATTAATGTCTAATTCAGTACCATCGGTAAGATGTGCTTTGAATTGAACTGAAGGTACCGTTGTGATAACCGTCATGTTGAACTCACGCTCCAATCGCTCCTGGATAATTTCCATGTGAAGCATACCTAAGAATCCGCAACGGAAACCAAAGCCTAATGCAGCGGATGTTTCAAGTTCCCAAACTAAGGACGCATCATTCAATTGAAGTTTTTCCATTGAGGCACGTAACTCTTCAAACTCGGATGTTTCCACAGGATAAATTCCCGCAAACACCATCGGCTTTACTTGTTCATATCCTTGTAAGGATTCACCTGGATTGAGCGCGCTTGTAATCGTATCGCCCACATGAACTTCCTTCGCTACTTTAATACCTGAAATAAGGTAGCCTACATTACCTGCACTAATTTCGTTGCGCGGTTGCTTATCCAATTTCAATACACCAATCTCATCAGCATTGTACTCCTGACCCGTTCCAACAAACTTGATCTTCTCCCCTTTCTTCATGGTGCCATTGAATACACGGAAATAGATTTCAATTCCCCGGAAGGAATTGAAAACTGAATCAAAAATCATGGCTTGAAGCGGTGCTTTCGGATCACCTTTCGGTGCTCTTACTCTATGAACAATGGCATGTAAAATCTCTTCAATGCCCTTACCTTCTTTTGCGCTGGCGCGGATTACGTCTTCGCGCTTGCAACCTATCATTTCAACAATTTCATCGGTCACTTCCTCCGGCATGGCATGAGGAAGATCGATCTTATTCAATACTGGAATGATTTCAAGATTATGTTCTAACGCGAGGTATAAATTCGAAATCGTCTGAGCTTCAATACCCTGGCTGGCATCAACAATGAGCAAAGCCCCTTCGCAGGCAGCAATGGCGCGGGAAACTTCGTATGAGAAATCTACGTGGCCTGGAGTGTCGATCAGGTTTAAGACATAATCCTGTCCATCGAGCTTGTATTTCATTTGGATGGCATGGGCTTTAATGGTAATGCCCTTTTCCTTCTCCAAATCCATGTTATCTAGTACTTGAGCCTCCATTTGCCGCTCATTCAGGGTACCGGTAAACTCCAAAAGCCGGTCAGCCAACGTGCTTTTTCCGTGGTCGATGTGTGCGATGATGCAAAAATTCCGAATATTCTCCATGTAGTTCAGCCTGCTCTTAGTATTGAATCCGCAAAAGTAACACTAATTACAGAGTTGAGGAAAATAAAGAATTAAGTACTCGCGGATGCTTAATGATTGGTCAAGGAATTGATCCTTCGGATTTCAAAATGTTCTTATGCTTATAAAAAGAAGACACTTTTCCATGAGGCTCTTGTGATAAATTCTCCGGATACACTTCCGGTCAAAACACCAGTGTCGGTTGAAAGTGAGAATGTCAATGTATAATCGGGGAAATCACCGCTAACGGTAACTTCGCCACTCCTAATTGGATAGGGTTGTGTTGTTGACGTTGTTGCTGTTCTGGTAGCTATAAAGACGTATCCATAATGGGCCACAAGTCCCTGCGGAAAATCAACATCACTTGGTTCTGATTCTGAGAACGAATAGGTACCTGGTTTTATAATATCATTTCCATTATCCGAGGTTAGTTTAATTTCAAGGTTAATAGGCTCATCGCTGGAGACATACATTGCAAATTCATTGGTCGATGCCATGGGTTCTATTGGCTTTGGAGAGATTTTAAACTGGAAAGTCCTTCTGCTGAACAGACTGTCTGCTTTTTCATCGAGAAGACCACCTTGCATTGAAAAGGTCTTGCCCTGGTATTCTAACAGGCCGGAAATATTTGAATTATATCTGGAAATTTCCTCTTCCGCTCCGCATGAGATAAGAAAAAGGCAATAAAAACAAATCAGTAAATATGTATGTATAATGTGTGGTGTCAGCAAAAATTTTAAAGATTGACTCACAATATTTTTCATTCTTATTCGAAATAATTCCCAAAATTAACAAAACATCTGAGCTGTCGATGGATACATTTTCAAATACACGACTTCATTCAACGATTCAATAGAATTCCGTTTGTGCCATTATTCTATCATTGAGCACTCTGATTTAGTTCCTGAATCCTTTTCTCTAAAATCTGTTTGTCTGCTTTTGTCTTGGCTAATGACAATGCCCGCTCAAAATTTACCTTTGCATTTAAAGGTTCACTATCTTTATAGAGTTCACCCAGTAAGGTAAAGTAGAAATGGTTGTCGATTAAATTCAACTTTTCTGCTTCTATAATTGCTTCTGCTTTGCCATTTGCTTTTGAAAGTGCATACGTCCTGTTCAATGCAGCAATGGGCGAGTATTGAATTTGCAGCAATCGATTATAAAGCTGCAGAATATTTTCCCACTTTTCTTTCGTGTCCGTTTTGATCGTATGCCAATAGGCAATGCCGGCTTCAACATGATATTTTGAAATTGTGTTTCCCTGCGATGCCTGATGGAAGAAGTACAAACCTTTTGTAATCAATCCCTGATTCCAAAGTGATTCGTCCTGGTCTTGATATAAAACCATTTCACCGTTCTCATTCTTACGGGCTTCAAATCGTGAAGCGTGAAAACACATTAATGAAAACAAAGCATTCACAGAAGGTTGATTCGTCTGATCGTTTTCAATCAGCAAATGTGTTAGTCGCATGGCTTCCAGACAAAGATCTTTTCGCAATACGTTATCCTGGCTTTCGGAATAATAGCCTTCACTAAAAAGTAAATACAAGGTTGTTAAAACGGTATCTAAACGATTCTTAATTTCAGCCTCGTTCGGAAATTCTATTTGCACTTTATCGTTGCGTAATTTTTCCTTCGCCCTGAAAAGTCTTTTGTTGATTGTTTCTTTGTTTGTTAAGAAAGCGTCTGCAATCTCATCAATACCAAAACCGCAAAGTATGCGAAGGGATAAACCAATTTGCGCTTCGGTTGGAATGGAAGGATGACAAAGCGCGAATAACATTTGCAGTTGACTGTCGGTGATGTTTTTATCAGACAAGTCAATTTCAATTTCCTGAACGGTAGCAGGTGAAGATTTTAATTGCTGACTAATCTTTTGTGCAAAGATGTGGTTTCGTTGAATTTGATTTTTGGCTTTGTTCTTTGCAACGGTATACAACCAGGCTGTAGGATTTTCAGGAATACCTTTATACGTCCAGGTTTCAACTGCTAATAAAAAAGTATCACTGACAATATCTTCTGCTAATTCAATGTGATCGATACCCAAAAGCTTACAGAGTACAGAAGTTATTTTTCTGAATTCTGTTCGGAAGAGATGGGGTATTAATTCTTGTTGTTGCATGTTTTTTTAACCGCAGAGACGCGGAGGCGCAAAGTAAATAAAGGGTTTCTTAATGCTGGTTATGAAGCAAAATACTCAACGTCTTTGCGCCTCTGCGGTTAATTCGTTTTAGTGAACTCCATCGTTCTTAGCAATCTTTCTCACTTCAACGGTATTACCTGCACCTTGCAAAACAGGACACCCCTTTGCAAACTCAACTGCTTCATCAACCGAATTAGCTTTCACTGTAATGAACCCACCAATGGTTTCTTTGATGTCGCCAAACGGTCCGTTGGTAACAATATTATTGTGACCGACTACTTTGGCATTATCAAAAGGTAGACCTGTGCCACTAACGAATTTGTTTTGAGCTGCAATTCCACCGATCCAATCCATGGTTTGCTTCATCCAGGCTTGCATTTGTTCAGGCGATGCGATTTTACCACCGTCCTCATGTCGCATGATTAATAAGAATTCATCCATTTTGCTTGAAGTTTAATTGTTATGCCCTCATGACAATTGAAGATCACAAAATTGGACAAGGATTAAAATAATATTTGATGTTATATCATCTTGAGGATTAAAAACTACTGCCACCTGTACCCTTCTGTTCAGACAAATTGTGTGTATATACAGTGAAGCTTGTGGATTATAGTACACACACAGTTGATCATGTTTATGGCTGATCTTTTCATTTGAAGGATTGAAAGGTGTTTATAATGTGGGAGAAGTATTTGCAACGTGTTTACAAAAATACAATTATGAAAAAGCAGAATATTATATTAATAGGTCTCATGGTCTGCATTGCCATGGTAATGTCTTTCAATACACAGGCTCAAAAGAAAGTATGGAGCATCGGCCCCGAAGCTGGTATTAGTATTTCAAGTTATGGAATGGATGCAAGTTCAAACGATTCAAAGGTAGGTGCTGTTGCTGGCGGCTTTATTACGTATAGTATTATAAACACTTTTGCTATCACTACTAAACTTCTCTATTATCAAAAGGGAGCCACATTCGCATCTGCTGACACCAAACAAACACTTCACTACCTTGAAGTTCCCGTTATCGGCCGGTTTTTCTTAAACAAAGAAGGTAGCTTTCGCCCGAACATTTTTCTTGGTCCTTCCTTTGGATTCTTGAATGGAGCGAGTCAAAAAATTGGTACTAACGATCGTGTAAAAATTGATTCCTACAAGAATGTCTACAACAATGTTGATGTAGGAATTACAGGTGGTGTTGGTTTCAACTTCCTGATTGCAAATGAAACGTACTTTATTCTGGATGCTCGCTACACACATGGCCTTTCTGATATTTCGAAAGCCGATGGCGATGTAAACAACAACTCACTTGCCTTGACTGCAGGTCTCTCCTTTGGATTCTAGAAATTGATTTGAATTAGAATATTAAAATGGCCACTGGTTTGCATTTGAATGTGAAAGCAGTGGTCATTTGATTGGCATTCATTTCTTTTATCTACTCCTTGATAATTCTCATCATTTCCACGTTGGCCAATTTTATCATGTTCAAGTCGCTGTCGGGAGCAAGCTTTGGGATTATAAATAGTGCTTCATCGACTGGCTCTGCTTTGGAAGAACTCAACGTCATTGTTACGGTCATCATTCCACCAACTGATTTCTCAATTTTCATCGGCAATGCATTTGATATTTTTAAAAATTCTGCCCATCCGTCATAAATGTGTTTTGAGAATAAGTCTGGGTTAACATTCAACTTCGTTGCGTTATAATAATAATTGTATACGCCACTTTTCCACTTCACTCGTACAAGGCTGCATGGCGTGCCGTTAATATTAACCACTGTGTCGATCTTAGTAATGACTGGCATTTTTCCTGTAATCGTAGACTCAAGGTCTATCGAAGCATTGGTTACACTACAGATGTCAGATGCTTCCCCGTCTTGCATGGAATATAATTTGTTTGCATCAGCTTTGTAAATATTCCATGTTTTGGGTTTGTTTTTTAGCAAGGTGTAGTAGTTACCCTGTTTATAGAAAACCTTAATTGTGTCTGACCATGAGCCATCCTCTTTCATTTTATCACGGAGCATTTGTTTTGAGAGGCCCATCTTTGCCATTTTTTCGGATACCTCGAAGTCTACTATGTAGGTAAGTTTGCCTTCGAATGATTGAGCCAATAGAAATTGTGTTGAGAAGAAAATGATTACTAACAGAATGTGTTTCATGGTTGTCTTTTTTATTGATGACTCTAAGGTAAGTGGAGATGTTAAGGAATCAAATACCAAAGAATATGACTTGAGATCAAACTTCAGTCAGAGTCGAAATTATTTGTGTATAATCAAAGCGCTTGTACGAGAATCCGCTTTTGTTCAACTTTATAATTACATATGAAAACATATACCATACTTACCTTGGTGTTTCTGCTTATCACCTTCAGTTGCTCCAAACCAAAAGGCCCAACGATTACCCAGGAAAATATTGTCGAAGTGCTAACCCAGTACGGCAAGGAGAATCCAGAAAATGGGGTCATGATTGAAACATCATTCGGTACTATAAAGCTTAAGCTATATGAGGATACTCCTTTGCATCGCGCTAATTTTGTTAAGCTTATCAAAGAAGGTTTTTATGATAATGCCGAATTTCATCGTGTTGTATTTGAGTTTATGATTCAGGGTGGCGATCTTAATCATAAATTAAAGTATCGGGTACCGGCTGAATTCAATTCTAAATATTTTCATAAGAAGGGAGCCTTATCCATGGCGCGGGTTAGTGAGAACAATCCGGAAAAGCAATCAGCATCAACCGAGTTTTTTATTATTCACGGAGGAAGCTATAGCGAAGAAGATATTGACATTGAGGCACAAAACCAAGGCCTTACCTTAACGCCTGAACAAAGGCAAACTTACCTGGCGCAAGGGGGTTATATGGAACTTGATCAGCAATACACTGTGTTTGGTGAATTAACAGAAGGCATGGATATAGTTGATGCTATTGCAAAAGAGAAAGTATATGACGTGGATAAACCACTGAAGAGAATTCCTTTCAAAATAAGTTTAATTCAAAATTAGTTTTTGGTTAGTCCGGAATATTCTAAGCACTAAGGAAGTTTTGCTACCAATTGCTCAGGAAGCAATTTTAATATCCTGTAAATTATTTTCCATTTAAAACCAGGAACAATTACAAAGCCACTGCCGGCATCAACAACTGCTTTGGCAATGAACTCAGGCTCTAACATCAAAGACTCTGTAAGATTTAAACCTTCTGTCATTTTACTTCGGATGTAACCCGCTACTACTACATTAACAGTTATATCTCTTGAAGTAAGGTATTGCCTGAGACCTGCGAGGTATTGTGTGAATGCTGACTTCGTACTTCCATAGATGAAATTACTTTTTCGTCCACGCACTCCTGAGAGCGATGACAAGCCAACAATTTGTTCAAGGTTTTTATTCTGAACATCCATGGCGATGATGTTTAAAATAGAAACAGCCCCACAATAATGCACTTTCATCATTTGATAGCTTCCTTCCCAATCCAATAATGCTTCTTCATTATTTTTCAGAAAGCCTGCAGCATATAAAACGATGTGAGGTTTCACTGGTAATGTATCGTAAAACTGGCGATGCGTTTCAAAAGCTGTTGCGTCAAAGTAAAGTACATTCACTTTACTCTTTATGTTGGGATTCTGATTTAAGAAATCATCGAGTTGTTTTGTACTCCTGGAAGCCGCTACAACATTATATCCTTTATCTGCATACAACTTTATTGCTTGCTTGGCAACATCAGAATTTGCGCCTAAAATCAGGACGGTTTTAATTGAGTTCGTGGACATCTGGAGAATTGAATAAGCTTAATCCGTAAAGATAAACAAGTAAGGCAGTAGAGAGAAGTTTATAGAATGGTGTAGAGGCTAATGGATCAGAGCCCCGGAGGTCGGTGACTCTGATCGGGAAGAGTTCTATTTCTTCGAAGTTGACTCTCTCAACTTGCCACCGAGCCAGGCTGATGGCAGTGCAAGCACAATCAATGAGATAGCATACCATGATGGCCCTTCGTCTTTCATCACAATAGCTCCAACAATACTTAGGACAAAACCAATGAAGCCTCCAATCATGGCATGACGCATCGGTTTGCTGGGTGCTAATGAAGCTGTGATGTAGCTCCCTATTGTGCTATATACATTTCGATAAAGAATGACCAAGCCAATAAACATATTGGTGTTCTGATCGAATGGATGTTTCATTATTCCAGCTTGTGTTAAGATAATGTCTGTAACGATGGATACAGCAACAACGAAAATAAATCCGGCAAGAATGGCTCCGATGCTTTTTAATGTTGACTTATTCATATTTAATTGATTTAAATAGTGTTGGATTTTTTGCCTCAAAGGACACTAAGACCCAAAGTTTTATATAAAAAAATCATACTTCTCTTCTTTAAAGAGAACTACTTTTTCCGAAACGTCAATTTCTTCTCGGCTAAAACTGCTTTGAGTTTTGGTATAGTGGTAGGTCCAATACCATGAAGTTCTGCTATATCCTTTTCTGTTCGTCTCGAAAGCTGTTGAAGTGTTGTGATTCCTTCGCGTTCAAGGGCGCGTCTTGCGGGAGCAACAAGTTGTGAAAGAAATCCACTATTGGGTTTGCGCTCTTGTTCGCATATTGGGCAGGTAGGACAATCGCTACTTTTATAATAGGTGTGTCCAGACTTGCATGTTCTACGATTTTTCGGGGAGGTAATCATCGTATACTTATTTAAAACATTCATAATTATATTGAGTCGCCAAAGGAGGCCATTCAAAAAAAGTATTTGGTTAACCTACGGTTGTAACTCCATACTACTAAATACCAACTGCTATTTATAAACAACCCCCTCCTTCATCACAAAACTTACCTTCTCCAATGTTTTAATATTTTGCAATGGATTTTCATCGCTGCCTACAAGGTCAGCTAATTTTCCTTTTTCGATTGTTCCGATTTTATCGGCCATGTTCAAAATACCAGCATTCACAATGGTAGCCGATTTAATGGCTTCCATTGCCGGCATGCCTGCTTCTACCATATAGGTAAATTCTTTTGCATTGTCACCATGAGGAAATACACCGGCATCCGTACCGAATGCTATCTTCACTCCTCTTTTATATGCCTTACCAAAAGTTTGTTGAATCTGTGGTCCGATCTCCAATGCCTTTGGTACAACCAATGGATGATAATATCCTGCAACCTTTGCCTGCTCTGCTACAAATTTTCCGGCCGTGATAGTAGGCACATAAAATGTTCCTTTCTGAATCATCAAATCCATTATCTCTTCCGTCATTTTTGTGCCATGCTCAATTGTTGTAATGCCTGCAAGCACTGCACGCTTCATACCTTCTGCCCCGTGTGCATGGGCTGCTGTGTGCATGCCATAATCTTTTGCTGTTTCAATTATCGCTTTCAATTCTTCATCGGTAAACTGTGGACCTGATCCATCTTTCGCGATGCTAAGTACACCACCGGTAGCGGTAATCTTAATCAAATCAGAACCATCTTTGTATCGTTGACGAACCGCCTGACGTGCTTCTTCAGGAGAATTAATTACACCTTCCTTCGGGCCCGGATCACCCATCAACTCTTTTCGATAACCATTGGTTGGATCAGCATGCCCACCCGTTGTGGCAATCGATTTACCGGCCGTAAATATGCGTGGACCAACAACAAGACCTTGATTGATCGCATTGCGTAGTGAGATGTTCACACCAGATCCACCCAAATCGCGCACGGTAGTAAAACCTGCCATCAATGTCTTCTTTGCAAAGACAGTAGAGCGAAAAGCAACATCAGCATCATTTAATGAAAAGCGTTGAATGGCCTGATCTTTACTTGTTTCTCCTTCTAAATGCACATGCATATCGATGAAGCCCGGCATAACGGTTTTCTTACTGAGGTCGATAAACTTATCATCCTTACCCGCTTTTGAAAATCCTTTTTCAATTTCAATGATTTTATTACCTTCAATGATGATGGTCATTTGAGTTTGAGCCTCATTTGATTTTCCATCGATAAGATTGCCACAATGAATAAATGTTTTTTGTGCCTGTACACCAATGAAACTGAAAAGCGCGAAAATGAGAATGTAAAATTTATTCATAGTCAGATGGATCCAATCTATTGGGTTTTGAATTCACAATGTTGAATTACTATTTTATTAAAAATTTCTGAATCATTTCTTTAAGGGCAGACACTTCATCATCCTTCATTGTTACTGATTTAACATGAAGCATTAGCTCAAACATTACTTCCTTATCATAGCCCAGACTGGAAGCAATCTTTGAACAGAAAAGAATTTCTTCGCGATACATGCGCTCATCAATCTTCATCAATTGAACCAGACTAAAGATGTAATCAAATTTCTGATCGTTGTTAAGATTTTGAGGAACAATTACATCGTGGCGTTGCGTAAAAAGCGGAACAACCTGATCGGGATAGATTCCATTGGCTCTGCCGATGTTGATAATGTAATTTCGTTCGCGATCTGCAACTTTGCCATCAATCTGCGCAAGACTGATCAGCAATTTCATTTGGTTAAGTCCGGACATGTGTTGGGTATTAACGAGGGTATTTAGGTTTCAGAATCAACTCTCAACCTAGCAACTTAAACACAAATAACAAAGGCATGAGTAGGACATTTATTGATAGAATGGGTACAAACAAAGAAATTAGTTGTCTTTGATGAAGGGTAGTGACTAGAGACGTACTCTAATCCTGGTGGATCAGGAAGGAATACTCTTCAGGTAATCCTTCAACTCTGCTTCTTTCGAGAATTGTTTCACTTCAAAGTCTTTCGCTACCTCTGCTGATTTATTTTTGATGTTTCCCGCTGACACTTTCGAAAGAATCTCAGAAGCATCCAGAAATTGTGCGTGATATAATTTCTTTCCTTTCAAATGCTTGAACATTCCAGGAAGTAAATTCTTCACCACCCAACCTTGCGAGGCCAGGCTAATGATTCCCATCTTGCGAATATCGGCTACAAACTTTTGAGTTTTGAGTTTTAGAAACGCCTCTAACACAGCCTGGTTCACATGAATGAATTGTTCATCGTTTGGGACTTTGTTGGTGTACTCCAGATAGAGAGCATCAAGCGACTCATCATAGAAAACGCGTGCGAAATTGTTTTTGAAAAATTCTTTCATCGTGATAACTGAAGTTGAATGTAACTGGATATAAAAATAAACCTACAATTTAATGAATCTACCTGAATCTTTTATTTTGTCATTTTTTTCTACCAGATATAAATAAAGCCCGGGAAGCAAATTACTTACATCAAACGTTTCCGAGATAAGTTCTAGCTCTTTAACCAGGAGAAGTTTACCTTCTCTATCCAGAATTCGAATCTTCAATCCATTTCCTTCAGAAATAATGGTGAGATCAGAATCATCCGTAACCGGGTTCGGATATACAATGGCCTTTCCTTTTGTTTCAATAAATACATTACTCACATCCGATTTTAAACTTGTTCCATCTGCAAAAAATAACTCTGCCTGAAAATACATCCAACCTGAAACAAGGTCTGTGTCATACAGTGTAAATTGGGTAGTCCTTAATGGATCAAGTGTAGCGAACCTCAATGATTGATCCTGTGCCGTCTTATGAATTACAATACTATCAACTTGAAATAAGGTACTTAGGTTAAGATGAATCTCCACGCGATCGGCTTCATAGCGAATCGCTTCAAAGAGATTAATGTAGCACAATGATCCTTGGGTAGTATAATTAATCGCTTCACTTTTTAATCCACTACTTGAATTCAATGAAGGCGCAACAGCAAAATAGAGGCTTCCTGAATTCTTTGAGATAACGGCAGTGGTGTCATTCACGTCTAATACTTTTTCCAAATACATATCTCCCAAAGCATAAACAGAATATGAATCAACTCCCAGAATGGCATGCCACGTCAAAAGAAAATCAGTATCGCAGTTATAACCAACATGAAGTGCTTGTTGAGGTGAAATTAAAAACTCATCGGATAGAAATTCTTGCATTCCAATTTTCATTTTTAAGCGCGCCTTAGAAATAGTATCCGGTGGTGTCCAATGAAAATTATCTTTAAGGGCAATATTTGAGTTGATGGTAGTGAAGCCACCTCCATTGAGTTGATAGGACAATTCACCATGTTGATTTGTATTTGAATTCCAAAACAAAGATTGTCTCTTACCTGCATGAATCACGTCCGAGCCCAATGGATAATCCCATTGAAAAGGATTCTGATCTACGATCCAATACGCAACAGAAACTATTTGTGTAGACGTTGTAAGTTCCGGAGCGGTGATGATCAATTGATACTGTCCTAATGATGGATTGTCAATGGTAATGTATTCAACTGTATTGATCTGATCTTTTTTTCTCTTCGCTACTGCCGCAAGTGAGTCCTCATTGGCAGTGGTTTTCAATACCCATGGAAAATACTGATCACTTCCACTCTGTACATATGCATCAATGTTATGAACTAAAGCATGATCAGCATTCTGTATTGCCGGCACATCTGTCCACACCACAGCAACTCGAAGTTCTGCTGATGGTGATGTAATTGTGATCGGCATTGTAATTTGCTCCAAACTGGCAAGCGTAAAAGTTGAAGTTTGTTGAAGCTCCGTTAACTGAAGTGCGATATGTGCATTTACATTTCCGTAGCCATATGTAAAATCAATTCCTTTTGTTCCTATATCATCAGCGCTTGCAATCAATATAGCTTTGATCGTTGACGCCAATGGCAATTCATTATTTACAAGCTGATATTTTTTTTGAAGTAAGGCACTCACTCCACTAACCAGCGCTGCGGCATCAGAAGTACCTCCTTGTCCGTATGCAGTTAACTCTGGCTTTAGTCTTCCATCATATGCTGGCCCCCTTGAGTTTAATGCATTCACAACAAAGGATGTATCCACAGCATTCACCGTAATTACATTTTTAGCCTGCTTAAAATTGCCGGACAAATTTGCTTGCATCAAGTTCGTATATGTTCCTGTTTCAGGAAGAGACTGTCCAAGGTTGCCAACTGAAAATACATGGACTAGCGTTGGGTTTTGAGATACTTGCAGATCATACGCCACTGCTTCATTGCCGTAGTAATTTTCGATATCTACACCGTATGAATGATTTTGCACATGAATATCGTTCGCCTGGAAAATCAGATCAGCATCAGGCAAAAGGTTTTCAAAATCGGAAGAAGTGATTCGCGCAGCGGGTGCTACACCTAATCCGCTTTCAGAAGAGTTTCCGCCTCCAGCAATGCGTGTTGCCATCGCTGTTGCATGTTGTGATATCAATAGAGACGATACAGAAGTGTTGAAACTGCGATTGATCAAATCAATATTAAACGGATCAAAACTTTGTTCTTTAATAGAGACGATCACGTTTGCGTTTAGCAATTCAGGAAAATAATGATGAGCCTTTGAAATGCGATTGAACGCCATGTTAATAAAATCAACTCCTGCTTCTTCCCTTGCTTTCCGATGTTGATCGACAAATAATACGTTACTATCCTTTGCCATCTCCTTCATTACCACATCATCCAATACTTTAACTGAGAGAATATTGCCATTCGAATAGCGCTTTTGAATCTCAATTTTACTTTCATACTGTTTAAGGAAACGAATCGAGTCTTTAACACTAATGGAAAAATTACCTTCAACCCCTTTTCGATCCACAATACCTCTCAATCGAGGAGAAAATTTTTCCTGACTGTAACCATTCAACGAAATACTCAACATCCAGAGGAAGATGCAGATTGGATTTCTCCAGTTAACTATACATGAGTAATCATTCTTGCTTTTCACTACACTAAAAATAAAAAATGCAAACCGAATATTTTCATATGATAAAGTGCTCTGTACAGCAGCTTACGTTTTCACAAATAAGCAATAGAAATTTTGATTTATTCGATATATTTTTTAAACTTTAGTTGCCTATAGAAAATTTATTAACCTAAACAAAACACAATTATCTATGAAAAAACTATCTCTATTTTTCACCCTGTTGTTTGCAGCATCAACCGTTTTCTTCTCCTGTAATCCATCAGAAGAATTAACAACAAAAGAAGTTCCTACTGAAGTTCTGGACAACCTGGTACGGCTTGGCTTTGATGTTAAGGACATTGCTCCCATGCGATTTGATGAAGGTTATCTCGTTGAAGGTGACATTTATTTAACGAATCACGATCTATCTTCTATGAGGACAGGTAAACGCGTTCCGGTTGTAGAACAATACTCCACCAATAACTTGGTAACAGGAACACCGCGGAACATTACCGTTTACATTTCAAGTAGTTCATATAGCGCTACCTATCTGGCCGCTGTTGATGAGATGAACAGACGCTACAATGCGCTTAACCTAGGTCTTACGTTCACACGGGTGACAAGCGCTACAGGAGCTACCGTCTCGTTTGCAAAGTTGACTAAGAATCAGGAGAGACAAGGTGTATTAGGATCAGCTGGGTTCCCTACATCTTCCGGAAATCCTTTTGGTGTAATTAAGATGAGCAGCATCTTAGAATCCACTTACGGTTTAACTGTAAACGGAATCGCTACAATTATGGCACATGAAATGGGGCATTGCATTGGCTTCCGTCATACTGATTATTATAACAGAGCGATCAGCTGTGGTGGATCAACATCCAATGAAGGTGCAAGCACAGTTGGTGCAAACTTGATTCCTGGAACCCCGGCAACAGCGACATTATTGGCTAAGTCATGGATGCTGGCATGTACAGATGGTGGCGACAGACCGTTTAACAATGACGATAAAACAGCATTGAATTATCTGTATTGATTCAACTGATTTATACTTTTATAAAAAGGGCGCTCTAAATTTAGAGCGCCTTTTTTTACATCTGCGTTTTGTACAAGTGGTTTTATGCTACACCTCCACTACTCGACCCCCTCCCACCACTGTGAAAATAGTTGAGTAGTGTCTTTCAGATTTACGCGCTCGCCAATAATGGGTGTTACTAACGAAAGACCAACGCTCTTGTTAAACTCAGTAATTCTTTTCAATGGATCGTCCCATGCATGATTCGCCAAGGCAAACTTGGAGGAGTGAACGGGAAATAATCGTTTCGCTTGTAAATCTTTTGCGGCCTGCAATACTTCATTGGGCATCATGTGAATGTATTTCCAACTCTTATCGTATTGTCCATTCTCTAACATTACTAAATCGAATGGGCCAAAGTTTTTTCCAATCTCAGCAAAGTGTGTGTCGTAACCGCTGTCGCCACCAATAAAGATTTTAGAGGTTGGGGTCTTTAGTACGAAGGATGTCCATAAGGCTTTGTTGCGCGAGAATCCTCTCCCTGAAAAATGACGGGCCGGAACTGTATTTACGATGAAGCCACTGTCTAATTTGATTTCCGTATTCCAATCTTCTTCAATGATGATATTTTTATCAAATCCCCAATATTCAAAGTGCTCGCCCGTACCTAATCCGGTAATGATTTTTTTGATTTTTGGTTTTAATATTTGTAAGGTTTCATGATCTACATGATCCCAATGGTCGTGCGATATAAAGAGGTAATCAATCTCCGGAAGATCATCGGTTGTATAAACATCTGTACCAAGAAAGGAAGGTGTCGTGAATGCAATTGGTGAAGCGGCTCCGCTCATAACCGGATCAACTAAAATTTTCTTTCCATCGATTTGAATGAAGTAGGATGAATGTCCGAACCAAACCAATACATCTTCCTTATGGTCAAGATTCAAAAGATTTATTTTGGTGCGGGGAATTGTATCGGTAGGTTTTACTCTTTTCTTTTCACTAAAGATAAACTCCTTCATCACGGCATAGTAACTCACACCTTCTGTGAGATCAGGTGTGTGGCTTAAGTTTTTGAATGATCCATCTTTATAGTGCGGTGATTTTTTAATTCGCTCGAGGCGATCCCCGCTTGGCATTCGGCCAAACTTGGGTTGTTGAATGAATATGTAAACAGCAAGGGTAAAGCCAACAATGACAGTTAAGAGTATGATCATAATCCACTTAATTACTTTAAATACTTTTTTCATTTAGATAAAAGAATGGAATTAAACCCATCACCCATCAACAGACGGATACATGGGAATGTTATTTTATCAGTAGAGATTATTTATTCAATCTAATAATGGATTGCCTTCGTGAAACTTCGTGTCCTGGTGCCTTCGTGGCTATGTGTGTAGTCTCTTTTGCCACTAAGGCACGAAGAAGACACTAAGGAATGCGAGATCAAACGTAACCGGCCAGCTTATAGGCTACGAAACCTACCCACTCCTTTATCAGCTTATTCCACACATTCATAGCTTCTACTCTTGGCACAAGCAAAACATCAAGGTGAAATGAGCGTGGGTGGGTGTAGAAGTCTGTACTAAAAGATTCCAGTGCTACATCCTGATGTCGATAGCAGGCAAGGGAACGTCTCATGTGAAAGGCTGATGTGATGAGTAGGCAATCCTCCGCTTTAATGTTCATGGTGCCCAGCATCTTCTTTACCTGAATCGCAGACTCGGCTGTATTGCGTGTTTCGTTTTCAAGAATGATAGAATCTTCCGGCACGCCCATCAGTATCATAGCGGATTTGAATTTATCAGCTTCTGGTTCTTCTTCACCACTCAATCGGCCACTACCTCCACTGATCAGTATTTTTTTTATCAATCCTAATTTAAATAACTGAACAGTGTGCGTTACTCTGTCAGCACCACGAGAAAAATACACGCGGTCATTGGGTTCTATAAAAGGTATTGTTGCACCTGTTAACACAATACCCATTTCGTGGGGATACATTGCAGAATAGGGCGTTGCTTTTATCTCCCAAACGTTCATCACTTCATTGGCCAGAAAATCGTTGGAGAAAATAAAAAGGGAAATAAGGCTGGTCCAAAACAATCTTTTTTTCCACTTTTCATTTCGCACTAGTGCCGATGCCACCAACATTAAAAAAATAATGGTGAGTGGCATCGTAAGATAATTCAATGTCTTGGAGAGAAAGAAGAACATGATGTTAGGTTAGCGGTGATCATGAGTGGCTTATATACTTTCAATTTGTTCTTCTGCCACAAAGGCTCAAAGACACTAAGAAGCCACTAAGAAAAGTCATTCAATCGTTCTTATTTTCTTTTGATGGGTTTTGATAGTGATTCGGCACCATCAATAACCATTCGCATAATATCAAAGTAAAGTGAGAGCGCCAATACCAATGTCATCGACCAGATTACGCCCGTGTTAAAATAAAACGTATCAATGTTCTCATTCAAAAAATGTTTGGCCGGCATATAAAACTGCGCGTCAAAATCAATTGAATGATCTGGATCCGGATCTTTATAGATTGGATAAATTTTTTGAATCAGCTTCCCGTCCTTCTCAATGATGCGATGTGTTTCCTGAGTATTCTTAACCAGTTCAGTTATTGCTTCGTTATGGTAGGATTGTCTATACTCCTCAAACGCTCTTTCCTGTTCTGCCGATTGTGTCATGTCAAATATCTTCTTCTCTTTTTGTTTGTCCGCTTTATTGTAGCGGGCTACATAGTGTTGTTTTAAATTTTCAAGGTAGGCTGTTACGTCTTTAAAAACAGTTGAATCAAAATGCGCGATATCCAATTTTTCTGCGGCAGGCAACGTCTCTCGTGTTGCCTCCAACTCATTTGAAACTTCGCGTTTGATTAAGGCGAGATTTGATTTCAGCTTTGCTATTGTACCGTCATCTTTTGCCTGATATCTACTCAAACAATATTGAAGCTTCGTCTCCAGCTCCGGAATAAAATAAACCTTCCGGTAATCAGCATCGGCCATTACCTTGTCATACCGATAAAACTCACTTTCAAATTTATTGTCTTTAAACTGCGCAACCATTGCGGCTTCAAATGCCCAGCGCGAAGCCATCAGATCACCCACGAATGGAACTGTTGCCGTGTTCCCAATGACAGGATTGAGTTTGTCAAACTTCACCACCACTCCACTCAGAATCAATTGAGGTATAATCAACAATGGAATTAAAATATAAATGGTTACTGCCGAATTGAAAGCAGAGGAAATATTAAGCCCAAGCAAATTAGCAAAACACGATACGGTAAACATGATAAACCAGTGCTGGAAAAACATACCTTCAATTTGAAGAATGGAATTACCAACCCACACAAACAAAGCGGTCTGGATCGCTGACAAAATGAAAAGAATGGAAATTTTTGAAAAGATATAACTGCTGCGGCTAAGGTGTAAAAATGCTTCTCTCTTTAAAATTTTTCGATCGCGAATAATTTCCTCCGCACTTACTGTAAGGCCCATAAACAAAGCCACAATAACGCTCATGAACAAATAAGCGGGTATGTTAAGGTTCTTTCCAAAAATGTAGTGGGTGAGTTTAGCATCGTCTACGTTGTGAAAGCGAACAATGAAAGCAAGAATAAACGCCAGCACCGGTGCCTCCAACAAGTTGATGATCATGTATTGCTTGTTGTGAATCTTCGCCTGAATATCACGCATCGAAAACAAGTGAGCTTGCTTCATCCGTGTGGGAATATCCAAGGTAGAATGAGGAACTTCACGTGAAGTTTCTACTGATGTGGGTCTATAGTTTTGTTTGTAAATAGTATTCCATTGTTCGGCATTGATTTTACGCTCGTTGGTAAAATTGCCATACTCATTAATCACCTTTGTCTCGATGATATTGAAAATCTGCTCTGGGTTTACGTTGCCGCATTCATGGCATTCGCCTTCCTCACTATTCACTAAATTGATGCTGCGTTTAAAATACACAATAGCATCAACCGGATTGCCATAGTAAATTTGATAACCACCTGTATCTAAGATGAGGAGCTTATCAAACATTTTAAAAATATCAGAAGAAGGCTGATGGATAACTGCGAAGACGAGCTTACCTTTTAATGAAAGCTCTTTTAATAAATCGATAATATTTTCGGAATCGCGGGAAGACAGTCCACTCGTTGGTTCATCACAAAAAAGCACAGCAGGTTCACGCAGCAACTCCAATCCAATGTTGAGGCGCTTGCGTTGTCCACCGCTTATTGTTTTCTGTAAGGGTGATCCTACCCGTAAATCTTTTGTTTCCAAAAGACCAAGATCTTCCAATACCTTCATTACTAATTGATGGATCTCTTCTTCTGGTTTATTGCTAAAACAAAGTTTAGCTGCGTAATAGAGATTTTGATAAACGGTTAAATCTTCAATGAGCAAATCATCTTGCGGCACAAAGCCAATAACACCTTCAATAAGTTTCGGAAATTTGTGAATATCAATTCCATTAATTAAAACTTGCCCGTGCGATGGTTTCTCTGAACTATTCAGTACATGAAGTAAGGTAGATTTACCAGCACCACTGGCGCCCATCAAAGCAATAAGGTTTCCGGATTCTTCCGCGAGGTTTACATTTCGCAATCCAAGCTTGCCGTTCTTAAACTTGAATGAGATATCTTTTCCTTCAAAGGATAGTTTGGGGAAATCACCAAACTTTTTAAACTGATTCAGTAGTTCTCCATAATACACGGGTTCATCTTTATCCCATCGCAGCATGCTACCAATTGCCAGAACAGCAATACGTCCTGACTTTACCGGTACACCGTTAAGATACACATCTGAACCACCCAGGTATTTTATAAAGTAGAGATCGCATTGCTCAATATGCAGTATTGAAATAAAACCACTCAAATGAGCTTTATAAATATGCTTTGCTTTTTTGAATACGCTGGAAACGGAAGGATCAATTACCAGAATTTTTTCGTGGTCCAGTTGAATGGACTCCTGTCCAAGCACAAACGTTTCTATCGAATCAATTTCAGTTTCTGCTATTTTAAAATTTAAGCCAATAGCTTGTACTAACTTTTCTTCTTGCTCTGATATATTACCATCCGCTTGAATGATATTGAACAACTCCAACACAATAACCGCCTTCTGCTTTTGAGTGAGTTCAGGGTTCACTTCGTTGCATAAATCGTTTACCCTTTCTAAATCGGACTTAGCGCCTTCGCTCTTCGGTGGTAGTGCCTGGATGTATTCATCAAACATTTTCAAATACCTACCCACCGCAGCCTGGCTAAGGTGCTCTTCCAGAAAAATTTTAATCTGGTCACGCTCCTGATGGGTCACTGTATCCTCTTTCGCCACAACAGCAAACAACCGAAGAATAGCCTGAAGTAACGGTTCGCTCATAGGAATTCAATTATGATTTATGCTCAATATAATCAAAGATGATTTGTAAAAGGTATAAAAAAATAAGGACTGGTTTTGTACCAGTCCTTATTTTCAGATTTGAAATCAAACGAAACATTCGCTTAATCTGTAATGCCTTTACGTAACTTTTCAACCGTCTTGGTAATCTCTTCGAGATTCTTATCCGTAAGCACTAAGTCTGCGCGGTTATTCTTGATTTGCTCTTCAATGTTTAACGCTACATAGGCTTTCTCTAGGTTGGTTAGCTCTGCTACAATAGCCGTAACCGGATCTGTTTGTTCTACGGCTGATAACATCTTTAACAATTCTGCTACGGATTTCTTTTGCTCCAATATCACACGCATTAATGGAGTAAGTACAAGATTGCGTTTATCATCCGCTAAAATATTTTTAGGATATGATTTCACAACCCCTGTTGATATATAAAGTCCTTCAATAAAGCTTCCGGCTACAATCAACGATGAAAGTTTATTGCGATTATCATCCTTCAAAAATGATTCTGTTTTGTGGATAGTCTGATCCAATAAATGAGTCAATGAATCCTTGTTTGAAATATTGGCTTCAAATCTTTTAAGAACCTCTACATCAAAAGAACCAATGATATTAAGGTTATCCGCCAGCGTTTTGCAAGATCCCAGGTAATCGATCGCTTCCTGTGATTTATCATAGGATGATAAATAGCCAATGTCAGCAGCATAAACACCCAGGTTAAGGGCAGCTTTGTCATGTCTTGAGGCATATTGATCTACTTTAGAACGATCGCTAAGCAAACTTTGGTTAAACTCTGCGCCAGTTGCCTGCAAAAGGTATGGGATTTCAGACGGAGAAGGTATGTTGTAGACAACTTCTTCAATTTGCTGCTTAAGGGTTTGATCAGCCTCGCTAAATTCCTTTGCGTTTTTATCCTTATCACTGGAAGAGGAACCGCATGATGTCAGGGTAAAGGCGATGAATGCGCTGAGATAGAAGTAAATCGGATGCTTGAATTTCATGGTTATGCTTAGATTAGAAGTTCAATTTTAACATATTTTTTAGTGGTTTGAAACCTGCCTTTTATATTTTTAATTGAATTTTCTGATTTTGTAAAAACTTTCTGTATGTTTAACTACACCGTTAAACAAATTAAGACCATGAGCCAGAGCCTGGTGGAGAAGACCATTCTCATCGATGATAGCGACATCGATTTGTTTATTCAAAGGCGCTTTTTGGAAGTCTACAACTTCTCTGATACCCTCGTTCTATACAACTCTGCAGAAGAAGCATTGGGTTGGCTAAAGGAAATGAAGGGCGATACTGCTCCCGATGTGATCTTTCTCGATTTGAACATGCCTGAAATTGATGGCTTCTCCTTTCTTAATGATTTCAAAAAACTGCCTCAAGAAGTACTGGATAAATGCAAGATTGTTGTCTTAACCAGCTCGAACAGCGCAAAAGACCGTGAACAGGCCTTCTCATTCAATAATGTGATTCAGTTTATTACAAAGCCTATCAAGCAATCTGATATTGAGAATTTAAAAAACCTGATCAACCATAACGAACACGCAAAGTAGGTTTACCTGGATAACAGTAATTGATAATGAACTGATTATCTGGCAAATCATCGGTTAATCATCCTTTTAATCGTCCGGAAGGTTTTTTAATTTCAACCGCCATTGTTACTTGTCGCCTCAACTTAATGTCATACGTATGAAAACCAAAGTCATCTTTATTCTTCTTTTTGTAGTCTCTTCTCAGTTTACGTGGGCTCAAACCACGAAAAAAGTGCTGGAGCTTCCAGAGTTTAAAGGCATTTATGTGAACTCTAACTATACTGTTTACCTGAAACAGACCAACAAACAGGAGGTAACGGTAGAGGCCCTTACAGAAATCTACACATTGACCGAAATAAAAGTGGAGAACGGTATTTTGATGATTAACATCGAGCGTAAGCCTGATAGTCCAAATAAGAGCATCTGGGCAAAAATTGACGACATTAAAGTAAACCCCGCTTTGAAGTTGTATGTCAGTGTGAAGAACATCAACGAGCTTCAGGTAAATGGAGGTGGGAAAATTATTTCCGAAAACTCAATTGCTGCTGATTTCATGACCCTTGCTGTTAATGGAAGTGGTAACATGGATGTAGATATAAAAGGCAATACTATTAAAGCAGAAGTGAGTGGCTCAGGCAACATGACCTTGCGAGGATATGCCACTTCAATCGATGCAGTTATTGGCGGCACTGGAAGCATCACTGGTTTTAACTGTGCATTGGAAACTGCGAAAGTAAAAGTAAGCGGAAGCGGAGTGTGTGAACTGACCGTATCAAATAACATTGATGCGCTCGTGTTGGGTAGTGGAAGTGTAAAACATAAAGGCAACACCAAGACTTCTCAAAAGAAAATTTATGGTTCGGGAAGCGTGGAAAGGGCGTACTAATTTTCCGATTATCTAAAATAAAAAAATCCCTTTCTGTTTAGAAAGGGATTTTTTTTGGCCAATATTCGACTAGAGAAAATTAATACGAGTTAACGGCCGCAATTATCGATAGCTTCATCCCAAATTAATTTTAGTTTTGCACCCTCAACAAAATGAAATTGATGTATATGATATCGAGGGTAGTATTGACCACGTTGCTTATTATTAGTTCGACACTTGCCTTTTCACAGTTTAGTTTTGGGGTTAAAGCGGGGCTCAACTATACAAACCTACGAAGAATTGATACTGAAGGTAAGTTCAATTACGTTGGCAAAAGCGATTGGCTTCCAACCTTCCATTTTGGTGTCTTTGGCAATCACTTACTATCCGAACGATCTTCCCTAGTCTGGGAAGTTCAGTATTCTGACAAGGGATATAAGACATCCGATTTCAAAGAACATCTTGGTTATCTTACCAGTCCATTATTATTTCGCTATAAAGTTTATAAGAAACTATCCCTCGAAGCCGGTGCCGAATTTGGTCTTTTGCTTTTTACATATGGGGAATATGCTGTTAGTAAAGACAGTTATAACTTTCAGTATGGAACCATTGATTGGGGATTAAACGGAGGAATTCATTACGATCTTAGTGATCAATTTAGTTTAGGGTTCCGATATACGCACGGCATCGGTAATGTGCTTAATAAAGATTGGTCGATAACTAGTTTACCGAATGGCGGAGGCGCAACCACTACTAATTTTTATGACAATGGACTTCGATATAAGAATCAAACCTTACAACTATCCGTAGGGTATCGACTTCATAAATTGAAAGCATACGAATCTCAAAACCATTCTTTATTTTATATCCCACAAAATGAAAGAAGAGTAGTTACATCGGTAGGATTTAGACTTGGTAGCACAAACTATACAATGTATGGTTCAGAAGTAGAATTTCGGGAGAAAAATGGAGCAAAACTGACTAGCCGAACAGGCATTGAAATAGCAACTGAAGTACGATTTGATGTCTACAAATATTTCTATGGTACCGTAGGAGCCAGTTTATTACAAAAAGGCGGACATATTGCAGGAGGTAATTGGACCTACCAGGATCCTGTTGAACTCAATTACATCAGCCTTCCCGTTTTACTTGGTATATCTCCTATTAAAACAAAGCCGTTTACATTTTCACTAGAAGCCGGACTCGCGTATAATTATTTATTGAGTTATGAAAATACCTATTCTAAAGATGTAGTGACCGGATATTATTCAAACCAAAACAATAAAGGTTTTTCAAAAGTATTTGGAGGTGAGGTGTCTACCGATGCCATCAATTCCGTTACCCTATTTTTAAACTATCGCAAAACTGAAGACTTAAATTTTTTCCATGAAAGAGTATATTCTCTAAACAATACTAACAAGGAATTATGGAATAGGGGTTACAGTATAAGTTTTGGTGTAAGGCTCAAAGGAAAGAATAGCCCTTACAATAATCCTTCAAGCAGAGGTGTGCAAATAAAAAATTCGAAAGACTCCGTGATGTCTCCATTCTCAATTGGTCTCAAGTTAGGTGCAAATTTCAATAATACCTTTTACAAAGACTTACCTTCTGGTGAAAAGGATGAAAGCAAAACTTTAATTGCACCTCATTTAGGAATGTACTTCAGAATGCGCCTTGGAAAACATTTCGCATTCACCCCAGAGGTTCAATACACTCAAAAAGGCTATAAGTTTAGAAACGATGAAAATGATGAAATCAGTTTGCATATGGATTACATCGAACATTCATTCTTACTAGCATACTCACCAATAAAGCAGATTAGTATTGAAGCGGGACCAGTAGTTGGGCTGTGGCTTGATAGCAAATGCTTAGGAGGAGACGGATCATCAAATAGGTATCAGTCCTACGATGAGATTTTAGAGCTTGGTCTTAGTGGCGGATTGCGATTCAATATTTCCGAAAGTTTCTCTATTGCCGGCCGGTATTATCGTGGACAAACCGATATTTCCAACTTGTATGATTATGCAGATGGAATCAATATAGGAAACACGAAAGAATACAATTCAAACATTCAGGTTTCAACCTATTTCAAATTATTCTCTAGTCAACGATAAATGCGTCCATAGTCTGATTCACTTTTGATTTCACTGATAGGAAATTAAAAGCTGGCAATAACTCCTTGTTGAGAAGTACATCTGATTATGTTTAATGGCTTCATCCCAAATTAATTCTAGTTTTGTACCATGGCCGAGATTGGAAAAGACATTGAGAAAGCAAAATGGATTTTAGAACAAGGCGATCTCGTGGCCATTCCAACCGAAACGGTTTATGGTCTCGCAGGAAATGCATTAAATATTTCCTCCATCACAAAAATTTTTGATGTTAAGAACAGGCCGCACTTTGATCCGTTAATTATTCATGTTCCTGATATTACGGGAGCCGAAAAATATTCAGAGGAAATACCAAAACCAGCAAGAGAGTTGATGGAACGTTTCTGGCCAGGACCATTAACATTGCTTCTCAAACGTAAAAATACAATCCCTGATCTTGTTACCTCAGGATTGGATACAGTCGGAATTCGTTGTCCGAAGCATGAATTAACCCAACAGCTTTTAACGGAGTTATCTTTTCCACTTGCAGCACCAAGTGCAAATCCATTTGGATATGTAAGTCCTACAAAACCTGAACACGTAAACGAACAACTAGGTGATAAAATAAAATACATTCTTGACGGAGGCGATTGCAAAGTAGGAATTGAATCAACCATCGTAGGATTTGAAGATGACATGCCTACAATTTATCGCATGGGTGGTTTAAGTGTTGAACGTTTAGAGCGGGTGATTGGAAAGGTGCAAGCGCAAACTCATTCATCATCAAATCCAAAAGCACCGGGCCAATTGAAGAGTCATTATGCTCCATTGAAAAAAGTGATTCTTGGGGATATTGAAAAACTACTTTCGCAACATTCTTATCCACGCGTTGGATTGCTAACCTTCAAAAAAGATTTTCATCACTCACATCAATTCGTTCTTTCGCCTTCAGGAAATATGGAGGAGGCTGCACAGCATCTCTTCACTGCATTGCGTGAATTGGATAAAATGCCCATCGATATAATTCTCGTTGAACTTGTTCCTGAGCTGGGTCTTGGCAAAGCAATCAATGATAGATTGATTAGGGCAGCAGCTTTAGGATAAAAGTTGATCGTTGCCACTAACACTTCTGTAAACAAGTATTCAAACAGTCAGAAAAATTCTCTATTTTGACCTAATCAAAAATAGAAAGACGCTCATGCAAGAAAAGAAAAAAGTTCTCATCTTAACCGGTGGTGGTGACTGCCCTGGATTGAATGCTGTTATACGCGGAATTGCCAAACGTGCACGGAGAGAAAAAGATTGGGAAATATATGGAAGCATTGAAGCATTCAATGGTGTGTTAAACGAACCACAAGAAATTATCAAGTTAACCAGTAAGCAAACCGCAGGTATTCACATTAAAGGTGGAACGGTTTTAAAAACAACGAACAAAGCAAACCCAATAAAATTTCCGGTGGTTCAAAAAGATGGCTCCACCATTTTTTTAGACCGATCGGATGAATTGGTGAAGAAATTAAAGGCATTAAAGTTTGACGCCATTATCAACATTGGTGGCGATGGTTCACAAAAAATTTCCCAAACGCTACAGGGTAAAGGTATCCCCATGATCGGTGTACCAAAAACAATTGACAACGATCTCTCCGCAACGGATGTTACCTTTGGTTTTCAAACAGCCGTTCAAATTGCCACGGATAGTTTTGACAAGTTAGTGACAACTGCTGAAAGTCATCACCGCGTGATGATTATGGAAGTGATGGGCCGTGATGCCGGGTGGATTGCTTTGCATACTGCTATTGCCGGTGGAGCAGAAATTTGTCTCATCCCTGAAATTCCTTACGACATTAAAAAATTAGTAAGACGAATTGAACTGCGTTATAAAAAAGGAAGAGGCTTTGCCAACATCGTAATTGCTGAAGGTGCCAAACCGAAAGAAGGCAGCATTACATCATCTGCGGGAGATAAAGGTTCTGAACATGTGCGCCTTGGCGGAGTGGCATATCAGCTTTCCAAACAACTGAAAGATGCAGGATGCCAGGCTGAAATTCGTGAAACGGTTTTAGGTCATGTGCAGCGTGGTGGTACACCGGTGGCCTATGATCGTGTACTTGCTTCGTTATTTGGTGTGAAGGCTTTTGAATTAGTATTGGAGAAAAAGTTTGGGCAAATGGTTGCGCTTAAGAATAATGAAATTACATCTGTGTCTTTCGAAGAAGCCACACGCGATTATAATTTTGTTAAGAAAGATTCGTATTTGGTGAAAGCTGCAAAGGGGTTGGGAATGAGTTTTGGAGATTAAATTTGTAAAACTTATTTGTTTCTGCAATAGCTGTAGATCTTATCAAACTGTTCAATGATCCGCTACGTTTCTTAATGTAATTGTTAATTTAAAAGCAGCTGATCGAATAAGTGATCCTGCTTCGATCCAAGTTCATCGCTGATTTGCAAAAGGAAAATTGCATTTCATAGTAACATAGCAACGAGATTCTTTTTGCGCGGACTACAAGCGAACTGGACTGCAGACTTTATATTCCGCGCTTAAGCACGTTTCGAATTACATGCACCGCTTCAACAGGTCTATGACTTTCAAAATCATTGGCTTTAAAAATCAAACTCTGATGATTTTTTTAACTTTTATGTTTCTCTGCTTGCTTCTTTAATTCTTGAAGCTCTGTAATATCCGTTTGTATTCCAAGCAATCCGGTTTGATCAAGGTGTGGAATATAGAATGCCATTTTAGTACTCTTCAATGTTTTGGTTTCTCCATGAAGGGTTTCATCGAAAATATAGGTTTCGCTTCCCTTCTTGATAATAGCAAGTTCCTGATTGCGCCAGTCTTGTGCGGTCTTTGCATCAACAAAATCAAAATCACTTTTACCGATCAGTTCATCAACGCTCATGTTGTGTGCCTTGGCTACAATGGTGTTTACTAACGCCATCTTGCCATCTTTATCTTTAAGGAAGACTTTGTGAGGAAGCTGATCTAAAATTCCGAGCAGTGTCATTTTATATTTCTGCATATAGGTTATCAACTCGTCATTCTTTTGTTTGTCCTCTTTCTTGATTGTTTCAATTTCTCTCAACTTCATTTTCAATTCTTCTTCCTTTTCGTTGGACAGACTTAACATGCCTTCCAACTCTCGACCCTTCCGTTCCATCTCCTCCTGTGTAGCTTGAAGCTCTTCCATGTTCTGGCGCATCTCTTCCTCCTGAGCATGCATCACTTCCGATTGCTGCTGTGATTGATCTAACAGTACTTTCATTCGAGCTGAAACTTTTGCTCCAATAATAGCAGACGCAACGAACTCGCCAGCTTTCTCCAGAAAATCCATTTGATATGGTTCAAAGAAATGAAACGAAGCCAGTTCCAGAATTGCTTCTGTTTTGTCATTGTACTTTAGTGGAATGATACATAAACACGTTGGCGTGGCATGACCAAGACCGGAGGTAATTTGTAGATAGTCGGAAGGCACTTGCTTTAACACAACCGGCTGTCCTTCCAAATAGACCTGACCCACCATACCATTACCAATCTCTATTCTCTTTTCTATGAATTTCTTTTTATCAAAAGCATAGCAGGCTACCAACTCCAAAAACTGATCGCTTTCTGTTTCATCATTCAACACAAACAAACTTCCTTGCTGGGCATTCATGTATTGCGCTAAAAACTTGGTAGCTTCTTCTGAAAGTTTTGTCAGGTTAGCCTGATGGTTTCGAACCAACTGAGAAAATTTAGTTAACCCTTCATTCACCCAAAACCTTCGTTCATCTTCCTGCTTGGCGACAATCATTTGATCGCGCATTTTTATTAATTCACCCGCCAGATTGTTAGCATTTTTTACACTGTTTGATTTATCAAGTCCCTCCCATTGCACTTCGTAATTTTTAGAGGTAATACCTTTTACAAATTCAGATGCCTTCTTAAAATTTCCGATTGAGTTCTCAATTACCTCCTTCGGGTTTTTAACCGTTAGTTCGGTTCCCGGATCGAACAAAAATTTTCTGTTGTTTTCCTCTAACTCAACCAGTAATCTCCGTCTGTCTTTTATCTCCTTCCTTGTGATATAAATTACGAAGATCAGAGAAGGGAACCCGAGCAATACAAGAATCATCTGAATTGCAATGTTCCGGTTCAGTGCAGATTCATAATCTGACTGCGCTTCCTTTATTACAGAATCTTCATACGCCAAATGGCTTGCACTAAAGGGCGCAAATAACCGCCACAAATCATAACCCTTATCCTGATTTAACATGGCTACGAATTGCTTCATGCTATCGACCTCCGCTTCTTTTTTCATTAACAACGAGTATGCGATATAATCATCGATCCCTTTTCTGATCGTATTAAACTTCACAAGGCTTGTATCCAACTTTTGCAAACGCAGTAGAGTATCGAGTCTTTTTAGGTTTACTTCATTGGCAACGATACCTGTTTTCAATGGATCGAGAAGTTGCTCACTCTTGGTTAATGCATACCCTCTTAGACCAAGATCAATTTGCCGCAGGTGAGTGGAGAAGATCATATCCAATCGTTGCTTCACTTCTTCGGCCTGCTTTTTTAATTCCGTAGTCTCAATAATCTTTCTCTTATTCAGCCAGGTAAAGGTTGCTCCTGTTCCAATTAAAATCATGATCGTAATCATGCCAACCGTCACCATGTTCTCGGTGAATATCCTGTTCAACTTTTTCATATTCTCCTCATTGAAGTGCTCAAACCGTACTAAACGTATTGATTAAAAAATATTCCGCATTCTCCGTTTACTGCATATCAACCAATCAGACACAAAATCAGATTCTGTTTTCTTTTGTCAAATTGAGTATTGAATGGGCAACAGTGAAGAGAGAAGGCTTCATTGCAATATAAACAACAGTTAAACTAAAACCCGATGTTTTATATGGAATTAAAACGTTTGCAGAAAAGCAAGTCATAAAATATACCGCAGAGTCCCACATGATTCGTAAATTTCGCTCTACAACAAAACCAGACTCATGAAAACCATCAACGACATCAATTTTAAGGGCAAGCGCGCTCTTATCCGTGTAGATTTTAATGTACCATTGGACAAGAGCTTTAATGTAACAGACGATAACCGCATTCGCGCCACAGTTCCCACCGTTACTAAAATATTAAAAGACGGTGGAAGTTGTATTTTGATGTCGCACTTAGGAAGACCGAAAGAAGGACCAGAAGATAAATATTCATTGAAGCATACCCTTAAAACAGTTGAAGCCCTATTTGGAACACCTGTAAAGTTTGCGAGTGATTGTATTGGTGATGATGCGTACGCTTTGTCAGCCGCATTAAAGCCAGGCGAAATATTAGTGTTGGAAAACCTTCGCTTCTACAAGCAGGAAGAAAAAGGTGATCTTGCCTTCGCAGAAAAATTGAGCAAGCATGGTGATGTATATGTAAACGATGCGTTTGGCACTGCCCACCGCGCACACGCATCAACCACAATTGTTGCACAGTTCTTTAAAGACAAATGCGCTGGCTATGTAATGGCTGCCGAGCTTGACAATGCGAAGAAAGTATTGGAGAATGCAGAGAAACCTTTCGTTGCCATTATGGGAGGAGCGAAAATTTCAGATAAGATTTTGATCATCGAGAAAATGTTGGATGCTGTAGATCATCTTATTATCGGTGGTGGTATGGCCTATACTTTCTTTAAGGCAATGGGTGGAAGTATTGGTAACTCATTGGTAGAAGCCGATAAACTTGACCTTGCTAAAGAACTGATTCAAAAAGCAAAATCGAAAGGTGTTGAACTTCATTTGCCTATCGATTCAATTGTTGCTGATAAATTCGATGCGAATGCAAATACAGATGTATCAAACAACAATTCCATTAAAGACGGTTGGATGGGATTGGACATCGGTCCGCAAGCGAGTGTTGTATTCTCAAAGGTAATTGAAGAATCAAAAACCATTTTATGGAATGGACCAATGGGAGTGTTTGAAATGGAGAAATTTGAAAAAGGAACAAAGACCATCGCTGAGGCTGTTGTGCGTGCTACTGCAAAAGGAGCCTTCTCATTAATTGGAGGCGGTGATTCCGCAGCAGCAGTTGCCAAGTTTGGGTTTGAAGATAAAGTAAGTTACGTATCCACTGGAGGTGGGGCATTATTAGAATATTTTGAAGGTAAAGTCTTGCCTGGAGTAAAAGCGTTAGATTAAATCTTTTGTCACTTCATTATTCAAGCCATCGATTACTTCGATGGCTTTTTTTTGTTTTCTCAAAAATAAAAAGGCATTTAAGAGAGATTAATATCTGTTTGTGAATTATCAAGTATAAGTCGTTCTTTATATTCAAAGTTAGGTGAGCTCGTTCTCTCACTAACAAAATTGTTAACCATTTTTCAACTTCATTTAATTTAAAAGTTATGGCAAACATTAAAACAACAATTGAAGAGTGGGCCGTGAAAGACCTGGAGGATGGATCTTCTTTGACCATCACTGTAGTAGCTTGTACTGAATTAGGTAATGAATCTAAACCGGGTATCCAGGTTTACTTCATGGGCAACATCGTTAACTATGAACCTTTGATTGTAGAACGTTGGGCTTATAAGGCAGGTAAAGCAGGTATTACTGAATTTCTGCTGGAAGATCATTCCTGGACCGCACACGAAGATCAATATGTTAAAAACTATCTTGTGCTCGGTTCACCTCTAAAGGCAAAAGTTGAAGTGAAGACACGCAGTTCAAAGCCGGTTATCAAGGAATACCCTCTTCCATTTGAAGTTGGATAGTAAGTGATTTCCTGCCTATTTTAAAAATGAGCCCTTCCGATAAAAGGATTAGCGCTGCAATAGCCACTATCATTCTGATACATGTAACGGTTCTCGCGTTAGGTTTGAAAATTCCTGCTTTTTCATTTTTAATTGCATTGATAAATTTACTCGTTAGCTCCTCTATTCTAATTTACTGGACTCAAAAACAAATTCGAATTACACAACACTTTCTTGAGCTAAGAGAAATTTTAGTTCTCTTATTTGAAGTTATTGTTCTTGGCTGTGCGGGTTATTCTCTATTTATACATCATCCGATTCAATGGCTAACGATTGTAAATTTGAGTGTCTTGGGAATTCATCTTTTAGTCTTACTCGCTTTTTTTGTTTTTATGCTAACCTTCAAAATGAAAAAGTTGTTTTAAGTCCCTTGTGACGTAAAGATTCTAATTTCCAAAGCTCTTTACTTCAAAAACTTTATCTCTACTCTTCTATTCATCTCTCTTGCTTCTTCTGTGGTTCCATCAACCAAAGGTTTACTTTTTCCATAACCAAATGTTTCAATACGGCTTGATGAAATTCCATGATCAATTAAATAAGAAGCAACACGTTTTGCGCGATTAGCTGAAAGTGCCAAATTATAAGCATCGTTTCCCTGATCATCCGTATGACCAGAAAGTACTGCATTAATAGAAGGATTTTTCTTCAACCAACTTACTACACCATCTAATTCTAAAAAAGAAGAAGATTGTAAAACGTATTGATCAAATTCGAATTGAATATTTTTAAGAACATAGGTTCTTTCCAATTCAACGTGATCTTGCTTAAACTCCGAAACCACTTCGATAATTTGATTTTGTTGTGTATTAAATAGTGGAACAACTTTCACTTCATCAATATAATAGTATGCACTTTTCTCTAACATCATTTGCTGCACCGGACTGAATCGAATAAAGTAATGATGTGTGGTTTGATTGTTAAAGAAATTACCGATGGTTACATATTGCTCGCCTCCTCTTGCGCGATACTCTTTGCGAGCTGTTTCCCAATAACCCGTTTCTTTTGTCAACGCTGAATCCTGGATGATGGAAAGTGTAGGCTGAGCTGATATGACCTGATCATGTTTTGCATTTATCAAACTATCCGTCAACATCAAACCAATACGATCAATCGAATACTTTGAGTACGATGAAAGTTTATAGTGAAATTCAATTTCATAAACAGAATCCTTTAACAGTGGTGAAGTCAATTTACATTGAAGGTATTCGCGGTAATTATTGTCTTTTTTCATCCACAGATAAATTCCAACATAGCCTTTGCCTTCATAAGGATCAGAAACTCCAGCCCAATTATGAGGGACATCAGCTTCACCAATACTACAATCATTAAAATTATCAGGCGTTCCTAAGTTTGCTGATCGCCAATACCTCACCCTAAACTCATGTGCTGCCTGACTAAAATCTCCCGGGCAAACATCATACTCTTCAAAGCTGGGATTGGGCACTAAGTTTTGTGCAGAAACAGAAATTGTACACAACAACGTTGCAACAAATACTACTGGGTTTAAAGATTTAATTACCGAAACAAATTGCCAATCTCTCATATTACTTTACATCAACGGATACAACGCAAAATCACAGCCTCTTCGCAAGCCATCCGATACTTTTTTCATTAATCGGCAGAAAGCATGAAGCGGTTCAAAGCGATCAAAGAATGTATTCATCGTCTACTGGTTGGATTGGTTCAGGGATATTTTTTTCACCTATTGTTTGAAGCAAATTAATTTCAATCGTTCGGGTAATGCTTGTAATGGGTACACCCGGAGCAGCATCTTCAAAAGGATTCATAATACTCATTCCGTTAATGTGCGTAGTGTGATAAACAAATCCAATTACCCATCCAAAAAAAATGGACCATGGACCAACCGAAAATGAAATAGCCATGGTAAGCAGAACAACAAAAATCCAAATAAAAAGTCGCGTGAAATAAACATAGACGGTTGGAAAAACAGTATTGTTAATTCGTTCCGATTTACCCATACCTTCACCAAAACTTTTGATCAAATCAGCCATCGCGTAGAAACGAAAACTGTCAATCATTTTTTCAGTTGACATTTTCTCAAGCTCTTTTGATTGAATATCTAAAATAGCGTTTGGTTTGTTTGCAAAAGATTTAATGTTGTTTGCCTCTTCCTGTGTTAGGTATTTTTCGTATTCGGTGCTATTTGATTTTCTCAAGGATGATTGAAGAGCGTACAAAAAAGCAAGATGTCTGAATATCATTTTTTGCTGATATTGTTTCACACCTTCGGTAGTTCCATCCTCTGGAACCGAACAGTAGGCCATCATACTTCTGGCCCACTCGCGAGAATTGTTAACCAACTCACCCCAGATGATTCTGGCTTCCCACCATCTATCATACGCTTGATTATTGTTAAAGCCAATGAAGAATGCAATGGCAGTACCCATCAAAGTAGGCAATGCGGGTGGTATCTGGACTTCTTTCATTAATATGGCATCAACGTAATGTGCCAAAAAACATAGGCACAACATCAGCAAATCTACCTTCCAGGTAAGTCGTACGATGCGTGTTAACTGAAGACTTTGTTTAAGTAACATATTTGCTATTTAATGGAAGATAGTATTGTTATTAGAAACTTCGAATAGAAGCATAGAAAATCTTTCCTGCTTATCAACAGTGTTATACTTCGAATTCTATAAGGGATGGCTTAAAATTTTTCTTGTGATTCTTTCTACCTTTATCCTTCTACTGTCATGAATCTAAATATTAATCACACACGCTATTCCCACTTCCTTTAGTGAAAAAGAAAATCAGCAACAATTCTTTTCAATTCAAACAATTTGTTGTGCATCATGATCGGTGTACCATGAAGGTAGGTACTGATGCTGTGCTACTGGGTGCTTGGGTAAATGTAAATCAGGTAAATCGAATACTTGATATTGGATCTGGTTCTGGTGTGATTGCATTGATGTTAGCGCAACGTGCATCTGAAGATGTACATATTGATGCCGTAGAAATTGAACATCATGATGCCTTGCAGGCAAAAGAAAATATCTTAAACTCTCCTTGGCCAAATCGCATTTCCGTTCATGAGCTTCCAATCCAACACTTTACATCTGAACTCAAATATGATCTGATTGCTAGTAATCCTCCTTATTTCAATAACAGTTTTCAGCCTCCTGATAAAAAACGTTTACAAACCCGACACACCATTTCACTAGACTTTACTGAATTGCTTTCATCTGTTGTTCGATTACTTAAACCCGATGGAAAATTTAATCTCATCATACCTTACATTGAAGGACTTGAATTTATTGATTTGGCAAAACAGCATTCTCTGTTTTGTTCACGACAATGGAGCTTTCGTCCGCGAGGAGAAAAACCGATTGAGCGTTGGTTATTAGAATTTCAACTTCAATCAACCAAAAAGGAAGAAGGTGAGATCATCCATTATTCGAAGGCTGATCAGTGGACGGAGGATTATAAAAATCTTACAAAGGATTTCTACTTAAAGCTTTAAGTCCAATTTTTAAGGCCATCAGATTGGCTATAAATATTCGATTTGATTGAAAATCGAGCTTACAACGAAATCATTGTAACTGATTATCAGATAATTACAAATAAAATATTATTTGTTTAAACATCTATATGCAATCTAGCGTTATACTTGCATCAACAAATTCAAAAACCAAATCATGAAAAAAATTACAGGATTATTCGCGGTGTTATTCCTTGCAGGAACCACATTCGCACAAACAACATGGTCAATTGACAAAGGTCATTCAAAGGTAGGCTTCAGTGCAACACACATGGTGGTTGCTGAAACTGAAGGTGTTTTCAAGGATTTTGATGCTAAGGTGACTAGCAAGTCTGAAGATTTCAACGGTGCTGATGTAGAGTTTACTGCAAAGGTAGCTTCAATCAACACAGATAATGAGAAGCGTGATGGCCACTTAAAGTCTGATGATTTCTTCAACGCGGAAAAATTCCCGGATATAAAATTCAAAGGAACGTTAACGAAAGAAGGTGGTAAGTATGTTTTGAAAGGAAAACTTACGATGCGTGACGTTACAAAGGACGTTTCATTTGATGTTACATACGGTGGAACAGTAAATGCATTTGGCGGTCAGAAGGCCGGATTTAAATTGACTGGTAAAGTTAAGCGTATGGACTACGGATTGAAGTGGGACAAAACCATCGAAGCGGGTGGACTTGTAGTGGGTGACGAAGTGGAATTGATTGTAAAAGTTGAGCTTAATAAAGATAAAGCTTAAAAGATGAAAAAGACTCCCGATATTAGCGGGAGTCTTTTTTTTCAATATGAATATTGAATCCGAAATAAAGCAGGAAAAATTTTCAAGCCAACATCAAAAGGCGGTGATCAATCTCATTTATACTGCAAACTGGCTGACTAGTCGTCAACAGGATTTTTTCAAGCCCCATAATATTACAGGGCAACAGTTTAATATTCTTCGAATCTTAAAAGGTCAGCATCCAAAAACTATTTCGGCTACCGAAATAAAAGCGCGCATGCTGGATAAGAACTCGGATGTTTCCAGGCTTCTAGATCGATTGGTGAGCAAAAATTTAATTGTAAAAAAAGCGTGTCCTAACGACAGACGTGCTGCCGATGTGAGCATTACAGAAGAGGGCCTTACTCTTCTAAAAGCCATTGATAAGCAACAAGAGGATATGGATCATATCTTATCGCTTAGCGAAACAGAAGCTAAACAGCTTAGTGATCTCCTTGACAAGAGCCGAGGCTCCTAGATCTTCTTCAATTCATCCTGCACAAACGCCATCAGTTCGTGAATGTATTCGCGGCTAAAATCAAATTTAATATTGGCTGCTTTATAGATTTCAGGTATTGAACGCAAGTACCCTAACTTCAATGCATTCTGATAGCCTTGCAAACCTTTCGAATTGTCATTTCTGAAATTACGCCACACAGCAACGGCACCTAATTGTGCCATACCATACTCAATATAATAGAAGGGTACTTCATACAAATGCAACTGCTTTTGCCAGAGGTAATCCTTTGCTGATTGTAAACCTGACCAATCCGTTACTGTATCGGCAAAGCGATCGAAGATTTCATTCCACTTTTCTCTTCTGGTTTCTAAACTATGACCGGGATTTTCATACAACCAATGTTGATACTGATCAATTGTAGCAACCCAAGGTAATGTCTCAATTATATCTTCGAGGTGCTCGCGCTTTGCTCGTTTCAACTCCGCTTCATCCGTAAAGAATACATTCCAATGATCCATTGAAATTAATTCCATCGACATCGATGCAAGTTCTGCTACTTCTGATGGTGTTGATTTAAAATCGTTCAGATCTAAATCACGCGTGAGAAAATTGTGAATAGCATGACCACCTTCGTGCATGATCGTTACCATATCACGTAAAGTAGACGTGGCATTCATGAAAATAAAGGGAACGCCAATTTCAGCCAATGGATAGTTATATCCACCGGGAGCTTTTCCTTTCCTTGATTCCAAATCAAGATGACCCATTTCTTTCATGATGGACAAACACTGACCTAGGAAAGGATCGATTCTTTTAAAAACTTCAATAGTTTTATCTGTTAACTCCTTTCCGTTAGTGAAGGGTTTCAATGCTTCACGTCCTTCCGGATCAACCGCTTTATCCCAGGGTCTTAAGTCAGGTACTTTCAGTGCCACCTTTCTTTCCAACGCAAGTTGATTTAGCATAGGCATTACTTCATGCTCAATGGCATCGTGAAAATTAAAACAGTCTTTTGACGTGTAATCAAATCGGCCAAGCGACTTGAACATGTAGTCACGAAAGTTTTTAAAATCTGCATTAACTGAAACCTGGTGACGAAGTTTGATAAGCGTAGAGAAAAGAGAATCCAATGTCTCTTTATCTTGTAGCCTTCTTTCTACTATTTTATGGTACACCTCTTCTCTCTTCTTTCTGTCGGTTGACATTAATAAAACTGAAGCTTGTTGAAGCGTTAACTCTTTGTCATCTATCGTTACCATCATGGCTCCGGATAGTTCGGCATATTTTTGTGTTTCGGTGTTGATCTCAGTATACAACGGCACGTTCGCTTCACGGAAAATTTCAATTTCCTTTTTCAGACTGCGAATCATAATGTCGTAGCCTTCAAGATGAGCAAGCTCCTGGAGGAAAGAAGATGATGCCGCCTTCTTATTCAACTGATCGGAAACCGGTGCAATTTGTGGTTGAATGTTTTGCACGAAATCCTGATATGCCTTTTTATACACTTCATTCTCTGTGTAGCAAGTCATGTTGATATAGCGCCAGGCCATGTCTTCTCCAATAACGGATTCCAACTCGCTTCTATCCTGAAACCATTTTTTTAAATCACCAACCGAGTTCAGGTTCCTCTCTAATAGATTATCAAAGAAAGGCTTCAATACATCCCATGACGAAACGGAGAAATCTTCAGGTAAAAATTTACGGGTTGGACGGGTTGGAATTTCCAATGCTGGCATACGGATCTGATTTTAAAGAAATGCAAAGTAACAAAATGTTAAATACAACAGGCTGGAATTAGTGCCTACTTCAGCAATTTGCGTTCAGCATTCTCTATATTTTCAAAAGCGAACTTTTGGCAAACGTCTTTCATCATCACGGAAATCTCATTAAGGCAAAGATTACCAATACTTCCCTCATGTGTATGATTCAATTCAGTTGAATACGTGAAGGCTCCTTTCTCAATAGCGTTCCCAACTTGCTTGTAGGCATCACGGAACGGAATTCCATTCAGCACGAGTTTATTCACCTCTTCAACGCTGAACAAGAATTTATACTTTTCATCCTCGAGGATATTTTCCTTCACTTCAATATTATTCAACATTAAATGTGCCATGCCGAGACAATCCTTCAGACTTTGGATTGCAGGAAAAAGCTTTTCTTTTAACAACTGCATATCGCGATGATATCCCGAAGGAAGATTTGCCGTAAGCAAAGCAATGTCATAAGGTAAAGCAATAATTTGATTACATCTACCACGGATTAATTCAAAAACATCCGGATTCTTTTTATGAGGCATGATGCTGGAGCCTGTGGTCAACTCATCCGGAAAACGAATGAATCCAAAATTCTGATTTAAGAAAAGACAGGCATCCATTGATAGTTTTGCCAATGTAGCAGCAATGTTTGATAGTGAACTTGCTACAATCCGCTCTGCCTTGCCTCTTCCCATTTGAGCGTACACTACATTGTAATTCAAATCATCAAAGCCCAACAATGTGGTGGTCATCTTGCGATTCAGTGGAAATGATGAGCCATATCCCGCTGCTGATCCCAACGGGTTTTTATTTACGATGCGATACGCTGCTTCAAGTATAACGATATCATCAACTAAACTCTCAGCGTAAGCTCCAAACCACAAACCAAACGATGATGGCATGGCCAATTGCAAATGAGTATAACCGGGCAAAAGATGATTTTTATATTTCTCACTTTGTTGAAGGAGAAGTTCAAACAAGACATTAACTGCTTCAACAATTTCCTTTATCTCAGTACGTAAAAATAATTTGACATCTACCAACACCTGATCATTGCGGGACCGGCCGCTATGAATCTTCTTTCCAACGTCACCAAGCACTCGGGTTAGTTCCAATTCAACTTGTGAATGAATGTCCTCTACCCTTTCTTCAACCTTAAAATTTCCAGACTCAATTCTCTTGTAAATATTCTTTAGCTCTACAGAAAGTAATTTCAATTCAGCAGTAGTCAACAGTCCAATGGACTCAAGCATCGAAATATGGGCAAGTGATCCCAGCACATCAAAGCGCGCCAGATACATATCCATCTCCTGATCTTTACCAACGGTAAATTTCTCTACCTCTAATAATGATGCTTTATCTTTTTGCCAGAGTTTCATGTGCTGCTATTTTAAATAATTCTTAACCGCAGAGGGCGCAGAGATACGCAGAGTCAAACCCATTCTTTAAAGATAATTCAACCTTCAAGAAAATCCTCTGCGAACCTTAGCGCCCTCTGCGATATATTTATATCTTCCTCGTTTCCAAGAACTTCTTTTAAACAATTACATTTTCAAGCAATCGAATATACGTATCAATTCCCTTTGCTATCTCATCCACATAAATAAACTCATCAGCCGAATGTGAACGAGCTGAATCACCAGGGCCAATCTTTACAGATGGAACCGGTATCATAGCCTGATCAGATGTAGTTGGTGAGCCGTATGATTTAAGTCCAAGTTTATTCGCGGACTGCACCAAAGGATGATCCAATGCGATACCTGAAGACCGCATGCGAAGTGAACGAGGCGTTACGTCACAGGCAACATGCTGCTTAATTATTTCCAATGCTTCTTCTAATGAATATTCATCGGTAACACGAACATCAACGGTAAACTTACATTCTGATGGAACAACATTGTGCTGACTACCAGAATTAATAATCGTAACAGACATCTTCATTTTGCCCAACGTATTTGAAACTTTTGGGTATTGATATGTTCTAAACCATTCAATGTCCGGAAGCGCGACATAGATTGCATTAATTCCTTCTTCGCGTGCTGCATGACCCGGCTTACCTTTCGCTATACAATCCAACACCATTAAACCTTTTTCCGCTGTTGCGATATCGCAGAGTGTAGGCTCACCTACAATGGCAAAATCAATTGGCGTTAATGCCGACCAAATACTCTCCACCCCACCTGTTCCGGAAATTTCTTCTTCAGCAGTTGCAGCCATTACAATATTATATTTCAGATCACTTCGATCGTAGTAATGTAAAAATGTGCAGATCAATGAAACCAATGGTCCACCAGCGTCATTACTCCCTAATCCAAAAAGCTTACCATCGACAATTTCTGGTTTGAATGGATCTCTTGTGTAACCTGGATTTGGTCGAACTGTATCATGATGAGAGTTTAACAATACAGTGGGTTTGTCTGCGTTGAAATATTTATTCTTTACCCATACATTGTTCGCTCTGCGATAGGTATGCACTCCCTGTTGTTCAAAAAAATCTTCGATAATAGAAGCTACCTCATCTTCCTCTTTACTAAAAGAAGGGGTAGCGATCAAACGCTGAAGAAGATTCAATGCTAACGCAGGAAGATTTTCTTTTGTCATATCGAGTTTAAAGTTTCGAGTGATGGGTTACCCGAAGTTCTCTATAATGTTATTAGTGTTCCTTCCGTTTCTTGTCCGGTGTTTTTCACCAGATCACCCGCTTCACCAATCAATACTTCCTTCACACCTGCTTGAATGGCTGCGTAGGCATTTTCAAGCTTAGGCAAAATTCCATCAGCAAAAACTTGTTTTGTCAACAGCTCTGTATATAGTCGCTTCGGTAAATGACGAATGACTGAATCCAGGTTGTTTACATCTTGTAACACACCTTTCTTCTCAAAACAAAAAATCAATCGCACATCAAAATGTTTGCTGAGTGCTACGGCCAATACAGAGGCAATGGTATCAGCATTTGTATTCAACATCTTTCCATCGGCATGGGTGAGGGGAGCAAAAACAGGGGTAGTGTTTTGCTTCAATAAAAAATAAAGTAATGCTGTGTTTACTGAGTCAGTGTTAATATCACCGACAAACCCATAATCTACATCCTTCACCGGACGTTTCGTGGCTTTGATCATGTTTCCATCAGCACCTGTTACGCCCAATGCATTGCAATTCATTTGCTGAAGCTGCGCTACAATTTGTTTGTTTACCAATCCACCATACACCATCGTGACAAGATCCAATGTAGCGGCATCCGTAATTCTTCTTCCATTTAAATAATTGGACTCAATACCTAACTGATCACCAATTTTAGTTGCAATTTTTCCACCACCATGAATTAATATCTTGGGTTCTTTAATCGAAGCAAAGTTTTTCAGGAACGAATCCAGTTGAGTTGGATTGTCCAATACATTACCTCCAATCTTGATGATGAATAATTTATTCATTGCTCTTTTAATCGTTATCCGTTAATCCAAATCACTAGTCAATAATCAACAATCTTAAATCCAGACTATTTAGTATTGAGTATATCACTCAACACAGCCTGCGCAGCCCAAACCCGATTGGATGCCTGTTGCGTCACAATACTATTTGGTCCATCCAAAATCTCATCACTCAATTCTACATTTCTCCGCACTGGCAAGCAGTGCATTACCTTTGCGTTATTAGTAAGTTGAAGTTTTTTATTGGTCATCATCCATTGCGGATCGTTGCAATAAATTCTTCCATAGTCAACATAGGTACTCCAGTTCTTTACATAGACAAAATCCGCATCCTTCAACGCTTCGGTTTGATTTTGTGTGATCGTTGCTCCTTTAGTGAAACGCTCATCCAACTCGTAATCTTCAGGATGCGTAATCACAAAGTCTGCCTGATCCCATTTGTTGATCCACTCTGCAAAACTATTGGCAACGCATTGAGGCAAAGCCTTCACATGAGGTGCCCATGTTAATACGATCTTCGGTCTTCTTTTTTCTTTGAAAGTTTCGGTGATCGTAATTACATCTGTCAAACTTTGCAGTGGATGAACGGTAGCGCTTTCCAAACTAACAACCGGAATACCAGCATACTTTATAAATTGATTGATGTACAGTTCGCTATAATCATCAACCTTATTTTGCAACGAAGGAAATGTCCGGATGCCCAGAACATCAAAATATTTTCCAAGAATGGGTGCCGCATCTTTTACGTGCTCTACCGTATTGCCACTCATGATGGCTTCATCTTCAAACTCCAATGCCCATCCATCCTGACCAACATTGAAGATGATTACTTCCATTCCAAGATTCTGTGCAGCCAACTGCGTGCTCAATCGCGTGCGCATACTTGGATTTAAGAATAATAAACCAAGACGCTTGTTAGCACCAAGTCCTCTGTCCAAATATGGATTTGCTTTATACGCCAATGCCTTCTTGACTAACTTGTCAATATCAGAAACACTGGGGACGGAAATAAAATTTTTCATTTTAATTCTTCTTTCAATGCAGTTAAGAAAATATCGATTTCACTTTTTTGTAAAGCAAGTGAAGGTAAAAGGCGTATCGTGTTTGGTTTTGCTTCGCCTGTGAATATTTTGTGTTTCATTAAAAGATCGTTGCGTACAGATTTCTTTTCCTCTGGAAGATCGAAACCGATCATCAACCCGCGACCACGAACATCTAGTAATGTAGACATCTTCTTAAGTTCTTCAATGCAGTATGTGCCAAGAGTTTCTGCATTCTTCAAAAGCTTTTCCTGTTCCATTACTTCTAACACGGAAAGGCAAGCAACTGCAGCAAGGTAATTACCTCCGAAAGTTGTACCGAGCATTCCACTCCATGGTTTGATATCTCCATTAATCAAAACTCCCCCAACCGGAAAACCATTTCCCATGCCCTTGGCCATCGTAATCAAATCAGGCTTAATGTCTGCGTATTGGTGCGCAAAGAATTTTCCTGTACGACCATAGCCTGATTGGATTTCATCAAGTATCAACAATGATCCATTGGCCTTACATTTCTTTTCAAGAAATTTTAAGAAGGAATCATCTGGTAGCTGAATTCCTCCAACACCTTGAATACCTTCAATGATTACAGCTGCAACATCGTTTTGTAGTGCTTCACTTAAAGCAGCTTCGTCATTCATGTTCACAAAAACAATTTCATGACCGGCATTGAACGGTGCCACTATCTTTGGATTATCGGTAGCGGCTACGGCACCTGATGTACGACCGTGAAATGCTTTCTTAAACGCAATAATTTTTTTTCGCCCGGTTACAAAAGATGCAAGCTTCAATGCATTCTCATTCGCCTCTGCTCCTGAATTACAGAGGAAAAGTTGATAATCCGGATAGCCAGAAAATGAACCAAGCTTCTCTGCTAATTTTTCTTGTAACGGATTTTGAACGCTGTTTGAATAGAACGCAATTTTATTCAATTGGTCCGTCAGCGATTTTACATAGTGTGGATGCGAGTGACCTATCGAGATTACTGCGTGACCACCATAAAGGTCAAGGTATTTTTGTCCATTATCATCCCAAAGCCAGGAGCCTTGTGCTTTCGCTGGAGTGATGTTGAATAATGGATATACGTCAAATAATTTCATGTTGTGTTAAATAAATTAAGCCTCACCCCCGGCCCCTCTCCAGAAGAGAGGGAAGGCCTGACTAAAAAACAATACTTTTTAATTTTAGTCCGGCTGTCTCTTCAAGACTAAACATCAAGTTCATGTTTTGAACTGCCTGACCGGATGCTCCTTTCAATAGGTTATCAATTGCAGAGTGAACAACCAGTTTGTCGCCTTCTTTCTCTAATGCGATCAATGCTTTGTTTGTATTGACTACTTGCTTCAAGTCTATCATCTCATGGGAGAGAATTGTGAAGGGATGACCATCATAAAAATCATGATACAGTTTTTCCACTTCAACCAGCGATGCTTTAACAGTAATACAAGAACTCACATAAATACCTCTCGTAAAATCACCTCGCCATGGAATGAAATTGATTAACTTCGAATAACCGGACTGGAGTTGCCCAATTGTTTTAGTGATTTCTTTTATGTGTTGATGCGTCAGTGTTTTGTATGCCGAGATATTATTGGCCCTCCATGTGAAGTGCGTTGTGTCTTGCAGTTTTTGGCCAGCGCCAGTTGAGCCTGTAATTCCGGTTGTGTACACATCACCTAACCAACCAACCTTTGCTAATGGAGCCAAAGCCAATTGGATAGCAGTAGCGAAACATCCAGGGTTTGCTATGTTTGATGCATTCTTAATCGCTTCACGATTTACTTCCGGAAGACCATAAACAAATTCTCTTCCTTCAACTTGTTCACCTAATCTAAAATCCTGACTTAAGTCGATGATTTTAATAGAAGCTTTGATTGGATTTTCGGTTAGGAACTTTTTGCTTTCTCCATGACCGAGGCAAAGAAAAACAACATCGATATTTTCTTCAATCTTATCCGTAAAGGTAAGCGTTGTGTCACCTTTCAGATCCGGATGAGAAGTATGGAGTGGATTACCTGCATTGCTTCTGCTGTGAACAAACACAAGTTCTGCTTGAGGATGGTTAAGTAACAACCGGATTGTTTCACCTCCAGTGTAACCTGCACCACCAATAATCCCTACTCGTATTTTTTTCATTACTCTGATCGTCAAAAATTAAACTTTCTCGTTCTCTGATTTTACCTGATGGTAAATCATCGCCTGATTTCCAAAGATTTTGGTGAAGCCTTTCACATCATCTCCTGTCCAGCCCAAATTCATCTCACCGTATTTACCAAACTTCGAAGACATCAAATCATTCGCTGACTTAATGCCCAATACCTGATATCGATATGGATGCAATTGAATATGTACTGTACCGGTTACTTGCTGTTGCGAGTTGGTTAAGAAAGCTTCGATATCGCGCATGATGGGATCAAGGTATTGACCTTCATGCAACCAGTTGCCATAAAATTGAGCAAGCTGATCTTTCCAGCTGAGTTGCCATTTGGTGAGCACATGTTTCTCAAGTGCATGATGCGCTTTCAACACGAGCATTGGGGCAGCAGCTTCAAATCCAACACGACCTTTTATTCCAATTATAGTATCGCCTACATGTATGTCGCGACCTATTCCATACGGGCCAGCGATGGTTTGAAGGTATTGAATCGCTTCGGTTGGATGAACAAATGCTTTCCCATTTACCTTTCTCAATTCACCCGTCTCAAAATCCAAAATAACTTCTTCGTTTCCAGTTTTTGTTACTTGCGTTGGCCATGCCTCTTCCGGAAGCATCCCTAATGAATTCAAAGTTTCCTTTCCACCAACAGATGTTCCCCACAAGCCTTTGTTTATAGAGTACATGGCTTTCTCGAAATTCATCTGAACACCTTTCGATTTGAGGTAAGCGATTTCTTCTTCACGCGAAAGTTTTAATTCACGAATAGGTGTAATGATCTCGATACCAGGCACCAGAATATTCAACACCATATCAAAACGCACCTGATCATTTCCCGCCCCTGTACTTCCGTGTGCTACTGCATCGGCTTTAATTGCCTTTGCATAGTTCGCCACAGCCAAAGCTTGCGACATGCGTTCTGCACTCACACTCAATGGATAGGTATTGTTCTTTAATATGTTTCCGTAGATGAGAAAGCGAATCACCGTTTCGTAATAATTCTTTGTTTCATCAACAGTCTTATGGGATGCTACACCCAAACTTTTTGCGCGTGCTTCAATCGCTTTTAATTCAACCTCATCAAAACCGCCCGTGTTTACAGTAATGGTGTGGACTTCATAGCCCTTGTCTTCACCTAAATATTTTACGCAGTAGGATGTATCCAATCCACCACTAAATGCCAATACTACTTTCTTTTTCATTTTATAGTTTACCAGAAAAATATGCTGAGAAATGATTTTGATTTATCCGATGAGCCTTCATCATTATCTTTTCTTCTTACTGTTTTGAGAAGAACATATTGTTTGAAATGAACCCAGCGCTCGAACAACTTAAAGTTACCTTTAAACTTGCGCTTATGTTCATGCGAATCGTCTTCTGAAACAAGCACCGCCTCGGCTTTTCTTACTCTAGCCTCTTCAATCTTCTTAGCCGCTTCCTCCGGATCAAAAAGCATGGCAGTACACATACAGTTCTTCCGTTCCTTGCTCATGAGGATTTCGTAGTTCACACAGCTCTTGCAGCCTTTCCAGAACTCCTCATCGTTAGTCAACTCAGAATAGGTAACAGGTTCGTAACCTAAATCCGAATTGATCTTCATCACGGCCAAACCGGTGGTGAGTCCAAAGATTTTGGAGGTGGGATATTTTTCGCGCGAGAGCGCAAATATTTTTTGCTTGATCTCGGTAGCGACACCCGTCTTTCTGAAAGCTGGCGACACAATCAAACCTGAGTTGGCCACGTACTTGCCGTGCTCCCAGGCTTCAATGTAACAGAAGCCCACCCACACACCATCGTGCGTGGTAGCAATAACAGACTTGCCTTCATCCATCTTCCTCTCGATGTATTCAGGCGAGCGCTTGGCAATACCGGTACCCCGCGCTTTGGCTGATTCCTCCATCTCTGTGGTGATAGTCTCAGCGTATTTTTTATCGTCAGACGTTGCTATTCTGACAATGAGTTTATGATTTTCCACTTTTCAATCTGCATTAGAAGTAAATAAATTATGCCCCATGACACTAAACGCGCCATAAACGCCATGTCCTGGACATGCCGTTCGCTAACATTTTTTCAAATGAGAGACTCAGATACGCACAAAGCGTAGGGGTCGGGGTCGCCTGGTCACCGTGCAGGCAGCAGATAAGAACGATGCGGTTCTTTTAGATGGGTAAGCAGTGTAGAAGACTGCTTGAAGGATGGTGATCAATGTTTTCAATTTCTTTCTTAGTTGTTTAAAATGAACGTCAGATGAAAATCATTCAGTTTAGTTTTTATGTTTCTGCAAAATTAAACGATAAAGTTTGGTAAATGATAACGTTCATGGCAAGAACTTCAAAAAAAGTTTTACTAACGAGGGTTAGTCCTTAAAGCAGGAGGAGCAATCCTAGAGTTTTCCAACACGTAAAATCACTATCAAACGTTACCAACATCTTACACAGTAGCAAACCCTATCAAAACATAAACCGCTGCTGACGTAAGTAACGCGATTAAAGCATAAGGCAATTGCGTAAGAGCATGCTGCATGGTTGGACAATTGGTTGAGGATGCAGACAATATAGTAGAGTCACTGAAGAAGCCGGTGTTCGAACCAAAGGCTCCTGCACAAACTACAACACTTACAGCCACCCAAACATTGGCTTCCAATGCGCGGGCGAGTGGTACCATAAGCGGTATGGCAATTACATATAAGTCCCACGAGGAACCGGTGAGAAAGGCAATTGTGGCTAACGTAAGAAAAGCAATGGCCGGAAATAATTCACGATTCATGTAAGGTTCAACATGTGCGATTACATATTGCACCAAGTGCAAATCGTCATTCACTAATTTCAATGCAAAGGCGAGGATTACTAAAATGATGGGGAAGAGAATGGTGTTGAATCCGTGAAGAATAGATTCAGACAATTGACGAAGCGTGAGTGCCTTATCAAAGAACAAGTAAACAAACACAAAGAAGTTGGTGATGAGGGCTCCTTTCAGCGCATCGAAATCAAAATAGACTGTAGTTGCAATCAACACGATCATCGGCAAAACAAAATAACTGAGCTTTGATTTGGCAGAAACGTTTTCTTCCTGTACATCAGCCGTATGACTGGCATCTGGTGGTATGGTAACTCCTGTAGATGCACGCAGCTCTGCAGCTTTCATCTTACCAATAATTGGAAACCATCCAACGGCAACTAATAAAACTAAAGTGATGCCTACAAATCCGAAAGCCATATACGGTATCGCGTGCATGTAACCAATCATTCCCTGTCCTTTCTCGACAATGCCTTCTTTCTCCAAAATGCCACTGATGAAAATAGACCATGTGGAGATCGGTAGTAAAATACAGAGAGGTGCTGATGTGGCGTGAACAACGTAAGCCAGCAACTCGCGCGAGATGTTAAACTTGTCAGTAATCTTTTTCATTGCTGCTCCAACTGCTAGCGAATGCAAATAATCATCAACAAAAATCAAGATGCTTAATATCCAAGCGGAGATTAATGCTGATCTTCTATTGTGAACAAAGCGTAAAAGAAAATTACTAAAGCCAACGGTTCCACCTCCGCGGATCATCATGGTGATTAGGGATCCGTACAACATGCAGACGATAATTACCCAACCACTGTTTTTGTCTGTTAGGGCTGTTGTAAGATGTTGAATAAACATATCCAGAAAACTTCCCTGGTAGGCAATTACACATCCCACCAAAATTCCAATCACCAATGGCTCGAATGATGATCGGGTAATCGTTGCCAATACAATGACGACCAGAACAGGTAGTAAGGTAAGTAAGCCGTAGTCGTGCATAGTCCAGATTTACGAGGTACGAATTACGAGATACGAATTTAAATTGTACCGCGCACCTCGTAATTTATTCATTTTAAAGTCCACCAATACTGATCAGTTTCTTCTCCATATATTCTACTAAGCCATCTTCCCCGCATTCATATCCCATTCCACTTTGCTTCCATCCACCGAAAGGTGCTTCGAAGGCTTGTGGATACCATTCATTCACGCCAACCAGACCAAACTCTAGCTGCTCGGAAACATGAATTGAAGTCTTAAGATCGTTCGTCCAAATGTAAGAAGCTAATCCGTATTCTGTTGAATTCGCAAGATGCAATGCCTCATCCGTTGATTTGAATGTAGTGACTGGCATGATCGGTCCAAAGATTTCATTTTTGAATAATGGATTATCTACTGATGTATTTTGAACTAGCGTAGGCTGATGGAAATATCCTTTCGCAAAATCACCCCGTGAACCTCCGACAACAATGTCAGCTCCATGAGACTTTGCCTCTGCTAAAAGCTTTTCCAGGTTTGTTCGTTGATTTAGATTGATCATCGGTCCCATATCAACTTCCTGATCCAAACCGAAACCTACCTTTATATTTTTCATGCGATTCGATGCATGCTTTAGAAATTCATCCGCAATTGCTTCATGAACTAAATAACGCTGAGGTGCAATACAAACCTGTCCGGCATTTCTAAGCTTCGCAGAAACTGATTCCTCAGCAACTTTCTTCACATCAACATCAGGAAAAACAAGAACAGGTGCATTGCCTCCAAGCTCAAGGGCTAATCGTGTATTGGTCCTGGATGCACCATCCATTAATATTTTTCCCACTCGCGTACTTCCTGTGAAACTGATTTTTCGAACAGCTAGGTTTTCTAACATTTCCTTTCCAATGAGATCAGCCTGACCATTTATCAGGTTCATCACACCTTTTGGAAGTCCTGCTTCGTGTAAACACTGAACTATATTCATTGCAGTGAGTGGTGTATATTCAGAAGCTTTGGCCACAACACTGCAACCCGCACCCAATGCTGCAGCCCAGCAACGTGCTGGATTGTACGCTGGAAAATTCCACGCTGTGATTGCGCCCACAATACCAATGGGTTGATAAATCACACTCATGCGTTTGTTATTGCGATTAGCTGTGACTAATCTGCCTCCATGTCGCTTACCTTCTTCTGCAAACCATTCGAAAAAATTAGCAGAGACGCGCCACTCTCCTATTGCTTCCGCTAAAGGCTTTCCACTTTCGAGCACAGTTGTCTTTGCATATTCATTCAATCGCTCATGCATCAATGCTGAAGCTTTCTTTAAAATTGCAGCGCGGTCAAATGCATTGGTGCGTGACCAAATTTTAAATCCTTCTTTTGCTGCATCAATGGCTGCGAGGCAATCAACACCATTTCCAAATGGCACCGTTGCAATAACTTCTTCCGTAGCAGGATTAATTACATCCCAGGTTTTATTGTTGGATGCTGAAGTCCATTCTCCGTTGATGTATTGTTTATAGTTTGACATTATCGTGTGAATTTGAGATTAGATTTAAATACAAACATTCTCCGCCAATATAAGTTGCCTCAACTTGAATAGAGTCTATTTGTTCTGTTGGAATTTGTGATGGATTTTTATTGACTATTATAAAATCAGCAAGCTTACCTGACTCAATGGAACCTTTGATATCTTCTTGTCCCTCAGCAAAGGCACTTCCCATCGTGTATGCATAAATTGCTTCTTGAATGGTGATTGACTCTTGGGGTGAGATTACATTACCTGCATTTGTCTTGCGAGTTATCGCTGCTTTGATGCAACTCCAGGGATTAATGTTTTTTACCACTGGTGCATCGGTTGAAAATGCTACTGGGATATTCATATCAAGCAAAGTGCGAACGGGATAGCATCGTTTCAAATATTCATCATCTAATGAATTTCTGAAATTCTCACCGAGCTCATCAATGAAGATTGTTTGGGGAACGGGAACAAAACCGTAAGTAGCAACATCGTTTATGTTTTCATCGGAAGGTAATCCAAAGTGTTCAATCCGGTTGCGGGTATTTCCGAATTCAAGATGAAGTTCTTTGTACACATCAAGTACCAGATCAATGGCCACATCACCAATGGCATGTGTACCAATTCGAAAACCTTTCTGCTGCGCTGCCCTTGCAAGCGATAAAAAATAATCTCGCTTCAATCGCAATACTCCTCTGTCATTTGATTTTTTATAGGGTCGTTTTAACGAAGCCGTCTTTCCACTAAGTCCTCCATCAGAAAAAAATTTTACGGTATCAATTTTTATTTTCTCTGATTTATATTTTTCAGGAACTGGATATGCCTCTGCTCCACCATCAGGCAACAGAATCGGCATAAGATTGAAACGAAGGGAAGTCTCTCTTTTTCTATCAAAATCAAGATAAGCTTCCAACAACTCAGGATGCACCGCAGGATCAGTAGCACTTGTTATTCCGTAGCTCAACATTTTCTCAGCACCCGCTTTTATCATGTGCTTATAATCAACATGGGATGGTGGTGGGATATGTTTGGTGATCAAACCTAGCGCTGTTTCATAAAATATTCCGGTGAGTTCCCCACTTTCAGTTTTGCCAACAACTCCACCCGAAGGAGCAACAGACGAAGAATTTACATTTGCCTTTTTCAAGGCCAATGTATTTGCTGATGCAATGTGCGCACAGGTTCGGATCAAATAAATTGGATGATTGGTGCTAATCGCATCAAGATCTTCTTTCACCGGCATGCGCTTGTCCTCCAGAACTTGTTCATTAAAACCACGACCTGTTATCCAAGTGCCGACTGGAAGTTTATCCGTTAATACTTTTACTTTTTTCTGAAGTGCTTCAATGCTTTCGATTCCACGCAAATCGATGATGAAAGATTCCAGTTGGCCTACCTTCCAAACATGAATGTGTGCATCATTAAAACCGGGAAGAATGGTTTTGCCTTTTAGGTCAATTAATTTTGAATCGGAAGCTTTTTGTTTTAGAACATCGGCATCATTACCTACTGTTACGATCCTATCGCCTTCAACCACCATGGCCGATGCATGAGGTTGATTTTTGTTTTGCGTTAAAATAATTCCGTTGTAGAAAATACTCTGCATCAAAAAGTTTTGTCCCTACGGGACTTGTTCATTTTACAAATTTAAGTCTACCAAACTTTCGTCCTTACGGGACTTTTGCCCAATCATCCAAGCTGTGTTGGAAAAAGAAGAGGGGAAAGCATTAATTCAATTTGCAAATCAGCAGATTGATAATCGACACATTAGCCTTTCATACCTCTTTCAATTGCTGCTTCCAATACATCCAACCCTTCATGAAGTTGTGCTTCGGTAATAACCAACGGAGGTAATAACCGAATACAATTGCTGTACAAACCGGCTCGGATTAAAATGATTCCGTGTGCTACAGCATCCTTCATAATTTTCATAGTCAACTCCATGTTGGGTTCTTTGGTTTTTCGATCCTTCACAAACTCAACCAATCGCATGGCACCCAGTCCACGCACATCTCCAATGATTGAATATTTTTCTTTCCATTCTTCCAGCCTGGTTTCCATGATCTTACCAATACGATCAGTGTGTTCCATAAAAGAAGGTTTCGTCATCTCTTTTATCACTTCAATTGCTGCAGCACATGTAATTGGAGAACCTCCGTATGTCCCACCTACTCCACCTAGGTGAACTGAGTCCATAATCTCAGCTTTACCTACCGTTGCTGAAATTGGTAATCCTGCACCTAATGATTTGGCAGTTGTAATAATATCCGGAGCAATTCCATAATGCTCACATGCAAATAATTTTCCTGTGCGACCAAATCCGCTTTGTATTTCATCGCAGATCATCACTGCGCCTGATTCATTACATATATTTCTGATCTCTTGTAAAAATGCTTTCGGCATTGGAATAAAACCTCCTTCGCCTTGAACCGGTTCAATAAGAATTGCAGCAAGATCAGAAACATCAACCTGACTGATCAATGCATTGCGCAAATTTTTAATAGAGAATTCAATGTATTCTTCTTCCGTCATTTGATCGGGCTTGCGATAAACATTTGGTGATGGCAATCTATAAATATCTCCACCAAATGGACCAAATCCTTTTTTGAACAAGCCATGTTTTGAAGTAAGACTTAATGTGAGTAGTGTGCGGCCATGATATCCACCTTCAAAACAGATTACTCCTTTTCGCTTTGTGAAGTAGCGAGAAATATTAACTGCATTCTCTACTGCTTCACTTCCTGAATTTGCCAACAAAGTTTTCTTTGGAAAATTTCCAGGCGTTACCTTATTCAACATTTCACACAATTCAATCATCGGTTCAAATGTTGTTACCAATGCGCAAGTGTGAATGTATTTTTCCGCCTGTTCTTGTATTGCCTTCACTACTGCAGGAGCACAATGCCCGATGTTCATCACACCGATCGCGCCAGCAAAATCCAGTAATGTATTTCCGTCAACATCTTTTATAACCGCTCCTTTTGCATCGGCCACAACAACGTCAGTAGATTTTGCCAAACCAGCAGGTGTTGAATCTGCTCTGCGTTTTAAAACTGCCTGACTTTTTGGGCCTGGGATTGGAGATATAAGGTTGATTGTTTTTTGTTTTTCTAATGTAGCGTTCATATTTATTTGGCTTAAGCCTCACCCTAAATCCCTCTCCGGAAGAGAGGGACTTCAGATTCTGCATTTATTTTATTTCGTTCTTCACTATTCTAAATTCTAAATTCTTTCTAAATCGCTAACTATTCTCTCTTATTAAAAGCACACAATACCCATCACACACCGGATCTTCAACATACCCCGGAACTAAACCATAGGGTTTGAATTTGTTTTTTAATTGGCGTGTCACGGTTGGGTCTTTAATTTTTCCTTCGAGTAATTGCTTGTAATATTCTTGGGCAGTCATCTTGGTTTTCATTGCACCATAGCCACTCATCATACCATAGGTATATTGACCTTTCAATTTCAACTTCACAACTGTCTCCTGTCTCGCATCATATAAGAAAGATGCAATACCAAGTCCGCGATAATCCGGATGGGTACCGATGTCCATACCATAAAGCCAATCTCCATTTGGTTGATGGGTATTTAAAAATCCACCATCCAGCACATCATTAAAGGTATGCTTGTCATTTATATCCAAATGATACCGAATGCTGGTGGTCATGCCGATTACCTTTCCATCTTTCACCGCTACGAACTGCCCTTCCGGAAAAATCCGAATGTGATTGAGGTAATGCTCTTTAAGCATGAGCGAATCTTTTGCGAGTGTAGGAAACACCAACTTCTGCAACTCCTCCAGTTGCTCCGCATGTTCAGGTTGTGTTGTCATAATGGCAACACCATTGCCTACGTTCTTGCGATATCGAATATCGTCTGTTACCTTCATGGTGTTACCAATGCTTTCTTTTTCACCGCGGATACTTTTTTAGGAGTTGTTCCGGTTAATTTTAGTAAGGTTATGCGGATAATATTTAATCCATCTTGCAATTGTGCAGGCGTTATTACAAGTGGACTTAATACGCGCACCACGTTGCCGGATGTGCCTGCGCTTATGATCAGTAAACCTTTAGCAGCACACGCATTGATCAATGCTTTACACAAATCTGAATCGGGTTGATTGGGATCGTTATGCTTTACCAATTCAAATGCTACCATCGCACCAAGGCCTCGCACATCACCAATGGCATTGCATTCTTCCTGCAGTTCTTTAAAAAATTTCATCACCGTCTTTCCTACCTTCTCTCCTTTTGCATTGATATTAATTTTCTGCATGTATTGAATAGTAGCAATCGAAGCGGCACACGCAACAGGATTACCAGGATACGTTCCACCTAATGTTCCTTTTGTTGTCTTATCCATTACTTCTGCACGACCAATCACTGCACCAATCGGCATGCCACTGCCCATTGATTTTGCCCATGTAGAAATATCAGGTATAATATCGTAGTGCTCATACGCTGACCATTTGCCGGTGCGGCCAAAACCCGTTTGTACTTCATCAGCTATTAAGAGAATACCTTTCGCTTTGCAAATGGCATGAAGACCTTTTACATATTCTTTAGGAGCAACAACGAATCCACCTTCGCCTTGAACAAGTTCAAGAATAACAGCGGCAACGTTTGATGCATCGACTACATTATGAAGGTAGCTTTCAAATGCTTGCAGCTCCCGTCTCACAAATCCATCCATATCCAAACCATCATTACGTTTATAATAATCAGGAAACGGAATGCGATAAACTTCAGGAGCGAACGGTCCGCAGTTAATTTTATAACCTGTCTTTGATGTAAGCGTCATACCTAACAACGTGCGACCGTGAAAACCTCCGGTAAAACAAATGATACCTTGCTTACCTGTTGCCTGGCGTGCAATCTTGATTGCATTCTCAACTGCTTCAGCGCCAGTATTCGTCAGCATCACTTTAGTTGATTTACCATGCGGTAAAAGTTTAGCAAGTTGCTCACACAATTCTACATATTGTTCATAGATAGCAACGGGAAAGCACGCATGAATTAATTGCTTCGCTTGTTTTACAATGGCATCAACAACTGGCTTTGGGCAATGACCTGCATTGAGTACGCCAATACCTCCCGCAAAGTCAATGTATTCTTTTCCATCTGCATCTTTTATCAGTGCTCCCTTTCCGGATACAATTGTAGCAGGACTAAACATACCCATGCCTTCCGGTACAATTGCATTTCTTCGCGCCACTAAATTCTTCGAGTTACTCATCTTCTATTCGTTGGTTGATAGTTGTTCTTCGTTAGTCCATTATAACAGACTTCGCATTCATAAATTCTTTAATTCCAATTTCGGCAAGTTCACGACCATAACCAGATTTCTTTACCCCACCGATCGGCCAACGTGCATCGGAACGCACAAGAGAATTTACAAACACAGCACCTGCCTCAATTTCTTTTGCGAGCCTTGCTGCTTTATCTAAATCGCTAGTCCAAAGTGATGATGATAAACCATAACGACTTAAATTCGCTAAAGCGATCGCTTCACTTTCATCTTTCACAGTAATGATGGATGCCATCGGACCAAATGTCTCTTCTTCAAAAGCAACCATCCCTGGTTTTACATTATCCACCAAAGCCGGTTGATAATTACAGCCATTGCGTTCACCTCCCATAATTTTGTGAGCACCGGATTTTATTGAAGATTCCATTTGCTTCTCTAACTTTTCTGCTAAATCGAGACGAGCTAATGGGCCTGTTGTAATTTTTTCGTCAAGTGGATTTCCTTGCACAAGGGCGGATATATTTTTCTGAAGATGATTTAGAAATTCATCCTTCACTTTTTCCAGCACAATAAAACGTTTAGCTGAAATACATACTTGTCCTGCGTTTTGCATTCGTGATTGAGATGCAATCTTTGCTGCTTTTTCTAAATCAGCATCCGCTAAAACAATAAAGGCATCACTGCCTCCCAGTTCGAGAACACTCTTCTTAATGTACTTTCCGGCAAGAGCTGCTACTTGTGATCCGGCATACTCACTTCCAGTTAATGTAACAGCCTGTACAATGTCATGATTGATAATACCTTCTACTTTGTCAACATCAATAATGAAGGATTGGAATACACCTTCCGGGAAACCAGCTTCTAAAAATATTTTTTCAATCGTTAGCGAAGTTTGGCAAACGTTAGGAGCATGTTTGAGCATTGCTACATTACCCGCCATGATCGTAGGAATAGCAAAACGAAACACTTGCCAGAACGGAAAATTCCATGGCATGATTGCAAACACAGCTCCTGTGGGTTGATAGGTAATGTACGTTCTCTTTGCTTCCGTAGTTATGGGTGTGTCGGCAAGAAACCGTTCACTGTGTTGCGCAAAGTATTCACAAGTTGACGCACATTTCTCTACTTCACCTCGTGCCTCATTAATGGCTTTACCCATTTCAAGAGTGATGGTTCGGGCATACTCTTCCTTATTCTGCCGAAGAAGCTGTGCAACCTTATTCATCAAGGCAGCGCGATTGGAGAAACTTTCTTTTCGCCAGGTTTTATAGGTACTCGTTGCGAGATCTAATTTCTTTTGAATTGCACCATCATTATTCAGTTGAAATTCTGCAATGATCGATTGGTTGTATGGGTTAATGGACTTAAACACGTTGTTGGTTCTTGGTTGTTCGTTGATAGTTGTTCGTCTTTTAAATCAATGGTCTCGAATCGCAAATCAATAATCCCAAATCATTCTTCTCTATTCTAAATACTATATTCTCAATACACGATTAACTTTTAACCGATAACCGCTTCGTAATTTCTTCTGCTGCCTTTCTTCCGGTTTCTGCAGCGCCATTCATATAGCCTTGATGTTCAATACTGCAGCACTCACCGGCAAATAGAATATTTTCAAAGGGCTCGGCTTCAACACCTGCAAAGGAAGACCACTGACCTGGCTTGTAGGAAACATAACTACCATTGGTGAAAGGATAGGTTTGCCATACAAACTTGGCAAGCTTTCCATTATGCTGCGCTTCTAATCCTGGAAAAATTTTATTTGCACCAGTTAACCATTTTGCGCGTATTTCTGAATTGGAGAGAACAGCGAATTCTTTTCCTACATCTCCTCCACCGGCAAAGGTTAATGATCCAGCAGGAATATCAACAAGAAGTGAACTGTCCCAAAACTCGGTGACGTTTACATCTGTAAACGTATAACCCTGATATCCTTTTTCACGCCACACGCGTTCGTTAAAACCCATAGCTACTTTTACAGCGTTACCTAATCCTGCTTCATCCATCCATCGTTTCTTTCTTTCGGAAAAAGAAAAATTTGTTTCGAGTTTACGAAGGACACCAACCGACATGGCCAGCAATACATAATCCGCTTTGATATTTTCTTTCTTTCCGTTCACATCAAAAATAAGTTCGTAGCCTTCACCAACTTTGTTCAATGTTTTTAATTGATACCCCAACTTCACCCGATCTTCAACTTGAGCGCTCAATGCCTTTGTGAACGAATGACTCCCTCCTTTAAACTTATACACCTCGTGATAATCACCTAATGTGTGGTAATGCTCTGAGTAGGTTATCGGTATGGCAAGCATGTGCAATAAATTAATGGCCGATTGCTCATGTGCTTCCATAGCATACTCACCCACCATGGCCATTTCCAAAAATGTAAGAAGCCAACCTCCGATTCCAATACTTTGCAAATATGAGGTTACGGAGTGCTCATCGAGCACACGAAATGCATCAGCATTGCTGTAGTGCATGTCAGGAATTGAATCGACATCTTTTGCAAGTTGTTCAGCAAAAGGCTGAAGAGCATCCACGATATCTTTTTCTGACATCATCTTGCCTTCGAAGTAATATGCTTTTGGAATTAATTTATCAGGCCGCATATCCAACAACTCTACATTTAATTCTTTCGATAATGCCAGAATATCATCATGAATAGAATCAACGAACTCTGCACCAAGATCAATGTGTGAACCTTGAACAACTCCATCAGGTACCGTAAGCACCCGTCCACCTGTGCGATTTGAAGCTTCGTAAACAGAACAATCGATTCCGTTCTTCTTCAAAAGATAAGCGGCTGTTAATCCTGATATACCAGCCCCCACAACAGCCACAACCGGTTTAGTAGAACTGGTACAGCTTACAAATGGCAGCGTAAGGGCAGCCGTTGCAAAGGCGCTCGTGCGAATAAATTCTCTTCTGCTGGAATTGTATCGTTCACTTTGCGTTTTTTCAAACGCCTGTTTTACCAACCTCGCTAATCTGGTTCTCATTCTGTTATTGGTTATCGGTTAATTGTTAATTGTTAATTGTTAAAGGTTAATCGTGAATTGCCATTTGTTTTAGGTTAGTTGATTTGAATTTCGAAATCTTTTCAATAACCAATTCACGATTAACCATTAACTCATAACTTCTACTCATATCCTGGGTTCTGCGTCAGTACTCCATTCGTGGCAGTGATCTCGCGGAATGGTATGGGGAAAATTCCCAAGTCATCGTCAATGCCTAGCACTTCATTTATTTTTCCGGCACGTGCAAGATCAAACATTCTATGTCCTTCAAAATTTAATTCCGCTTTGCGTTCATCGAGTAATGCATCCAAATAAGAAGCATCATCCGGAACATCGCCAGCAGTGAGTGCCGCAAGTCCTCGATTAATTCTCACTTCGTTCAGATCACTTAATCCAGAAACCCGTCCTTCTGCTTCAGCACGAATTAAATACATTTCAGCCATTCGTAAAATTAATGCCGGGTTATTACGAGATTCTTCACCGCGATACTTCTGTGAACGACCATCGGGCAAAATACTTCCATCGTTATTTACAAAATCAACTAAGTCAGCACGCAAATCTCCGGGACGAGCAGCAAAGAAATCGTTCAACCCTTCTTCAGCAATCCATAATACTTCTGTGCGTAACGCATCCTGACGGCTGAACGTGATGGAGTTATAAGCACTGCGATTTTGTACATCGAATGTCAATTCAAAAAGCGATTCAGAAGAGGCGTATGGCGATGCATATATCTGTGTAAAAGAAGTCTCATCCAATATTTGAAATGTTCCATCATCAATCACTTCAGTAGCTGATGCTGCTGCTGCCGCAAGATCACCTTTATATAAATTAACGCGTGCCTCCAATGCCTTTACAGCAATCGGATTCACAAAAAACTGACTTCTGTCACTTTCCATAATTAATGAAGAGGCTTCTTCTAAGTCATCCAAGATAGCGGTGTATGTTTCAGAGACCGTGCTCCTGGCAACGATATCGTTCGCTGCTTGCTTCGTTAACACAATTGGAATTCCAAAATCAGATGCCTGATCCCAATGCTCACCAAACATACGCAACACGTCAAAATGTGCCAGGGCACGAATGGCCAGGGCTTGTCCTTTAATATGACCACGTTCTTCATTCGTAAACCCAGCATCATCAATACCATCAACATTATTGATGATAGCGTTGGCTGTGTTGATCGTATTATAAATTGAAATCCAGGTTTGCTGAATAAAAATATTGGCTGATGTTACACCAAGGTCACTAAGTTCTTGTAGTGACACATTATCAAATCCACCGGCTGTGCCCACATCACTGTAAACATCCGCCATCATTGGATAATATCCGCCATAATAATCGCGTGATTGAAGTGTATTATACAAACCGATCAGTGCTGAGTTTGCGCCATCCTCACTAGTGAATACATCGTCTTCAGCAACATCATTCGGAGAACCCTGATCCAATACATTACATGAACTAATCAATAATGTGATGATAAAAAGTATATATATCTTTTTCATGTTGTTGTTCGATTAGAAGCCAAGATTAAAACCAAAAGTGAACGTGCGTGGTTGTGGATAAGCAGCATAATCAATACCTGCCGTTTGTGGATTACCTCCACCCGTAGAACTCACTTCCGGATCAAAGCCAATGTATTTTGTGAAGACATACAAGTTTTGCACCTGGCCATAAATACGGACGCTATCAAACCATTTTACATTCTTTGATTTAATAGTGTAACCAAGTGATACCGTACGTATCCGCAAGAATGAAGCATCCTCAATAAACATAGTTGAGTTCTCAACATAATTCTGATTGATGAAAGATGCTCTCGGAACATCGGTCTTATCACCCGGCTGCTTCCAACGATCTTTTACACCTGACCAATTGTTTGCATACACTTGGTCTACTCCACCTTCGTTCGACCAACCTAAATTTTCATAAGTAGCCCGTATCAAATTATAAACATCATTGCCTACACTATATTGAAATGCAACAAGTGCATCAAAGTTTTTGTAATTCAATGTATTGTTCCAACCACCAAAAAAATCGGGTGTGGCTTTACCTGCCATTATCGCATCATCACTATCAATTAAACCACTAGAGGCGCTTTGCGCTGTGGCCGTTTGAAGATCAAAAAACATAGCATCACCCGTTTGAGGGTCAACTCCTAAATACTTTACTGCCCAGAATGTTCCAACGGGTTGACCTATTTTCATTACGTGAGTTGGTGCGAGGTCATTGTACGCGCTTACCAATTGTCCATCGTTCGGCCAGCTGATGATTTCGTTTTTTATGAAAGAAATGTTGAAGTTCGAATTCCATTTAAAATTTTCATTTACAATAGGTGTTGCGCCAACTGTAAACTCCCATCCACTGTTTTGAATTTCTCCTGCATTTGTGGTGATGGTAGAGAAGCCTGAACTTCCGGCAATATCTTTGTTGTTGAGCAACTTCGTTTTATTTGATTTGAAGTAATCAATTGACCCTGTTACTCTACCATTAAAGAGTTCCCAATCGAGACCAACATTAAGTTGCTCGTTGCTCTGCCAACTTAAATTTGGATCAGCAATGTTGCGTGGCTTCAAACCCGATGTTCCATTATACTTGGCCGGTTGATAGTACGATACATTTTGAAAATTCCCGATCTCTTGATCACCGGTAATACCATAGCTACCACGAAGCTTTAAATAGTTCAATGTTTTTCCTTCGCCAAAGAAGTCTTCTTCTGAAATGGCCCAACCAGCAGAGAAGGATGGGAATACTGCATAACGTTTATCTACAGGGAACCGTGACGAGCCATCAGCCCGAACAGTGGCCGATACAAAATACTTTCCTTTGTAATCATAATTCACACGAGCGAGGTAGGAAACCAAACCATACGATGTAGAGGAATTGGTTCCGTTCGTAATGATAGCTGCACTTGAAATTTTTTGAAGACCACTGCCTATCGGGAATCCTTGTCCGTTGATTGAGGTATAATCTGCTTTTGATTCTTGTAGCGTAAAACCTGCCACTGCGTTAACATTGTGCGCTTCGCTGAATGTTTTAGAGAACGTGAGAATGTTTTCGTTAAGCCAGGTTAGCTGTTCAAAATTTCCTTTGAATGCTCTTCCACTCACTGCTTCAGCATCGGCAGTGATAGGCGAGAAAAACTGATCATCACTTACATAGCTGTAATCGGTTGACCAACTTGTTCTGAATTTTAAAGCAGGAGTAAATTTATATTCAGCAAAGACAGAGCCGATCAAACGATTTGTATTGGTGTAGGCAATAATTTCATTCGCTGACAAAACAGGATTGTCTGATAGCCAACTAACTTGATAATCTTCGTAGTTTGAATAGTCACCAAACTCGTCATATACGGGCATAAGAGGTGATGCACCAATGGCATTGGTGATAATACCAGTATACGTATTATCATTAAAACTCCTTCTGTTATTAGAATGTGATACGCTTGCACTTAAACCAAAAGAAAGTTTTTCAGTTGCTTGATGATCCAGATTGGTTCGAAGTGTTAAGCGTTTATAAGATGAGTTGATCACAACACCTTCCTGATCAAAATAAGATCCACCAACATAGAACTTTGTTTTTGCATCTCCACCGGAAGCAGAAAGTTCATAATTCCGAATCGCTCCGGTTTGCGTTACAGCATTTAACCAGTTGGTATTGACTGCACCCGGGCCAGCAGAATAATTTAATGGATCGGTAAGAACGGAAGGATCAAAGTCAGGACCGAACACGGTGTTATCATTATTGTATAAAGCCAAATCATTTGCGCGAGCCTCTTCACTTAGAGCAACAAATTCATCGGAGTTGAGAAAGTCAATCTGACGCGCTACCTTCTGAACGCCAGCATAGTAATTGAAATTGATTTTTGTTTTACCGGATTTACCACGCTTCGTTGTGATGAACACCACACCATTTGCTGCGCGTGCTCCGTAAATGGCAGTAGCAGATGCATCTTTCATTACGTCTACAGATTCAATATCATTTGGATTGATATCGGCAATCGAGCTAACGTTCTGCCCACTGCCCACTACATTACCTTCTGTATCGAAAGAAGTAGCAAGCGATGAATTACTTTCACTCAACATGGGCACACCATCCACTACATATAATGGATTGCTCGCTCCACGAATACTAACCAACATTCCAGCTCCTGGAGTTCCCGATGCAGAAGTAATGTTGACACCCGCCATTTTACCCTGCAAGTTTCCTGCAATGTTAGTGGTCGGCTGATCTTTAAATTCATTATTCCGTACGGAACCAATCGCTCCAGTTATATCCTTCTTCTGTTGTGTACCATATCCCACAACCACCACATCCTGAAGCTGGACTACATCTGCCCCCATGGAAATATCAATTGTAGTTCTGTTTCCAACTTCAACTTCCTGAGTTTTGTATCCAATAAAGGAAAACACAAGAATTGCATTTGGTGATACCGAAAGAGTGAACTTACCCGAGATATCGGTAGTCGCTCCATTCGTAGTTCCTTTTTCAATAATGCTTAAGCCGGGCAAAGCGCTGCCATCGGCTTGATCGGTAACCTTGCCATTTACCGTAACCTTGTCTGTTTGCGCCAGGGCCGACAGGGGTATGATAAACGCCAAGAGTAAGGAGTAAAATTTTCTCATGCAGTTTGGGGTTTGATCAACAGTTTATTTGAGTTTTTATTGATTTAGCGGTATGTAATTCTAAGAATGTCAAATCGGCCAAAAAAACGGTCAAATAAATATTTTGAATTCAAAATAGGCCTGTAAATCAAGTGTTTAAAAATCCGTAATCAGATTAAGCACATTTGACGGTCAAATCTTTGTCAGATTCATTAGATTTGTCGATATGATTCCCTCCAGAATTAAAGAAGCTATTGAGGCTAACCCTGAATTAAATGAGCAGCTGTTAGCCAGTGGCCTGGGATTAGATTGGAAGAAATTCAATCGAACGGTTTTTGAATTTATTGCGAGGCGCATTAATAAAAGAGTAACACAAGAGGCGATTAAAAATCCCTCACTCATTACTGAAAAACTCATCGTCGGAAAAGATCAGATTCAAAGTCTGCTGTTTGAGAATAAACTTTCCAACGATGAAGCCTTCATCAAATACCTTTCACAACTCAGCAGAACGTTTAGCTGGATAAGCGCAAAAACACTTCACAGTTATTGGAACAAAGGCAAGGCAAAAGACACTAAGTTAAATGTGTTATTGGTTTATTTGTCTGTAGAGATTGGTGACTGGGACGATTGGAAAAAAAATCAAGCTTCCAGCATTTTTAGAAACGTTGTCGGGCGAATAAGCAAAAGAAGCGGGCCACAGGATCTCATCAAAAATTATTACCTCGGAAGTTATTATCTCTACTATCCAAAATCAGATAACAGCGAATCGTTGGTGAAGGCTCCGTTTATTATTGGATTGGATGAACGCGGACAAATCTATGCAGAGACCTTAACAGAAGGACATCCTTACAAAAGCAGTTTGATTGAAATACGAGAAGGTATTTTATACATCCACTGCGAGAATCAACTCTTCGATGAAAAAGAAAACCACATCTTCAATATCGGGAACGAAACCAATCCGGAAGTTTTATTTGGAATCTCAAATACGATCAGTGTAAAAAAGAAATTGGCAATTGGTATCCGAAATGTATTGGTGAAACAGAAAGAAAATTTTACAGAGGACAATTTCGAAGAGAAAGAAATTCCGTTGAACACAACCTTTAAAAGTGATGGTGAAGAATCCATCATTCTAAAACACTTCCTGAAGCAAGGCATCAATCTGATGACTTCTCAATATTGCTGTTCATTGACAGCGCTACAGGAAAAAGTAAAATGACATTGCCACGAATGCACAAATGAAATTTATTCGTGCATTCGTGGCAATTATTTATTTTAATTCACTTTAATTAATTGCACTTCAAAGATCACGACAGAATACGGTGGTATTTGTTCACCCGCACCTTGTTCACCCCAGCCGAGTTCTGATGGAATATAAAGCATCCACTTATCACCTTCGTGCATGAGTTGCAATGCTTCAGTCCATCCCGGAATAACTTCGTTTGCTTTAAATACTGCTGGCTCACGACCTTCTGAACTATCGAACATCGTTCCATCCACTAACTTACCTGTATAGTGTACTGTAACACTTGCATCAGCAGTAGGCACTTTACCTGTAGCAGCACCAGCCGTTATTACTTTATATTGAAGACCACTGGCCGTTACCTTTACACCCTCTTTCGTTTTGTTTTCTGCTAAAAACTTCACTCCTTCTTCCTTTGCTTTAAGGGTCCTTTTTTCACCAGCGGCTTGCATGTATGCCTGCACAATAGTTGAACATTCCTGTTGTTCAATTTTCAATGTCTTTCCTTGAAACACATCTCTCATACCGGCATTGATAGCCTCCACATCGAGCGAATCACCGCCTTGTGGTTTTAAATTGCTGGCAACTAACACACCCAAACCGTAGCTGGCTTTTTTGTGCTTATCGCTTAGATCGATCGCTTTTGGATTTTTAAGATCATAAAGTTGACCTTTCAAACTGACTAGTTCTGCCTGTAATTCCTTCTTTGATTGGGCAAATACAGTGGTGCCTATAAATAGTATAAAACAAAAGAGATAACCTTTCATATTCTGATTTTTGATGAAGGGGCAAAGAAAAGGAATTATTTGATAATTTTTAAATGGGTTGAGGGACGATTGGCAGGAATACTCCTTTGATAAATTGTTAGATTAAGCATCCTACATCTTAGAGGTGTAGGATGCTTATATTAAACCTTCGCCAGCTTACTCTTCCAATATCCATAACAAAAATAAATGGCGAGCCCGAAGCCCATCCATCCAAAGAATACAATCCAGCTTTTAGCCGGTATCTCTATCATTAAATACAAACAGCACAACATACCCAGCACAGGTATGAGTGAAAGTTTTCGTAAGAATGAATACACGGTTATAACAGTGGCAATGATCATAAAAATGAGGAACAAAATTTCCTGGTGCGATTCGTGAGAGAATTCTGCCACTGAACTGATCACGCGCTCGTGAAACCCATAGACAAAAACAGCAAACAAAATCGGCACGATAAATTGTCCGTTAACGTAGGGTAAGTTGAATCGCTTCTCATTTGTTTTTTCTTTCTTCGGCAACATCAACACACCTCCACACACTACGGCAAACGCAAACAATGTTCCGATGCTCGTAAGATCCGTCATCAAAGCGCTTTCAACAAACAGAGAAGGTACTGCTACGATAATTCCGGTTATAATTGTTGAGAACGCTGGCGTTTGATATTTTGGATGGATATCACCAAATCGTTTTGGCATCAAACCATCACGACTCATGCTCATCCAAATACGAGGCTGGCCAATTTGGAATACCAACAATACACTTGTTGCTGCCACCACTGCACTTACTGAAATGAAGAACCCCACCTTGCCTAAATGAATTTTTTCAAATACGTATGCTAGCGGATCGGCCACGTTATCAAACTCAGCATAATTCACCATACCCGTAATAACCAATGTTACAACGATGTAAATCACTGTACATATAATGAGCGAGTAAATCATACCACGCGGCAAATCGCGTTGGGGATTTTTACACTCTTCGGCCGTTGTAGAGATCGCATCAAAACCGATGTAAGCAAAGAACACAGCTGACACACCTTTTAGAACACCCGTAAATTGATTCGGCATAAAAGGTGTCCAGTTGTCGGTGTTAATGTAGAAGACGCCAATACCTACAAGCACGGCAAGTACAACAAGCTTCAAACCCACCATAAAGTTTGCACTGCTTCTGCTTTCGCGAATACCGATAAAGGCAAGAATGGTGATCAGGATAATGATGATAAATGCCGGAAGATTACAGATGAATTTAAATCCGGAAATAACTGGTGCTGTAGTCCAGGCCAACCCTTCTGTCGAAGTACCTGCTGCAACAGCTACCTTATACATTTTCTCAGCAGTGGTTGGGTCGGTTGCGAGCCATGTTGGCATGTGGATGCCTACGCCTTCTAATAGATTAATAAAGTAACTGCTCCAGGAAATAGACACCACTACGTTGCCAATTCCATATTCCAATATCAAAGCCCAGCCGATAACCCAGGCTGTAATTTCTCCAAACGTTACATATGAGTATGTATAGGCACTTCCTGCAACCGGTACGCGCGAAGCAAACTCAGCATAGCAAAGTGCAGTGAACCCGCAGGTAACAGCTGTAATCAAAAAAAGGAAAATAACTCCCGGGCCTCCATCAAAAGCAGCTTGGCCAATGGTCGAGAATATGCCGGCACCAATTACAGCCGCAATTCCAAGAGCGGTCAGGTCGCGTACCCCCAGCACTTTATTGAGTTCAGTCGATCCATGCCCATCATTTACCGGGTCTTGGTTGCCCAGAACGGACGAGAGGGGTTTCTTTCTAAAAAATGAATCTAGCATTCCATTTAGGTTTAAGCGGGCTCAAAATAGTTGATTTTTTTGACTTAACTTGAGGGCAATATAAGACGCGTATTTTTTAAACTGGGCTTTTAATAATTTTTTGATGCACTTACCCAAGCAGGACGATAGCGCTCGTCAAACCAATATTACCACTGAAGAACTAAACGGCCTTCCGCTAAAAGCTTTCACGGGAAAGATCAATGTAATTACAGATTCCGCAAAGCTCTTTAAAATGGTGAGCGAAATCGAAAAACACGATGTGGTTGGCTTTGATACTGAAACTCGCCCGAGTTTTAAAAAAGGACAATCATTTAAAGTAGCTCTTATTCAACTGGCCATTCCAGAAAAGGTATTTCTAATACGCCTGCACGACACTGGGCTTGCTGAAGAATTAGTCTCTCTTTTTCAAAACCCGAACATTATAAAGGCTGGTGTTGCGATTCGTGATGACATTAAATTTCTTCAGAAGCTTAAATCTTTTGAGCCCGCAGGATTTGTAGAACTGGCTAGCTTATCGAAAGCATCAGGTCTTCAGGTAGAAAGTGTGAAAAAACTGGCTGGACTTCTATTGGGATTCCGCATTTCTAAAAGCGCCCAGACGTCAAACTGGGAAGCAGCGACTCTAACCGAAAAACAACTCGAATATGCTGCTACGGATGCCTGGGTTTGTTTAGAAATCTATAAGAAATTGAGCTTGCAATAATTTTATATTTTTCCAATTCCACTTGAGTTTTTAGAGGTAGTCATGATAGAGCAGGGAAGTTAGCCGGGACGAACTTCGTATCTTTCATATCTTAACTACCAACCATGAGAATTTTCATCGCACTTCTATTTTCCCTCACAACCTTCAGTAACCTTCTCGCACAAAAACTTCAAGTCAATGACTTAACCTGCGAGTATCAAAATAATCCTGTAGGTATTGATGTAAAGATTCCTCGCTTTAGCTGGAAGCTCCTTTCTACGCAACAAGGCGTTAAGCAAACGAGCTACTCCATTCGTGTTGGACTGGATTCAAAGGCAATCATCAAAGGTCAGAATATTTTGTGGCAATCGGGCGAAGTACAATCAGACCAATCGGTTTTGGTTCCTTACTCCGGACCAGCAGTAGCATCCCGCCAACGGTATTATTGGCAAGTGAAGGTGAAAGACAATACTGGAAATTCATCGGCATGGAGCGAAGTGAAGTTTTGGGAGATAGGATTGATCAATGCCTCTGATTGGTCAGCGAAGTGGATTGAGCCAACCTTACCGGGTGATAGTACTGGTCAGCCATCACCCCTTCTCCGTCATTCATTCGAGTTAAAAAAAATAATTCAATCTGCCCGACTCTATATTACATCTCATGGATTATATGAAGCACATATAAATGGAAAGCGTGTCGGTAATCAATACCTCACTCCAGGTTGGACAAGCTACACCACTCGTCTTCAATATCAGACGTACGATGTTACATCACTTGTAAGCAATGGAAGTAATGCCGTTGGAGTTCTATTGGGTGATGGATGGTACAGAGGTTGGTTAGCATGGGATGGAAATAAAAATGTGTATGGAAAAAATCTTGGCCTACTATTTCAACTTGAAGTAAAGTATGGAGATGGGTCAACTGAAATAATCACATCAAACGATCAGTGGAAATGCTCTACCAGTGCCATTACTAGATCTGGAATTTATTATGGTGAAGCATACGATGCGCGCTTAGAGAAAAAAGGGTGGGCTCAATCCGGTTTCAATGACGCGGGTTGGTTGAGTGTTCGCACATTAGATGTCAGCAAAGAAAATCTCATCGCGGCCTATGGACCTCCGGTATTAAAACATGAAACGTTTAAAGCTATCAAAGTTTTTAAAACTCCTAGTGGTGAAAATGTTGTTGACTTCGGACAGAACCTTGTGGGTTGGATCACATTGAAAGTGAAAGGTAAGGCTGGAGATAAAATAAAAGTTCAACACGCAGAAGTGCTAACGAAGGAAGGTAACTTCTACACCGAAAACCTTCGCGCGGCTCAAGCTGAAATTCTGTATACGGTCAAAGGAGACGCAGAAGAAGTTTATGAACCCCATCTTAGTTTCTTCGGATTTCGATATGTAAAGATTGAAGGCTATCCAGGTGAAATAAAACCAGAAAACATTATGGCAACCGCTGTGTACTCCGGCATGGCACCTACCGGAAGCTTCTCTTGTTCAAATCCCCTACTCAATCAACTTCAACATAACATTCAATGGGGGCAAAAGGGAAACTTTGTTGATGTACCAACCGATTGTCCTCAGCGTGATGAGCGCCTCGGCTGGACAGGTGATGCGCAGGCATTTTCAAGAACAGCTGCATACAACATGAACGTAGCAACCTTCTTTAGCAAATGGTTAAAAGATTTAGCTGCCGATCAGGGTGAGGATGGTCGTGTACCTTTTGTTATCCCGAATGTATTGAATAAAAATGCATCCGCTTCTACAGGGTGGGCGGATGCTGCAACCATCATTCCATGGAATATGTATATGGCGTTTGGTGATAAACGTATTTTAGAAGATCAATACGAAAGCATGAAGGCTTGGGTAAACTACATGGATAAAAGTAGTAAGCAGGATTTATGGAATACCGGTTTTCATTTTGGTGACTGGCTTTTCTACAGACCCTTTGATGATAACGATGGCCGTTCTGCCGTGACCGACAAATATTTAATCGCGCAATGTTTTTGGGCACATTCAACACAATTGCTTCTTAATACGGCAAATGTTCTTGGTAAGAAAGAAGATGTGGCACTTTATACCAGCATGTTGAAACGAGTGAAAGATGCATTCCAAAAAGAATACCTTACTGGTAACGGAAGGCTTGTAGCCGGAACGCAAACGGCCTACGTCCTTGCTTTAAATTTTAATATGCTTCCAGAAAATTTACGACCACAAGCAGCAGAACGTCTTGCTCAAAATGTAAAAGACTATGGTAATCATTTAACTACTGGTTTCCTTGGCACTCCTTATCTCTGTGATGTACTTACCCGATTTGGGTCTACCGATGTAGCCTATAGTTTGTTGATGCAGGAGACGTATCCATCATGGCTTTATCCTGTAAAGATGGGTGCTACAACCATTTGGGAACGATGGGATGGAATAAAACCGGATAGCACATTTCAAACTCCGGGCATGAATTCATTTAATCATTATGCCTATGGAGCAATAGGCGATTGGATGTACCGCACCGTTGCCGGACTTCAGGAAGCAGCACCAGGCTATAAAGAAATTCTTATTGCACCAAAGCCAGGAGGAAAACTAACCAACGCTTCAGCTGAGTTGAAAACCAGTTATGGTTTAGTAAAGTCTTCGTGGAGAATAGAGAATGGAGTAATCAAACTTTCCATTGCCATCCCGACAAATACAACGGCTACCATTATGTTTCCTCAAGGAGCTGAGTCTGTCATTACAGAGCATGGTGTTGACGTTGGCAAATTAAAAGCCATTACCTCATCAACGAAAGAAGGGAATAATTTGAAGGTAGCAATAGGCTCAGGCAACTATGAATTTGAATACGCCTGGAAATAAATAATATCAGAAGAGACTTCTGGTATTAGCTGCTCCTTTGATTTTGCTGCTTATTTCGTTCGTCCTGTAGTTCGCGCGAAAGCTTGGTTTGCTTTTCCATTGCTTTGCGTTTGTATTCTTCAAACTCGCGCTGCGTAGAATCAAGTGATCCGGTTTTATCTTTTAGATTGATGTGAATCATTTTCAATCTTCCGATCAGAATCACTGCAAAAAAAACAAGACCTGCAATGATGGAGAAGGTAATGGTAATGAAAACAGATTTAAGAACATCCATACCCAACAAGGTAACGTGGGTACCGGCATGTGTTAATTCTGCCAATGACTCTTCTTTTTCCTTGACAATGGCGTTTGCTTTCTGAATCGAAGCGTTTAGTCTTTTGATGCTATCCTTTGCTTGTACAATACTAACCTTTTTCGCGTTGAGCGAATCCTGTGCAATTTTCCAAACACCATCTAAAACAGATTCTTTAATTACCTTATAATCTTTAAACGATTGTGATTTCGATTTCATCAGAACATACCTTTCCTTAACGGTCAAGGTAGCGTTAGGATCGACCGCAACTTGCGACTGCTGTGCAAAAAGAGAAAGGGAAGTCAAAAGACAAACCGACAGGGCAATTATGTTCTTCATAGTTGTATTGTAAGATCAACAATGTACCAACTTACAATCAAACCCTAAATACTTCAACTCGTATTATTCGGATACATTATTAATCCGATTAATAGTTAAGGAGGTCGTTCAACCTATTAGCCTCATTAACCAATATGACGAGGAGCTTGCCCTTGAATATGGTAACGAGTGGCCCCTGTTTGAAAATCTTCTTATGCCCTGTGGCTGATGGAACATACGTCAATTACAGAACAGCAGAATTGAATTCCTGAAAAGCGAAATGCTTTGATTTTGCATTGATGATAATATAGAAACTACTCCTTATTTTTTATGGTTGGCCATAGATCATTGGCCTTCATGATAAGCATAGGTTTGTCCTTGCTCCACAATTCTCTTACATCTTTATTATAGTTCAGATACAGTTTGCCGTCTACAATTGTCCACGCGTCAGGATCGGTTGGCGCCTTGTGATTGTCAGAAACACCGTAAGCACAATACCCTCCAAATTGTGGTGCATACTTTTCAGGCGATGATTTGAAAGCATTGAGATTTTCCTGACTGGAGAAATACCAATCTGCATCGTTCCAATGAAATGAAATTTTCGGATCGCCCATTACAGGTTTGCCAACTGTGAAGTATGCAACGGGATCATACCCCTTAATTGCTCCAGCTGAGGTGCTGAAGACTTCTGCTTTCTGTGCGCTGACCGTTACACTAATCTGTGCAATGAAAAATAGAATTATCAGTCTATTCATTTCGCTTCGTTTAATTGCATCAAAATTATAGACCAAATTGATTGTCAAGTGTCATGTATAAGACAAGTCATCGAATTATATATTGTTTATTAACTTTCCATCATGAAGATTGGTCTGATCTCCGATACACACAGTTACCTCGATCCTAAAGTCTTTGAATACTTCAAAGATTGTGATGAGGTTTGGCACGCAGGCGACATTGGAGAAATCAGCTTGATAACTGAATTCAAAAGCTTCAAACCCTTTCGCGCTGTATATGGAAACATTGACAGCAAAGAAATTCAACATACATTCCCTGAAGACCTTTTTTTTACCTGCGAAGGCCTTACTATTTGGATGACACATATTGGAGGCGCACCACCACATTACAATCCACGAATCAAAAAGATTTTAAAAGAAAAAACTCCTGAGGTATTTATTTGTGGACACTCACACATATTGCGAATCAAGCGCGATCCGAATTTTAATAACATGCTTTATGTTAATCCTGGGGCAGCTGGCAATCATGGTTTTCATCAGATCAAAACAATAATTCGATTTGAAATCAAAAAAACAAAAATAGAGAAGATGGAAGTGGTTGAGCTGGGGAAAAGAGGAGCTATTATTTGACTAAAAAAAAGCCCATGATTTAAATCATGGGCCTTTATGGGTGACTATTGCCTAACCTTCTCAGTTAAAGAAAAGTCGTAATGTTTATACATATTGATTTAACATCACTGGCATCACCAGCATCAATATATCTTCAGCCGCATCTTTATCTACCGGAAGAATTACACCTGCTTTATTCGGTGCAGACATCGTAAGTTTAATTTTATCTGAATCAAGATTCGTTAACATTTCGATAAGGAACTTTGCATTGAAACCAATCTCGATGTCCTCACCATCGTGCTCACATGAAAGACGCTCGTTTGCTTCGTTTGAAAAATCTAAGTCTTCAGCAGAAATCTGTAATTCACTGCCTGTGATTTTCAAACGTACCTGATGCGTAGTCTTGTTTGCATAGATGGAGATACGTTTCATCGCACCTAACAAATCGTTGCGCTCAATCGTCATGGTAATGTTATTCACGGCTGGAATAACATTGTCATAATCAGGGAAACGCTCATCGATCAATCGGCAAATCATTTTGATATTACCGAATTTGAAGAAGGCATTCGACATGTTGAAGTTTACACTTACCTCAGAATTTTCTGTTGGCAAGGTTGCCTTCAATAAATTCAACGCTTTGCGCGGAATGATAATCGCGTTGCCATTATCCGACTTTACATCCGTTCTTCTATAACGAACCAAACGATGTCCGTCTGTTGCAACGAAGGTTGTATTCTTATCGCCAAGGTTTACATAAACACCTGTCATTGCCGGACGAAGTTCGTCACTGCTTGTAGCAAATATGGTATTGTTAATAGCACGTGAAAGAACTTCCGTAGAGATCTCCGCAGAGAAGTCATTTGATACCGAAGGCACTTTCGGAAAATCAGTAGCATTCTCACCTGACAACTTGTAGCGACCATTATCTGAAATGATTTCGATGCTATAGGTTGATTCATCAATCGAGAACGTAACAGGCTGCTCTGGAAGGTTCTTTAGTGTATCCAACAAAATACGGGCTGGTACAGCAATGCTACCTTTCTCTTTCGATTCAACCTGAAGTTCAGTGATGATCGAAGTTTGAAGATCAGAAGCCGTAACAGTGAGGCTTCCTTTATCAAGTTCAAACAAGAAATTTTCCAAGATAGGAACAACAGGGTTGGTGGTGATAACACCATTGATATTGGATAGCTGCTTAAGCAGGTAAGCCGAGTTGACGATAAACTTCATGAAATAGTGGTTTGATTCGTTAAAAGCGGGTGTAAAGTTAGAAAGAAAACCGAATAATAAAACCGCGTTTCAGACCTCAGAAGCTATCAAATTCCCCGATAATTTTTTCACTTGACCGGAATGATTCTTTAATAGCTTGAATGGCAATTCTCAATTCACAATCAATGTTCAGGGCCTGAAATAAGGTTTAGGTTTAAACAGTTCTCTTACCTTGTCGACAGCGAAAACTGCCCGGCCGTTTCCGTTGATTAAACCCGGGAACTGGTTGTGTGCCGTATCGAATGGAAACAGCTGAAGAGAATAGGTTCTGCTGGCAATGTCTGTAATCTTTATCTGTAGAATCGGTTTGCCCGTAAAAAGGCTATCCGTGCTAGGAGAAGTTGGAAGGTATTCGTCCACATCAAGGAACGACACGCGATCTAAAAATTCATTCAGCTTCGTGGTGTCGGTTTGGGGCAATCCTTTTATTCCAAAAAGTTGCTTGTCTAAAACTACAGTAAAATCGTCCTGCACTTTGTCCGGAAAGGAAACATCAAGTTGCTGGAAGTTTTGCCAGCTAAAAGCAAATACCAATTTGTTGCGCCAATCCTTTTCCTGCAACTCAAAAATTCCGGAAACATAAACGCGATATCCTGGAATAATGACCTGATAACTTTGATCGTCATCATTCCCTTTAAAAACACCTTGTGTCTTTTGCAGATTACCGCCCGCTTGAAAACCATAAACAGGATTACCGGCTGTGAACAAACTCACCTTTACACCATTCTGTGCAAGCGCATTATTGGTTGAGTCCTGAAGTGAATTAGCAATGGGTCTTTTCGGTTCTGCTTGTTGAAGTGTCGCAAAAAGAACTTCAATCATGTTGGCATCCGCTTCAAACTGCTCGTTTACTTTCCATCTCGATCCGTTGAATTTCAAATTCACTTTTCCACTTTTGGATTCAAGTGTAATCTGGTCTACTGTTTTCAAATCAAAATTCCGAAAGAGATTTTTATCAATTACATATTGATTATCAGAGCGGCCATACCAATACGCTGCCGCGGTTGCTGCGAGCAACACACACAAAATAATAACTAAGCGTTTGTTCTTCTTTTCCTGCATATCAGTATTGAGCAAACTTCTTCTTACGCCAATAGGCTCGGGCTACACCATACATCAGCAACAAGAGAATAGGCAGTGCCACGTTGATGATCTGCCACTTCAATCGTTCAGAATTTATTTTTTCACTGTTGAGCGGGCGAATCTTGACTTGTTTGTTTCGAGCTTGTATCAACCCACCTTCATCCGTTAAGTAAGCAAGCGCGTTCATCAGAAACTCGCGGTTGGCAAACGTGTAATTTGTAAAGGGATCAAAACCCAACGGCTGCGCTTTTCGCGTTCTTGGATTGACATCATTGCGAATGATATCACCATCACCAATCACCAATACTTTAGTTGACTTACCATCTCCCACAAAAGTAGATTGATCAACGCCCTCAGGTAAAAATCTATTTTTGAAGAGCGATGAGAATTTTCCTTCTAGCAAATATCCTGTCGGTATCGAGGACAAAGTATAATCATCTTGTTTTACTTCTTTTCGCAGTTGGTTTACGTTTACACTTACAGGAGCTGTGACCGTGCGCGTGAATTGTGATGTTAACATCAATGGTGTCTTTAAAATACCTTGTGCTTTTACAGTATCAATGCTGCTAATGAATCTTGTAACAACCGCATCTAAGTTTCTTGTGATCGGATGATCTGCATAATGATTAATAAGCGGAAAGAATGGCCATTCTATTAGTTGCATATTGGGCTTCCCTCCGGTTTGTCCAGTAACAACTGGGTAGAACGAAGAACTTCGATCTTGAATTAGATCGGGATTGATGCGAACACCATACTTAAAAAGTAAATCATCAAGATTCAAATCATATGGCAATGCTAAATAGTCCTCACGCGATGCGCTATCCATACTTGCATTCATCTTATCGATCAGGAACATTACCTTTCCTCCTCGCATAATGTATTGATCGAGATTAAATTTATCGCTCTGAGAAAAGTGCTGAGTAGGTTTGGCGATAATTAATGCATCCAACTTCTTTAATGCATCACGATCCTGAAGGTTGACTTTAGAGATGGCATACACTTCCATTGCATCCTGCTGAAACGCTGCAATATCCAACGATTCTAATTCACCGTGACCGGAAACAAAGCCGATTTGCTTTTGATCTTCATTTGTGAGCTTGTGGATAGCATTTGCTAATTCGAACTCAATACCTTCAATGGATTGATTAATTTCTTCTTCAGGCGATGAAGATTTATTTCCTTTCAACAACATTACTCCGGTTTCCAAACCGCCATACGAGATGATCACACCAGGGAAAATTATTTTCTCAATGCGTTGTCCATCTTTCTTATCAATTACATTGGTGGGTTGAATACCTCGCGCAGAAAGATCCGCCATAAATTCGGATTGCGCCTTTTGACTCATCGCGATAGTGGGATTAGTCACTACATATTTTACTTTGTTGTTAGAGTAAATTCTAAACTCCTCCAGCGTTTCGGTGATCGATTTCTGAAATCTCTTGAAGCCTGCATTCAAATCGCCTTCCAGAAAAACTTCTACATACACATCATCATCAATGTTTTGAAGAATGGATTTGGTTTGATCTTTTAAGCTGTATCGTTTCTCTTCAGTGAGATCAATTCTGAAAAAGTAATTCGATACAACAAGATTAATCAGGATTATAAATACCAATCCATTGGCAAACACTAACACATCACCCAACATTCTGCTTTTCCAGTTTACCATTGTCTGCTGCACAGGATTAGTTTGGTAATGGAAAGCATCAGGAAAATGACACTTAGAAAATACAATACATCACGTGAATCGATCAGGCCTTTGCTTAGCGAATCGTAGTGATAAGTAATGCCGAATTGTTTTATGAATAGTGCATTCGCTGAAAAGAAATTCAGGGATGCCAACGAATCAAAACCCGAGAAGAAAATAAAACACAAAAACGCAGCACACACAAAAGCAACAATTTGATTAGGCGTAATGCTTGATGCCAAAATTCCTACCGCACAGAATATTGCAGCAAGTAAAATCAAACCAATGTAAGAGCCAATCACACCCGATGTATCAATATTACCAATTGGATTTCCAAGACTATAAATTGAAAAGTAATAGACTACTGTCGGTAACAATGCAAAAAGGACAAGCAGAAAGCTGGCGAGAAATTTTCCAAGTATAATATCCCAATCACTCAGTGGTTTGGTTAATAACATCTCCATGGTTCCCGATTTTCTTTCCTCAGCAAAACTTCTCATGGTAATAGCAGGTACCAAAAAAATAAAAACAAAAGGTGCAATTGAAAAAAGCGTAAACATATCGGCATAACCGGAATCCAGAATAGAGGTTTCCGGAAATACCCAGGCTAATAAGCCCATGCCCACCAGAAAAACTCCAATCACCACATAGGCGATGAGCGAGTTAAGGAAGCTTTTAAATTCTTTTGAAAGTATCTGAAGCATTTCTGATTTTATCCTGATTACAGTTCGTTTTCAATTGGCGTTGGCGCAACAGTAAGGTCTCTGAAAATATTTTCCAGGGAAGTTTCTTCTTGTTTCAATCCAACCAATGATAAATTTTTATCCGCAGCAAAGCGAAACAACTCCGGCCGGATATCAACACCGGAAGCAGCCACTACGGAGAACTTACCTTTCGACAATTCCTGCACGCGAATAACTCCCTTCAGCACACTCAAGTCATTTGCGACCACATTACCTTCAAACTCAACCATCACCGACACACCGGCATCGCTTCGTTGTAAAAGGTTTTGAAGAGAATCGTCTGCTACAATTTTTCCTTTATTAATCACAACCACACGATCACAGAGTGCTTGCACTTCCTGCATGATGTGTGTTGAGAAAATTACCGTCTTATTTTTGCTTACTTCTTTGATCAGCTTTCTGATTTCAATCAATTGATTGGGATCTAATCCGGAAGTAGGCTCATCCAAAATCAAAACCTTCGGATCGTGAAGTAAAGCTTGGGCTAATCCTATTCGTTGTCTATATCCTTTTGAAAGCGATTCAATCTTTTTGTTTTGTTCGCGTGTCAAACCACAGCGCTCAATCATCTCGCCTACCCTCGACTTCAACGCCTTACCCCTAATGCCATACAATCCGCCAATAAATTCCAGATATTCATGAACATATAAATCAAGGTAGAGCGGATTGTGCTCAGGCAAATATCCTGTCACCTTCTTCACCTCCATGGGATTGTCCATTACGTTATATCCGGCCACGATTACGTTGCCAGACGTTGGTGGTAAAAAACAAGTTGCCATTTTCATGGTGGTGGATTTTCCTGCTCCATTGGGGCCAAGAAAACCAACGATCTCCCCCTCCTGTACATCAAACGAAATATCATCAACCGCCTTTTGCTGGTCGTATTGCTTCGTTACATGTTGAATTTGCAGGGACATAGTGAAGTTGAAGGCGCAAGATTAAAGTTTAAAGTTCACAGTTCAAATTTTCAGGTTCAAGGTTTATAGCACCCGCTGGATTGATAATACCTGACCTACCAAACGCTAAAGGTTAATAATAGTATAGTTTTCTCAACCCTAAATTAATAGGCAGACCAAGAAAATGACAATGAGAGAAAAAAGCTCATAATTTTGGTCACGGTTTATATTTCAAATCCCATGTCTATCTTGCAGGTCAATTGGTTATTTAAGGTTCAACTCTTAGCTGTTTATGATCTGCAATAATTGCGAACAAAAGGATTACACATCATTTGCAAACGTAAAGTGTTTTTCTACACGTGAACCTTTAAGCGTAGCCAAATGCAAACATTGCGATTTGGTTTTTTTAAGTCCACGCCCTGATAAAAAATTGGGGCTTGCTTATTTTGAGAATGCATATTCAAATGCAAAAGGTTTTGAATCACACAGCTATTATCGGGATCACCAGCAAATATTTAGCAGAAACCAAACTCGCTTTGATCTAATCAAAAGTCTTCCGTGTCCCAATTCAAAAATTTTGGATTTTGGTGCAGGCCAGGGGCATTTTGTAAAAACAGCACTTGACAATGGATGGCAAGCTGATGGAATTGAATTATCACCTGCCGCTATTGTCGCGGCTAAAGAGAATTTCAAAATTGAGTTATTGGATAACATCAACAAATTGCGAACGCACGACTTTGGCGTTATAGCCTTATGGGATGTAATTGAGCATTTGGAAAACCCGAAGCAGACTATTCTTGAATTAGCAAAGCACCTTCATAAAGATGGATTCATTATTGTAGAGACCAGCAATATTGATTCCTTGGATTATTTCATACAAAAAGAAAAATGGGGTTATTGGCATGTAGATCACTTTTACTATTACTCTAAAAAAACAATTGAATACCTTTTTCGATCCATTCATTTTCAGTTGGTTTCACCCCCAGCGAGTAAATCAGTTAAAGGAAGTTCCTCTTTCGCTAAATACTTACCATTGCTTAATCCTGTAAATTTTGTTGCGGCCCTCCGTAAGAAAAGCATTTTGCAAAAGAATAAGGACCTTGCAAAGAGTTCACTGATGACCGTGATTGCCAAAAGAACTGTATAACAAAGAAATATTTTACGTCAGACTTGCGTTACAATACATCCCTTTCAAACCAACGAACCCAGAATAAGGCTCTGAACGATCATTTACTTTTTTTTAAAAAATGGTATAGATTACCACAGATGTTTTTCAGAACTTTATCAATCAAATTATCTTTTATGCGATTTATCCGGATAGCACTATTACTTATCATTGCCACCTCGAGTTTCGGCCAACAGGGTTATAACATAAAATTTAATGTTCAGGGATTAAAGGATACCACTGCTTATCTCGCCCATCATTATGGTGAGAGTACCTATATAAAAGACACAGCCAAAGTGAATAGCAAGGGTGAATTCACTTTTGATGGAAAAATGCCTCTGCCTCAAGGCGTTTACATGTTGGTGTTGGATAAGACTCCAATAATGGAATTTGTTGTCGGCCAAACTCAGCGTTTCAGTTTCGATACCAAGTCAGACGACTATGTTAAAAATATGAATGTTACAGGTGACATTGATAACAAGATCTTTTTTGAGAACATGATTTTCAATATGGATCGGCATAAAGAAGCGGAACCGTTCATGAAAATTATTAAGGATAGCACTCTGACTGACGACAAGAAGAAAGAAGCACGAGAAGGCTTTGCAAAAATAAACGACAAAGTTGCGGCTTATCAAAAGGATGTAATCGCTAAACATCCAACTACTTTAACAGCAAGAATCTTTAAAGCGAATCTACCGATAACCATTCCTGATCCACCAAAGAAAGCCGATGGTTCAATCGACTCTACATTCCAGCTCCGTTGGTATCGCGAACACTTCTTCGACAATTTTGATCTGGCGGATGATGCTCTCCTTCGGATGCCCAAGCCAATTTACTCTGATAAAATAAATGAGTATCTCGATAAACTATTCGCACCACAAGCTGACAGCGTAACAAAAGCCATTAACAAAATTGTGGCCCTCGCGAAGAAAAATCAGGAGACCTACAAGTATGCTGCATGGATCTGCTTGTTAAAATATCAACAGCCTGAAATCATGGGGCTTGATGAAGTATATGTAAATGTGTACGATAAATATTATGGATCAGGGGAAATGAACTTTTGGGTGAATGAAAAGCTCAAAAAGAATCTAAAAGACCATGCCGACCGATTACGCAAAAGTTTAGTGGGTAAAACAGGTGCAAACCTGATCATGCAGGACTTAAACCAGAAACCACGTTCGATGTACGATATAAAATCAAAATACACCATCCTCTTTATCTTCGATCCGGACTGTGGACATTGCCGAAAAGAGACCCCGATACTGGTTGACTTTTACAACAAGAACAAGTTAAAACTGGATGTGGAAATATTTGCTGTAAGTGCTGATACCTCTATGGCCAAGATGAAGGATTATATAAAAGAGATGAAAATGCCATGGATAACAGTAAACGGTCCACGTACTTATGTTGGTAACTACCAGGATCTTTATGATGCTATTACAACTCCCTCACTTTATATCCTGGACAGAAAGCATAAAATCATTGCGAAAAAGCCACCAATTGAAAAAATAGAAGACTTTTTAACACAATACGAGAAGTTTGAAAAGGCAAAGGTATCACCAAAGCTTTAAGTTATACCTTTCCACCTTAATTTTTCAACTAAAACAGCTACTGCTCCCATCAATTACGAGCCGTTTGTAACCTTTTTATACTTTTTTCAGTCTTACATGCAACTATTCACCCATTTGCAAGTATCTAATGGTGTAGTAAAACAATTACCACAATAAAATTTTACAGTTATGGCATTCCTAGACAATCTCCTCGGCAAGAAAAAACCAACTGTGAAGGCAAAATGCCCGATTACGAAAGAACAAATTGAGACCGGATTCGGGTATTTACTTACTACTTCCGATGTTGTGGCCTCTAAAAAATATTGGGATATGGTGATGACCGAACCTGAAACCATCTCGTATTCGGTTTCTCATTTCAAAAATTTGTCAAGTGGCACACAGATGCGCAGTATGATTTTTGAAAAATACAGCGGCATTGAAACTCCCTGGATGATTTCAGACTCTTGCATCAACCTTTTCGAAAATATCGACAAACAAACAGCTCGCGAAAACGCCAAGAAATGGTGGGCCGCTGAGGGTAAGTTCAATCCGGAAAATACCGGACCTGCGGTACAAAAATTAGAAGCAACTGTATTCCAAAATTGGAAAGACTATGCTGTCCTTGAAGCAGGACGCTCGCGTGTGGTATTACATTGATTACTTTTTATAGATTAGGTTAGGTAAAAGGCCTCACGAATTTCGTGGGGCTTTTTTAGTTAAAAACCTTAACCTAGTTATTTCTGGCAATGGTAAACTCTACGAGTTGAATGAGGGATTGCTTGAATGGTGAGTCTGCTAAGTCTTTGATTAATAGTAGTGCCTCCTGATGATAGCGATTCATTGCTTCTTGAGCATACTCAATGCCGCCCGATTTCTTAACAAAAGAGATTACCTCTTTTACTTTTTTTGGTTTCTCACTTTCGTTCTTAATGATGCTGATGATCTTGCGCTTCTCCAGCCATGTTGCTTTTGACAAAGCGTAAATCAACGGAAGCGTCATTTTTTTTTCTTTAATATCAATGCCAACCGGTTTACCTATTTCATCATCACCAAAATCAAAAAGGTCGTCCTTTATCTGAAAGGCCATGCCGATTTTCTCTCCAAACTTATGCATGGTCTTCACCAACTCTTCGCTTGCCCCTGAGGAACTTGCGCCAACAGCACAACACGATGCAATAAGCGAAGCTGTTTTTTGTCGGATGATTTCGTAATAGATTTCTTCGTTAATATCGAGACGTCTTGCTTTGTCTATTTGGAGCAACTCGCCTTCGCTCATTTCGCGAACAGCATCTGTAACAATACTCAGCAAACTGAAATCTTTATTCTCAACCGAAAGCATCAATCCACGTGAAAGTAGAAAGTCGCCAACCAAAACCGCAATCTTATTTTTCCACAAAGCATTAACCGAAAAGAAACCTCTGCGATAATCGGCTTCATCTACGACATCATCATGAACGAGCGTAGCCGTGTGAAGCAATTCGATAAGGGAAGCACCACGATAGGTCGAGTCATTAATTTTTCCGCAGGTTCCTGCACTAAGGAAGACAAACATGGGGCGCATCTGCTTGCCTTTGCGCTTCACAATGTATCCCATGATCTTGTCTAACAACAATACCTTGGTTTTCATGGAGGCACGAAACTTCTGTTCGAACTCTTCCATCTCCCGGGCCACCGGGGCTTTTATATCATCAAGGCGTAAAGACATGTAGCGCAAGTATACACATTGATCAGTAGATTTTACCTTGCTCTTTGGAAAATTGTGACGCGCACAGGGAATCGGATTACATCTTGATCAGAAACACAAAAACAACAAAGCCGCATGCTGTGCTCACCGTTATTTTGTTACTTTAGGTTCATGAATTTGACGAACAATTATTGGGATGATGTCTTGTTTGCCATCATCGTGTTGGCCATTGCTTTTATTATCGGTCGCATATTGCGATTAATCATTGGTCGTTTTGTGAGAACTGCTTCAAGCAAACTTAAAGTTGACCCAACCAAATACAACTTCTTAAAAAACGCTGTCGAGTTTATTGTTTACGTCATTGCTTTCATTGTCATCTTTCGGTCTATTCCAACACTTCATGATTACGGCACGGCCATCTTCGCAGGTGCTGGTGTGTTCGCAGCCATTGTGGGTTTTGCCTCGCAATCTGCCTTCTCCAATATTGTAAGTGGGGTCTTCATTGTAATCTTCAAACCGTTTAGTGTCGGTGATCGAATCCGTGTTGGTCAGCTTTATTCAGGTGATGTAGAAGATATCACGTTACGTCATACCGTGATCAAAGATTTTGAAAATCGAAGAATTGTAATGCCAAACAATGTGATCAGCAATGAAACGATTATCAATTCGAGTCTCAACGAAGAAAAACTTTGTATTTTTATTGAAATTGGTATCTCCTTCGATTCAGACATTGATAAGGCAATGATCATTATGAGGCAAGAAGCTGAACACCATCCGGAGTGCAAAGATAACCGAACACCGCTGGCCATTGATCGAGGTGAGCCTAAGGTAGAAGTTAAGCTGATTAACATCACAGACACTGCTCTTCTTCTTCGCGCCTGGGTTTGGGCTACTAATCCAACAACGGGTTTTGATATGAAGTGCGATTTATTAAAATCGATCAAACTTCAGTTCGATCTGGCAGGCATTTCACTGGCCTACCCACAACGACTGATTCACATAAAAGACAATAATACACTAGCGCGCTAGGCATATGAGCCATTCTAAAGGTAAAGATCATCCGGTATACGTTCAAAGTGAAAATCTGATTCTGGAATTAATTTCCTATAACAAGGAACAGCATGAAAAATATTGCAATAAAAATCCGGATGAGTTACTAAAAGAACTTAAGCCAGACCGCGTAAACTGGATTAACCTGGATGGCCTAACCAATCAGGATATCATTGAAAAATTACAGAACCATTTTCAACTTCATTATTTATTGATTGAAGATGTCCTGGGAGATCAGCGACCCAAAGCGGAAGAGTATGATGATTATTTCTTCTTTACCTTGAAGATGCTGTATCGAATTGATGATTCTGGTATTGAATACGAGCAGATCAGCTTTGTATTGGGAAGAAACTATTTGATTTCATTTCAGGAAAAAGAAGGTGATTTTTTTGATGGGTTTCGAGATCGAATAAAAAACGATCTGGGAAAGGTGAGAAAGAAACAGGCAGATTATTTATTGTATCGCCTGATCGACATCATCATTGAAAACTACTATTCCGTGCTTGATAAAATTGGAGACAGTGTAGAAGAGATTGAAGAAAATGTATATGAAAACCCAACCAATGATACCTTCAATAGAATTCAAAAATTAAAAAAGGATCTCATCTATTTACGGAAAGCGGTTTATCCGTTACGCGATGCTTTAAGTAAAGTTATAAAAGGAGAATCTGAATTTATTGAAGAAGAAAACTTGCGCTATTATTCTGATGTATATGATCATGTCATTCACCTCATTGATTCGCTGGATACCTATAAAGATTTAACCTCCAGCTTGCTTGATATTCACATTAACGCCATGAACACCCGAATGAACGAGGTGATGAAAGTGCTAACCGTTTTCTCTACTATCTTCATGCCCCTAACGTTCATTGTAGGTATTTATGGAATGAACTTCGATTACATGCCTGAGCTACGCTGGCACTATGGGTATTTCGGAATATTAGGTGTAATGGCCTTAGTCGTAATAGGTATGCTGTATTACTTTAAAAAGAAAAAATGGTTTTAATGCAATTCAACTGCTAAACTAAAACACCACTCCAATTAGTCAGGTCTGAGAAATCCTTGTCAACTTCAAGAGGAGAATCAAAAATTCCGAACACACTAGAACCTGATCCGCTCATGCTAGAGTAGATTGCTCCAAGCGAATACATCTTTTCTTTTATGCGTTTGATTTCAGGATACTTTTTAAAAACTGATTCTTCAAAATCATTCTTCACTACGTTCTTCCAATCATTTAAAGTGTAGGTCGTTAAAACATGCTGCAATGAAAACTCAGATTGGTTGGGTTTTACATTAGCATACGCTTCAGCTGTAGAGACGTGTACATCCGGCTTTACCACCACTAAAAATTTCCCTTTCAGATTAACCTCAATTTCAGTCAGTACTTCGCCCCTGCCTGATCCCAACATAGGCTTGTCCTGAATAAAAAAAGCACAGTCGCTACCCAAAGAAGCAGCGTAGGACATTAGATTTTGATTAGAAATGTTCAGTTTGAAAATCGTATTCAATAGCCGTAAAGTATATGCTGCATCGGATGATCCTCCACCTAACCCAGCACCTGTCGGAATAATTTTATGAAGGTGAATCTTAACGGGCGGCAAGTCAAAGTCTTTCTTCAAAAGCGAATATGCTTTTAAGCAAAGATTTTCTTCTGCCTTTCCAGGGATGGCGTTACCTGAGCTTGAAAAAGTTAAGGCATCGGAAGGAATAATTTCCAAAATATCCGTCCATGGTAAAGTGAAAAAACAGGTTTCAATATTGTGATAACCGTCTGATCTTTTGCTCAGAATGTTGAGACCAAGATTGATTTTGCAAGGAGGGAAAGAAACCATCGTATAGGTTCAAAGTTCCATGTTCAAGGTCTCAATTCGTAAAATCGAAACCTTGAACCTGGAAAGTCAATATTACTTTGACAGGCGTTCGATCAGCTCAGCGGTAATTCCACTTGAAGAGAATCCACCATCGTGCATCAAATTCTGCATTGTTACCATGCGGGTATAATCAGAGAACAAAGACACAATGTAATTGGCACAATCTTCAGCCGTTGCATTTCCCAATGGCGACATCATTTGTGCGAAATCGTAGAATACATCAAACCCCGAAATTCCAGCCCCTGCTGTAGTTTTCGTTGGCGACTGCGAAATAGTATTAACACGAACCTTTTTCAATTTGGCAAAGCGCGCGCCATAGCTTCGGGCAATAGATTCTAACATTGCTTTGGCCTGAGCCATATCCGTATAATCCGGATATGAACGTTGTGCGGCAATGTAGCTTAGTGCAACAATAGAACCCCATTCATTCATCGAATCAAGCTTCTCTGCAGTTTGCATTACTTTATGGAAAGACAATGCCGATATATCAAGAGTCTTTAAATACCAATCATAATTCATGTCGCCATACTCTTTCCCTTTACGGATGTTTGGGCTCATGCCTATAGAGTGAAGAACGAAGTCTAGTTTACCACCCAACACCTCAGTTGATTTTGAAAATAGAGCATTGAGTTCTGGTTCAGAGGTAGCATCGGCAGGAATTACCTCAGCATTGCAGGTCTTAGCAAGCTCATTGATTTTACCCATGCGCATGGCAATAGGGGCGTTGGTGAGGGTAAACATACCGCCCTCTTCTTTCACTTTCAGCGCAGTCTTCCAGGCAATTGAATTCTCGTCAAGTGCACCGAAGATGATGCCGCGCTTTCCTTTTAATACATTGTTAGCCATAGCTTAGTTTCGGATAGAATGGTTGATTAAAGCACAATAATACAATCATCCGGCTAAAAAGTAATACTAAGTCCATTGCTTCATACTTCAAAAATCGCAACCAGCTTAGTTTCAAGCAGCTCAAAAACACATCTTCCGAATTGCCATTTTTTGTCTTTCGTGAACATCTTCTCAGCCTTTCGGCTTTAGTAGAGCCCAAAATACAGCGATTAACCAAAGCATATAATCCTGAAAATTATTACATTTAACAAAACCTAACCTCCTAAACCTATGGAAACCAGTTCGATCAATCTTAGTTCATGGGATCAATTTATGTACATCGGGGTGATCGCCTCCATTGCCTTTAGTGTTTTAATTATACTCTATCACGAATACAAAGTTCTTCAGATAAAAGACTACAAAGAGAAGTACGATTATGTGAATCTTCACGAAATTCGGTACTTCTGGTATGCTGTTATTGCACTGCTTCTTGCTGCCGCTTTTTTTTCCAATACCCTTGCTACACACAAAATTGAAGGGACCCGAATGCTTTGGTTCTATGTACGCCTCGGCATTACTGTTTGCTTCTTCATAATCGGTTATATGATTTTCTATAGTTTAGTCAGGATTTATTACCCTCGCTTTTTAGAAAAAAGATTGACCAAACTCCGAAATACTCCTCGTGTGTCCCCAGAAGGAAACGTAATGCGTAAGCTCACGGAATCAGAAGAAGAACATCATCTGGAAAATATTAAATCAGAAGGCGAAGTTCATTCTGTAGATTATGATATCTGGATTGACGATAAAACCGGCTTCAAGAAAATTGAAAAATACCACGCCTTTCAACATGCTGAAGAATGTTCGGAGTGCGGTTATTTTACAATGAAGATTGATCGGGAAGAAATCGAACAAGCGCCAACGAATTCAGAAGATGGATTGCTGCTAAAACACTACAAGTGTAGCTATTGCAACCATCGTGAGCAACGTGAAGTGGTTGTTGCTCGTTTAGCAACCAATGCTTCGTAGATAATTATCCTTACAATTTCCTTTTCTTAAGATTGATACAGCTTCATACAGAAAAAGTATATTGCTGCGCTGTATGAAATTATCTCCATCCCAACCCATTGGTGTTTTTGATAGTGGCATTGGTGGGCTCACCGTGGCTCATGCCATTACAAAGCTATTGCCCAACGAAAGCATGATTTATTTTGGCGATACCGCCCATCTTCCGTATGGCGATAAATCTGAAGCTGCCATCCAGGCTTACTCCATTAAGATTGCCGATATCTTATTAACAAAAGGATGCAAGGTTATTGTGATTGCTTGTAACTCAGCCTCTTCAGCTGCTTATGCTTTGCTAAAAGAATATGTTCGAAATGATATTCACATTATCAATGTAATTGATCCGATGGTGAATTTTGTCCTGGATCAGTTTGCCGGTAAACGAATAGGTTTAATTGGCACCAAAAGAACTGTTCAATCCGGAGTTTACTCCAAAAAGATTGACGAAGGAAAAAAAGACATCACTCTTCATACCGTTGCTACTCCCCTATTGGCACCGATGATCGAAGAAGGTTTTTTCAATAATCAAATCAGTCATGAGATCATTGCCCAATACCTCACCGACCCGGCACTGGAAAACATTGAAGCGCTCATTCTCGCATGCACACATTACCCTTTAATCAAAAAAGAAATAAATAATTTCTATGCAGGCAAAATGAACATCCTTGATTCATCTGAAATCGTAGCACGTGCGCTAAAGGACTATTTAGAGAAAGAAGCACTAATGAATCCACAATCGTTAGCAAGCCATCAATTTCTGGTTTCGGATTACACTGAATCCTTTGAAGCCTCAGCCCGCATGTTCTTTCACCAGTCCGTTCACCTTGAAAAATATCCCCTCTGGAATGGATGACGTATGTTTGATGTACGGTTTTTATTTAAAATTAGATTTTCCGCATCGAATATTTTACCAACTTTAGTCACCCTAACCACTGACACTGACAACCTTAGTCTTCATATTGCCCTTTCTGCTTTTCTACACGGTCATTGCCGTGTATGCCGAGCGTAAGGTCTCAGCCTTTATACAAGACAGGCTAGGCCCAATGGAAACAGGATACTATGGTATCGCCCAAACCATTGCCGATTTATTGAAAGCATTGCAGAAGGAGGACATTGTTCCTACAAAAGCAATATCCCCACTTTTTAAGGTTGCTCCTCTCATCATTTTTGCTTCCATCTTTACTGGGTTTGCCGTTCTGCCACTTGCCCCATCGTGGCATGGTGCTGGCATATCAACATCTGTTTTCTTTCTACTGGCCATTGTTTCGCTCGATGTGATTGGCATTATCATCGCAGGATGGAGCTCAAGCAACAAATACAGCATGCTGGGAACAATGCGTTCCGTAGCACAAATTATTTCATACGAAATTCCGCTTGGGCTTTCCGTGCTTTGCGTTTGTATGGTTTGTCAGACCCTGGATCTTCAGGAGATTTCATTCCAACAAAGCATTTATGCTGCTGAACCAAATTACCTCTTCAGTATTCCATCACTTGGTATTGAGACAACCTCAATTGGAGGATTTTTAAATTGGAACATCTTCAGAATGCCCATCCTATTCCTGGTATGGATCATCTTTTTCATTGCCTCGCTGGCTGAATGTAATCGCGCACCTTTCGATTTGCCCGAAGCGGAATCTGAAATCGTGGCCGGTTTTCACACTGAATATTCGGGGTTTCGGTTTCTGGTAATCATGCTTGGTGAGTATGGAATGATGCTTTTAGTCAGTATATTAGGCGCAGTATTATTTTTTGGAAGCTGGACTACACCATTACCCAACATCGCTTCACTTCGATTGGCAGAATGGACAAGTGGAGCTCCGAATACAATGGCGTCAACCCTTTGGGGAATTTTTTGGTTGATGGGGAAAGCCTTCCTTTTTGTTGCACTGCAAATGTGGATTCGCTGGACATACCCACGGCTTAGAGTAGACCAATTGATGGCTGTGTCGTGGAAATACTTAACACCATTTGCTTTGGCACTGGTTATATTATGTGGATTTTGGAAAGTAATTTTTATCTAATGCCCGTGAGGAATTTTTATCTAACCCTGTTTTTTGCAATAGCAGCTTTCAATTTACATGGGCAAAATCGTATCGATAGCCTGGAGAGCAAATTGAAAGAAAATCTTTCTGACACAGCAAAGATCCACACGCTTATTCAACTCTCAGCAGTCTACCACTACGTTGATTTTGTTAAAAGCCGGAATCTCGGAAATGAAGCCCTGGAGCTTGCCGAAAAGGTAGACTTCATCGATTACAAAATATTAGCCTACCAAAATATAAGCCTGCTATTCACTAGCATGGGCGATTATAGCTCCGCATTGAGGTATGACAATCTTTCGTTGGAAAATTCTCTTGTCCTTAATGACAGTGCAAATATTTCGCGGGATTATAACAACATTGGTAATGACTACTATGATTTAGGCGAATACGATGATGCCTATTTTTATTTCACACAATCGTACCGCATCTCCAGCTTAATCAATCATAAATTCAGGATGCTTGTTGCCCTGCATAATGTAGGCCGGGTGTTTAAAGAATTAGGCCAGTACGATCGGGCACTTGATCATCTGAATCTTTCCAAAAAAATGAGCATGGAACAAGATGATAAGGAAGGGATTGCGTTTGCCTACGATGAAATTGGCGATGTCATGCTTCGGAGAAATGAAATTGATTCAGCACTCATCACCTTATCCACTGCACTTGATTATACGCGCAAACTTGATGTGTATGTCTTGGAACCACGCGTACTATCAAAAATTGCCATGGCCTATCTGGCAAAAGGCGATTATGAAAAAGCATTGGCATATTATGATTCTGCACAAGTGCTGCACACCAAAACAGATAATAAATTTGGATTTGCTGAACTTGAATTAGGCAGAGGAACTGTTTTTTCGAAAGAGAAAAAATATGAGCAAGCGTTAATTAAAATAGAAAGAAGTCTGGAGATAGCGAAGGAACTCAATGCCCGGATATTGGAGATCCAATGTTACAGTCATTTATCCTCGCTTTGGGAAATGAAGGGTGATTTCAAAAAATCCCTTCAATACTTTAAACTTTACAAGCAACTTGAAGATTCTCTTTTCAGCCAGGAAATGCAGGGAAAACTTTTCCGTGATCAGATTCAGTTTGAAACAGAAGCGCGCGATTCTAAAATTGCAGCCTTAAGTGAAGCCCAATCAAAACAACGCGGTGAATTAAAGAGAAAGGACTTTGTTCGAAATATCCTTGTCGTTGTTATGGCGCTCAGTGGTATCCTGCTTGTATCCGTCTACCGAAGTGGTCAGCGTAGACGCCAAATCAATAAATTGTTACTAAGTCACCAGGATGAAATGGAGACTCGCAGCGAAGAACTGGAGCGTCTTAATCAGGTAAAAGATAAATTTTTCTCCATCATTTCGCACGACCTTCGCTCTCCTATCAATGCGTTAGCTGGATTACTCGACCTGCTCGACAAAGGAGCTATTAGCAACGAAGAATTACCAAACCATGTAAAAGAGATTAAAGCAAGGTTCAATCACACTCGAACATTGCTCAATAATCTTCTCGACTGGACTTTGTTGCAAATGGACAAGTTGAACTTGCAGCCTGCAAAAATTGACGTCCGAGGCATTGTTGAGGAAAATATTCAACTCTTAAGTTCGGTGCACGGAAAGCACATTGTTCTTGCCAATGAAGTGCCTGTTCAAACTATCGCTTTCGCTGATTCAAATACTGTAAACCTCGTCATCCGAAACCTGATTACAAACGCCCTCAAGTTTACAAATGATGGTGGAGTTGTTACCGTCAAGGGCAAAATGAAAAATGATGAGATCTTAATCACCGTTCACGACAATGGTGTGGGTATGAAGCCTGAAGTATTAAACATGTTGTTCGACAAAACCGCTCCGTATACCACACGCGGAACAGCAAATGAAAAGGGAACCGGTCTCGGTTTGATTCTTTGTAAAGAGTTTGTTGAGAAAAATGGCGGGAAGATCTGGGTTGAAAGCGAGGAGAACGTTGGCAGCACATTTTATTTCACACTTCCGAAAGGTAGTTAGCCCAAAAACTATTTCGTTCTCGACCAGAATAATCTCTTGCGAATCGCTTCTATTCGCTGTTTCCATTCTATTTTTGTCAGTACCTTATGGAAAGTGTAGGCAACACATATTGGAGTAATATCTCAACCTCAGTACGCACATTATTGGGTGGATTGAAACTTACGTTTCGACATTTAATCAAAGCCAGAAAAACACAACCAATCGTTTCTATTTCGAATACGAATTATTTTGCTGAGCGCGAAGGTATTGCAACCATTCAATATCCATACGAAATGCAGCCTGTGCCCGACAATGGCCGATACAGACTCCATAATGAAATTGACGATTGCATCGTCTGCGACAAATGCGCTAAAATCTGCCCGGTTGATTGTATTGACATCGAACCCATCAAAGCAACAGAGGAGATTGGCAAAACATCAGATGGAACTCCAAAAAGAATTTACGCTGCCAAGTTTGACATCGACATGGGCAAGTGCTGCTTCTGTGGACTCTGTACAACAGTTTGCCCAACAGAATGCTTAACGATGACAAAGGTTTTTGATTTCAGTGTAACCAACATGCGCGACCATAATTTTGAATTTGGTGAGATGACGGAGGCTGAAATTGTTGAGAAGAAGACTATTCTTGAAGAACATCAGAAAAGCAAAATCGCTGCACAAGCTCAACCTACAACACCAGAATCAAAAACAGAAAGTACAGAAACTGTTAAGCCCATAGCAAAACCTGTATTCAAGCCAAAGATGAAACCACCAACACCACCAGCCGCATCTGCATGAGTTTGCTAAATTTTATATTCTACTTTTTAGAAGCCGTTGCTGTACTGTCGGCTATCAGTATGATTTTTATTCGCAATGTATTTTATGGTGCGTTGTTACTTATTACTTGTCTTGTAGCATTAGCCGGTCTATATGTATTGGCTTTTGCGGAGTTTATCGCAGTAACGCAAATCCTGATTTATGCCGGTGGCATTTTAGTAGTCATCATCTTTGGAATTATGCTCACATCAAAAATATCGGGCAAGTCCTTAGTTGTTGAGCATGCCAACCTATTGGCAGGAACATTGGTGGGATTATCTTTTTTTGGTTTGCTGATTTATTTTCTTTCAGCTCAAAAATTTAATGTATTCTCAACTGTCAAACCATCACCTGAAACCAATCTACGTACATTCGGCACCGGACTGATGAGTGACTTCATTTTGCCCTTTGAAATTGCGGGTATATTACTCTTGATTGCACTTATTGGTGCTGCAGTGATTTCATCATCCATTAAATCAAAAAAAGTATAGATGTTTCCGCTCGAGCATTTTTTGTATTTGGGTGCCCTGCTCTTCTCCGTGGGATTGATCATCATCATTACGAAACGAAATGCCATTATGGTATTGTTGGGTATTGAATTAATGTTGAATGCTTCCAATTTAAATTTAGTTATCTTCAATCAACTTAACCCCTCTGCTCTTGATGGACAATTCTTTGCTTTGTTTGTCATTATTGTTGCCGTAAGCGAGGCGGCTGTTGGACTAGCCCTTGTACTTCGTGTGTATCACGATTATAAAACTTCTGTTCCTGATGAACTTCATGAATTGAAAGATTAAGATGGAGACGGTTCAACCATATCAATCTACTTCAGTTGAGTTGTTCATACTCATCACATTGCTACTTCCCTTATTGTCGTTCTTCGTTTCGTTTATCATTTCAGAAAAATACTCATGGAGTGTCCCTTTCATTGGCACGCTCTTGCTACTGGGGAGCCTGGCTTCCGCTGTCTTTGTTTTTTTTTCGATTTGGAAACATGAACCTTTTGTTTGGCACATACATTGGTTTGTTATTGGTGATTTTCATTTCACTATTGGCCTGTTAGTAAACAACATTTCCGCTTTGATGTTGATTGTTGTAACGGGTATTTCTTTTCTTGTCCATTTATACTCAACAGGCTACATGGTTGGCGATGCTGGCATCAGAAGATATTTTGCTATGCTCGGGTTCTTTACATTCTCCATGCTCGGCATTGTGCTTGCTGATAATCTATTGCTGATTTTTATTTTCTGGGAATTGGTAGGCTTCTCCTCTTACATGCTCATCGGTCACTGGAAAGAAAAGGTTGAAGCCTCCACGGCAGCGACAAAAGCATTTCTAATCAATCGCATTGGAGATGTAGGATTTTTGGTAGGCTTGATGATTGTTTGGGCGAATCAAAACACGTTTAATATTATTGAACTCAGTTCGAACACAGAAATTCTTTCCTGGCAAACAGCCGCTTCGCTATGCATCTTTTGTGGAGTGATGGGTAAGTCTGCACAATTCCCTTTGCTTACGTGGTTGCCTGATGCAATGGAAGGACCAACACCGGTTTCAGCACTTATACATGCTGCAACGATGGTGGCAGCTGGTGTATTTTTATTGGCACGTATTCATTTCATGTTTACGCTACAAGCACTCGATGTCGTCATCATTATTGGAGGTATCACTTCTCTCATGAGTGCATTCGCTGCACTTGCTCAACATGACATCAAGAAAATATTGGCCTACTCTACGATTTCACAATTGGGTTTGATGGTGATGGCCATTGGCGCAGGTGCGCCCGAAGCAGCAATGCTTCATTTATTTACACATGCCTTCTTCAAAGCAGGTTTGTTTCTGGCAGCTGGATCCATCATTCATTCGCTTCACCAGGCACAACACCATAGCCACAGTCACTTCGATGTTCAGGATGTACGCAACCTCGGAGGGTTAAGAAAGAAGTTACCTTTCACCTTTCTGATTTTCATTCTCTGCGGAAGCGCTTTATCAGGTTTGCCATTCTTCACAGGATTCCTTTCCAAGGATGCTATACTAACAGCATTGCAATCCTGGAAAGGTAATGAGTTCTCCTGGAAGTGGTTCATGTTTGCAAATGCATTCATCGTTTCTTTTATCACTGTGCTCTATACTTTCCGTATGATCTGGTCTGTCTTTATGGGTGAAGAGAAGAAAACGATAAACCAATCAATCGTAGAACCTCCTCTCGTGATGCGTGCACCATTGGCTATCCTCGGTTTTGCATCACTGTGGTTTATCATCTCGATCAATCCGTTCGATTATTCAAGTTGGCTCTACACAGGTTTACGTAATGGAAAACATATTCATTTCAGCCTCATGCCCATTATCTCTGGATTATGGGTAATGCTGGCTCTGGTTACAGCCTATATAATTCGAAACAAATCAATTCAATCAGCTTTGTTACTGAACAACTTTCATCTTGATCGTGTGTATACTGTTTTAATTGTTAACCCTACAACACAACTCGCCAGTCTTACCGATCATGTAGATAGAAAATGGATTGATGGTTTCATTCATGCTACTGCCTATGGAAATGTTATCCTTGCTCATTTCACAAATTGGTTCGATCGCATTATGATTGACGGCTCTGTTGATGGCGTTGCTGGGGTGGCAAAAGGTATTGGTTCGTTTACACGATCTTTTCAGAGCGGAAAAATCCAGCTTTATATTTTCTGGGCGATTTTCGCAATCATTATTTTTCTAATTTGGCTGATTATTTAAATGTAATTATTAAAGCAAAACTGAATCACTAGTTACATGCAGCAATACCTTATCTCGCTACTCATTTTCACTCCGCTTGTTGCTGCGCTGTTGGGTATTTTTATTCCAGCCAAGTCGGCTCTTTATTTTAAGGTATTAACTCTTTTAGCCAACATACTTCAGGTATTTTTTCTACTCCTGATTTTCAAATCATATGAGTCTAATGGAACAATTCAATTGATTGAGAAACAATCATGGATTACCATAAACATGGGATCATTAGGGGTTTTAAAAGCAGAATACTTCGTAGGTCTTGATGGTTTAAACCTTCCACTTGTCGCACTATCAGTTGTTGTTCTGCTGATTGCCACAATATCATCCTGGACTATTGATAAAAATGTAAAAGGTTACTTCCTGCTGTTGTTATTGCTCAACGCAGCCATTATCGGAAGTTTTACAGCATTGGATTTTCTACTGTTCTATCTCTTCTTTGAATTTATGTTACTGCCGATGTTCTTTCTTATTGCCATGTGGGGCGGTGCCAGAAGAGAGTATGCATCCATTAAATTCTTTTTATACACATTGGTTGGATCAATCTTCATTCTTATCGTGATGATTGGATTATACCTTTCAGTAAGTGACCAGTCTGCACCTGGGCAACTCGTACACAGCTTCAACATGCTGAACATGGCGGACTCTACTCGCTTTGTTTCGAACACGATTCTTGATCCACACAACACTTGGATGATCGGTCCTTTTCCCGCTAGGTATTGGGCATTCCTCCTTTTGTTTTTTGGATTTGCTATTAAGTTGCCAATGGTTCCATTACATACCTGGTTGCCCGATGCACACGTGGAAGCGCCTACGCCAATTTCTGTTATACTTGCCGCATTGCTTCTAAAAATCGGAGGTTACGGTTTACTTCGAATTGCATTTCCGATTTTCCCGGATGCTGCCCTTCACTTTAGCTGGTTTGTAGGATTGATGGGTGTGATTTCCATTATCTATGGCGGATTAAATGCACTGGCATGTAAAGATCTGAAACGATTGATTGCATACTCTTCTATATCACACATGGGATTTGTGTTGTTGGGATTAGCATCATTAACAACAGAAGGTGTAGCCGGATCTGTTTATCAAATGGTGAGTCATGGAATTATTTCTGCAATGTTATTCTTAATTGCTGGTGTCTTATATGATCGAACGCAAGATCGCACGATTGGGAATTATTCTGGCTTATCAACTAAAATGCAATCGTACACTGTGATTGTTGTTATTGCATTCTTCGGTTCGATGGGCTTACCTGGTTTCTCAGGGTTCATTGCCGAGATCATGGTTTTTCTAGGAGCCTTCAAATCGAATAGCGTTAACGGACTTCTTCATGAAAGTCTCGCAATAGTCGCAACCCTTGGACTTGTGCTTGGAGCTGCCTATTACTTGTGGACATTACAACGAATGTTCTTCGGCCCATTTCATTTGAAAGGAGACCTTTCAGAAAATTCAATTTTCGATTTGAATACACGAGAATACATCATGCTTATTCCTCTTGCTTTAGCTGCTGTATTCTTTGGTATTATCCCTCAACCGCTAATGGACATCATCGATCCATTCGCAAAACATTTCAGCGAGTTTGTCATCAGCAGCGGAAAGAGCTTAACACTAAATCCATAATCCGTGGAGATACTGAGTGATAAACTGGAATTGATTCGAATGAGTATTTCATTCTTCATTCCTGAACTTATTCTGAGTATTGGTATCCTGCTCATTATATTGATCGGCCTGATTAAAAAAGAAAATCTCCCTTTACTCAGCTTTGCTAGTTTAGGAATTGTTGCATTGTCCCTATGGTCTGGTATTATTCAAGCGCAACAAATTACTTTACCCGTCACCCTGTTTGTGGGCATGGTTCGAGTGGACGGATTCTCAGGGTACTTTAAAATCCTGATTGATGTCGCTACAATGCTCACCGTATTGATGACCTGGAGAAAACAAAAGGAGCAACAGCATCTTCCAGAATATTATGCAATGATCCTCGCAGTAGTATTGGGTGCGCATCTTCTGGTAATGAGCATGAACCTCATCATGGTTTTTCTTTCGCTTGAACTCATATCGATTAGCTCGTACATATTGGCTGGTTTTTCATTTTCGCGTAAAGGATCAGAAGGTGGCCTAAAGTATTTTCTCTTTGGTTCAGTTGCCTCTGCCGTAATGCTATATGGATTTTCCCTTCTTTATGGACTAACCGGCTCGCTTGATTTTTCATCTTTCATTCATCAACAATTGGTAAGAAACCCACCACTATTTCTGATTGGTGGTTTCATGGCGTTGGTGGGTTTCTTTTATAAAATTGCTGCTGCACCACTTCATCCCTGGAGCCCTGATGTTTATGAAGCGGCATCAATGCCAGTGGTCGCTTTCTTTTCTGTTGTGCCTAAGTTGGCAGGTATTGGCGCGCTTTCGAAATTCATCCTTACCGTAAGCTTAATGAGCCAGTCAGCTTATCCGTGGCAAATCATTATATGTATTGTGGCCATACTTTCACTAACGGTCGGCAATTTCTCAGCCTTGTGGCAAAAGAATGTAAAGCGATTGATGGCCTATTCATCCATTGCCCAGTCTGGATTTCTTTTAGCTGGTGTAGCCACCTTCTTACCACAAGGAATTCATTACATGTTGTTTTATGCAACCGTTTACATGCTCATGAATTTTCTTGTGTTTATTTATTTGCAGCAGTTTGAATCACATGGAATGCATGAGATCAGCTCATTTAGCGGAGTTGGAAGAAGTCAGCCATTAGCTTTACTATTTTTGCTGGTAGGTTTTATTGCCCTCATCGGTTTGCCACCCACAGCCGGCTTTATGGGTAAGTTTTTTATTTTTTCTTCGCTTTGGGAATCATATCAGTTATACGGGTCATCAATTTTACTCTGTCTTTTTATTTTTGGTTTGCTCAATGCCGTTGTTTCCCTATTCTATTATCTGCGCATCCCCTACTATGCCTTCATAAAAAGTGGGGAAAGCAACATAAAAACGAATATTCTTACGTTTGAAAATCTTTTGGGCCTTATCTTGGTTATAGGCATACTCTATCTCTTCTTTAATCCCGGGTTGTTGATGGGATGGATTAATAAAATTAACTTTGCGCTTTAAATCCGTTATCTGTTAATCGTTATCTGTTAATCGTAGCCTATACGGATTAACGTTAACCATTAACCATTAACGGTTAACCATTAACGAAACATGAGCGATCAAATCCTTCACGAATGCGGCATTGCCCTCATTCGATTGCGAAAGCCTCTCTCCTATTACATCGAAAAGTATGGCTCTATGTATGCCATGAACAAGATGTACATCCTCATGGAAAAACAGCATAATCGAGGGCAGGACGGAGCAGGGATTGCCAACATTAAACTCGATGTCGAATCAGGTCACCGATACATTAGCCGATACAGATCAATCAAACCGCAGCCAGTCGCCCACCTCTTCAGAAAAATCAGCAAGAAATTTAAGAAAGCTCAAAAGGAAGGAAAAGATAAATACAGAAACGAGCAATGGCTTAAAGAAAATGTAGCCTTTACCGGTGAACTCTGGCTCGGACATTTACGATACGGCACACACGGAGTTAATAATATAGAGAACGTTCATCCATTCTTACGTCAAAATAACTGGAGAAGCAGAAACCTGGTTATGGCTGGTAACTTTAATATGACCAACGTTGACGAGTTGTTTGATATTCTGGTTGGTTTAGGTCAACATCCAAAAGAAAAAGTAGATACCGTTACCGTGATGGAAAAGATCGGCCACTTTTTGGATGAAGAAGTACAAGGGCTCTTTGAAAAGTATAAAGATAAATTCTCGAACCGCGAGGTGTCGGATATCATTGAAAACGAAATTGATCTGCCGCGCATGTTGCGCAGAGCTTGTAAAGATTTTGATGGTGGTTACACCATGGCTGGTATGATCGGATCAGGATCTGCTTTTGTTGTTCGCGATCCAAATGGCATACGTCCCGCTTATTTTTATGCGAATGATGAAATTGTAGTAGTAGCTTCAGAAAAGCCTGCAATAAAAACAGCCTTCAATATTGATTACAACCAAATCGAAGAAGTAAAGCCCGGACATGCTTTAGTGATTGATAAGAATGGTGAATACGCACAACACCAAATCGTTCAGGCAGGAGAAAAAACATCGTGCAGTTTCGAACGTATTTATTTCTCTCGTGGCAATGACCCGGATATCTATAAAGAGCGCAAACAACTTGGCAGATTATTAGTACCTCAAGTACTTCGTTCAATCAACTTCGATATTAAGAATACAGTTTTCTCCTACATACCGAATACAGCAGAGACGGCTTTCTATGGCTTGATGGCGGGCATTGAAGATTACCTGGTTGCCAAGCAAAAAGATATTATCATCGATCATAAACCATCGGTGGATTCACTCGAAGAGATTTTATCGTTCAGACCACGCATTGAAAAGCTGGTATTGAAAGACGTAAAACTCCGAACCTTCATTACCGATGATGAGCACCGCGATGAGCTGGTTGCACATGTGTATGATACAACGTATGAGGTAATCCGAAAAGGCATTGATACATTAGTCGTAATTGATGACTCTATTGTTCGCGGCACTACATTAGAGAAAAGCATTTTAAAGATGCTTGATCGCCTGGAACCGAAAAAGATTGTGGTGGTTTCATCTGCTCCACAAATTCGTTTTCCGGATTGTTATGGAATTGATATGAGCAAGATGGGTGACTTCGTTGCTTTTCGCGCTATGCGTGAATTGTTGAAAGATCATGGAAAAGATTATCTGTTAGGTGAAGTCTATGAGAAATGCAGACGCGCCCGTGGTCATGAAACCCAACAGAACTATGTAAAGCTTCTGTACGAACCCTTTACTGACGAAGAAATTTCAGCAAAAATATCCGAGATTGTTCGCCCTGCCGATATGAAAGCAGAGATTGAAGTGGTGTTTCAAACTGTGGATAATTTACACAAAGCCATCCCTCATCACAGCGGAGACTGGTACTTCACAGGAAATTACCCTACACCAGGCGGTATGAAAGTAGTAAACCGGTCGTACGCCAATTATATGGAAGGCAAGCTGGTTAGGGCTTATTAAACAACCCCATCCTCCATTTTTTTGACCTTTATCGATTGTTTTAGGGCTTAGCATCCACTCGTCTTCCTTTTTTTTGAATACCACTAATGGGTGTATTTTTTATAAAAGGCAACTCCCCTCGTTAGGCTTTTATTATATTGCTGTAGAGTCTAACCTAAATAAATTTTATGAAGAAAAATCTACTGTTAACAGTGGTCTGGCTGGTATGTATTTCCATACCAGGATTCGGACAAGAAAGGGTTGTGTCAGGAAAAGTAACATCAGCAGAAGATGGAACGGATGCACCTGGTGTAAACGTTTTGGTAAAAGGATCCACCGTAGGAACCGCAACAGGTGCTGATGGCACATACAAAGTAAGTGTACCAGAGGGTAAAAATACTTTGGTTTTTTCTTTTATTGGCTACACAACTGTAGAGGTTGAGATTGGAACACGAACTGTTATTGATGTGTCGCTACAATCTGACGCAACGCAATTATCAGAAGTATTGGTAGTTGGTTACGGAACCCAATTAAAAGAAGATCTTACGGGTAATATCGCAAAAGTTAGCGGTAAGGATATTCAAAATGTTCCGGTCCCCTCACTTGATCAAGCGATCCAGGGGCGTGCTGCTGGAGTCTTTGTTGAAGCAGGTAATGGAAAATTAGGTCAGGGTATCAAGGTTCGAGTACGAGGTTCAGCCTCCGTATCCGCTTCGAACGAACCGCTATATGTAATTGATGGGATCGTTTCGACAACTGATGACTTGTCTGGAACCGATGCCCCAACAAATCCTCTAGCGCAAATAAACAGTAATGATATTGAGTCCATTGAAATTTTAAAGGACGCTTCAGCAGCTGCAATTTATGGATCAAGAGCTGCAAACGGAGTTGTTTTGATAACAACAAAACGCGGAAAAAGCGGAAAGACTCGTTTCAATGTTGGTTTTCAAACTGGGTTTAGTAAACCTACAAGGTCTGCAGATTGGCTTAACGGAACTGAATATTACAATGCCTTTAAGGAGGCCTTTGATAATGCTGATGCTAAATCATTAGCAGAAGACGGGATCGATTTTGGAGACCAGTTTTACGGTGAACCAGGTCTTACATTTGACGGAGTTCTTGACTATGAGTTGGCGAATTGGAGCTCAACAACAAATGAAAACTGGGCAGATAATGCTTATCAGGATGACGCAGGTTTGAATCAATTCGATGTAACAGCAAGCGGAGGAAATGAAAAGACCAGGTTCTATGTTAGTCTCCAGCACCTCAAGCAAAAAGGGATTCTAATTAATGACCAACTCGAGCGGACTAGTGCAAGAATTAATTTAGACAATACCGCTTCAGAAAAGTTCAACTTTGGTTTTAACTTCAGTTTATCACGAACAGTTAATAACCGCTTGAGTGATGATAACGAATTTACCACACCCATGCAATTGTTGGCCTTACCTCCTATTCAACCTGCACGGTTAAGTGATGGTTCACTAAATACAGAAACCGTATATTTTAATGGACTCATTAAAGCTGAGAATTCGTCTTTTGAAACCACTGTATTTAGAAATATATCAAACATCTACGGTCAACTGAATATTACTCCTGATTTATTCTTTAGAAGTGAAGCATCTTTAGACATACTTACACAAAACGAAAATCGCTGGGATGGAGCTGCCGTTGATTCTCAAACAGGAAATGTAAACGGTGGAGGTATATCAAGAGATGTTACAGTACAGAACTACTCGACCAATAACTTTCTTAGTTACAAAAAGAATTTTCTTACTAAGCACGACCTCGATTTGACAGTTGGTATGAGCTATCAATTTGTAACAAGGGGCTCAACAAATCTTTCAGCGCAAACTTTTCCAAGTGATGCATTCAAGAGTTTAACAAACGCTTCAGTCATTACAACAGGAGCAACAAACTTCACAGATTATGCCTTCTTATCTTATTTCGCGAGGGCCAATTACAAGTTTAACAACAGGTATCTCTTGTCCCTCAGTGGCCGAATGGATGGATCCTCTAAATTCGGAAAGAACGAGCGCTATGGATTTTTTCCAGCAGCATCTGCAGGTTGGATACTTTCAGAAGAATCATTTCTTAGTGATGTAAAGCCACTCAGTTTTCTAAAATTAAGGGCTAGCTATGGAGTAACAGGTAATGCACCCAATGGCAATTTTTCAGGCTTGGGATTATATAGCGGTAATACCTACGATAAATTAGGTGGAATTGCACCTACTCAACTATCCAATCCAAATTTAAAGTGGGAGACAACTATCCAGACTGATATTGGACTTGATTACGGATTATTCAATAATAGAATAACAGGTGAACTGGATTATTACATAAAAAATACTGACGATTTGTTGTTAAACTCAAACGTCTCTGGTGTTTCTGGTTTCCTAACTCAACTTATAAATGTGGGTAGTCTTCAAAATAAAGGCTTTGAATTCGTAATTAATACGCAAAATTTAATTGGAGACTTTACCTGGACAACAAGTTTCAACTTTGCGAAAAACATTAACAAAATTACAGACCTCGATGGCAACATCATCGAAGGAGGATATGTAAATCGGGCGGTTGAAGGTCAAGCCATTGGTGTATTTTTTGTTCAGGAATTTGCCGGAGTAAATCCAGACAATGGAGATGCTCTTTGGTTTCTTAACCGCACACCTGATCAAACTGAAATTGACGATGGTGCAGCTTTTCTGCTTAGTAAATTTGGCAATCGATATGTAACAAATGATTATGGTCTGGCTGATAGAAAAGTAGTTGGTAATCCTAATCCTGACTTTATAGGTGGTATCAATAACACGCTCACTTACAAAGGTTTTGATCTTAGTTTCCTTTTCCAATTTGTAGTCGGCAATGATTCTTACAATGGAGGAGGCCGCTTCGAACGTGCAGATTTTGTTTATTTTGATAACCAACTTGTTTCCGACTGGAAGAATGCGTGGAGAGAACCGGGAGATGACACAAACATTCCAGAAGCAAGATTATTTTACGGAAATGGTGACTTTGAATCTTCTCGTTACATTCAAGATGCTTCTTACGTAAGATTGAAAACCTTATCCCTGGGGTACAATGTTCCATCTAGTGTAATCAGCAAATTCTACCTTTCAAGTTTACGCCTATTTGTGTCTGGACAAAATCTATTAACGTTCACAAAATATGATCTTAACGATCCGGAAGTAAATACAGATTACCTGGCAGGAAATATTGGTCAAGGAAATGACTTCTATGCTGCACCACAAGCTAAGACGGTTATGTTTGGTATTAACATTGGATTTTAAACTTTGGAATCTATGAAAATTATAAATAAACTTTTTATTATACTCTTATTCACTGCTTTGTTCACTTCTTGTGATCTTGATATTAAACCAGTGGATTCGGTTGTTGAGCAGGATGCCCTTACCGATGCTGCATCTGTTAGTGCGCTCTTGATTGGAGGTTACGATAGATTAAGCGATGATGACCTATACGGTGGCTGGATTCAAATGAACAGCGATTTGTTAGGATCCAATTTCGACATTACCTGGGGTGGCACATTCTTTGACCCGCGTGACATTTGGCAAAAGGTGATGACTTCAAATAACGGTCAGGCTGAAGCAACGTGGACAGAAGGGTACGAAACTATCAATATTGCTAACACAGTGTTAGCAAACCTTGATAAAGCTGACAATGATCCTGTTATCGAAGGAGAAGCGAAATTTATCAGAGCAGCTGTTTACTTTGAATTGATCAGGCTCTATGCTAAAGATTGGAATGATGGAAACCCGGCAATCAATCTTGGCGTTCCGCTAAAACTTGAAGCCACAAATTTAGTTTATAATCCATCCGCTAATTTTCTATCAAGAAATACAGTTGAGGAAGTATATGACCAAATACTGGCAGACCTTCAGGATGCTGAAGCGAATTTGCCGGAAGAAAATGGATTTTTCGCAACAACATGGGCAGCTAAAGCGATGCTTGCAAGAGTTCATCTTCAGCGAAGAGAATATGATCAGGCTAGAATTAAAGCTAATGATGTAATTGAAAGCGGTTTCTTTTCACTTGCCGATAGGGTTGATAGATCTTTTAATCTTGAAACTAATTCTGATGAAGATATATTCGCCATTCAGGTAACCAATCAGGATGGAGTGAATGATCTTCATACTTTCTATGCTTCAAGAAACTTAAATGGAAGACGCGATATTCGAATTCGGGCAGAGTTTATGGATTTGTTTGACCCCTCTGATGAACGATTGACCCGGCTTATTTATGCCGATGGAAGCAGAAATTTGAGCGGCAAGTATCAAAATCAATTTACTAACATCACCGTTATTCGATTAGCTGAAATGTATCTAATTCGTGCGGAAGGAAATTTACTTGATGGTGGAGCTCAGGTTGGTCCTAATACGCCAGGTGAAGATCTTCAAGTTTTGAGAGACCGAGCCAAAGCACCCGCTGCACCAGCATCTCCAACCATTGATGACATTATGCTAGAAAGGAAATTAGAACTCGCATTTGAAGGTCACTTTGTTCATGACATTAGACGAAGAGAAGCAACAATTGATCAATTTGGTCCGATCCTTTGGAACGCAGATGAACTTGTTATGCCCATTCCACAACGCGAAATGGATGCAAATCCTGGCTTAGCAGGGCAACAAAATCCAGGCTACGCTGATTAGGTATATAGACCAATACCATTCTTTCTGAATAGATTAATGAGGAGAAACTATTTTCTCCTCATTTTTTTTGCTTAAAAATAACGTAAAGTAGGAGACACTCGTCACTATTTATTAATCACGGATGTGGATTCAGTTAACCAACCTTGTAAAATATTAACTACTTTAATTCTTTGAACTAACCTTAAACTAAAAATCCCAACACTATTTACTACTTTAGAAAAGTTAAATTAACAGAGAATGAACTATTGGCTAATGAAAACCGAACCCAGTACCTATTCTTGGGATGACCTTGTTCGGGACAAAAAAACGATCTGGGATGGAGTGCGAAATTATGCTGCACGTTTACACCTAAATGCCATGCAGAAGGGAGATCAGATTCTGATCTATCATAGCATGGACGACAAAGCCGTTGTGGGCACTGCAAAAATAACACGCGAAGGTTTTGCCGACCCAAAAGATAAAGATTGGACCGTTGTTGAGATTGCTCCTGATAAAAAATTAAAGAAGCCTGTAACACTGGCTATGGTTAAAGGTGATACTCGACTCGTTAACATGGTGCTGGTAAAAAACTCGCGTCTTTCCGTTCAACCTGTAAAGGCAGAAGAGTTTGACATGATCCTTGCTATGAGTGAAGGAAAATAAAAGTGAAATCGCACGAATATGTTTAGCTTAAGAAAACCAACTTTGAAACGACTGCTCTTCTATTCCCTATTTTTAATATGTAGTAGCGTTATCTCGTTTGCGCAATTATCGCAACCACATCGTTACGAACGTAAGCAAAAAAATTCGGACGACTACTTTCACGTTATCTCCCTAAAAGAGCAAGGCATTGCGTTATTTCGTGAACGCGAAAAATATAAAAACAACAATAAAGTTTGGGAACTGATTTTATTGGACACCACACTCCAGGAAAAAAAAACTGTTGAGTTCGAAATAAAGGACCGCAACAAAATGGTGGGCTATGAAATCACAACAGCGCATATCCATTTTCTTTATCGCACTGGTGAGACTACAAAAAACGATTTTGAATTAGTATCGGTAAACCTAAACGGTGCTGAAGAGGAACGACATATCATCAAATCTGACTTTGATTTTAAGTTGACACATTTCATTCTTGCTACCAATAGTCTAGTCTTGGGTGGATATGTAAATAAAGAACCCGCTATTTTGATGTACGACATGGTTACGAAACTCATAAAAGTCGTTCCCGGTTTTTTTCAAAAAGACACAGAACTGGTTGATCTTCGGGTAAATCAAAATAACACATTCAATGTAGTGCTGGTTGATCGTAGTAATCGTGAAGATCGAAAATTGTCATTCAGAACATTTGATTCATCAGGGGAATTACTCCTGGAAGATTTTGTTACTGTCGATGAATACAAATCTCTTCAAACTGGTATTACAAGCACTCTTGAAGGAGAAGACCTAATCATCTTAGGAAACTGGGGTGAACGAAATTCAAAAAATTCGCTCGGTTTTTACGCCTTAACGGTCGATCCTTTTCAGGATCAAAAAATAAAATTCGTGGCTTTTGGAACATTAACACACTACCTCGATTACCTTAAACCAAAACGAGCTAATAGAATTATTGAAAATACAAAGTCTGAATTAGCTACCGGACGAAATCCGAAATTTGTAAGCTCAGTAATGCCTTATAAAATTGTTGAATATAAGGGTGGATTTCTATTGCTGGCAGAAATTCACTCTTCATCAGCCAACACAAGTGCAAACTACTATAGCAATCCGTATTATTCCAGCAATCCATACTACAATCCGTATGGCTTCTACCCTTACGGCCTCGGGGCTTATCCTGGCTCAAGCCGTTTGTACCGACCTTATCCCTATTCTTCAACCACGAAACAAAACAACGATGTCACCATCCATGAAACCGTTCTTATTTCGTTTGACGCCCGGGGAAATGTAGCGTGGGATCAAAGTCTGGTGCTGGACGATGTGAAAGTTGAATCCACTGAACAGGTTTCTGATTTTAGTATGGAGAATGACAAAATCACATTTCTTTACAAAAAAGAATCCGAGCTTAAATTCAAAAAGATTGATAAATCGGAAATAAATTCTCAAGAGCAAACTGAAAAAATAAAAACCAATGACCCAATGGATGAAATCCGGTCGGAGCGTGAGTCCGATGGATTTGTAAGGCAATGGTATGGAAATTCTTTTTTTGTCTGGGGATATCAAACCATCCGAAACATAAAATCAGAAGATCGTGTGCGTGATGTATTCTATATTAATAAAGTGGTGGCAAATTAAATCTGCTTTTGTCTTTGTACTTTTTGTAACGTACCTGGTTCAAAGTCACGCCCAGATTATTCAGTCGAACCGAATAGAAATTCCGCTTTTTTCTGATGATGAGGGGTTTGAAGTAATCAATGCGTACCAGGATGGACTGTATATTTTCAGAAGATTAGTAATAGATAACGGGGAAGTGCTTGATCTCATCAAGCTTGACTCAACTTGCGAACAACGTTGGCGCGGTCAACTTCCAATCACTCCAAAATTTATTTTAATGGGTAAAAAGGTAGAGAAGAACTTACTCTATCTACTGTTCCGATTTCAAGATTACTCAAAAAATAATTTTGAATTATTTGTGATTGATCAGGCCAGTGGCAAGTATGTAAAATACATTATCAAAAATTTTATTCCTTTCTCACCAAATGATTTTCAGGTAACCGAAAAAGCAGTTTTGATTGGAGGTTATTTTAATCGTGTGCCCGTGGTCATTTACTTCTCGCTGACTACCGAAAAAACAAAAGTACTTCCAGGTCTTTTCAACGAAGTGGGTGAGCTCACACAAGTACGAACCTACGAAGATGGAACCATTGATGTTTTGATTAGCGGCCTTAACATTAAAGGACAAAAAACAATCTGGGTTAAAAATTACGATCCGGATGGAGACCTGTTAAGCAATCAGGCATTAGAACCCGAAGGTAACAAGAATTTAATTTTTGCACGATCAATCAAAACGGATAACCAATTGCAACTGATAGCGGGTGTGTATGGAGGACGAAACACAGAATATTCACGCGGCATGTTTATGGCAAGTATTGATGCATCAGGCATGCAAAATATCCGATACTATAACTTTGGCGATTTGCAAAACTTCTTTAAGTACATGAGAGCCAAACGGGAGATCCGTGTGAAGAGCAGGATTGAACGAAGAAAAATAAAAGGAAAGAAGATCCGCTTTAACTATCGCATTATGGTCCATGAGATTGTTCCATACGACAATCAATACATTCTTCTTGGAGAGGCTTTTTACCCGCGCTATACAACTATGGATCGTTCGTATTATACCGGCTTCTTTAATCCGCTTCAAACCGGTAGTTATTTTACCCGCGATGGTCGAATCTTCGATGGTTATTATTACACGCATGCCGTTGTTATGGGATTTAGCAATGATGGCGACTTGCTTTGGGATAATAGTTTTGAAATCAACGATGTAAAAACATTTACACTGGAGCAGTTTGTTAAACTCGAAGTACAGAAAGACAAAATTGCTTTGCTCTATCTCTTCGAAAATCAATTGCGTACTAAAATCATTAAAGGGAATCAAGTGTTAGAAGGCAAAACATCCGAGCCTATTGAAACAAAGGTTGACAATGATGTAGTAAAAAAACATTCAACAGACCGGAACCGTTTAAATTATTGGTACAACCAATATTTTTATGCTTATGGTATTCAGGAAATATCAAATCCTAAATTCGGGCAGCGCAGAGTTTTCTTTATTAATAAGGTGAGCTATAAATGATTTCAGGGTACCAGGAACGAGGTTCAAGGTTCAATCCACTGTCTTTGGCAAATCTTACCTCGTACTTTGTACCTCTCACTTCGTCCCTTCTGGTTTCGCCTACTGCAAACCTTCATTCACCTACTTTCCGCTGGCAGTTGCCTAATAGCCATGGCCAAAATCTATTATTCCAGCGTTATTTGAATCATAAATCAATAACACATGGAAACGCAAGACGAAAAAAACACAACTTCAGGTATTGAAAGATCAGCAAATAACTTCCGTTCTGGCAGAGCAATGGGCGGTCTTGTCATCGTCATTGTTGGAGTATTCATACTCCTAAACAGAATGGGCCTTGATTTGCCTGGCTGGCTATTTTCCTTTCCAATGATTCCCATTGCCATCGGTTTCTATATAGGTGCACGTCATCGTTTCCAAAACTTCAACTGGCTCATTCCAGTTGCATTTGGGGTGGTTTTGTTAGTCTTCAATGAGGTAGACATCGATGCTCATCAGTATATCTGGCCGGCAATCATTATTGCTATTGGGCTTGGAATGATCTTAAAACCCAAAAGGTCAAAACGATCTGAAGAATATTGGAGAGATTTTGGTGTTCAAAATAACGAGCGCTCAGCCGAAGATTTCATTGACTCCACAATCATTTTCGGAGGCACAAAAAAAAATATAATCTCTAAAGATTTTAAAGGTGGCGAAAGCTTTTGCATGTTCGGTGGTGCAGAAATAAACCTGATGCAAGCCGATATAAATGGTCGGGTAGTCATCGAACTAACGCAGCTATTTGGCGGAACAAAATTAGTAATACCTCCGCATTGGAAATTGCAATCAGAAGAAGTGGTTTCAATCTTCGGTGGCTTAGATGATAAACGCCCGCTTGTTCAAAATACATCTGTTGATGATTCAAAAGTAATTGTCCTGCGCGGAACATGCATCTTTGGTGGCATCGACATTAAAAGTTACTAGTTGTGTATCCTTTCCTCATCATCCTTAATCTCATTCTTATGAACTGGTATATTTCGAAAATCGTGTTTAGCATTGAAAATACACAAGCATCAAAATCACAGTTCGATGAGCAACTTCGATTGGTCGCAGCCGATAGTACGGGAGAAGCCTTTATCAAAGCCCGTGCTATCGGACTGAACGAAGAAGAAATATTCTTTAACAGTAATCAGAATGAAGTGAAGTGGGAATTCATTAATGTATCGGAAGTTATCGAGATGAACAAACTGGAAGATGGAATAGAATTATATTCTCGCATACACGAGACGGAAGAAGCCAAAACATACATTAACTTTATCCATCAAAAGGCAATTGCCATTCGAATGAATGAATGTGCCTACTAGTATCGATCTAAAAACACTTCCAAGAATGAGCATCCACACCACCCGTAAAATCTTGCTAGCGTGCGCTGCGTGGTGGATGGTTTTGGTTTTGGTCGAGGCTTATGCTCTGGTAATTACGTTCGGGTTTACCTGGAGAGTAGCTTTGATGGACATTGGCGATATCAATCTCCTTATTGCAACCGCTGGAAATGTAATGTTTAACTCGTTGCGATATTATCAGCCGAGTCCGAAGAAAGCATTATACATCTTTGCCGGAAGTGTGGCACTGGCAGCATTGTGTGGCGTGGCGCACGATTATTTAATGGGCCGGTATCTTTCGCATGATGAAATGTATCTCGCCTATCTAAAAAGCTCGCATGTTATCCGCGGTTTGTTCTCCTGGTTGATGATCACCATTATCTCAGTGATCAGCTGGATATGGTTTTATATGAAAGATCAACGTGCTGGAGAAAAGCGTGAGCAGGATTCTCAAAAACTTGCACGCGAAGCCGAACTGGCATCACTACAACAAAAACTTCAGCCTCACTTTTTATTCAATAGTCTAAACTCGATTAGCTCTCTTGCAGGAACAAAACCCGAAGCTGCGAGAAAAATGATTCAACAGCTTTCCGATTTTTTGCGCGGCACCATTAAGCGCGATGACCAGCAACTTGTTACATTCGAAGAAGAGGTGAAGCATTTAGAGCTTTATCTAGAAATTGAAAAAGTCAGGTTTGGTTATAGGCTTAAAACCGAAATGGATTGTGAATCCGAAGTCAATACATGTACTCTACCTTCCTTGCTACTTCAGCCGCTTGTTGAGAATGCAATCAAGTTTGGATTGTATGATACGGTTGGAGAAATTACCATTCGCATTGCTGCAAAGAGATTAAATGATCAATTGATCATTGCCATTGAAAATCCATTTGATCCTGAAACTTCACAACCACGAAAAGGAACAGGCTTTGGATTAAACTCCGTGCAACGAAGATTATATTTACTTTATGCCCGCAACGATTTGATGACCACCGAACAACTCAACAAAGTTTTTAAAACAGAAGTAAAAATCCCTCAACCTGCATGATCAATACATTACTGATAGATGATGAACCGCTTGCCCGAAGTCTTGTTGCAGAATATCTTCAGGCCTATCCTGAAATTAAAATTGTACAGGAATGCAACGATGGGTTCGAAGGTGTGAAGGCTATTGCCCAACACAAACCCGACTTAATCTTTCTGGATATCCAAATGCCAAAGATCAATGGCTTTGAAATGTTAGAGCTTCTCGATCAACCCCCGGCAGTAATCTTTACCACCGCGTTTGATGAATATGCAATGAAAGCATTCGAGACACATGCTATCGATTACCTGTTAAAACCCTTTAGTAAAGAACGCTTTGATAAGGCCATTCAAAAATGGTTACAACAACGCAATCAATCTGAACCCAAATCCACAGCTCAAACTTTAATCAGTGAAGAAATTCGTCAGCCAGAAGAACGAAATCGGATTGTGGTTAAAGAAGGTAGTAACATTCGCATAATACCTGTACACGAAATCAATTACATTGAAGCCTACGATGACTATGTGAAGATATTCACGCAGAAAGAAATGTTTCTTAAAAAGAAGACATTGAGTTTTTACGAACAAAGCCTGGATAATGCTCAATTTGTAAGGGTACATCGTTCCTACCTTATTCAACTCAATCAGCTTACTAAAATTGAGCCCCTGGAAAAGGATACCCACATTGCTTTATTGAAGACTGGCGCAAAAATTCCGCTGAGCAAAACCGGATATATTAAATTAAAGGCTGTGCTTGGATTATAGGTGTTCATCCGCCTTTCACTATATTGCTTTACACAAACTGTTCACTAGTTTTGAAAAAGCATTTGTTGAACCCTTAACTTTTTAGAATTGGCAGCGAACATTCTCGGATTAATACCAGCACGTTATGCTTCCACTCGGTTTCCGGCTAAACCATTGGTGGATATTGGTGGCAAGTCGATGATTCAACGCGTGTATGAACAAGCTAAAAAATCGACCTATTTATCTAAAGTGGTAGTGGCTACTGATCATCCCGAGATTTATAATCATGTGAAGGGTTTTGAAGGTGATGTGTGTATGACAAGGGAAGATCATATTAGTGGAACCGATCGTTGTTATGAAGCGCTTACGCTTCAATCTGAATCATATGAATACGTTATCAACATTCAGGGTGATGAACCTTTTATTCAACCGGATCAAATTGATTTGCTGGCAGCCGTACTCACTGGCAAAACTGAAATTGCAACATTGATAAAAGCAATTGACCAGACTGAACAACTCTTTAATCCAAATTTGGTGAAAGCCGTTATCGGGAAAAATTGTGAAGCACTTTATTTCAGTCGCTCGCCCATTCCTTATCTTCGGAATATCAAAGAAAGTGATTGGATAGCGCATCATACTTTTTTTAAACACATTGGAATGTATGCGTATCGCGCTGATATACTAACGGAGCTCACTAAATTACATCCCTCCACATTAGAAAAAGCAGAATCACTCGAACAACTTCGCTGGTTGGAAAATGGATTTGAAATTTTGGCTGTAGAAACTTCAACGGAAAGTTTCGGTATTGATACGCCTGAAGATTTGGTGAAGGCAAAAGAATATCTAAAGTTATAGATTAGTTTCTTTCATCTTTAACTTTTCTATGGCAAACTTCTTCATAGCACCGTAAACTCCCTCGACATCTTTAGAGGTCATAGAACTTCCAATAACATGGGCTCCAGCATTTGGAAAAGCTATGGCTTCTTTCAGATCGGGTGGTGTACCTAATTCCTCATTCATTTTCAGCATCGCACTAACCTTTACTTGCGGATCTTGTTCTTCTTCGTTTTTGTAATAGTATAAGGTAAGAGAAGGTTGCTTTATTTTAGCAAAGGTTTTCTTCGTCATTGCAGATTCAGTTAACTCTTCTAATTCTGTTAGCGACTCTAATCGATATTTTTTGTTCCAGAATTTCGCATGTTCTTCTGAAGCGCCTGTTACCCGGTAGTTACCTCCCATCACCAACCGAGCAATCTTCAATCCCCACGGATCATTTAATAGAAAAGCTGCAGGGTCATTAATGGCAATATTGGGCGATAAATTAATCAGGGCGTGCACATCATCAGGATATTGCGCGGCCAGCATTAATGCTACTGTGCCTCCGGTAGAAGTACTAACCAGAATCACCTTATCACCTAACTGCTTCCCAATGGCCAATGCTTGCTTGGCGCTCTCCCAAAAACGATCGGCAGTAAATAACATTAAAGTTTCAGTAGTGTCAGTACCATGATCCGCTAATCGTGAAAGGTATAGATTGCAACCAAAGTCTTTTGCAAATCTGCGATGTATCGGATCGCCTTCAATTTGACTTGCTGAAAATCCATGAAGGTAAACGACTGCGTATTCTGTTTTTTGTTTTGTACTATCGTTCCAAATAATGCGTGCTTCATTATTTGGTTTGATAACATGCTTTGATTCGTTGTCAGCAACATATTGCTCTAGTGCAGCCGCATCTGCAGGCACTGTGATTGGCGTTGGATCAAATTTTGGTTTCTTAGGCTTTGATCCGATAAAATATAGACCAATCAATAAGATGATAGGAAGGGTAATTTTAATGGCGCGCTTCGAGATCATAAGCTAATGGATGATTAATCTAAGAAACGAAAAAGCATGCGATTTAGCTATCGCATGCTTTGAATTTAATGTTAAGTAAGATTAGTAATTGCGGTAAAGCATCGTATCACAAAAATCAGTTCGTGTATTAGAAACCCGGTCTTTAACACGGTAGCTCAAACTAATATCGCTTCCACTTACATTTCCCACGCCTTCAATTTCATAACCATCTACAACCTGAAATGGAATGGTAATGCTACCATAATCTAGATATGCATACACCCGAATATTCGATCCATAGAAATTACTAAAATAGATTTCATTACTTCCATAGGATGATTTCGATACATTCATTGAATAGTATGTATTGTCGTAATACGTTTCACTATACTCTTCAGCATCATAGCGTCCTACAATTTGATCGCGACTATCATAGCGCGGTTCAACATAATAAATATCACACGATGCTAAAAGCAAAAGGGCGAAGAGTGGTAACATCCGTTTCATAATCATTGAATTTTGGTGTTATCAGTACCAATACAAGTTCCCTGCCAATTCTAAAAAATGGATTTTGACTCTGAAAACGAAGTTTCAGAACCTTTATAAAAGCAAATGCCGAACGTTGTTACGTCCGGCATTTACACCTTCTTGCGCCCTTTGCTTAACGTTTACATGCAAATAAAAAATTGGCGCATCTCCTGTTTAAAAATTGGCACTCCGACACCGGCAAAAAATATTTACAACCAACAACCACTACGAATGGAGTAAATCAACCTGTCGTGTCGGAAATGCCATACCTTTTATAAGGACGAGGGACGAGGTAGGAAGTACAAGATTACCTCGTTCTTCGTTCCTCTTACCTCGTACCTTAATCCACGTTATCATGCAAAAATTTATTGTTCCCTAAAAGTGAGTTGTCATCATTCAAATTATATTTTGAAATGAAGGGCTCAGATGAATGCGGAACGTCTTGCATCTTTACGCCTCTGCGCAAATATGCCGGCAACGACCACTTCTCATTAAACTCATCTTTCGTCATCTCACCTTTCTTCGCTTGTTTCATTTTCTCCTGACGTTCTTTCGCTTGTTGTTGCAGGCGTTGCTTTGTTGAGCGATGCTGCATCATGCCATCATCGTTGATTACCTGATCGCCATATTGTTCTGAACGAATATCAAAGTCATCATCTGCAAAGAGTCCCTCTTCTCCATCGTTATCTTCATTCTTCGGCTCTTCAATTTTATTGAATGGACCAGTGAACACTAATTCGCGTTCCATTGGTTTCTCTTCACTGCGATCTGGTTCAGTTGTAGACTTTTTTCTTACTTCAAAATCATTCTTATCGTTTATTGAGTTGTCCGCCTGAAACAACCACCCTTGCGAGCGATCGAGGTCATGCACCTTCTTTGCATCTTCCTTTTTTGCAGATAGTTTAGCCTCCGCTGCAAAGCCAGTGGCAATCACGGTCACGCGAATGCGATCACCCAGATCAGGATCGACACCGTGACCGAAAATCATTTCAGCATCATCACCGGCTTGCTCTTGAATGTATTCAGTAATTTCAGTGAGTTCATCCATTTGCAATTCTGCCTCCACACCGGATATGATTGAAAGCAAAATTCTCTTCGCTCCCATGATATCGCGATTGTCTAACAAAGGAGAAGACAATGCACCTTCTGCTGCACTCTTCGCACGATTGTCACCGCGGGTTTCGGCTGAACCCATTACGGCAGCTCCTGCATTTAACATTACGGTGCGAACATCCTGAAAGTCAACGTTCACATAACCAGCTAGAGTTATGATTTCAGCAATACCTTTTGCTGCTGTTGTTAAAATATTATCGGCTTGCGCAAATGCCTGACCAATGGAAAGATTTCCAAAGATCTCGCGAAGCTTATCATTCAAAATTACGAGCACGGTATCGCAATTCTGACGAAGTGCTTCCATACCTTGCTCGGCCTGACCCATTTTCTTTTTGCCTTCGAAAGAGAATGGTGCAGTAACGATACCTACCGTGAGGATGTCCATGTCGCGGGCAATCTTGGCAATGACTGGAGCTGCACCTGTTCCTGTACCGCCACCCATACCTGCCGTAACAAACACCATTCGTGTTCCCATCAGCATCTCGCGAATTTGATCCTTGCTCTCAAGGGCCGCATTCTTGCCTACTTCGGGGTTTGCCCCACAACCGAGACCCTCGGTTAAGTTTGACCCAATTTGTAATTTATTTGGAACCGGGCTACTGTTCAGCGCCTGGTTGTCTGTGTTGCAAACCACAAACTCAACATCTTTAATGCCTTGTTTGTACATGTGATTCACAGCGTTGCTTCCGCCCCCTCCAACACCAATCACTTTAATGATTGATTTTGTTTGGATATGTTTGGGAACTTCAAACTTGTATGATCCTGATTCAAACATGATGATTATTTTTTAGTAGTTGTTTCTTTTTTGTTAGGCGTTAGACAAGAGACTTTAGATGTTAGACTCATGTCAATCGTTTTAATATTCGTTCTTTCCGTCCAAGTCATCGATCAACAGGCTCTTGGTTTTATTCAAGATGTCGTTGAAGAAACTCTTAGACGAGACCAGCGGCTTCTTTGTCACCTTCGTAGCTTTCACCACTTCGCGTGCTTCTTTGTATCGGTCTTCACGTTCATCAAGTGAACGGAAGCCTGAAAGCACAAGGCCTACAGCCGTTGCATACATAGGGCTTTTCACAGCCTCAATCTTACTCTTACCCAAATGTTCATTTGGGTAACCGATACGCGTATCCATACCCGTCATATACTCCACCAACTGTTTCAGGTTACCAAGTTGTGCTCCGCCTCCTGTTATCACAATACCTCCAGCCAATCTGTTTTCAAAACCAGAGCTGATGATTTCAGCATGCGCCATTTCAATAACTTCTTCCATACGCGCCTGAATGATGTTCGAAAGATTCTTCACCGAAATTTCTTTCGCAGAACGATTGCGTATACCAGGAATTGAAACGATTTCATTCGGGCTCGCTTCTTCTGCAATTGCTTTTCCGAAGCGTGTCTTCAATTGTTCAGCTTGTTGCGGTAATACCATCAAGCCTTGTTTGATATCGTTGGTTACAATGTTTCCACCAAATGGAATCACGGCAGTGTGACGAATGATATTATCGTAGAAGATCGCGATATCTGTTGTTCCTCCTCCGATGTCAATCAAACAAACACCTGCTTCTTTTTCTTCATCGCTCAATACCGCGAGGCTTGAAGCAAGCGGCTCAAGAATAAGATCTTCAATTTCCAATCCTCCTCTGCGAATACATTTGTTGATGTTATTGATGGCATTCGTTTGAGCCGTGATGATGTGGAAGTCGGCTTCTAACCGCACACCCGACATGCCTACCGGTTCTTTAATACCTTCTTCGTAATCCACCATATAGTCTTGTGGCATTACATGGATGATCTGGCTGCCCGGAGGAACAACCATGCGATACATATCTTGAGTAAGATGCTCTACATCACCAATGTCAATCTCACCATCCTTTGATGATCGGGTTATGCCGCCATGCTGTATGAAACTTTTAATATGTTGTCCGGCAATACCGACATTTACCACACCGATATCAATGCCTGCCTGATCGCCAGCTTCTTTAATGGCTTTCTCGATAGCATACACCGTCTTATCAATGTTGAAGACGATACCCTTCACAACGCCTTCGGACTCCGCCTTACCCATGCCGAGTACTTCGAGTTTTCCGAATTCGTTTTTACGTCCAACAATAACACAAATCTTGGTTGTGCCAATGTCGAGCCCGACTACTATTTTTTCGTGTTCCATAATGTCAATCTTTATTAGTGGTTGTTGTATTCTTTATTTATAGGTCTTTTTTTTTAAAGTTATTCGGCTACAATTTGCCCTTCGTATTCCAAACTCACTTTGCTGTATTTGTTCCAGCCCATTCGCGGAAGAATTTCTTTATAGAAAATCATCAACTTTTTAAACTTTGCTTCTACATTCTCAGGTTTTCCGAATTTAATTTCTTCATCACCTACCTGAGGAAAAATAGTGATGCGCGCATTTCCATCAATATCAAGCTGTGCAACTTGAGCTGCCCAGAACTCATCATCACGAATGGTGTTGATCATTTCTATCAACTGCTTACCTTCTTCCAATTCATTTACATTATCCTTTTGCAAGAGTGTTCGGGTATACGAACCACTGATCAGGACAACACGCGAAGTGAATTTTTCAGATGTTGGCATAATCGTTCCATCTTCAGCGATGTAGCCATCTGGTCCATCGTTGCGAACGATTCGAGCGATGGGTCTTCTCAATTCTGCTTTCACCACAAGATTACCTTTCAAATCGGTATACAATTCAGCATCCTCAACAAAAGGATTCATTTTGATTTTCTTCTCTACATCTTTCAGGTTTACTTTATCCAAACTTGCTCCTTTAAGATTGTCTTTGTTCACTTGCATCAACTTCACCACATCATCTTCATCGATAAAGTGGTTCTCGTTTACATTGTCAACTTTAATCGTGATGTCTTTTATGGAAGCATTTCCTTGCTTGCGTTCAGCAAAAGCAATAACCGCTACCAGTACCAGAAGAACTGCACCAATTTTTAATTCACGCTTTATGTCGAACTTAAACTTCATACTTCTTACTTACCATATTTTTAATCGGCTCAACAAACGTATCGATGTCGCCTGCACCAATAGTAGCGATGACATCAATATCGAGGCCTTCCAGTTTTTGCATCAGATCATTCTTATTGCAGCGCATTTTCACTTTGCTAGTAATGTCATCGAACAGCATATCCGATGTCACACCTGGTATTGGCAACTCACGAGCCGGATAGATGTCCATCAATAATAACTCATCTGCAATGCTCAGGCTTTTTGAAAAACCTTCAGCGAAGTCGCGTGTGCGAGTGAACAAATGCGGTTGAAATATCACCGTCAATTTTCTGTTCGGATACAACGACTTCATCGATTTCAAGAACGCTTCAATCTCAGTTGGATGATGCGCGTAGTCATCAACATACACTACCTTCTTACCCTTCACCACAAATTCAAATCTGCGCTTTACACCTGTGAAAGATTCAAGCGCTTTTTTAATTGTTGCAGTATTAACACCACACAAGCTTGCGGCTACCGAAGCCGCGATAGCATTTTCAATGTTATGAAAACCAGGGACACCGAGTCTCACGTGTTCAGTCTTTCCTAACCCAAGAAGATCGAACTCAAAAAATCCACCTTTAGCGGTAATGCTTTCGGCAAAAAATTGTCCCCGGCTCATGCTATAAATATTTTTCGTTACATGATCGGCTTGTGAAGCAAGTAATTCTACAATGGACTCATGAATGATCAATGAGCCACCTTTATTGATTTGGTTTATATAATCTTTAAACGATGCAATTAAACTTTCATGATTGCCATAAATGTCCAAATGATCGGCATCTGCAGATGTGATGATGGCAATCTCAGGAAAGAGACGAAGGAATGAACGGTCAAACTCATCGGCCTCTACCACTACAATTGTTTTTTCGTTGATCTCACCCTGCATCACCAAATTTGATGCATAGTTTGTAGTGATACCTCCGAGAAATCCCACCATATTTTTTCCGGCCACATGTAAAATGTGCGCTACCATAGAAGACGTTGTTGTCTTTCCATGCGTACCTGCAACACCAATCGTCTTGTAGCCCTTGGTGATCAACCCCAATACTTCTGAACGTTTTAGAATAGTGTAGCCATTATCCTTTAGGTAATTATATTCCTTATGATCCTTTGGAATAGCAGGAGTGAAAACAACTAACGTCTTTTCCTTTTGATTCACTACTTCTTTTGAAATCAGTTCAACACGATCATCAAAATGAACAACCATTCCTTCCTTCTCTAGTTCAGCAGTCAATGTTGTTGAAGTACGATCATAACCTGAAACCTTCAGTCCTTTTTTCATGAACCAACGAGCAAGAGCACTCATACCGATACCACCTATACCCAGAAAATAAACATTATCGTATTGCTCTATCTTCACTTTAGCTTGTCATTAATGTGTGCTGTACTTCCTTAAACTGAACCTGACTTCCATTTGAACTCGCACTCTTTACAGCAGAGTTTCCAATACCAGCAGTTGCTCGCGATCCAATCAATCGTTCAATTTCATCTACAATATCCTGTGTTGCATTTGGTCGTGCGAGTTCGCCTATATTGCTGCTTAACTTGTTACAGCGCTGCTCATCAAATAACAATTGGAGTGCTGCATCAACTAGTTTCTCGTTCGCTTCCTTATCAGTGATCATAATGGCTGCGTATTTATTAACCAGTGCCATTGCATTTTTGGTCTGATGATCTTCAGCCACGTTTGGTGAAGGAACAAGGATGCAGGGTTTGTTGGCAATGCACAATTCAGAAACAGCCAGTGCTCCTGAGCGAGATATCACAACATCCGCAGCCGCATAGGCCAAATCCATTTCACGAACAAAATCGTGAACACGGATTTTTCTTAAATCGTATTTCTCCAACTGAGACTTCATCAATTCAAAATATCCTTTGCCCGTTTGCCAAATCATTTGAATGTTGGCATCAACCAGCTTGGTCATATTTGCCAGAATACTTTCGTTTATGGTTCTTGCTCCAAGACTTCCTCCTATAATTAAAAGTGTCTTTACGTTGTTATCAAAACCAAAATGCGACAATGCCTTCTCACGTTTCTCGCCTACACTTAAAATATCTTTGCGAACTGGATTACCTGTAAGAATCACTTTCTCTTTCGGGAAATATTTTTCCATGCCTTCGTATGCTACACAAACTTTCGTTACACGATCCGCGACTTGTTTGTTTGCCAATCCCGCAAAAGAGTTTTGCTCCTGAACAAGGGTTGGAAAATTAAATCGAGTAGCAGCCAACATAATTGGCCCGCTTGCATATCCACCGGTTCCAATAACAACATGAGGCTTATATTTTTTTACAATCTTTCTTGCCCGTATGTAACTCACAGCCAACTTCACCGGAAATAAAAGATTGGATAAGGTAAGCTTGCGTTGCAAACCGCTAATCCACAATCCAACAATTTTATAACCCGCTTCTGGAACGCGAGTCATCTCCATTTTTCCCTGGGCACCAATAAATAATATCTGCGCATCCGGATGACGCTCACGAAATTCATTCGCGATGGCCACCGCTGGAAAGATATGTCCACCGGTTCCTCCTCCGCTTATGATGATTCGATATGGTGATGTATTACTCAAAGTCTCAATTCAATATTAGGCTGCTTTCGCAGTTACATTTTTATTTTCTTTTTCTGATCCTGCGGATTGTTCCCATGCCTGATCTTGTTCACCTCTGCTCACGCTGAGTACAATTCCAATTGCCAATCCAGTAAATACCATTGAAGTTCCTCCCATCGAGATTAGTGGCAACGGTTGACCTGTTATTGGACCAAGTCCTACAACAACACCCATGTTGACCATGGCCTGACAGACCAAATCGAAACTCAGGCCTGCCGACAGTAGCCCTCCAAAGGCACGTTCACTATTGTATGCTGCTTTCATTCCACGGTGAAGTAAAACCAAATACAAAACCAGCACTACAATTCCTCCAATCATTCCGTACTCTTCGATCACAATAGCGTAAACAAAATCCGAATATGGATGGGGTAAAATATTTCGTTGATCACTATTACCTGGACCCTTTCCAAAAACACCACCGGTAGCAACCGCAATGCGTGCATGTTTTGCCTGGAAAGGAAGTTCTGATCCATTAACAAAACTTAAAATTCTATTCTTCGCAGTTTCTCCACGTGAACCAAATACAACCGCCAACGAACCGAACAGAATACCCACGAACACCAACATGGCTAAATACTTTGTTGGTACGCGACCGATAAACATGATGAGCATACAAGTGATCAACAGAAGAACCGCTGTTGATAAGTTTGTCAAGGCAATCAATCCGCAAATTACACCACACCAAAAAAGGATTGGGATGAGCGACTCTTTTATATCATCAATATTTTGCTGACGTTTTGATAACATACTCGCCAGATTTACAATTAAGGCTAAGCTTGCAAAATCAGAAGGTTGAAAGGAACCAATGATTGGAACTTCAATCCAACGAGCCGCTTCATTTAATGAAACACCATTTGTAAAAGTATAAATCAACAATGGAATACTGATCCACAAAGCGAATTTGGAGAGCTTTGAGTAATAGCGATAGTCTACTTTATGTGCAAACCACATTGCCGCCAAGCCAACAATAACAGTAAAGGTATGTTTAATCAAAATGCTCTCCGGGCTACTGGTTCGTTTAAAAGCCAACGTTCCAATCGAACTGTACACCACAAGAATACTAATCAGCGAAAGCGCAAATACAACGGCCCAGATCACGCGATCGCCTTGTAAGTTTTTGTCTATCCACTCTTTGAACTTATTCATACCAAATGTTCTTCGACTTCTTTTTTCAATTCAAGCACTTCTTTTCTAAACTGATCTCCGCGGTCTTCATAATTCTTGAAGAGATCAAAACTTGCGCAAGCTGGAGAGAGTAGAACTACATCACCCGCTTGAGCCACCTGCAACGCCATACGCACCAATTCATGTACGCTTTGTGTTTCTTTTATTGTTGGAACAACATCACCAAACGCTTTCTTTAATTTGTCATTCTCTTTACCAAGACAAATCAACGCACGTGCCTTTTTCTTTACTGCATCCTTAATGATGTTGTAATCATTTCCTTTATCAACTCCACCGGCAATCCACACCAATGGTTTTTCATAACTTCCCAATGCATACACGACAGAATCTACATTCGTAGCTTTTGAATCGTTGATGAATTCAACTCCATTTATTGTTGCTACTAACTCCAATCTGTGCGGAGCATTCTTGAAAGTTTTCAATCCTTCTCTGATTGAATTCAAACTAACACCCGCGATTGAAACAGCCGATACTGCTGCCATTGTGTTAATAAGATTGTGTGGTCCGTTTAATGTTGTCTCGGATTGTTTGATGCTGAACTTCTCCTTCATTGTGAAATTCATTTTTTCACCATCAAAGAAAAGCGGAACACCAGATGTGCTTTTTAAAGAAATCCCAAACTGCCTTGGCGTGCGATTACGCCTTCCAAGCTCTTTATCAATTACATCATCGTCAGCATAAAAAATGAAATGCTGTGCCTCACTCATGTTTTTAATAATGCTGAACTTTGAATCAATGTAGTTCTGCATGTTGTACTCGTATCGATCCAAATGATCTGGTGTGATGTTCAATAGAATAGCAATTTCAGGTCTAAATGATTTTGTTCCATCAAGTTGAAAACTGCTCATCTCTAATACATACCAATCAAATTTCTGTTGGGCTACTTGGCGAGCCATACTAAAACCAACGTTACCTGCAAGAGCCACATTAAGTCCTGCATTCTTCATTAAATGATAGGTAAGCAATGTGGTGGTTGTCTTGCCGTTGGTTCCCGTGATCGCAATCATCTTTGTATCAGTATTTCGGAAAGCAAATTCAATTTCATCAACTATCGAAATGCCCGCTTCCTTAATCTTCTTGATAATCTCTGCCTTATCAGGAATGCCTGGGCTTTTGATTACAAGCGTTGCGCTTAAAATCTTCTCAACTGAATGTTGACCTTCTTCAAATGAAATATTATTCTGAATTAATTCAGCTTTGTATTTTTCTTTGATAGGTCCCTGGTCCGAAACAAATACATCATAACCTTTCACTTTCGCGAGCAATGCTGCTCCCGCTCCGCTTTCTCCTCCGCCCAATATGATGATCCGCTCGCTCATCTTAACTTCAATGTTGCTAGTGTTACAATCGCCAATAATATTCCTACAATCCAGAAGCGGGAAACAATTTTCGCTTCATGAATATTTTTCTTTTGATAATGATGATGAAGAGGGGACATTAAAAATATTCTTCTTCCTTCACCGTATTTCTTTTTTGTATACTTGAAATAAGATACCTGAAGGATCACGGAAAGATTTTCAACTAAAAAAATTCCGCAGAGCAATGGTATCATTAATTCCTTTCTTACCGCGAATGCTAAAACTGCAATAAGACCACCAAGAGTTAAACTTCCTGTATCACCCATAAATACCTGAGCAGGATATGAGTTGTACCACAAGAAGCCAAGACACGCTCCCACCAACGCAGTACAAAAAATTACAAGCTCACCCAGATTTGGGATGTACATAATATTGAGATAGCTACTAAAGTCAATACGACCTGATAGGTAAGCGAAGATTGCGAGTGTCAATGCTATGATGCCAGAGGTACCCGCAGCTAGACCATCAATACCATCTGTAATGTTCGCTCCATTCGATACAGCCGTGATAATCACAATCACAACCAATACATAAACAATCCATGTGTATTCTTTTGGAATTGGAAGAAGCTTGCTGTAGTCTAATTCATTGTTCTTCAAAAATGGAACCGTTGTTTTTGTTGACTTTACATCTTTGTACTCGACTTTTGTATCAAAGTTCTCTTGTAAATCTTCCATCTCGATACTCGCGAATGACGCAGGGCTTACCTCTCGAACAATTACATTGTCATTAAAGTAGAGTGTCAGCCCAACGATCAATCCTAAACCAACTTGTCCAACAATTTTAAATCGACCCGCCAATCCTTCTTTGTTCTTACGAAAAACTTTAATGTAATCATCCAAGAATCCGATAAGGCCCAACCAAACTGTAGCAGTGACTAACAGAATAATATATACATTATCAAGTTTCGCCAACAAAAGAGTTGGGATTAATATCGCAGCGATAATAATGAATCCACCCATCGTTGGTGTTCCCTTCTTTTGTATTTGACCCTCGAGACCAAGGTCACGGATATCTTCACCAACTTGTTTCTTACGAAGAATATTGATCAGACTCTTCCCAAAGAAAATCGTAATCAATAAAGATAGAAATGCTGCTACACCCGCACGGAATGAAATATATTGAAACACACCTGCTCCAGGTATGTCCATCGTGTCTAAATAGTTGAATAAATAATACAGCATTTCTTATTATCAATTATTCATTAATCCCATCATCCTTTTTGCAACCTCTCGGTCATCGAATGGATGTTTCACTCCTTTTATTTCCTGGTACGTTTCATGTCCTTTTCCAGCAATGAGAATGATGTCTTTCTCTTTCGCCATCATACATGCTGTTTTAATTGCTTCTTCACGATCTGCAATTACCAATGTCTTTCGTGCTTCTGTTGGCATAACACCTGTCTGCATTTCGCGAATGATTTCCATCGGGTCTTCATCACGTGGATTGTCAGACGTCAATATTATTTTATCGCTGAAGCGGCAAGCAATTGAAGCCATCAATGGACGCTTCGTTTTATCACGATTACCTCCACAGCCTACAACTGTAATTACCTGTTCATTACCCGAGCGAAACTGAGCGATGGTCTCCAATACATTTTTCAATGCATCGGGAGTATGTGCGTAGTCAACAATGACTGTAATTTTTGCTCCAGGCATTACCAATTCAAATCTTCCTTGTGCACCTTTCAACGCAGAGAGATGAGTTAATACCTCATCAGAATCTTCACCCAACAAAACAGCAGCACCGTATACTCCCAGAAGATTGTATGCATTAAAATCTCCAATCATTCTAAACCATACGCTTTTCGTGCCAATTTCTACTTCAAGACCTTCAATCGAGTTCGTGATGATTTTTCCTTTGAAGTCAACCATCTTCTTTAACCCAAAGGTGTACTTGGTAGCTTTTGTGTTTTGCATCATCACCATGCCTCGTTTATCGTCAGCATTTACTAATGCAAAAGCATCACCCCTCAACTCATCAAAAAATTTCTTCTTTGCCTTTATGTAATTTTCAAATGTCTTATGGTAGTCGAGATGATCATGTGTGATGTTTGTAAATACACCCCCAACAAAACTTAGTCCAGCGATACGATCCTGATCGATAGCATGTGAACTCACCTCCATGAATACATATTGGCAACCAGAATCCAACATCTTCTTTAGCAATTCATTTAATTGAATGGGATCGGGTGTTGTGTGTGTAGATGGAATTACATCTTCCACAATTCTGTTTTCAACGGTGGAGATCAACCCAACTCTATAACTCAACATACTGAAGAGTTGATAGAGCAAAGTAGCGGTAGTCGTTTTTCCGTTCGTTCCGGTTACTCCAACAAGCTTGAGTTGTTCTGATGGATTGCCGAAAAAATTAGCAGCGATAATGCCGAGAGCATGAGCACTGTTCTTAACCGTTACGTACGAAATATTTTCGTTAATGCTTTCTGGCAATGCCTCACAGACAATTGCAGTAGCACCAAGTTCAATGGCTTTATTAATATACTCATGTCCATCGGACTGAGTACCCTTCACAGCAACAAATAAAAATCCAGCCTGAACTTTTCTAGAGTCAAAGCAAATGCCTTTCACTTCCACGCTCATGTTGCCATAGCCTGAGGTTAGGGATACTTTGTACAATATGTCTTTTAGTTCAAGCACTTACTTGGTTGTTCGTTAGTATTAAATCGTTTGTTACCCTAGTCGTAAATAGATTCTATCTCCCTTTGTCATGCGTGATCCGGCAGTAAGGGATTGCTGTTTCACTCTTCCTTTTCCTTCGTAAAAAACTCTTAAGCCTGATCGCTCTAGTAAATAAATCGCATCTCGGAAAGTCATACCCGCTACATTAGGTACAAGGTTTTTTCCTTCAGTTCCCTTTTTCCAATCTACACCAGTTCCACTGCGTGATGCACGAACCCATTCTTCTTCTGTTTGTGAATGAGTTGATATTCCCAATTCGTTGCACAGCATGGTCAACTCTTGTTGATTTCCTCCTTTGATCACAGGCAATACTTCTAAGTCAGCAAATTTTTTCACATCCATTGGCTGATGTAGATTGATATCGCGCGCATAAATATTATCAGCAATCTCCTTAAAAACAGGAGCCGCAACGTTACTTCCATATTGATACCAGCCTCGTGGATTCTTAATCATTACCATTGCGGTATACTTAGGAGCATGTGCTGGGAAATACCCGACAAATGAAGTAATGTATTTTTTGGTGTAGTGACCATTCTCTAATATTTGAGCTGTACCTGTTTTACCAGCAATGCGATAATGGGTGCCCTTGATATTTTTTGCTGTTCCATTTTCAACAACACCTTCCAACAGAAGTCTGAGCTTATCCAGTGTTTTGCTGGAACAGATTTTTGAGTTGATTACTTCAGTCTCAAATGCTTTCTCCTCTTCGTCAGCTTTGTTTATAGATTTAATAAAGACTGGCTTAATCATTTTACCATTGTTCGCCACAGCATTGTACAGTGTCAATGTGTGTAATGGAGAAATCTCAAGTCCATATCCATACGCCATCCATGGCAAACTAATACCACTCCAACCCTTTTCGCCTGGACGTCTTACTTTAGGGGTTAACTCACCTAAGATCTGAATGCCTAAAGGCTGTGACAATTTTAACCGGTCTATGTGATCAACAAATTTTTGAGGATGTAATCCAAAATGTTTGTCGGCAAGTTTTGCCATGGCCACATTTGAAGAGTGCTCGAATGCGGTTTGTACAGAAACTTTTCCGAGTCCATGATCTTCGTGATCCCGAACGGTTTTGTTATAGAAAGTAAATTCACCATTTCCGGTTTGAACACTGTCTGAAAGCTCCATGTCGGAATCTTCTAACAATGCAATCATAGTAACCAGTTTGAATGTTGAGCCTGGTTCAAAAAGAGCACCGGTAACGAAGTTGAACTTCTCATGAAAATTTCCGTGGCCATCGCTACTCAAATTTGATATTGCTTTGATCTCACCCGTTTCAACTTCCATTACTACTACCAAACCATCATCAGCATCATGTTCAGACATGGCTTTATACAATGCTGTCTCAGCAACATCCTGAAGATTAATATCCAATGTGGTTTGAACATCAAGACCATCTACTGCTTTTACATTGTTCGCATCGAAGATTGGTTTCCAAACACCGCCTGCAATTTTTTGATAATATGCATAACCATCCTGTCCACCCAATTGTGCATCAAAACTGTATTCAATTCCAGCACCTTTATCATTCTCATTAATATAGCCAATGGTTCTTCTGCTGAGATTTGAAAAAGGACGATAGCGAACATCCATCTTTTCGAATATAGCTCCACCTCGCAATCTGCCTTCACGGAAAATGGGCCACTCCATCATGATTTTCTTATCTTGAAAATCAATCTGCTTGCGGCTTAAAATGATGTATTGTTTTCCTGATGCACGTGCATCAATCATCATGCGCTTATAATCCGTTTTTGTTTTATCCTTAAAGAATCGGGAGAGATGATCTGCCAATGAATCTACACCATTCTTAAATACTTCGTCTTTTGGAAGTGTCGCATCAAAAGCGATTTTGTAAAAAGGTAAGGATGTAGCAAGGAGGCTTCCATTGTCGGAATAGATATTCCCGCGTGTAGCTTTTACTCGCATATTGGCAAATGAAATACGGTCGCCCATAGCAGCCCATTTCTTGCCTTGCACAAAGTGAATGTGCCCGGTCTTCACTACCACAGCAATAGCAAACAGCACTACAAAAAGAAATGCAACGCGAACTCTTAATAATATGGACCTCTTAATATTCACCCTTCTCTACTGCTATTTTATAAGGTGGTCTTAAACTTTCTTTTAAACCCAATGACTTTACTTTTCTTGCCACTTCAGATTGCTTGCTTGCAAACATGAAGTCGGCTTTTAATGTTGTATAATCTGCGCGCAAGTCTTCTACTTCTGCCTGACTTGCGTTGATCTTCCGAACGGTCTTCTCTGCATAATGCGTATTACTTATATAGAGTAGACCTAAAAACATGGCGAAAAGAATCTTTGGTAAGTGCTGAGTAGGAAAACCTTCTTCGAAATAACTCTCCAGCTTTAAGCGTTTCTCAATGCCTGAAAAGAAACCTGTTCCAGATGAAGTACCTCCGCTTTTCACCGGCTTGATTCTGAACTTATTCTCAGTCGACTGTTTGTCATCCGTAGACCGAAGTTCATTTGTTGCCATCCGATGAATGTTGTTATCTTTCATATCAAACTTTCAATCCTATATCTTTACTTCTTTACTTTCAATCTTCTCTGCAATTCTCAACTTCGCACTGCGTGCTCTTTTATTTTCAGCTATTTCCTCTTCCGAAGCTTCAATCGGTTTGCGACTTACTGCTTCGAAAGGTTTGAGTTGGTTTCCGAAGAAGTCTTTATCGACTTCTCCGAATACCTTTCCTTTCGCGATGTAGTTTTTCACCATTCTGTCTTCCAGAGAGTGATACGACATCACCACTAATCTTCCTCCTGTCTCCATCACTTCGCCACATTGGTGCAAAAAATTTTCAAGTGCCTTCATCTCTTGGTTAACCTCGATACGAAGGGCCTGAAACACCTGGGCGAAATATTTGTTCTCCTTGCCGCGTGGAGTAATCGGCTGGAGTATTGTCTTTAAATCTTCCGTGCGTACAATCGCTTTGTTTACACGTTGCTGTGCAATCATGCGAGCGGCTGTTTTAGCGTTTTTTAATTCGCCATACATGCCAAAAAGTTTGTGTAACTCCTCTTCACTGTATTCATTTAACACCTTTGCAGCTGTAAGCGAAATATTTTTATCCATCCGCATATCCAACGGCCCGTCAAAGCGAGTTGAAAATCCACGTTCGGGTGAATCGATCTGATGTGATGAAACACCCAGATCCGCTAACACTCCATTCACTTTCGTTACACCGTTCAACTTCAAATACTTTTTCATGTACATGAAGTTGGCCTGACAAAATGTAAAAGAACGACTCTTAATATTTTCAGCTTGTCGCTTGGCATCTTCATCCTGATCGAATGAGATTAAGCGACCGTCTTTCAAGCGTTCAAGAATTTTTAAACTGTGACCACCTCCTCCGAAGGTTACATCTACATAGATGCCTTCAGGATTTATGTTCAATGCTTCAATGCATTCGGTGAGCATTACCGGATTGTGATAGCTAGACGCCATACACCCTACTCATTCAAATACTTTTCAGCCAGCTTCGACAACTCACCCGGATCATTGATTTGGTGCTTCTCGTATGTTGAAGGATTCCAGAGTTCTACTTTGCTTCCCAAACCAACCAAGGTTACATCCTTGTCGATTTGCGCAAAGGCGAGCATGTTTTTCGGAATCAGAAAACGGCCGTTGGAATCCAACTCAACCGTAACTACTCCCGACAAAAAGTTCCGCTGAAGTTTGCGATACTCTTCGTTAAACTCACTCAAACCTGAAATTTTCGAGAAGACCTTCTTAAACTCCACCATAGGGTAAATAATAAGGCATGGCTCGAAGCCCCTGCGGATGACCAGCTCATTGCCATCACCTTCAGGTAACTGCGCTTTTATCCTGGAAGGCAGAACTAATCTGCCTTTGGCATCGAGCTTACTCTCATATTCACTTGTGAAGAAAGTCATAGACGTAGTGGTTGTCTTTTTCCCCTAAACAAACATAGGTACTTTTCTACCACTTTACACCACTTTCACCCACTTTTTTACATATTTTATCAATATTTAGCCGAAAATGGCTGTGAAGATGTCACTTACATTTGAAAATCGGACTCTACACGATGAAACAGGACTATCACAGTAAGAAATTGGAATACAAGAGTTGAAACTTAGTTTTTGCGCTAAAAACGAATATTTAATAATCTGCGAGAAGAGCGAGAATCTTAATTTTTTACTGTCTTTTTTGTTCGAAAAAGCCAAAATGGGGCAAAGTGGGGCGCTGTTCTCTGGATAAAATTTTTTTTAAGATTTATAGAAAAACTTTTGGGGTTGGGGTGAAAAATCGATCCAACTGTGGATAACGATTGATCGAGGAAGTAAAAATACTTCTTCATGAACAACTTAAGAGCAATTAAAAATTCAAGAAGGAAAGGAACATATTTTCTGGGAGTCATGGGATCATTCCTAATCGAAATCCTTGATGATGACAAAATTGTTGAGAAGCTTGCTCCCCGATACTTTAACTACTGGGGTTCAAACTCCAATCGCCATTTTGGCCCAAGTGCCCGCTTGATTCTGAGAAACTTTAGCAAAGAAGCATTGGTGGTGATTAGGACAATTGATGCAACCTCTAAAACTGCAGAAATGGTCCTTTTCATAAATCATTCCTCCCGAGTAAACTCGGAGCTGATTGACGATTTAAGGTGGCTTGCATCCGATCGATGGCCTAAAGGTAAATTAATAACCAACTCAAAGAAGATGGATACAATGTGTCCAGGCTCAATCTCGACATTCAAAAGGCTAGGTTGGAATGAGAACAGTAAATCTGGTTTTTTAGAGATCACATTATTTGAAAGGTAGCGATAGTGCGGATAGGCCAGACTCGCATTCTAATATCCGGGAGTAACATTTAGAAGTTATATCATTATAGTGTAGGGTTAGCCTTCTGCCAAACCCATTTGCAAAAGTTTATCTTTTGATTTGTGTTACTCAATACACAATTTTGTTAACATGGGATAAACTGGAGAAGGAAATAGGCAAGCGTATACGACATATTCGCGAACAAAAAGGCATTTCGCTAAAGCAGTTCGAGAATTTTGAAAACTCAATTGAGAGAGGTGACATGTCGGAAATAGAAAACGGCAATAAGCTTCCAACCGTTTTTACTCTTTACAGGATTGCTCAGATCCTAGGAGTTAAAATTTCAGATTTCATTAAGGAATAGCTTTTAATAGCTAATCGGTCGTTATATATATAAGAGTGGCACCTAAGTAAAATGTAAAATAGGCCATTTCGAAAAATTGGGTGAACTTTCATTTCATATTCATGAGTCGATTAACCTATGTTAAGAGCTGACTTAACACATGTTAAGACTTTCATTAACCAATGTTAAGAACAATTGCATTGTCATTTCTATATTCTAAATTCATATACACATTTATTGCAACGCTATATGATGGACTCTGCACTACGCGGATTCTGCTGGAAGTCATTTAGGGAATTAATTAAGCTATAAAATAATAAGTGTATATTGAACAGTCTATCTATGCTTTAATTTATGAACCAGAACAGCGATATTGATCCGGTGCATTCCTTTTCTGGAGGAAATCAATTGGACGATCAACAGAAAACATCAGACCTTATTATTCGAGCGATTTTCGAAAACACACATACTTCTATTTTTCTTATTGATCCCGAATACAAAGTTATCTTCTTGAATAAAAAAGGCAGAGATAGATGCAAAATGATTTATGGAAAAGATATAGAAATTGGAGATTGTATTTTGGATTACCGGACAGAAAATGATGAGACTAGCTCCAAACTCTTTAGAGAAAGTTTTACGGAAGCCCTTCATGGGGAGAGAATAGTAAATGAGCAAAAGCTTATTTTTCCATCAAACACCTCATGGGTAAGGTTTGAATACAACCCTGTTTATGATCAAGGAGAAATAGTTGGTGTTTTGGTCAGGTGTGTTAATATCAATGAAAGAAAAGAATACGAGTTGCAAATTGCCAAACAAGACGAACGATTAAAGAAAATAGCATGGATGCAATCGCACGAAACGCGGCAGCCTGTAGCAACGATCCTTGGGCTTGTTAATATCATAGATAAAAAATCCCTCACGGATGATAACAAGGAAATTCTTGCCCTGCTTGAAAAAACTGTCCAGAAATTAGATGACGTGATTAGGAAGACGGTTGTTCAGGCAAGTTCCGTTGATGATATATAGTGGAGATTCCGTGGTCGTTGACCACTTCATTTCGTTAATCAGTTGTCGTTTCTCTCAATAAAGTAGACTGGTACCAAAGTATTTTAGACTGATAACCTTTGTTCTGGACTCAAGAACTCCTATTTATGGTCTTAATGCAGATAATTCAATGACTGTCACGGAATATCCTTCTGTTTCAGAGGGCTTGATAGAACGATTTATAAACTAGAAGTATCTAATGGGCGCCATCCACAAAACTTTCTTGCGGGAATCGAAGCAGAAAAAATACGACACTGAGGAAAGGTTTCTTCACTATGTTTTCTACAAGGTGCATCGCGAGTATCTAAAAAACTATAAGTGTAGACTGACCTGACCGTTTTATGAATTTCTCTGAAGACGTATTAAATTCTTTCTGAGATTTCATTTTAAGTTGATAAGTCCTTTGTGGCTATCGTAGAAACTGGAGACTATGGCATTGGATTGGAGATTGAATTGGAATTGATGGAGTTTGCTGCTTGAGGGAAATGCGCCTCTTACTAAAAGTAAACATCCACATCTTAGAATTTCAGCCAGTGTACAATCCACAAGTTTATTTAGTTGTTTCCAGTCTCGCATTCATAAGAATGAAGTTCATGTGATTTATGTCCGTAGCATTCAGTTTTAATGTGCCGGTAACAGTAATGATCTGATCTGCTTTGAATCTTTGTTGCTTCGAAGCGAATACGATTTCTGAAACAGACTCGGGGCCAGCTCCGCCACAGAAGAAGCATTGAGAGTACGGATTTTTTGAAATGATAATCCTATTCTTATCATCCAATTCGTAAGGCAGGTAATATCCCTTGAGTGTTATCTCTTTTCCTTCGTGCAATTTTATTTTTGAATCCAAAAAAGGAACGAGATAATACTCGTTAAGTTCCTTCAAGAACTTCTCTGTGAACTTTACCCGCGCAAATAAGTCCCAACCATCAGAAGGTGGTTGAGCAAACGTGTTACCTGTCAGGAATAGTAAGATCACAAAAGAAGTTTTCATAGATGCAGCAATACTAACGTATAGAAATTTTAATTGCAACAATGTTGCATATAAATTACCCTTTGCTTAGTTTTACGGTTTAAGAACTTAAATTCAATTGGTGGTTAAAAAATGCAGGAAACATAATAGACGGAGCGCGACTATGTCCTGGATCGCGTTACTACTGCTTGTCCTGTATGTTTTCTCTTCTGCGCAAACCGATATACTTCACTGTCTATCTCATATACATGAGTTACAGGATTTACATTCAGAAAAAAATGAGAGTGATCCGTGCCATCGAAGCATATATCATCACGAAAAAAAATCCTGTGAGCATAAAACTCACTTAACCAAGTCTGACAAATGCTCAGAATGCCAATTCTCTGCTGAACGTATTAAGTATCTGGAGCCTCAGGAGCCAGCTACGATTATACTCCAACACAATTCATTTGAAGTTATTGCCATAGCATTTTTTATAACGGATTTTTCAATCCATACCTCTGACCGCGCACCTCCGGTAATCTGATTCCCTTAGTTTACACTTTTTAGCTTTTCGTAATGAAGTACGTCAGTTCATTTTGTAATGAAGTGATGTTCGGCATTATACTTTCATAAGTACCGCTAAGGCTTTCCAATCATTTAAAGTATTCTATAGCTATTGACTCTTTAAAGGGATCAGTAATTCTAATTCAATAGATCCAATGAAATTATTTGCCAGAGATAAAAAACTTCCCGTCACGGTACTCAGTGGATTTCTGGGTGCCGGAAAAACAACATTACTTAATCATGTACTTAACAATCGTGAAGGGTTGCGTGTGGCAGTGATCGTCAACGACATGAGCGAACTAAACATTGACGCACAGTTAGTGAAAAATGAAGTGAAGCTTTCACGCACCGAAGAGAAACTGGTAGAGATTAGTAACGGTTGTATTTGCTGTACGCTGCGGGAAGACTTGATCAAAGAAGTAAGCATGCTAGCCAAGCAAGGCAAGTTTGATTACCTGCTGATTGAAAGCACAGGTATCTCAGAGCCGATTCCAGTAGCGCAGACTTTTACGTTCGATACTGGTGAGCAGCTTCTTAATCTTGCAGACATCACCCGACTGGATACGATGGTTACGGTTGTCGATGCTTTCAATTTCTTCAAAGACTTTGGAAGTTCCGATACAGTCTTGACCAGAAAGTTGAATGATGATATTGAAGACCAGCGAAGTATTGTCAATTTGTTAACCGATCAGATTGAGTTTGCCAATGTGATTGTTCTCAACAAGACTGATCTCATCACCAGCGAAAATCTCAAGCTCCTCGAAGGAACGATCCTTAAATTGAATCCTGATGCACGGATCATAAAAACTTCATTCAGCAAAATCAATGCAAAGGATATTCTGAATACAAGGCTTTTTAATTATGAAAAAGCAGAACAATCGGCTGGGTGGATAAAAGAACTCAACAACATTCATACACCCGAAACAGAAGAGTACGGTATTAGCTCCTTTGTATTTCGTGATCATCGTCCGTTCAATCCAGAGCGATTGTGGAACTACATCCAGCATCGATGGCCAAATAATGTAATAAGAAGCAAAGGAGTTTTCTGGATGGTATCACGTCCTGATCATGCTTTACTGTGGAGTCAGGCAGGTGGTTCATCGAAAGCAGAAATGTATGGCAAGTGGTGGACATCTGTTCCGATGGCCGAACGTGCAAAGAGTGCTGCTTATATGGAGAATCAGGATTTCATTCAGAAGAAATGGAGCAAGACATGGGGCGACCGCTTGAATGAACTGGTCATTATTGGGCAGCACCTGGACAAAGACAAAGTAAGGCAGGAGTTGGAAGAATGTTTATGCAATGAAGCGGAGACAAATCATTATCTGCACGGTGGAAAATTTCAGGATCACTGGCCGATATAAGAATACTAACCTCATAAATAATAACACATGCTCAAAGCAATCAATCTAACCAAATCGTACAATGGCACTGCTGCTCTTAACGGTGTCTCGTTTGAAGTGAAGCGCGGAGAAATATTTTGCCTGCTCGGTCAGAACGGTGCAGGTAAGACTACCACCATTAACCTGTTCCTTGGTTTTATTGAAGCCTCTGGCGGCAAAGCGATGATAAACGATGTAGATGTAAAACTCAATGGTACAGAAACAAACAAGATGATCGCCTACATACCGGAAGTGGTACAACTGTATGGCAATTTATCCGCTATCGAAAACCTTGATTTCTTTAGTAGGCTTGCTGGCTTTAAATATACAACGAATGAACTCATTGAGTTTTTGAGCCGATCCGGTCTTCAGAAAGAAGCGCACTCAAAACAATTGTCGGGTTATTCAAAAGGTATGCGACAGAAAGTAGGTATCGCTATCGCGCTTTCAAAAAATGCAGATGTCATTTTCATGGATGAACCTACCTCAGGTCTTGATCCTAAAGCAACAGCGGAGTTTACTGCGATCTGCACACAACTTGCTGGGGAAGGTAAAGCCATCTTCATGGCAACGCACGACATTTTCAATGCAGTAAACGTAGGCTCACGCATCGGCATTATGAAAGCAGGATCTCTGGTTCATGAAGTGGCTACGAGCGACATCAATGCCAATCAATTACAACAATTGTACCTCGAAACCATCTAACCCATAACGATCAATGAAAAGAAAACTACTTGCTCTTATATTTTTTATAATCATTTACAATCAATCCTTCTCCCAGATTAATGTTACCGGCAAAGTCATTGATCAATCAAAAAATGCAATTCCAGGTGCTACGGTTTCTCTAAGCGATGGGAATAAAAAAGAAGGCGTAACAACAGATCAAAATGGCGCCTTCGAAATAAAATGTTCGCAAGCAGGTGTCTATGATCTTGAAGTAAGGTTCCTTGGTTTCGATCCTTACATTAAGTCGTTTACATTTTCTGAAGTGAGAACCTATGATCTGGGTTCTATTATGCTCACAGAATACACGCAGGAATTACAGTCTGTGGAAGTTGTTGGCAGGTTGGAGCGAAACTATAACAGTGACTATTCTTTTTCCGCTACCAAAACTGCTATAAAGAATAAGGAACTGCCTCAATCATTATCTACTGTTACCAAAGAATTAATATCCGACCGACAAGCATTTCAACTGGCCGATGCAGTGAAGATTGTCAGCGGTGTGGCTCCCTCTAGCTTTTACAACCAGTATAATATACGGGGCATCAGTCAAAACGAAGAAGGACAAATTATTAATGGGATGCGCACCCGGCAGTATTATTTCCTCCAACCCATTACTTCCAATATTGAACGGGTAGAAGTATTGAAAGGCCCGGCATCCGTTACATTTTCGAGTGTCGATCCCGGAGGAAGTATTAACATGGTTACTAAAAAACCGCTGGCAACCGATCGGAAACAAATTAGTATGAGTGTTGGTAGTTTTAGCACAATCCGATCAACACTTGATTTCACCGGGCCGCTTAATGAATCAAAAACTTTGTTGTACAGACTAAATGCAGGAATCCAGGAAGCAAGGTCTTACCGTGATCTGGTGAAGAACAATGCACTACTTGTTTCGCCCTCTATAAGTTATATCCCTAACAATAAAACTGCGATCAATGCAGAGATGATTTACAGCAACAGCACGGGCACACTTGATCGCGGTCAACCGATATTCGGTGCTACCGCTGGCGTTACAGATTTAAACAGCACACCGACTAGCTTAAATCTAGGTGCTGCAAATGATTTCTTCAAATCAAAGGAGATGATCATTATGACAAACATCACGCACAAGTTTTCCGACAACATCAGTTTCAATGCATCCTACATGAAACAAACCTGGACGGAGAATTTGCAAGAGCATCGTACCACTAACGCATTTGCCGTAGATATAAACAATCAACCCGTTACCAATCTGGCTGCCATGCAGTTTATACAAAGACAACAGTATTGGAATATCGACAACCTGAATACGTATTTCAATGCTGATTTTAAAACGGGTAAAATCGAACACAAACTTTTAGTTGGCTATGATCTTAGCCGCTGGAACAAAACCAAAGGTGGTGGACAGAATGCTGCAAGGGGTTATCTGTTAAATGACGGAACAGTAGCAAGTTCTTTTGTGTTGGCGAATGCGGCCAACTATCAAACCATAACCGTTGATGGAAATACATTACCAAAACCAAACGTCAATCATTTTAACCTGAGCAATCCATCGTATACAATTCGTAACGTAGACGATTATATACTTAACTCAAGAACGGCTGTTCCGTCTGCACTCACCACTACTAATGCTATCTATGTGCAGGAGCAAGTCAAGTTCGGAGAGTTTTCGGCATTGCTGAGTTTGAGAAATGAATGGTATGAAGACATTACCAATTACAATGCTCCTAGTGAAGCTGGGTTTAAAAATACCGCGTTGATTCCACGAGTTGGGCTTACGTATGAAGTGACTAAACAGGTTAATGTATATGCGACTTACTTGGAAGGCTTTCAGCCCCAATCAAACACGGTTAGCCTTATGCCCAATACAGGAGCTTTCTTTTGGGATCCCAATTCTCCTGCGAGATTTAAACCGCTCATTAGCGATCTGAAAGAAATAGGTGCCAAAGGTGATTTCTTCAATAACCGTATGACGATGACCGTAGCATTCTATGAAATCAATCAGAAAAATATTTTGATCAATGCGAACATTCCTGCATATCCGGATTCATTAGTGCAGCGTGGCGCAGACAGAAGTCGTGGTGTTGAATGGGAAATCGCGGGATACATTTTACCGAACTGGCAGGTGAATGCTTCGTACAGTTATATCGATGCTATTATCATGGAAGATGATGATGCATCACTTAACGGTATGCGCAAAGAGAATGTCCCTGTCAACAGCGCGAACCTATGGACGCGTTATAACTTTTCCGATCAGACGATACTCAATGATCTGGGTGTTGGAATAGGTGTGCAATACAGTGGAAGTAAAGTTCCCTGGTTCACCCGTGCCTTTGAAGTGCCCGGTTATACCATCATGGACATGGCTATTTATTACAATCCTTCCAAGGCTAATATGCAACTGGCACTGAACATCAACAATGTGTTTGATACCACGTACTGGATTGGCGCACAAAACTATCTGCGCTTGTTTCCGGGTGCGCCACGAAACTTCATGCTTACCGCTACTTATAAATTTTAAGAATCATGAAACGACCTGTAGTGCTTTTGATAGCAAACCAATTCTGGAAGAATGCCTTCAAGGCAAAATCAATTTATGTGATGATGCTGGTGGTGGCTGTTATACTAAGCTATGCAGCCTACAGCGGATGGAAAAGCTATACGGTACAAAATAGTATTCGCCAGCATTATCAGGAAGAAGTAAGGAAAAGTTGGGAGAATAATCCAGATAAGCATCCTCACCGGATGGCACACTTTGGTTCATTTGCTTTTCGTCTGAAACATCCGTTGGCCATGTTCGACTTTGGCATGGAAAGTTTTACAGGCAATGCCGTTTTCCTGGAAGCGCATAAACAAAACACGGTGAACTTTTCAGAAGCGAGTTTCTCCACAGGGCTTTTGCGATTTGGCGAAATCAGCATGGCCATGTTGCTGCAATTGATTCTTCCGTTGATCATTTTCTTTTTGGGATTTGCTTCTGTAGCCTCCGAACGGGAGAACGGAACACTAAAGGTAATGCTAACGCAAGGTGCGAGTTGGAAAGAAATATTGCTTGGCAAATCACTTGGCTTGATGGGACTCGCCATGCTCTTCTTCATACCGGTAGTTGTTACATTGTTATTACTACTTACGAATAATGAGTCACACGAAAAGGCCGATACATTGCTGCGATACACGGGAACAGTATTCGCGTATACGTTATTCTTTCAAGTACTTTGTTTCATTACAGTGATCATTTCAGCAGTGAGCAGGTCTTCTAAAGATGCGTTGATGAAATTGCTCGCGCTGTGGTTGGTGTTTTTTATTCTCCTGCCAAAAACCACACAAGCCCTAGGAAGTTATTTCTTTCCATCACCTTCTAAAATTGAATTTGAAACGGCTATCGAAAAAGAATTAGTAACCGTTGGCGATAGTCATAACCCAGATGATCCACACTATAAAGCATTGAAGGACTCTGTACTACAAGTTCACAAAGTAGATTCAGTTCATCAACTTCCGTTTAACTACAGCGGCTTTGTGATGCGTGAAGGAGAAAAGATCAGCGCTCAGATTTATAACCGTCACCTGAATGCATTGCTAGATATCTATCAAAAGCAAAACAGACTTACCCGAATAACGGCATTCATTAATCCGTATTCCGCCATCCGTCATCTATCCATGTCGCTCTCCGGAACTGATTTTGAATCGTATGTGAGTTTTCAAAATCAAGCTGAAAGCTATCGCTATCAATTAGCGCAGGAGATGAATGAATTGCAAATGGAGTTCATCAGTAATGCAAAGCCAGCACCGGGCGATAAACCGCACACCATTAGCAATGATCATTGGAAAGAATTTCCGGACTTCAAACATCAGTTTGTAGACACAGGCACTGCATTGCAAAACGAAAGTTTATCCATCACAGCACTCGTCTGCTGGAGCATAGTGTCCTTCATTCTGGTTTTCTACCTATCCAAAAAAGCTAAAGCCGGTTAGTATGTATCACTTAATCCTGAAACAATTCCTTCGAAGCCGCACGGCTCAGGTCTCACTCGTACTCATCTTAGCAATAGGTATAGTAAGCATTTTTATTGGTAAACAATTTCTTGATAAGCAAGAAGGCATCATCGCCAACGTAACTCAACATCAACAAGAGCATATCCAGCGCAACGTAACTCTGCACGATGAGATGGGTTTGTTGTTATACTATCTGCGCTTCTCATTGATTGACCAACCTGATAAGCTCACGGCTTTATCCATCGGGCAGCGCGACATTAATCCCAGCATACAGAGTGTAACCATCCGAACGCTTGAAGCGCAGAAGTACGATACCGATTTGAATAATCCATCTACACTGCAATCGGGCAACCTTGATCTTGGATTTGTAATTATCTATTTATTTCCACTGGTAATTATCGCACTCACGTTTAATCTGATTTCGGAAGAACAAGAAGGAGGCACCTGGCGCATGGTAGTTATCCAATCAAAGTCGGTAACAAGAACTCTTGCGCGTAAGTTGTTTGTCCGCGCAGGACTGATCTACTCCGTACTTATTGTTTTGTTTATCATCGCTATTGTGTCTTTAGGTTTGCCATTAAATGAAGCGTTGATAGGCTTCATCGTGCTTGGCATTTTATACATGGCTTTCTGGTTTGCGTTCTGTTTCTGGATCGTGTCCTTTCAGCGGAGTTCAAGCTTCAATGCACTAACGCTTCTTTCGGTGTGGATTACGCTATCCATTCTGCTGCCTGCTTCCGTAAACAACTATGTAGCGAATCGCTATCCGGTTCCGGAGGCTTTAAGCGCAATGGTAGAACAGCGTGATGGTTATCATGAAAAGTGGGACATCGACAAAAAGGTGACGATGGATAAGTTTTATGAACACTATCCTGAGTTTAAAAAATATGGTGTACCTGATGCGGAGTTTAGCTGGCTCTGGTACTACGCCATGCAACAGATGGGTGACGATGAATCTGCTCAGCAAAGCAAGGCCATGCAGGAAAAAATCATGCAGCGTGAACAGGCAAGCCGGTCAGTGGCAGTCATCATTCCCACCATGCATACGCAATTGTTATTGAATGATTTAGCTCGAACAAGTTTGAGTGATAACCTGGCACTTCTTAATAAGACGAATGAGTTTCACGAACAACTTCGACTTCATTTCTATCCGAAAATCTTTGAGAACGCATCGGTGAAGAGTGAAGACTGGAAAACGTTTAGACCAGTATACCTCACCAAAGAGAATAATCTTAACTGGACAATGATCGTATTTCCGTTACTCCAGCTGATAGCGATAATATCGATACTCACTTTTATCAATGTGCGAAAGCTTGGAGCTATTTAACGACATGGCATGTCTAAGCATATAGGAATTGCATTTTGTACTCTCGCAATTCAACAAAACATATTTGTAGCCACGAAGTTACCAATATCGAACCAGTTTATTGAAAATTTAAAGAGATTCAGGGATATTCAAGTTCGATAGGGATGTTGGGTCTAATTGAGCATTGGTGATGAAAAGCGACATTTAAAATCTGCTCGTTATGGACAAGTTCCCTCCTATCTAATATGATGGAAAATAAACAGCAGATGGTGATGGATAACGTTTCTCAATTGATGGGTAATGAAAAATAAAAGGTAGCACCCTCGTCCACCTTTCCCTCCGCCCAAACGCGGCCACCGTGTTTCGTTATTATTCGGCTAACAATAGATAAGCCAACACCCGTACCCTCAAACTCTTCGCTATTGTGCAACCGCTGAAATACACCAAAAAGTTTGTCAGCGTATTTCATGTCAAAACCAGCACCGTTGTCTTTGACGTAAAAGATAATTTCATTTTCAACATTTTGTGAACCTATATCGACAATAGGGTTTTCCTTCAAGGCCGAATACTTGATAGCGTTCGAAACCAAGTTTGTCCAAACGTGAGTAAGAAGGTCGCTATCGCCATAAATAGAAGGTAAGTTTTCTAACCTGATATTAGCCTTGTGACTAAGAGAACTTTTCATTTCCCTAAGGATACCTTTCACAAGTATTTCGACATTGATTTCAGATTTCCTGATCTCTTTTTTGCCCAGCTTGGAAAACTTCAACAGGTCTTCAATGAGATTATTCATTCTAAATGCATTCTGGCTAATGGTATCCAGTACCCGTTTTCCATTCATGTCCAGCTTTCCAACATAATCTTCATGGAGTATTTTTGAATATCCTATTATTGATCTAAGCGGTGCTCTCAGATCGTGCGAAACCGAATAGCTGAATGATTCCAACTCTTTATTGACATTTTCAAGTTGCCGATTTTTATTTTCGAGGTCACCCATCAGGTCAACATTGCTTTTCCTGATCCGATCCAGTTCCAACTGCGTTTTGATGCGGGCAAAAAGTTCGCGCGCTGAAAACGGTTTTACCAGATAATCATTTGCCTTTTTTTCCAATCCCTCCAAAGTAGCTTCTTCTCCAGCCCTGGCGGAAAGCAGAATGAAAGGTATCTGATTTAATGTGATGTCTTCCCGGATATTTTTTAGAAGTTCAAAACCATCCATTTCGGGCATCATAATATCTGAGAGGATCAGGTTTGGTTTCCTGTCTTTTATAAATGCAAGGGCTTGCAAGCCGTTATTGGCAGTTTGAATTTCCCAATCTTCGTTTTTGCGTAAGATGTTGGACACGTACTCTCGCATATCGGAATTGTCATCTACTACCAGTATCAATGCTTCCTGGTTTTTTATTCTTTCTTCAGAAACAGTCCCCTCAACTTCAGGCAAAACTTCTTTTAGTAGCCACTGTGATGATTCATTCATAAAAACATCAGACTGTGAAGTTGATTTCATATGCATCCCTTCAACAATTTTCTCCTTGGGAAGATGATCTACTCCACACGGAATACGAACTGTAAATGTGGTTCCTTTTTTTAGTTCACTCTCTGTTTCAATTGTTCCTCCATGCATTTTTATAAGTTCATGGATAAAGGCCAGCCCAATCCCTGAGCCTTCATGCGTTCTGGATTTCGCTCCCTTAACACGGTAAAACCGTTTGAATAAATTAGGTAATTCGGTTTCGGAAATACCTTCACCCGTATCTTTCACCTTTAAGACTGCAAAGTTGTCTTCTTCCTCCAGACTAATTTGGATTTTCCCCTGAAAGGTGAACTTCAATGCGTTTGATAACAAATTGAGCACTATTTTTTCCCACATTTCATGGTCAACATAAACAGGCTGACTTAGAGTCTTGCAATTAATTATGTATTCTATGGATGCTTTCTCCATTGCTGAATGGAACATGCTGGCAAGTTCGCGGGTAAATGCACTAAGGTCCGTTGAACTAAATTTTGCATCCAATCGACCTGCCTCAATTCTTGAAAAATCAAGCAAGCTGTTGACCAGCCTTTGCAATCGTAAGGCATTTCGTTGAATGAGTTGCAGTCTTTCTTTTTGTTCTACAGGCAATTGATTATTGGAATCGTTCAGTCCGTCTTCTACAGGCCCAAGTATTAGAGTTAAAGGTGTTCTGAACTCGTGGCTAATATTGCTGAAAAAAGCAGTTTTGGCTTTATCAATTTCCAGTAAAGCCTCGGCTTTCTTTAGTTCGTCCTCAAAAGCTTTTGCTTTGGCGACAGCGCTGGTAATTGCCGTGGAAACAAGATCAAAGAAGGTGTGGTATGGTTCATCGAATTCCCTCCTTGAACTTATACCGGCCACAAAAATACCGAACGGATGTTTTAAACCCGGCAATACTATAGGGAATAGAAAAGCAGTATGAGGAGGCTCGTCGTATGGGTCACAAGAAAATTCGCCAAACATTTTGTTTAGGTTCTCAACTATCATTGAGGCACCTCGCGCGATTACATCCTCAAAAGGCCAGGAAGCTACCTGAGAGTTTCCAAGTTCAACTTCGTTGGGGTATAATGCTGAGGCCTCAACCAATCCTGAATTTCCTTCTAGTCTAAAGTTCCTTCCTTCTTCATTCAGTGTGTATAGTAATCCAAAAGGTATATCAAGATTGCTCTCTTTAATAACATCCATGATGAGAGTTACTGCTTCTGAAGTAGTTTTGGCATTCATGGTGCGCATCGTAATATTTCGCAATACATTCATACGCCTGTCTCCCAGGCTTTGCTGCGTTAGTTCGGTTACAGGATGGAATAGACCTTCCACTCCTCCGGATTCACCTACGATCGGGCTAAAAGAAAATGTAAAGAAGGTCTCCTCAAGGTATCCGTTCCGATCGAGGAACATTCTTTGATTGACCAGAAATTTTGTCTGTCCCGCTGCCGCGGATTCAAAAGCTTCTCCGATAACAGGCCATGCTGTAAACCAACATTCTTTGAAATCCTGACCCATTGATGTGGGGTGTTTATCTCCACAGATTTGCCAGTAACCATCATTATAAATCTGAACCCTTTTAGGGCCCCATGCTATTGAGATAGGAAAGTTTGATGCAAGGCATAGGCTAATAGTAGTTCGAAGGCTTTGTGGCCACTTTTCAATTGGACCAAGCGGTGTTTTAGACCAGTCTTTTGCGTTTACTTCCGCTCCCATTTTTCCGCCTGTAAAAAATGCTTTCCCGTGCGTTGACATAGTCTTGCCTTGATTGGTGTTGACTGAATCGTTTTTTTTCATCGCTTACACACTTTACTAAAAACAAAAAAAGCCCTCTTCGAATATTTTAATTCGAGGTTGGGCTCTTCTGTAAGTTAAGAAAAACAAATCAATTTTCCTGTGACTACTTATCGACCAAGAGCTTCACTGAAACAGTAAAAATGAACCGAATGCGAATCGAACAATAATCTGTTTGTTTGAACTGGATTTGAAGATTTTGAAAAAAATAGCTTCGATAGGAATCGAACCTGCTCGCCCCCAACAATTTGAGATCAACTTCATAGCGATGATCAGGTATTTTTTGTTGCTAGTTTGTTGCGCGATCCACTTAACGTTCCGTTTGTCAGTCTTCAATACCTTCATTTCTGCGATTTGGATTTTAGCTCACTTACGAATTACTATTATCAATATAAGAGGCGTTTGGGAGAGAGAAGTGAGCTTTTTGTCCCGCGAAATGTTGAGGAACTTTTTATAAACAATGGAAATGAAAATTTGTACGATGCGCAACTTCAATTAGAACCTAAAGACGAGGCTCTATCTGACAAAACCATACAAGAAATAGTGACGCTTATCCATCGATACAAGAATGGTGTTAAACAAGAGCTAAGATAATTGGAGCCAGTGATGTATTATCCTGTCAAATATGGCAATAGTCCCTCACTCATTTATATTCATCGCAATCAACCGAATGCTTATAGACACCCGCACCTTGCTGGTAAACCAGACTTGCTCCCATGTGCCCAGTGTAAACAAGGTAACTAGAACCCACCATCATTAGTAGTAGAATTGCAAAGGACAAAGTTAGACGAAGCCTCGATTTCAACGCTTCAAACATTAGAATCAGATTCAACACAACAGCTCCAGTGAACAGATACGTCATGGTCTGTGCTGCTATCTCATGGTCTTTTAAAATTGTTGGATCACATATCTTCCTTGAGACGATTCCGTCCGCAAGATTTCCGGTGTAAATTGAAATCCATGCTGCGATAGTTCCCACATATAATAAACCACTTGCAGCGTTCCGCCAGCTTTGCTTACGATCAGATGTTATAACAAAGGAGGTAAACATGGTAAGCGTACTTAAGAAAAGCAATGCTATCGGAAAGTGAACCGACAAAGCATGCCAGACTTCAGTACGTACAAAACCAGTATCGAACATTATTCAAGAATCTTTACTGAAACCGGATCAAGGCGTTTTCCTTCTTTCTTTACTTCTACTTCAACTTTCTTGCCTTCAGCCAATTCATTGAAAGGAACAATTTGCCCATCTTTTGTAAGGGTAGTCGTTTCTGTGAAATACAACTCGAGCAACTTGCCATCATCTGTCTTCACATAGATCTCAGATTTATCTGCCTCAACTTCGTGAACAATTCCCTGATAAACACCAGATTCAACGACATCAGTTTTTTCACCGCAGGATGTTAAAACAAAAAATGCTAACGCAGTCACTATAATTTTGTAAGGCTTCATAAAGTATTTGGTTATTGTTTAAAATTAAATCTTCACTTGTACTGTAATAAAATATCCACGGCCATCTGAAGGGAGAATTCCAGGTCCCGGATAGCCCGTGGCCCTGCGTGTAAAATACATTTGGTTTGCCACGTTGTTTACGCTGGCCTCAACTTTCATAAACTTCCATTGATAGGATAAGCTCAAATCCATAATGGAATAGGCGGGTATAAGTCCGATCACGGCAGACGGATCGCTCTCAACAGAATTACGTGCGTCAGAGTATTGATCGGATAAGTGTGTGAATTGAAATGATCCTTTGAGGTTTTTATAACCCACTCTCACACCTGTTTTTAAATTAAGGGCCGGAACAAATTCCACTTCGTTGCCTTCAACACCAGTAAGCTCACTTCGACGATAGTTGGAATGAATTAATGCCAGGTTCGCGAAGATGACACCTGTCCATTTCTCCTGCCTTGGATTATAGATACCAAGCACATCAGCCTCCCCATACGATTCCACTCCATAGATGATGGCTTCTCCTATGTTACCTCTTTTCCGATATACGCGATCGTTCTCATCTGCGAACTGCACTTCGCCGATCCGATTGCTATAGTTGAGAAAGAACGCACTCACATCGTAGCTGATCATGGTTGTTTGTTCACTTCGAATGCCGAGGTCCACAGAATATCCTTTTTCATCTTGCATGTTGGGATCAATAACCAGCGATGGATTGGAAATATTCATATCACTGAAGGTAATCGACCTGTAGTTCTGCGAAACATTGGAGTAAATATTTACATGCTTTGCAGGTTTATACGACAAACCAATACCCGCAAGGAAAAAATGCCTTTCATTCACGCGTGACTCTTCAGTGCGCGTAATTTCAATGACGTTTCCTGCCAGGTCGCGTAGAATGTTACCATAGTATCCATCAGCCTTTGTATTGATGTACTCGAAACGTACGCCTGGTGTAATGGAAAGATTCTTGCTGACGTGAAAGATGTTTTCCGCAAAACCAGATGCATTCCGATTAGGGAATGTATAATCATAGGTGATGTATTGCTCAGGATCGATGAAGTTGAAATCAGGTCCTTTACCGGTGCTGCCCAATCCCTGTTGACTATGATTAAACCCATGATAGTATCGTCCGCCCACCAGTAACACAGATGATTTACCCATAACGTTGTATCGTTTCAAATAACGGGCTTCAGCTCCCCAGTTCGTAAAATATCCTTTGATCAGATCTCGTTCACTGTTATCATCAACACTCTCAACTCGGTTAGGTCGGAAGCCCACAGAATAACGATATGCTGACAGTCCGAACACGCGCACGTTAATTTCACTGGTCGGGTCGATGGTGTGATCCAGATGCAGTGCGAAAAGATTCCAGCCTACTTTAAACCAGTTCCGTTCACGATTCGTTTGCCGTGGATTTTTCTTAAACATATCATCCGACAAACCTCCAGGTTGTTGCGATAAATATCCCATTCCTGTATAGTCAATGCCAATCTTGGTGCGATCGGTTATCGCATAATTCAGATTGGCATAGATCGTCTGATTATCCAAACTAGAGTTGCCACGCCATCCATCGTTCCTTTTGTATTGATAGAATGTATAATAACTCAGCTTTTTAATGGTTCCGCTTGCGCTTGTGAACGCATTATAAAAACCAAAGGAACCAATGCTCTGCCGTGCCGTCACTTCCAACTTTTTATACGTGACTGGTTTTTTCATTTCGAAGTTGATGAGACCTCCGAACTGCGTTCCATATTGAAGGGATGCCGCACCCCGTATAATCTGAACTCGGCCGAGACCTTCAACAGGCGGTGTGTAGTAACTTTCCGGATAACCCAAAGCATCTGCGCTGATGTCGTATCCGTTCTGCCTTACATTAAAATTCGAAGAACGATTTGGATCAAGACCCCGACCTCCTATACTCAGTTGCAAACCCGCACCATCATTTTCCCAGATGTTCAAACCGGCAACACGTGAATACACTTGTCGCGCATTGTTGGTAGACATATTCGCAATCATCTGTTCGGGAATAATGACTTCTGTTTTCTTCCCTTCATAAATCGCTAAGCCCTCAACTCCTTGCATGCGCGTGAATCCGAAATCGGTTCTCTGCTCAGTCACTTGTACTTCCTCAAGTGTTCCACCCCATTCTTCCAGGTAAATCGTAACATGCTGACTGGTATTCTTTATCTCAAGTTCTGTTTTTTTGTATTTGTTTCCGATGTTGTTGATATGAAGCACATAAACGCCACTGGGAAGATCATTGAATTCAAAGCGGCCGAAACTGTCGGAGATAGCAGATCGCTTTCCTTCATTAAGGTAAATGATTGCATCTCGAACAGCTGTGCTATCGTTGCTGTTAGCAACCTTCCCGGTGATTTTGTACTGCGAAAAAACAGGTACGCAGCAAATGCAAAATAACAACGTATTAAAAACCTTTGATCTCATCTTCAAATGGTATTATCCATGACTTATGACTGAGTGATTCTGTTTCATTTGCAAGATTGGTCGCCGGACTGATCAAAGGTCTTCCCATTCTTCCATTTAGTGATACATAGCTATCTACATATACCTCTGGTTCGTGAAAACCTCGTGCTGTATACTCATCTTTTAACAGATGCGCATATTGTAATATCATGTCCGGCTGACAGGTCATCATTTTTTCCTGGAGCGTAGAAAGGAAGTTGTTGTTGTTCACGACCACTCGATTTCCTTTATTGTCCCGAATGGTAAACTCCGCATATCCTGCTTTCTCCATGAGCATCACGCGCCAGGAGAATCGATATCCCTCTTCAGTCCAGAACAATTCTCCTGGATAGAGTAGATAGCGAAAGGGTAGAGCGAGCTGCACAGACAGAAAAACAGCCACAAACATAACACTTGTTTTACCAAGGATGGGCCGGAAGTCATAGTTTCGTGCGGCGATTAGCTGTGAATGTTGAATCCTTAATGTGCGCAGCAAACGCGTTATAATCTTCGAGAGAAAATCGGGAGAGAAGAATATGAGTGTTGTGGCGATCATAATGTAGGGAAACATACCGATCGGAAACAGTATGGCTGTTGTAAGGTGAAACGCAACCACAGTCACAAACGCGAACGGACGCGTTCGGCGAAACAGCAACAGAAAGGGAATGCTGAGGTCGTAAAGACATCCAAACCAGCTGAACGCATAAGCGACCCATACTTTATTGAACAATGAACCGATGATGGGCAAATCATTTTTTGATGGAAGCCATATTCGTAGTGGCAATGCCTGCATCAACCAGTCGCTGTTGACTTTGGCGAGACCAGCCAGGAAATAAACCAGGCACACAAAAAACGTAACACTATCAACGCACCAGCGAGGAATTCGATCGGCACAGAGATTTTTATTCCGATATACATCAAACGAATAACAAACATTCGCGGGCATAAAGATCATCAGCAGACAAATCATGCTAATGAAGTAGTAATGGTTGAGGTAAGTGCTTTTATCGATCAGCTCAATGTATGTGAAACTGATGAAAAGCGATAAGATCGATGCTCTATAATATAGACCTATCGCCACCAGCAAAGCTGAAATCGCACATACAGCAAAGAGGATATACGTGTAACTACCGAGTGGCCTGACAAACTCAAATCCATAAAATGAAAAAAAGAATTTTGGCCTGATGTACAGCTCCTCAATCCAGCCCTTTAACCAGAATCGGCACACACCAACAAACACCATTCCTCCTAATGCGATCCGTAAGATGACTAGTGGAAGAGGGGAAGCATATTGATGAAAATAATCTTTCACAAATTCTGGGATACTTAATCCCCGTCATTGTCGGTGTACGTAATGGTAATGCTCATTGCCGAAGTCATGTCTACTTTTAGCATGCGCACAGCGCGTTGCATTTCGGTGTAGACATCGATCATGGCTTGGTTGTTTGTTAATACTTCCTGATACAAGTTATCAGACAACAAGTTCAGTTTGCTATTTACTGTCGTAAACTGCGTATTGATAATGACAGAAAGTAATTGCCCGGAAGCTGTATCGTGCGCATCCAATGCGTCCAGGTAACTTTTGAGCGACGGACCTTCCGCACCCGTAAGAACATTTTTGCCATTGAAGAAATCTATGGAGGCATCATGTGCAGTCTTAGCAAGTGTTAACGACAAATCTTTTTTATAGAAAGCCTCTACCTTTTCAGGATATGTACTTCCGCCCGTAGTTGTCATTACTCCCGTGGGAATACCAAACTTACCGGAACGTATGTAGCGTTCGTAATTCAGCACAAACGCATTCACCAGTTGTGACGTTGATGATGCTGCATCCAATCCTGTGTTATTGACAAACGTATCACGGTAGGTAGTCTTCCATTCAGTCAGAACTTTTTCCAGAAGCAGGTCCATACGATCCGTTAATTTTTTCAAATAGGTTGTTCGGTTGGCTGCATCACTACCCAGTGTGAAATAGTCTACAATTTCCTGGTCGGTATCAGCAACACCATTGATCAGATAATCCAGTGCAGGAAAACCCTGGCGCGCATACGAGGCGGGCAGTGATAAACTAATTGACGGATCTGCAATATTGAGCGCGATACCAGCTTCATCAGCCGGGTAGATGTTATAGAAATTGCGAATTGTGTTTCGATCGCCGGGACCAAAGTTGAATAACTCTACGGTCTGCCACGATACATAAGCTTCTTTCCAGGCTGTGCGAAGTGCGCTCAGTTTAGTTAGGTCCGGGGCTGATGCGAAGTCGTTGGATTTAGCGACCATATCATTTAGTAATACATCAAACTTCTCGTACGAAGGAATGATGATGTTATCGGCCCAGTGCACCAACATAGGTCCGCGGTCAAGTCCCTCCTCTTCAGGTTGTGGATCGTCCGAACCACCACAGGCACAAAGCAAAACCAGGATCAAAATACAGGAAAAGAGACCTTTGATGTTCAAAATTGACATGCTCTGAAATGATAATGTGGATTGGCCCGTTTCCGGATCAATCCACAAATTTATTCTAATACTATTCTAATTACTAAAGAGAAAACTTCGCCTTGATCGCATCGGATGCAGTGTTGATCTTGTCTACATCAAGATCCCAGAACCCATTTGCTGAACCAACCAAGTCATTTATAAGCTTGTCTGAAAACGCTGCATCAGCACCATGAATAGTGGCGAACCGAAGTGAGTAGATGAAGCCTATGCCCTCACCAATAGCGTGAGCTCTTATGGCATCAGTCGCGCCATCCTTCCACTTGCCGAGATAACCAAGCGCTGCTGAAGCAATAGCTTTTTCAATTTGCGTGCGGATGAATGTGGCTTGCGTTTCCAGTTCAGTTCTATCATTGTTGATGATTGCTGCGCGTCCTTTTATGAAGGCAGGGAAGAAGTTTGCATAGTTCGCCTTGTTGTATTCCCAAATATAAGATCCCGCTCCAAATTCAACGGTGGCTCTGCTGGCATCAGTAGAGGCAAGATCTTTTGCTGTGTCATATAAATAGACAGCATTTAATGTCAGAAGAGCATAAGCCTCGTCCCAGTTATGTTCAAGCTGTGTATATGCTTTATCACCAACCAGAGAATGGTTGTCTGCATTCAAACCTTCGGTCAACAAAACGTTGCCGATGTAATCAAGTTGAAGCGCACCGATCAATGATTTCTGGATGATCTGAGCACTCTCTATTCCTTTGCTTGTTACCAAATAGGTTCCGAGTTTCCCTGCCTGTCCATTGGAGGCGGTCTGACTTACGGATAAACTGGCTGTTGCGATAGCATCAAACTCCGATTCTATTTTTGTACGAACGATTTCAGCGTTTGCAGCCGACATTGACGATGCTGTGGCCTCACGAATGTTAAGACCTGAACTGTTAAGGGTTGCACCCGTTACCGAAATGGTAGAAGTAGTAATATCAACAAAAGGACTTCCGGTATTAGAAAATAGATTTTTCAATTTTGATGCATCGATTGCTGTATTGGCTGAGATCGCTGAGGTTGACTGATAATTAAGTGCCTGGAACATTTTGTAACGCAAGTTACCTTCAGTAAGATCTACCGTAGTTTCATCCTCAGCATTTTTGAATTGCTCTGAATAGGGTGTAGTAGCGCTTAGTGTAGCGTAATCTACACTTGTGCGCAGATTGGGTTGCGCATCATCGTCATCACAAGAAGAGATGGCAATACAGGTTGCCAATAGTACAATTGCTGGTTTTCTTAGCACAGTAAACATTATGTATAGTTTGTTTTGTTTAGACTAATTCTAAAGAGGCGCAAATTGAAACTTATTTGAATGTTGATCAAATCGTAAGTAAGTATTTTGTGTTTAAACACTGTAAATCATCAAAATACCCTTGGTAGGTCATAACAGGCATACCCTCTTAAGGGTATATCTGTACCCTCTGATTGGGAGCAATTCGCTATGAAAAAAGAGGCCGCACTGAATGCGAACGAGAGGATCAACGGGTTCGGATAATCAAATCTGCGCTAAGAGTTGCCATTTAAATTGTTCCTAATTTCGCGACTACCATTTGTATGGAGTAAATTAAATGCCTTTAACTTGAAGCATGAAAATTTGAGTCGGACAACACTTGATTTCTCCAAAGACAAAGCAGTTATTAATCCAGGATAACCTTTTTGACAAAAAATTTGTACCACAAAGATTATCTCAGCAAGACGTGGACGGGGCACAGCAGGTATTTCTTTTCTATAAGCTGCCTCAAACGATAAAAGACAAGAATAATATTCAATACTGGATGGGAGTTGATGCTGTAAACGGTGACTTCGTAAAATTAAAAAACGATATTGTAGCTAAAATTACTCCGCTTATAGATTCCTTATCAAAACAATAAAACCAAACGATATGAATAGGAAAGAATTTATGACTAATTCTGCTATCCTAGGTGGTGTTAGTCTGTTGCCAAAAAATAATGCCTTCTCTCAAAGCATTCAGCAAAGTGGACTAGATAAACTTACAGACAAAGACGGGAACTTTGCCTTGCAGCCATTGCCCTATTCTGAAACTTTCCTTGAACCATCAATGGATCAGGAAACACTTCATCTTCATTACACCTTTCATCATGGCGATGCGGTGAAGGCTGCCAACAAAGATCTACAAATGATCAAAGAGGCTATTGACAAGAATACTCTTGATACCATTGATTACTGGACAAAAAAACTATCGTATCATTTATCTTCTCACATTCTTCATACTATTTTCTGGACAAATCTTACGAATAAGAAAAGTGATCCTTCAGGTACATTATTAAAACAAATTGAAAAAGACTTTGGATCGTACGATAAACTAAAGGTGTTGATTGCTAAAACTTCAAAAGGCGTAGATGGTAATGGTTGGGGAATATTGGGATACCAACCCTATACGCAAAAGCTTACAGTGCTACAGTGCGAAAACCATGAGAAGTTAACACAATGGGGTGTCATTCCTGTTCTTGTTATTGATGTATGGGAACATTCATACTATTTGAAATACAGAAATCGCAGAGCCGAATTTGTTGACAATCTTTTTCCGGTTATCAATTGGGATAATGTGGCAGAACGATTTAATACTGCTTTAAAGCTTAGCTAATCCAGCAAAGATTCTTCCAGGTATTGACATTCACCTAAATCCAGAATGTCTACAATATCAGTCCGTTGGTTTACGGAATGATACTACAACTGAAAAGACTTAAAGAGCAGAGAACTGGGGTTTTGTTGTTACTATTCGTTCTTTTAATTACCATTTCGACCTTGACGCGGATACTCCTGCTAACCAGGTCATTCTCAGAAGTAGATTTTACAGTACTGAATGAAATTGGAATTTTTCTATTGGGTCTGACCTATGACCTGATTAATGCAATCTATTTTAGCCTGCCCCTTATACTTTACCTATGGCTAGTTCCAGAGAAGATATATCAAAAGTCATGGCATAAGTTTGTTCTATATATATTATTCTTTCTATTTTCATTCTTACTCATTTTTAATGGAGTAGCCGAGTGGCTTTTTTGGGATGAGTTCAATGTTAGATTCAATTTCATTGCTGTAGATTATCTTGTTTACACTACTGAAGTCATTGGAAATATTCATCAGTCCTATCCATTAGAGCTGATTGTAGTACTTGTAACTGCTGCTTCCGCGCTTACCGTATTTCTCATTCAACGCAGAATAAGAACTTCCTCAATTCGCTATATACCTTTTAAACAGAGATCAAAATATGTAGGATATTATGCAATACTATTTTTTGTTGTCCTCTTTACTATTACGAGCAAGTATCACCATTTTAGTAAGAATGCTTATGTAAACGAATTGGCCGGGAATGGTCTCTATGAATTATTTGCCGCATACCGAAACAATGAACTTGATTACGAACAATTTTATAAAGGGATTGGGAAAGAACAGGCATTTACTCTGACTCGTCAATACATCAAAACACCAGAAGCAGAGTTCTTAAATTCTGACAGATTTAGTATACTACGTAACATTGTCAATCCTGGACCAGAGAAAAAGTTGAATGTGGTACTTATCAGTGTAGAGAGCTTCAGTGCAGACTTTATGAAATTGTTCGGGAATACGGAGGGCATCACCCCCTTTCTCGATTCCTTATCCGATCATAGCCTAGTATTCACAAACCTATATGCAACGGGAACAAGAACTGTTCGTGGTCTTGAGGCATTGTCGCTTTGCGTACCTCCCACTCCTGGACAGTCAATTGTTAGGCGACCAAATAATGAACAATTATTCTCATTGGGGAAAGTATTTGAAGATAAAGGCTATGTAAGTGAATACGTCTACGGAGGATATAGTTACTTCGATAACATGGGATACTTCTTTAGTCATAATAGTTACAATGTTGTAGACCGTTCTTCGCTTAATGATGACGAAATTGACTACGAAAATATCTGGGGTGTAGCGGATGAGAATCTTTTTGATCTGACCATTAAAGAGATTGACGGGAATTCAAAAGATCATCCTGTCTTCGCTCATGTGATGACCTCATCAAATCATCGACCCTTTACCTATCCAGAAGGCAGAATTGATATACCATCTCATACTAGTCGAAATGGTGCAGTAAAGTATACTGACTATTCAATCGGCAGGTTTATAAAGCAAGCATCTAATAAGACGTGGTTCAACAATACAGTCTTTGTTATTGTTGCAGATCATTGCGCATCAAGTGCAGGCAAAACTGAACTGCCTGTAAATAAATATCACATACCCATGCTTATTTACTCACCAGGTAATATTCAGCCCGGTGTAATGAATAGGCTAATGAGCCAGATTGATGTTGGCCCTACATTGCTTGGTCTTCTGAATTTTTCGTACACCAGTAATTTTTTTGGTTATGATATGTTTAAGCTAGAGCAAGGACGAGAGCGCGCCTTTATCAGTACATATCAAAATCTAGGCTATCTTAAAAGTGGAAAACTGGTTATACTCTCACCACAGTTCAAAGTCGACTCATTCATGCTTTCTGAAAAACAAGAACAATTGAACAAAGTAAATGATCAGCAGCTTGTCAATGAAGCCGTTGCATGGTATCAATCGGCCAGCTACTCATTTAAGCATGGTTTAATGAAATAGTTTTGGGTATCTTCTCCCCGCTAAAATGAAAATCTTAATCATCGAAGACGAAAAGCAATTGGTAAAAAGTATGGCGCAGTTTCTGCGGCAGGAAAGTTACGTTTGTGAGATTGCCTACACAGCCAGCGAAGCAACTGAAAAAATACTTCTTTTTGATTATGACTGCATACTGCTCGACATCTCTTTACCGGATGGAAATGGTTTGAAGATTTTGGAGAAACTGAAAGCGAATAATAAATCGGATGGCGTAATTATATTACGGCTAAGAATTCACTTGAGGATCGAGTAAAAGGTCTGAACCTTGGAGCGGATGATTATCTTTCGAAACCATTTTTTTTACCAGAACTCAGCGCTCGTGTTTCTGCCATCATTCGCAGAAAACGGTTTGACGGCAACAATAAAATAACCTTCAAGGAAATAACAGTTGATTTGCTCGGCAAAATTGTGTCCGTGAACAATCATATTATCGAATTAACGCGTAAAGAATATGATCTGCTCATTTTCCTTATATCGAATAAAAGTAGAGTGGTTTCCAAAAATGCCATTGCTGAACATCTATCGGGAGATGATGCTGAACTAATGGATAAGTTTGATTTTATTTATTCTCACATAAAAAACCTGAAGAAAAAATTAACAGAATCAGGATGCGAGGATTATATTAAGACTGTTTATGGATTAGGCTATAAATTTACAGCATGAGATTATTACAAGTTAGTTTACGCAGCCTGCTATTGTATTCGTTAATACTTGTTCTTATAAGTATTCCAGTCTCATTTTTTTCCATTCGTGCAATACTAAATGAAGAGATAGATGAAACACTCGCTTTACACTCTGATCAATTCGTAAAGCATATCAAAAGTTATGAATATCTGGAAGACCTGGAAATGGATTTAAAAATCTGGGATCAGCTTTCGTATGATGTTACAATAAAACCATCGGAGGGTGCGAAGGATGTGAAGCATTATCAAACCATTTCACAGTATGATAGCATAGAACAAGAACTCCATCCTTTTCGACTATTAACATCAACCATAGATATAAAAGGCAAACCTTACCGTCTAACGATCCGGATGTCTTTGGTAGACAACGATGAACTTGTTATGGCACTCGGAATAGTGCAGGCTGTACTGATTGTGTTGCTTGCTATAGGATTACTTTTCTTAAACCGTTCACTGTCCCGAAAACTCTGGAAGCCTTTCTATAATACGCTCAACCAATTGAAGGCTTATGAATTGGATAAAAATGAATCGATCAAACCAGAAAAAACAAATATCATTGAATTTGATGACCTCAATAAAACCGTTATCCACTTAACTGACAGAAATCGAAAAATTTACCGGCAGCAAAAAGAATTTATTGAAAACGCATCGCATGAACTGCAAACACCGCTAGCCATCTTTCAATCCAAGCTAGACAATTTGATGCAGAATCCTTCTCTTACAGAATCAGAAGCTTCAACGATACTGGAGCTTGAAGAAACAGCCCAGCGCATGGTGAGGCTTAATAAAAATTTACTTTTACTGAGCAAGATTGACAACGATCAATTTACTGAGTTGCAAGAAATAGAATTGTCGGAATTGGCTTCCATGTTATTGTCGAATGTAAGGCCAATGGCGGACATCGAAAAAATATCCATTCAAACTACCCTTAATGCCTTAATGATAAAATCAAACCATACGTTAATAGAGGTGCTGTTAACAAATTTATTTCATAACGCAATTCGATACACAACATTCAACGGAAAAGTGAGTGTTGAGATAAAAGAGCGAATGCTTACAGTTAAAAACACAGGTAGTCCGTTAATTATGGATGCTGATAAAATGTTTGAACGATTTAGTAAGGAAGGCAAGAGTGAGAACAGTTCGGGTCTGGGGCTTGCTATCGTCAAAAAAATCTGTGATACCTGTTCATACAAATTAAGCTACCACTTTCGGGAAGGCGTTCATATTTTTTCCATAACTTTTTAATTTTTATAGAGTTAATAATCCGAAATTCCTCCAGAAATGTTCATGAATTTTGAGTTTGAAAACTATAGTATGAGACGATTAAGTATTCTATTTGTATTTATAACTAATTCACTCTTTTGCTTGGCGCAAGTTAAAACTGTGACGCTATCCGGAGTGTTAAAAGACAAAACATCAAAAAATAATTTGTCGTATGTTAACGTTATTCTAAAGTCAGAAAAAGATAGTTTGTTTGTGTCGGGCACCGTTACCGATGATGAAGGCCGTTATACTTTAAGCAATGTCAAACCTGGAAATTATACTCTTGAAACTTCCTATATCGGTTATTATACGCGTGTAAGACCATTGCTTGTCGGAAAGCTTAGTGAATTCCTTGATTTAGGAATATTAGAATTGGAAGAGAATGTAACTTCTCTCAATGAGGTTGTGGTAACAGGTACTCAGGATGCTGTTGCCGAAACGCTTGATAAGAAAACCTTTTTACTAACGGATAATGTCAACCAGAGCGGTGGCTCACTTATGCAAGCCATGCAAAATCTACCTGGTGTTACAGTAAGCGATGAAGGAACTATACGGTTGAGGGGAAGTGACAAAGTGGTCGTTCTTATTGATGGAAAGCAAACCGCTTTGACGGGCTTTGGTAATCAGCGTGCGTTAGATAATATTCCCGCCTCGGCCATCGAACGAATTGAGGTCATTAACAATCCATCAGCAAAGTATGATGCCAATGGAAATGCTGGAATCATCAACATTATTTATAAGAAAGAAGTAAAGGAAGGATTTAATGGCAAGATTAGTCTGGCGGCTGGATTGGGTGCATTGTGGATAAAAAAAGAAAACTACCCAACCATTCGCCCACAATATCAAGCAACTCCCAAAATAAATCCTTCTGTATCCATTAACTATCGAAAGAAAAAAATTAATCTATTTCTCCAGGTAGATGATCTTTACACAAAAACGTTAAACAAGAATGAATTTACAGATCGGTACTATGATAATGGTGACACCATTAGGCAACAACTGAAAAGAAACCGCACAACGAATATCGTAACAGCGAAAGGTGGAATCGACTGGTATATCAACGACAACAATACGATTAGCGTGTCGGGGCTATTCAGCAGCGAAAAAATTCTCGATGAGGGTGATGAACCTTTTTTTAATGCTGACCTCTCTGAGAGACTACGCCTCTGGCAGTTTTTGGAAGATGAGTTAAAAACGACCGTGACAGAGGTTGCCACATGGCAACATAAATTCAAGCAACCGGGAAGATTGTTAAATGTCGGCTTCAATTACACTTTTCATAGAGAAGACGAGAAATACTTTTTTACGAATATCATGCCGACCTATACCGGACTGGATTCTTTCAAGCTGATTTCAGATGAGCATGTCGGTGATTTTAATATAGATTATGTGCAACCACTTAAGTATGGAAGATTTGAGACCGGAATTAAATTCAGAAACCGCTACATCCCAACCAATATGCTTTTCATTCCAGGTCTTAATTCACCATTGGATGTAGGTGCAGGTGGCTGGGCTAACTACAGCGAAGTGATCCCGGCAGTGTATGGCAACTACCTTTTTGAAAATAAAAACTTCGAAGTAGAAGCGGGGCTTCGGGTTGAGTATGTAGAAATTTATTATGAGGTCAATCCTGATCACAATACATACAAGAGTGATGGCTATAACTACACCCAACCGTTTCCTAATCTTCGTCTGGCTTATAAGGTTAACGACAGTAATACACTCTCTGTCTTTTATAATCGCAGAGTGGATAGACCAAATGAAGTTGACATACGAATCTTTCCCAAGTATGATGATGCTGAAATTATTAAAGTCGGAAATCCTGAACTTCGCCCACAATTCACCAACTCGTTCGAACTTGGGTACAAGACAAATTGGAGTGAGGGTTATTTTTATTCCGCATTATACCACAAGCGGATGGAGTCAACTATTACGCGCATTGGTAGCATAGAACCTGGCAGCACCCTTATCTACAATATTTTTCAAAATGCCGGACGTAGTTATACTTCTGGTATTGAAATCATACTTTCACAAAATGCAGGAAAGTTGGCAACCTTTAATCTTAACCTCAATGGATATCAGAATATTATTGAGCCTTTCACTGTAGTTAATAAGTATCCACAAGAAAATACATTCTCTGCTGAGAGACAGGAAATTTTTTCAGGAAGCGTTAAACTCAATGGCCTGTTTCACTTACCTGGAAAATATGATGTACAGTTAACCAGTGTTTATATGGCTCCCGATGTTGTGCCACAAGGGAAAACTTATTCACGTTTCTATATTGATCTTGGAGTTAAAAAGTCTTTACAGAAGGGCAAGGGTGAAGTATTCTTTAACGCAACAGATATAGCAAACACGCTGCGGATTAAAAGAGAAGTGAAAGGCGATGGATTTAATTATGTTAGCACCGACTACTATGAAACACAAGTTTTTCGACTCGGATATACTTACAAGTTTTAGTGATGTAAACCATTAAACCAATCAGGCCATGCAGACTTGGATTATCTACGCTATTATCGCTATGATTTTTGCTGGACTAACTTCTGTACTGGCGAAATACGGTCTTCAAAATATCAGCGCAGACTTTGGTCTTGGTATTAGAACTACTGTAATTTTTATAATCATTACAACCATCAATTTGATAGGCGCTAAATATAAAGAGTTTGCTAACCTCACGTCTTTACAAATAACCCTTCTTGTTGCTTCGGGTATTACTACAACCCTGAGTTGGATTTTTTACTATAGAGCCATGAAGGATGGATTGGTTTCTTATGTGGCTGCTATTGACAAAGCAAGTATTCTAATAACACTCCTACTGTCATTTTTTCTACTAAAGGAACCCATGTCTCCCAAGATCATCATGGGTGCCAGCCTGATTTTCATTGGTATGATTGTACTAATCTGGAAATAAATTCCTTTAGAATTTCAAAATCCAAAGTTGCTCCAGATTGCCTTCGTTAGTTTGATTGTAACAAATTAAACAACTATGAAAACACTATTGGTAGTAATCGGTATGGGGCTTGTAATGATACAGGCTGATGCTCAAAAAATGAATGCAAAGGATGTCCCTGTCATTGTTAAAAGCAGTTTGAAAAAAAATTATCTGGCAAAGGACGTAGACTGGGATAAAGAAGGCGTAAACTATGAAGCCAGTTTTGAACAGAAAGGATCAGAGATTTCTATTGTACTCGATGTTACCGGATCTATTCTGGAGACAGAACAAGAAATCAAAAAAAGTGAACTCCCCTCAGCTATTCTCGATTTCCTGAAAAAGGATTATACAGATTTTGAATTGGAGGAAGCAGCTCGGATTGAAACTAAAGGAGTGATTACCTACGAAACGGAAATAGAAAAGGGAAAGATGTCACTCGAACTCATTTTCGATGCAAATGGAAAATTGATCAAAAAGGAAATAATGGACAAAGAGGCTAACGACTAACTAAACAGCCCTGTTTTTTTTAAAGCCATCCAGAATCTCTCCAGAATCCATTCATAATTTTGAATCAGTGAGCGGGGGACGGAGAATACAATGAGGGTCAGTTTAAAATTCACTAAAGCCAGTAGAGAATGTTTTTTTCTGCTGGCTTCCAATTGAAATTCCATTTTTATGAAATGTATAGTAAGAATCCTAATGGTGTCCCTTCTGTCCGTGGGTAGTCCGGCTTTCGCTCAATTTAATCTTCATGAGCAAAAACCAAATTCAAAGACGGTTGAAAAAGATTTGTTCATCAAATCTCCTTTTTTAAAATTAAAGGGGCTTCAAAATGCTGTAGCTGTTCCTCTATTGTTTACAGCAGCGGGATTATACTCCATGACGGACAATGACATTATCAATAAGCTCGATCTACAGGAGGAGCGCAATGAATGGATGCCAAAATTCCGAAGTCATGTAGATGACTATCTTCAGTATGCACCAATTGCTGCCGTTTATGGACTGAATGCCGTGGGTATTAAGGGTAAGAACAATTTTGGAAACCGCACAGCACTTCTCATTAAGTCAGAAATATTGGTTGGTATACTTACCTACTCGCTGAAAAAAATTACAGCAGTGCCGCGTCCAGACACAGGTCAACCAACATCTTTTCCTTCAGGTCATACAGCCCAGGCGTTTGCGGCAGCTACGTTCATGGCTAAGGAGTACGGCCATAAGAGCATCTGGTATAGAATAGGTGCTTATACTGTGGCTACAGGTATTGGCACCATGCGTGTTATGAATAATCGGCATTGGATTTCGGATGTGTTGGTAGGTGCCGGTGTTGGGATATTGTCAACGAACTTAGTCTACCTTACTCATCAGTATAAACGGGGAAAGAAGAAAAATACCGGGCAAACACTAATCGTTCCTTCTTATGACGGGCAGACTGGAATGGTAAGTATAGTTCACAGGTTTGATTAAAGGTTTAGAAATGTATGTCATCGTCTGAGTTTTTGATACACATAGAAAAGTACGTGCGGGATATTCTTTCTGGAGAAGAAATAAAAAAACGAGCATTTCACAGTATTAATCACACAATAGAGGTAGTTATGAAGTGCGAGGAGTTAGCATCTTACTATAATGTATCGCCAGCCGATAGCACAGCATTAATTGCAGCAGCATGGTTTCACGATACGGGATATCTTAACGGAAGTGCTAATCATGAAATAGAAAGTGCAAAAATTGCTTTAAATTTCCTTAAATCATTTCTTCTCAACTCAGACTATTTAAAGTCGATAGAAGACTTAATTCTTGCCACAACACTTCCGTCCAAACCAGTAACACTTCTGGAAGAAATAATCTGTGACGCTGATCTTCACCACCTTGGGTCAATTGATTATAAGAAATGGTCTTTACTTCTTAGACAGGAGCTGGAGCGCTTCAATGGTATCACTTTTTTAAATAGTGAATGGGCAAGACAAAATATCTCTTTCTTTGAAACGCATCACTATTTTACGCCACATGCCCAAAAGCTATGGAGCAAACAGAAGCAACAAAATTTATCTCAGCTTTATCTAATAGCTACCAACGTGCATAGCTAATAATGCAATTTGAAGGTCAGATAGTGTATAGTTATTTCAGGGAGGCACAGGGCTGCATTTTATTTTTCGTTGCCGGAGTGAAATGCAAGGTACAGCTGCAACTTGAGGCTACAGGCTGGAATATTTTAGGAGAGATACGATCCACTGAAAAACTAGAAGTGGAACATCGTTTATAATTACCTCCTTAATAGAGTTTAATCCGCCAGTAGTAATAAACAGGTCAGAGTCAAAACTGTGTTGTAAAGCGATCTTCCAATTTCCGTCAGATAAGAATTTCCAAAGTAGTCATGTTAGATTGCTGGTAATCGTTCAAATTGAAAAGTATATATCTAGTGGGTGTTGTAACTTGAAATCCATTACCACTAAGGAATGGCAAAAGAAACTTTAAGTCAGCACACTCCCCCACATCCTAGTGAACTCCTATTTGAATTTTACCTAGAACCGATTGGGCTGAGCGTAACCGATGCAGCAATCGATTATCCGATATCATCAAAGGAAAAGCAAAGTTGACGTGGATGGATTAATTAAATATATTATCCCAGCATCAATATAAAGGGCGAGCAAATACCCGCCCTTGTAAGTAGTCGTGATTAATCTGTTAGCCCTTTAAAAACATCTAACCAACGGTACTAATGCAAGTCTACTAAAATATATTGCATTTACAAATACCGCCAGTACTGGCATAGTGGTAATTGATTGTGGTAGTATTCTGCTCTTTAGTGTAGAATAATATACGCACGTATATAGGCACTATCGTCCAATAAGCGTTTTAAAGCTGGTTGCGTTGTTGCCTAACGCTATTTTGAATGCACACCTTCACAATCATTTAATGCCTTAGACACTTCAAGGATAAGAATTGGAATTCCGCTGGAGTTTTTTATCCCCATAATATTATCCCGTTCAATTAATGAATTGTCCATTAATTTTTTGTACTTGATCACTTCTTCCTGCTTAGCCTGTGCATGCCGTAGTCTGAAGTTTAAATCAGCAACCAGACCTACCCGCAGCGGACTGTTAATTCCTTCCGAAATGTGAACGTCAATAATTTTTTCTGCGAGCTTCAATAATTCCTCGGGACTCTCAGGTATGTTTTGATTCATGATGATCTTAATCTTTGGAGTTCACTTTAATAGATTGATCCGGCAATGACCTTAGCCGACTCCACTTCTACTTGAAGCGATCGGGTATCGGTGAAAATATCCAGTAGACGTTTGGTATAGTCGATTGTACGACCAGGTTGTACGCTGTCGAAGACGGTAACGTGTGTAACAGTATTCTTACCATTTGGTTTTGTATACCTAACCTTTAGAATAATTTGTGAATAAACAGCAAGTGACGCAGTGTTGGTCAGCTTCCCATCAATGACGGATTGATTGATTTGATTCTTTTTCCAGGTATTGCTATTTTTTAAAAACGTTTTCGGTTTATTTTTTTCCAATTCATATACCGGATTGTTTTTCTCTCTCCAGGAAGCAAAATAAAAATTGTCGTTTTGCGATTTTATCAGTTTGTTAGAGCCGTAGTCATATACTGCTTTTTCTTTTGCCTGTACATTCTCGCTTTTGTATTCGCTTCCTCTTGCTGCGAACTTCACTTTACCTTCAGCAACCGTCAGGATGGTAGTGACGCTATCACTTTCCTGAACATTAAAAGATGTACCCAAAACGCTGGTCGATGCTGATTCTGTTGTGACTATAAATTGGCGTGAAGTATCTCTCCTCACCGCAAAAAAGGCCTCACCTTCTAATTCAACGTTTCGCGAATCTTCATTGAAGTTATCGGCATACGATAATGTACTGTTGATGTTGAGCCACACGCGTGTACTGTCAGGAAGGTAAAGTGTCATTACTTCTCCTTTCGCAACACGGGTAGTACTTGGATTATAGAATGTCTGAAAGGCATAGATGAATACTGCAAACAGAGCAATGCTCGCTGCAATTTTCAACCAAACATTGTTGTTTCTGAAAATGGTTAATTTAACAGGCTGGTCTTCATCCAAGGAAGACAATAACTCTTCCCATTGCTTTTCGGTAGATACATCTTCCAGTGTTAACTTTTTAGCAGAGTTATTCCAGATAAGTTTCGCCTCATTGTAGAGCTTCCGATTTTCTTCGGATGACGAAACCCAGGATTGAAGATTGTCCTCCCCATTTTCACTTAAGTTACCGGAAAGTGACCCGGCAATTTGTTCCCATCGATCTTTATCCAACATGGCCATTTACGGATCTATTCATTTTTCTCTTCTTCAGCATCATCTGAACTTTGTTGTTTTCAGTTTGGGGCTTTTATGCTTCATCAGTTTTGTTTTCTGATGCATATTAAAATTACCATACGCAGGGCAACTTTGGACACTGCAGCTACTCAACTGAAAAAGGATGATCATTGACCAAAGACCAGTCATTAACCTTTTCAAAAGATTCGTATGCATTCCGCTAGTTGCCATGTATTCATATGCATAGCACACAAAGACAACCCTACCCCCAAAGCCCAAAAAAATAAATCAGGCAATCATAAAATAACAGGCCAGCCCGATAAAAAAGAGGATTGCCAGGAATTCCGTAGTCAGGAATGGTTTTAAGTCTTCCCGCAATTTCTCTAGCGCAATGCCCATTTGGTTTTCAACTGTCTTTAATGACAAGTCCAATGCATCGGCAATTTCCTTATACTTTAGTCCCTCGTGCCGGCTCATCAAATAAATCGCCCTGCATTTTGGTGGCAGTCTATTAATAGACTCATCTACTTTTCGTTCCAGCTCTGTGAATTCAATATTTTCGCTATCCATTGGCGCCACAATTTTATTGTCGAAAGACTCCAGTGTTGATAGGATAACCATTTTTTTGTTAAACCGGATATGATTCAGCGAGGCGTGAGAAACGGCCTTGAACAGATAATGCCTGATTTGATCCTGAAAGGAGATTGATTCCCTGTTTTTCCAAAGCTTGATGAATACTTCCTGGACAATATCCTTGGCAGCGTCTTCATTCTTCGCAATGGTATAGGCCAAATTACATAGTTCTTTGTGATGCTGCTTAAACAGTAATTCAAAATTGGCTTTTGAGATTGTCTCCATGTAGGCATCCAAAAATGTAAAAATTAGATCGTTTTAGGTCTAAAACTGCCAAATACTTTAAAAAATATCGAAATCCCTTTGGGGGTAAAGAAGAGGTAATGTGCTAATGACAAGTATCCGTACTCCACTGGAATGTTAAAAAGATGAAGAAGTATTTAAACAAAACAAACATACAACAGTATTTGTTGGATCAGTTGACCGGCAATTTTGCAGGGTTTTTAATAGGCACTTCTGCAACCGGGCTGCTATCACATTTCTTTGAGACCCGTAGCGTTCGTAATCTCTGGGGGTTAACGGCTCATAAAAAAATATTGAACAAAGAGACGTTCAGCAATTTGGAATGGATACTCTCTATTCTTATTGGCTTTTTGGTTTTTGAATTGATGACCAAAGTGGTGAAACCTAGACTAGCAATTTATTATTCACGCAATAAATTCACTTTACTACGGTGGATGGTACGCGCTTTGCAGGCATTCAAGATAATACGGACGAAATTCAAGATGATAATGCTTGCAAAACCAGCATCTGAACTTACACAACGCTAATACATACTATCATGATAACTGAACTTAACTTTTCAACAATGGTGGGTAAAAAAGTACGAAAGAAAGACATAGTCGTTTTACTGGATGGACGACTTGGACAAGTGCTTGATCTTGTAACTGAGCGTGTGTTTAAAATTAAAATTCTGGAGACCGAACATGTCGACTATTTCGAAGAGTCAAAAGTAAAACTGAAGAAACAATTCGTTCTGAATCAATTAAAAGATTTGGCTGGCCTTTAATACACGCTTAAAATATTCACTTCATACGCAGAAATCAGCTTGCGAAAACACTAACAACATATAAAACTAAATACCAGACGATATGAAAACCAATGCAATATTTCTTCTGCTTTCATTATTCTTTATCACATCCTGCCAGGATGACGAAAAGGCTAAAATAGTTATTCGCTTAACGGACTCTCCTGGTGATTATGAAAAAGTAAATGTAGATATACAGGCGATAGAAGTTAACGGTGAAGGTGGTTGGAAAGAACTTCCTAATGTCAACAAAGGAATATACAACTTGTTGGAATTAACCAATGGAAAAGAAACTGTGCTGACAAGTACGGAATATCCTACTGGAAAAATAAATCAAATCAGGCTTATACTTGGTCCGAATAATTCAGTTGAAATCGATGGTGAGACATTTCCCCTTGAAACTCCAAGTGCACAACAATCAGGGTTGAAATTATTGCTCAATGCAGAACTGACAACGGGTATTACCTATGCTGTTCTACTTGATTTTGATGCAGCAAAGTCCATTGTAAAAACGGGTAGTGATAAATATATCCTTAAACCCGTTATCAAAGTTGTCTCAGAAGCTCTTGACGGTGCTATAGAAGGTAAAGTCCTTCCGGCAGAACTGAACGTTGCCGTTTTTGCTATTTCCGGATCAGACACTGTCTCAACCAGCTATGTACCCGCTGGTTCAACTGATTTCTTTGTTGGTGGACTTAACAGTGGAACCTATACTCTTTCATTTGATCCAGGAGATCTTTCCGATTATCAACACATTTCTATAGAGAACATTGCTGTCACCATCGGGTCTGTTACATCGGTCGGCACCACAGAACTTCCCTTGAAATAAAACTTAACCCGCAACGAATCATTACTATACATTTTCTTTTAATACTAAACCAATCATGAAAAAACATTTTTATAAAGCAATCTTATTTTTTGTAGCCATAATCTTTTTTATGTCCTCTTGCGTAGTACCGGTTATCGTTCATGGCGATCAGAAAAAAGTTCCTCCTGGACAAATGAAAAAGGCAACCGGAAGCAAGTCAGCAAAACCTTATGCTCCCGGTCAGCAGAAGAAAAAGAACTAAAGAAAATTCTATTGACGTTTTGGCTTACGATAAACAGACACAACAAATGAGCAGATCAGACGGAGTGCTTATTATTGATGACGATGAAGATGATTGCACTATGGTTGAAGACGGACTTCGTCAAATAGGAATTCGGGAGCGGATAGAATATAGACTTGGTGTAAAAGAAGGTTTAGAATTTCTTGAAAACCAAAAAGAGAAATTACCAAAGGTGGTAATCATCGACATGAATATGCCATTGATGAATGGTACGACTGGATTGAAAAAGATAATTGAAAGTTTTGATGTAAAAGTTATCATGTACACAACTTACTGCACCGATGAACTGTTGAAGGAGGTTAAGACACTTGGCGGACTAGACTGTGTAAAAAAAGGAACGAGCTATGCTGATAACCTCAAGTTCGCAAGAAGGGTTTTCGATCTGCTGAATCAGACCAAATGACAGGGGTCATGGGAATTAATTGGCAATAAAATTTAAGGATGATACCGGATACGCTGGCATGATCTTTTGCGGCAAGGGGTCTCGGCTGCAATATCTGAACCCGAGCCAACCGCCATTCCTATGTTGGCTTGCGCAGGTGCGTCATTCACTCCATCACCCGTCATTGCTACAAACTCCCCTCCCTCTTGAAGTTCTTTGATCTTCTCAAGTTTTTGATGAGGAAGCACCTCAGCCATAAAACCATCCATGCCTAATCTATTGCTTACAATATGTTGTAAAATATCTCTACACATAATGTGATAACAGGATTAGCTTTATTGGAAAGAGTGCGCCCGTGATCATGGACTCTTGCATAATCGTATGGAAGTTAGATTATTGATAATCGTTCAAATTGAAAAGTATAGATATGGTTGGCGTTGTAACTTGAAACGCAGTATCTTCATAATAGAATGATGAAGAAGAGCACAAAACCGACATAGTCTCTCACACCGCTGTCAACTATTGCTTGAATTTTACTTGGAGCCGTTTGGTTTGAATGTGACCGATATAGCAGAAAAACTAAAATATAATTATAGACAAAGAGTGGGGCCAATCCTTTCAATCACAAACGAAAGTTTCTTGCTAAGGGTAGTGAAATCAGAAGGCTTTGTTATAAAATAAATAGCGCCAAGCTTACTCGTTTCATCTATATCTTTTTGAGATGAAGAAGTACTTAAGATCACTACTGGAATATCTTTTAGCTTCGCATCTTTTTTTAATTCAGCCAAGCATTGGATACCATTCATTCGAGGCATGTTCAAATCAAGAAAAATAAAATCTGGTTGAAGTTCCATTCTTCGTAGTTTCAGTAACGCATCCTCTCCATTTCTTGCTCTGTGGCATAAAGCAAACTCATCAATTTTTGTGACTGCTTCGCAAAATATATCGCAGTCATCCTGATCATCATCAACTATCATGAATGTCAACGAGTCTTCCATTTTCGCTTAGTTTCAAGTTCGCCACCTACAATCCTCCGAAAGAGAATCAAACTTAATCAATAATTGAGGTAAATAGTATCCAAAGTTGTGTATTACTTTCATCAGCAAGGTAATAAGTAAATTCTAACACTGTTTAGGCATATTTTCTTAATAGTATACGGTTCTTGTTTTATGATCAGCAACGTTAAATATGGAAAACAAATATTCTTCTTTCAAGTATCGTTGACTCAAACACTTCTCAGCAATTTCCGAAAGCGCTAATGGGTTGCTTTTTCGCAAGCCCAAGAAATTAATATTTCGGTTGTTTCGTCCATGCTCTACTAATGTAATATCAAAATGCTTCTAGGTTCAAAGCAAGAGTATTGTTTTGTTCTTGTTGAGTAACCCGCGCTTTTCTTGAAAACTTTTTTCAGAAAATGTGAAAATATTTTCAAAGTCGAAAAACGCCCAAAACATTCTGGTTTAGAAATTCAAATTTCCCTGTAGAAAAATGTGTATCAAGTCGTTACAACATTTGTGTTCGATTCCGTGCATCGCCCAAAACATTCTGATTTACCCAAACCATTCTGATTCACCTCTTCAAATTTTCTTCAGTCACTATCGAAAGTTGGAAATGAAAATTTCGAAGACTTAATTTGATCAGCGCTTAGAAATTTCTGATCCGAAAGAAGTTCAACCTTAATACATTTCTATTATGGCAGAAGGAAGACTATACTTCTTAGGAGACATCCATGCCGATTTTGTCTGGCTATCATTTACAATTGTTCAGAACAAGATCAAGGACGCGACCATTATACAGGTCGGAGACTTCGGTCTTGGGTTTCTTAAAAAGGAAGAGGAGCAGTTGACTAATCTTAACAATATTTGTGCGGTGAACAATGTAATGTTATATGCTATCCGTGGCAACCATGATAACCCTTCCGCTTTTGATTCGGTAAATAGGTTCTCAAATTTGAAGTTCTTGAAAGACTATACTGTCTTAAATATTTACAATATGAACATCCTATTGGCAGGTGGATCAATATCTATTGATCGGTTACACAGAAAAGAAAATATTAGCTACTGGGAAGATGAAGAGTTTTACTATGATGAGAGTAAGCTATCAAAAGCTTTAAAATCAATTAAGAGAATTGATATAGTTGTTACCCATTCTGCGCCCACTGGAGTTTTTCCTGCTGATCTTAATTCGTTAGTCTTTGAATGGATGGCAACGGATAAAACTCTTCATATGGATATCATACGAGATCGAAGGGAGCATAGCAAGTTAATGAATCATTTGATCTGGCAAGGGTTAAAACCATCATTCTGGTATTATGGACATTTCCATAGATCACGACTCCAGATACATCGAGACATCGTCTTCAAACTTTTAAACATTAATGAACTTTATCAACACACAACTTAGAAAAAAAAATGGAAAATATTGAGGGCACATCACCATTTGAATTCAGGAAGCCTGTCACAGGGAGTCAATTTATCAACCATAACGAAGCACTCGATGAAATATGCTCGGGGCTCGGTGGAAAAAAGATCAACTTTGTTTGGGGGTATCAAGGATATGGAAACACTTCACTTGCGCTTAAGATAGTGGAACGGATGGAAAGAAAATATAAGAACCGTGTTGTTGTCTACGTAAGCCTAAAAGGATGTAAGACAGAATTTCAATTGTTACGCAAATACATTATTCCCGTAGTAAGGGCTTTAGATAACGAATCAAAATTTCAATTTAGAAGGAACGAATATCTCTATGATAAGCGTGGAATTGCGGAATTACCTGAGATGACTGCACAACGGATGAAGAAGAAAGTGGTGTTAATCTTAGATGACTTTGATGTGATTATTGGAATGCATCATCAATTACAAATCGAAGAATTGTTAAATTCAGTGTGGAGCAATCAACGTTGGATTTCTACTTGTGTAGTTATGAATGATACACCGGAGACAAAAGCTTTAACTAGACAACAGGGGCGACCATTCTATATTCCAGAATTTAAAGAATTTGAGGGTATTCAACTAGCCGATTGGCACAAATACATTTCTGATGCATTCAAGGATAATAAACAATCGATTGGCAAAATGGAAATCAAACACCTTGTTAGTAAGATGAATGGCATTCCAAAATATATTCAGAGCTTATCACATTACGTTTACCTTACTGGGAAATCCAAAATAACAATCGCTGACATTGATGCCGCTCTTAATGTTGTTGTTGAGTTAGACAGACCTTCTTATAGAACAAAATTGAGCCAGTTCACGAAATTTCAAAAACGAGTATTGATGACTGTATTAAAAGGCGAATCAGTCGATGTACCAAGCCGCTATGCAGAGAAAACAATAGCTGCCTTAGAAACTGTACTAACAATTTCTGGCGAGGAGTGTTGGATTTCAAACCCTTATTTTGGACACTATATTATGAAGCAATTAGCGCGGTGAAGGGTTGAGTAAATAGATATTCATTTTGCTTTTACTATTACAATGTCGACCAACAAAGTTTACAGAACATGCAAAAAAATTAGAAATAATAACGAGTACGTTAAATGCCGTGAAGACTATATGTTTATCTCTGAATCTAATCGTCCTTTCACTGATAGCAGGTATAAGTTACCATGTCTATCCGATTCAATAAAAGACCATAGAGAGAAACGAAGGATTATTAGTCCTAGAGTGAAATTATTGGCAATTATCTTCAATATTATTCTTTAATCAATGACGATGTGGATTGCCATCATCTGGTGCTCTAATGAGGTGGTGAGATTTGAGATCGCTTATAGTTTGCGTAACTTCACTATCGTAGCATTCGTGTTCCTAATTGGAAAAACTAAGGTTGGATTATTTCGAGAAATGTATTGAAAGAATCATATATATTAATCAGACATAGACAGGTGCTAATTGAAAAGATATTCGCTTATTACGAATTCAGCACCAACGCTTTGAAAAATCTGATAGCATGCCTATTATTGACTATTCATTAATATCAGTTAGGTGTATTAAAAGGATTACGACAATCAATAAGCATAACAATTTTGAGTAGTTCAACAATATAGCGAGCCCATCGTTTGCCCTGCGTTGTGAAAATCAATGCGGGGCTTTTTGTTATTTTATAACACTCAACGGATTAGATAAAATGTACCAAAAAAAAGGGGCAATCATTCCGTCTGAATAATCACCCGCTTAATAGATTCCCTGCCCATATTGGGTAGGACTTCGAAGATAGGTATTTTACCGATACCATAATCCGATATATGCCTTTGGACCCTGAAGTCTAAACGGTGACTAATTTAAATCAACCACATGAACTGATGATTAGGGATTGCATACTTTCAATGGTAGATTTAACATGCGGACCGCTGACAATCGGTAAGTTCATTAATTCAGGGCTACAATTTTTTTTCGTAAATTTCGAAACAATACCATAGGCAATACTCTGATGGTTAACATTTTATGAAAGTCACTAGGCAAGATATTGGAGGAGAATTACTCTCGATCATAACAAAGGGCATGTATGCGGACCCAAAGGACGCACTTAGAGAGTATGTCCAGAATGGTGTTGATGCAATGGCAAATGAGATATCCGTTAAAATTCGGCACGATCACATTACGGTGACTGACGATGGCAGAGGGATGGATAAGATTATTATGAGGAAGGCTATAAGGGTAGGAATCTCAGATAAGAACCCAAAGAAAAGCGTCGGTTTTATGGGTATTGGAGTTTATAGCTCCTTTCACCTTTGCGATAGTCTAGTTATATATTCAAGAATTGATAACGAGGTACCTCATATGCTCTCTTTTGATTTTAGATCGATGCGAGAAGAACTCGATTATCAAAAAGAACAGCGACTTAAGGATAAACCTTCCAAAAAAACCATGACCTCAGATACAAATGAGGCTGAAACGACCCAAATTGATTTAATGACTTTACTTGAAAAATATATTGAGTTCAAGGAACTTCCTAAAAGTGAGTTCCCTAAAGTCGGAACCACGGTTGAGATGACTGGACTTGAATCTAACTTTTTTAAAACACTTTCTAAAGACGAAGAATTTTCTGACTACTTAGAAAAAGTATTGCCTCTCCCTTTTTCAGAAGATTTTAAATTTGGTCAACAAGTGTTCGATAAAATTCAGCAGACATGTGCTAAACACAAACTGACCTTTAGAACTATTAAATTGAAATTGGATGTTAATGGTGATGAAAAGTATCTGTACAGACCTTATAGAGACAGTGATTTTAAATACGGTGATACGACCGCATTGCTTGCTCCGAAGTTCTATGAGATGAACAGTAGTAGTGGCGACGGTTTTTTAGGTATAGCATGGGGGTGTTTGAATAGCCAACGAAAAACTATCACTAATGAAAAGGTTCGCGGCTTTGTAATAAAGAAGCAAGGCTTTACAATTGGCAAGAGAGAAGATGTCATGACTCATTTCGGGCGAGCCACATATTTTAACAGATATGTTGGGGAATTTATTGCTGTCCATCCTAAGCTATATCCAAATGGACCTCGAACAGATTTTGAATTTTCGGGAGTTAGAACAACGTTCTATGGAAAGGTCAAAGAGGTCGCCAATAAATTCAATGAATTTGCTGACAATTATCAAGAAACGGAAAAAGCTAAATCTGATCTTTCAGATGCTATCGAGAGTTATAACAAAATTTCTACCCAATCAGAATTCCTAAAAGACAATGGTGATAAACTGCTAGAGTTTTTTCAGGAGGCAACTCTAATCAAGAATAATCTTTTCAAGAAATCTTCAGCTGGAAAGTTTAGTTCGAGCAAAGAACTTACCAGAACTGTAGAGGAAACCATCAAAGGTTATAACGATCTTTTAAAATCCATCAAAGGCTATCTAGACCTGAAAAAGAAAAAGCAAAAAGTAAAAAAAGCCGCTTCTAAAAAAAAGACAATAACCCCGATCACCGTCAACACAAAGGAGCCAGCGGCCGAAAGTTTGCCAGAACTTATTTCTCTTATAGGCCTAGAGTTGACTGAAGATATTCGTGCAATTTTTGAACTGATTGATGAAAAATTCATTAAGCCTTCTGTAAAGAATAAGCATGATTATGCACAAAAGTTGTCAGAATTGAGAGAAGAAATTGAAGAACTATTTGAATCCGAATGAGCCGCCCCAAGCAACCTACTAAATCTATCAAATCCGCTTCAGCTTTTAGCGATCATAAGAGAAAGGCCCTAATTCGAAAAGAATGGTGCAAGCCACAATTATCTGAATTAACAAAGCTTCTCAAAAACAAACTTGTCTATATCGGTCTTCCAGACATTCAAGCGTTAGATATTATGGAATGGCTTGAGCACATTGATAAAGTTATAGCCTTTCAATGTTCAAATTACAATGGTGAAAAAATTGACGTTACTGAATTGGATAAGAAGTTGAAAGAATTAGAACGTAAACAACATATTCGTTCGGGTTTTGTTTACCAAGGATGGATGGAAGATATAGTAATGGGTGCTGCATCGGAACGAGGAGATACTTATAAGCAAAGTGATTATTTAAGAATATACAATCTTGATTTCTGTAACAATCTTAAAACACCGCGTGAAGTTAAAGATGTTAATGGGAAGATAATTAAAGTAATCCATAAAATTGATGTAATCAAGAGGCTTTTGGAACATCAAAATACAGTGAGCGCAGCGAACAATAGTACTTTCATTATGTATCTTACTGTAAATGCAAATAGCTTTAACGATAATAATAAAATACTAGATAAGGAGATAAATGAATACTTAAAAAAGATTAATAAGATAACTAAACCAGAAGTCAAAGCAGCTAGGCTTATGAAAGCCTACTGTTTCAATGTTTTAAAGACCATATTTGAAGAACAGAAATTCCATGTGGAATTCCTTCCACCTGTATATTATTTAGGATCTAGTTATCCGAATCGTTCCAGCGCTGGCAAATCAATCGATAACCATAGAATGATGACATTTACAATACTTGGCCGGCAGCGAGTTGATGAAAAGGAACAACTCCACAAACAAAGCCCAAGCACATTTCTAGGTCAAAAATTTATTTGGGCAACCGATACAACCATTAGCCCATATAAAGACACATATATTGAAGAGTCAGATTGTGAACATGATTCAATCAAATTGATTGCTGCCGCTGAAATATTGAAAGTGTTTAAGCCATTGGCTAAGCCGCTGTGATTATTCTTCTGTTTTCAAAATCATGAGTAAGAGTTAGATCAACAAAAATGTTTTTTCTAATCAACGCATTAAACTTATTTCGTAATTTTTTTACGTCAGCATCAATTCTGCTCTTGTTTCTGGATGGTGAAGTGTAGTGACTTAACAACCGAAGAATTTTCACATTGTTGCTTAACTCGTTTACATTTCTAAAGTCATTGGCAAGAATCAATTTATTCGCTTCTTCCTTTTCTTCGATACTCAAACTTTGATAATCTTCTTTCCACTTATATTTCATTCCATTTTTTTCGAAATGAATCCTGTTTATTATGTAGCCCTCTGGCATAATTAGTATATCCATAAACTCTTCAAACGATTCACCAAACGACATTTTAAAAAAATCATACCCTGGCGCAACTATACCTTTTGTTGTATTTAAAATGCACTGAATGGCTCTAAGATATTTTCGATTCCAGTGTTTCCCCACGTATTTTCTATCCTTTGCTTCTTCTCCAAAAAGTGGTACAAATTTCATAGGAAAGGAAAAAATGGTAACACCTAATCTTTTTCCGAGACTAACATTGATAAGTAATCGCTCATAGAAATGGATTGGTTTATCCTCAAAATTGTATAGAATATAGTTTGATAAATCTTTTATTCCATTTTTTGCGGCCAACTCGACTGCCTTCACATAAGTATTTTTAATACCAATATGATCAAACGCAATTCGTAAAGGTTTAATAGGAATTTGACTCATCAAAAACATATTTTCTTCCGTTACATAGCGAGCATCTACTCCCTGATTGAAATCAACGTACCGCTTATTTGGCTTTTTTGATCTATATCGCTCGTAATGAGCTGAAATAAGCTTATATCCTTTTATTATAGCTTTCTTCCCTACTGTTTCCCCGCTAATAAGACCGCTAGCGATAAGTAATTGCTCGTAATCATGCAATGTCTTTCCACGCAATCTTCTTTTTAAATCATAAATCAAACTAAGTGCACGTTTAACATATGCTTTGTCATTTATTCCATTCTTCAAGTTTCGAACTGCTATTTCAAGCTGATTTTGCTCGATAAACACTGAATCGTTAGTGAATCCCATAAGCTTAATTTCTTCAATGATCTCTGGAAATTTCGGAGATGCAAGAACATTGTTGTCCATAAGCATCAAATTTCTTTGATCACCAAACTGCTCTTTGACTTTTTGGAATAACGATAATGCAGGTATTTTTTCTGTATATGTGGGCTCGAGCTTCGGAACTGAGCAAAAGGAACACTTTCTAGTGCATCCTTTTGTCATATAAGTGAAATATGCACTTTGCGTAGGATACTTATATTCAATCTCTTCAAGTATTGAATAGTCCAAGTGCAAATCATCAACTATTATTTTATTATCAATGTCCAATAGACCTGGGGTGTTTAATAGTCCGCTAAATGGTTTAATCCCAGTTGTCTCGGTTATTTCTTTATTAAGTAACGATGCCATGACGCCACCGACAAATACCTTATTACTGTCATCCACTAACTTCTTGGCAAACTCAATTGTCTTGATCGTTGTATCCCAGTAAAAAGTAAAAAGAGTAGTTACATATATCCTATCCCACAATGTCTTAGGAATGTTGAATGCATGATATCTTAATATTTTCTCTATTTGCTCCGCCCTGTATTTTGGAAATGCTTGAATAATATCATTAAGAAATTTAAGGTGCTTTGTTTTAATGTATTGCTCAATATTAGCAGATTGTCGCGATAAGATATTACGCTTATCTAATCTCGAAGTGCCTTAAGGCATTCTTCAACCTTCATTCTCAATAAGAATGAGTTTAAATCTCCCTTGTAAAAAGTAACCTTATCACCCAGCATTCGATGATATGTGCTTATTTTCATTAACCCAATTGGTGGGTATTTATTCTTATAGTTGGGTTCAAGTAGCAAGATTCTTCGCTTCTTCGCTTTTGTTAAGTTTATTGAGGTAACCATAATTAATTAAAACGCTTTAATTGTAACTGGGTATTAGTGGAGTGATACTGATGTAAAACATTCAGAGCTTTAAAAAAAGCTTTTCTATCGAGACCAGGTTCAATTACCTTAAACAAAGATATTTTCTTTAGATCTTTCCTTTTTTGATGAAGAAAGTTTTTTCCCTTTGCTGTTAAAACAACAGTAAACGCACGTCTATCTTTTGAATTTGTAATTTCTCTAATCAATCCTTTCTTTGCAATTAACTTTAAGAAATAAAAACCGGTACTTGTTTCGAGCAACGAAGAGTCTACTACCTCTTTTTTTATCGGGTTTTTAAGTTTTTCTATAATTGATAATATACGCATTATTTGCAGGTCTCCTCCATCACCATCAAACAAAATTTTAGCCTGGATCTCCAAAAAACGCGAAAGATCTAAAATCTTAAACTTGAAGTCTTCTTCATCTGCCCATTTTTCAATGAGATCACCTTCGACACTTAGTAGCCATAAGGCGAAATCTTTTAAGGATCCGTCTTGACCCCGACTATCGGTGGTGAATAAAACCCATTGGTTAATCAAATGGGATAGAGATTCTGAATTCATTACAATTTTGTAATATAACTATACTAATTATTACAATATTAGAACATATAATGATAAACTAATATGTATATTCAATATTAATTTGAAGACATACTCTTGACCTACTAATATGTGAGGAGCGATAGCCATCCAAACTCAAGAATAATAGGCAAATGAAGAAATACATGACAATCCTATAGTCTAACTAATTTGATAAACTATGATTTTCAATCTGGCTGATCTTGATCTCGTGCGTGTTTTGCAAACATTATACAGACATGCTCTTCAGGCAGGTATGGGAATACCTACATATCAAAAAATTGGAACACAAGAGCTCTCTCGAGAGGAGTGCGAAGAACTGTTAATGAATGGAGCGAAAACAATAGGCGATTACAGTGTCATAACAGTTGATTATGTCAAGGGAAAACCAATAAAATTTGAGTTTCTGGTTGATAAAAAACTTGCACATGCAACATCGTATGACGTACGAAATGGAAAATATCGCTTTTTGGAAGCCCTAATCTATGAATTTGGTAATGAGACTTTTATCATAAAACGAAAACGGTATGAACCTTATACCAAATTTGTTAATATAGAAGAGCGGAAAAAAGAAATTAAACAGTGGGAAAAAATCGCTAAAGAAATTTCATGGAATAGAATTCTGCCAAAAAACTAGGTTAGAATTTAATCTTGAATAATCTTGATGTGATGCAGGAATGATGGCTTGGACTATTTTAAGATTCGAATAATTTCTCCTAGAAGTACATCAATATCTGCTCTAAAGTCTATTTGAATTTCTGTTGGTAAGTCTTCCTTTTTCCTTATAGTCTGGTGAAGAAAGCTATCTGCGATATTTTTTAATGACTCATTTAAATGCTTCATGTTATTTTTAAAACTTTTATTCTCCTTTGGGCCTCCATAATTAGAGGCAATTTGATCAAAGGAAGTAAATCCAAAAATAGGTGGTATATGATTTATGATCGTTCGCGAAATCATTCCAATCGACAAATAGTTTTGATTGGCATAATTTGAGTTCAATTCTTCACACAGCCTAATTAGCCTTTTTACGTCAAAACGATCGTCTGATAATATCCTCAAATCTCGTAATCGCTTTTCACTAACAAATTCTGCAGACCCTATTTGGCCCTTATTAGTTCTATCTAATTCTTGACCGTATTCACTGTCCCCTACAAAATTTTTCGTTACATTTTTCCCCATCTTAGCTAGCGTTGATGAGGGTAGATAGAATCCGCCCTCCACTTTCTTTCTTCTGTAGTGAACATTGCCCAAATAGTACTTTCCAGATTCGCTTAACGGTACTTCCAATCCATATGTAAATATTTTCACTTCTAAAATTTCTGACAAGAAGTACTTCTTACCAGACAAGGTAATATTAGGTTGACCTGTTAAGTAGTATCTAGCGATCTTTTTAACTTGTTCTTCCGAAACTCCGAAAATATTATAGACGGAAGCTTTCCTTTTTATTAGTAAATTATATTGCATTGTGAGTTAACATTTACTCTTTCTTTCATTTAACTAATTTCTTCCCCCAAGATCGAATGAATCTACTATTTCTCGCTCAGTGGATGGTAATGAGTTGTAAAATAATTCTGCGCTATCATAAATTTTGCAAAAATCTTTTATAAAAAAAGAAGTAATGAATGATGCTTGCATTATAGCTACATATTCTGATGTAATTTTCTCTTCATTAGTTAAGGTATCACTCTGTACTACACTCCAATAAGTGGTATGTGTATGAGTCGAAGCGAATGAATACCAGTTTTCAAAAAGAGCTTTTTTAAGCCCCGTATTTAAAGTCATCTGCTCAATTGATAATCGTTTTTTGTTGTGATCTTTATTCATTAGCGAATTATTTGTAAACCGCCATGCGGCTTTTTCGATAAGAAACTCTTGATTCTTCACCTCAAGTTTTTTAAAATAATCGAATTGTTTTATGATCTTAATGCAGTTTTCGATGTCAACTTTTTCCTTTTCAATTTTTTGTCTTGTAAGAGCATCTTCTGGAAGTGTGTATTTTTGTCTTATTCGTAGGCCATCAAGTTCCCAGAGTCGAAATCGAATAATTTTTTCCTCGATTGAGCAATTGTCCACAAACAAATGAAAAAAAACAGCATAAGTTTCTAGTAGTGTTCTGAGTAGAACAAACATTGAGGAAAAATCTACAAATCGTTGCTGCTTTGCATTCTTGATTAAATAAAAGTCGTATTGAAAAATTTGCTGCAATGTGTAGGCTTGACTCAAGTACTTCCTTCCAATTTTTTCCGAAAAAACGAACCAATTGTTGTTTCCTGAATTTGTCTCCTCAATTCTACCAATAAGTTGGTCAATTATTTTAATTACAAGATTGCATCTCGTTATGGCTATGGTTATTTCTTGTTTATTTGGATATGTGGCCATTTAAAAGCTTTGTTAGGATTTGAAGTCATTCACCTTTTTTTACTCTTTCCCATTCTCTCTTGAGTATTTGCTTTGTTATGTCCATTATTCTTTGTTTTAAAAATTCAGGGGACTGACCTATTGTTTCACCGAAAATACATTTAGTATACAGTCCAAGAAATTCTATCAATTGTTGGGATGTGGTCTCCGTTGAATTCAACATCAACACTATCTTAGCTTCTAGAGCCAAGATATCAGATAGTCTTTCGTTAATGAGTCCCTGAAGTCTTTCCGGTGTATTACTTGGGCTCAATAATGCAATGCTATAGGTCTCAGCTTTAGCTAAGTACTCGCTAATGTTATCTCTTAACTTATTAATCCATTCTTGGCGATTACCTGATATTACTATTTTATCGAAATCTAATTTTGCTATTTCTTTCGATGTATCAATTTGTCGATTTAGAGTTCGTTCAGAAGATCTAATTTGATTCTTTCCAATAACAATTGTTATTACTACCGAAATTGCTCCAATTAACAAAGCAACTACCCAAGGCATCTGGCTCGTCCAATCTGAATTATTAACTGTTTCAACCTGAAATTTGTCGGGAAAAATTATTTTATCAGACAGAACAACGGTTAGTGTGTCTGGATTCTTAATAGTCACATTGTTCACCAAAGGCTTAGTGGGGTTTGTGTTTCTATTTTGTCCTTGAGTATTTACAAACAAGGCAACTACTAACAAAAAAGATATTGATATTCGTTTCATAAAATATTGGTAAGTATCCGGTATTTCCCTGCTACAATTGAACCAGTTCACCTGTAATTTAACACAGTTAATTTTAGTAGCATTACTACTTTCTCAAGTCTTTTTGTTCTCAATTCCTTAAGAGTTTCAAAGTTCAGAGAATAGTCAATACGTTCTCCAGTCGAAGTTGTTACACCTCTTTTCAGTCATTGCCTCCAAAACGATTTTCCAATAAGGTCGATTTTGGTACCAATTATAAAACCTCTGTCAGTTCTCTCTTCAATCATAATTCCAACTAAAATATAATTAAAGGTTCCTGGTTTTTTACCATCTACAGATAACCAGATTCCACCCCCACTTAATCCCTTTAAATCTTTGGGGCCGAACTTACGGGAATCGTCATCAAGATCACTTTGTTTCCTTCGGTTGTACTCTAAGGTGATATTATTGTTATAACTGAAACCTAGTTTTTCGATTTTTCTATAACGTCTGAAATTACTTAAGTGACCAAACTGCTCTACGTAAAATTCAAACCGTTTCAACGTTGTTTTTTTGTTAATAAATCCGAAGAACATGTAAAATAGCTCTTCATCAAAAATGTGGTTGAATCCAAGATTTTTATTTGGCAAAAATGAATAACGAGTTTTAAGTTCTTCAACCCTCTCTGCTTTTAACTGTGTTAAGGCTAGATCGACACTATCATTTTCATTATTAATAAACTTTACCTCGTTTGGCAGCCTAACCGAAAATCCTTCAGATGTCAAAATAATAACGTCTCTTGGATTGATATTATCAAAAACATGCTTACAGGTAAGTAGGAAAAATTTTGAAGCGCTCTTAATAAGTACGCCAGAAGCAATTTGTATGGGCGGGCAGTTATTATGTGATGACTTACTCTTTTTTATGGGAGAATAATAAAGTTGCACTGTGTACTTTAAAACAGGAAATTCTTCAGTGTTCATTTATAGGAGTGAATTATTTATTTAGGTTTTTTCTTATAGTACACTGGCGTCATGTTAGCTAAAAGATGTTTCATTGTCAGTCAGTCAACATCTGCTTATATATCTTGATGGAAAAATTAATAACCGCACCACGGATCGGTGAAGATAGTTTTTGAATTTCGTGAAGTCCATTCTCCCTATATTCAACCGATGCATTGCCCGACACAACAAGTAGCGACCCCTCGTTGAACCAGCAGTAATCTCCAAGTTCGTTCAGGATCCCCCCAAAGCCATTACCCTTCACGCTGTTGCCACGCATCGCCCAGACAATCGACTGTTTCTCGGTAACTACATCTTTATCAACTTTGCAGACCTGCTTTAGAAATCCATCTCCGCAATCAGCGACAGTGAAAGTCAACACATTGTTTTTGAAACTTGATGAAAAGAATACCGGGTCATTACAATCCATATGCTCAGTACAATTATGATAAAGCTTTAACAAAAATTCCTTTACATCGCTCCAATAATGTACCGGTATTAATTTTCTCCAGTCCGGTCGGATGGCATCTCTAACCAAATAGTTTTTGAAATCCATCTCCATATTCGGCTCAAAAATCCTGACCTCAGTTCCATGTGAATGGAACGTAAGGCGCTGAAAAGCATGAGAGCACCTGTAACCAAACAAATCCTTATCCAGCTTAACCTTATTGTAGCCATGCTTTCGCGGACCAATATCTAGCGTGTTTTGTGACTTATTGAGCACAAAGCCTATAGAAGCACAAACCGCAGAAATATTAGCATCACCATGTGAAGCCTTCTCAAGATTGAATGTCATCTTGGTATTCGATCTACTATTGGCCACATTGTATATACTGGCCAATGTGTCAAACGTTTTGTGTGTCGTGGATAAAGATGGAAGTTCAGTTTTACAGGTAACTCTCATAATTCTTGTTTAAGAAACAATTTTTGGTTTTGAAGTGTGAAACTTATGCGACTTAACTAAGTCGAGAGTAATAAATTCTTTGCCAGACGCAATCGTGACAACAGCCAGTTCCTGGCAAAGTCGCACGAGCTCACCAATGGTGCCATTCGTCTTTTCAAGGATGGTTACCGCCATTTCCTTATCTGATAGATTTGAAGGGTCCTTCAGCGGTAATGTAGATTCAATACTTGAAAGCAATCTTCTCGTGTCGTCATCAGGCCCCCAGAATGGAAGATTGATTGTCGTGAATCTGGAGTACAATTGTGTATCCGAACTGAGCATATCCCCCGCTTCTTCAATCCCGAAAGCAATGATCGGAATTTGAGTTATACTGGTGATGTTCTTCAGTACATCAAGCAGAATCCGTTGTTTCTTGCTAGGAATATGACCGATATGGTGCAATTCATCGATGAGTATCGCTTTCACTTTATACTCATGCAGGTTCTTATACAGACTTCTCAACACCTGGTCTGGGCGTCCGGTATGCTCAGGAAGTCCCATACTGTTTAACAGGTTGTTGGCAAGAGCACGTATATCAGATTCAGCAGGCATTACGATTGACAGAATAGGACGCTCAATTTTTCCTGAACCATCGATCTTGTCAGGATACAGGGTTTCAATGCGAACTTTTATAGATGATTTTCCCGTTTGAGGATCGCCAATCACGAGCAAACATTGAGGACGAATCATCTGGCCGCGAGTGATCATTCTGTCCGCGAACTCCAGAATGTTAACTACCAAAGGATAGTTGATCCAGCTATCGGTCAATATCCTTTTAATTCTCATGATATCATCTGAGTTGCAGGCTTCCATGAAAGCCAATACTTCTTTACTTAAATGCTTTTTTTCCATAATCAATTTCAAAAGGTTTAATTTCTGTTTGGTCTAATTTGAATAGTGTATTTATGAGAGGGTCAGGTTTAGCTTTCGGCACATTCAACTTTTCTTCACGGTCCATTTGATCCTTGCGTGCCGCTGCTTTCTGTGCATGCTTAGTTTTATTCTTGGCAGTTTCTTCAAGATCCTTCAGCTTGCGGTGCATGGCAAAGATTGACTCTTGGTTAATTTCATCACCGTTGGCTTTTAGCTGGTTATATGCCCTGCGGTAATCCCATACACTCATCGATGGCCCACCAAGTCTTGCGTATGGCACCTCGTAATACTTGTGTTGTTTTGGGTGAAGAAAATAGATCTTATTAATTTCCCGTGGATCCACCTTAAACGTAAACTCGGCCTTTGGTGGTCGGCTTCCATGCTTACCCTTCGCTTCTGAGTCAGTTGAATTTATATAGTTCCGCAGGATATCTCCCCAATAGAAAATCTTGTTGATCTTAATACCCGTCCGCTGAACAGTACGTTTTACAAAAGGAAGAAAATCCAATCGTAATCGTGCATCATCCTGAATGATACCAGGCAACCCGATACCTGTTGCTTTATTAAACAACCCATCATTCCATTTTTCAAGAGGCGACATTTTTACTCCTGAATGATAATCGCGATGATAGATAGCGATGGCCAGCGTTAACCATTTTTTAAACTCTTCAAGAGTTAATGCTGCTGTTTTTTCAGGTTTCCCATGTGCGCGTAATTCCTTGCTGACAGCAGTTGTACCGCTGATATCCTTCAACCAAGTGCCAAACGTGCCCATGAATCTCTCGATATATGCACCTCCTTTGGGACGCTTAGGTGCGCGGAACTCAAAATTCATCCCATAAGCCTTACTTGCTTCGACAAGCATGTTGCCTTTAAACTCCTTTGCATTATCACACCGGATATTTTTCATTTTTCCCCAGCACGGCCAAAGCTTTGGATCAAGGTCAAGAGCTTGAAGCCATTTCTCCTTGGGAAGCATCGCATGAACAATAGCCTTACCGGTTCCAAATGCTCCGGGTGCATCAAACGAAACATAGAAACCAAGGACCATCCGGGAATACGCATCAATGAGAAAAGTAATCCACGGTCGTCCAAGCGTTTTACGTTTATTGTCATCGGCAACCAGCATCACATCGGCAACCGTATGATCGATCTCCACCCAATGAAGTGGCGATATGGATTCATGCATAGGGGTGGCAGCGTCTCCATAGTGCTGCTCTGCTGTCCGCTTACCTTGTTGAGCGGCCATCCTTTTCTGAGCATCAAACTGCTTGAGGTATACGCGAAATGTATTCTCGTGCGGAACCTTGAGGCCTTGCTCTTCGCAGCGGTCCCATAAGTCCATGTACATGGTTCGAAACCTGCTGCCTCTTTGAAGCCCATGATCAAGAGCCTCGATTACGATCTTATAAACTTCTTCAGGCATTCGGGACACACCTTTCTTGCCGCGGCCTACTTTATCAATTAAGCCGATAATACTTCCGTACAGTTCGTGCTTACTGATCCAGTCATAAAGCGTTGATTTACTTACACCGGTTTTTGCCGCAATATCCAGAACAGCTTGCTTATTGCCGCGATCGGCCAGCAAGGGCTTGATGATTTCAAACCGTTGTTCGGCCTGTGTCTTTTCCTTCTCAGTCAACGACTCAATTGGCCTCGGTCCTTCTGTCTTCATTTCTTCACCAGTTGAAGTTTTCACCTCGGAAATCGGTGCACGAAAATTCTCTCCGCGCGTTGTATTGCGCAGCAGCACTTCAAAAGCATCTGTTGGCCTCTTGGCAATGATGAATTGCTCACCCTTGTACTCGACCTGCTGCCCTTCCTTAAATTCAAGTAATGTCATACTGCTTCGGGTTTGGTTTGTAAGGGTATGTCAGAAATTTTTGAGACTTCTTTCCGGACATCCAGAACTTGGAATTCAAGGTGAGTTCGCTGAACAGGTCGGTCAGAATCGTTTGATTAAACACAAGCACCCAAAACGGTCTGATCAACATATTGTAGTCATTATCGTCCGTTGCGATCACAGAGAGCAGATCATTAGCTGTGCATTTACCTTTGCCTTCAAAGGCTGAGATAATGCGCTGTGTTAGTAAGAGGTCAGCAACATCCGTTCGGAAATGATCAAGAAAAGTGATGCTTTTCAAATACGTTGTCCGGATTTCCGCATCGGTGATAACCTGAAACTTTATTCCATTCTCTTTAGCGTACTGTCTAGCCGCTGAGAATTTCGGTTTAAGCTCTTTTGCATTCTTCTGCAAATAATCTCGGTACTTAACTTCAAACAAAACCTGCTGGCCATTTGAATACTTAACTAGGAAATCCGGCACATAGCTTTTCTTCGCCTTTTTCTCGGAATAAACAATCCTTAACGGCTGATCGTGAACATCATTTTCAAACACAACTTTGGGATCAAACTTCAGCGTGTAGATAAAATCTTTCTCAAGATTCGATTCATGTTGAATGACCCTACCGTTGTTTGACGAAGGCATGTAACCAACAATGGTCCTTCCATTGCTGCGCACTTTTCTGATTGGTTTTGACATAAATAAACATTTAGATTAGAAAATAAAATCCTTCTGACCAGCATTGAATAAGCTTGCTTATTATCCCATCTGCTAAGCCATCAATTGCTCATTACAGCCATTGGTTAAAGTTTATGATTTTAACTACGTATCTGGAGCAGGTCGCCTTTACGGCCGGCAACACGCGTGCGAACAGTTGTTGTAAGTAAGGGCTAGTAATAACCTCTGCCTATGTAATCCGTAAGATTTCTTGTGGTTTCAGCAATAGAGAAACGGTTGGTTTTCGAAGAACCAAAAAGAGTACGAATACTAATTACAAACTGATTTTTCATCATATAATCAAATAAAAAGAAGTTGGTTTTTAGCGTTTTTGACCGCTACTTTGTCTTTCTATAAACCTATACTCACGATCGCAAAAAATTTGCCGGGGGTTGGGGAAAAAGTTAAATTATTTTTTTACGCTACTTGAAATAATACAGATGACGTTCAATGAAGCTTTAAAGCAGGTGAGTTACGATGAATTCATAGACAAGCTCACCTATTACACAGAAAGACGGTTAAAATTGATGGATGTGAAAACGAGACAGGGGATTGAGGCGCACGATATAGTTTTTGAAGCTATCCGGAAAGTCATGGAAGGCAAACGGACCTGGAACCCCGAGATAAAGATCGTGCCTTTTATGATCCAGACACTCAAGAGTGAGACTTCGAACTTAATCAGGGACCGAAAAAAAATCCGTCCCTTGATGGAAAAGGATAATAACGCAGGGTACGTTATTTCCGTAGATGATGTAAACGAAAAAGTAAGGGCCATTGAACTGCTTAGGGCAGCGGGGGCAGATGACATCGAGATTTCCGTTTTTGATTGCTGGACGGAAAGGATCTTTAAGCCTTCTAAGATCGCTATCGAACTTGAGATTGACGTCAAGGAAGTGAACAATGCCGAAAAACGGTTAGAAAATAAATTAGATAAACTTCAGAATAATGAAAATTGAAAATATAATTGACGAAGGAATAACACACTTCGTATTAGAAGCGGATGGCAAAACTATGAAGGACGCATTGAGTGAATTGCTACCTGACATAGGTGCCTACGAGCAAAAGAAGGCCAAGTTCAAAAAAGAGCTCGACTTCCTTATGAAGGCGCAGGACAATCAAAAAAAAAATGATATTTTGATGGAAGTCGCAAAGCGCTTTGAAGATGCTTTGCTCAAAGGCACAGAAAAGCCAGTGGCGATGTTGAAACAACTTATCGGAACAAACCAAGCATTTGCCCTAAATAAAGGACTTGAAAATCTTACCAAAGAAGAGATCATTCAAATTATAAAAGATAAAAACCTGATTGAACTCCTGAATAAACTCGATGAGTAGTAGCTATGGCGGTTCTTTCTGCTGCGCAGTTGCAGGCTAAAAATCTATTAACCTCAAACGGGCTCAACGAGATCACCAACATGGACATTACGCGCTTTGCCGCTGGTGTGGGAGCTATTGTACTTGAAGAGGATATGAATAAATGCGAGGGGCGATTCATTCCTGGCAAGAGCACAAGCATCATCAAAATCAACTCCTCGATCAAGTCGCTTGCCCGGAAAAGATTCGTAATTGCCCACGAGATCGGTCATCTGATCATGCATAAGGATATCAAGCTACCGGATGATAACTTTTATAATTTTAATTTAATTGAAGGGCTTGAAGATTTCCTTAAATACGGTTCCCACGAAGTTGAGGCAAACGAATTTGCTGGAGAGCTATTAATACCCACTCACCTTTTCGAAAGAGAAACAAGTGGAAAAAAGTTTGGGCCGCAGCTAATCAAGGATCTGGCTACACGTTTTCAGACTAGTCTCACAGCAGTTGTGCACAAATATATTAAGTCTGAAATCAGTCCTGTGTGCATCATGCAGGTTACTGACGGTAAACTGAGGTACTGGAAGAAGACATCAACTATGAAGGTTTGGCTAGAGCCAGGAATTACAAAGTTTCCACCCCCATCCGATTCGGTTGCTATGGAATACATCCGTAACAAATACGGCTACATCTACTACCTGGAAGAGAAAGCTCAGAAGATTAAACGCTCTACCTGGTTTGGACTGGTCGGTGATCAAAAAGACACTGATTTCTTTGAATATTGTATTCCAACCAAACAGCATAACTCCGTTTTAAGCGTGGTTTGGGAAGATTAGAAGTTGTTAAGCAAAAAGAGAGCTTTTTACTACAACTCTTTAGCTAATTAAGATCGTGCGAATTTGTGTTATGAAACCCCCTCTCAGAAGGCCTGAAAACAACGAATATTAACTATGTTTTTTTTGGCAAAATCTCAGTCCAGTTATTCATAGTGAAAAATCACTCCAGTCCAGTTTTTTGTAGTTAACGTCCAGCCAGTTAATGTGGGCATCTCACTAAAACCCTTCAAATAGTCCGGAATGCTAATAAAAGTGACAGAAGAGGCACTTTTAAGGGATTGTTAAGAATGAAATTTATAGGATGATGCCTTTCTCGGAGAGATTTTTAATGGCTTGGGGGCTCATTTGAAGGCTTGACAAAAGTATTTCGGAGGTATGTTCACCTAATCTTGGTGGTGGGGATATGTGGGAGGTGTTTCCCTGATTGAATGTAAATCCAGTACTTCCGACATAGCTTTTTACTCCTATCCGATCAGCGGAATGAATCAAAAGTTCTGTAGCCTCATCCATTTTAAAAACCTGTTCCAGATTCTGGATTCTTCCGGCCGGGATTTTAACTTTATTAAGATCACCTATAATCGTATCAGCAATTAAACGACTTACCTTTTCTTGAAGAATCAGGTTTAGCTCCTTTCTATTTTCTACGCGGGACTGATTTGTAGAGAATTCAGGTTCTGAGGCGATTTCAGACATCTTAAGAAGCTCACATAAATCAACAAACTGCCTATCGCTTCCAACTGCAAGCAATACCTCTTGGCCATCTTTGGTGGTGAACACATCCCCATAAGGGGCAATATTGGGATGGGCAGAACCTTTCTTTTGAGGCAATTTTCCTGCGATTAACCAGTTGGTAGCTTGATTGACTAATGATGAGATCGCAGCTTGAATAAGGGAAACCTCCACAAAACCACCGGTTCCCGTCTGCTGGCGTTGAAGCATTGCCAGCAAGACTCCCTCTTTCAAATGGTGTCCTGCCAAAACATCAATTAGAGCCACTGGCATTTTTAAAGAAGCACCACCATGCTCTCCATTCATGTGCATAAATCCGGCTTCGGCTTGGATTATGGCATCATACCCTACTCTTGGGTTATCAGATCCGTATCCGGTTATCTGGCCATAAATCAACTTTGGATTCAATTTGGACAGTGTGCCATAATCCATTTGTAACTTTTCGGAATCACCTGGCTTATAACTGGCAATGACGATATCGGCTTCAGTCACAAGTTTATGGATGATTTCTCTACCCTCTTTTTTAGTCAAGTCAACTGCAAGTGAGCGCTTGCCCCAGTTAACAGAACAGAAATAGGCAGACCGTTCATCCGTTTGTTCTCCATTTCCCTTCCAGCTTCGGGTTACATCTCCATGGGTTTTGAGGTTTTCTATTTTGATAACATCCGCGCCCAGTTCGGCAAAAAATTGCCCCACACTTGGGCCAGCCAGCACTGAGGCCAATTCGATTACTTTAATGTCTTTAAACATTGGTTAACAATTAATGAAGGTCGCTCAAATAAAAATAGTCCACGGTCGACAGTCGACTGTCGACCGTGGACTGGTGATGGAACAATTCTTTACTTTGCATGGTTTTTCTGGTTCACATTCTAATGACTCAAAAGTAATGAGGTTAATCGTAGTAATTGCAGTGGGATTGATTTTGGTTGGATGTTCAAAGCCGGAGTTAAAAACCGGAACATGGCGTGGTGTTATTGATATTCAGGGGCATGATTTACCTTTTAACTTTGAAGTCGTAAAAGATGCTCAAGGAGGATATGATGCATCCCTGGTCAATGGATCTGAAAAAATTCTATTGGATGAAATTACCTTCGATCACGATTCCGTGATTTTCACACTTCATATTTTCGATTCGGAACTTAAAGCTAAAATTGATGGTGATAGTTTAGTTGGTTTCTTTATAAAGAACTACGAAAAAAATTACCGTATACCTTTCAAAGCTGCATTTGGTCAAGACTTTCGATTTGAAAAATCAAACAGTTCATCAAGCTCAGCTAATTTCACAGGAAAGTATTCGGTTACGTTTACATCAAAAACGGATACCACTCATTCCGTTGGAATTTTTAATCAAACTAATAATGATGTAGAGGGAACATTCCTCAACCCTACCGGTGATTATCGTTACCTTCAAGGGAGTGTAGTAAATGGAAAATTAATGCTTAGCACCTTCGATGGAAATCACGCGTATGTTTTCGAAGCAACAAAAGAAACAGACTCGACACTTGTAGGAGATTACTGGTCTGGTAAAACCGGATACGAGAAATGGGTTGCCACAAAAAATGAGAATGCTGCTTTAGTAGATTTAGAAACCTTGACTATTCTAAAAGAAGGATTCACTAAAATTGATTTTAGTTTTCCGGATGTAAATGGAAAGAAGGTAAGTCCGGCTGATGCAGCTTTCAAAAATAAAGTTGTAATTCTTCAACTCTCCGGAACATGGTGTCCCAACTGTATGGATGAAACCAGATTTCTCTCTTCATGGTATGATGAAAACAAAGACAGGGGCGTTGAAATTATCGGTTTGGCGTACGAACGAAAAGATGACTTTACATACGCAAGCGGTCGTGTGAAAAAAATGCAAGAGAAGTTAGGTGTTCACTACCCTTATGTTATTGCGGGAACAAATGATAAAGAGAAGGCAAGTAAAACTTTACCCATGCTAAATCGTGTGATGGCCTTCCCTACTACTATTTTCATTGGAAAAGATGGAACAGTAAAACACATTCATACCGGTTTCAGCGGACCGGGCACAGGCATTTACTATGATCAGTTCAAACAACGATTCAACGAAATCGTGAATGAACTTTTAAGTGAGAATTTATCTTCTAAGAAATAAATAATTCCTTCCCTCTCCTCCGGAGAGGGCCAGGGTGAGGCTATGAAAAGAGTTGTTGTTGGTCTATCGGGTGGTGTGGATTCAAGCGTTGCTGCGTTCTTGTTAAAAGAGCAAGGCTACGAAGTGATTGGTATGTTCATGAAAAACTGGCATGACGACTCAGTTACTATAAGCGATGAATGCCCTTGGCTTGATGACAGCAACGATGCAATGATTGTTGCCCAACATTTAAATATTCCCTTTCAGGCAATTGATCTCAGCAATGAATACAAAGAGCGCATTGTCGATTACATGTTTACTGAATATCAAAACGGAAGAACTCCAAACCCAGATGTGCTATGCAATCGTGAAATAAAATTTGATGTATTTCTGGATGCTGCACTTAAACTCGGAGCTGACTTTGTTGCGACTGGTCACTATTGTCGCAAAGGAGAAATTGAAAAAGACGGTCAGAAAGTTTATCAATTGCTGTCGGGCAAAGATCCAAACAAAGACCAAAGTTATTTCTTGTGCCAATTAAATCAGGCTCAGTTATCAAAAGCATTATTTCCGATTGGTGAATTATTAAAACCAGAAGTGAGGGCCATCGCGAAAGCAAATGGATTGATAACCGCTGAGAAGAAAGACTCGCAAGGTTTATGCTTCATTGGCAAAGTGCATTTACCTGATTTCCTACAACAACGTCTCGAACCTAAAAAAGGAAATGTCATTGATATTCCAGCTGAAGCCTCTGTATTCAACAGTAGGTTACAAACAACGAATGATCTCGAACTTCTTGCAGAGCCTTTTCCTCTTCAGCCTGAACAAGGTAACATAATAGGCGAACATCGTGGAGCGCATTATTACACAATCGGTCAACGCAAAGGTTTACAAATTGGTGGAAGTGACAAGCCTCTGTTTATCATCGGAACGGATACTGTTACCAATACCATCTACACTGGAAAAGGTGAAGATCATCCGGGATTATATAGAAAAGGATTGTTTATACCGAATGCCGATGAACATTGGATTCGGAATGATCTCAAGCTAAATGTTGGACAAACCGAAAAGTATATGGCCCGCATACGTTACCGACAAACTCTTGTTTCGTGTACTCTTCATAAAACAAAATCTGGACTTTACATTATTTTTGATCAACCTCAAAAGAGCATTACACCAGGACAATTCGCTGCATGGTATCGTAATGATGAACTGATAGGCTCAGGGGTAATTAGTCGCTGATCAAAGATTAACTCTTGATTAGAATAATATAAAATCTTAATTTCTTTACAAAAGAGGTTTCCTTTACAGATAGAATTCCCGTTAATTCGCGCCTTATTTTAACTGATTAGTATCGGGTTCTATTTAATGACAAAGTCCATATCGCTCTTAGCCACATTGTGTTTACTGGTTAGTCTTCCTGCTGTAGCTCAACAATCTGAAACAAAAGAAAAGAAGAAACTTCACGGTACATTGTTCTTTAACTGGGGATACCATCGCGATGCGTATACCAACAGTACCATTCACTTTAAGGACAATGAAACTCCCAACACTCCGCATTATGATTTTACATTTCATAAAGCAAAAGCGCATGATCGACTAGACATGAATGATTTCTTCAACACTGCTCCAACTGTTCCTCAGTATGTATTAACGGCAGGATACTTTTTCAATGATAAACATGATCTAGGAATTGAAGTATGTTGGAATCATTTGAAGTATGTAGTTACTGACAATCAAGTGATGCATATGACTGGAACCATTGATGGAGAGTCGTATGATTTAGATACATTGGTTACTCCTGATTTTGTTCACTTAGAGCATACGAATGGAAACAATTACCTTATTGTGAGCATGCTAAAACGAGTGCAATTATTGAGTTCGAAAAACCAACAGCATAAGTTAAGCGCTAACTTTCGTCTTGGGCCCGGACTGTTAATTCCGAAAACAGAATCAGCTATTACCATAAATGGCAATCAGTATCATAACGATGGACCTTTCCGTGTTTCGGGCTGGGTTGTAGGCATTGGGGCTGCTATGCGCTATGATTTTTTTAAGTATTTCTTTTTCGAGCCGAGTATAAAAGGATCATACGTTGATTACACTAATGTGAAGCTCTATGGGGCTGGAAGAGCGGATCATCGTTTCTTCTCTGTTCAATACATATTATCACTAGGAATTAATGTTCCACTCGGACAAGGTCCGTTATTCCGCAACTAAAAACTCCAACGCTTCATCTTTGGTGGTAAACGTTCTGAAATTTACACTGAAGAAAAAAGTGATTCCTTTTAGCAGATAAACTTTGGCTCCTGTAATACCCAGGAAAGCACCTTTCGTTATAAGATGATTGGTAGACTTTGTAAAGTCTTTTGCAGCCTTCATATAATCTGGTGTTCCGTAGGTGTTTTCGTAGTTAGCAAGAAACAAACTTGTTTTGTTTTCTTTTAAAACTAAGTCACGATGCTGTTGAGTAAGGTAAATCATCTCAGCCTCCTTGCAACCGGAATAATCTACATAGATAATCTCCTTGCCCTTGTGTTGTATGTACGTGATTCTGTTCACTGTATTGGTCAACTGTTATTTCCTTAGGATGCTTAACTGTTATCTCTAAATCCACTTACACCGCCCGAAACAATAAACTTCATTGCTGCTGGTCCGGAAATATTGAGTGGTGTAATGCTGTCTTTCGGAACAAAGTAATGATAACCTGAAAATGCATAGGAGTGTGGAAAGTACACCACCACCATATCCGTTAAACCAAGATCTGAAAGATCAGATTGTGTAATGAAACCGATTTGATGAAGGCTATTGTCTTTGTTGATTCGAACCAAAACAGGTTTGTTAAATTTCTTCTTATCGCCCACAAACGCTCCGAGCAAATCTTTTAAGGATGAATAGATCAATTTTACCAAGGGTATTCTATTCACACCATGATCAAACCATGTGGTAACGGTCTTAAAAGCAAAATTTGAAGTGAGATATCCAAAGCTTGTAATCGCGACAAGAATAATCGCAAAGCCTAATCCCGGATACGGAAGGTTCAATAAATCATCAAGCCACCGAAATGAAACGTAAATAAAGTAAGCCGTAGCAACTAAAGGAACGATGAAGAGTGTGCCGCTGAAAAAGTACCGAAGTGCTTTTCTAAATGTGGTTTCCATTATAGTAAAAATCAGAAGTCGATAATATGTGATTTAGGCTCACAAAAAAGTCGTTTTCAAAACTTCATTTCTTCTTATATGTCTATTTGTTAAGAGAATTCTAAGAAGTTGAAGAATACTGAACATTGATATTAGGTATAAAGATAATACCTATTTCCGGTTAGGATGCTGGTTATTTATTATTTACAAATGAGGCGTGTCGACATGCATTGCCCAATACTGAAAATAAGTTTGGATTTCTTTCCTAAGAGGCTAGCTAACACGAATAATCTTTGCCAATGCCATGCGTACTACTTCATCCACTTGTTCATCAATGGCAATGTGAGTGGTGTCGATTACCAGTGCATCTTCTGCTTGTTTAAGAGGACTCTCTTTTCGAGTGGTGTCGATCTGATCGCGATGCAAAATATTTTCTATAACATCATCTAAATCAACAAGCTGATCCCGATCCAACAGTTCTTTCTGTCTTCTAAAAGCTCGAATAAGAATATCGGCATTCATGAATAATTTGAGTTCGGCTTTCGGAAACACAATTGTTCCGATATCGCGTCCGTCCATCACTATCCCCTTCTCCTTGCCCATTCTTCGTTGCTGTTCAACCAATGCCATTCGAACCTCTTTAATCGTGCTTACTTCACTCACAATTTCGGAGACACGCATCTTTCGAATTGCTTTTTCTACATTCAATCCGTTGAGATAGGTTTCTGATTTCTTTTTTTGATTGATCTTAAATGAAATATGAATTTGCTGCAACGCTCTTGCAATTTCTTTTGGATTAGTGAGCGATATATGATGATCTAAAAAGTAAAGCGTAACAGCACGATACATAGCACCTGAATCAATGTAGCGATAACCAAGAATATTAGCTACTTCTTTTGCCGTTGTGCTTTTGCCGCAGGCCGAATACCCATCAATAGTGATCACAATTTTACGAAGGTTCATCAGCAGTCTTTTAAAGGACAGGGAATTGGTTTGCCGGGTTTTAATTTTTTGTTTTTATGATGCTTGTGCGAACTGCATCCCAGTATCAGCACGACACATAAAAGAAGAAAGAAGCGATGTATTTTCAAAAGGTAATTCGAGTTAATGTTGTTGATCAAAGTTACTGTTTTTAGAAAATGGACAGCGGCACTTCAACTATTTCTTTTGTTCATTAAAGGCGTTAAAATCATATAATTTATTCGATTTTGGTTTGGTGGCTCATCCGGAATCCGATTTTCTGGCCACCCCCAAGCTCTTGCGTTTTCTCTAGTTTCTGATAGAGCGTAATAAACCGAACATCCGGAAAAGGTGGCGCCATTAAATCATTCTCGATAGCGGTTAATAACGAGAATTTCACCATTATATTTAATTCCTGTTCTGAGATTGCAGCATCAGAAATTTTTGCAAACAAGATGGCAAACTGCCCCTCGCCTTCTGCAACAAATCGGTTTTCATGATTTATCAGAATACGTGCAAGAAGATACCCGGGATCGTTAATACGATTAAACTTAAGCGAATCAGACATGAAATTATAAATCATAATCTGACCAAAATAACGATTCAACTCATTCTCTTTAATGTACGGATCTTGCATTACCGTATGAGTTTCAGGCAGCGTTACAATGTTGGTATGAAGCACAAACACCAAAAGATCACCCGCTAGCTTTACCTGAAATTCATGTTCATTGATGGATTTAAATTCTACTGTAACATCTTCATCCCCAGGCTTTATTTTCTTCTTCAGTTCGCCCACAATGCGCTTTGACTCTTTTAATAGTATTTGAAAAGCCACCAGCAGATTTTTGTAGGTAATCTGTTTCGCTGTCGATTTACTCTCTAACAATCTTTGCAAATAGTCCAGCTGGTCTTCTTCGCCCATATTTCTTATTTTAGTTTAGTAAATTGTAAAAAAATAAGCGGGTATGGAAACAAATGATGAAGGAAAGGCTGAAAAGGCATTTAAAGGTTTTGGTAAAAAGGTAGATGGGTTTATGGAGGAGTTAGGTGAGGCAGGTGAGCGGCTTCAGAAGGAGTTTCAGTTGAAATATGAAGAGCTTAAAATTTCGGCCGAGAAACTAAAGAAGGAAGCCGAGAATAAAGAACGCTGGAAAGAAGTGGAAGATAGCTTGAAAAAAGCGAGCGATGAATTAAGCAATGCTTTTAAAGCGGCATTTACAAAGAAGCAGCCCTAACAATCTAAGCAGGTAATTTTAAAAACAATAGAAAAAGAGAAGGCTGCCTTTGGGCAGCCTTCTCTTTTTCTATTGGAAATATCCAATTTCATTTCTTCGTTACAAACGTAAGTACTGGGCGCTTGGAGTGGCGAACAACATCTTCAGCAATGCTTCCTGCCAATACATGTGCAAATCCGGTTCGACCATGGGTGGCCATCGCTATTAAATCTGCATTTATGCTCTCAGCAAAGTAGATAATACCTTCCTCTTCTGTTACATCATTAAACACGTTGATTGTATAATTTTTGAGTTGAAGTTTCTTGGCAAATTCCTGCATATACTTCTTCACAATAGCATCACGCTGAAAATTGCCAGGAGTATTTATGCGAACAAGGTGAACTGTCGAATTATACAGCTCTTGAGTCCTTCTCACAATTTTAGAAAACACCTCTTCATCTTTACTCATAGAAGTGGCATATACAATATCTTTAAAGTCCTTACCCGATGGCTTATTATGTAGCGTTAGCACAGGGCAGTGCGACATCCGTACTACTTTCTCTGTGTTTGATCCTATAATCATATGCTCCAAATCAGAGTGGCCCGCTGTTCCCATCACAACCAAATCCACCTTACGTTCAGTAACCATAGCATTCATACCATGATAGGGAGAACCTAAGCGAAGTTCAGTACGAACTTTAATACCCTCAAATTTTGAGTTCTCCATAGCTTTGGCCAATTGCTTTTTAGCCTTTTCTATTAACTTCATTGTAAAAAGGCGCTCTTCCCAATCCCCGCCTTCTGTCACTTGACCTTCAATATTTATGGAATTCCCAGTTGCCTCTTCAACAACATGAAGGAGGATCAATTCAGCACCCGCTTTACGTGCGATATCGGCAGCTGTTTCGGCCGCTAATAATGACGGCTTTGAGAAATCAATCGGAACGAGTATTTTTTTCATAAGATTGTTAGTTTCATTTTTTTGCTGGAAGTAAAAATAATGAATTGAGTCAGAATTAAAAACGGATGTCAGACTCAATCTAGAGTGCCATTTATGAACCCGCCTTCGAAACAAAACTGTAACGATCTATGCAGAAAGGTTCTGATGAAGATTGCCAGTAATCCTGATTTATATCAGCTAATTGAAAACAAAAAAGCCCAGGTTACCCCAGGCTTTTTTTGAGAGAGAGAAATCTCTTAATTAGAATGTTACTGTTTTTGTGTTTCCTGTGTTATCCGAAACTTCGAATGTATAAGTAGCAGAAGCATTTTTCAATGCATATACTTGTGCAAAGTCGCCATTCAATTCTTTCGTTTCATTGTAAACCAAGTTGTTGAAACCATCATAAATCTTAACGGTAAGTACTTCTTTCTTTGAGTTTGAAACAGCTAACAAAAATTTACCAGCATCACTCATTTTTGCTACGTGTACATTCAATTCAGATTTAGCGGCTGGCTGGAAATTTACCTTTTCAGTTTTTGTTCCAGTTGCATCGATAAGTTCAATTGTATATTCTCCTGCTGTAAGACCAGCGAAGTTTAATGGTAATATAAACCCACCAGCATTTGAAACTGATTCAGTAAAGATCACTTTTGATTCTGCATTATAGATGTTCACTTTAGTAGACCCTGTGTTCTCACTCTTATAGATTACTTTAAAAGTCTGAGATCCTTTAACAGGTACGATTGCTAAGCCAGCTTTTGTTGGCTCTTCCTTTGCGAATGCTGATACAATAGAACTTACTATTACCAGAGCTGCGATTAAAAGGGATTTTGTTTTCATATTGTTTTTCGTTTTTGTTTATGATACAAAGAACGGCAACCAAATGCCTCGAGGCTGAAAGTTGTAAGGAAACCATATTGATTCGTTTAAAAATCGTTTGCGGAAAATTTTGCGAACAAAAAGCGAATATTTGTTAGTCCTTACGTGGTGCAATCGCATTCTGGCTAGAGAAAATTTAGTACAACGTTTGCAATTTGATGCTATTCAAATCCAGAATAGCCTATGCAGTAGTATTAAATGATTTGAAAGAGCGATGTTCCGCGAACTCTTAATTTGATAATGAATCAAACTTCACAATTTTATTTCCCGATTGAGTCCATATAAAAAACAAAAAGCAACTTGGTTAGCCAAGTTGCTTTTGAAAGCCTGTAGTGTGAAGACTTTCCGATTAGTATTGAATCTGCTTCGTGTTCCCTGATTTATCAGTAATCACAAATGAAAATTTCTCTGAAACGTTCGATAGGTCATAAACCTTTGCAAAGTCACCTTCCGCTTCTTCTGAGTGTGTATACAGTAGATCACCATTATCATTATATATATTCACACCAAATGTGTCCACTCCTTTGTTAGATATAGTAAGCAAATATTTATCTTCAGTACTGGATATCCGAATGAGGTTAGCAAGTCTCTCTATCTTTCCATTGCGATAACTTACTTTTTCAATTTTCTTTCGAGGTGATCAACCAATTTAATGGTATAATCTCCTTCAGGAAGTTCTGAAAAATTATACGGCCTCATAAATCCATCAACCTGTTTGATCAGCTCTTCAAATACAATTTGATTTTCTGAATTTGTGATGGTCACTTTTACATTACAGTCTTTTACTCCTTTGTAAAATAGCTTCACTAATGAGCCACTTTTAGTAACTGCCATAGTGGATGCTTCTTCTGGCTTATCCATTCTACGCGCACTTACTGCACTGCTGATCGCAAGGAGTACAATAAAAATTGAGAGGGTCTTTTTCATAAAGGGTTTTTATTTGTTTAGCGATAAGACGACCGACTCGTTGTGAAAGTTGCAGCGCAAACGTTAATTTTTATTAACTAAATCGTTAACATAAAAAAATGAAACAGGTCGCTTGAAACGCGAGGCGCTGAAAATAAGATTCACTTTTTACTAAAAAGATTGCAACAACGATTATTCAATGCGTTGGTTACAGAAATAAAAAAATACTTTCAAATCAATTGAGATGAAAAACATCCTTGCTTTTATCTTCTTGTTGTAACACATGTGTTTGGAAACGGACATGATTCATCAAAAAAGCCTCACGCTTGTCGGGGGAGAGCGTTAAAAATTTATATCGATCACTTACATCAAGGCTAAGCTCGGCTGCTACATCATAAAGTGTAAAGTGAGATTCATGTGGTTTTATATTCCGAAGCTTCAAATAATCCTGAAAAGGTTGAAGCAAAGGCTGATCCGGAAAAATCTGGTCATCTACCTTCCACAATCGAACATCACCACCAGGATACATCTTGTCTTTATATGTACGAAGCAACAATCCCATCGAAAAAACATCTTGACATTTTACGATAATATCAGCTTCCCCCGAAGGATATCTTTTAATTATCGTTTCCAGTTTCATCAACGACCCAATCTTCTCTTCATTCACTTCATGACTAAAATAAATCCCAAAACAGATATCGTGAGCTTCAGCATCATGAAGAAGCTGTTTATAACGCGGTTCGAAAATATGAAGAGGGACCAGTTCACCAGGCAATGGCAAAATGCCAAGTGGGAACATGGGTATATGAATTGCATCTGCCATACCTATTTAACAATACAAAAACAAGAAAGTTAATAACTCACCAAATAATGAGGTTTAAGACCAAATCGCTCAATTAGCTTTTGCTCCCCGGGTAAAAAACTGAGATTAACCAAAAATGAAAACCCCGCCAATGTACCATCAAAGGTTTTTATCAAATCGGCTGTGGCTGATGCCGTTCCTCCTGTAGCAAGTAAATCATCATGCACCAACACACGCCAACCGGGCTTAACAGCATCATCATGTATCTCAATGGTAGCTGTTCCATATTCCAACGCATACGTTTGAGATCGTGTTTTAAAAGGAAGCTTTCCTGCTTTTCGAATCGGCAAGAATCTACATCCCAATTCATTTGCTAAAACAGAACCAAAAATAAAACCCCGTGCTTCGACAGATGCAATGGCATCGATTTTTTGATCAGCATATTCTTCCGCCAGGGCCTTCACTATTTTACGAACCAACTTAGGATCATCAAAAATGGGTGTAATGTCTTTGAATACAATTCCGGGTTTCGGATAATTTTGCACATCGCGAATTGCATTTTTTATTTCATCAGCCAGCATAATCTTTCAAAATTGATTGCATCAAAAGTAGACGGTGAAATCAGGTATTCAAACTTTCCTTTCAATTATTAAAGTTTAAGAAGTAATCTTCTTAAATGCCGTTGGAAGAAACTCTATTATGTCGGAAGCAATTAAACTATTCATTCCCTTTTCATAAGCCGCCATGTCGCCTGAAAGTCCGTGAAGGTAAACACCTAATTTCGCAGCCTCCAATGGAGAATAGTGTTGTGCTAACAAACCCGTTAGAATTCCAGTAAGAACATCTCCACTACCGCCTGTTGCCATTCCTGGATTTCCGGTTGAGTTAAAATACACATCCCCTTCCGGTGATGCGATCGATGAATAAGCTCCCTTTAAAACAACAACACATTTTAATTGCTTCGCTAATTGTTGTTGCTTCTCTAATCTTTCAAAATCATCTTTCCAACTTCCGACCAATCGCTCAAATTCTTTTGGATGAGGTGTAAGAATACTTCCTTGTGGGATGCTACTCATCAATTCCTTATTTGCGGATAAAATATTTAGCGCATCCGCATCAATAACCATAGGTAATTTGAATTGTGCTAAAAGAGAGGCAAATGCTTTTACCGTTTCCGAATGTTGACCAAGGCCCGGGCCAATACCTATCGCAGAGTATTGATCTGTATTTTCATTTGATGTTAGAAATTCTTCGTTCTTGTCAATGCTAATCATCGCTTCTGGAACGGCAGTTTGCAGTATCGTATTTCCACACTTTGGAATATGAGCTGTTAAGAGTCCTAATCCTGCGCGAAGCGCTGCACGCGATGCTAAAACGGAAGCTCCAATTTTCCCGATACTTCCAGCAATAATTAATGCATGCCCATATCGTCCTTTATGATCAAAGGTTAGTCGTGGTTTTACAATTCGCTTTATATCCTTTAAAGAAATATAAGAATACGGTGTTGGTGCTTGTTTGATAAAATCTTTATTCAAGCCTATCGACACAATACTCCAACGTCCAACAAACAGATAACTTTGGGGAAGAAAAAAGACCAGTTTAGGTAATTGAAATGAAACTGTGTGATGTGCTTTGACAATTGAACCTGCTGAAGATTTATCCATCCTTAAACCGGATGGAACATCTACCGCGATTCTCAAAGCATTGGTTTGATTAATACAGTCAATTGCTTTTGAATACAAACCTTCAGTAGCTCGCGACAATCCAGAACCAAAGATGGCATCGATCAGAATATCACATGACGAGAATATGCTTTGATCACATTTCAATGTTATCTCGGCTATTGGAATTTTATTTCTAAGTCGGTCCTGGTTGATTTTAAAATCAATCGATTCGGTTGAGTCACCTTTTACTATCCAAACTTGAATATTGTATCCCGACTCATATAGTAATCGCGCAATACCCAATCCATCACCACCATTATTCCCTGTTCCACAGACAATGCCTATGCGATGATTAATATCAAACCTTTCTACAAACCACGACTCAAAGGCCCGACACGCACGCTCCATCAAATCAATTGAAGCAATAGGTTCGTGCTGAATGGTGTACGCATCCAATTCTTTAATTTGTTTTGCTGATAATACTTTCGGCATGATCTAATTGATCCTATGTTTTGTATACTTAAATCTTCCGAAGAAAGAGTTATAATCTATCGATCTACCTCACCCATCAAAATATCAAGCGAGCCCACGATTGCGATAAGATCGGCAACTAAGACACCTTTTGAAATCTCTGGCAACACCGAGAGATTTGAAAAACTACACGAACGGCACTTGCATCTAAAGGCAACATCACTTTTTCCATCCGCCCGAAAGAAAAATCCTAATTCACCTTTTGGTATTTCGGCACGCACATAAAAATCCTGCGCCTTTGGTCTAATCTTTTTTGGAACCAATGCTTGAGGATCAAAGTCACGACTTCTCTTATGCTCGCCTGTCAGTTTCTCAACACATTGCTCAACGATCTTTAATGATTCATAAAGTTCGAGAAAGCGCACGTAGTTACGATCCCAACAATCGCCTACCTTACCCATCTTGCCTTCACCGATCGGGATATCAAAATCCAGTTCTGGATAAACCGAGTATCCGTCTACTCTTCGCAAATCGAAACGCAAACCAGAAGCACGTAGCATGGGACCTGTTACTCCACAATTGATTGCTAGATCTAATGGAAGCACACCTACATTCGCAGTACGTTCAATAAAAATTTTGTTGTTGATTAGAATCTCTTCCAGTTCCTTCAACTTGGGTTTTAAATACACAATGAACTCGCGACAACGATCTTCAAAGCCAACGGGTATGTCATAGAACAAACCACCAATCCAAATATAATTATAGAGCAAGCGCGCACCGGATGCCCACTCTAACATGCGAAGGATATGCTCACGATCACGCATCACCCACAAGAAAGGTGTAAACGCTCCGATGTCCATTCCATATGTTCCAATTGAAATAAAATGAGAAGCAATGCGATTTAATTCAGCAACCAATACGCGAACGTATTCAACACGCTTTGGAATTTGTTCTGAAATTCCCAACATCCTCTCCACTCCCATCGCGTAAGCATGCTCATTGTTCATAGAGGCTACGTAATCGAGTCTATCCACAAATGGTATAACTTGGTTGTAGGGAAGACTCTCCGCATGCTTTTCAAAACAACGATGTAAATAACCAATGTGTGGAACAACATCCCGTACCAATTCTCCATCCATCAAAACCTCTAACCGAAGCACACCATGTGTTGATGGATGTTGTGGTCCGAGGTTGATGATCATTTCTTCTGAACGCAAGTTCGCTGCATTGAACTTATTTGGTTCCGAAAGAACGAGGTTAGTGTCTTTATACTTGTATTGTTGTTCCAAGGAAAAGTGAATGGTTAATCGTTATTCGTGAATCGTTTTCAAGACTCTACTTTTACTCCTCTATAATATTCTTGTTGCTTGTAATCTTTTCGAAGGGGATATCCTTCCCAATCGCCAGGCAATAGTATCCTGCGCAGGTCGGGATGGTTCTTGAAATGAATTCCATACATATCAAAAATTTCTCGCTCAAGCCAATTAGCTGATTTCCAAATATGACTAATGGAATCTATCTCTGGATTTGCTCGTGGCAGAACTACTTTCAACATTAATTGACAATTGAATGGAATGGAATATAAAGTATACACACATTCCATTGTATTTGCCTCTACTCCATTATCGATTCCAGTAACGCAAGTGAGCATATCAAAATACATCTCCGGATTCTGAAAAAGATTTTCGGCAACAACACGCAAATCTTCAGAAGGTATTTGTATTGCTTTGGGTGATGTGTTTTCTACCGGCAATGCTTCACCATGCGTGCATGATTCTTTTACAAGTGCAAGGATCTGATCAAACGCTGGCATTTGAAGTTTCGTTTTGTAATAATTTCTCAATAGCCTTTGGCGCCATCATACTTTCATTTCTGATTTTTTCCTGAAGTTTTAAGAAACCTCCGATCAACGCTTCTGGTCGTGGTGGACAACCCGGTACATAAACATCCACGGGAATAATCCGATCGACACCTTTCACCACATGATAACCGTGTTGCCAATAGGGGCCTCCACAATTCGAACATGAGCCCATTGAAATAACATAGCGTGGCTCCGCCATTTGCTCATACAATCGCTTAATGCGATCGGCCATTTTAAAGGTTACTGTTCCGGAAATAATCATCACGTCAGCCTGACGAGGCGTTGCGCGTGGAGCCATGCCGAAACGATCCATATCATAGACTGTAGCATTGCTCATAAATTCAATTGCACAACATGCCAGACCAAATGTCATTGGAAACATAGATGACAACCTTGCCCAGTTGAGCAAATCATCGAGGCGCGTGACGATAATACCACCTTGTTGAAATTTCTGATCTAACAAACCTCCCATGAATGCAATTTATATTTACTCGAAACTCAATACTTTAAACAATCAACTACTTCTTATATTTCTCATTTACCTTATCATATAAATTTTTGGGCACAGGCGAAACAAATTCAGTGGGTTTTGGATTGGGTTTCACCCAATCGAGATGGCCATTTACCCAAGCATATGCCAGGCCTAAAGACAGAATAGCTATAAAGATCAACATCTCAATTAGTGAGAACCATCCCCAAACTCCATTCGTACCTTCAATCATTTCTTTGTTGGCAAACACAGTTGACCATGGGAAAAGAAACACAATCTCCACTTCGAACAATAGAAAGATCAATGCGATTATATAAAATTGAATATTGAATTGCGTCCAGGCACTACCAACAGCTTCCTCACCACTTTCATAACTGGAAAGCTTCTCAGGATTCGGTCTGCTGGGGCGAAGGAGCTTAGAAACGAGTTGGGTAACAACAATAAAAATAATGCCTGCTACTAAAAAGAGTAGCACCTCTCCAAAAGCCGACAAGTAAGGTTGTTGAGCGTCCATCCGATCAAAGATAAGCACCGAAAAGACGTTGCCCTAATGAATAGCAAAAATTGGTGACAAGGGATGTTAGACTTTAGACGCTAGATATTAGACTTAAGACTAAATCAAAGATTGTCTGTATTGAAGGTATCTCCCTGTTCAATATCACCTGACTTAAATCCTTTTGTAAACCAGCGCACCCGCTGCTGGGAAGTTCCGTGTGTAAATGAATCGGGAGTTACATATCCCTGCGATTGCTGTTGAAGCCTATCATCGCCAATAGCACTTGCTGCATTGATGGCCTCTTCAAAATCGCCTTCTTCAATTTTAACATTTTCATTGTTGGCATGATTCGCCCATACTCCAGCCAGGAAATCTGCCTGAAGTTCTAACTTAACAGAAAGCTTGTTATACTCTTCTTCACTTAACTGACCGCGCATGGCATGAACCTTATCCGTAATGCCCAAGATGTGTTGAACATGATGCCCAACCTCATGCGCAATTACATACGCTTGAGCAAAATCGCCAGGAGCACCTAAACGACTTTGTAGTTCTTCATAAAAACTCAAATCTATATATACGCTTTCATCTTCGCTGCAATAAAAAGGTCCTGTTGATGCACTTGCATTTCCGCAGGCTGATTGAACACTTCCACTAAACAAAACCAATGTCGGATCACGATAAGCCTTCATTTGTACATGCCATACATCTTCCGTACTTCCTAAAACTACTTTTACAAAACTTGCCAACTCCTCTTCTTCAGGAGTAGGTGTCCAATTCGCACTCTGTTCTGTGCTAACCAATTCACCGCCACCATTCATTTGCTGCAAAAGGGCCAGCGGATTTTTTCCCAGGATTAGGCTTATCACCACAACGATCACAACAGTTCCAATGCCCCCTTTAAACATCATCCCGCCACCGCCTCCTCCTCCACTTCCGCGCTGATCATTTACATTGCCGCTTTGTCTTCCACCTCGCCATTGCATAAAATTGAATTTAAATAAGCATTGAAATTACAAAAGTGAATCGCATGAAACAATCCAAAGTTGACTATTCCTGCAGCGCGCGCTTCTTGATCATGCCTCCTTTAATATCATTCACACTATTCTCGACCATGAATGCATTTTCGTCAATCTTGGCAATCTCTGTTTTGAGTCGCTGCAATTCGAGTCGGGTGATGACGGAATAAATTACATCAAGATCTTTTTCACGATGTCCGCTTTTTCCAAAACCACTCTTTCCTTTTAGGACAGTAATACCACGACCTAGTTTATTAATAATGGCATTTTTTATTTCATCACTCTTTTCAGAGACGATCATCACACTGGTATACTCTTCAATTCCGTGTACCACAAAATCAACTGTCTTCGATGCAACCAGATAAGTAAGAATAGCATAAAGAGCAGTTTCCCAATTAATAAGGTAGGCTGCAACTGAAAAAATAACGATGTTCAGGCCAAGAATAAAATCGCCAACAGTCAAGGCTGTCTTACGACTGGAATAGATTGCTAGAATTTCAGTTCCATCTAATACACTGCCTCCACGAATGGAGAGTCCGATACCTGCACCAAGAAAGAATCCACCAAAAAAAGCGATGAGAAGTTTATCATTTGTAACCGACTGAAACTCGACAAACTCCAGGCACAAGGCCAAAGCAATAATGGCAATAAGCGTTTTCGCAGCAAATGATTTTGAAACTTGCGTATAACCAATAATGATGAAAGGAATATTGATGAGTACAATAAGGTAGGCTACATTTATTTTGCTGTAAAAACTTATGAGTAGTGAAATACCAACTACGCCTCCATCCAGAAAATTATTAGGTAATAAAAAACTTTTCAATCCGAAGGTAGCGGCTAAAACACCAAAGGTGATAAAGAAAGTATCCTTAATCGTTCGCTCGATTTGAATTTTGCGGACACGAAGAGCATTCAGATGTAGAAATCGCTGATGGGTAGACATGGTCTCAAGATAATAAAAAAAGCCGCCCCAAAACATTGGAGCGGCTCAAAGTGGTAACAGTAGTCGGTAATCTGTAATCAGTAATCAGTTCCGTTTACCGATTACAGATTACCTTTTTTAACCTATTTCAAAATCATATTGCAGAGCTCTAGTTCTTATTCAACCCTGGATCACGCTTTAAAAATTCTTCGTAGAGTTGCGTTTGTCGGCTCACCATTGGTATTTGCCATCCTTCAATAAACACATGATGAATATTGGTTTTCGTTTCGAATGGATCACCATCACACACAAATACATTGGCAACTTTACCGACTTCAATTGATCCAAATTTCTCGGCTACTCCAAAAATTTCTGCAGGTACAATGGTAACGGATTTTAATGCTTCTTCACGACCTAAGCCATATGTGGCCGCGAAGCCTGCATAATATGGAAGATTGCGCACATTCTCTGCTTGCGATGTACGCAGCGCAACTTTCACTCCTGCCTTTTTCATAAGGCCAGCATTTGCATACGGTTTATCATAGCGATCATAATCACGTGTAGGTTCTTCTAATGTCGGTCCAACGACAACCGGAATTTTTGCTTTCGCAATTTCATCCGCCATGCGCCAGCCCTCTGCTACCCCAGTGAAGATTACCTTTTTAATTTTTCTATCGGCTACCCATTTTAGTGCTGCTTTAATATCACTAGCTGCATTCACCTCGATCATTAAATTCTGTTCTCCGCGAACCACTGGTAAGAAAGCAACCATTTCAGGATAGTAGGTAAGTCCTTTTCCTTTGGTTGCAGAGTCTAGTTTATAATATTCAATGGCTCTGTCCCATATATCATTCATGTGCTTCGTTACTCTCTCTACATCCTTCTTTATGTCTTCATCTGTTCTGCGATCATAATATCCTCTGCGCGATTGATTCGGAAAATTCATCACCAAACCTTCAAAGCCTGCAAACATTTGATCTGGCACATATCCATGCAGGTTGATCAATGCGGCTGTTCCGGGAAACATACCTCCACCTGGAGCCGTAATTACCGTAGTCACTCCACTGATGCGCGTTACAGGAATAAGAGCAGAGTTCGGATTCACAGCTGTAAGTGCTTTCATTTGTGGAATTACCTGACCCATTTCATCTTCATCGCTTGCCTGGGGAATTTGTCCAATTTCCAGTAGTCCGACTCTAGTTCCACCATCAATCATTCCTGGATAAATCCATTTACCTGTGCAGTCAATCACGGTTGCATCACTTGGCACCGTAACATCAGTACCAACAGCAGTTATCTTTCCTTTTTGTATGATGATCGTTCCATTGGTGATAACACCTTTTGTTATTGTTTCAATGCTGGCATGGGTAAGCGCAAATGTCCCTGACTTTGCTTTTGGATTTTGAGCTGAGGCAACAAAACCAATCAACACCAATGAGATTATTAAATATTGTATTTTCCTTTTCATGATGTTACTTAGTTAAGACCAAACATTTTATTGGCGAGAAGTTCAGTGCCTCGAAGGCAATTGTCATGATCGTGATCATGTGACTGAATTGTTGGTATGTCTATCACTTGTTTTGGATCAACATAAATGCGCATGTCGTCAGCATCCTTTTCGCGATCGAAACGAACAACACCATCTACAATTGTAATCATGGGAATTGCATAAATTGAAAGCGGATGATTTTGGAAGATGGCGATATCACCATCTTTACCTACTTCCAATGAACCCACACGATTCTCAATACCCAATTGCTTAGCAGGATTAATCGTGATCAATGAAAGTGCTTCATCATCGCTTAACCCACCATACTTCTGTGTTTTTGCCGCTTCGTGAAATAAGTGACGAATCAATTCACCGGAATCTGAATTGATTGATGTTACCACACCATTGCGGGTTAAGATTGCAGCGTTATACGCTGTGGAGTAATATACTTCCAATTTATATGCCCACCAATCTGCAAAAACAGATGCCATCGCTCCAGCTGCTGCAAGTTCGGGTGCTACTTTAAATCCTTCGTTCACGTGTTGAAATACCAACCGTTTTACACCAAATTCTTTACACACTTTCAACAACATGTTGATCTCATCAGCGCGATAGCTATGGCAATGCAAAATGATATTTCCTTTTAAAATATCAGCAAGTGTTTCTAATCTTAAACTGTAAGCAGGAGGCGCACCGCGAAAACCTTTAACAAGTTTTTCTTTGTTGTACTTATCCCATGTCTCCATGTATTGCTTTGCTTCTGAGAAAGCTTCGCGTATAACAAACTCAACTCCCATGCGGGTCTGAGGCTGCAATCCATCTCTTCTACCATGAGTAGTTGGATTTTCACCCAAAGCAAATTTTATGGTGCGGGGTGCATTCTCCATTCTCAATACCTCTACATCAAGTGTACCATATCGATGTTTGATCGTTTCACTTTGCCCACCAATCGCATTTCCTGATCCATGCAATGCATGCGACACCGTTACGCCACCAGCCAACGCGCGGTAAATAGAAATATCAAATGGATTCAATTCATCGCCTGTCCAAACTTCGGGTGTAATTGCATTTGAATATTCATTGATGGCCGTTAAGGCAATATGTGAGTGCGCATCGATGATGCCAGGCATCACAAACTTATTGGTAGCATCAATTACTTTATAACCCGCTGGAGCTGCAATGTTCTTTCCGATCTGACTTACCTTACCATCTTTCACCAATACATCTGTGTTTTCCAAAGTCCCTTTTGTGATGGTGATGACGGTTCCATTTTTTATCAATACGTTTCCGTGCTCAACCTGGGCTTGCGCCTGACCGAAAGAGATGGAAACGAAGAAGAGTATTATTAATTTTTTCATATTCTTTTGAAATCTTTAAAATCCGGAAGTAGAATTAAAATTTAGGATCCTTCTTCCCTTCAACAGGAAAAGTTTCGGACGCAACAGTAGTATTCCCTTTGAAGGTTTGGCCATCGATGATGACATCCATTTTTACATCCATAGTCTTACCATCTATACTGATAGAATACGTGATCTTGAGAACATTACCCTCCAGTACAATGCTTGTTAACTTCTCTGGTTGTGGCAATGCGCCTCCCGCGATTTTGATCTCTCCAGAGTAAACAGTTCCCTCTTTCTTGATGGTGAGTGTGCTTTGAGCCGTTCCTTGAGGAGTTACGGTAGTAACTGACCATGTTCCTTCAATTTCCACTTTCGCATTCGCATCTGCTTTTTTTGCTTCACTTATTTCATGCTTATACAATACACCATCAACAAATACATAGCGCACTTTTGCTTTTTCATTAAAGTAAGGTTTATCACTAATCACGAGGTTGGCAATCTTTCCGTTGTCAACAGTTCCAAGTCGATCAGAGAGTCCAAATATTTCAGCGGGTGTCGTTGTAAGAGATGCCAACGCTGCGTCTTCAGACAAACCGGCTTTAATCATTCTGCGTAAGTTTGCAGGAATATCTTTTGATTTTGCCGTTAATGTGGAGAACCCAAACTTCACTCCTGCTTTTTGGTAAGCCGATGCCTGACCAACATACTTAGCGATGAAGTCTGCTCTTCTTTTTTCAAGAACTTCTTTTTCAAGTTCTGCTGCTGACTTAGGTTTCTCTGCTTGCTTTACTGAATCGGCTTTCTTCTCGTCTGTCTTTTTTTCATCCTTCTTTTCTTCTGGCAAATCAAGACTAAGAAATACCTGGGCATTCGATGCCTTTACTTTTGGAATCATATCCCATCCTTCTTTTACTTCAATCAATGTGAGTGTGAAGCCCAATTCTTTTTGAAGCGCAAGCACACGTTGCAATTCCAATACTCTTTCTGCTTTGAAAAAAACTGGTTGGCGTTTATCAATAACCGGATAGAAGGATTCCAATATCCGATCAGATGAAGGACGTTCCAAGCCCGCACGATTTGAAGCATATAGCGCTTGATAATTTTTAGTTAATGTAGCTTGTCTATATAGATCTCTATATTTTGCCATCACGCCCATAACCGTTGTTGGATATGCTCGCTCAGCTGGTGTGAGTTCGGAGTAAAATGAATTTTTATGAGATACAATGATTGCATCAGCTGATATTCCACCTAATAAAATTATTGAACCATTCCCAGGAAGCATTCCACCATATGGAACGACATGCGCTGCAGTGAATCCGATGCTGCGCATTTCTTCAAGGGATTTATCCGATGGGTTAAGAAATGGACGAACATCATTCTGTGGTGTAATGCCCGCACGCTCAGGCGTAGGATTGCCCGGATCTTTTGGACGTTCCTTGCTTACATCATCTTTTGGTTTATTCACACCCGTGCGCGAAAGTCCATCGATAAAACCAGCATATATAAAGAGGCTGTCAGCTTTGATAACGATTGCCTCGGATGGTATCGTAATGCCTTTGCCAACAGATTGAATCAACCCGTTTTTAATAACGATTGTAGCAGCAGTAATTTTTCGGCCGGGAGCCTGAATGATTGTGGCATTGGTAAGAGCATACGTTCGTGATACTGGCGCTAATGCATCATCTTGTGCGAGCAACAAGGATGGCCAGCAAAATAGCATCGCCAAAGCCCACCTCTGAAAAGGATAGGAGTAGAATTTCTTCATCTGTAAACGAAATTAGGTTAGGTAAAATTCAGAGGTCAAGATAATGGTAAATGAAGGAGAGAATCAATCAAATACACCAGTGGCGATTTTTAATTCCCGCTGGAGACTTATCGGTTTCACGCAAAGGCGCGAAGGGAATGCCGTTAATGGCGCCAAGAATTCTATCTAAAAACCGATTCTAACTTTGCGCTCTTTACATTTTAATCTTTGCGCCTTTGCATGAAATGTATTTAGAGCCCAGCATAATCTTATTTCTTCAATGCATCCCAGATAATTTCAACAGGATGCAATGCTTTTCTTCCTGTTCCATCCTTAATCTGATGGCGGCAACTGGTTCCGGCAGCGGCAATAATTACCTCTCGAGGCTGCTTGCGAACGGTTGGGAAAAGTACCAATTCTCCAATTTGCATCGATAAATCAAAATGCTCTTTCTCATAACCAAATGATCCGGCCATACCACAACATCCGGAAGGAATAAGATGAACTTCATTATTACCTAAGCGCGTAAGAATTTTCTTCACGGGTACTAATGAGGACAAAGCCTTTTGTTGACAATGCCCATGTAATTTTATCAAAGACTTTTGATCTTTGAATAGCGTAACATCGATTCTTCCCGCATCCAATTCTTTCGCCAGGAATTCTTCAATCATAAAGGTATTCGAAGCAATTCGTTTTGCTTTTTCTTTTTCTTCTCCGCGCAATAAATCAGGATACTCATCGCGAAAAGTAAGGATGGCGGATGGTTCAACACCGACTAACGGAGTCTCTTCGCTAATAACGGAATTAAAAAGTTCAACATTTTTCTTCGCCAACTCACGCGCTTCTTCTAACAATCCTTTCGAAAGAAAACTTCTTCCGGAATCAACATGGTTTATGAATTTGATTTCATACCCTAATGCATCTAACAACTTCACTGTAGTGATACCTATCTCTGCTTCATTGTAATTCAACAATTCATCAATAAATAGATATACAGTTTTGATTGGTTTCTTAACCGTTGGTGTGAATTTCTTTGTAAACCATTTCTTCCACGTAATAGAAGAGAGATGAGGCATACTTCGATCCTGCGCGAAACCAATAACCGACTTTGCGATACCAGCGAGCGACTTTGTGTTAAACACAAAACGATAACCCCATGGAGCAATCGATGCTAATTTCATTCCTAACGAAAAGTTTCCTATCAATCTTGACCTGAACGGAACACCCTTCTCTTTATAATATTGATACTGCCATTCTTGTTTAAGCTTGCCCATGTCCACATTAGAAGGACATTCGGATTTACAACCCTTGCAACTCAAACAAAGATCCATTACTTCTTTAATCTCTTCTTGCGCAAATGGATTTGCTTTATCTGACTGCGTAATCATCTCGCGAAGAATATTCGCGCGAGCACGTGTTGTCTCTTTCTCCTGACGTGTGGCCATATAACTCGGGCACATCGTTCCTCCGCTTATCTCTGTCTTGCGACAATCGCCAGAACCGTTGCATTGTTCAGCGGCACGTACAATGCCGAGGTTATCAGAGAAATCAAGAATGGTATCAAACTCTTTTGTAATTTGATTTTTGCCGTAACGAAGATTGGTATCCATCGGAGGTGTATCCACAATCTTCCCGGGATTGAAAATATTGTTCGGATCCCAAACGCGCTTTAGTTCTTTGATCAATTTGTAATTGCGCTCGCCAATCATCTGCGGAATAAATTCTCCACGCAATCTTCCATCACCATGTTCACCGGATAATGAACCATTGTATTTTTTTACAAGCGTAGCAGTCTCTTCCGCTATCGTTCTAAAAAGTGCAACACCCTCTGTAGTCTTCAAGTCAATGATGGGACGCAAATGCAATTCACCAGATCCGGCATGAGCGTAATGAACACTATACAGTCCATGCTTCTTTAATATCTCTGCCATGTCAGCAATATAAGCTGGTAAGTCTTGCACATCTACTGCTGTATCTTCAATAACCGGAACTGGTTTGTCATCGCCTGGTACATTGGATAAAAGTCCTAAGCCTGCCTTACGAAGGTTCCAAACTTTTTTAATATCATCCTTGCCAACCACAGGATACGAATAACCCAATCCTTTTCGCTTTAAATCTTCAATCAATGCTTTGGCATCCGCATCAACCTCTTCTTCTGAGTCTCTCGTTAACTCTGCTACCAAAATTGCTTTTGGATCGCCTTCTATAAAAAATCGATTCTCGGCCTGACCTCTGTTTCGTTTTGTTGCCTCAAATACATAATGATCCATCAGCTCAACAGCAGAAGGTCTGTGTTCAAGCGCTACTAAGTTTGCATGCAATGATTCATCAATGCTATTACAATGAATACAAACTAATTTCTTATGCGGTGGATCGAGAGGGGTCAACTTAATCTTAGCTTGTGTTACTAAGGCAAGTGTTCCTTCTGATCCGGCAATCAGGCTGCTGAAATTAAATGACTTTCCATTTTTATTAAAGGGTTTCATGCGCGCGAGCATATCGATGGCATAACCTGTATTTCTTCGTTCGATGGATTGCTTTGGAAACTCCTTTTCAATTTCGCGAACGTTATTCTCATCAGAGAGAATCGTATTGATGTGTTGATAAAGTTTGTTCTCTAATGCATTGCCTTTGGTCCGAGTCAGGAAATCATTCTGATCAAGGGCTCCAAACCAAGCACGATTACCATCTGAGAGAAGAGTATCTACTTCCAACAAATGTTCGCGAGTACTTCCAAACACCACAGAGTTCGATCCGCAGGAGTTATTCCCAATCATACCTCCGATCATCGCGCGGTTGGCCGTTGAGGTTTCTGGCGCGAAGAAAAATCCGTAAGACTTCAGGTGGTGGTTAAGATCATCGCGTACAATTCCTGGTTGAACAATGGCCCATCCCTGTTCCTTGTTGATCTCTATAATTTTGTTAAAATGCTTTGAAATATCGACTATAATTCCACCTCCTACTACCTGTCCGGCAAGGGATGTACCCGCTGTACGGGGAATGATGGATGTTTTATGTTCGCTGGCAAAACGAATGAGCTTTACCAAATCGTCTTCCGTTTTTGGAATGGCTACCGCTAACGGCATTTCCCGATAGGCAGAGGCATCAGTAGCATAAAGTCTTCGGGTCGTTTCATCGGTAAAGAGTTCACCAGCCAACTCCTTCTTTAAAGCACTAAAATTCATAACCTCAAAACTACTTTATTTGATACGAAGTACCAATGTAGCTGGAAGTTTAGGTTGGGCCGACAGTAGGGAACAGAGCGCTAATAATCTTCCTTGCCATTTTTATAGTGTGAATGATTTTTTACTACTTTTAACAAACCTTAAAAACGAAAGCAATATGTCAAAAGCACAAGATGCCAAGAAGGAAACTAAGAAAGAGCCAAAGAAAACATTGAAAGAAAAACGCGCTGATAAAAAGGCAAAGAAAGCGGGCAAATAATTTCCTTCGTTTATTTCATCCCGCGCTCCAGCGGGATGAAATAAATTTAATTTCCTTACCCACTACCCTTCTTTCACCAACTGAATAGAGGCCGAGTTAATACAAAACCGAAGACCTGTCGGTGCCGGTCCATCCGGGAAAACGTGACCCAAGTGTCCATCGCAAACGTTACACATTACTTCCACGCGAACCATTCCATAACTTTTATCGCTAACGTATTTAATTACATTATCCTCTACCGATTCTGTGAAGCTTGGCCAACCTGTGCCCGATTCAAACTTTTGCGTTGAATCGAAAAGCGGAGTGCCACAGCAGCGACAGGCGTAAAGACCTGGTTCGTGGGCTTCACAATACTCTCCAGAAAACGCCCGCTCGGTCCCTTTCTTTCGAAGAATATGGAATTCATCTGGTGTTAATAGTTTCTTCCACTCTTCATCTGTCTTCTCAACTCGTTTATCGGGAGTGAGGTTGCCTGTTGAGGCGTATGTTAAAACATCTTTCCATTTCATATTTCAAGAAACAATTGAATACAAGTTTGGTTCATATTTTAGACTTGCTTTGTGAACCTTAGTGACTTTGTGTCTTTGTGGCGCTTACTTTAGGCCACGAAGTCTCTAAGACACAAAGAAGACACGAAGTCATACGATCTGAGTTTTCATTCAATTTAGTTTAATTTTGGGTATGCGCTATTTGATTTTTATTAGCCTGATGATGATTTCTCCGGATGCTTCGTTTAAAGATGCTCAACTCAAGAATGGTCGGGTTAAGACGGCTTATGATGAAAAGGAAAGTATTGTAAAGAATTATTTCAAATCGAAGAACTTAAATTATTCAGGTTTTCATCTTTTTATTCGTGCATTCAAAAAAGAAGAATTGCTGGAAGTGTGGATAAAAGAAAAAGGAAAAGAAGAATTCACCTTGTTACAAACGTATCCTTTCTGTGCCAGCTCCGGCACACTCGGCCCGAAACGCAAAGAAGGTGATATGCAAATACCGGAAGGAATTTATTACCTCAATCATTTTAATCCATTGAGTAATTTCTATTTATCTTTGGGTGTTAATTATCCAAATGCATCGGATAAGATATTAAGCGACAAAAATCATCCCGGTGGAAATATTTACATCCATGGAAATTGCGTAACCATTGGTTGCATTCCTTTGACCGATGACAAAATAAAAGAACTTTATATCCTTGCAGTAGAAGCGCGAACCAATGGTCAGGAAAAAATACCTGTTCATATTTTTCCTGATCGGCTTGATCAAGGCTCCATCGAAAAATTAGAACATGAGTACGCGCCTTCAAAAACAACTACCAACTTTTGGAAAAATTTACAAGCTATCTATTAGGATTTTAAAGCAACACAGAAAATAAAAACGGTTAAGGTCAATACGAAGGGTGAGTATTATCTTTGACTCGCAGTAGAGCAGCACAAAAAAAGAGGCCACCTTAAAAGGCAGCCTCCTAAAACGTAGCCGACAACTTTTTCCAAGAGAGGGACTTCAACGCTATCTACTTTTAGAACGCATATTTGGAGATGCGCGAGTTGCTTGATCTTTCTAACCTATTTGGAGCCCAGGTTATCCCATAGATAACATTGCGCACTCTCTTGAATGGTGACAATGTAGAAAGAGGCCTTTGGTCGTACAAGAGCAAAATGAAAAACCCCTGAATTCAGGGGGTTGTTTTACCCCCTGAATTCAGGGTATCTTTGTAAAATATTTTTTTAACTCCACTTACATAACAACAAACACGATCTGTGAATAGAAAAATTACCGTTCTGGTGGCCGATGACCACCTGTTAATGCGGGAAAGTCTGAGGGGAATGCTGGAAAAAACGCAGTTTGTAAAAGAAATTTACGAAGCTGAGAATGGCAAACAAGCAATGGATCTATTGGCACAGCATGCTATTGATGTAGCCTTGCTGGATATCCGAATGCCTGAAGTAGATGGCTTTGATGTTATTGGCTATGTACACGAGCTTAAATTATCAACCCGGACCATTGCACTCACGGCTTTCGATGAAGAGGCCATGATTTTCAATTTAATGAAAACCGGAGTGGACGGAATCTTATTTAAAAAGACTACTCATCAGCAAGAAATCTATACCGCCATTATTACTGTGCTGGAAGGAAAGCACTACTATAGTGAAAAAGTACAAGTTGCGTTTGAAAACAAACCGGATGGCATTGCGCACTCACTTCCCATTAAATTAACAGCGCGCGAATTTCAGGTAACAACATTGCTTTGCAAAGGAATGAACACTGCAAGCATTGCTGAGAAGTTATTTTTAAGCAAGCACACTATTGAAAGTTACAGGAAAGAGATTCTTCGAAAAACAAATTCAAAAAACACAAATGAACTTATCGCCTTCGCGATTCGAAGCGGTATTATTTCTTCGTAAGCGGATAGGTAACTTCATACGATGTTCCTTTGTCCACCTTGTGTGTTTTAATTTCTGCACCTATCAACTTGGCTCGAAGTTGTATACCGGTTAATCCTCTACCTCCTAGAGTTCTCTCTTTCTTTATTTCATTTTTGGATACTCCATCATCGTGAATGGTGATGAGCAATTCATTTTCATTCCAATGCACCCGCACATAAATATTCCAACCATTGGAATGTTTCAATGCGTTGCTGATCATTTCCTGGGCAATGCGAAAAAGTTGAAGCTCAATTTCAGTTGTTAAGCGTTGATCGTTTCCTACTTGCGAGAAGTGGACATGAAACGCTCGAAGTTCTTTTAGCTGATCACACATTTTCCAGATGGCATGTGTAAGACCTTTCTCTTCCAGCAACTGTGGAGCAAGGTTCCAAATAATGTCCTGGACTCTATTGAGTAAATCAGTCAAGTCTCTGTCCATGCGCAGCAACAACGCTTTGCTGCGTTCTGAAAGACTTGGTTCCAGTCTAAAATTTTGCAGTGTTAACCTCACACCTGAAAGCAACTGCGCCATGTCATCATGCAAGTCGCGCGCAATACGTGCCCGGTCTTCTTCCAATGAAGCTAATTGTGTTTTTGCAGATTGCTCAAGCAAAATATTTTCCTTCCTTAAATCATCAATGTGCTTATGCTGTTTAAAGTCACGACCATACACAAATGCCATCAGCACTGCAACGAATACCAAACCCATGACGATAAAAAGAAAATATTCCAACGGTAAAGTATTTAGGTTGAACGATCAGTCCATTACTTCTTCTCGAGCACTAAAGTAACTTTATTAAAGTCAGCGGCCGCATTAATTACCTTTCTAAAATCTTCGTACCGGGCGAGTGGAGCGTAAATCTGTTTGTAATACTCTTTAATGGTTACTTCCAGAACATCGCCTTTTACAGCATAATCAGATTGAAACAAGAAAGGCATGCTGTCCTTATCCGTATAGGTAACGTCAATCTTCAAGTCCTTTGCATTCTTAACCTGGTAACCGGAAGGAATATGAATTTTAATAATCCGATTGTACCCTCGGTTAAAATCATTTTCAATTTCGGTTTCCCGGTTGTCATCCCGATACATTTCAGTTTGAGGGCCGATTAATTCTCCTGCCTTAAATAAAATTCTCGGCCCGGCCTTTTCCAGAAAATGAGTTGATTGAAAATCAACATCAATTAAAAAATTATCGGCTTCAATACCCGCTACAGGCTTGGCATTCCATGTTGCGATAACAGCATCGGGTGCTGTGCTTTTTGTTAACTCCTCCACCATGGAAGTGCGTTGTTCCGCAGACATTACATCATAGTATGGAGAAAGATAGGTCGCATTGATTCCGCCAAAAATTCTCTTTTGTTTTATTTGGTTTGATGTTAAGTCAGCATTAAAGGAAACCTCTATATCCAGATCATCTGTGTTGATGGCATAATCTGTTGCCGGAATTTCCTGAATAGAAGCAAGGGCAGACTTAACCTCTCCCACTTGAAAGGGTTCTAAAAACAATCCTTGTTGAGCCGTTAGATCAGCCGGGATTATTGGATAGCGTACTTCGAAAAAATAGGGAGCAATAAATCCTTTTGTATCCGGAAAATAAAGAAGGTAGTCATCGAGGTATGACCACGAATCAAACTCGCCATCAAACTTCATATTTTCGCGGCTGCAGGTTATAGCCGGCTGGCACTTTATTGAAAGCTTTTCGAAGACTATCAAAAATAACTTCGTTATCCCTTCACGCGATGCCACCTTCTGTTTGATTACCGATTCGAGCTGATCAAGTGCATCTCCGCGACTTTCCTTATTAATTTGAATCGTTGTCTTAATTTTTGTTTCAACGTTCTTAATGCGATCTGCTGTTTTTGCTTTTGGATTATCTCCCAACGTTTTCACAAATTTATCGACTGCCTTTTCATCATCTTTGGAGTTCGTAGTGAGAACCCGATAGAAATTCTTTGCCGCTTCCTCCCAGGTATAAAGACGAGCTTGTGAGCGGGCTGTGTTGTAAGCCAACTTAAACTCAATACGTTTACGATTAGAATCGAATTGTGAAAACTCTTCTTTCTTCAAACCAGGAACATCGGCTGTGGATGTTTTATAGACATTTTTTTCTTCACCCAGCTCTTCTGAAACTTTTGCCAAGTCCTGATAGGTTTTAAAATCAAACTTTAAATGATTGGGGCAGCTCAGCATGAACGTGCCGGCCTTTACCGGAACATCAAATTGCATGAATACACGATCATACAAACTGGCATTCATCTTTCGGGTAAAGTAATATTCAATCTCACTTCCCAATTCAATTCCTTCAACAGCGAAAATTCGCACTGCATTTCCAGTTTCTTCGTCTTTAATTTCCTTCAGATTTGTTTTGTCGAAGTAAATTGCCTTTCCTTCTTTGTTAATAGCGCGTGCTTTTAAATCAACCAACTCCAATGTGCTATGCATCGATATCACAATACGATTGTGTTTCTGAATTGCTTCATTGTTATTCACATAAATAATTCGGTGAATCGTGGAGTACATTAAGAACTGATCATTCTCCAATACATATTGATATTGTACATGCTGCTTCACGATCAACTCCGGCAATGCACTTTCCTTCTCAGTCAAGACGGACCGTTTTCTATCTTTTTCCCACTCATACGGAGTTACTTCGTTTGCCAACACCTGTAGGCTGATGAATGAAATAAATACTGAGACAAACAACTTTACATTCTTCATACTATTTCTTTTTCAGGATAATGGATTCTTTATACTCTTCACTCACTTTTTTCACTGCTTCGTTCCAGTCATTGAATTGGCTGGGCTGCATGAGCAGGTAATTCAAATAAAATGTTTTGACAAATAAAATTACATTGCCATTCTGCCTATACTCCATGTTATAACCTAAGAGGTTGCTATCGAATTTTTTACTCGGGGGTAGATACTCCACTCCATATCCATCCGGAATAGTCATTGAGTAAAACTCTTCTTTGATGTACTTATAGTCTGACTCTTTGGGAGTTTTACGAGAAGCTACATTAATAAAGGAATTATAGTAGTCCTTGTTCAAATTCAGGTTCACATACATTTCATCTCCTATCACCTGAAAGTAATCAGCGATGCGAAATGAATAATTAATTTTTGTCGGGCGGTCGTTGTTCTCTAAATTAAAAAGAGAATAATCATCCAGGTAAAATTTATTACTTCCTCGTCCAATCAATTTAGTAACGTATTTCTTTACATCGTCTTTACCGGCACGATCCAATTCATATCCACCAAATACTTTTGGATAACCCTGAAGAGTTGTAGTTCCCTTTGCAATTATTTGATTTTCATTCAAGGTAATAGCGATTGAATCGATCATCACGTTTTTCTCTTTTGCGATCTCCGGTACCATTTTGATTTCATAGTGATCACGATCAATTCCAATCAATGCTTCTTTTCCCTGAATCATAGAAGACGGAAAGCCATACTTTGTATGATCGCCTGTGCCATCCAGAAAAATGTATTGCCCGTCTTTCGTTTTGTAAGTTGCAATCATGTGATTGTCTACCAAAGGGGTAGGAACATCAGAGTATTTATACGGCAGATCGCGTGTGCCAATCCAGGTGTGATACGCTTTTACTCCTGCCAGATCCAACATATTTACAATAAGGTTTGCCATGTCTTTGCAATCGCCATACCGTTTCTCGCAAACATAATTTCCGTTGTGCGGAATAAACCCACGCATACCTTCCTCAAACGCAATGTATTGGATATTGGCCTGCACCCAATAAAAAACATTCTTTACTATATCTTCTTCTGTTTTACTCTCACTCTTGATTTTTTCAACTACCGCTGTTAGTTCAGAAGATGTTTCTTTGTTTAGATTCTCAACGAAAGAATAATACCAGCGATATAAATCATCAACATTAGAAAGCAGGTTTACCTTTCCTTTTTTTGTAGCATACGATTTGATGTAACAAATAACATGGGGAGCGTAATAGCGGATTGATGGACTTCCGTCATCCCGTTTTAATGACATCATGTCTTGCGCTGTCCATTCATAAAAAACAATTCCGCCTTTTTCATACTTCTTAAATTGAATATTTCCCTGCTTATCATTCAGCACCTGATAAAAGAGTTCAACATCTTTCGATGCTTTGATAGTGAAAGATGATTTTGCCTGAGGTAAATAGCTGCTGAAAATAAAGCCCGAAATAAACTTGGGATCTTTAACCAATGTACGATACTCTAACTGCGTACGGTTGTGAGATGCTATAGAAGGAAAGTTGAATGTGTAGTAATAGGAATCATCATAGAAAATACCGTCATCACGATCGCTCTTCTTTTTAAAGTCCGACACATTCATTTCCTTGTAGCGGCTCTTGTCCCAAACCAGTGTTTTGGCTTTTATATCTTTTACCTGATTAAAATGCGAACCATAAACATGACGACTTGAAAAACCTTCGGTCTGTTCTTTTAAGTGAAGTATATCTTCCTTTTGATCGGTGTATACATCTAATGAATCTCCTTTAATGGAAATCGTCATCACTTCTGATCGCTCCACAAAAACCGCTGGCTCATCCGGAAATTTTGTTTTGTTCTGTTGCCACAAATCAACAGTTTGTGCGTTGCTGGCAAGCGCTGCAAAAAAAATAAAAACGATTGCCAATCCTTGTCTCTTGTTCATCTTATTCATCTGTCATTCCTCCCCAAAAATTAAAATCTTTCACTGCTACTCCCTTTTCATACCAGGTGGATTTTCCCTGTCGCGAACCTAACAAATAATTTTCTGTATGGTTTAACGTACCATCTTCATTAAACCACTCTATCCGGCCATTCAAATGATCTAATTTATACTCCCCCTTTTCTAAAACTTTTCCATTGGGATAGTATAATACGTAAGGTCCTGTAAAGTCACCCAACGCATAATGATATTCACTGTACAATTGTCCGCTTGAAAAATAGACTTTTCTTACACCTTCTAAAACACCTTTCTTGTAATTCTCCTCATAGGCTGTTTTGCCATTAGAATATTTCACTTCGATTGAAGCATCTCCCGTGAACGGAATCCATTCACCCGGTGTATTGTCAACAACCGAACGATAGGATAACAAATCTCCGTGAGCAAACATTTTTTCTAGCACTACTTTTCCATCTGCTCCATATTGTTGAGTTAGTCCTTCGCGCTCATCGTCTTTAAATTCTGAAGTTGAAGCAACGCCTCCTTTTATAAAATAGTACGTCCAGGTACTGTCTTGCTCACCCTGAAGGTATTTTCCATCATAATCCTTTTTGCCATTATAATAGTAACCTTCCCACCATCCTTCCTTACTGCCCCGAATGTAGTCACCTTTCAATTCAACCTGACCTCTCGGGCCGTTATATAGATATGCTCCATGTCTTTTTCCATCCAACAAAGTATAGGTATAGAATACCTTTCCATCCGGAAACCATTTGGTAATCGTATTGGAATACTCTCCGCACAAAATATTCAATTTTGATTGAGGTTTTCCAGAAGCATATACCGATTCGAATTGCAAATTATTACCTTCTTTTTTCTTACGCGTTATCGCTTCGCCTTTTGCGTTGTAATGCATCAAGTCACGTGCTTTACCGTTGTCATATTGAGTAGTCAGATACATTTTACCATCCGTGTTATAATCGTAACATGTGCTGTGGAAATCGCCATTCAAATAATAATAATCCGATTCTACTACGCCATCGGGATAATAATCAATCCATTGTTGCTGGCGTTCACCTTTTTGAAACCAACCCTCTTGCTTTACTTGTCCATGGGGATAGAACTCCTGAAAATAGCCATCCCGCTCATCATCAACATAGTTTGAAACGTATTGCTTCCCACCTGATTTAAAATATTCAATCCCCTCACCCTGAATTTGGCCCTCAACATAATTATACTCACTTAGTTTACCACCTTCACGATAATAATATTTCCACACACCGCTTTGTTTTCCTTTAGTATAAGTACCCTCACTATTTAACTGACCTGTTGGGTAAAATTGTTTGCTGGCGAAATTTCCCTTGTCATTTCCATAACTACCCAGCTCTTTTCCATTCTTATCTAAATAGACTTCTTTGACTAACAGTCCGTTTTTATAGGTATTAATAAAATGAATCTTCTCGTTGTTGTATACAATGTCATCTCCATTCATTTCTCCATTTATCAATGTACGCTTACCATAAAGCTTGCCATGGTTGTCATAAAAAGTCCAGTCTCCTTCACCCTTTCCGTCTTTGTAGGTTCCGGTTTTCTCTAGTTTTCCATTAATGTAATAATATTTCCAGGGGCCATTCGCTTCATCCTTTACGTAGGAACCAACTGTTTTTATCTTTCCATTCTGATAATACGAAATGAAGTTCCCTTCTAACAGGCCTTCCTTATAATTCGACTTGCTTTTCAGTTTTCCATCTTCAAAGTATTGAATGTATTCTCCGGTAAGTTTATCATCCGCATATTGATATTGTGAATTCACTTCACCATTGCTATAATAAGAAGTGCCTGGTCCGTATCGTTTATCTTGATCGTATACTCGTTTTTCATCTAACGCACCACACTGAAAATATATTTCAACTTCACCCTGAGTCTTATCATCCTTCAAAAAGAAATGTTCATCGCGAGAAAAATCTTCATAGTAGGTATTAACCTCTCCAGTGGTATAGTCTTGAATGCTTTTAACAGTTCCATTTGATCGATAGAATTTCCATACACCTTTCTCTATCCCTTTATCATCGTATTCACCTTCTGCTGAACGTTGTCCATTGTCGTGATAATAAATCCAACGGCCTTTGCGAATATTGTTTCCATCTTTATTGCCGATCGCTTCAAGCTTATTGTTACCATCGTACCACCCCATTACGGGTTTATCAAATCCCATTGCTACCGGAGCGATCAGTTCTTCACGACCTTTTTGAAGTGTCGTGTTGGTTAACGTAAAGAATGCGTCCATACGCTTGTCATTTTTCTTCTGCCATTTTTTAACCTGCTCACCTTTTACAGAGGATAGGATATGATAGAGAAAAGGTTCAATCGCGTTTTGTTCTTTCAGTGCAGTGTACATCGGCATGTAGAATGTTACCCACGGATCGTCCACCGAAGTATTGACAGTACTTATCTGATCAAAAAACATTTGATACTGTTTCACAAGATTCGCTTCGAAGTCCACCGTAGACTTATAATTTTTATCGAGTGCTATTTTTGATTTGATGATCTGATCAACTTTGTCGAAGGCATTCTTTCCGGTAAACGGAATGGTATTTTCTTCGGGATATTCGTTCGACACAAATTTCTCAATAAAGATAAGCCATTGGTTTGCGCTATTATTAATGCCCATGTATAAGCCTAGCGATAACATGGCATGTGCCTTCTTACCTTGAGCTGCTGAAAGTCTTCCAAGATTCAGATGAGAACCCGAATGAAATGGGTTTAACTTTAACGTTCGGAAGAAACAATCTCGTGCCTTGTCATACTCTTTATGATTGTAATAGGTTATGCCGAGATTATATATAAAAGAAAAATCGAATGGATATTCTTCGATTGCCTGATTGAAGAGAACAACGGATCGATCATACTCTCCTTTTTTGTCCATTGCAATGGCGCGTGAACGAAGCAGGTGCGCACGGTGAATAGAGGTAAACTTTAAAGCTTCATCCGTGGTTGAAATGGCTTTATCATATTCTTCATTAGCAGTGTACGTTATTGCCAATTCGGCAAGCATATCCACATAGGCAGTATCTCGCTTGGGAATGGTTAGGTACAGTTTGACAGCTTCTGCATACTTCCCCGAATCATAGAGTGTTTTGCCTTGGTCTATTACCTCAGCAGCGTTAATAAGCGGGATTTTCTGGGCAATGGATGGAAGAGACAACACAATACCAACGGTACATATCAGCAAACGAATCATAGAATGGAGAATTAGACGTTCGAAAATAAAAAATTAGCGGGATTCACGCTATGTGTTTGAGAAATAGAGCGAAAATTATAGTAGCCACAACCGTTAGGTTTTCTATTTATTCGTTGCCATGTTCCTGGAGCATGTGGAAATGTCCATTAGTTTGCTTAATCACACTATTGCACAATCAAGGCATGTTCCACATTGTCGAGGATAACCACCTTAAGTATTTCCCCATGATCAACGGTGATGATTTGCTCTTTCTCAAAACGCGAATCATAACCATTATGCTCATAAAACATCATTTTACCCAACGGGATTCTAAGCTTGCCTGAGAACCAGGTAGCTTTTACCAGTTTATGCTTTTGCGCCAATCTTGGAAATAACCATTTTAATGAACAGGAAGCTGATTTCTTCACAAAGAAGAATATTCGCTTTTCAAAACTTCCGACAATGTCATTCAGAAATAAACGATTCTCTTTTATCTCCCAACTTGCTACATAACCGCGTTTGCAATTAAAACGTGGATAAAATGCCGGGCGACTTTTGCGAGCAGCAATCCAATACTGCTCAAGCGGGTTGGAATAGAGATCCATCCATTCCCCATCTCTTAAAATTCTATCAGGAAGTTGCGTTGACATAATGTTTTCATTTTTATTAATCGCCAATCCTTCATCACTAAACATGAGGCAACTTATATTTCATGAAACATTAATGAAATCGAATATCTGTGAATTGCTTCTGCAAAAGTTTTTCTGCCAGATGAAAAACGCTTCACAGAAAACAAAAAATGAATCAGCTTATACTTCATCGCACTCATCAACCAGTGATCATGCATTACAAACAACTTATCCTTAACTCCTATTCAGAAAGCTGTTTTAAGGTCAACTAAAACTTGCGAAGACGGACTTACAATTCAGAAGAGAGTTTTATACATAACTAAGCCACCATTTCTCTTTATGGTTGATTTTGTATTGATCATATCGCTTACACAATGGATACAAGGCCACTACCACAATGATCCATATCAGGTAAACAACCGGCAATCCATAACCTTCACCCGCTACAACAAATAAGAATGGGTGGTGATTCGGGCTATTTGAATCTTCAAAACTATGCCCTCTCACAAAGAATAAAATGGTCGTAAGCAAATGGATTACGTAGAGATGAAGTATGTAATAGAAGAAGGCCGTTCTGCCAAATACAACCATTGCATCCGTGAATTTATTTTTGATATTTTCAATGAAGGCAAGTAGAATGAGTGCCGGACCCAGCGTAATGCAGAGATACAGTAATGAAGGAGGGTACTTGTTTACATTTATAAACGAAAGAAAAGTATATATGGCATCTTTCTGTATTGACCATTTAATCGGATCACCATAAACATTCGTGAAGCGCAAAACGACAAAAAATAAAATTAAACCGACACCTATACACGCTAATATTTTTTTTCTCTTTTCAATAGAAAATTCAGAAGTAAATAAGGAACCTGCACAATATCCCAAAAGCATCACTCCGGTCCAGGCAGGAAAGGGATACACCATTAACACGATACGATTAGGAGCATAGGTGTATGGTTGAAAAACCCCATGATGAAATAAATCCCACCAGAAATTAGATTGAAAGTCTTGAGCCTTTTCGTAGAAGTCCAAAATGTTATGTCCAAAGACATGGACTACACCAAGAATAAATAATACTATCTGCGGAAGATGAACGAGCTTGAGCAAACCCAATATCACCATGCTTATTCCAATGGCCCAGATAACCTGAAAAATAATAATATCATGACGCGGATTGAATGTCCATGCAAGAGAAATGACGGTACACTCTATTAATATTAACCAAAGTCCGCGCTTGATTAAAAATGAAGCAAGTTCGGTATTGGTTTTACGCAAGCTCTGTAAATAAATAGAAGTGCCCGAAAGAAAAACAAAAACAGGCGCACAGAAATGAGATATCCACCGGGTGAAATAAAGTGGAATAGTAGTGGTGGCCAGATTCATTGGATCATCTGTATTGGCATTGATGTGAAAATAATCCCGGACATGGTCCGATGCCATTATCACCATAACTATACCACGGAGTATGTCGATGGATTCAATTCTTTTTTTGGTGGGGGATATCATGGTTGGAGTTTCAATGTCAAAAGTATTGTTGCAATCCTGGGAGGTAGCTTAACGAATGTAAAAAAATATTCTCAAAAAGTCATCTTGAATGATGGCTCCACAAGTCTATAAACAGTGTGCTTTAATTGCTATACAACTGCAATTCAGAATTGTCTTTCGACTCACGAATTGTTTTTACAAACTCAAGTCCTATTTTCTTTAGCAGCTGAATCGATTTTATGTTCGAGGCAATCGTAATCGCATAAATAATTTCCAGCTTCAGTTCGTGTTTTGCATAGTTGAGAGTTGCTTGCGCTATTTCAAAAGCATAACCCTTTCCTGTGAACTCCGGCAAGAACGCTAAGCCAATATCGGGATTTTCTAAACTATCTCTTTTTAGGATACCACACATTCCAATTGGCGTTTGGTCATTTTTCAATTCAACTAACGACAATCCAAATCCATTCTGCTCATAACTTTTCATTGGTCCATTTTGAAGATATCGAATAGCATCTTCATTTGTCTTGATCTTCCGGTCACCAATAAACTCAAGCCATCCGGGTGTGTTAACCAATCCAACAATAAATGGTGCATCGCCTATTTCAAATTGTCTAAGCAGCAACCGTTTTGTTTCCAGGATATAGTTCATAGAAGTTTTGTATGAAATATGATTTACAACCTTCAATCAGAGAACATTACTTATGTGTTACTGGAGGAGTGACCATCATATCTTCAATAACTTTTTTTAGATCTGCAATTGGCATTTTTGCGACAAGGTATTGATGTTTCTTTTCAGTACTACTCCAAGTATTCTTTCCATCCTCTGCAATCTGAAGCTTCCCTGATGCTATTGTCCAATAATCGTTCACTCCACGCACGCCATACAATACTGCTGTTTCATCCCAACTATGTCGATTCTTTTTTTCGTCTACCATTGGATTGGTTTCAAAAGCAACACGCACCGGATTGGCTTCAGGTGTCTCTGTAATCAATCGCTCTCCTGTCATGATGGGTTTGCCAATTTCAAAACCAGAATATACAATAGGTGTTGGCCATTGTTCAGCCACGAGCTTTGCGCCATCCGGACAAATCCGAATGTTCCACTCATCGCCCTTCGGATACTCCGCACCCATCGAAACTAATTTCTTCACTTTCTTTTTCACCAATTGCATTCCATCGAGTTTGCTAATCGAATCGGGTTTCGACAATAATAAATCAGCTACTAATCGTTGTGGTCCAATGACAATAATGGTAACACTCTTATCTGGCTGTGACGAAAGAATCTTGCGATATAATGCAATAGCATCAGGGGCGTTATGCCCGGTTTTTAAATCATTTGGAAAATCAGTGGCCAGCTTGCTGTTATAGAAATCATTGTGCTTGCCTTTGTATACATAACTTCCTTTGTATGTGCCAATCGGAATATTGGGGTTTCCATAATAGGTATTGACAGCATCAATGGCAGCTGCACCCCACTCATCATTCATCGGGTATATAGTTGCCAGAATTTCAGCCTCGCCTTTATAAGCCATCTGATGAAGAATGGCTAACGCACCTGCATCATCACAGTCGTTTCCAAAATCAGTATCTAAAATAATTTTCTCAGGTTTTATTTTCTGAGCAAACGTCTGGTATGAAGATGCTATCAGTAGTAGGATGAAAATGATGCGCATGGCGAAATTGTTTGTCTTGAAGATAAACAGATGTGACTAATCCTCAGCTTAACATTTGATTGACGGTAAAAGTGTTTTGTCCAGACAGATCAAGATCCGGAAAGAAGATTCTAGCGCTTGAACCAAGCCGGAACATACCAATCGCTTTTTTCTTCCTGGTATTGTTCAATCTGAAGTGTACTGGGAACTTCCTGACTTACAAACCACTGTGTTTTATAAAGCATCAATAACAAATACAGTATTGGAATTGCCGAAAAGAAGAAAAGCAGTTTGGAAGAGTTTTTTGGATTGCGCTTGCTCATAATCAAAAAGACATAAGCAGCAATCAGGAAAATAACAATAGCCGCCATAAAATAAAGTGGATTGATGCTCGATAAATGCGTTTCAAAACGCTTCACTCCATCAACACCACCCTCCAAAACGATGGACGCATCTTTCTTACCTTCAAAAATAATTTGACCCACAACGCCATCGTCTCTCTCCATCGCTTTCAATTTGATGTTCAAAGAGTTTTCCAATGTATCGCGTGATACTTCAATACCCGATACGGGTCGTGCTACTTTTAATATTTTGAAATCAAGAATTTCGGCCTCATCACTCAATACAATTTTTAAGGGCGCATAAATATTTTGCTCTTTGATGGTTTCTTCGCCTTGATTAAAAAAATAGAAATAAGCAGAAGTGACACTCGAATTAATGGTATCACCATTTGCGCGTAATAATAGTAACGGTGCACTGGCAATACTTTCTTTATCGAGAATGGTTGTCCGTGTCGGATCAACATAGAAGGTTGGTCTTCGTTCCCGAATGCCTACGTATAAAAAATAATATCCGAACACGAGCGTAATAACAATAGAAATAACAGAGCTGATGATAATGTCCTTCGATCGGTAGGAAAAATCCGGTGTACTTTTAGCAGGCATAGGATAGTAAAGATATTCCAATCTTACGATTTATGAAATACACATCCTGCACTTCAACTTCCAACTACACCCTATACCGACATATTATTCAGACTTTGCAATCATTCCTTTAAGCAACCATTTTTTATCAACCTTCGCCCCGGCAGTATGAATCACCATCTATTGTGTTATCAGCTTGTCAATAATTATGTAACATATTCAAAACCACATAAAAAAAAGAACACAAAGTGAGAGCATATTTTGCCATAACAATGTGTTCTATAAAAGATTTTATCTACGATCTATATCACGGATAATAAATCCCATTATCTAATGATTGAGCTGAAACTTAATCGGCAAGGTCATTCTCACGGAAACATTTTTATCACGTTGCTTACCGGCTATCCAACCCGGCATCATGGAAATTACACGAGCTGCTTCCTTATCCAAATCAGAACTTACTCCCTTTACAATTCCTACATCCACCACCTTTCCACTTGCATTTACTACGAAGCTTACATATACCGTGCCCTGTACATCATTGCGTTGCGCAACTGCCGGGTACCGCATTTTCTTTTGGATAAACTTATACATGGCTTCAAGTCCTCCGTCATATACAGGCATCACCTCAGCTATAAGAAAAACAGAAGGAGGTTCAACAACAACCGGTGGTTCCGCAGGAGCAGCGATTGATGCAGCTGTTGGCACATTCCCTTCTGTATTAGAAGTACCCGGAAGAGATGCTGCCACCTCTGCATTGGTAGGCAATTCAACCGCTGTCGGTTGTGTTGTAACCTGTGGCGGTAAATTTCTGATAGCCTCTGGTGGTGCCGGAGCTACTACAGTTGGAGGTATCACCTCAATGGGTGGAGGCTGAATGAAAACAGTTGTAATATCATCCAAAGGTAAATTGGGAATAAAAGGAACATCCTCACCTCTCATAAAAGAAGACAAAAATGGAATAAGCAATACCAGTGCACCAATTGAAACACTAAAAAATGCACCAGAGAGTACGTTATCCGTATAGGATTTTCGGATTACATACGCTCCATACTCATGATTGCGATTCTCAAAAACCATGTCATCCCAGGTCTTAGAGACTGAATTTTCTGTTTTCATAGTTCAGATGGTTTAGTTGTACTAAATACTGAACTTAGAATGTAGGATATTGAAGAAGGTCACAGCAAAGTTCGAAATATTTGAAGGAACTTTGAAAGATTATGAATTATAGGACAGAGAGGGGTTGTTATCAAGAAACGGTTTGCTTTTTCTGTTAAGGAGTTTTCTTATGTTTGTGTCAAGTGATAATGTTATGAGAAAATTGTTCCTGCTTTTCTGCTTCGTTTTTATTTTTAGTGTTGGCAAAAGTCAAATTATTGGGAGATTCTACTACAATAAATATTGGCAATTAACCAAAAAAGATTCTTGCGTCTATTTTAGAGCTTCTGTTTTTGACACAACCCGTCTTAGCTTTATAGGAGAAGTGCGCGATTTTACTTCGAACGGTAAACTCGTAATGGTGGGTACATATAAGGCTGGTGTAAAGAACGGATTGTTTACGCAGTACTATGATTCAGGCCAAATTGAATCAGAAGGTGAATTCCAAAATGATAAGCGTGTGGGTAATTGGAAATATTTCTATGAAAATGGAAATCTTATGCAGGAAGTTAACTTTAACGGAGATGATTTTTTTATCAACTCATTTTTCGATCAAAGTGGTAAAAAGGTTCTGGAAAACGGAACAGGTGATTGGTTATATGCATATGAAGAATATAAATCACCAGAAAGAATTGTTATTGAAGGTCATTTTGCAAACGGAAAGAAAGATGGCGATTGGATTTGTCGATTTGAATCGGGCGCAAAAATTTATGAAGAGAAATTCAAGGACGGAAAATTAAAAAGAGGGATACTGCGTCAAGACCTAACTTATCCTGAAATAAAAGATGTCAATATAGAGTATCAGAATAATGCGTTCTCGAACGAACTGTTACCTCATTATAAACACGACATTATTGAGTCGTTTACAGTTCTAAGATCTATTACTCAAAAGGATTATCCTTTTCTAAAATTTTTGCCAGAGTATCGCGATTCAAATGATACAAGCGAGGTGCAAGAACCGGTTTTTACCGTTTTAGAGAAACCAGCCCGTCCAAGAGAAGGCTTTGAAAGGCTTTTTTTAAGGATAATTGAAAACTTAAATTTTCCGACTGACTCAAGAAGAAAAGAAATTCATGGTACGATTTTTCTTTCATTTATTGTCGAGAAGGACGGCACAATTCAAAATGTTGAGGTTGTTAAAGGGCTTGATCCAGATTATGATAAAGAGGCTATTCGGGTTATCAAACTTACATCCCCATGGAAACCTGGGATGCAAAATGGAAAAACCGTCAGGAGTCGATTTGTGTATCCTATCAAAATCAACTAACGTCACTAAGACAGATTTTAATTAACGTTTCTTTTTCGACCTAACTTTCTCCTCACCTCTCTTCACTAAAAATTTTACCATCTTACTTATTAACGTAAGTGGAAGTGGTTCATCCATTGGGAAACGAGCTGTAGCTTTCTCTCCTTTATATTTTGAGAGTGCCTTTTCAAATTCAGCTACACCTCTTGGTGCCGGATAAAATCCGATGTGATTTTTGAACGCTGCAAAGCTTACTAAGTTTCCATTTAGAACATAGGTAGGTATGGCATACTTGATTGCCTCCTCCGCTTCTGGTACTGCCTTCTTTATAGTAGCGCGCATCTCCTTTAATTGCTTCTGAACATCTTTTGGAAAACCAGAGATGTATTCATCGATGTTTTCAGCGACCTTACTTTTCATAGTCTTAGCCCTCCTTTTAGAGTATGATTATTGAATGAACTGATACAAATCTACTATCTGGTTTTAATATTAATGCTGTACATACGCGACATTGTGAGGGGTAGAATGCGGCATCAAAGGTTGATCATTCTTCAATTGAGTTGTTGAAAGATTTATCCCCGCAAGAGAGTGTTACGTCATCCGGAAATTTTAACCCGAACCCATTCTTTTTTTGAATTTCCCCTCTCTTCAAAGATGCTTTACTCTGATTAAATGGAGAAATAAATATTCCATACCCTACCTATTAACAATTCGTGCCCCTACGCTTACATTCATCGCAGTACTTTAGCAATCGATTTCGAAAGCTTACAACATTATGCGAATTCTTACCCTTACTCTCTTGTTCTGTGCTCCGTTGTTACTCTTCGGGCAAGTCACTGTTACAGTCGACTTATCAAAAGATTCTCATGTGATATCTCCTTATCTATATGGCAGGAATAATTCTTTATCGGGCAATCCAGGAAGCGGTTTTACTCCTGAATGGAAACGGCTAAAAGATGCAAGAGTCAGGTTCTTTAGAGAAAGCGGTGGAAACAATTCCACAAAGTATAACTGGAGACGAAAAATCTCAAGCCATCCAGACTGGTACAACAATGTTTACGCAAATGACTGGAGCTTTGCTGCTCAGTCGTTGCAACAAAATATTCCCGATGCGCAAGGTATGTGGGCTTTCCAATTAATAGGAAAGGCCGCCATGACGAATACTGCAAACTTCAATGACTGGGGCTACAACAGTTCACAATGGTGGGAGGGCGTTAATCAAAATCTTGCCGGTGGAGGAGAACCGAAAACTTCAGGTGGAGGCAAAGCCTTGGTAGAAGGAAATGCCGATCTCTATCTCGAAAACTGGACTGCAGATTCTACTACTTTAATTCTTGATCATTGGTTTAATAATTTATCGCTAGACAAAGAGCAGCTTCAATACTGGAACATGGACAATGAGCCAGAAATCTGGGAAGGCACACATGATGATGTGATGCCCTCACAAATTACAGCTGAACAATTTATGCAGCGTTACTTTGAAGTAGCAAAAAAAGCGCGCCAACGATATCCTGAAATAAAACTGGTTGGTCCGGTAACAGCCAACGAATGGCAATGGTACAACTGGCCAACTACCATTAACTCTGGTGGCAAGAACTACCCGTGGCTTGAATACTTTATTAAGCGCGTTGCTGAAGAACAAACAGCAAGTGGTGTTCGTCTCTTAGATGTTTTGGATATTCATTTTTATCCAGGAAGCTCTACAGCATCGGAGGTGGTTCAATATCATCGTGTATATTTTGATAAGACCTATGTCTATCCTGAAGCGAATGGTGTAAAGAATGTTAATGGTTCGTGGGACAATACGCAAACGAAGGAATATATCTTTGAACGATGTAAAGCATGGCTCGATCAATACATAGGTACCGAACATGGCGTAACGTTTGGCGTAACCGAAACCGGTATTTCAAATATTAACGCAAGCACCACTGCCGTATGGTATGCCAGTACGTTAGGCGAATTTATGAAACATCAGGAGATGGAAATTTTCACTCCCTGGAATTGGTCTGTTGGAATGTGGGAAGTTTTACATTTATACAGTCGCTACAACAAGACTTCATTTGTTCCGGCAACATCAACCGAAGAAGAATTTGTTTCAGCATACCCAACCATTAATGAAGCGGGTGACTCATTAAGTGTTGTGCTGGTAAACCGATCTGTGAATGCAACAAAGTCAGTCAATTTAAATCTGAATGGCTTTGATCTTGACGAGCAGCCATTCAACACCCTAAGGCTAAGTAGCCTCTCATCTTCAGAAACTTTCGTATCACACACCTCTAACGCAATTCAAAAATCCACCGTTACTAAATCCGGCAACTCAATAAGTATTTCCTTGCCATCGTTATCCATCACCACAATAGAATTGAAAGGACAAAAAGGTGACGTGGTTACAGGAGTTGAAGACAACACTAAAAGCGAGAAAGTTTTTAACGTCTATCCCAATCCTGCAGCAACAAATTCCAGGATTACAATTGAGATACATAAAGCTGGAAATGCAACGGTAGATTTAATGGATACGAATGGTCGAATTCTTAAAACTGTCTACGAGGGGAAAACTTCCTCGTCCTTTAAGAAAGAAATAGACCTATCCGAAATATCGAAAGGCACCTTTATCTTTAGACTGAATGTCAACGGAGAAATCTTTCATCGAAAGGTGTTTACATTTTAAGATTAACAATAGTTTCTCCATATAAAAGGATATCCCATTCTACCAATTGATTAGATAGTAGTTTGTACCCTTCATTGTGGTACATTTACTATATTCTATTCACATCCACTTTCACACTAAACAACTCACCAAAATGGCAACATCATCACCTTCGGCACCTAAGCGAATTACCTGGATTATTGGATTGGTATGCGGTATACTGGGAATAATAGGGCATTACGTTAATGTTCAAATTCTTACCGAATACAATTATGTATTGTTACTCGTTGGTTTTGTCATACTAGCTGTAGGCACAACATTCAGGGAATTGTAATGCAATAATTAACTGATTAAAAACAAGTCACTTAACTGAGTGACTTGTTTTTTCTTTTCAGTGATACAACAATAGTAGAATATCTTCGTGATTGGGAGTAGGCGTAAATTTAAAGACTATCCTCTTCTTTGAACTTCTTCTTCTTAACATCCGGCCAAAGCTCATCCGCCCTCTTCAACAACCTCGTCTCACTCTTATCCCAGGTATGAAGTGAGTTTACCTGCTTGCCCCTCACTGGTCCGTTATAAAAAAGATACAATTTACCGTTGATCAATTTAAAGGTCTGTGGGTCTATTGATATCTTCTTGCCATAACTTATAGCCAAAGCACAATAGCCATCATACTGGGGAAGGTATTTCTGCGGATCGGTTTCAAATAATTTCTGGTTATCCTTTGAAGAAAAATAATAATTCACACCGCCCAACTGATAGTTATTTGTTGAGTTTCCTTTTATGGCTTTGCCAGAAGTAAAATACGCGACAACGTCATAACCTCCGATGGCCATTCCGGCATTATCAACAGGCTTAATCTGGGCGAATAAATTCAAGCTTCCTAAAAAGAGTATAGCAAATGCGATTGTAGTTTTCATAGTTTCGGATTGTTGTTACAATGTTCAAACTATTCAACTTCATCATCTCCGTGTTTGTTCACTAAATAATGTCTGTTGCCTGACATTCCATCGTAAAAAGTTTACAGCAAGACCAATGCGTTTCTTTAGCAATAAATCTTCTTCGTTTTCAAACTCGAATATCTTCTTATTCGGAAAGTCTTTGGATTTAAATTCATTTCAAATAAAAACGTCCAAGCAATATGCCTGGACGTTTTTATTTGAAATGCAGATAATGTGAATGCTAGTCACCAAATGGTATAGGCACTCCGACCGTTAGTTGAAACGAGCTGTTCTTTGATTTATAATCGTATGGAGAACCATCTGGTTTGTCAAATAGATTCGTTAATCCCATACCATATCGAAGATCAATAACGATTACACTTATTTTCATACCCACGCCTAATTGAACACCAATATCAAAGGCATTATCAACAAAGACATCATCTCCTTGATAATTATCCGGCATCTCTTTAAACTTTACGTTTGAAGATTCCTCTTCCGTTGTGCCCTGGGTCAAATCATGGTAGGTACTTTTATATTTTCCACCAATACCATACGAAAAGGAGGGTCCGGCAATGGCATAAAATTTTCCGAATTTTATTTTAGCCAAAACAGGAAGTTCTAGGTAATTCAAGGTAGCACTTCCTTCTTCTGTATACTCGCCATCCCCAGGGTCATCGTATTTAAATCCTTTTTGATGAAACAGAAGTTCTGGTTGTAACGCCAGCGTTTCACCAATTAAGGGAATTTCGGCAGCAACACCGACAATGATTCCAATCTTCGGTTTGATGTCAACATCCGGATCCATGAGATCATCACTAAAAGCAACGTTCGACAAAGAGCCACCAGCTTTGGGCATAAATTTAATCTGTGCATACGTTGATGCTAGCACAGCGAGGCTCATAAAAAATAAAAAAATTAGTTTTTTCATACTGTCTGGGGTTTAACTGTTTATAATTATAGAATTTAAACTGTTTCTGCGTTTAGTTTGATATGAAACTACTCTTGATTTTAAGCTTACAACGTTCTTACCAAACAACAATAATGACTAGAATAAAAATAACCAAAGTTATGTTAATGTGCAAATGAGGGTGGCGTTGTTACCTTTAATCAACGCATCACCTCATTATCAAATTAATGAATCAGAAATGTTTTATTGACCAATTTAGGTATTCAGCAAGATCCGGGTGGTCAACCTAGATTAAATCGCTTAACTTTAATTTTACTTTACACCGTAACGCTCTCTATGAATACCTTAACAAAACCAAATCGCATCGAATCCATCGACCTGCTTCGTGGCATTGTCATGGTCATCATGGCACTCGATCACGTTCGCGATTATTTTCATGCTGATGCATTTCTATATGATCCGCTCGATCTGAATAAGACAAGTGTTGTATTATTCTTTACACGATGGATTACCCATTTCTGTGCACCTACCTTTGTCTTCCTGGCGGGAACTTCTGCTTTTTTGGTTGGTGAACGGAAAGGAAAGAAAGAGCTTTCCGTTTTTCTTTTGAAGCGAGGTGTCTGGCTTATGTTCCTTGAACTTACCATTGTCAACTTTGCCTGGTTCTTCAATATTCATTTTACCATGAACCTGATTGGCGTAATCTGGGTAATTGGTTTGAGCATGGTCGTTCTTGCAGGACTCATTCATCTTCCGAAGAAGGTAATTCTAATCGTTGGTTTAGTATTGGTTGCCGGACATAACCTTCTTGATGGAATTCATTTTGAAGGCAACGACTGGAAAGCTGTGGGCTGGTCGTTATTACATGATAGGAACTTTTTTTCATTTGGCGGCAAAAACATATTTGTAGCCTATCCATTGTTAGCCTGGTTAGGCGCTATGACACTGGGATATTGTTTTGGTTCTCTTTATACATTGGATGCTGCTATACGAAAAAAATATTTGATTCGATTGGGAGGCGCTGCTATTCTACTCTTTATTATTATCCGCGCCATCAATATGTATGGTGACCCTTCTCCGTGGTCAGTACAATCTTCGCCAATTTTTACAGCATTGTCATTTGTAGATCTCACCAAGTACCCACCATCCATGTTGTATTTACTAATGACGGTTGGCTCGGCAATTATCTTCTTGTCGTTTACGGAGAAGCCTTTAGGAAAGCTCAGTCAGGCGTTCGTCACTATCGGTCGTGTGCCCATGTTTTATTATTTGTTACACATCTATTTGATACATGGCCTGGCGCTCATTGCAGTATCAGCAACCGGTTTTGGTTTTGCTTCTATGATTAACTTCCAGTTATGGGTGACAATGACGGAATCCCTTCAAGGATATGGTTTTAACTTATGGGTAACGTATGGTATTTGGATTTTTGTAGTGCTGGCATTGTATCCATTGTGTAAATGGTTTGATCTATATAAAAGTAATCATCGTGAGAAGTGGTGGTTATCCTATTTATAGAGGTCAGCTTGGGATAAAAGAAAAACCAGAACCATTTAAAATTATTTTTTTACTCATCAGAATCATTCGCAGAGGAATCAATGCCTCCACCATCTAAATCCTTATAATGCGTGACTATGATTAGGAAGTTACATGGGTTAGCATTACAAACAATTTCCACTTCGACAAATCAAAATATCACCGTGACCCACATAAAAGTTTTTATCGTCTTTTTGTGAAAAGCTGTAGTACACTCTTACAATAGATTGATCAGGGAATCGAATCGGATCTGAAAAATCAAAAGTATACTCTGAACTTCCCCCGACATAAGCAGAGCGGTAAAGCACTTTAAAATCTTCATTCACTACCAAAATCTTCACTTCACATTTACCGTTATACAACGTAAAAATTACCTTACCCACCGTAGTGCATGGATTGGGGTAGGATTTGATTTCAATTACAGAATAATCAGTATCCGATAAGTCCCGGACAATACCATCATCCATAAGCTTAAAAATTTCTGTAGGTAATCGCGATTCGTATCCCCAGTCATTCAGATCTCTTGAACCTAAAGTGCCAAGAGATTCACCGTTCGAATCAGTCAGGACAATTCCTTCAAAACGAATTTTATCATCGCCCTCATCTTTACAAGATAAGATCAACACACAATTCAGAAGAACGTAAATACTAGTTCTTAATAAAGATTTCATGCTTTGAAAATAATAATTAGATACAACTATTTAAATATAGTACTAAAATCTGGAGGACATTCACTTCCCGATCGGAGTCAATCGCAGAGGGCTCTGATCTTTAACACTTGATGTAGCTTATTTAAACTAATACCTTCCCCTTCGTCTTAATCGCTTTATAAATAGCTTCAATCACCTTCGCATCTTTCAATCCTTCTTCACCACTCACACTTGATTCTCTGTTTTCTGCGACACACTTGGCAAAGTCATCCATCTGCAATGCCTGGTGATTGACTTGCAGGAAATTCAACTCACCTCTACTCGTTTTGCCAGCCAATGGTCCGTACCCAAAGGCTGGGCGCAGTTCTAACCATCCGTTTTCGGCTGAAATAAAAAGACGTTCAAGGCCAGTAGCGTAAGATGTCATGGAGTTGGAAACAATACCACTTGGAAATTCCATTTGCCATAAGATGGTTTCATCTACTTCTTTAAACTTGACAGTATCCGTTTTAAATTCTTGTGCCGTAACCGAAATCGGTTCCTCGCCTGTGGCATAACGCGCCCCTTGTATGGCGTAGATACCCACGTCCATCATAGCACCACCTCCTGACAGCGCTTTCTTTAATCGCCATTGATTGGGGTCGCCAATTTTGAAACCCATAGAAGTCTCTACTATTTTTACCTTTCCGAACTCTTGCTTCTGCCCTACACGGGCTGCCTCTAAGTTGTAAGGCTCAAAGTGTAAACGGTATCCTACGGAAAATTTTACGTTTGCTTTCTTACACGCTGCAATCATTTCCTGGCACTCCTTTACCGAAACCGCCATAGGCTTTTCGGTAATCACATGTTTGCCGGCTTTTGCTGCGCGGATTACATATTCGTGGTGCATGGAGTTAGGGAGCACCACATAGACAATGTCAATGGATTTGTTGTCTATGATACGATCGAATGTTTCATAGGTATAGCAGTTCGCTTCAGGGATATTAAATTGTTGCTTCCACTTCTCTTTCTTCGCTGGAGTTCCAGTGACAATCCCTGCGAGATAACAGTTAGTCGTTTCTTGCAGCGCAGTCGCTAATTTGAATTCGCTGTAATAGCCAAGGCCTACAAGAGCAACCCCCAGTTTCTTTTGCTGCGTTGCAGCAGTCACTTTGTGTGCAATGAATGACGGTAAGGTAAGCAGCGTTGAGCCAATACCCACTTTGGAAATAAAATCTCTGCGGTTCATAGGGAAGGTTTTAAGGAAATGAATGTAGTGATTTCATTTCGTTTATCCCAGTCGGGCCGAGGCACGTTAACCGCAGAGAGCGCACAGAAACGCGGAGTTGATGCAAATCAACTATAGTGACTGAATTATTCAGTGGTGAGGGGTACATAGGTTTTTATTTAAACAGCCAGTCGGAATCCTTCAACTATCAAAGAGTTTTCCCATCGATCCACTTTTAGTTCAACTGCGCGCAAGATCAAACGCATTTCATAGACAAATCGTAGTCGCGCGTTTAAATACAAGAAGCCCCCAGCCGCTCGTGGCGGCTGGGGGCTTCTTGTATTTATTAACTCAATGATAGGTAGCTGCGATACGCAGCTACCTATCATTGAGTTTTTCTTGCGCGGCCTACTTGTGAACTTCTATGCCTTACTTTTTCCTCCCGCGCAACAGCACACTTTTCATTCCGTGCGACAAAACAAGCCATGAACTAAATACGTTACAACTAAACTTCCGAATTAAATATCCGATTTCTTCAACTTCAAATAACTCAGATAATTAAAGATCACAATCCACCCCATAACAATGGCCACAGACGATAACTTCAAATAATCCTGAATCTCCTGGAAGGCATATCGTTGATACGGGAAATTTATCAAATTCCAAATGGAACGCATCGGGAAGAATGGAATAATATCAGGAACAACATCATCAATATTGGCAGTGATGATCGCTTCAATCATTTGTGACAGCAACAACAAAATAATAGTAAGTCCCGACCGCTGAATAAGAATACTCATCATCAACGCATACGACAAAAAGAAAAATATCTCTAAGAAGTAGGCAGGGAAAAACTCAAGATCCGTAATAATACTTTCCATATTAATCACCGGACTGTAAATCATCCCCGTCACAAGACCAATCACAAAAATCATTACCACACTCATCAAACTGAGCAACACGTTGGTCAGCACTTTTGAAAACAAAAACTGTGAACGACTCATGCCGTCAATAATATTCTGACGAATGGTACGATAGGTAAATTCATTGGTCACCGAAATCACCACCATAATGGCCAACACAATTTTTAAACAACCGCTAAACCAAACCAGGTTAAGCCACACATCCGGAAAGTGATACAACGGAATGCGATTGATATTCAACTCAGAACCAAAATCTTCAAAGGTATTGGCAAGCCACTTTAAAAATTCCATTCCACTGGCAGTCGTAAATGCCAACGTGATGAAATACAAACCACACACCACCCAGAAGGTGCGGTAGTTCATCATTTTCTTTAAATCAATTTTGAGGAGATGCAACATATTGAGGTGCGATTTATGAGGGACGAGGGACGAATTAGATTTGTGCTGAGTGACTAGTGATGTTTGATTTGCTACTTATGATCCCTTTAATATTTCAAGGAACATTTTCTCGAGGCTTCGCTTCTTCGTGTGAATGTGTGATGCCGTTACACCCTGATCAAACAAAAAACGATTCAGTTCTTTGCTATGAAATCCATCGCGCAAGCTTACTTCATATAATCCGTTTTCTTTCACAATAGAAGAAGTTCCAGTGAAACTCATCAACACTTCGTTGAGATTTTCAATTTCTGCACCTACCTCCACTACTTCCGCTCCTTTGCCAACATCATCCACCGGTCCAGTGTGAACAAGGTTTCCTTTTTTAAGCACTGCAAAGTGTGAACAAACCTTTTGCACTTCATCTAATAAATGACTTGCAAGAATAATGGTCTTGCCATTGGCCGCGATCTTTTTTATTAATCCGCGAATTTCGGCAATACCCATTGGATCAAGTCCATTGGTAGGTTCATCGAGAATCAATACCGTTGGATCATTCAACAAGGCAGAAGCTATTGCCAAACGTTGCTTCATACCCAATGAGTACGTCTTATACTTATCGTCTCTGCGATCCGTCAACTCCACCAACTCCAATACATTCGGAATGTTTTCAGGCGGACATTGTTTGATCATCGCATTAAGCTCCAGGTTTTTTTGTCCGCTGAGGTAAGGATAAAAAATAGGATGCTCTAACACGGCACCAATTTTCTTGCGCACTTCGTTTGAAGGTGCTTCACCAAACCAGGAGAATGATCCGTGTGTAGGATTTGTTACACCCATAAGCATGCCTAAGGTGGTGGTCTTGCCACTACCATTGGGTCCGAGCATACCGAATACCTGTCCGCGTTTCACTTCGAGGTTAAGGTTGTTGACAGCCGTAAGTCTGCCGAAATTTTTGGTGAGCGATTGAATAGAGAGAACAGTTTCCAACGTAGTATTATTTGTTGTGATAGGTCGCTATGAAATGAAATGTATTACAAGTTACTACGAATATTTAAAAAAATTAAGGATGTTTTTAAGAGTGCAAATGCAGTTCACGCAAAGACGCCAAGAAATAAAATACAAAGGACGCAAAAAAAAAGAAACCGCTAAGAACACAAAGAATTTCTCTGCGATCTTAGCGGCATTCACTTTGCGCCTTTGCGTGAACTGTTTTCACTTCAACCAAAGAGAGACACTAGTCTTTAATTATCGTCTTTATCTTCTTTCTTGTTTTTATCATCCTTCTTCGTAAAGTCCTTTATCTGTTTGCCAATATCAGAACTTTCATCGATGGTACTAAAAAGTTTTGTGGCATTGGCTAACGAAATACTTCCCACAATATCCAACACATATAAGTTCGTGGAGTCATTCACCAACACCACCACACCCTTGGTTTTGCCTTTTGCTTCACTTAACAGAATATCAAAACGTTTGCCATCCATACGACTGGTCATAATCTCCTCGTACGATTCGGCTTTATAGCTTGTGGTTAGTTTCTTGTAATTGAAGTCTTTCGCTTTCTCAATCATCAAGAACTTCATCTTCTCAATATCCTTAATCAACTCGTCAAATTCCTTATCATCTTTTTGGTTCAACATCCGCAAGGTGTTGTTATAGAAAAAGAGCGAAAGACTTTCACCGTATTTTTTATGAAGCTCTTCCGTGGTTTTAGTTTGTGCCACACTGGTAAGGGAAATCACTAAACCAAAGAATAAAATAGAAATGCGTTTAAAATTCATCATAGCGTTAATATTTAATCGTTAAGAGCAACCGGTTGGTTTTTCAGAATAAATTCCGGATCGATAGAACCCTTTATCTCTATTGCTACAATTTCGTTGCTCTCTTCAACAATCACAAAGTAACGATCTTTTTTCTTTGGTGATGATTGAAGGTATAAAGTAACATCGTCACCATTATCTTTCACACGCACTAACTCTTCAAACCCATCCTTCATTAACACTTTCTTAAATCCATTCAATGTTACATCCTGCGCTTCGAAAGCCTCTCTTGGAATCACAATCAAACGAATCGTCTTAACTTCTTCAATGGCGTCATAAAATTCATGCTCATCCGCCATCCATAATATACTGCGGGCAAAAAATCCACTCACAGCAAAGTGATGAACATCATCTTCACCAGAAAATTTATCTTTTAACGTAACGAAGCTTTCACTCTGAGCAAATGCTGATGCCGATGCAAATAGCAAAGCAATAAAGGTAGAGAGGATTATTTTTTTCATTTTAGAGGGGTTGATGTTTGGTGGTTTGGATTTGACAACTTCTGTATCAAACTAAATCCCTCAACGATTCGAGAGGGATTTAGTTGAGCTATTGAGTTAGTTCTTTTTCTTATCGTCAAGCTTCTCTAATTTTTCAAGACCGCCCACGTTCATCTTCTTGCCTAAGTGCGATACTTGTTTCAAATCAATCTCACCGAAGAGACTCATCACCATAAAGTCATCAGTACCACCCATGATCATCAACAACTCAGAGATTTTTCCACCGCTTTCTTTGATTAAGAATTTGAAGTCCTGGTCTTTGTCACGAACCGTCATCAATTCCTCAAACTCCTTCATCGGAATCAAAGCGAAAGCTTCTTTGTACAGTTTGCGGGCATCCGAAGTATTTTCTTTTCCTAAAATGCGCAAGCCCTTCAATTTGCTTATCGCTTCTAACACTTCTTTGTCTTCAGGAGAATCTACTTCCATGTTTGTAAACAAGCTGAACATCTTGCTGCTCACCGTTACTTGTGTGAAGCTCTCATCATCCTGATACTTCGAGAAAAATTTAGAGATTGCATCCTGCGCAAACGCACCATTCACGGCAATCATCATCAAGGCTACTATTATTATCTTTTTCATATCTGTTATTTTAATATTGTAAGTCTATTGTCTAAAATCTATTGTCTGCTATAACTCGTTTGTTTCTTTCTTCTTCACTTCCTCCGTTGCTTTATTAAACATATCGATCTTCTTCGTTTCAGTTTCCGCTCTTCCAAAACTTTTCGATATCATCAGTAGCGCCTTCTTTGTTTCTTCAAACGCCAGCTTCGGATCATCATAAGTATCCACCATTACTTGTGGTGTTGTCTTTCTAATCTCTGTGCGAATGAACCAGGTTGCCGCCACTACAACCGCTAACCCTGCAGCAATTCGCATCGAGTTGTAAACCAGGCGAACCATTTTACCTTTCTTCGGTGCATCTGCTTTTACTTTCGCCAATACTGCTTCATCAAAACCTGCATCCTCTACTGATTTTTTTTTGCTTGTATCAAAGTAGTGGAACAGGGCAGCCGTTTCTTTCAAGTGCTCGGGCACCGAGTGGGTGCGAAAGTATTCGTGCAGTTGCCGTTCTTCTTCGAGAGAAGATTCGCACGCCCAATACCGTTCGAGCAATTCGTTTAATTTTTTAGAGTCCATAAGCATTAATCTTTACAAGTTTCTCGCGCACGGCATTGCGTGCCCGAAACAAACTCACCTTCACCTGATTCATATCCAGTTCCAGTGTCTCACATATTTCATTGTAACTATAACCCTCCACATCACGGAGGTGGATCACTTGCCGCTGCTTTTCAGGGAGCGAAGCAATCAGTACGTTTATGCGCTGCATACTTTCATGTTGTTCGGTTGTTTCGTGTGGTGTCAAGTCTTGGTGAAGAACATGAAACGCCTCTTCCATGGGTTGTGTCTGCTTTCGGTTCATCGAGCGGATGCGATCCAGCGAGAGGTTACGGGTGATGCGCATACACCAGGCCTCCCAATTCTGAATTTCATTCATCTGCTCCCTTCCGTTCCACACCCTGATCAGCACTTCCTGCACTACATCTTTGGCTTCTTCTTCGTTTCCGAGAAAGCGCAACGCAAAACGATAAAGCTTGTTTTTGGCTGGCAATACACGGTTTTCAAAAGCTTCGAGGTTCATTTCGTTCAATTCAATAACAAGACGGTGAGGTGTGGGCGATGTTACACGCGAATGTATATTATTTTAAAAGCATTGCCTGATGGGTCAGATTGGCGGATTTTAAAGATTGACCTTCCTTGAAATAACCATCCTGTGTGATCCGGATATGGCACATTGTTCAATCAATCAAATCAGGTAGCCAAATTAAACTTGACAAAAAAACTGGCACCTTTTCCTGGTTCACTCTCACACCAGATTTCTCCGTTCATCGCATCTACAAATTTCTTTACAATTGACAATCCCAAGCCTGTGGAAGATTCATTGCCCGTTGGGGTAGCGCTTAATTTCTGATACTTTTTGAATAATTTTTTCTTATCACTTTCACTTAGGCCTGGCCCTTCATCTCGCACCTCAAACAAGGCGACCGTGTTATGAAGTGTAATATTGATGAAAATATTCTTTTCAGGCGGTGAGAATTTAAGCGCATTTGAAAGTAGATTTTCAATTACCTGATCGGTATAGCTCAGGTCCGAATTCACCATTACATTTTCCGTTATTGAGGTGTGTAACTGTATTTGTTTTCGCGTTGCTTCAACAACCAACCGATTGACGTTAGCCATTACCACTTCAGAAAAGTTTACTTTTTCAATCACTAAATTAAGTTGCTTTGATTCGATCGCCTCGACATTCAGAATTTTGCTAATCATATCACTAAGGCGCAGAGCACTTTGCTCCATCATGTCAAGGTATTTGAAGGATTCATCATCTGATTTGCACGTCATTTTGACTAAGGAAAGCAATCCTTTAATCTGATTGATGGGGCTTTTCAAATCATGAGCGACAATTCCAATCAGGTTATTTTTTTCTTCATTTAGCGAAATTAAATCTTCGTTCTTTCGCTCAATCTCTTCTTTTTGGTCCGTGATTTTCTGATTTTTTATTTTCTGATTTTTGGAATTTCGATAGGCCATCGTGGCCACAAAAATCATTATACCAAATGCTGCAATGAATGTATTGCGAATCCATTTTTCCCTTGTCAACATTTCTTCTTTTTCAATCAATTCGATTTGCTTTTGTGAAATTTCATAATCCGTGCGCAGATCCGCCATCTTCTGAATGGATTCGATGTTATTAATACTGTCTCTATAGGCAATGTGATTTTTATAATACTTGAAAGATTCACCTATGTTGCCGGCTTGCGTGTAAAGTTCTGAGAGTTTGAGACTGGATTCACTTATCTGTTCCTTCAACCCATAATGTTGGGCGAGTTGCAGGCTTCTCAAGGCGTAGTTCAATGCGGCAGCTTTATCTCCTTTTTGATGATGTATATCCGACATTGAAATGAGGTATACACAAACAGGATAATAATCTCCCAATTCTTCTAGTATTCGGATTGCATCATTAATGTTTCGTTCAGCAAGATTTTTTTCTCCGGTGCTAGCATACACCATCCCCATATTACCCAGATTGTAGGCCTTACCAATTAGGTAATCGACTTTTTCAAAAATTATTCCTGACTCGGTGAAGCACAAAATAGCAGAATCATAATCTTTGTTTGTGCGGAATGCTTCTCCAAGATTTAAAATCGCTGAAGCCAAGGCAACCGAGTCATCGGATTGTCGTAAAGTGGAGATCGCTTTATTGTAGTAAAGCATCGCATTGTTATGATTATTTGAGTGGGTATAAATACCTGCTATTGCACCATAAGCATTGGCTTCACCTTTAAAATAATCAGCTTTGTGTGCGGCATCTATACTCTTGAAATAAGCATCAAGCGCTTCTTCCAAATCGCCAGATAACTTCTTCATATTTCCTTTCAGGAAATAGCCTTTGTACAGATATAGGTTGTTTACTTTTTGCTCAGACAGGTTAATGAGTTCCTCGGCATAATGTAATGCCAGTTTAAGGTCATTAACCTCGTTGAAAGATAAGTTTAAGAGTAACTCTAATTTTGCTGTATCTTTCAGTATATCCTTTTTATAAATAGTGGCTAAGCTATCCGCCACTTTTTGATCCTGACCGGAAACATGATGAAGAACTAAGCAAAAAAGTCCAATCAGAAAATAACGGGTGTTCTTTTTAAAATCCATTGAAATAGCACTATGGTTTTACCCGAATTTCCGGGTCGCAACGATGGATTTTAGAGTCACCTATTTTTAGATAATTTATGGTATACGTCTCTTTTCTTTCTTTGTCGTACTTTTTTGTACTAATTGTTCCCTGCCAACTCGCTGAACTAAAGGGTGCCGGATCGGGGTTGAACAGATCAATCTTAGAATCATCAATAATTCCGGTAATAGAGGCTACCCCAGAGTTGCCATTTACTATCCACGTTATGGTATCTCCCGAATTTGCTGTTGTCGTTCCGCCATCTGATAATATCAAGTTACCGTTACTATCAATTCCCGTAATTGTAATTGCCAGGCCTGCCATGTTATTTATATTTATTGGTTAAAAAATATTTTTAGACAAGTTATCCATCTGTTGGCAATTTCCAATTTCAATAACCTGAATATCCTTCAGGATTACAGTGAATTTTCCCTGGCTGTAGTTTTTAATATTATTTACATTTTATTAGTGATCAATTACAAAGTCCGGTTGACAGTGTTACGCAGCGTCCCCGAGGCGGGAGACACTGCTTGGACAGAAAATAGGTATTAAAAAAAACGTGTTGAAAAAACTGTTTCCATATGAGCAAGCACATCTTATTTATTCAAGGAGGAGGCGAAGGAGGTTATGAAGCGGATGCAGCATTAGTAGCCTCCCTGCAAACTGCCTTAGGTAGAGAATTTGTTATACATTATCCTGAAATAAAGTCTGACGAATCTGCACCTGATTTTGGGTGGACTCAACAAATTGGAGAGAAAATCTCTGAAGCCAAAAGTGATATTATTTTAGTAGGACATTCTTTCGGAGCGTCAATGATATTGAAATATCTTTCCGAACATTCAATAACAAAAACGATTGCTGGAATTTTTCTTATTGCTACACCCTTTTGGAATGGTGATGAAGATTGGCAAACAGGACTAAAGCTTAGCGAAAAATTTACTGACACGTTACCTGATGACGTGCCCATTTTCTTATACCATTGTCAAGACGATGAGGAGATACCTTTTTCTCACTTTGATCACTTCAAGCAAAAACTTGCTCAAGCTACTTTTCGTGCTATAAAAAAAGGCGGGCATCAGCTTAATCACGATTTAGTTTTAGTGGCTAACGATATAAAATCTCTGTAAACTGTTCAAGCTTAAAACATTTTTAACTCCGCTCTGTTACTTGAAAATGAATGCAATTTCGTGTGGAATCTTCTGGTGAAATTATGCTGATGGCCTATTACTATAAACCGTACTTTATTAAGTTTTAAATTTAATTTATTCATTAAGCGAAACCTCAATCTGAAAACATGAATACTAAATTACTTTCCTTCTTAGCTTCCATCATTTTTTTTGCCATCCTATCATGCGATTCAAAGGATGAACCTTCAATCGAAAATCAAAATGCCATTCAGTTAAACGGACAAACATTTTCTATTGAAACAGTAGAATTAATACTTGAGGATGGTGACCCTACTGTCGCTAATATTCGGTTTGAAGGGCTCAACACTAACGGCAACACTCAAATACTTGATTTGTGGATTGCGTATGATGAAAATGAAACGATAGCGGGTACCTATTCTTTCCCCCAAGGTGACGATCGATTACTGTATGAAGCTCTTACCTCATATGAGGTAAGAAGAGGCATAGATGATAGCGATATTTATTTCCCGGAAAGTGGTTCTGTTCAAATACAAGAAAACGGTGCAGATAATTATACAGTCACAATAAACCTGACTATGGAAGGAGAGCATGTATTCACAGGATTCTATAAAGGAGACTTCTAAGTCGACATTAATTAATTACCCCATCTCGCGCGTATGCTGTGAGTAAGCCAGCGTGCTCCTCATTCATGCGTTAGTAAATATGCATTAGTAGCGCTCACCGTAGCTTTATAATTACCTCGGTCGAAACCCAAAGGTAATTTATTTTGTCGGGTATGCCGGGGACGGAATTCACTGGGTTTAGGAGGTTATCGGTTAATAGTTAATTGTCTTAAGCTTTCAGATTTACCAACCATGCCCAACTCCCGCACTCCCTCCCACTATTAACTATTAACCATTAACTTTTAACCAAACACTGGGCGTGCCCCGGAGACCGGGTCAGGCTGTCCGCTACAAATCCGTCCCCGCACAAACCTATCGCGCTTCGGGTTTTCCGCTACCATCCTTCACCCAGAATCTTATATAAAGTCTGCAAAACAAATAGTGAATAACATTCTTTTGATTTACTGCATTAGGCTGCAAAGAATTTAGATCCAACATGCTTGGAATAATAAACAGAGTCAATATTTACTTGATTAGAAAGAAACAACGGAGATGATGTACATTGGATATACGTACCTTATATCAGAATAAAGACAACGAAATAATTAGTGAATAGTCACTATCCCCAAGTCTTCCCATCACTCTGGCGCAAGGTCTCGCTTCTGCTTCAATAAGCTCAACTTGCCCCGTAAAAACCACGACTCCCTTCAGAAAAAGTACAACATGGCCTGCACAAAGTTAAGGACGCTCTGTACAAAGCTCAGGAAGCTCTATACAAAGTAAAACTCGTTATGTACAAACCTCAGAACACTCTGTAGAAAGATCAGGAAGCTCTGCACAAAGTAAAACTCGTTATGTACAAACCTCAGAACACTCTGTAGAAAGATCAGGAAGCTCTGTACAAAGTAAAACTCGTTATGTACAAACCTCAGAACACTCTGTAGAAAGATCAGGAAGCTCTGTACAAAGTAAAACTCGTTATGTACAAACCTCAGAACGCTCTGTACAAACTATAGTTTGCATCAGAAAAAGTACAACTTAGTCCTCACAAAGCTCAGGGTGCTCCGTAAAAAGTAAAACACTTTCTGTACAAACCCACCGTTCCCAAGTGTTCCCAAACTTTGCCTTTGTTAGTACTCCTCCACCCTAGCGCCTCGCCCCAAGCGGGATGCTCCAATATTTCAAACGTTTAAGTCATAGCAGTGTCTCCCGTCTCGGGGACACTGCGTTTTCGTTTCAGCATGTTACGCTTGATGTGGCAAACGAGAACTTTAATAGTCACTCCCTTGCGTTGTGTGGTAGCACTACTATCCTAAATCAATGCATTTCCATCATCTTTTTTTCGTGTCTGTAAATAATGTAGGAATACACTACGGGTATAATAACCATGAGTGACATCAGTGAAGCGAATGCAATGAATTGACCAGTTGATGTATGAATCAGAAGAGCGGTTATCACAATCAGCAATCCGCCCACCATCCAAACGCGACCGCTGATCGTATGTGTTTTCTTCCACACCGTTTCATTCTCCAGCGTCCAGGGTGTACGAATACCAATGAAGTAGTTGGGGCGCACGGTCTGAAAATAATTTCCCATCACAGCAAAGAAGCCACCCAACAAGGCGAATAACGATCCAGGATTTTTCATCATACCATCTTTTGAGATGATCAAGACATACACCATCAGCGCGGAGATGAAAGTAGTCATGATGAGGCGTAGCGTATAATACTTGTCACCCATTTGTTCGATCTTGCGTTTGGGATCAAGACGAGGAGCAAAATACATAAGGCCATACACCAGCAGGCCCATCGCCCCGGGAAGAATAAGGAGTACGCTTTTGTCTGACCAATCGTTGGGGTTACCACGTAAGTCAAAATGTGTCGGTACAGTCTGCGGCAATTCGTCCCAGACGATGGCGAGGTAGACATACGGTATAGCCAGGATGATCCAGAGTATAAGTTCTTTGCTGAAGTTTTTCATAACACTATTTTTTAAATGATAAAAGGTAGTCGATTAGGTCGTCAACTATGGTAGTATTAATAGAGTAGGTAATGTATTGTCCCTCCTTGATGGTGGTGACAAGGCCAGCCCGCTTGAGCTTGTCAAGGTGGTGTGAGATGCTGGGGGCAGTCATATCGAATTTAGCCGCGATTTCCCCAGCCGTGAGGTCTTTCTTGCGCAACATTTTCAGTATCTCCCTCCTGGCAGGGTCATTCATCGCCTTAAAGATATCATCCATTAGAGTATTGTATATTTAGACAAATATCTAAATAATACGGAAACAAGGCAAGAAAGGTTTGAATGATAATGTGAGAATATCGGTGTCGCTGTAAACTTATTTTAGGAAGTGAGACTTACGGCTGGTTTCTAATCACCCCGGTCGAAACCCAATACACATCTCCTCTGCTGGCATAGAACAGATATTTCCCATCCGGACTAACGTATGGACAAAAATCGTCAGTCTCCGTATTGATGGTATTGCCCAGACTTCGTGCTGCCGTCCAGTTGCCGTTGGCCTCACGGAAACTTACATACAGGTCACCACTTCCCAAACCATCCGGACGATTGGCTGCAAACACTAAATACGATTCATCCGGTGATACAAACACATCTGCTTCGTAGTGAGACGAATTGATAGCAGCGGCAAGCCTGACTGAAGGTTCAAACTCACCCGAACGAAATTCCGAGGAATAGATATCGAAGTTGTTTCCTCCATCCTTATCTCCGTTGTTAGAGGAGAAATACATTTTACCATTCTTCGTAAACGATATGTAGTACTCGTTCTTATCGCTATTAATATATTTTCCAGCATTTATCGGTTCAGACCATTTCCCAGACTGACGCTCGATGTACCAGATATCGTAATCTTTTTTTGGTCCCTGGCGTCCATGCGGTTGATCTGAAATAAAGAAAAGTCTCTTTTCATCGGGCGCCAGAAAAGGATCATTGTAGCTGTAGACATCGTGAATCAGGATAGGGATGGGTGACGTCCAACTTCCTTTTTCAAATTTCATCATGCGGGTTTCGGCTTTGCCATTGATCTCTACTCCGTAATAAAATTCGCTGCGGTCTTTTGAATAAACAGCTCCGAATTCAAATTGATCTGTCGTGGAAACTTTGCCAGGAGCAAATACCATTGGTGTTGTTCCGGGAGGTATTTCGTTAAAATATTTTGGGTCGCGATTTTGTGCACTTAATTCCGAAAGGCAGATAAAAAAGGCAGCAATAAAAGAGAGGAGTTTGTTCTTTTTCATATTGATATAATGAACCATACAATATACGGAGTGCTCCGCTTATTTAAAATCAGGATTGCTCCCGCTCGTGTGAATGTTGCGTGAAAGTCAGTGCGCTGCTCAAATGTTTCTACAATGGTATAGATAATGCTTGTATCACTGCTATGAATCGAAACACCTTTTTGTTAACTTCCACTGCAATACATACACCGTTACCGATTAAAAGTTAATTCACTATATATTTATGTTTATTGAATAACCAGAAAGTATAAAACAAGCTGTTGATATATGAAAACGTCACAACAAGGAAGGAACAAAATTTTTACATTCATTTTAGTTGCTATTGCATTTTCTGCTTGTAAGACTGATTTGGTTTATATGAATATCCTGGAGCCTGCACCGGTTTCAATGCCTCCGGGTATAAAAACCATTGGCATCATCAATAGAAGTGCAGCTTCTGAGGAAACAAAAAAGATAAACGTTCTGGATGAGGTACTATCGGCCGAAGGACCTGTGCTTGATAAGGAAGGCGCAAAAGAAAGTATTAACGGCCTCCGAGATGAACTCATGACCAATGCTCGATTTGCCGAAGTGATTTTGCTGGATGATCTTGCTTTAACAACAACAGGTGCTGGCGTCTTTCCTTCGGCACTGTCCTGGGATATAGCGGAACAGATATGTATACAAAATCATGTTGATGCTCTTTTTTCGCTTGAGATATTTGATACCGATACAAAAATAAATTATACTAATGTGCCCGTAAAGATATACACACCATTAGGCAACATACCTGCCGTTGAACATCAAGCCTCCATGATAACGCATGTAAAAACCGGATGGAGAATATATGATCCCTTCAGTAAAATGATACTGGATGAACATGCCATCCACAAAAATTTGACCTTCACGGGAAAAGGAATAAATCCTGCAGTGGCTGCTGCGGGTCTCATTGGTCGCAAAGACGCGGTAAAACAAACTGCTAATAATGTTGGCCATGAATATGCAAGGGGAATATTGCCCTACCGGATTCGGGTAAGGCGCGAATATTATGTGAAAGGAAGTAACAATTTTGTTATTGCCAAACGCAGGGCACAAACCGGCAATTGGGATAGTGCAGCCGAACTTTGGAAAGAAGAAACAACCAACAAAAAAAATTCAGTAGCCGGAATGGCCTGTTACAACATGGCGATCATCAATGAGATAAATGGTGAGTTGGATGAAGCGATTATATGGGCGCAAAAATCCTACGAAGATTATAACAATAAACTGGCACTTGAATATGTTCGTATTCTCCGAAACAGAAAGGCCAGAGTTGAAAAGCTAAAACGACAGGAAGAATATTGATTATTGCCACACCTAATCCCCATCAGAGTCACCGGCCTCCGGGACTCCGATGCTTTGAAGGCAATAGCCCAAGGTCTCGTGGAAAAACTCACGAAAACATTTCAATCGCGAAGTATTTTATTGAAGAGCCGGAATAATGTAATTCCCCATCATGTCATTGGCCTGATTTACATACAAAGGCCATTGCAGATAATTACCTTGTGTGAAGACGATCACCATGTTTTGATCGGGAAAAATATTAATGAAGTTTCCTCCATCGCCATCGGCAGAAAGAAACGTAATACCCTTTAGTTGTCGCAGCCAGAAGAAATGACTGTAGTTGCCCGAAGCAGTATTCTGTTGTACCTGAAGACATTTCGCTACCCACGCTTCCGGAATTATTTGTTCACCATTCCACCGGCCATTGTTCAGATACGTCACACCAATTTTTAACAGATCTCTCGAACGTAAATACATTCTTGCCGCGCCTTCAGGATACCCATCCGGTTGACTCTGCCATTTATAATCCGTAATACCAAGACGGGAATAGAAATGCGTATGAGCCCATGGTCGGATCGGTTCTCCAACCATCGTCTCAAGACTCTTCAAAATTACATTAGGACTTGCACTGTTGTAATACCACTCAGAACCGGGGCCTTTGTTTGTTCTATTTAATAGGAAAGCAGCAAAGTCATTGCTCTTCCATAGTTGTACCAGGTCATTCGATCCCCATTCATCCCACTTAAAACCGAGCGTCATATTTAAGGCGTGGTGAAATGTGACGGCTGATTTGTTCGCATCATTTTCAAAGTAGCTTGCATAATCCGGCAAGTAATCCTTCAGGTAAGCAGCGGTAGTTAATCCTTTTGAGTCGAGTGCAATTCCTGTCAGTGTAGAAGTGAGTGCCTTATTTACAGAAGCGATATAATGCTTTTCTTTCCGGGACCACCAGATGTGAGCTGGTTTGCGATCACGGATCACACCGTTTTCAAATTGTATCGTATCGTTGTTACCAAAATAGTATTCTTCAAGCACCAGTTTATCGTCTTTGTAAATCAAAATGCTGTGTACGTCTTTGTACCCAGGCTTCGCAATCTTCACCATCATTTTTTGAACGAGTGATGTGTCGAATCCAACATCAACAAGAGTAGCAACCGACAATCCATCATCTAACTGCACTGGCTTTTGATAATTATATTTTCCTGTGGAGTCGGGCATGAGTATGACGGTCACTTTTCCAAGAGTTGCGTTAAGTTCGCGTATTTGAAAATTGGGATGACGAATGGAGAAAGCGTAGGCAACTGAATCGGAAATGGATTGCACTTCACTACCAACCAAATCACTTTCATTAAAACCTGCAATTCCGTGGGCCTCCGTTGTTGCTGCAGGACCATCTTCGAGAAGTTGAACCTCTGCATCTTTTACGGGCAATCCTGTTGTACCATCTAATACGAGGAATTCGAGCGGATAATGAATGCCTTCATTATCACTTTGATCACAATTACCTAAAATGAGAAGCACACTAATTGCGGAGAAGAATCGGAAGAACTTTAGCATAATGAAGTGAATTGAACTTGCTAAAGTTATGACTGCATCACGGGCTTAACGAAAAAACGACTACAACAAAACTACATCAGACACGATTTTTGATACCAAATGGCTACTTAGTCAGGACAAAGATTGGGGCTACATAATTCCATTATATCCTGTCCAGCTTACAGGAGTCAACAATGTAAAGAATTGTCCGTTGAAGAAACAAAGACAAAATCCAATGAAGAATATATCTGTAAAACTTACCTTACTCCTTCTGCTAGGGATTGTATTTAGCAGAAGTTACTCACAAGAGGCCGCCTTGATTTCCAACGGTAAAACGGCCTCAACAGGTGTACAACAAAAACCTAAAAACCCTTTTCATAAATTCATTGGAGAATGGACATTAAAAGATGACAATTGGTCTCAAAACTGGGGAAATGGAAGAGAGGATATAAAAATTCCAAATCATCATACCATTTGTAAAGCACTCAATACCGATAATAGCCTCCTTGCGGTAATTGATGGAACTCCTCCATACGGACATATTTTTTGGTCTTACAATCCTGTGAAAAAAGAAGTAGATCATTTATCAAGTTTTGGAACTACCCGGGCGGGAGTAGGAAAAGGAACTGTAAGTGAAAATGGGGATGTAACGTTAAAAATATCTTTTGCTGATGAGCCCGAGGGAACTTACAGACTTTATACGTATACGTGGATTTCAGAAAACGAATATGATTTAAAATCCATACAGTACAATAATAAAGGCGAAGCAACGGGTTATTTTTATGGAGGTACATTTATCAGAATTAAGACAACAAAATAAATAGTGAGCACCTCTCTAGTGTTCTACTCCAATCGAGATGCTCCATATTAGTATACGATATATCACAATGGCCATTTGTTAATCCTCTATGTAGTTTAGGGCCATGGCTATTTTACTAATTTCAAATTATACTCTATGCTACCAACATTCTTTGCTCTCCAGATTTTTAAATTTTCTCCGTCAAATTCGTAATGATGTTCTCCACTAAGAACATACGATGGCCCATAGATTGCAGGGATCGCAACGAATAAAGTATCGATGAAATTTATTGTCCTTGCATTTGCCTCTAGTTTCCCTGCTCCATATCCAAATGGCAAACTCGTAGAACATTCATAATATCCATCTGAAATTTTTAAAATTACTGTTCCCGTAAGATCCTCAGAATGTATTGTCTCAAAAGCTCCGCTAAATATTAAATTTTCCTCTTTATTCAGATTCACTTTTAGTTCATCCTTATCACAACTGAGTAAAGTCAATCCTACAAGAAGTACTAAAGCTATATTTTTCATGCTGTCAATCTTTTAGAATATTGGACACATTACTTACCTTAATGGTTGGAATCTCTTCATTTTCAATAGCGAGATTACAAACGGGCCGGAGAAGTCAAGACGGGTACTGTTGGAGCTTAAGGAGAAACTAAATGAGAAAAAACTCTTAAATAATAAAAAAAATGACAGCAAAGAACACTAACGTACTCTATTGGACATCTACCATTTTGTTTGCCCTGCTGATGATATTCTCAGCGGTCGGTGGCATCCAGCCATCACAGCAAGCTGTCCAATTAATTCATGACAGCCTTGGTTATCCTATCTATTTCATTCAATTCATTAGCGTTGCTAAATTGATAGGCTCTGTGGCAATTCTTATTCCGAGTTTCAATCGAATCAAAGAATGGGCGTATGCAGGATTATTTTTTGATTTATCGGCTGCTATCTACTCAGGCATTGCGTCTTCGGGAAAATTCGATCCGCTCATGATTACCTTGTTGATTTGGATAGTTCCGGGAATCTTGTCTTATGTTTTTTGGCACAAGAAAAAACTAAATCAGGGAAACTAAGTTGAAAATATTCTGAGTTTAATTAGGGATTCGGGCATCAACTCGAAATAAAGATTGACTATTGATTTAAAACAAAATAGTATGAGGAGACTAATTGCGGCAATCAATATGACACTTGATGGTTTTTGCGACCATACAGCAATGATTGCAGATGAGGAGATACATCAACACTACACTGCTCTATTAGGTAATGCAGGTGCTATTATATGGGGAAGGATAACATTCCAGCTTATGGAAGTTTACTGGCCAACAATAGTAAAAAATCCTACGGGCAACAAACCCACAGATGACTTTGCAGTGACGGTAGACAATATTTCAAAGATTGTTTTTTCCCGCTCATTGAAAAATAGTGATTGGAAAAACACAAGCTTTAAAAAAGATGTCATTAAAGAAGAAGTTTTAAAACTCAAGCAAGAACCAGGTAAAGACATTTTAGTGGGCAGCAGGAGTTTAATTGTAGCCTTAACGAAACTTAATTTAATTGATGAATACCAACTCTGTGTTCACCCGGTGATAGCAGGAAATGGTTTACCATTATTTGAAGACATGAACGATAGAACAGTTCTTAAACTATTCAAAACAAAAATCTTTAGCTCGGGCGCAATAACGCTTTACTATGAGCCTAAAAAAGAATGATTAAACTCCAAAGTAAAAACAGTGAGCAGTATTTTCACCGCTCACTGTTTAATCAAAAGGTAAACATTATTACACATCTCTTCTTCCGTCATCTCTTAATGCCTTCCGTAAACTTTTCACTTTCTATGCCCACGGTTAAAGCCAATGCTTCTTTGTAGGCAGTAACAGCTTTTGCATATTCTTTTTTCAATTCATACGCGCGGGCAATGCTTTCCATGAAGGTTAGTTTATTAGGGTTTGTAGCTAGCACACCTTTTTCAAGGTATAGTAATGCATCTGCATAGCGGCCCATACGGATGTACAAGTTACCGATGTGAAGATAAGGCGCTGCAAAAGTGGCATCAAACCAGATCGCCATCTTCAAGTGCAATTCTGCTTTTTCAATATCAGCCGTGTAGTACCTATATGCCCAACCAATATGGTTATGCAAACTTCCGTAGCCTGGCTTATCGTAAAGCAGATTATCCAACAGGGCTAATCCTTGCTCCCTTAAAAGCTCATTCAAAAAAAACTACATCGGAATATCTTTCCCCGGCATGAGTCTTGTAAAAAAAACGAAGAACATATTTCACAACAAAACTGTGCATGAAAATATACAGATCGTGTTATCTTTAACCTACTAAAAATAATCCTATGTCAAATAACAGTGTAAAATTACATAGAGTGCTTAAAGCAACTCCCGAAAAAGTATTTCGTGCCTTTACCGATGCCATTGCGATTGCCAGCTGGCTTCCGCCTTATGGATTCTTATGCACGGTTCATGAAATGGATGTGCGTGTGAGAGGTGATTTTAAAATGTCATTTATCAATTTCTCCACGGGCAATGGCCATTCTTTTGGTGGAAAATATCTTGAAATTAAACCAAATGAATTATTAAAATACACCGATAAATTTGATGACCCGAATTTGCCAGGCGAAATGATTACTACGGTTTGGTTCAAAAAAGTATTGGTTGGCACAGAACTGAATGTCGTGCAGGAAAACATTCCTTCTGTTATTCCTTTGGAAATGTGCTATTTGGGTTGGCAGGAGTCGTTAGAAAAATTAGCCAAGCTAGTTGAGCCTGAAATTCCGGATGCTTAACTATATAATGGTGACGGATAGACAATCTTTCCATTCTCACATGGAAGGTATTTGTACAGCAGTGGGTTGTCCGTCCATTAATTGCCCATCTCTAAAATAGTTGAAAACATGAAGAAACAAATTTCAGTGGCCGTTAAAAATGAGTTGACCGTGAAGATTGAAAATAAATTTCACGATGGCGATCTATCCGAAATTCTTATGCCGCTGGATTATCTTAACCGAATAGAGATTGAGGAATGCCTCCAATCTGAAACATGGGAACAATTCACGAAAGGCATTAAACGTAAATTCAACGATTCAAAAATACGCGCTGCGCGATTGAAATAATTTATTCCGATCATAATCATCCCTCGCTTTGCAGATAACTTTGATACATTCTCCTCACAGGCTTAAATTATTTATTAATAAAAAAATAAAATAGAAAGATGAGATTAAAGCAAGTCATCAGCTTATCCCTTTTACTGTTCACTAGCTGCAAAAATTCCGCTCACCAAGAAGCGACTGTTAATCACCGCAGCAATGTTGTTATCGCTAATGAATTTGTTGATGCCTTTTATTCTTTTAACAGAGATTCCTTAGCCTCCATACTATCCCTTGCTAAAGAATCGCAGCAAGAAATATTGTATTATCAAAAATGGGCTGAATGTGGTCACTATCAAATAGTAAAGAGGAATATGTATGTTGAGAAAAATGATTCCCTTGTACTATTCCCTGTTACTGTAAAAGATGATCTGATGGCCGCTCTGAAAATTAATTTTAATGTTACAGACACGTTTCGCATATCCTTACGCGATGGAAAAATTCGTTCTGTACAGACTTCTTCAAACGACCCAGAAAAATATTATGAAGCTAAGGAATGGGTAAAAAAGAATCGACCCGATTTAATTGAAAAAGCCTGTGAAGGAATTTGGGCAGGAGGGCCAACACCCTGCGAATGTATTCAGGGGATGTTGAAAGGATTTGCCGAATTTATAGCAAAGGAGAGATAGACTAAACTTTAGTGATGAAGCGAGAGCACCGTCTCTCGTGTTGGAGACGCTGCGTCCTTGTTCCAATCCCTCGCGCTCGGAGGTTGTGTGTACGCCATTTCGCGGTTCACCGTATTCTTAATATACAGTTTCCCTTTGATACGTATGGATATTTGCACCTTGGTGTATATATTCACTCGCTAGAAATAGAATAGAGCAACATCAACAATTTTAGAACCCTAAAATGACAAATTGCATAAACTGTAACCATTCGATAACCGAAAATTTTTGTTCCAACTGCGGGCATCCTGCAAAACTTAAAAGAATTGATTGGCATTACATCCTCCACGAAATACAACATGTACTGCATGTTGAAAAAGGAATCTTTTACACCATAAAAGAACTGGTGATCAGACCGGGCCAAAGTGTTAGACAATTTATTTCTGAAAACAGAAACAGACTGGTAAAACCTATCATTTTTATTATTGTCACTTCTCTGATCTATTCGATAGCCGCTCACTTTTTTCACATTGAAGATGGCTACATTAAAATGGACGATGGTGAAGCAGGAAAAAATTCTGCTACCATCACAATATTTACGTGGATACAAAATCATTATGGGTATGCCAATATCATAATGGGAATATTCATTGCCTTTTGGCTGAAACTATTTTTCAAAAAGTATGACTATAACATTTTTGAAATCGTGATTCTTTTATGCTTCGTAATGGGTGTAGGCATGTTAATATTTTCAGTTTTTGCCATCATTGAAGGATTAACACAAATACACTTAATGCAAATTTCGGGAATGATTGGTGTAGTGTATTGTTCCTGGGCCATTGGACAATTTTACGATAAGAAAAAAGTAAGTAACTATCTAAAAGCACTTGGTGCTTATGTATTAGGGATGATTACTTTTTGTATTGCCGCTTTACTTTTAGGACCCCTGGTTGACTTGATTATCAAACACTAACAACGCTGTTTAAGTGAGAGGTAGACAAAACAATGAGAACCCCTTAACTCTACAACATTGAATGGGTTCAAAGTCTGCCCTATCCAGTTAGTATCTTCAAAACGAAATTTAATGGCCACAAAAAAGGAGGCTGTTAAGAACAGCCTCCTTCAATTTTATGAGAGTAATTACTATTTCTTAACTACAGCATTGCTATCCAGAATAACAGCAGTTTGTGCCAACATCTGTCCATTCAATGAAGCACCTGTTTGAAGTGTAATGCCTGTCTTCGATAAAATAATACCTTCAAAATGTGAAGTGGTACCAAGTGTAACCTGGCCAGCTACTTGCCAGAAAATATTCTTGGCCTGCGCATCACCCGCTAAAGTAATACTAGTAGCGGAACTCGAAGTAAGGTTTCCGGCAATTTGAAATATCCAAACATCATTCGCACCACCAGAAATAACAACACTGGTTGGAATGGTAACATTACCCGTCCATTTGTAAAGTCCGGGTTTAAGTGTTTTTCCACCAATATTTCCAGTACCCAATTCAATAAAATCTGGTAACGTACGACCAGCAGCATCGTCATACGCAGTAATCATGTTATTGACAGTGGTTGTTAAATTTGTAGACGTTGGTGCTGCCATGTCTGCAGCATAAACCTTTCCAGTCACCTGGCTAGACGTTGCAAAACCAGTTGAATTTGTCAGTGCTAATCCCGTTACGTACGATGTAGCAGCAGGACTAAGACCCAAGTCGCCTGTAATGGCAGAAGTAGAACTATTGTTGATGGCGGTCTTTGCCACGATCACATAATCAATTGCCGTCCCTAGCTGAACCACGTCACGAGCCACAATCGATCCACCTGTTGTAAAACTCGATACACTATTTGCAGCAAAAGGTTTACCTGCAAGAGTTTTTGCACCCGTTGTGACGGTTACAGTATATGCCGTTAATGCTAACAAATTATCATCTGGCGTGAATGTGGCAGTCTTTCCTGCATACGTAACCATTCCGGGTACAACAGTAGTACCCTGCTTAACAAGTATGGTTGTAGAATTAATGGTGGCCGGGTCCATCTCTTCACTAAAAGAGATATCGATCGAATTGTTACGCGGAACATTCGTAGCATTATTAGCAGGACTTGTTGTCTCAACATTTGGAGTCACAATAGGATCTTTGTCATCATTTGAACATCCTACAATAAAGAAAAAGGAGAGTATGGATAACAAGGATAAAAATTGAATTGCTTTTTGAAATTTCATGTTTCTGATTTTAAGTTTAATTGACTAAAGAATAAGCAAAGGTCAAGGTCTTTGACGTCTCATGTGTTACATATGTCAGTATATGCGTTACATATATCCGGCACTTTCTGGATTCACATTTCGTATTAGATGCTGTTGCTCATATGCTGTGGGTGAATAGCCGGTGACTTTTTTAAATTGATTCGATAAATGCCCCACACTACTGTAATGTAGTTTCCGGGATATCTCCGTAAGGTTGAGTTCTTCACACAATAGCAAATCCTTCACCCTTTCAACTTTGAGATTGATAATGAATTGCTGGAGTGTAATACCTTTCTCCTGTGAAAATATTTTGGAGAGATAGGTATAATCGTAATCCAATTTTTCACTAATGATATCCGAATAATTAGCCTGAGGAAGATCATCATCGTGAATCATGTCCATCACTACAGTAACAATTCTCTCAACAAGAATGTCACGTTTATCATCCATCACTTCCAGGCCCAAAGCAAGCAAGTTAAATTTTAGATTCCGGTGTTGTTGTTCCGTTATAGTGCCCGTAACTTCAACCTGTCCCAGATCAACATTCAAATGTCTGAGCCCCAATTTTTTCAACTCCTGCTTTACCACTATTTTACAACGATGGCTAATCATATTTTTAATATGCAATTTCATTGTCATGTGTTTCATTAGAAAAGGTATGATCCGTAAGAAAAAGAAATAGTTAACCGAATTGAAGCTTAGCTTTTTAATGTGATGCCAAAGCTTGAATTACATCTGCTTCAGAAAAGATGTCGAGGCGCAATTACCGTACATTATCCATAATCACTCCACAAACAAAAAGTCGGAATGAATTCAACCTCACCACTAACTCATTGAGCTATTCACAGAGGGCGGGTACTATTCTCTACAGAGAAGGAACATATCCCAGCAATCCGCTACAAAGCCCATACGGCTGCAAAAAAAAGAAACTCTCCAAGGCTATTATGCTTTCTCATCAACCAATTCATCGCTATCATTGTAGCCATTATCAACAACAATGAACAACTCTCTTTTTTACTTCTATGGTATATTTCTCATTTCGTGCGGAATCCTGTCTGTTATTTTTATTGGACCGAAAGCAAAAACAGCATTGATGTCAGGAGGAATGTCAGGATTGCTTTCTGTTTTGATAGCTTATTTTATTGGAAAAGGTTCAGACTATGCTCCTGTCTTCGGAATTATTTTACCAGCAGCATTATTTATTGTGTTTGCCTGGCGCTCAACCAAAACATTGTTTCGGATTTTCGAACTTCTATTGGAGCGCACTGATAAAAATGAATTAAACGGAAAGGGAATTGCGTTTCTTATCATCACCCTGATGGCAATTACATCACTCGTTGTTTTTATCATTCAAACAACAAATATCATTTAGTGCTCCTGATCTAAATATATTTCACGCACGAATATTTATAAGGTGTCTCCAAAAAGAAACTCATCAATACATGATGCGAGTAGCATCATGTATTGATGAGTTAGCAAATGCAAGCATGACAGAGCCGCTGCGGGCGGCTCTGTCATGCTTGCATTTGAAGGCGCGACTACCTTCTTTCTATGAAATGCTATTTCCCCAGCGCGCCTCTGCACTGAAAGTGGTTAGACGCTACCGAACTCAATCAGATAAAAACGCTTAAAGCTTTGCTCACTCTAAAATCCAACAACACCCAGGCAAATTCACTACTCCTTTTTCCTAAAATCCAGATTGTGAAAAACAAACAACCGAATAGCATTTATTTTCAAATATTCATTTCCGGCAGGTAACTGTTGAAAGACATGCATATACCCCAACTGTGCATTAAGCTGAGACGTAAACTGATAACCAAAGCCAACAAACGCTCTATCCTGATCAAAGTAATTATTCACAATCTCTTTCCCGAAATTGATCATCACTTCGTTATTAGCAAATAGAAAAGGTGTTTTAGCAACTACTTGTTTTCCTTTTAGTGGAATCGTAAACGCCATGTTATACCGAATGCGATAATTAAAACTATAATCATCAATTAATTCACCAGCTTCGACTTTTCTTCTGAACCGTTCTTCCAAACGAATCCATTGCATCATGGTGAACCAGTTCTTTTTCTCCACCCATTGAATCTGCTGCCACGGGCGATGCTCCGGAATATTTGGTCCACCTGTAGTTGAGTATCGTGTAGCAAAGGCATACCCTGCCGTTAACTTAACATGATCGTTCACGTAATACGTGTACCCTGCGCGTGCGATTGTTATGGCAGGTTGATCAACAAAATTTCCCGTCAGTCGTAAATGCAGGTCAACCCACATTCCTGATTTATTTGTGAATCGCGTTTGATTGAAATAACCAAACCAAGTTTGTTCTTCTGTTTCAAACTCTTTTGTTTGTGAAAAAGCCTGTTGCCCCATTACAAGCAACAGACTTAATACTAACCCAAAATTTTTATTCATGATTTTAATTAAAACGAGTTTCTTCTCCGCACTCCATGAATCGAGTTGGAGAAGAAAGCTCAGTTTAAGTTTATGTATAAAAAAATTAAACCAGTTAGAGATTGATCCACCAAACCAATCTCTATCCTGGCTTATACAATGCTTAGAATGACTGCTTTACAGTTACACCAAAGGTTCTTGGATCTCCAAGCACACCAGCATAATGTCCTGCATTTCCACCTGCTGGTAATAGTTGCTCATAATAATCTGTATCAAAAACGTTACGCGCCCAGAAAGATAGTGATGTTCCGGTGGATGCTCGGAAACCAATTCTGGCGTTGAACAAAGTATAACCCTCTATATTCAAATATGCCGAAGGAGATGGGTTTGAAGAAAAATCGGAACGATAGTAAGTATCAAATCCAAGGAAGAACTTTCCCTCCTGGCGGAGGAAACTCACTGGAGTCGTAAACTCACCGCCCAATGATCCCGCCCATTTAGAAAGGCCGGGAAGATCACCGCCTGAAATATCTTTACCATATACTTGAGTTGGTACTCCATTCACATCTGTCACTGTGCCCGTTTCTTCAAGTGGCAATGGTGCATTGGTAAATTTTACGTACTTCCCTTCGGTGTATGCCAAAGCACCATAGAAGTTGAAATGTTTGTTAACCTTAAAATTAGCATCAAGTTCAACGCCTTTAACATTTACCTCTTCAGCATTAGCAATATAACCACGGTTAACACTTAAATCTGGTGATGAAACATTTGTCTGATAATCATCTATATCTGTATTGTGTAGCGTAAGATTCAAAGTAAAGTTATCGATTGGTGAAGTCTTCACACCTATTTCGATGTGCTTTACATATTCTGGTTTTATTACTGCCAGGCTGAGATCTGCTTCACCCGCACCAGGCTGACCGTTTGGAATGGGTGGAAGACCTGCCACATTTACACCAACTGGCTTAAAGCTTGTTGAATAAGTAGCAAAAGCATTTATACGAGCATTCGCCCTATAAGCAAGTGTAAGTTGATAGGTGAGGTTGTTCTCATCGGCATCTGCCACATAATACTGACTTCTGTACACTCCGTTTTTATAACCCTGCAGCAATACCTTTTCGGCTTTTGTTCCGGCATAGGTGGCAGTATCGAGACCACCATACGCAGTTCTATTATAGTTCACATCCTTCTTGTCGTAGTTAAAACGAACACCAGGCAATACATGTAAGCCTTCAGTAACTTTCCAATCAACGTTAGCAAAGGCTGCCGCACTTGTGGACTTTATAGAAGCCTGAGTATTGATACCAAATCCTTCAAAAAGCCCTGGTGTCTGCCACAACGCATTGGTTGTGCTCTGCGAGAATCTCCACTGTGCATTTCCTGATTCCTCTGTTCCGTTAATTTTAACTTCCTGATCAATAAAGAATAAACCAACTACACCACTTAAGCGAGAAGAGAACTCGCCCGCATATCGAATCTCTTGAGACCAGTTCTGATGTTCAGCAGGATTCTGAGATTTAGACAATGCTTGCAATCCAGTGAAATCTCTGTCATTGGATGGATCCCAATTCCAGTAACGCCATGCTGTTGTTGAAGTAAGTGTACCTGATCCTATTTTTTGGTCAATGTTAAGAGACACACCACCAAGATCATTACCTGATCTCCAAGGTGTATCGTGATCAATCACACGATCAAAAGCATTCTGGCTTGGTAATGTATAATTAAGATCGGCAATGATCGCACCGAATTGGCGATACGGAGCACGTTTCGTTTCAACAACACCAGCCACTACTTGAGCATAACCATCAGGGCGTTGACGAGAAAGATCTCCTATTAATGTGATCGCGGTGTTTTCTGATGGCTTAAACAACAGTTGTGTACGAACACCAAGGTTGTTAATATCATTCGTATATTTTCCTGTATTAACATTCTTAATCGTTCCATCACGCTGTGTACCAGAAAAAGATATTCGCGCAGCCAATGTTTTGCTAAGTGGTCCTGTAATAGAACTCTTGGCTTGTATATAACCATAGTTGCCATAGCTCACTTCGAAGTCGGCACCTGGCGTAAATTCTGCTTTGCGTGTTGTTATGTTAAAAGCTCCAGCGGTTGTATTCTTGCCAAACAATGTTCCTTGTGGGCCACGCAACACTTCAATCTGTTCAATGTCTATAAAATCTAATGTGGCTACTGCAGGTCGCGCAAAATAAACACCGTCTACATAGAATCCCACTCCTGGATCAAGACCATCATTGGTAAGTCCAAATGGAGAACCTAAGCCACGAATATTGATCCCAGTGTTTCGTGGATTGGAAGAATAAAGTTGAACCGATGGAACAAGTTCTTTTATGCGATTCACATTGAATGCCCCGGTTTGCTCGATCAACGCACCGCTAACAACAGAGATCGGAATGGGAACTTCTTGAGCTGTTTCCTCTCTACGTCTGGAGGTAACGGTTACTACATCCAGCAAACCATCTTCTACAAGGTTTACTTCAAATGATTCATCCGTTAATTCATACACTTCAATTTCTTGTTGCTTATAACTAACTGAAGTAATCAGGATTGTGAAAGGAAGTTTCTTTGGTGTTGGTATACTGAATTGACCATTGATATCTGTTACAGCATAAATCGTTGTGCCCTTTATCACTACGTTTGCACCCGGTAAGGGTTCGTCTCCACTGTTTTTAACCACTCCTTTAATAACGCTCTGGGCAAATGCCACATTGCTAAGGATAAGGATGGGTATGAGGAATCGTAAAATTTTTCTCATGGCAGATTGTGTTTGATTGTACGTTTTATTGTTGTTTAGTAATGATTGATGAAAATGTGTTCCGGAAAAAAATGCGATTTTACAAAGGCAATAGAGATAATGTTGGTAGACTATTTTTTGCCTTTCAAAACAAATTCACTTTGTTTCTCTTTTTCCAAACGGGATTGTTCAGGCTTTAAAAATCCAAAAGCATGAAGATCGTTTTGTCCATTTTGAATTATCCACTGAAGAAAGGCAATGGCTTCAGGGCTTGAACCCTCTTTATCCACTGATAAATTCAAATACTCCATCGGAATATTTTTGATTTCCTTCTGACCCTTTTCCTCAATGCGTTGAACAACGGTTGCCAAGTCATCATAGAACTTCTCCTCATCGTTCACTTTCCCATTACCATTTAAGTCAACAGGCAAAACCGTTAAACCTTGATGCGGCTTTCCAGTGGCTTGATCATAAATTAAATTCAGGGAGAAGTAAGAAAGACCCACTGTATCGCGAAGTACTGCTTTCAATAAATGTTCATCTGATCCGGCAATTGCTTTTCCGCGAATGTCTTTTTGTTCGTACCCAAAGTATTTTGTAAACGTGATGGGTGCACCTGCCTTTTGTAAACGGGTATAGATCGTGAAAGGAACCTTTATTTTTTCTTCGTTTTCTTTGTCGGAGAAAATGTCATGGAAGAAAAGTTGCTTGATCAAATCCTGGTTAAGTCCTTTCTTGGAATAAATTTTTGAAAACTCGGAATGACTGTTGGCCACAGGAAGAATAGCATATCGACCGATATAAACATAGTCGCGCTTCTTTTTTACTTCAGCCTCTGGTTCGTAAGCTTCAATTAAAATATCATATTTAGAAGGATCCGCCATTCCTCTTGGTTCAATAATGATTTGAACCTCTGGATTTATTTTGTAGTAATCATCAATCCATTTCTGAACCAGTGGATAAGCAAAACGAACACCGGTGATGGCAACTACTTTATTTTGCTTTCTGCTTTCTGCAGTCGCGATTTTAGCCGGATCAAAATCTTTCAATGGATTTTTACTCTCATTGATCTCCGTTTTTGCGGAAGATGTTAAGCTGTTCTGAGCATTTGTAGCATTCACAATGAAGAGAATCGCTACAAGAACTGAAAGGCCGTGGTGGGAAGTCTTCATATTCTTTAAGTCTATCGTTTTAGTAGATTATTGGCAAATATATTAGTATTATCTATTAAGTCAATAGACTTTATAATTTTTTAATTAAAATAAAGCTGTTTTTATGGGTTTAGAGTCAGAAAATGGACAAAATGCCATTGCAACCGATTCCAAAAGGGTTAAAACTTTCCCGAATATTTCATAAATAATTATCTGAAATGACCCGGATAGAGCTCTTAAAGGTTACAATGATGCTTAATTATATCCTCTAAAAGCATCTCAAAGCAGCGAGTTCGCTGTTCTTCTAAATCCTATTTTTAGTGGTGAATCATATATCGTAAATAAACTTCAAATAAAATTTCCGAGGTGTATTGGATGTTCCAAGAATGATGATCAACACAGTAGAAAGAAAAAATGCCTGTGGACTTTCAATCCAAAAACTCAAATAGCTGGTGATGAGAAATAACCGGATATACTCCAAATAATAAATCCATTTCCGTTGCTCCAGCATAGCACCACAGTTTATCAACGTAATGAGGATAAACAAGCTACCTGCAATTTTTTCCAACACTTCTACAGAATTATAGAATAGCGCGATCAAGAAAAGAACAGTAATAACAACAACAATCTGAACGACTAAATAAACATGGAATCGTATAATTGTATTACTCTGCTCTTGATGCGGAATAAATTTCTTTTCAATTTCTTCCCGAATGCTTTGATCCAGCATTTCAGGTTTACCAAAAATAATTTTGAGTTTATTCACGATGCCGTCAACACGCGAAGCTGCATAATAGAGTTCTAAAAAATAATGAAAGTGCTGCCATAAAAAACTATGACTCTTCAACGGATGTGTAAGACCGTATACAGGTTTCTCTTCTTCCTTTTGAAAAGTACCAAATAGTTTATCCCAGAAAACAAATAAGTCTCCGTAGTTCTTATTCAAATATTTTTCATTGGAAGAATGATGAACGCCATGATGAGAAGGCGTAATCAGAATGTATTCAAGCCAACCGAGTTTACCAATAACCTGTGTATGCGTAAAAAAAGAGTATGTACCATGAATAACTAAAATCGACATCACCAGGGTTGGATGAAAGCCAGCGAGGGGAAGTACAATCCAAAATGCATTCCGCACAATGGCCTGAAGCGTTGTGATCCGGGCCGATACACTATAATTAAATTCTTCGCTATGGTGATGGACAATATGAGCCGCCCAAAATAAGTTAATCTCGTGACCGAAACGATGATACCAATACCATATTAAATCGGTAATCAATAGCAGGAGTATCCAAACTATCCAATGATTTGGAATAGACCAGATGGCAAAGTGTTCATAGACATAGTTAAATACCCCGTAAAAAAAGGCGGTTAAGAAAAGATTGAGAAGTCGCTCGGCTATTCCAATACTGATGTTGGCTATAGAGCTATCAAACTTGAAAAGATCTCTTCTGTTTTTACGAAGCGCTGCCAGATATTCTAATCCTAAAAACAAGAAAAAGGCAGGAATAGCAAAGGCTGCATAGTTAAGCGTTTTATCGCTCCAAAAATTCTCGAACATGTTGATTAAAAAGTTTGGGCTGATCCACCATAGGCACATGCCCACACTGATCTAAAAAAATAATTTTGGATTGAGGTAAATGCTCATGAAAGGCAAGTGCCACCTCTGGTGGTGTTATGGAATCTTTCAATCCCCATATCAGAAGTGTAGGGGCATAAATATGATGGAGTATAGAGCACTCCGTATAATGTTGAGATGCAAGATTTACCTTGTTACTACTCATCACATTAGATTGACCATTCGTGCGTTCAAAAATTTCATTTGCATTTCCCTGAATTGCAAACTCTCTGCTATTATAGATCGTATTTCCCGAGAGCGCATTATCTAAATCCAAATCGATCGGATCCGACAAGGAATAACTTTGCGAATTCTCAAAAATTCCAGAGCTGCTTGCCAAAACAAGCTTTCTTACTTTGGAAGGTTGCCGCCACGCATAAAGTAGCGCAATATGGCCACCAAGTGAATTGCCAATCAATGTTACTTTATCAAGGGAATGAGCTTCAACAAATTCTTCTACATAACTAACCAGGTCATCCAGTCGTGAAGAAGAAATGGGTATTTGATAAAAAGGCATGCGGGGTATGAGTACACGATGCGAAGTTGTGAACTCATATGCCACGCGGCCCCAATTGCTCAGGTTGCCAATAAGTCCATTTAACAAAATGATGGGCTCACCTTCACCAACATCGAACAACGGTTTATGATCCAGCATGCTGATCGATTCAGACAATGGCAATGAGAATAATGGATAATGTAAACAAGGAGCTAAGCGCCAGGAGTACTATACCAACAAGATTTCCAAGATTTATATTTCGTGACATGATTGTTATAATTAAAGATTAAACATTTTATTGTTCCATCACCTGGATGGCAATACTTCACAAACGAATTTGTGATTTCAATTCTCCGCAACATCGATCGTCATACATAATCATGGCGATGCCTTTATTAAGAGAAATAATGTTTAGTGATACACTCTTCATAACCTTAAACTATTGAAATGATCTTTCAAAATTTCTGAAACTTACCTTCTGAATTCTCGCAGCTTCCTGTTGTGCAAGAAGCACATCTTTAAGAGCGATCTTGAAATTGATTTCTCGTTTCAGTTCTAAAAAAAGATGTTCGATATAGCGAAGCACATTTTCCGATTGTACTGAGTAAAGCACCATTTGGAATGTCTTATCCTCTGTGTTCGACAATACGGTTAAGCCGGTTAACTTTCCAAATCCGAAAAAGCCTCTTAGCAACGGAAAATATCTTGCATACTTATCCGAAAGAGAAAACTTCAAAATTAAACTGTCCTTGTAGTACAGATTTCCAGCCGGCACAACATCGTGTGTTACGTTGTTCACAATTTCTGTATTGCCGAAAAATTGAAGTACACGACTAAAGGGGTTTTCTTTCTCAGCAATCACAACGCTATTATTATCTGAAAGATCAATTGCAAAAGGTTTTTTCGATTGAGTTGAGCTATGGTTTGCCCAAAGTGTGAAATAAGAATTTTGGCGATTGGCCAGGGTAGATGTTGATGTTGACATTGTTGTAGATTTTAGTAGTGATTAAAATGACAAGTACTGCTTTTGAAAAAAGTCAGTGGTTCATAATCCTTAACAACATCGTCCGTTTTGTGCAACTTGATTAATTCTGTGTGCTGGTTTCATGTTTTTAAATTTATAGATCCTAATTATTTAGGAAGGATTTAGCACCATAATGTGGTTAGCAATTGGTTGCTATGGGGTCACCGAGCCTCCTCTCTCTCCCATTCTTTATAAATATAATGTAAAGATATACAGATAAACTTAAAGTCTATAGTTTTAGTAGATAATTAATTAAAATATTTTTCGTCTTTTATTTTCTTCCCTTTTAACCGAACAGGAAGTAGGCCAGAATCAGTGTAATTACAATATTAAACGCTTGGGCAATCAGAAAAGCGTAAAGAGGCTTTTGGGTATTGGTGTTTAATAAATCAGAAAATTTAGTCTCCAGACCGATGCTGGTGAAGGCTAATACGAACCATAGTGTCTGAATGCTCTTGAGGCTATCCTTCACAACAATAATTGTGGAAGGATTGAGGATAAATGAAAAAAATAAGGATGCAACAATAAATCCGATCACAAACTTTGGAAATCGCTCCCAGATAACACCAAGCGTTGGTTTGGTAACTTCATCTGTTGGTTGCGACTTGCTTGCGTACGTCCAGTAGATGCTGATGACAAAGGCAGCCAGTCCCAGCAAAACATTTTGAGATAATTTTACGATCGTACTGATCTTCAGGGCCGTTTCTCCTACGAGTGTACCTGAAGCAACAACCGCACCCGTTGTGTCAATACTTCCTCCAAGCCATGCACCTGTTACTTCCTGTGAAAAACCATAATAGTTGGCAATGTAGGGCATGAAGATCATCATGGGAATTGCAGTAATCAGAACAAGAGAGATTACATAGGACAGTTTTTTAGTGTCGCCTTTAATAGCTCCAGCGGTTGCAATCGCTGCTGATACTCCACAAATGGAAACTGCACTGGAGATCATCATAGTCAGTTCGTCATCTACTTTTAATTTCTTGCAAAGCCAAAAAGCAAAGTACCATACGCTAAGAACCACCACTAGTGCCTGAATTAATCCCAGTGAACCTGCTTTTAAAATATCAGAGAAGATTACACTCGTTCCTAGCAATACCAATCCAATCTTGACAAACAATTCTGTAGAGAGTGCAGACCTAAACCAATCGGGAAGTTTAAAAGTATTGCCAATGAGTAATCCAATCGAAAGGCTGAATATGACGGCTTCAAGATTTAAACCTTTAACATGTTTGTTACCAGCAAGGATAAGAGCGACTACAGTTAAGAGATAAATGATTGGAAAAGTAAGTATGGAAGATTTTAATCCCTTATTGGTCAGTAAAGCTCCCAAGAAAGAAAAGATGAATACCAATAGGAATTGCGCTCCAATACTCACCAGATTTTTACCAGCGAAAACATTTTCGAATAATTCTGTACCGTTGTTCCACGAGTAGGTAGGAACGGGTACAATCAGACCAAGAATTGAAATCACAATGATCAGGAAGCCAAGCACAACAACAGCCCAATCTTCATGAATTGAAAAGCTTTGTTTTGATGGTGTAAGTTCAACTGTTTTTCCCATTGTGGTATCTACTCTTCTCTAAATTTAGTTCGGCCGGTTTGATAGTAAAACTGAAAGTAAGATCACCGCTAACTAGACTATTTTGTTATACGAAGATTAGCAAAATCACCACCGGCACCATCACCTACCCAAACACCAATCTTTCCGCTCGCAACAGTGCTGATCTTCTTTACCGTAAGAGAGGGTAACTGATCATCATTTACATAAACCTTAATGTCCGTTGCTGTAACTTCAATGCGGGCATGAAGCCAGGCATTCGGATCAGGAGGATTGACGAGTGCTTTTTCATAAATACCATTTTGCTCATCGCGCAGCTTCTTCCAGGTATAGGTTGGATGACTTATGTATTGAACAGCATGTATTTTTCGAATCGGATCTACCGCATGAAAATTAAAGGGTCGAAAGTAAATAGCATCGTAGGTAGAATCATTTACACCATGAAAGGCAACACCAACAAAACTTTTCTGAAGAACATCCTTACCACGTAGATCAATGTAAATGGTTCCGGTAGAAAAGGTGATGTCGTTCAACCAAACAATACCCTCACCTGAATTTTCATCGAGCTTGATTCCTTTTATTTTATTGTCTTCCAGTAAACTTACATTTCGATGATAAGCGGTTAGCTTATTCTTACCAAAGAGTGAATATAAATCATACTCTTTCTTTTGGCCGAAAGAAACTGAGGAGATGAAGAGCAAAAAGACTACAACTATTTTCATGGTGGAATTTAATGTTTTAAATTTTAAGTAATTAATTACCTCGCTGATTTGCAGATGGTGCACTTTGTCCTGGTATTTGTTGGGGTTGAGTCGGTTTTATTTTATCATAATCTACTACACCAGTACGTTCGGCCCATTTAAAATAATCTGTTGAAAGTTCATTCACAATTTCAGGTCTTTCATTGGAGATATCTTTTGTTTCTCCGCGATCCTTACTGAGATCATACAACTCCCACTTGTAACTTGGGTACGTTGAAACAATTTTCCAGTTGCCCTTATGCACAGCGCGGTTGCCGGCACGTTCCCAGAAAATGGGCTCACCACGATTTACTTCGGTAGCCGTTCCCTTCAATACAGGTAATAAACTTTTTCCTACTAAGGCATTTGGTACAACACCATTGTACGAAGTTGGATATTTTGCTCCAGCCAACTCATAAAAAGTTGGCGCGATATCAATGAGATGACCAGTGCCCTTTACTAAACTTCCTCCTTTAATTTGTTTTGGAAACCATGCAATGAAGGGTGAACTGAATCCTCCCTCGTGCATATTGTTTTTGTATTGACGCAATGGAGTATTTGATACGTATGCCCAACTTTGTTCCTGATAATCAAAGGATCCTGAGGTTCCAATGGGTCCGGAATTTTTTACCAGTCCACGATTCAATTGATTAAAACTTCTATATCCACCTTGCGCACCGTTGTCTGAAATAAAAATGATTAGGGTATTGTCATCTTTCTTAAGCTCTTTCAATTTTGCCAAAATCTTTCCAACATTTTGATCCATACGATCAATCATCGCGGCATACACTTCCATCTTCGCTTTCCAAAGTTGTTGCTCATCCCAGGTTAGTTTATTCCAGTATGGAACTTCAGGATCACGCGCTGCAATAGTTTGTGAAGGCTCGAGAATGCCTAATTCTTTTTGTCGCGCCAATCGTTGTACGCGAAGGGAGTCCCAACCAATATCATATCGTCCTTTGTATTTGGCAATATCTTCTGGCAAAGCTTGCAATGGCCAATGTGGAGCGGTAAAAGCTACGTAGAGGAAAAATGGCTTAGCTGTTTTATTCTGCTCGTCCAGAAACTCCGCTGCATTCTTTCCAATCTCATCCGTGAAGTAATATGAATCAGCTTTTGGTTTTAATCGCTTATTGTTTTTAACAAGCTTAACAGGGTATGGTGAATTCCCAAAGGGAAGAGGAGACACATCAAAATAATTTGCAGCACCACCGATGATACCATAGAACTGTTCAAATCCTCGCTGGTTTGGCCACGCTAAACTATCATTTCCAACATGCCACTTGCCTGACATTAATGTGCTGTAACCACTTTGCTTAAGCACCTCTCCTAATGTAAGCGACTCTTTATTTAAAAAACCCTGGTAAGCCGGCAATCCTAAATTAACATCAAAGTATCCTACACCCGCACGATGTTGATATTGACCCGTGAGCAATGATGCACGCGTTGGAGCACAAATAGAATTGTTGTAGAATTCGCGAAAGCGAATTCCTTCGCCAGCAAGTTTGTCGAGGTTGGGTGTTTTAATTTCGGAACCATACGAACCAATATCAGAATACCCCATATCATCCACCATGATGAGAATGATATTGGGCTTCGTTGTTTTTTGAGCAATTGTTAATACTGTGCTGCTAATCAGAAGTATTAGAAAAAGTATGAGGCGTTTCATTATTGATTTGTATGTTTATTAATTACTATTTCTTTGATTTTGAACTTAGTACTTTAAACCTTGAACTTTCAAATATCCTTGGCGCATCTAAATCCAATATGTACCATTGATGATTCCGGTGTTGATGAAGAACGACCCGTTACTTGAAATCCATGACACACCATTGGATCGCAGAGGAAAGAACCTCCACGTGTAACTCGTCTTGTAGCAGGGTCCAACTCTACATCGCGACCTTGTGGTTCAATACTATCTTGTGTCCATTGCCACACATTGCCACCCATATCGGTAAGCCCCAATTTATTTTTCCCAAATATCCCAACGGGAGAAGTGTAAGCATATCCATCTTCCTTTGTATTATAGGTAGGAAAACTTCCTTGCCAGGTATTGGCTTTGTATTTTCCAGCAACTACTAAATCTTCTCCCCACGTATATTGTTGATCCGTGTTCTCTCCATTCTTTGCCGCGTGTTCCCATTCCCATTGTGTTGGTAAACGCTTACCCTTCCACTTCGCATAGGCATTTGCATCGTTCCATGAAACTTGCGTAACCGGATGATTACCTTCAGCTTTTGGTTTATCTCTTCCGAATGGATTACGGAAGTCGGCACCATCAATCAATTCCCATTGATGAGTCTGATCATCAAATACTCCGGCATTACCAAACTTTTCTGCTTCAGTTACATAATGGGTAGATTTTACGAAAGCTTCAAAATCAGAAACCGTTACTAAATTTTTATCCAGTAAAAAAGTATTGAGTTTTACTTGTATACTTTTCTTTGTTACGGGATCTGAGGTTGTCAGAATTCCTCCTTTCACTGGCACCATGTCTGTGTTTTCTGATGTTGTGAACGAAAGCATCGAGGCAACAGGAATAATAAATGCAAATGCAGCACTGCGCACATTTCTAAAAACGATCATATTCTTAATTATTTACCTGTTTCGATTTTCTTTTCTTCATTAGTTCATCGGCTCCTTCGCAGGATGAAGAACTTATTTTGAACGTAGTAGCGGCAATGGTTTTTTGTTCTATGAGTAATTGGTCGTCAAGACTCAGAAATCCAAGTTCATTATGAAATTTCTGACCCTTAGTAAGAACCCAATTCAGAAAGAGGCCTGCGCTTGCATTGGTTGAAGTCCTTCTGAAAATAAAATTGACACGCTCGTTTACGAATTTTGGATGATGAGTCTTCTCGATAAAATCAACTACGTTATCTAAGGTAGCATATATTTTTTCGTCCTTGTCAATTTTTCCATTCTCATTAAGATCGAGCGGAATAACAGCCAATCCTTCGGTGATTTTCCGGGTCTTTACATCGTAAATAAAACCGAGGTTGTTAAAACATAAGCCACTTACATCATTACGAACAGCCGCTGCCAGATCCTGATCATCTCCTTTTATTCCAGTTCCTTTTATTTCCTTTGGGTCATTCCCAAAGTGAGTCGCAAAAGCTTTCACAGCGCACACAGGTCGGTCGCGTACATACAACGCAATGGGAGTTTGGGTTTGAGATGATGCAAGAAAGTTTGGTGTATTTTCTGTAAAGAATAAATCACTCAAACTTTTTTCGGTAAAGCCTGTGGCTTGAAGCTGAGCTAAATCGGGTCGCTTACTATTAGCAACTGGGAGTTGTACATAACGTGATACGACCACAGCTTCACGATCACCTTCGAGGTCGCTTGCGTTGAGTGCATACGATGCAATATTGAAGTCAATACTATCAGTCGGTGCCGTTGGTGCAATCGACACGGTAATGCTAGGATATTCTTTATTGAATTCGGAAATCCATTTGTTCACTAACGGGTAGGTAAGTTTCGTGCCGCGTAGTTTTACGATGCCCGATTCTTTTTGCTGACCTGATACCAGCGTTACGTTTAGGATAAGGAGCATCATGAGTGCAATTCTATTTTTCATTTTAACGATGTTTAAAATTCTTTTTCTCCAAATTCACTTTCCGTAAACTTTAGTTTCTTGACGAGTTTGTTTAACTGGTAACTGAAGTTTATCCGGAAAATATCTACTTCTTGTATGTAATTGGTTGACGTGTAGAAACCTTCTCCTTGAGTTGTCATTCGTTGTTGATTGCTTTCGTCCATTCCCAAATCAATGTTTTGCCATTGCAGGCTTACACTACCCTGGCCTTTTAGAATTGTCTTTTTCAATGCAAGGGTAGGAATAAGAAAGCGTGAGTCTTCGCCTTGTGCCGTTACTGTTCTGGAAGTATAGTTTACCGTTAATTGAAGCGTGAGGGACGATTGTATTTTAAATGTGGTATTGCCATTGATTGAATAGTTTACACTGCTGGTGTTCACAGGAGCATTGAAAACATCTCCTTTGATGTTGTACTGATACACATTACCACCAACAAAAAACGACAACCATTCTTTTACTTTAAAAGCGAAACCCGTCTCAATACCCCAGGCTTTTCCATCACCGGCATTGGTGAAGGTGCGTACAAGTATAGTGTCATTGTAAATGGCGTTGACTCTGTTGATCACATTTTGAGTATTGCGATAATAGAGGTTTGCAAAAATGGAATTGTTATCAAAATCTTTCACCACACCGAGCTCGGCAACATCAATGTATTCAGGAAGCAAGTTTGGATCGCCTACTTCAAATACTTCCGAATGACGCCTTGCAGGAAAGGGATTCATCATGTTCGATGTAGTATGCGATATCCTTCGGCTATATCCAACTTTCAGTTTTAATCCTTTATCCAAATCATAAAGGAGATTTAACGATGGAAATAAATTGAGTCGCTCGAATTTGTACGGTTCAGGAGTACCTTGATCTACTAATGTTCTGTCAACATACTCCAATCGTAAACCTGCAGAGTAATTTAGCTTTCCAACTACATCCGCATACTGACTGTACAAGGAATGAATGTGTCGCGTCAGGTTTACTTTGTTGCTGAGATCTTCGCGGACAAGCCAATTGTCTGTATCGGTGTCTAGTTGATTATAGACAAAGTAACCTTTGTGTAAAAGGTATCTGTATTGATACCCTGCTTCAAACTTGCCCTTCTTTCCGACCGGTAATACATAATCCGTTTTCAACCGAACTCCATCCAGCGGATTGCTTTCCTGCATATCCACATCATTATAAATTTGCGATTGATCCTCTGGATTAAGATCGGTATTGCGTGTTGGTCCGCCCAGAATTGTTTTTTCATACAAAGCCGAAAAAGATAGCGAGCTTTTATTGGTGAACAGATGTGTATAGTCAATGTTGGTTACAATAAAATCTCCTTTGCGCTCTCTTAGGTTTTTATTGAAGTAGTCAAGGGAATTGATTTCATCTTCGTTTATTGCATTAAACCGTTTTTGATTGTACAGGATATTTGCTTTCCTGAACTGTGATTTCTTTCCTGCATAAAAACCAACTTCCAGGATGTTGGTTTTATTCACCTCATAGTTAACAACTCCTCTTACACCATAGGAATAGGAGCGATAACTTCTCTCACCATGCGATGGGAAAGTTGTAAATGTATTTCCAATCGTTGTCTCTGCCTCACCATCGCGATAGCCTGCAATGTCATCCCGTTTGTAATTGGCGCTTAAGGAATAATTCAGTTTTCCTTTTTTGTAATTCGCTGTAATGTCTCCGCCAAAACGTATTGGTTTCTTTTCGTTACCATAATCTTCGACACTGGGCAAACCTCCCTGAACGTTGGCAAGGATGTAGTAACCATCTGTTGCACCTTTCTTCGTGGTGATGTTAATGATACCCACCTTTCCATCCGGATCAAATTTAGAAGAAGGTGTAGTGATGACTTCTATATTTTCAATGGTGTTGGCTGGAAGCTGATTGAGAATCACCAGTGGATCAGCTTGCATTGCTTTTCCATCAAGCAAAACAATGAAACCGGTAGAACCACGCATCGCAATCTCGCCTTCACTATTTACGGTGAGTGATGGAAGGTTCCTCAACACTTCAATCGCATTACCTCCCTGACTGGCCTGAAATTGAGAAGCGCTGTAAACTTGTTTATCGATCTGATGATAGGAAGCAACTTTTTCACCCGTCACTGTAATTTCATTCAACAATTCCTGTTGAGCCGTTAATGCAATGGTTCCGAGACTTAGCTTTTGATTTCGTGTTAAGACTATATCACTTATTTTTCTTGGTTCGTATCCTAAGAACTGTACCACAGCATAATACTTTCCTTCATTCAGGTTTTTTACGCTGAACTTTCCATTGACATCTGAAACGACACCCGCTGTTAATGTGCTGTCATGAATATTGAAAATGGAAACAGTAGAAAATTCTATCGGTTGCTTTTCAGATTTATCAATCACTGCACCTTCTACTACTGCAGACTGAGCCATAACAACCTGTATAGATGTTAGCATGACAATTGTTAGAAAAGTTTTGAGCATATTCTTTGACATGGTGGTCTAATTGGTCACTTACTCCCGACTTCAGTTTGGTTTTTTAGTTCGATTGTAACTTTATTTAGTATCCCAGAAAAAGGAAATGGTGCTTTGTAAGTATCCGAAACTGTAGTGAGGTCATCAAAACCAAGGTTTAATCCTTCGTGTGTGAAAATGCTGGAGCCTGTTTTTTCGATACGTCCCTCACCCACTTTTACACCGTTAATATAGAGTGTGCCTAAACCACCCGAACCGGGCTTTCCGCCATCATAGGCAAAATCAAATTTCAATTCTGCATGGCCCGGCTTTACAGCACTGGCAGATGATGTAACTGTGTACGTTGCCCAACTGTTATTAAAAACAAAGTTTAGTTTCTGACCTTGCACATAGAAGCTGGTTCCACCATCCCGACCACCTGTTGAAAACAATACACCTTCAACTCCGGCTTTTGGAATTTCAACATCCGCTGTAAGGCTGAAAGATTTATTTTTTAATTGAGGTGCTGCCAGCTCAACAATAGTTGCAACGCCTGGGTAGAGCACGATAAGATCCTTTCCATCGAAAGCGTTTGGACCAAAAGTAGGAATGGTTCCATCCTTTAAAGGAAAGACATTATATTTCAAGGCCTGCTCATTAAACAAAGCTTGAAGTTCTTTTAACTTCTCTGGATTTGCTGATGCCAAATTATTTCGTTCATTGAAGTCATCGTTGAGATTATACAATTCCCACACATCAGAAGTAAAAGGTTCTCCTTTTTTGTGGAGCGTGCCGGCCTTCCATCCGTCTTTATAAATAGATCGCGACCCTAATATTTCATAGTATTGAGTTGTGTGTTTCGATGGAGCCTTTGCATCGTTAATACTATAGGCAAGACTTACACCTTCAATCGGTTCTTGCTTGTATCCATTAATTGTTTCCGGAACTTTTGCCTGGATCAGTTCCAGTGTTGTAGGTAATACGTCAATCACGTGTCCGTACTGATTACGGATGCCTCCCTTATCTTTTATTCCCTTTGGATAAAAAACAATCAACGGGTTTCGCGTACCACCTTCTGTGTTGGCATCTTGCTTCCATTGACGGAACGGTGTGTTCGCAGCCATCGCCCATCCCAGCGGGTAATTTGCTTTTGAATATTCGGTACCTATTAAATCAATGTTCTCGATATTCTTTTGCAGAGTTTGTTCTTCGGTCAAAGCCGGATCAAACGTATTGACAAAACCGACAAATGTTCCTTCCTTACTCGCCCCGTTATCGCCTACTGAAACAAAGATCAAGGTATTGTCAAGCTGACCAATTTTTTTCAAGTGTTTGATAACTCTTCCGATTTCATAATCAGTTTGTGTGAGGAAGCCCGCGTAAACTTCCATGAAGCGCGCATACAATTTCTTTTCGTTAGCAGATAAAGTATTCCAATCTTTGATACCAGGATTGCGTTCGGGTAGCACAGTATTTTTTGGAACGATACCAAGCTTTATCTGATTGGCTAAAACCTGTTCGCGATACTTATCCCATCCTCCATCGAATTTTCCTTTATACTTATCACTCCATTCCTTCGCTACTTGATGTGGTGCATGACCTGCCCCTGTTGCGAGATATAAAAAGAAAGGCTTCTCACTATTCACTGACTTTTGCTCCGAGATGTAAGTGATGGCTTTGTCAGCAAGGAGTGTGTTGAAGTGTTTTCCTTTTGTATCATCGAAATCTCTTCTGGTATCTTCCCATACCTGAGGATGAAACTGATCTGAACTTCCACGATAAGGGTAACCATAAAAATGATCGAAGCCCCTGCCAGTAGGCCAACGTCTGAACGGACCGGCCGCTGTTAAATCTGCCACGGGTGTAATGTGCCACTTACCCAATGCATACGTGTTGTAACCATTTTCGCGAAGGATCTCACCAACAAATGCTTTTTCAAATGGTATCAAGGCATCATAGCCTGGAGCACCAATTGCATACTCAGCAAATAAACCCATGTGAACAGAATGCGAGTTACGTCCTGTTAAGAGTGCAGCTCGTGTCGGAGCACAGATTGCAGTAGTATGAAAATTTGTATAACGCAACCCCTGACTCGCGAGACTATCTAATGTAGGTGTTTGAATCAACCCACCGAAAGAACTGATCGCACCAAAGCCAACATCATCCAATAAAATCCATACGACATTGGGAGAACCTGACGCTGCCTTCTTTTTTTCCGGCCACCATTGCTTTGTCTCTTGAAGCGTTGCTCCGATTTTACCTTGATAAGGTTGTGCAGGATCGTGTTGAGAAAACGAATGAAACGAAATGACTGAAGCAAATGCGATTGTCAGTATAGTAAGTTGGTTCTTCTTCATAATGTCATTCTATTTTTTTGCTTGCTGCTGTTTCAGTTGTTGCTCTTTGAAGCGTTGTGCAGCATATTCGATATCAATCAAGGGATAGATATTGTATTTCACTGCTTCTGCATCAAAAAGATCCTTTAACTCTTTTAACTTCTCCGGATACTTTTGCGCGAGATTATTCAGCTCATTAAAGTCTTCGTTGAGATTATACAATTCCCAAACATCTTTATCGGGATTGTTTTCAATGGTTGTCTTAGGTTCACCAGCATAGGTAAATAAGTCTAATGAATTAGGCCGGTGTGCAGCTGATGCTTTCCATCCGTCTTTATAAATTGCGCGATTACCAAAGATGGTGTAGTACTGTTGCGTATGCCGCGATGTGGCTGCTTTGTCGTTCAAGGAATATGCAAGACTTGTTCCATGGATAGGGCCCTGCTTGATACCTCCAATGAATTCCGGCTGTTTCGAATTGGTTAATTCTGTTAGTGTCGGGAAAAGATCAATCAGGTGACCATACTGATTTCGTATACCTCCTTTTTCCTGAATACCTTTTGGATAGTAAACAATCAACGGATTGTGTGTTGCTCCTTCTGCATTGGCATCACTCTTCCACAATCTAAATGGTGTGTTTGTGGCTTGTGCCCATCCTAATGGATAATTAGCTACGGTTGCTACTTCTTTAGTACCAATCTTATCATACTCACTCAGAATAAATTTCTTGTATTCTTCACGGGTAATATTATCGGCTCCAAAGCGAATTGATTTTGTAGTAACACCATACTCCAGACCTTCTTTACTTCCTCCATTGTCACCAATGATCACAAACACGGCTGTATTCTCTAATTGTCCAGAAGTCTTCAAGTGTCGAATGACGCGGCCTATTTCGAAATCAGTTTGCTCAAGGAAACCAGCATAGACCTCCATGAAGCGTGCATATAATTTTCGTTCATCAGCAGGTAAGTCTTTCCAGGCTTTGAGGGAAGGATCACGCGCAGGAAGTTTTGCTGTAGAGGGTATAACACCCAGTTTTTTCTGATTGGCAAAAACTTTTTCACGATATACATCCCATCCCTCATCAAAGCTTCCTTTATACTTATCACTCCACTCTTTGTCAACCTGATGTGGAGCGTGCCCGGCACCCGTTGCATAGTATATGAAAAATGGTTTGTCAGGTGCTATTGTTTTTTGTTTGGTTACATAACTGATCGCCTTGTCCGCAAGCAATGTATTTAAATGTCTTCCGTCCGGTTTGATGTGTTGATTATCTTCTACCAGGTCAGGTTTGTATTGATCTGTAGCACCACCCAAAAATCCATAGTTATGATCAAAACCTTTTCCGGAAGGCCAGCGATCAAATGGACCTAAATCTGTTGCTTCATCATCTGGTGTTTGATGCCACTTCCCAAGTTGATAGGTGCTGTAACCATTTCCTTGCAATACTTGAGCGATGGTACCATGTTCCGGTTGAAGATGTCCATTGTATCCTGGATAATCAGCTGATAGATAGAAGTGAGGGAACAATCCCATACCAACGGAGTGATGGTTTCTTCCTGTTAATAAAGCTGCTCGTGTTGGAGAGCAAATTCCAGCGGTATGAAAATTGGTGTAGCGCAAACCTTGATTGGCAAGCGTATCTAAGTTTGGAGTATGAATCAATCCACCAAAAGGACTGGTAGCACCGTAGCCAACATCATCCAATATAATCAACAGAATGTTTGGTGCTCCCGCGGGTGCTTTTTTCAGGTAGTTAATCTTATTAGGTGGAGTATATTTCCATGATTTACTCACTTGTTGCTGCTGCGCCAGAAGAGAAGTACTGAATAAGAGAGCAAGTGATAACATTGATCCATGTCTCCACTGATCTGCTACGATCGATACTATATTAATGTTCATTACTATTTATTTAGATGTTGATGATATATGATGTCTACAGTGATCACTGATTGTTATTGCCTGCTTAATTCCCAATTCGGCTGGACTTCCAGCCTTTCTTCATTAATTGGTGAAAGTGTCGGTGCATTTTCGACTGTATCTTCTTTCACCATAGGGCCATTCAACGACAATTCACTTCCCTCCTTCTTTGATTTAAAAATCGGCCACATGAATTGAGCATACCATTCTTCCTGCTGATAATGCTGAACTCCATAGGCTGTTGGATATTTACGAGTGATGATGCCCGTTCCAAAAATCATATCCCAGATAAAAAACATGTTTCCGAAATTTCCTTTGTAGTGCCCGATGCCATCATCATTCGAAGCAGCATGATGTGCATGATGGGTTGCCGGTGTAGAAATAAATCGTTCGAGAAACCAAGCAACAGGATGAAGCCATTTTTTTTCGTAGAACGGTTTGTCCCATGGAATACTGGAATGTGCTGCAGTAGTAATGAGCGACTTAATACCTTTCACAAACAAGGCTGGATATCCTAAGCCGATATATACCAATGCCGTGGTGAGATACGTCTGCGAAAAGAAGATGGTATAAATAATATTTTGTCTGCTGGCCATGGCCATACCCATATACGGAGCAGAATGATGGGTGCGATGAAAACGCCATAAAAATGGAACTTCATGATGAAGTCTGTGGTACCAATACTGTGTAAGATCATCAGCAATAGCGATGATCAGAAATCCCCACCAGAAGGGAACCCATTCAAAAGCGGCTTTAAACTCAGGAAGAACAACGGGCAAAAATTTTAATCCAAAGTATGCCACAAACGGTCTCACCACTAATTTGGGAACCGTGAAGCAAACAATGTCAAGAATGCGTTCATTCTTGTTCCAGTGCTTTTTATAAAGGCCAAATGAAAACTCGATAATGCCTACGATAAGAACCAGCACTGGCAAACCCCATGTACCGAGGTTTTGAAAGATAGATTCGAAAAATTTAATCATGGGGATGAGGTTTAGGTTTTTTTTTATTTTACAGCAGATGTTTGTGATTCAGGTTTTGCATTCTTATCCCACGGTTTTTCACCGGAGAAATAAAACGTGAGCCACATCAGAATAATCGGCAATGCGTAGATGAGTAAGCTCACCAGTACATTCCTAAAAATCCGTTTGGTAATACGCGCTTCCATTTTCATAGTGTTACGGTTTTGATGGAGAAACAATTTCTTCTTGTGCAGGGGTAAGAACTTTCCGTGTAATCCACAGCCCACCAAACAAAATGAGAAAGGGTATAATCGTGACGATGATACCAATCAAAATTTTTTTTACTAAAAGCGTTACATCTGAACGTGTCATAAGCAATTGCTTTAAATGCTTGAAAGTTTTAAGCTCCGAAATCAATACTCAATACTCCCTGTGATACTAAAAGTTGAAACTCCACTCACACTATCCGCCTTGAATAGTGGAGCGGAGATTACCATAACTGGCAACATGAATTCTTAACCTTTAGTGGCTACCCAATGGAGCTGAGGTATTAGTATTATTTTCAACTACCACACTGTTTAATTTTCCATTGAAAGCAAAAGGGCCTTTATAACGATCGGATACTTGCGTTATCAAATCGCTTCCCACATTGATCTCATCACCCGTGCGAATATTAGCCTGTGATTTTACAATAGAAGCTTCTGCAACTTTTACATCGTTAATGTAAAGCTCTTGCGTACCGGCAACATCATTTGGTTCTTTTGCCTCTTTATAATTCAAAACATACTTCACAATTACTTTTCCAGTGGGGAGCGGTTTGCTTGAAACAAGGTGAGTCAATTTCACACCCGTATTGTTTGCTGAAACCAGTTTTCCGTCTTTCACAAAAAGACTAACACCACCAAAGCGACCACCCAATGCAAACAGAACACCTTCAGTCCCTTTTTGAATTTCTGCATCAGCAGTAATCGAATACGATTTGTATTGCGAAATAGGACTAGCTACTCCATACACTTGAGAAGCTTCCGGATAGAACACAGTTCGTGCTGCATTATTATTTACGAAGAGTGGAGTGTAATCCAATTGTTTTTCAGTTCCATCTTTTAGTGGATAGATATTATATTTTCCAGCTTCGCTATCAAAAAGATCTTGTAGTTCTTTTAACTTATCGGGATTAGAGTTTGCGAGATCATGAAGTTCATTGTAGTCATCGTTCAGATTATACAATTCCCATTTGTCTTTGCTGAAGTCTTCACCCTTCTTATGTAATGTTCCTGCTTTCCATCCGTCTTTGTAAATGGCGCGTGATCCCATGATTTCATAGTGCTGAACAATATGACGAGATGCTGCCTTCGGATTATTAATACTGAATGCAAGACTTGTTCCTTCAACAGGTTCTTGTCTATAGCCATTGATGACACTCGGTACTTTCGCACCAATCAATTCGATTGTTGTTGGAAGAATATCAATCAAGTGAGCATACTGATTACGAATACCACCTTTCTCTTTAATTCCTTTCGGATAGAAAACAATTAATGGATTGCGTGTACCTCCTTCTGAGTTGGCATCCTGCTTCCAATATTTGTAAGGAGTGTTTGCCGCCTGTGCCCACCCTAACGGATAGTTTGGACGAGAAGACTCAGTTCCAATCAAATCGATGTCAGCTATATTTTGTTGTAAGCGCTGTTCTTCGGTTTGCGATGGATCGTTCGTGTTAACAATTCCAACAAATGTTCCTTCTTTGCTCGCACCGTTATCCCCAACCGAAATAAAAATTAATGTATTGTCTAACTGATTAATTTTTTTCAGGTAGCTAATCACACGCCCAATTTCGTAATCAGTTTGTGTAACAAGGCCGGCATACACTTCCATGAAACGTGCAAAAAGTTTTTTCTCATTGGCTGAAAGTGTTTCCCAATCTTTAACACCTGGATTACGTGGTGGCAATACTGTTCCCTTCGGCACTATGCCTAGCTTAATTTGTTGCGCTAATACTTGCTCTCGATATTTATCCCAACCCGCATCAAATTTACCTTTATACAGATCTGACCATTCCTTTGCTACATGATGAGGTGAATGCCCCGCTCCAGGTGCATAATACAAGAAGAAAGGTTTTGTAGCATCAAGTGATTTCTGTTCAGCGATATAACTAATAGCTTTGTCCGCGATGCGCGTGTTAAAATGTTTTCCATCAGCAGCGGGTTCCACCTTGCGATTATCTTCCCACGTTAATGGATGCCATTGATCAGTAGCTCCACCAAGGAATCCATAATAATGATCAAAACCTCTTCCGGTTGGCCAGCGATTGAAAGGACCAAGCGCTGTTTGATGTGATGGTGGTGTAAGATGCCACTTACCTACAGCGTATGTATTGTAACCATTCTCGCGAAGAATTTCAGCAATGGTTGCTTTTTCAAATGGCATATAACCATCATAGCCAGGAGCACCAATCGCAGTGTTTGGAAATAATCCCATATGAACTGAATGCGAATTCCTTCCTGTCAATAACGCTGCACGTGTTGGTGAGCATATCGCGGTAGTATGAAAGTTCGTGTACCGAAGTCCGTTGTTAGCAAGACTATCAATGGTTGGTGTTTTAATTAATCCGCCAAATGTACTGACCGCACCAAAGCCAACATCGTCTAGTAATATCCAAACAACATTGGGTGAACCTTCCAGTGCTTTATTTCTTTCCGGCCACCATTGTTGCGTCTCTGCAAGATTACGACCAATCTTTCCTTGATACGATTGTACAGGCTCATGCTGTGCTGCTGTTTGTGTAATGACACTTCCGGTTATGATAACCGAAGAAAGTGCAATCTTAACTTTTTTGTAAATGTTCATGATGCAATGTGTTTAATGAAGAGGGTTTAAATATTCATCCGTGGCCAGATCATTAAGGACACGGATGAAGAATATGATTACTGCCAAAGTGGATTTTGTTCCAACAATGGATTGTTATCTAATTCAATCTGAGGAATAGGGAACCAGCGGTTTCTGTCGACAGCATTTACTTTTCCTGCATCATGTAATTTTTGAACGAAAGACGGATTGCCCGCGGCATCACGTTGTCTGATCAAATCAAACCAGCGCTGATATTCGTACACCAGTTCTAACTCACGATCGAGGTAAAGTGAATCACGAAATTGATCTTGTGTTAACCCTGCCGTTAGGTCGGCAAGGCCGGCTCTATTTCGAATTCGGTTAAGAGACTTGTATGCTTTTTCAGTAGGACCATTTGCTTCATTTTCAGCTTCAGCATGAATCAATAATATTTCAGCGTAGCGAAGTAATGTTACATTGGTAGCAGCTTCTCCTGGAACGGCAGAGAATGCACTTGGATCATAAGCCTTGTTAATGTATGGAATAGAATCACCTGGATAGGCAGCATTCGCGATAGGCGTTCCGAACTTAGCGCCTGTTTTAGGATTAACAAATTTTGTAGCGAAAGTAACTTTCCTTCTCTTGTCAGATGGTTTATAGAGTTTATAAACATTGAATGATTTATCTGCTCCTTTTGTGTAGAAATTTACCTGATCAGCATAGGTACCCACGATTCCGAAACTGGAAGGGAAACGTGGCAATGTTCTTGGAAAATCAGTTCTACCCTGGCTCTGGAAATTTCCCAGGTATTGCGCTGAGAAAATATGTTCCTCATTATTTTTAAAGGCAGGAAGAAATACATGAGAGTAGTTTGTGCGCAAGTTGTAACCAAATGCACCTGTACCTCCATCAGCCACGGACAATACCTCTTCTGCTTTGTCAACAGCATCCTGATAGTGTGAAGTAATCTGCAAAGGAAATGATGCTTTGGTTAAATATACCTTTGCTAATAACGCTTTTGCAGCACCGGCAGTCGCTCTGCCGAGGTCACCACCCGTGTAGGAGTTCGGCAAAACAGCAGCAGCCTCTGTTAAATCTTTTTCAATCTGAGTATAAATCTCAGTTGCTGCAGATTTTGCTACATAATAATCCTGAGCCTTTACATAATTTTGATTTTCTACGATCAATGGAACATCGCCCCACAATCTAACAAGATTGAAATATATAAATGCTCTATTGAATTTTGCCTCACCGATATAACGTTCTTTCAATGCTGCGTTGGAACCAAAATCAATTGCAGGTATTTTTTCAATCGCCACGTTTGCTCTTTTGATACCGGCATAATGCTGCTGCCAGTTTTCATAGAATGTACGATTAGCGGAAGAGTGGTTGTGCACAGACAGAGACCTTACATCCGGATTAGTTGCACCGGGACCAGGGTATTGCTCATCTGTGGCAAACTCCATTCCGATTTGAAGTAATGAATTGTAAACACTCTGTGTCGATCCATTAGATCCACCTGCGTTATAAAAGAAATAAGTAGCATTCACGGCATTAAGAGCATCCGTTTGTGTTTTGTAAAACTGATCTTCCGAGATAATGGATTGTGGATCTTCCGCTAAAAAATCAGAGCACGAAAGGGTGATGATCGTGACGATCGTTAAGAGTGAATAAAATATCTTTTTCATTTGATTGTTATTTTGAATTTTAAAAAGAGGAATTAGAATGATAGTTGAATTCCGCCTTGAATTGATTTGTTATTTGGATAAACCCCCAAGTCAACTCCGCGATTAATCAGCGCCTGCCCCGCCTGACTAGCTTCCGGATCAAAACCGGTATATTTGGTATGCGTCCAGTAATTTTGTGCTGATACATACAACCGTAATGACTTAACATGCACTCTTGATAAAATGGATTGAGGAATAGAGTATCCAAAGGAGATGTTTTTCAATCGTATATAAGAAGCATCTTCAATGAAACGATCTGACACTGTAATGGCAGGATCCTGATAAGCAGCTTTAACATCCGTATCGGTATTTCCCAAATCATCAACACCTCTTGTTCCCGGAACACGATACGCTTCTGCTGCTGCCGAATTTCCATTACCCGCACCGTTATTTAATTCTAGCTGAGCTCTGTTTTGATTGTATAATTTTGCTCCGATAGTCGTCTGAAAAAAGATAGCAAGATCAAATCCTTTATATGAAAATGTATTCGTAAAGCCTGCATTAACTCCAGGTTGATTTTCAATTATCACACGATCATAAGCCTGGGAAATCACGCCATCCGGTACACCATTGGGGCCACTGATGTCTTGATATTTTTGTGCACCAACACCTTTAAACGCTTGTGGGGTTAAGGCAGATGCTCCTTCTTCACCGGGCTGAATTAATCCATCTGTTTTATAAACAATGAATGAACCGAGCGGCTTGCCTACTTCAATAACAGAAGGTGCATTGGTATTGGGAACAATTCTGGTAATTCCATTTCCCAGATCGAGTACTTCATTTTTATTAGTGGAGAAAACCACAATGGTATTCCACTTAAATTGTCCAATAGTATTTTGAGAATTTATACCGACTTCAAATCCACGATTTGATACAGCACCAAGATTTTGATAAACAGCTGATTGCTGACCCGAATTTACATTACCGCCTACCCCAAGACCTGAGCTTCCGGGAACAATGGCACTGAGTAATAAATCGGTTGTCTTTTTATAGTAATAGTCAAACACAAGGTCTACCCTGTTGTTGAACAGGCCGATATCAGCACCTATATCCACCTGAAATGTTTTTTCCCAACCTAAATTAGGATTGGCAACATTGGTTGGTGCATAACCTGAAACCGTTTGGTTATTAAAGTTGTAGCGGAAATAACCCAATTGTGATAAAGAAGAATAGGGGGGTATAGATTGATTACCTGTTACTCCAACACTACCTCTTAGTTTGAAAAATGTAACAGGCTTAATGTCCTTCAGAAAACTTTCTTCATGAACATTCCAGCCCAGGGCAGCGGAAGGAAAATAACCCCATTTATTATCACCACCAAAACGTGAAGAGCCATCGGAACGAATAGTTAAGGTAAGAAGATACTTCTCCTTCAAACTATAATTTATGCGACCTAACCATGAGGCCAGTGACCACTGACTATAATTTGATGACGGTGAATTAGGTGTAACGGCTGTACCTAAGTTATTCTCTTCAAAAAAATCGGTTGAAAAGTTATTTGCTGAGGCAATAACACTTTCTGTTGTAGATCGCTGTGCTGTAAACCCTGCTACTGCATTTATGGAATGTATTCCTCCAATTATTTTTGAATAATTGAGTGTATTCTCATTCAACCAATTAAAAGTATTGATGTCACCGATTGATGCAATACCCTTAGATGCTAAACCCTCCAACGTTGTATTTGGCAAATACCTGTTTTGCTTATTTAATACAGCATCTGTACCCAGCAATACTTTTGCAGTGAGTCCTTCAGCAATTTTATAATCGGCTGAAATGTTAGCGAGTAAACGTCTGGTTTTGGTTTCGTTTTTTTGATTGTATAATGAATTAATGGGATTGGCTAGTGGTTGATCAAGTCCCGACTGAACCAGGAAAGTTCCGTCATCTTTATAAATCGGAACAGTTGCAGGAGACTGAAGTAAATTGGCTACGATCGCATCGGGTGCTACTTTCGCGGCAATGCTACTGATGTTAACATAAGATTGAATTCTGAATTTTGAATTGAACTCGTGATCAATATTAAATCGCACCGAGTAGCGAACAAATCCTGTATTTCGAATAACTCCATCCTGATTGAAGTAGTTACCTGAGATTGCTATTTTAGTTTTTTCACTTCCTGAAAAAATGGAAAGACTATGACTTTGTATGGCAGCTTGAGTAAAGGCTGCATTTTGCCAATCCGTTCCATTTCCTAATGTATCCAGAGTATAACCACCTGCTTCAGCGGCTGCCAGATAACCTTTGTTAGCCGTTTTTAAGTTTGCAATTGCTGTAGGACTTGTATTGAAAGCGGCATCCTTTCGAAGCTGCCACCATTCTCCTCCTGTAAGCAGGGGTATTGTTTTGATTACATCTTGAACACCGTAGTATCCATCATAGCTAATACTGGATTCATTTACTTTTCCTTTTTTCGTTGTAATTAGAATTACACCATTCGCACCACGTGATCCATAGATAGCAGTAGCAGAGGCATCTTTCAATACATCAATCGATTCGATATCGGCTGAGTTGAGAGTAGATAACGGATTTATTTTAGGGCCATTTGTAACACCTGCATCGGCAATACCATAGTCATTGTTAATAGGGAAACCATCGATTACATAAAGTGGATCACTGGATGCTGTTATTGAATTGCTACCTCGAATCTGCACACTCACACCACCCCCTGGTTGACCTGAAGTTTGCGTTACAATGGCACCAGGAACAGCACCTTGCAAGAGTCGTTCAACTGAAGCAACCGGTTGCCCTTTCAATTCGGATGGGATAGAAGAAACAGAACCTGTAATATCTTTTCGTTTTAACTCACCATATCCGATTACAACAACTTCATCGAGAAGATTATCCGTCTTTAAAAAAACATCAACAGCTTCCTCGGATAGTTCATAGATCTCTACCTCTTGTGTTTTGTATCCAACCAAGTTGATCAAGACTGTAAACGGAAGTTCTTTAGATCCTTTCACAGTAAAGGCTCCATTAACATCCGTGACAGCGTAATTGGATGTCCCTTTTACAAAGATCGTGGCACCAGGAAGGCCTTCACCCGATTCATCTTTTACTTTCCCCTTTACGATATCCTGGGCAAAAGCCACTCCCAGAGTAATCACAAGAAGGGTTATCGTTAGTATTCGTTTTTTCATAAAATTTGATTTCTATTTTTAACTGTTGATTAGTTTAAAACAAGTTGTTTGAATTGTTCTTTCTGCTCCTGCACGCGTCTCGGTTCAGGATTCAGAAATCCATAGTCGTGCAGATGTGTTTGACCATTTTCTAAAACCCACAGCAAAAATTTTAATGCTTCAGAATTCGAATTGTTCTTACTGATGGATAGATGGAGGTATTCGATTGGAATATTTTTCAGTGAGCTTGATTCCAGTTTCAGAATTACCTCGTCAAGGTTTGAATAGAATTTCTCATCGGCATTAAGGCGATTGTTCCCATCAGCGTCTACCGAAAGCACAACAAGACCATCACGCTGTTTGCGGGTTTTAAGATCATAGAGTAAACCAGGAACACTGTAGGAAACTCCCGCTGAATCTTTCAAAAGCGCTTTTATTAAATGCTCGTCTGCTCCTGCGATAGCTTTACCTTTAATGTTCGCTTGTTCAAATCCAAAATAATGGGCGAAGGTGATAGGCGCGCCCGCTTTTTGCGAACGGGTATAGACTGTGTAATTACCTTCTATTTTCTTTGCATCTTTTTTATCAGCATAGATGTCGTTGAAATAAATCTGTTTGAATAATTCCGTTGTAAGTCCTTTGTCCTGATAAGTTTTAGCCAACGCTGACTGGGCATTTGCTACAGGTAACAAAGCATAACGGCCGATGTAAACATATTCGCGATTTTCTTTAACAATCTTGTCTGGTTCATAAGCCTCAATTAACAAATCATAGGCCGATGGATCAGTACCGGTTCGCGCTTCAATGTATACGTTCGCTTCAGGATTGATCGCTTTGTATTCCTGAATCCACTTTTCTACCAACGGATATGCAAAGCGAGCACCCGTAATAACAATCTTATTTTTTGGTGCTTCCTGTGCAAATGATGCACCGGCTATGAGAAGCAAAAAATAAATTACAACTATAGAGACGAATGATTTCATGTACTTAAAGTTTGAAATGAATTAAGAGAGATTAAATTGGCGGCCACGGAATGCACCTTGTTCACAGACATACCACCAATACGACTGTAAATTCAAGTGCATCCGAAAGCCATGTTTATCTACCGCGCGAAACGCTGGCGAATAGACAATAGGATGAGATCAACAGCAACAACAATGTGCGTTGATAGAGGAGAGTAAATTTCTTTCCGGCATTCGTCCGGACATGAAGTGACGAACAGTCTTTTTTGTTTTCATTGTTTTAAAATTTTATAGTTCCAACTAAACATTGGTAGGAATTAGCACCTTATCGTTGGTGGTGACAGGTTGCTAGAAGTTCTTCGAGCCTATTCTCTCCCTTCTTCTGTATAAAATCAATCTGGTGGGAATTGATTTGTCTACTAAATCGATAGACAAATGTAACTATTCGGGATTATTCTCCAAAAAAAAATTAAAAAATCTTCTATGTACATCACTCAACATAGTGCTGTAAGCTTAATGAGGTTCATAAAAATCGTTTGCATGGGTATCTGATGAAGATGAATGTTTATAAAAAAATATCTTGAGAAAGGATAAATCATACCTCATATTTAAAAAAATAAGCTGCGCATTGCTATCTGACCAAGTTGGGATCAGTCAAAAAAAGATTTTGTAAGCCGGTAGAGTGCCAATGTTTAGTCAAGGCGTGCTCATACGCGGAATTTAAAATCTGCAAGCAACTCTGTATGTAGTCCACGCGAGAAGAAACTCATAAGTATAATCCTGCTATTGGCAGGATTATACTTATGAGTTTTATAAACCACCAATGACCAACTCGCTTCTGGCGAGTTGGTCATTGGTGGTTTATAACGCGCCCCTACGATCTTCCTATGAAATACAATTGTCCTTTCGCGCATTTGCTGTGAACGTGGATAAAGTAGCACTGCTCAATAGTTAATGATAATTTCCAAATCCATTAGGTACATTCACTCTGCTCGCAAGCAAAGTTTTGTCTACCTTTTCCACTGCAGTCATTATACTTTCCTTATGAAGGCTATCGTGGTTGAGAACAAATTAATTGGCCAAATTGATGGAATACCTAGGTTTTATTGAGAAGAAAGAATTCAGAAGTCTAGTAAAATTCCAGTTCAAAAAATCTGAAAATAATAATTGTTATATATACACTTATTAAAATTAATTGTACATTAGCAGTCTATTCAAACGATTTAGTTCGCTTTTAAGCCATATGAGCAAGGATACATTTGTTTTGGGCGTTGATTACGGAACGGATTCCGTGCGCTCTATTATAATAGAGTCACTAACCGGAAAAGAAGTGGCTTCTGCTGTGTTTCACTATCCGCGTTGGCGCGATGGATTATATTGCAATCCATCCAAAAACCAATTCCGCCAGCATCCTCAGGATTATGTTGATGGCGTTGAGACAACCATCAAGGATTGTCTGCGTCAGGCCGGTGTTGCAGTTCAAAAAAATATTAAAGCCATCTCAGTTGATACAACAGGCTCTACTCCTATTGCCGTTGACAAAACCGGAACACCATTAGCCTTTATACCAGGTTTCGAAAATAATCCGAACGCCATGTTTGTGTTATGGAAAGATCACACTTCTACATTAGAGGCTGCACAAATTAATGAGCATGCTGAAAAGTATGATATCAACTACCTCCAATTTGTCGGTGGCATTTATTCATCTGAATGGTTCTGGGCAAAACTTCTTCACGTATTGCGCGAAGATGAAGCAGTGCGCAGAGCATGTTATTCCTGGGTAGAACATTGTGATTGGATTCCATTTTTATTGACAGGGGGAAAAGATGTTAACCAAATGAAGCGCGGTGTGTGTTCAGCAGGGCATAAAGCATTGTGGGCAGAAGAATTTGGTGGATTACCTCCAGAACGTTTCTTTGCATCGCTTGATCCGCTACTCAAAGGATTTACTTCCCGATTATTTACTGACACGTATACTGCAGAAAAACCTGCTGGAACATTAAGTAAAGAATGGGCTGAGCGCTTAGGATTATCAACCGATGTTATTGTTGGCGTTGGAGCATTTGATTGTCACATGGGCGCAGTCGGTGGACAGATTGAACCTTACCACTTAAGTAAAGTGATGGGTACTTCCACTTGTGATATGATGGTAGTTCCAAAGAATGACATGAATGGAAAATTAGTAAGAGGTATCTGCGGACAAGTAGATGGCTCTATCATTCCGGGTATGATTGGACTGGAGGCCGGACAGTCTGCCTTTGGTGATACTTATGCCTGGTTTAAAAATGTTTTAGCCTGGCCGATTACAAATGTTTTAAAATCATCTTCCATTGTTAGCGCAGATGTTGCTGCAAAACTAAAAGATGAACTACTCGATAAACTTATTCCTGAACTTACACGACAAGCTGCAGCTATTCCTTTAGATGAAAATAATGAGCTCGCGATCGATTGGCTGAATGGAAGAAGAACTCCAGATGCAAATCAATTATTAAAAGGTGCGCTCACGGGCTTGAGTTTAGGCAGTGAGGCTCCTCATCTATTTAAAGCATGGGTTGAAGCAACGTGCTTTGGTGCAAAAGCAATTGTTGATCGCTTTAATGACGAAGGTGTTCCTGTAAAAGGGCTCATCGGACTTGGTGGTGTTGCACGCAAGTCTCCTTACATTATGCAAGTGATGGCCGATGTAATGAACATGCCTATACGAATTCATAAATCAGAACAGACTTGTGCTTTAGGTGCTGCCATGTTTGCAGCAACAGCCGCTGGAATTTATCCAACTGTTGAAGAAGCAATGAAAGCGATGGGACAAGGCTTTGATCAGGAATATAAACCCAATGCATCTGCTTCTAAAATTTATGCCAAACGCTTCCAAAAATATAAAGCACTTGGTGCATTGCTTGATCAAAAATCATCGCCTATTCTTTCGGCATCTCATGCTTGAGGTTCAGTCTAACATCTAATATCCAGTGAGTAATGTCTAAATACAATCACATCAAACAATCTGCTTACGAAGCCAACATGCAATTACCTAGGTTGGGGCTTGTGCTTTTTACGTTTGGCAATGTAAGTGCAGTCGATAGAAACTTAGGGGTATTTGCTATCAAACCCAGTGGTGTTCCATACGATGAGCTTTCTCCGGAAAAAATGGTGATCGTTGATTTCGATGGGAGAACAGTAGAAGGGAAACTTCGCCCCTCATCTGATACTAAAACACACGCTGTTCTATATAAGCATTGGGAAAAGATTGGTGGTATCGTTCATACTCATTCTACTTATGCAACGTCATGGGCACAAGCTCAACGCGATATTCCAATCTTTGGAACAACGCATGCTGATCATAATACTGTTGATATTCCCTGTGCTCCGCCAATGAGTGATGAGATGATCAAAGGTGATTATGAATATGAAACTGGTTTTCAAATTATGAATTGTTTGAAAGACCGAAAGTTGAGCTATGGAGAGGTGGAAATGATTCTCGTAGGCAATCACGCGCCTTTCACCTGGGGGAAAACTCCGGAGAAAGCAGTTTATAATAGTGCAGTATTGGAAACAGTTGCACAGATGGCCATGCTTACTGAACAAATCAATCCTAAATCACCGCGTCTTAAAGATGCACTCATCAAAAAACATTTTGAGCGCAAGCACGGCCCTGATTCTTACTACGGACAATAAACTTCAAACACATTTTGAAAAAGATTCTATTCCTTCTGGTTATACTCACAACATTAAAGTTGTCGGCCCAGCAAAAAGATTATCCAATACAAGTGGTACCTTTTAATCAAGTGCACTTTAATGATAATTTTTGGTTGCCTCGCATCAAGACTAATCACACTGTAACTATTCCGGCATCCTTCGAACGGTGTGAAAGCACGGGTCGTATAAAGAACTTCGAAATGGCGGCAGCTCATAGCGGTAAGTTCTGTACGGTCTATCCATTTGATGATACTGATATTTACAAAACCATTGAAGGCGCTTCATTTTCATTGACACTCTTCCCGGATAAGAAAATGGAAGATTACATTGATTCACTCATTGTGAAAATCAAAAATGCACAAGAGCCTGATGGATACTTATACACAGCAAGAACCATTGATCCAAGTGCAGCACACGCGTGGTCGGGCAAAGAGCGTTGGGAAAAAGAACGAGACAACAGTCATGAGTTGTATAACGCTGGGCATTTGTATGAAGCTGCTGCCGCTCACTACCAGGCGACAGGCAAAAGAAATTTATTAGACATCGCCTTGAAGAATGCTGATCTGGTTTGCAGTGTATTTGGTCCAGCCAAAAAACATGTTGCTCCAGGTCATGAAGTAGTAGAGATGGGATTAGTGAAACTGTATCGCATCACTGGAAAGAAAGAATATCTGGAGACCGCTAAATATTTTATTGATGAAAGAGGACATTATAATGGCTACGACTCCAAGAGCACTGACCCATGGAAGAACGGTGCCTATTGGCAAGATCACAAACCTGTTGTTGATCAGGACGAAGCCATTGGTCATGCGGTTCGCGCTGGTTATTTGTACGCTGCTGTGGCTGACGTTGCAGCGTTAACAGGTGATAAAGATTTCTTAAAAGCCATTGATACGATTTGGAGTAACATGGTTCGTAAAAAATTTTATGTTCAAGGAGGTATTGGAGCAGTGGGAAGTGGTGAACGTTTCGGAGATAATTATGAATTACCAAACGCAACAGCCTACAATGAAACCTGCGCGGCAATCGCCAATGTCTATTGGAACCACCGGATGTTCTTATTGCATGGTGAATCGAAATACATTGACATTTTAGAGAAGTCGCTATACAATGGATTAATCTCGGGGGTTGGCATGGATGGAAAATCATTTTTCTATACGAATGCCATGGAAATTAAAAATAGTTTTAAACATTCTGATATGGAAGGTGAGCGATCCGGATGGTTCACGTGTTCATGCTGCCCTACTAATGTTACTCGCTTGATACCTTCTGTTCCAGGTTATGTTTACGCCCAAAAGAACAATGACATTTATGTAAATCTGTTTGTCAGTGGAAACGCTTCTTTCACAGTTAACAAAAAACAAGTGCAGATTGAGCAAAAAAACAATTATCCCTGGGATGGAAATTTAGTTTTCAATATCAATCCAAAATCACCGCTTGCATTTAATGTACTGGTTCGCCTTCCGGGCTGGTCACAAAATGAGGCAATGCCTTCTGATCTATATGCATTTGAAACATCTTCCGATAAAAAAGTATCCATCACCATTAATGGTAAACCAGTCGAATATTCTGTAGCCAATGGTTATGCTGTGTTAACAAAAACATGGAAGAAAGGTGATGTGGTAGCAGTAGACTTACCAATGGAAGTTCGAAGAGTAGTCGCCAATAAAAATGTAAAGGATGATATTGGAAAAGTATCACTTCAGCGCGGTCCGTTAATGTATTGTGCCGAGTGGCCCGATAACAATGGCAAGACCAGCAATATCATTATGCCTAAAGATGCTCAATTCTCTACTGAATTTAGAAGTGACTTATTGCACGGAGTTACTGTGATAAAATCAGAGACACCTGCCGTTGTCGTTTCAGGAAATACAGTATCAACCGTTAAGCAAAGCTTTACCGCCATTCCTTATTATGCATGGGCACATCGTGGCAAAGGTGAAATGGAATTATGGTTTCCGGAAGAAGTAAAGAACATTGACATCCTTTCAAAATAATAACGCACAAAACAAAATACAATGATTGATTTAAAGAGTCTCGAAGTTTGGTTTGTAACAGGGAGCCAACATTTATATGGAGAAGAAACGTTAAAAAAAGTAGCGGAGCATTCTCAACAAATTGTAAAAGAGCTGGATGCTTCATCTTCCATTCCAGTGAAGGTAGTATTCAAGCCTGTACTGAAATCGTCAGAAGAAATCTATCAGTTATGTCAGGATGCTAATACAGCGAAGAATTGTATTGGTATAGTTGCATGGATGCACACCTTCTCACCAGCTAAAATGTGGATTGGTGGTTTGAAGATCCTTCAAAAGCCTTTGTTGCATTTACATACTCAATTCAATCGCGATATTCCATGGTCTACTATTGATATGGATTTCATGAATCTGAATCAGAGCGCTCATGGCGATCGTGAATTTGGTTTCATCATGTCGCGCATGCGCCTTAATAGAAAAGTAGTAGTAGGTCATTGGCAGGATGTAAACGTTCAGGAAAGATTAAATGTATGGATGCGTGCTGCTGCAGGTTGGCACGATTGGCAAGGCGGAAAGTTTTGTCGCTTTGGCGATAACATGCGCCAGGTAGCCGTTACCGATGGTGATAAAGTAGAAGCAGAAATAAAGTTTGGTTATTCTGTAAACGGTTATGGCATTGGAGATTTAGTAAAAGTAATTAATCAGGTATCCGACAGTGATATTGATAAATTGACTGCTGAATATGAAGCACGATATAATGTAGTTCCTTCATTACGCAAAGGCGCAGATAAATCATCGTCACTACGCGAAGCCGCTAAAATTGAAACCGGCTTGCGTTTCTTTTTACAAGAAGGAAATTTTAAGGGATTCACTGATACGTTTGAAGATCTTCACGGCATGATTCAATTGCCCGGGATTGCAGCTCAACGTTTGATGGCCGAAGGCTACGGTTTTGCTGGTGAGGGTGATTGGAAAACAGCGGCTTTAGTTCGGGCGATGAAAATAATGGGCAGTGGATTGAAAGGTGGAAACTCTTTTATGGAAGATTATACCTATCACTTTGATCCATCCAATCCAATGGTACTCGGTTCACACATGCTTGAAATTTGCGAATCCATTGCCGATGGAAAACCTTCGTGTGAAGTCCATCCATTAGGCATTGGTGGAAAAGCTGATCCGGTAAGATTAGTATTTAATAGTGCAGCCGGTTCGGCATTGAATGCTTCCGTTATTGATATGGGTAATCGTTTCCGATTATTAGTAAATGAAGTAGAAGCCGTTGCTCCTCAACATGATTTACCTAAACTACCCGTTGCGCGTGTATTGTGGAAACCTTATCCAGATATGCAAACCGGTTGTGCAGCATGGATTTATGCAGGCGGTGCACATCATACCTGTTACAGTCAGAATTTAACCTCCGAACATTTAATTGACTTTGCCGAGATGGCTAACATCGAATGTGTATTGATCGGCAAGAAAACAGATCTTCATCAATTCAGGAATGAATTGCGCTGGAGTGAAATGTATTATAAATAGTATTCAAACCATACCAGCACTACCAATCTACAAACCTTGATCTTTCTATGAACACTTCGCTCGCCTTGCCCGACTACCTGGTCTTTATTACCTATTTCTTTATTGTAGCTGGATACGGTTACTGGATTTACCAACGCAAGAAAAAAACGGTAACGGATACAAAAGATTTTTTCCTTGCAGAGGGATCGTTAACGTGGTGGGCAATTGGCGCTTCATTGATTGCCTCTAACATTTCAGCAGAGCAATTTATTGGAATGAGTGGTGAAGGTTATTTTGTAGGTATTGCTGTAGCAGCTTATGAATGGATCGCAGCTATTGCTTTGATTATCATCGCTGTATGGTTCATCCCTATTTATCTTAAGAATAAAATTTACACCATGCCTCAGTTTTTAAAAACGAGGTATAATGAAACGGTGGCGTTAATTATGGCGGTGTTCTGGTTGTTTTTATATGTATTCGTCAATCTCACTTCTATTCTTTATTTAGGTGCTGTTGCTATTAACGGGTTAGTTGGTGGAGAATCACTTCATCTTATTATGATAGGACTCGCAGTGTTTGCGTTAGTAATCACACTGGGTGGCATGAAAGTAATCGGATACACCGATGTAATTCAAGTAGGTGTATTGATCATTGGAGGTTTAGCCACAACCTATCTCGCGTTGACTATCGTAAGTGAAAAATTCGGAATGGGTTCCAGTGCTATTAACGGTTTTAAAGTTTTAATGGATAATGCGCCTGATCACTTCAAAATGATTTTGGACAAACCAGCACCGGATGCTCCTCAAGAATACATTAATAAATATTTAGTACTGCCTGGACTTGCCATGTACTTCGCTGGTCAGTGGATTGTGAATCTTAACTATTGGGGATGTAATCAATACATTACTCAACGTGCATTGGGTGCTGATTTAAAAACAGCCCGCACCGGAATTCTCTTTGCTGGTTTTCTCAAACTAATGATGCCTGTAATTGTAATGCTTCCCGGAATTGCGGCTTACGTCTTATATAAGAACGGTCACCTTCCACAACTGGAGGGAGGAAGTAAAGACGGAGCTTACTCAGCAATTTTAGGATTTCTTCCAACCGGTTTAAAAGGCTTATCCATTGCTGCGTTAACTGCCGCTATCGTTGCTTCTCTAGCTGGTAAAGCCAATAGTATCTCTACCATTTTCACATTGGATATTTTCAAAAAGTATTTCAATCAAAATGCCGATGAGAAAAAATTAGTTTGGGTGGGTCGGCTCACGGTTGTATCGGCCATGATCATTGCTGTGATTTTTACGTGGGAAGATTTATTAGGTATTGGTGGAGAAGGTGGTTTCACCTTCATTCAAAAGTATACTGGTTTCATCAGTCCGGGAGTTTTCGCCATGTTCATTTTAGGTATGTTTTGGAAACGTACTACTGGAGCAGCCGCCATTGCAGGTGTCATCACCGGTTTTGCATTGTCTGTTTTCTTCAATGAATTTGCTCCCGCAGTTTTTGGAAATGAAACGATCTTCTACACAGCGTTCCCTAATGGTACAGGTGGTTATGAAATCCCATTCCTAATCTGCATGGGTCTTTCCTTCTTCTTTACCATGTTGGTGATGATTCTGATGAGTCTTGCCGGACCAAAAATTAACCCAAAAGCATTCGACATTGATCGCGAAATGTTCAAGATAAGTTCATCCACACTGGTGATGATTGTGATGACCATTCTAATTTTAACAGCTCTATATGTTAAGTTCTGGTAATATTTAGGATATTTAAAATTATATAGACCCGCTCATCAATGGATATCGATAAATACAAAAGTCAGGAAGGAATATTAGTGGCCGTTGACTGTATCATCTTTGGCTTTGATGGGCAGCAATTGCAAGCTTTGCTGATTAAGCGTGGATTCGAACCAGAGAAAGGAAAATGGTCACTGATGGGTGGGTTTGTCAATCCAAATGAAAGTACCGATGATGCAGCGATCCGGGTTCTGTATCAACTCACAGGAATGAAGAACATCTACATGGAGCAACTTTATTGTTTCAGTAATGTGAATCGCGATGCAGCAGGCAGGGTAATTTCAGTAGCGTACTTTGCACTTATTAATATTGCAGAGTACAATGAGCAGCTTCAGCAAGATCATGAGGCTCGCTGGTTTCCGATGGATAAAATTCCGTATTTGATTTTCGATCATAAAGAAATGATGGCCAAAGCGAAGGAACGCCTTCAGCAGAAAGTATCGAATCATCCCATCGGATTTGAGCTGCTTCCTGAGAAATTTACACTTCCTCAGTTACAGAATTTATATGAAGCGATTTATGAGCAAGAGCTTGACAAAAGAAATTTTACACGCAAAATTCTGGCTCTTGGAATATTAAATAAGTTGAACGAAAAAGAGAAAGAGTCATCCCGCAAGGGTGCTTTCTACTTCGTATTTGACAAGAATAAATACGGTAAGCTCCATCAGGAAGGTGTGAAATTTATCTAGCTAGAATCGCTACCGCTCACACCTCTTATTTCCAGTTCATAATCATCCCAAAACCATACTCTGGCACTTCCTGAAAAGGGCTCAATAAACGTAAAACCTCGATTTTTAGAATAAAAAGTGGTTTTTGGGTGCATTTCGGAACAAATCACAACTCATTTTACAAAAATCAAAATTATTTTTACCGTTCTCTTGCAATCGATTGATAGGATTATTAACTATGCAAACGTTTGATTAAGTGTGTAAAAAACACTTTAAAATATGGCAGAACAAAGTTTAAAAATCAACCAGTCTGATTCCTATCCTCATCAGAAGGACATAATGGAAGCATCATCTTCTAATGAAGGAACTATCTGGATTGAATTTTTGCGCGGAAGTGACTCAGCTGTTGCTGATCTCTACCGTCTTTACGCCAACAAACTTTTTAATTATGGTCGACAGTTTACACGAAATGAAGATTTGATTTTGGATGCTGTTCAGGATGTGTTTTTAAATCTAATCCGAACACGCGATAAATTAAGTGTGGCTACTTGTGTCAAGTTTTATCTCTACTCCTCCTTCAGAAGATCATTAGTTCGGCAGGTAAAACGTGCGAACAAAATAGACCTTCATGATGATATGGAAGATGAAGGCTTTCAAATTACCGTAGATCAGAATTATCTATCGGTGAATACAAACATTCACAACGATCAGAAGAAAATCATTGAGCGATTTTGTAACAAGTTACCCGCTCGCCAACGTGAGGCAATCGTATTGCATTATTTCGAAGATCTTGATTATGCTGAAATCGCTAAGACGATGAACTTACTAAATAGCAAGTCAGCCAGAACCATTGTTTATCGCGCACTTGATTCACTTTCAAAACTTCTCTCCGCCTGGAAGAAAGAACTTACTGTAGTAACAGGAATTCTTTCTTCCCTCTTTATTTAAAAAATTCCCCAACACCTTTACTCCGTTCCTCCCAAGGGAAAGCCAATCTATATTCTCCAAATAATCAATTCATCTGATACGAAGTTTATCATCATTCTATTGCGGTGATTGTTTCATCGCGCTGCAAGAAAGAGCCTTGAAGACTGTTTGAAAAAATAATTAAAAAAATGCAAAAACGATGTAGTCATTTTTCCGGGTTATGTCTCTTTACATATAACAAGAACAAAAACCGTTTACAATGAAATTTTCTCCGGAGACTGAGGCCGATTTTCTAAAGCATGAACATTTCGTGCAGTGGGTTCTTTCTCCCAATAAGGAAACTGAAGAATACTGGAAGCGTTGGTTACAACAAAATCCGGATAAAGTAGAGCTGCTCAGCACCTCTCGTGATTTGCTCCTCTCTTTTGAATGGAAAGAAAAGCATGCGATGAGTGAGAGTGCCTACTTTAGAATCTTAGACAACTTACTGGAAGAGAACATTAAGCAAAATACACTCAATTCAAATAGAACAAATACGAAGGCCTGGTTCTTAGTTGCCGCTTCAATACTTCTTTTTTCAAGCGTTGCTTTGTTCACACTTTTCTTTCGTCAACAACCTGAAGAAAGTAAAAAATTAGTGGAATACACGACAAAGTCTGTTCCCAAAGGCGCTAAAATTTCTTTCACTCTTCCTGACGGCTCAACAGTAGAACTGAACTGCATGAGCGATATTCAATATCCAACTCAATTCTCAGATACACTACGTGAAGTTTATCTTACCGGGCAGGCGTTCTTCGATGTAAAGAAAAATCCAAATGCACCGTTTGTGGTACACACTAAAAATTTTACCACCCGTGTACTGGGTACTTCTTTTGATATTCAATCCTACGAAAATGAAAATAGCAATTACGTAGCTGTATTGACAGGAAAGGTTTCAGTAGAGACTTCAGCAGGTCAAGCTGAAATGATTCTTCCAACACAGATGACTACCTATAATCAAAAGAGCCACGTCTTGAATAAATCATCTGTAAGTCCAATGGTATTCTCCTGGCGCGATGGTGTTATTGCTTTTGATCACGTCAACTTCAATGAAATGAGCCAATATCTTTCCAGGTGGTATAATGTTGAATTTGTTGTTGAAAAAGGATTTAAAGTCAAGGGATTATACACTGGTAAATTCACGAAAGAAACCTTGAAAAACGTATTGAATGGAATCTCTTACTCTTCTCACTTTCAATATAAAATCGTGGGGCAAAAAGTCTTTATTACTAAACCCAACTAACTCCTGATCACCTATGGACGAAGACAATTCAACATAAAGTAGAAGAGCCGGTTGGAACCGGCCCTTCCTGATGCAACTCCCCCAAAGATTTTAGCCGATCCGGGAGATGCCACAATCAATTTGTAGTTAAACAAACATTTCAAAGGTATGATACAATCATTACTTAAAAAAGTACTTATCATGACGAGGTACGCATTTTACGGTCTCATTTTAACCTGTACAACAGCGACCGTTTTATTGTCGAATAATGGCACCTTAGCACAGCGCAAGAGCTTGAAGGAAATCTACGTCACGCTTGATGTTGAGAACGCCTCTATTCAGGAGGTATTTAAAAAGATTGAAAAGAGCAGTGGGCTGAATTTCGCCTACAACCATGTCAATCTTACGAATACAGATGTAATCTCGATTTCAGTTTCAAAGAAAAAACTCTATGAAGTACTGGAAGAGATTTCTCAAAAAACAGATCTTCGGTTCAGACGTATCAATGAAAACATTCATGTTACCCGCGTGGTCGAAGTTGAAAAAATACCCATTAAAATTCCAGAAATTATTACACAACTCGTAACTGGAAAAATTGCGTCAGCAGATGATCAATCTGGAATGCCCGGAGTAAACATTTTAGTGAAAGGAACAACGATTGGAACCTCCAGCGATGCAAATGGTGAATACAGCATTGAAGTTCCCGATAGCAACTCAATTCTAGTATTCAGCTTCATTGGTTATGAAAGTCAGGAAATCTTAGTGGGTACACAAACCATGATTAATATTAACATGTCAACGGATGTAAGCACATTAGGAGAGATTGTTGTGGTGGGTTATGGTGTGCAAAAGAAAAGTGATCTTACGGGTGCTGTTAGTCTGGCGGACCCTAAAGAAATGGCGAAGCAGGCTTCCAACGACATTACTCAAATGATGCAGGGAAGAATTGCCGGTGTCGCCATTACCAGTGATGGACAACCTGGGGCTGCTCCATCTGTACGCATAAGAGGTGTAGGTACTTTTGGACAAGGTACAGGTGCCGAGCCGTTGTATGTTGTAGATGGCTTCCCGTTAATGGGTGGAATCCGAGACATAAGTCCAAATGACATTGAATCCATTCAGGTATTAAAGGATGCTTCAGCCGGTGCGATATATGGTAATCGTGCTGCTAATGGTGTCGTTATCATTACCACAAAAAGTGGAAAGAAAAATCAGGCGTTCTCTGTTGGCTTCAATGCATATTATGGCTTTCAAAAGGTACCACAACGAATTCCAGTGCTTAAACGCGAAGGCTACCAGATGATCATGAATGAAGCCAGGGCAAATGCGGGTTTAGGTCCATTGCCAGGCAACGATCCTAACTCTCCCGATTTTATTGATGATGTAGACACGGATTGGCAAGATGAAGGTTATAAAAATGGCTACATTCAGAATTACTCAGCGAACATTTCCGGTGGAACGAAAAGCACCAACTACTACATGTCGCTTGATTATCTCGACAATGTTGGAACCTTGGTGGGAAGTGGTCCTGATTACAAGCGTTATTCATTTCGCGTAAACTCGGAGACAAAGCTTGGTAAATTTACCTTCGGTGAGAATGCATTCATCATGCGATCAGATGAAAACCCGTTGTTCTTTACCACGACTATCAGTTTGCCAGGCGGTCGCCCTTCTCTTGTAAATGACCTGGTGCAAGCTGCACCTACTATACCGGTTTATGATCCAAGTCGTGAAGGTGGATTTGGCGGTGCTGATCAAACGATCCATAACTCGATTACACTAAACGTTCCGGGTATTAATACATTAATTGAGAACTCAACTGTGGTAAATAGAATTCTCGCAAATGTGTATGGTGGAGTAGAAATCGTAAATGGATTGAATTTTAGAACCAGCCTTCAATACGATCAAACTGCCATCACCGATCAGTTATTTGTTCCTCAATACGATCTTGGATATTTTTTTCCTAACCCCACTGCACAATATCAGGTAGGAACACGTAACTCCAGTTCATTCCTGATCGAAAACACACTAACGTATGATAAGGTAATTGGTGATCACGATTTTAAAATTCTTGCAGGACAAACCTATCAGGAATTTGATTTTAGAGAAATCAGAACAATCGGAGCCGGACTTGAAAAACCGTATGTCAAATCGCTTGCAAGTGCTGCTACCATCACCGCTACGGATAACCAACAACCAGCAGCATTGGCTTCCTTCTTAGGAAGAATAAACTACTCTTATAAAGACAAATATTTGCTAACTGCTAATATCAGAAGAGATGGCTCTTCTAAATTCCGCGAAGAAAACAGGTATAAAGTTTTTCCATCGGTTAGTTTAGCATGGAAGATTCACAATGATTTCAAACTGCCCGATCTTATTTCCGAACTGAAATTGAGAGGTGGTATTGGCCAGGTAGGTAATCAAGACATCGCTAATTTTAAATACTATGGTACTATCAACCGTGCTATTCCATATCAGTTTGGTGATACAAGAGTTTTAGGTGCCGCAGTTACTGGTTTAGTAGATGAATCGATACAATGGGAAACCAGAACCACCAGAAGTGTTGCTATTGATGCGGTTTTTTTAAATGGAACCATTGAGTTCACCACCGAATACTATTCAAACACATCGGATGATGTCTTACTTGATTTACCTATTCCTGCGTCAGCAGGCTCACCGGTTGCTACGGTTTCAACCAATGCCGGGTCCATTCGAAATTCAGGTATTGAAATCTCAGGACGCTATAGAAAAACATTTGGTGATTTTACAATAGATGTTTCGCCCAATTTTTACACGGTTAAAAATGAAGTATTGGATCTCGGACCTCTTCCGCATATCCAAGGTGCAGGAGCAAGAAGTGTTGTTGGAAGGTCAATAGGTGAACATTACGGATATGTCTATGAAGGAATTTTTCAGGACGCCAATGAAATTAATACAGTAGTTCCAAGTGACATTAATTTTGATGAATCCAAACATGCCTTTCAATCTCCAACTACGTCTCCCGGAGATGTGATTTTCAAAGACCTTAATAACGATGGTGTTATTAATGACGCGGATCGTCAATTTCTTGGAAGTGGAATGCCAACATACTATTATGGAGTGAACATTGTAGCCAGTTATAAAAACTTTGATCTTACGATCTTCGGAAATGGTAGTGGCGGCAATCTTATCAATAGCAACATTTACAGAGGCTTAATGGGATCGGATGTTTTTGGATATACCAATAGACATGAAGATATCCTTAACCGCTGGACATCAGAGAATACAAATACAGACATACCCCGTATGATCTTTCAGGACGGAAATGCTAATGGAAGAGACTCTAACCGACCAGGATGGCTTCAGAAAGGAAATTATTTCAGACTAAATACCATCTCACTTGGCTATTCGCTGCCACATGGAGTTTTGGATAAGGCCAAAATCAAGAGTGCCAGAATATATTTTACAATTCAAAACGTTCACACTTTCACCAAGTACAAAGGATACAATCCTGATTTTCAGGCCGGCATTCTAAATCCTGGATTTGACTACGGCACTTTCCCAAGGCCAAGAACAACAATGATTGGTGTACAACTTAAATTTTAATCAGCCATGTTTAAGAAAATAATTAGAATATTTGTATTGGGTTGCGCATTTCTTGCGGCTAGCTCTTGCGATGATAAGTTATCCATAACTGACCCTAACCGACTTTCAACGGGTGATTTTTATACCAATGAAGATCAGGCTGTGGCAGCAGTGGATGCTATTTATAATACGTTAATCGTTGATGGAATGTATCAGCGAATCACACCTACCATTGGCGATGGCAGGGGAGATGAAATTTATTCAAGAGGCGGCTTTCCAGCATGGGAGCTTCCGGCTAATTTCATCGCACAGTCAACGGAGGAATTCATGCAGTTCCCTTGGAGAGACCACTATGTTATGGTAGGTCGGGCTAATCAGGCTCTTCAGCACGTTCCGGATGTTCCAGATCTAGACGCTGCTCTTCGAGACAGGTTGCTAGGTCAGGCTTATTTCCTGCGTGCGTTTGCCTATTTTGATTTAACAAATATCTATGAAATTCCACCGCTTGTTTTAAGGACACCAGAAGGGACTGCAGAACTATATCCGTCAAACAAGGAAATTACACAAGCAGATGTTTATGCTCAGATAGCTGAAGATTTGGAAAAAGCGATCAGCATGCTACCGGATGATTATGGAACCGTAACTGGCCAAGACAGAGATCAGGTAGGTAGGGCAACTCGCGGAGCAGCACGATCTCTAATGGGTAAGGTTCTTCTGTATCAAGGCAAGCATGCAGAAGCATTACCATTTTTTAAAGACGTTGTTGATTCCGAAGTTTATGATTTAGGAAATTATGCAGATCTGTTTTCGCAAGATCCGTCTGTCGAAGCTACTAATCCAGAAAGAATTTTCTGGGTTGAGTTTACACAAAGTGATGCTCCTATTTATAATTGGGGAGGAGATCCAAGTTCAGGCTGGAGACAGTTTTCAGCACTTGCTCCAACGTACTCCATAAACGATTTCGGTGACTATGGTCCAACAGCTTTTCTCTACAATGAAATGAGAAAAGATACAACCATCGATGGAAAACTTGATCCTCGTTATCACGCCACAATTCTTTCATACGAACCTGCTGAAGGTTACACTACTGCCTATGGAGTACCTTGGGGTAGTGGACCTGGTGAATTCAATAAACCACTCGATTCATATTGGTTAAAGAAGTATACACTTGCAGCAACGGGCGGCAATTGGGCTACTTGTGGTATTAATTATTCCCTTATTCGTTTTGCAGATGTTTTGCTTATGTATGCTGAATGCCTGGCCAATACCGGAAACATGTCTGAAGCTGCCAAGCATGTACAACGTGTAAGAGATCGCGCCAATTTACCTGATAAGGAAGCTGAATTTGCAGGTTACACAGTAACTCAATTTATGGAGCAATTAGCACATGAGCGTGTAATGGAATTGTCAGTTGAAGGATTAAGATGGTATGACATTAAGCGTTGGGGATGGTTGGATGATCCAGCAAAGCTTGCACAATTGAAATTGAATGATGAAGAAATTGAAAATTTTGTTCCGAATAGAAAATATATTGCTATCCCTCAATCAGAGCTTGATTTAAATGTAAATCTTGTTGGTAACGATGCGAATAATAATAACTAAGATTATTTTTTTACTAAAAAGGTGCGCGAATCGCGCACCTTTTTACTTCCAGAACCAAGGTGTCAATACAGAATGATATAACGATATTTATATAGTACTAATAAAGCAAACTCAAACTAAAACTCGCTGACATCTATGAAACTCCATGTTCTTTCTTTAAGCCTCATTCTATCGGGGGCTCTTTCGGTCTATGCACAAACGGATAACCGGATAACCATGCACACCCAGGATACAAAAACCATCATCAGCAAAAACATATATGGTCATTTTGCTGAGCACTTGGGTCGATGCATTTATGGAGGTTTCTATGTTGGCGAAGGAAACACAACTATTCCAAATCATGACGGGGTTCGCACGGATCTTATTGAAGCTCTAAAGAAATTAAAAGTACCTAACCTGCGTTGGCCCGGTGGATGTTTTGCGGATACCTATCATTGGCAGGATGGAATTGGCCCCAAAGCCAACCGACCTAAAATGGTAAATGTATGGTGGGGTGGCGTAACAGAAGACAATAGTTTTGGAACGCATGACTTCTTAAACATGTGTGAAGCGATTGGCGCAACGCCATACCTGGCTGGTAATGTTGGAAGCGGCACAGTAAAAGAATTATCAGATTGGGTAAACTATGTAAATTTCGATGGTGTGAGCCCAATGTCAAACCTTCGCAAACAAAACGGGCGAGAGAAACCCTGGAACGTTACTCTGTGGGGTGTAGGGAATGAAGCCTGGGGATGTGGTGGTAATATGCAGGTAGAGTACTATGCAAATATCTACCGTCAATACGCCACGTTTATGACAGACTGGAGCAACACCAGTAAATTATTCAGAATTGCATCAGGTGCTAACGAAGCCGATTACCATTGGACTGAAGTATTGATGCGCGATATTCCACACCACATGTTAGACGGTGTAGCGTTACATCACTATTCAACTGTAACCTGGAATACAAAAGGGTCAGCTACTGATTATAATGAAGAACAATACTTTGCAACATTAAAGTCCGCTTTATGGATGGATGAACTAGTCACACGACATTCCACCATCATGGATAAATATGATCCAAAGAAAAAAATTGCTTTGGTTGTGGATGAATGGGGCGGATGGTATAATGTAGAAGAAGGAACCAATCCCGGATTTCTCTATCAACAAAATACAATGCGCGATGCAATGATTGCAGGAACAACTTTAAATATTTTTAACAATCATGCAGATCGTGTTCGAGTAGCCAATTTGGCTCAAACCGTTAATGTATTGCAAGCTGTAATATTAACGAAAGAAGAAAAGATGATCCTTACACCAACGTATCACGTAATGGAGATGTATAATGTTCATCAGGATGCTAAGCTCATTCCGATCAGCGTTACTTCATCTGACTACGTATTTGGAAAAGAGAAACTGCAAGCCGTTTCTGCATCTGCTTCGGTAGATAAGAATGGCGTAACTCATATTTCATTGGTAAACATTGATCCAAAAAATCCACAACAAATTACAATTGATGTGAACGGTGCACCGTACAAATCGGTAACAGGTCGTGTACTAACCTCTGCAAAACTCCAGGATTACAATTCATTTGAACAACCCGAAAAAATAAAGCCAGGCATATTTAAAGATGCTCAGCTTAAAAATAACACACTTCAGGTAAAACTTCCTCCCTTCTCTGTTGTGGTGCTGGAGGTGAAATAAAAGTAAAGGTCAGACTAATCTGTAAATGCTAGTGGATATAATATCGTAAAGGATGAAGACTCGTGATGTAATGAATGGCGCAATTCGAATACTGTCAGTAAGGTGCGTGGCATGGATTGTAGTATTATCTTCATGTTCGAAGGATGATGATTCATCCGGGCCGATTAAACCTCCTGTTATAGTTGAACCTACTCCTTTTGATATTAATAAAATAACCGATACATATCCTTCGGTAACATCTTTCGACTTTTATTCCAAATGGGGACCATACAATGTTCATGATCCTTCCATCATAAAAGATGGTGATTACTATTACTGCTATGGAACTGATGTAGGATACGGTATTGATGTTCCTCCCGGAATTCAAATTCGAAAATCAAAGGACCTTGTCGATTGGCAATTTGTAGGATGGGTCTTTAGCGGATTACCCAAGAAAGGTTCCGATTTCATAAAAGCGAATGGGGGCACACCTTTTAATTCATTGTGGGCTCCATATGTAAATAAAGTGGGAAGTGAATATAGACTCTACTATTCTCTCTCTTCAGCAAAGCCACGCTTAAGTGTTATTGGCCTTGCTACATCAACCTCTCCTATTGGACCATGGACTGAAAAGGGATTAGTTGTTACATCGCTTGACAACAGTGCAATTCAAACGAATGCCATTGATCCAACGGTTGTTGTTACACCGGCAGGAGAACATTGGTTTTATTATGGATCAGCCTGGGATGGTATTTACATTTTAAAATTAAATCCAACAACCGGACTTGCCGAAACCAATGGCACTAAAGGTATTCGAATAGCTCAGCGTGGATTTACTGGAGACAAAATAAATGGCAACATTGAAGGACCGGAAATTATTTACAATGAAGCTTTAAATAAATACTATCTCTTCATTGCCTACGATTGGCTTCAAACAAAATACAATGTAAGAGTTGGAAGATCTGATTCTCCTAACGGCCCTTTTTATGATTTTAATGGAGTGGATATAAATACAGAAGAAGATCACACACCCATGATACTGGCACCCTATCAGTTTCAAGGTCATGGTGGTTGGCAAGGAACTTCTCACGTCTCTGTATTTGAGAACGATGGACAATACTATATGGCACATCAAGGAAGGCCCGGGGTTGATAGTTATTACATGGTGCTTCATGTACGCAAAATGTTTTGGACAGATGATGGCTGGCCAATTGTTTCCCCCGAACGATATGCCGCCACTGAACAAACTTCTATTGCTCAAAGTGAACTGGTCGGTGAATGGCAACAGATTATCTTAGGCTATACTGTTGTGCCTGGATATTCTGCTGAACAAACATCGCCCAATTTTCAAGTATCAACAACTTTGACACTTACAGCGGATGGTAAAATTAATAATGACGCTAACAACACTTGGTCCTATAACGCACCGTGGCTAACATTAACATGGAGCAACGGATTTACCGACAAGGTAATTGTAGAGCGTGGAAGAGACTGGGAAAATAAAAAAGCCTGTCTTGTCTTTACAGGGTTGAACAATGAAGGCACAGCAGTGTGGGGAAGAAAATAAAAGTAAAATTCCGTCATTGCTTCATCAGGAAGCGTCCTGTCCCGATAGTTATCGGGACAGGACGCTTCCTCGCAATGACGGTTAATCAATGAAAATGAATCTAGATCCAAAAACAGAATATATGCACCACAAAAAATTACTCGCTTCATTCCTCCTCATTATCATATGTGTAGGAAAGTTATCTGCTCAAACATCAACTGTACTTACCATACAAACCGATAAACCCACAGCCGATGTCCAACCAACTATGTGGGGAATATTTTTCGAAGACATTAACTACGGTGCAGACGGAGGTCTCTATGCCGAGTTAGTGAAGAATCGTTCATTCGAATTCTCTCAACCCCTTATGGGATGGGAGCAAGCAAAGTATGATCGATTCTCTACTAGTAATTCGGGAAATGCTTTAATCATCAGTCGCGGTGAGGAGTCTGTAAATCCTCGCTTTGCCCGTGTTAATGTAATTGAGGACAAAGGATATGGTTTAACCAACGAAGGCTTCTTTGGAATGGGAATTAAAAAAGATATGACCTATACTTTTTCGATTATGGCGAGTCAACAAGAAGGAAGTCCAAAAATTCGTGTTGAACTTGTAGACAGCAAAGGCAAATCATTAGGAGAGGCAAGTGTATCACCATCTGGCAAAGACTGGAAAAAATATTCCATTACATTAAAAGCAAATGCAACTGAATTAAAAGCGAAACTAAATCTTTGGTTTGAAGGTAAAGGTGTTGTAGATATCGATCTGGTTTCTTTATTCCCATCAGATACCTGGAAACAACGTCCGGGCGGATTGCGCAATGACTTGATTCAATTACTTGCAGATATGAAACCCGGTTTTCTTCGCTTCCCTGGTGGATGTATTGTAGAAGGTCGCGAGTTAGCAACGCGTTATCAATGGAAGAAAACCATTGGTAAAGTAGAAGATCGTGAGTTAATGGTGAATCGCTGGAATACAGAGTTCAAACATCGTCCTGCACCAGATTATTTTCAAAGTTTTGGTTTAGGCTTCTTTGAATACTTCCAATTGGCTGAAGATATCGGAGCTGAGCCTCTTCCCATATTAAGTTGTGGAATGGCGTGTCAGTTTAATACAGCGGAACTCGTTCCGATGAATGAACTTGATCCCTACATTCAGGATGCTTTGGATCTAATTGAATTTGCCAACGGTGATGTTGCCAGTGGTTGGGGAAAATTACGCGCTAGTATGGGTCATCCCGAACCGTTCAATTTAAAACTCATCGGTGTTGGAAATGAACAATGGGGACCGCAATACATTGAGCGGTATAAAGTTTTTTCAACCGCGATTAAAACAAAGTACCCTAATGTTAAGATTGTTTCGGGAGCAGGGCCTTTTCCAGATGGCGATCTTTTTGATTACGCTTCAAAAGAGTTGAAAGAATTGAATGCTGAAATTGTGGATGAACATTATTATCGCAAGCCGGAGTGGTTTTTACAAAACGCAACCCGATACGACAAATACGATCGTAAAGGTCCAAAAATATTTGCAGGAGAATACGCAGCACAGAGCAAAGAAACCGTAAGCCCTGATAACAAAAACAATTGGCTATGTGCACTATCTGAAGCAGCATTCATGACTGGCCTTGAGCGCAATGCTGATGTAGTGCATTTATCTTCCTATGCCCCACTCTTTGCTCATGCAGAAGGATGGCAATGGACTCCCGATTTGATTTGGTTTGATAACCTTCACTCCTACGGCACTCCAAATTATTATGTTCAAAAATTGTTTGCCAACTATAAAGGAACAAACGTGCTTTCCATTTTATCAGGCACTGAAAAAGTTACAGGACAAAATGGTTTATATGCTTCTTCCGTTTGGGATAAGAACACAAAAGAGATTATTGTGAAGTTGGTAAATGCATCCGACAAAGAACAAATTACCGATCTGAAATTCAATGGTGCTAAAAAATTGCAAACCAAAGGAAGTGTACTGGTATTAAAGAGTAATCAATTGGAAGATGTTAACTCGTTCGACAACCCAACACAAATCAGTCCTGTAGAAAATAGCATTACAGGTAAAAGTAAAAATTATAAAGTGACGCTTCCTGCTCATTCCTTTTCAGTTGTACGGCTCAAAGCACAATAGAGATGAAACGCAAACAAACGATACTGATCTGCCTAGCGCTCATTTTTAGTGTTGAAGTTTTTGCTCAGGATATTCGGGTACATGATCCTGTGATGATCAAACAAGGAAATACCTGTTATCTTTTTTGCACAGGCAATGGTATCTCTGTATTCTCTTCGCCTGATATGAAAAACTGGAAAGCAGAGAAATCTGTTTTCAGCTCTCCTCCATCGTGGGCCGTTGAAACCATTCCGGAATTCAAAGGACATATCTGGGCTCCGGATATCTCGTTTCATAATGGTCAGTACTATTTATATTATTCTGTTTCTGCTTTTGGAAAAAACACTTCATGCATCGGATTGGCGACAAACAAAACATTAGATCCTGCCAGCAAAGATTTTCAATGGATTGATCATGGAAAAGTAATTCAATCTATTCCCGGCCGCGACTTATGGAATGCCATTGATCCTAACCTTGCTTTTGACAATGATCAGAAACCGTGGCTGGTATTCGGTTCTTTCTGGAGTGGAATGAAATTGGTAAAGATGAATGAGAACCTTCAACAAATAGCAGAGCCTCAAGAATGGTACACTGTATCGAAGCGACCTCGTGATTTTAAAGACGATGATCGCGATCCGGCTGAAGGTGCAGTGGAAGCACCTTTCATTTTTAAGAAGAGCAATTACTACTACCTGTTTGTATCCTTCGATTTTTGCTGCCGCGGTGTGAACAGTACGTACAAAGTGATGGTAGGTCGTTCAGAAAAGATTCAAGGTCCATATCTTGATAAAGATGGAGTCCGAATGGATCAGGGTGGCGGAACACTAGTTGTTCAGGGAAATGCAGCATGGAATGGTGTTGGTCATAATTCTGCTTATACGTTCGATGGAAAAGATTATCTTGTGTTCCATGCTTATGATGCTGCCGACAACGGAAAACCAAAATTAAAAATAACTGAAATCCAATGGGTCGATGGATGGCCTACAACACTTCTAAAATAAAACTATGAAACAATTTGCTTTACTAAGCTTGATTTGCTTAGCTCTATTTACTTCATGCAAAAAAGATCAAAAGGTTTCTGAAGAAACACAGGCTCCTGTTGCAAAACATTCCGTAACCACTTCACCATTTGGAGTTCTGTCCGATGGAAAAGAAGTAACGCGCTACACCCTTCGCAATTCGAATGGAGTTGAGATGAGTGTTATCAATTATGGTGGTATTATTACATCACTTAAAACTATTGACAAGCAAGGACAGTTTGCTGACGTTGTACTCGGCTTTGATTCCTTATCCTCCTATTTAAAAGGCAGTCCTTATTTTGGTGCATTGATTGGCCGCTATGGTAATCGTATCGCAAAAGGAAAATTCACGCTCGATGGAACTTCATACAAGCTGGCTACCAACAATAATGAAAATCATTTGCATGGTGGTTTAAAAGGTTTTGACAAAGTGTTCTGGAATATTGAAGTGCTACCTGATTCATCATCACTGAAACTTACCTATACCAGCGCAGACGGTGAAGAAGGGTATCCTGGAAATTTAAGCTCAGAAGTAGTCTACACTCTTACCGATGCTGATGAACTCAAGATTGATTACCACGCTTCTACTGATAAAAAGACAATCGTAAATCTCACTCAACATACTTATTTTAACTTAACAGGAGATGCAAATCAGGATATTCTGAGTCATCAACTGATGATGGATGCACCTCAGCTTTTACCTGTTGATAAAACATTGATCCCTACAGGTGAATTAAAATCGGTGACCAATACTCCGTTTGATTTTAATACATCTACAACCATTGGATCTCGCATCGCTCAGGATGATGCACAATTAAAATTTGGATTGGGTTATGATCATTGCTGGGTGCTTAAACCTTCCGATGGAAAAACATTGCGCAAGGTTGCTGAACTATCTGAACCCACTAGTGGACGAGTAATAGAAGTGAGTACAACAGAACCCGGCCTTCAGTTTTACTCTGGAAATTTTTTGGATGGAACATTAATTGGAAAAGGAGGAATAGCTTACAAACATCGCAGTGGACTTTGTCTTGAAACTCAACACTATCCTGACTCTCCTAACAAACCGTCATTCCCGTCAGTTGTATTAAGTCCAGGAGAACACTATTCCACTTCAACAGTCTATAAATTCCTCGTAAAAAAATAATGCATCGTTAATTGTTTGGTATGAAACGTTTCGTTGGATTTTTTTTTCTGTCTTTCATCTTTTTAAATTGTCAGAAAGAAAATCCAACGAAACCGGATACCTTATTCACATTAATCTCGCCCGACTCTTCTGGTGTGCATTTCGAAAATACAATCACCACCAACGACTCTATCAATATTCTGGCTTACGAATACCTTTACAATGGAGGCGGTGTAGGCATTGGTGATTTCGACAACGACAGCCTTCCTGATATTTTCTTCACCGGAAACATGGTTCCGTGCAGACTATACCACAACAAAGGCAATTTTAAATTTGATGACATCACTACGTCATCCGGAATTGATACAAAAGGAATTTGGGCATATGGTGTTTCCGTAATCGATATCAATCAAGATGGATGGCAGGATATTTATCTCTGTGCGGGTGGAATGGGTAATAAAGATGCCTTCCCAAATAAATTATTTATCAATCAAGGTAATCTCACCTTTAAAGAATCTGCAAAAGAATATGGACTGGATGATGCGGGCGAATCAATCCAATCCGCTTTCATGGATTATGATAATGATGGAGATCTGGATATGTATCTTCTTACCGGAGGTGGTTTTGAAAAATCAGCCATTGTACCTCGTCCCATTATAAATGATGGAAGCGCTCGCAATACTGATCGACTATATAGAAATGATTATGATGCATCGCTGACTCATCCTTTTTTCACAAACGTTTCACAAGCAGCCGGTATTATTGAAGAAGGCTTCGGACTAGGTGTTTCGGTTTTGGATATCAATGAAGATGGATGGCCTGATGTTTATGTTACGAACGATTACCTGTCTAATGATTTACTTTATGTAAACAACCACAACGGAACATTTTCAGAAAAATCCGATAAGTACTTTAAACACACCAGTCACTTCGCCATGGGAAATGATGTAGGTGATATTAATAATGACGGCCTGATGGATATCATCGCAGTTGATATGTTACCAGAAGATCATTATCGAAGAATGCTCATGTATGGACCGAATCAATATGATCGGTTTTACTATTCTGTTAATCATGGTTATTCGTATCAATACATGCGCAATACGCTTCAGTTAAATAATGGGAATGGGTCTTTTAGTGAGATTGGTCAGTTGGCTGGAATATATAAAACCGGTTGGAGTTGGTCAGCATTATTAGCTGATTATGATAATGATTCACATCAGGATATCTTCATCACCAATGGTTTCGGAAAAGATGTTACCGATCTTGACTTTGTAAAATTCAGAAGAGAAGCATTAACTACTATGGATGCACCTTCACAAAAGAAAGCGTTCTCTGATTCACTCGCTGTTCGTTCGGGTATTCACATTCCAAACTATGCTTATAAAAATAATGGAGATTTTACTTTCAGTAAAGTAACAGACGACTGGGGATTCTCCATTCCTTCGTACTCCAATGGTGCTGCATATGCTGATCTTGATCGTGATGGCGATTTGGATCTGGTTGTAAATAATATTGACGCCAAAGCGTTTGTGTACAGAAACAATTTGATCGAACAAAAAACACCCAATTCAAATTATTTACGAATCAAACTACATGGATCAGAAAATAATAAATCCGGAGTAGGAAGTAAGATACGGATTGTATACAATGGAAAAATTCAAGTTCGTTTTCTAAGTACACCAAGAGGTTTTGAAAGTTCGGTAGAAGACTATCTTCATGTTGGACTTGGCTCTTACACCACAGTGGATACTGTCAGTGTAGTATGGAGTGATGGACGCCTTAGTAATTCATTTAATATTCAGACTAATCAGGTTTTACATATCGATCATAAACACAGTCAACCTTCTCTCAAAACAAATTCAAAATTTGATCAACCCATATTCGAAACATTACCGGAAGCTACTATACCGTATCGTCATGTTGAAAATGACTTTATGGATTACCGTCTTCAGCCTTTGTTACTTCACAAACTTTCGCAAGAAGGTCCTGGAATTACAGTCGGTGATATAAATGGAGATGGACTTGATGATATGTATGTTGGTGGCTCTTATCGTCAGCCGCGTTCTATTCTTATTCAAACAAAGAATAAAACGTTTAAGAACATTTCATTTGATACAGATGATTTTCCAAGTGAAGATGCTGGCTGTCTTTTATTTGATGCAGACAATGATCATGATCTCGACTTATATGTTGTAAGCGGGGGCAATGAATACAGCGAAGGTAATATTCGTTATCAGGATCGCCTCTATATCAACGATGGAAAAGGTAATTTCAAAAAGAATATCCAGGCATTACCATCAATGCTTACCAGTGGTTCGTGTGTTGTTTCGGGTGATTATGATTTGGATGGTGACCTTGATTTATTCATAGGCGGAAGGGCAACTCCTTCAAAGTACCCTGTTGCACCCACGAGTTATATTCTAAGAAATGATCACGGTAAATTTTCTGACGTCACTGAAGTGATTGCTCCGGAATTAAAAAATATTGGAATGGTAACTTCATCAGTATGGACTGACTTCAACAATGACAACCAACTGGATTTAATAGTAGCTGGCGAGGCAATGCCTATCACTATCTTCAAGAATGAAAAAGGAAAGTTTACCAATGTAACAACTCAAACCGGTTTAGGTGACACAAATGGTTTTTGGAATTCGATAACAGCCGGAGATTTTGACAACGATGGTGATGTCGATTTTGTAGCTGGAAATTTTGGATTAAACAGTCCCTATCACGCCTCAGTGAAAGAACCAATGACAATCCACCATGCCGACTTTGATAACAATGGATCTGTAGAACCCATTGTAAGTTGTTATGAAGATGGCATTTCCTATCCAGTTTCATCACTTGATGTTATTACGCAACAAGTACCTTCTCTTAAAAAACATATTCTTTACTATCGCACGTTCGCTGCAACCACTACAGAACAATTGTTGAAAATGACTGGGAAGAAAGATATCAGCTTGCTTACAATCAAAACTCTTCACTCTACCTATTTTGAAAATAAAGGCTATGGAACTTTTGCAACGAAGGTACTCCCATTAGAAGCACAACTGGGGCCGTTGTATGGAATGCTTGCAGAAGATATTAACGGTGATGGTAATCTTGATTTATTAGCCGTAGGAAATTCTTATGCTACCGAAGTTATTACCGGAAGATATGATGCGTTGAAAGGTATAACACTTTTAGGAGATGGTAAAAATAATTTTACTCATCTATCTGTAATCAAATCAGGATTTTTTGTTGATGGTGATGGAAAAAGTATTGCGAGATTAAATCTTGGGAAAGAAAAGGTAATTGTTGTTACTCAGAATAATGATTCCGTCAAAGGCTTTCGATACTTAAAAAAAAACTCTAGTCCTAAGCATTAAAATTTAATGCCCTCCTGAAAGTTTACAACCTCCCAATACGCCTTTTTCGGTTTCAGGTTTTGATCAAAGAGAAGCGGATAATCCTTACGATTTCTTACTGGAAAATTATCAAGCCAGCTATAACGGTCCGAAATATTCCAAAAGGTTACACTTGAAATTACATTCTTATGTTTTCTAAAGACATCGAAGCACGTTTTATAAACCTCTAACTGTTGACTTTCTTTTTCTGGTGAGAAGACTGCGTTATTGTCTTCCTTCTTTCGTTCTCTTGCATCATGCTCTTTTCTATATACAGAAATATCCAGCTCCGTTATCTGAATCTTAAGACCAAGTTCAGCAAAGCGCGTGATGGTGCTATCAAGTTGTTGTCGTGAAGGTTCGTTGATCGCCCAATGTCCCTGAAGTCCTATGCCATGAATAGGAACACCTGCATCTCTTAAACTCTTGACCAACCTGTACATCTTCTCCCTTTTGACCGGATTGATTTCATTGTAGTCGTTATAAAAAAGTAAAGCTTGTGGATCAGCTTCATGTGCCCATTGAAAAGCTTTGGCTATATATTCTTCACCACAGATTTTAAACCATTCGGAGTTTCGCAAGTATTCGTCCTTGCTGTCGGAGATCGCTTCGTTTACAACATCCCACGCATAGACGTTTCCTTTGTATCGATTTACCACCGTGGTGATATGATCTTTCAATCGTTGAAGAAGAATTTCTTTGCTCACTGCCTTTCCTTCGGCATCAACAAACAACCAACTTGGTGTTTGTTGATGCCAGCATAGTGTGTGGCCACGAAGTTTCAATTTATTTCGCTGAGCAAAAGCAGCAATGGAATCAGCACCTGCCCAGAAGTATTCATTTTCCTTCGGATGAATCGGTCCCATCTTCATTGCGTTTTCAGGTGTAAGACCATTAAATTGCTGAAGGATAAGTTGAGCCTCATCAGTCTTCAATGCCCGCGGTGATACAGCGACACCCATCGTAAAGTATTTTTCATAATAATCCTTTAGGCCTTTTTCTGTATTGGGTGTTGATTGACTTTGTGCTGAAAAGGAAACACAAACTATGAATACAAGTATTATATTTTTCATGAGGACAAATCTTAAAATGCATTAGAAGAGTAACCCATTATAAATGCGCCTATTTCTTTTTATAAAAACTTTCTGGCGGACCAAGATAACTAGGTTTAAGTTCACCTGATGTCACAACTATTTTCTGTAACACTATGCCAGAATCAACCATCCAGAATTTAAGTGTATGATGGCCTGCTCTTAGAGTATGTTTGGAAGATGTGATATTAATATTGTTCGCCACCATTTTTCCCCAAGCTTCTGGTGACATATCAGTATGAATGTTTATGATTTGCACGGGTTGATCATCAATTGAAATTCCATATCGAAGACCTTGTGTATTGTGAAAGTTCAGCGTTGGCGAAACATACACCATTACATTTCTTTCTCCACTCTCCGATACATTGATTGAATATTCAAGATGTGGGCTGTCACCGGATGGAGATTGACTCTTTGCTGTAACAGGAAAAACAGTTACACCGGAAAGTGTGCGACCAATATCAGGAATAACTTTCCATTGAATCGAATTGGTATTTACGACTTTCGAATAGTGCTCAGCCTCTATGGAAACATAATTGTTACTTTCAACAAACCCAGTTACGGTTTCTCGTTCTGACGAGGATGGGTTGTTGATCGATATATCTATTGTAACACTTTTTCCTGAAGCATCACGAATTGAAATTGAGTTGCTATGTTTTCCGACCGGAGCTTTAGCCCAATCAATACTGACTTCAACGCGCTGTTGCTTTTCAACTGTACCTTTATTTTCACTAAGCTTAATCCAATCAGCATTTGTTTCAATCGTGAAATTAAATGGCACTTGTCCGCGATTGAAAATTTCAACGTACTGACTTTGTTGATTGAAGCCATCATACTGAAGTAGGGGGAATTCTATTTTATCGATTGGTCGTATTTTTGAAACAGGAAGTTCCCAGTGAGTAAATCCTTCAATAGCAACACCCATCTCCGCTGCCATAGGCAAAGTAATCGTCTTTACTTCAGGAAGAACATCTTTAGGGGGTTGTTGCCAATAGGTATAACTAATATGCGTCTGGTCCATCATGTGATTCCATTTTCCACCGGCCATTACTTTATTGTAGTAGTGAGAAAGCAACGAATCTTTCTTAAATAATTGTCTGGCTTCTTCAGCAAGTACATTAGTCTCCGCTCTACCTTGTGAAGCGTATAATCTGTTTTTTCCAACTGCCAGGTAAAGTGCGTAAAGATTGGCGCTGGCTTTCGTTGGATGGAGAACAAGTTGATAATAAGCATCCTTGTACTCAGCCGGCATTAACGCATAAATTCGTTCTGCTTCAGCTGTAAGTTGTTCATACTCCTTGGTGACTCTTTCCGCTTCCCGGTAATTGACAAGACTATATGTTTCAGCCGAGAGCAATTCATGCTTTCTTCGGGAATTATATGTAGTGTACTTTGTTAATATGTTTCCAATGGCCGCTGAATGTTCTTTTCCAAATTGTTGTTCTGCCCACAAGCGACTATAGTCGCCAATGTTATCTTCCGTCCATAGTTTGGGATTCCAGGCGTAGTCTAGAAAAAATTCAATTGGAAATTCCATAGGCTTAAGGTCACCAACATTTACAAGCCAGATACGATCGGCACCATACTCATACGCGAGGTGCATTTGCTCCCACGTGCGCGAAATCTGATTCGTATTTAACCACTTGTAATTTCTTGGATCGCCTACATAATCGAAGTGATAATAAATTCCGTATCCACCGGCTCGTGGCTTGTCCTCGAGTTTAGGAAATTTCCGGTTGTTGCCCCAGTTATCATCACACAACAACAAAGTCACATCATCCGGAACACGCATACCTTTATCATAATATGCCTGCACCTCTTTATACAATGCCCACAATTGAGGTACTTCAGACAGTGGCTTTTTAGTTACCTCACTAATTATCTCACGCTGATCTTTTACGATCTTTTCCAGTAATGCAATATTCGTGTCATCGGTCATTGCCATATCACCATCACCACGCATGCCCATAGAGATAACACTTTCGTAATTGTCCATGCGTTCGATCCCTTCTCTCCAGAATTTCTTTAACGTCTCTTCATTGGTTTCATAGTTCCATGGTCCGGCTGTGCCTTTAAATGCTTTCCAGTCAGCATGAGCGCGCATCATCGGTTCGTGGTGTGTTGTACTCATTACTATTCCATATTCGTCTGCCAATTTTTGATTCAACGGATCGTCTGTATTGAAACTTGCCCACCACATGGCTGGCCATAAGTAGTTTCCTTTCAATCGCAGAATTAACTCAAAAATAGTTTCATAACAATCGTGATTGAATCCACCATATTTTTCAACAGCCCACCTTCCCAATGCCGGCTCTTCATCGTTAAGAAAAATTCCACGATACTTTACCGCTGGCTCACCTTGTGTATGAGCACCGGGTAAAACAAACAGGCTTGCACTTTTCTTTGGAGGTACATCAGCCCACCAATGCCATGGAGAAATTCCAATCTGTTTAGACACGTCATAAATTCCATAGATGGTTCCTCGTTTATCGCTACCAACGATCACCAATGCGCGGTCAACACCTTTCATTGGTTTCTCAACTACCTGAATGATAAAGGTCTCCCATTTACCTTGAACGGATGTTACATTGATCTTTTTATTCTTTATGAGTTGATCTATCAATTCGCTCTTGCCAATCGTGCCAATGATGACAGCCTCTCGCTCTTTGGATTTACCGGTTAACAATAAAGGTTTAACACCTGTGACTTTAGAAATATCTTCTTGAAGATTCTTTGCAGCCCGAAGCACTCCTGGAAATTCTGTTGCACTAATCCAGAGGGAAGTCGATTTACCAGATGAGGACAGATTAAAATTTCCTGTTCCGTTTGTTGCAGAAATGTATTTGTCTTGTGCAGGAAGTGATGATGCAAAGAACACTATACTAAAGAGGATCAATATTTTTCGGGTTGTCATATGCAAAATTCTTAGTCGTTTAGTAAGAGAAAGTCTTTTGATTATTTTTCAGTAGTAAAAGGTGAAGCAGGTAATCCCTCTTTGTTATAAAGATTTGCACCATGCGGATTATCCGCCCATGCATAACGAACAACAACAGGATTAGTAATTTCATCACTCCAAACAATTACTTTGTTACCTTCTATTTTGGCATTAGCCCAAACAAATTTCTTATCAGCACCTGCAATCGTAAAATATTTTAATGCGGAATTTTCTTTCGATCCTAATGCGCTTCCGGTATTGGAAAATGTTACGATAATTTTATTGCCTTCAACTACATGCGAAGCATAGGTAGGCCCTGAATAGATTACTTTCTTATTTCCATAAGCTACTTTTTGTGCAGCTATTGAAAGTCGTTTACCTACATCTTCTTTGTTCAGTGGATGAATATCATTCCATTCTCCAATATCAATGGTAACGGCCATTGCTGTATTAGGCAATGAAAGTGTTTGACGTTGTATCTCTCTTACTTCCGCCCAATTACTTTCCGCTGGTTGTGATTTTGTTTCCATGAAATTAGGCAACTGCACAAACAAGAATGGAAAATCTCCTTGAATCCAGTTTTCTCTCCAATTTTTGATCATAGCTGTAAACAATTGACCATATTTTTTTGGATCCTTCGTGTTCGCCTCTCCCTGATACCAAAGCACTCCTTTTAAACTGTACTTCAGCAAAGGTGATATCATCCTGTTATACAGTCCTGCTGGTTTCCATCGAATAAAGGTTTGACTTTCTAATGGTTTTACTTCAGCCCCTACTTTGTATTTCCAATTCCCTTTCAAGTCAATTGTATCCTGATCGACTGCCAGGAAGTAAGGTTTATCCAAAACAAAACCTCCACGACCACCATTGTTAATAACACGAATAGCAATTGTATTTTCACCTTCATTCAAAATCGTTGCATTGAGTGTGTATTTACGTGGCGGATATTGATAGGTAGTGTTGCCTACAAAATGACCATTCACAAAAACAGAGTCAGCATCCACAATACGTCCCAGCCAAAGCTTTGCCGGTTTTCCGATCATTAATTTTGGAACTATAATTTTTTTTCGAAACCACACTGAGCCATTTACATTTCCAACGACACCATCAGCCCAATATCCGGGGAACATCATTTCACTCCATTCCAGATCAGAATAGGTTGGATCATTCCATTTCGAAATACCTTGATCTTGACTATTCAAATTTTGATACCACGCATTGCTTCTCTGCTGATCGCCTGATTCAATTTGCTGAATCAGTTTATCATCTTTAAACCGCTGGAGTTCCTGATAAGTCTCCGGAAAAGTTTTTAAAGTTTCTTCGCTCATCCATGCTTCTACCGGAGATCCTCCTAATGAAGCATTGATCAATCCGATTGGCACATGATACTTTTCATAAATATCCTTTGCAAAGAAATAAGCTACAGCAGAGAATGATAAAATACTTTTGGGATCTGCTGATATCCAGCTCCCGTCATCAAGATCATCATGCTGCTTTTTAAAATCATATTTATCCGGAACCAGGAACTGGCGAATGTTGGTATTTTCTGATTGTGCAATAACTACTGGATACTTATCCTTTACTCGATCCATGGTGAGCTCCATGTTTGATTGTCCGGAGCAAACCCAAACATCGCCCATCAGAATATTCTGAATGACTATCTGATTACTTGCATTGATCTCCATCGTGAATGGGCCACCTGCTTTTGTTGGTGAAAGTGTTACCAACCAAATACCTTCGTTATTTGTCAGTGAAGAATATGTTTTACCATTAAAGTTTACAATTACTTTTTCCTTGACATCTGCCCATCCCCATATTTTTATTTTCTGATCGCGCTGTAAAATCATTCCATCACTAATCAATCGCGGAAGAGTAACCTTGCATATGCCCGTTGAGTAAATCAGGCAAAATAAAAAGATCAGGTAGTGTTTTTTATTCATCCGGTTCATGCTGATTTTCTTCATTCAATTGATTATTGATGCTTTAAATGCCTAACACTACTGTAGTGATTGATTTAGATGGAAGTGTAATGGGGTCAGCAGGAGTGGTGGTAATCGTCTCATAGTAACTTCCCTCCTTACTCTGGCTTACGTTTACACTTGTAATTGTTTTTCCTGTTGGAGTAAGTGCTACTTTTATTTGTCCGGCACTGGTGTTGATCAGAATCACAGTAAGTTTATTGTTAGCAGGGTTTAAAAAAGCAGATACACTCACATTCGCATTAGCTGAAGCTGCATCTACACGATGATACCCACTGTCAATATTCTTCGCGAAGTGTTTCATCAAATGATAGAATGGTGTCACTGTATACTGACCACTGTTGGAAACACTGACCATACCAGCATCTGTTCCTGTAGTCGGTGTGGACCAAACTAATTTCCAATAAATATAGGCTGATGAATTTGCTTCTACCAATGCATTTTGAATAAAGAGCGCTGTGTTAAACCAATCCAGGTTATCAGAAAATTCTGTCATGATGTTGGGTTTCGTATTAAAGCTTCCAATACTTTGCAACGAAGAGGTGATCTGTGAGGCTGATGTACCCGAATTGATGTTGTACGGATGATAACCAAATGCTCCACAATACGCTTTATCTTTCAGCAGATTGGCAAAGGATGAAAAGGTAGGAACATCCTGCGATTCGGGTCCTATCATAATCGGTGCGTTAGGTAAGTCTTTTATCTTGTTATACACGTTATCGAACGCGGTGATATAACCTGGAAATTCACTTGTTTGAGTTGCACTCCATTGGCACGTTGTCCATCCAGTGTTAATGTAAGTTGGTTCATTCTGAATACTAAAGTAATCTGGTTTAAAAGGAAGATGAGTAAGAATGTCTGCACAATATTGTCCGAAGGCATCGTACATAAAATCACCTCCATCTTTTTTAAGAGTACCTCCTCGTGTTGAACTATTACTTTTTAAACCTGCTGGTGGTCCCCATGAGCTTAACAACACTTTCGCATTAGGTGTACGTGCCTTCAGCATGGTGTGCAATTCATTGGTAACTTCCCATTGAATTTTTGAATTATCATCCGTCATAATATCCGTACTGGTAGTGGTTGGATAACCATCCGGATAATACCAGTTTTTGAAGCGCACAATATCAATTCCAAGATCTGTAAAAATTAAATCAGCGATTTCGTTTTTCTTGCTGCTATTGGTCATCCAATTACTATACCACGTTAATGCTCCTCCAAAACCAATCATCTCCTGATGAGTAACCGCAGGATTAATGGTTACGGTGTAAGCCGTTGGACCGGCTGGCGTTGGATCATCATTACCTCCTCCACAGGAAGAGAAAAATAAAAAACTCATCACCATGAAAAACAGAATGACACTCTTCACAATACGCTTCAATATTATTTTCATGTATCTGTAACTAATTGTTTAAGAAAAACTTTTAAGGATTGATTCTCATTAAAAAAATCAACCGGACTTTCATCCGGTTGATTGACACTAAACAATAACTAATTTAACCCAAACTAGTTTTTAATCAATTTGACATCATCAATAAAAAATGTAGTAACTGCAGATTCGTTTCCATTCATATCAAGCACTACTCTTGTCGATGTCTCATTTGCAGATGCAAAAGTAAAGGCCAGACGTTGCCATGATGTAGTGATCGCCTGATCACCTGTGTACAGTGAATTCGGACTTGTTGAAACGCGAATACTACCACCGGCTGCTGACGCTTTAGCCCAAATATAAACGGTGTAAGAGGCTCCGATTTCAGTAGCTACTAAATCAGAAGCAAGTTGAATTCTCCATTGGCCGGATGATAGCGAACCATCACGAACTACTTTCAGTGCTCTTGCTCCACGATACACTTCGTTTGGTGCAGTAGTGGCTAACATAAATGTACCACCATTGTACTTACCCCAATTATCAAAGTTATCACCAGCACCTAGTTCAAAACCCACGTTCAGATTAAGACCCGTAGCACAATCAATGGCTTCACCCGGACACGCAATAAGGTCAGTAGCACTGGATGAATTTCCAATCGGTCCAGTAAGTGTAATTTTATTGGACGCAATTCCTGCCGGTACAGTAAACTTTATTACGTTATCTGTCTGCGAAGTAATGGTTGCTGATACTCCTCCGATATTAAGTCCTGTGACGCTAGTGCTTGTGAAATTTGTTCCAAACACGCTAACTGATTCACCAGGTGAAACAGCGACAGGACTAAAACTTGTAATGGCAGGAAGTGGAACGAGTGTAACTTTTAAGTTCGCCCTTTCAGGACCAGCAAACACGATGAGTACATCGTTCTCGCCCAACGGAGCGCTTGTTGGAACTTTTAGTGTTATACTTGACTCCGATACATCCGTAAAAGCTTTTGCAGGAATTACAAAATTCTCAAAGAAGACGCGTGCAACTTTATCCATTTGAGATCCACTAATTGTCCAGGAAGCGCCTGCACCTGTGATTTCAGAACTTACGCCAGTTATTCTGGTTTCTGTTACATCCTTCATGGAGTAGGTGATCGCATCTTCCTCATTGGTACAACCTAAGGTTAGCACCATCATCATGACAGGTGCAAACAGGATTGAATATATTTTTCTTGTTTTCATTTTCAGAGTTGGTTTGCTGCTAGTTTCCTGTGTACCCTTCATTCTGGTACTGTAATTTATTCACGTCTTCAATCGCATCAAGCTGACTTTGAGGAATTGGCCGAATACGATGGAATGCCTGAACCTTATTGGCAGCCGCAACATCCGGGTTAAGCTTCACACGATTTACGAAAACATCATCACCACGTCTGGCAAGGTCTACCCAACGTAACAACTCTCCGGCAAGTTCACGTGCGCGTTCATCCAGAATAAAATCAAGATTGATATCGCCAGCGTCAATTTGCATGAGTGCTACTCTTGCATTCAACGTTCCCGAACTTAAACCTGGTCTGTAGGCAGCGCGTGTTCTGATCACATTAATCAACTCCGCGGCTGCTGTACTGTTACCTGTTTTAAATGCAGCTTCGGCAGCATTTAAATAGGTTTCGGCTAGGCGGAAAATCGGCATCGGTCTTCCAGACGCATCGTTGGGATTAGCACGTTGAGCGTCATTAAATTTAGTTAAGGACGGATAGACCAATACCGCTGTACCAGATGTTGGATAAAGTTGATTCGTGTACCACTCACTAGGTCGATATACGCGATAATATTTTCCACTTAGTGCTGTTGCCAGGGCTTCTGTATCTGCTAAGTAGAATGCAGTATCGCCTACCGATCGCGGTGGACTAAGTGCGGCAAGGCCATTAACAAATGTGGTATAATTGGCCGTACCTATAGCTTCTTGGGTATCGCAAGTCCATAGCGTGCGGAAAGATCCATGATACCGGCTGTCATTTATTTTATCTGCAAATGCTACATTGAGTAGCCAAGGTGTAGGTGCAAGTTTTCTTAATGGACGTTGGAATGGAAATGGTCTCCCTCCTAACGGATTACCACCAGCCGGCAACAACAATCTAGGTTGTTGATAATTACTTGTGAAGCAATTTGCTGCCATGTTTTCACGGTCACCAATCCCTGAAGGATTTGTATACTCATTGTTCACATTGTTGGATGGAATTCTTTCTGCAGCCAATAATATCTCACTGTTGTAATCATTTCCTTGCTTAAATACATCTGCAAAATTTTGTTGCAACGCTACGCCATAGGTAGCCTGGTTGTTGATAATTTCCATTGCGGCATCATAAGCATCCTGAGCATCGGTTGGTTTAGCCAATGAAGGTTCATACGAACGGAAAAGATAAATCTTCGACAACAAATGAAATGCGACAGCCTTTGAAAGTTTAAATGAAGCGGCTGCTCCGGATGGTCTTTTATCCGGTAGATTTAAACTTGCAAAAGTTAAATCATCAATCATTGCCTGATAATTTTTTTCCAGCAAATCAGGATCAAGACGTTTAAAACCAAAGAAGGCAGTGGTGTTGAATTTCAATTCTCCACTTCCAAGATCAAGCGGAACAGCTCCGAATTGTCCCACTAATAAATAATAATAATGTGCTCGCAAGTACCGCGCCTCTGCTTCTAAGCTGAGTTTCTGATCGTCCGTAGCATCCGGAAGATTGTGCGCATTCTCAATCAAACCATTCAACATATTTATGGGAGGAAATGTACGGTTGAATGTAACGGTCAGATATCCTGCACTAGGTGTAACATCATACGTGCCCAATAATTTATGCGGAAGATTATCGCCTGATGTGTTGTAGTTTGGTTCAGGCCCAAAAGTAAATTCGTCTGTACCCGTAACATTTAATCCTAATGATGGATTCGTTCCGTATTGAAAACGCAATGAAGCATAAGCAGCATTCAATCCATCCTGAAATCCTTGAGTAGTTTCGTAGTATGCTGCTGTAAACCTGTCTTTAGGATGTTCCTCTAGTATAGACTCACATCCTTGCACTATCGCCAATCCGAGTATTGAAACGAAAAGTGCTATTTTGAATTTTATATTCATATTCATTTTATTTTTCCCTGTTAGAACTTGATGTTAACTCCAATAATGAAAGACCGCGTTGGCGGAGTGGAGGCAGAGATAATCAGATTCTGATTGTTTCCTCCTGTTCTATAGGTACCAGAAGTTGCAACAGCACCAGTCGAACCTTGACCTGTTGGTTCAGGATCAACACCATTATGTTTGGTTACATAAGGACAGTAGAGGAGGAATGGATTTTGTGCTGTAAAATAAATCTTAGCTGATTTACTCTTTATATAGTTAAGTACCTGCTTGGGTATGTTGTAACCTATGCTGATGCTTCTGATTTTTACAAAGGATGCATCATAGTAAGCCAAGGTAGACCACGCTCCTGAAGCACCACCGGGTAAGCTGGCAGAGGGTGCAGGAAATTCATTGGTTGGATTAGTGGGTGTCCAGTAGTCTACATCCAGTCCGTTGCGTTGTCCGCTTAGATTGGTTAAGTAAGCACCGTTCGGAGCGTGAAGGTAACTCATGAGCGTACCGCCCATTCTTGCATACGCCACAATAGACAGATCAAAACCTTTAAAGCTAAACCTGTTAGTCATTCCTCCTTGCCATTTAGGTTGCTGATCACCAATGATCGTTCTGTCCAGTTCATTCAGAACTCCATCGGGCACTCCATCCGGACCACTGATGTCGGCTATTTTAAGTTGACCAGGAACTTGTCCGAAGGCAGCGGCCTCCGTAGTTTCACCGGTTTGCCAGACACCAAGCTTTTGATAATCATAAATGGCGTTAACAGGATACCCTACAAAAAGTCCACTGCTGATAATTCGATCTGTACCGGTGGCTATTTTTGTTAATTCATTTCTGTTGTAGAACCAGTTGAGATCGGCATCCCAGGTAAATCCACTTGAAGATTTGATTACTCGTGCACTTAAGGCAATCTCCAATCCATGATTCTCCATCTCACCTATGTTTGTCTGAAAAGGATCTGGATAACCCGATGTGATCGGCATAACGCGCTCAAACAATAAGTTGGAAGTTTTTGCTTTATACCAATCGATAGTACCGGTTACGCGCTCGCCAAACAAACCAAAGTCTAAACCAATATTAATTGTGTTTGTATACTCCCAATCAATTTTCTTATCCGGAACTCGTACGGGAAGAAATCCAGCGACCTGAGATGATCCATAATTATATCGAATCGGTACCCCTTGATAGTTTCCCGAAACTCCACCGAGTGTGGTGTATGGATCAACGGCTTGATTAGACGTCTGTCCCATACCAACGCGGATTTTTAAGTTGGAGATTGTTTTATCAAAAGGCTGCATGAAGGATTCATTCATCACATTCCATCCCACAGCGAGTGCCGGGTATTGATGCCACCTTTGCGCCAATCTTGAAGATCCATCGCGTCTATAGGTAGCGGTTAGCAAGTAGCGATCAGCAAATGCATAATTTACCCGTGCCATGTAGGATACTATTCCTGAAGTTTGCTCACCACCATCCAACACTCGCTGTGCTGCAGGGTTTGCATAACTCATGTTATAGTGTTGAATAAAGTCAGCAGTAACATCCTCTTGTGTTGCCTGAGTAAAGTATGAGCTGAACTGCTGAGCGCTGTATAACCCGGTAAACGTAACTCTATGATTTTCAGCAAATGTCTTTTCGTAGGTTAGAATATTTTCAGCGGTCCAGGAATAATCTTCGCTGTTTCTTACGCGTGCCTGACTAACCTGATTGTTCGGACGAAAATAACTATCGCGACCTCTGAACTGAGCGGAGTTAACTTGTCCGTATTCTAATCCAAGATTAAACCTGTATTTAAGACCGTCAATAATTTGATATTCTGCGTACAAACTGTTGAAGGTTCTTATTCTGCGAATGCGATCAACCCAGTCGTCATTGTTCTTTTTTAAATAAAGCGGACTGTAACTTCCTGCCTGATCATCGATGTTACCGTAAGGTCTTTGCACAATTTCTCCATTACTATCATAGGCGGGCATGAGTGGACTGGTTGCCAAAATATTATACAAAATACTTCCACCATATGCCCCAGGAGTATTCGGTTGTTGATTCAAAAATTGAGAACCATTGCTTATGCTAACAGAATTCATGGAGTTCAATCCAATCTTCAATCGTTCTCCGATTTTAGTATCGATCGAAGCTTTTAGTGAAAGACGTTCATAGCTTTGACCTGGCAGAACAGTAGTTTCTTTAAAGTAGCCTGTTCCAAGAGCATGTTGACTTTTTTCACTTCCTCCTGAAATGCCAATGTTGGTATTGGTGATGTATCCTTCATCATACATCAGATCTTGCCAATCCGTATTTCGTCCCAGAGACATTCCTTCAACCTCTTCGGCCACATAACCATTGGGCCAGGCTGATGCGTCACGCATAGCAGCATACTCTTCTGCATTATACATATCATACTTTCTGGCGACCGTAGTAACACCAACATAACTATCTACAGTGAGAATGTTTTCGCCACTTACACCTCTTTTTGTTGTGATCAGAATGACACCATTTGCTCCGCGTGAACCATAGATCGCAGTTGAGGAAGCATCTTTAAGCACGTTGAGACTGGCAATTTCATCCGGGTTGATATCGCTAAGACTTCCAGAGTAAGGTATTCCATCCAATACAATCAATGGATCGTTGCTTCCATAAACGGATCGTTCACCTCTTATTCTTATTTGTGCCGTTGCTCCTGGTGCTGTGCCAATTCGCTGAACTTCAACTCCAGCGGCTCTGCCTTGAAGAGCTTGTTGCAAATTGGCAACCGGAACTTCTTTAAGTGCTTCACTACTCACCGAAACAAGAGATCCCGTTACGTCACTTTTTTTCTGAACACCATACCCAACCACAACAACTTCATTTAACGACTCAATACTTGGAGTTAAATTGATGTCAATCGTAGTGCGGGTACCTACTGGCATTTCTTCCGTAGTGTATCCAATAAATGAAAAAACTATGATGTCCTCCGGATTGGCCGATAGAACATAAGAACCATCAGCATTGGTGGTGGTACCTGTTGTTGACCCTTTTACAAGAACGTTAACACCGGGCATCCCTATACCACTCTCATCTGTGACCTTTCCTTTAATAGTAGTTGATTGCGCATTGGCAAAAAACACAATTGTGATTAGGCACAGGCTAAGCAAAAACCTGGGAAGCCAGCGCCACCTCCCCAGATTGGAATACATAATGAGTAGAATTGTTTTTTCCATAATCATATTATTTAAAGTGAATCGTAAACGTTTGCGCTTGCCGGGTATACTTTAAAGTCATTTCAACTTCACTTTCCTTATCTGAGATTTAAGAGTATCGACCAGGCTTATAGTCAATGATACTCTAAGGTCATAGATTATTTTAAATAATGCAACCGATTGCAAAATATTTATTCAATATTTTCATAAGTTTGTCAATACAGTGCTTAAATGGCTAATATTAATATGCAACCGATTATATTGGTTAGATGATTAATTGACAGTATCAAATATGAATTGTTATTACAGGCATCGTATTTTGCACTATTAAAAGACTGAAATCACACTGCATGAGTATCCAGAAGGCCACAACTATATATGACATTGCAGAAGCATTAAGCTTATCACCAGCTACCGTAAGCCGAGGCTTAAAAGACCATCCGGCAATTCGCAAAGACACGCGCAAACGGATTATAGACAAGGCTAAGGAGATGGGTTATCAGCATAATTCATTTGCCAGTAATCTGAGGAGAAACCGGACTAATACTATAGGAGTGATTGTGCCGAGGCTGAACAGCTATTTTATGTCCACTGTAATTGCAGGTATGGAGCGAGTGGCAAACAAGTCGGGCTACAACCTTATCATAAGTCAATCGATGGAGTCAATCGATAAAGAGATTGCCAATGTGAAGACGATGTATAATAGTAGAGTAGATGGGTTAATGGTATCGCTGGCATACGACACCCAGGATATTGATCACTTTGAGATGCTACTCGGCAAAGGCATACCGCTTATTTTCTTCGACCGTATTTTTGAACATCCCAATTGCACCAGCATTGTTATCGATAATTACAAAGCGGGTTATGAGGTAACAAAACATTTAATCGAACAGGGGTGCAAACGCATTGTTCATATTACGGCTAGTCAAAAGCGAAATGTGTATGCTGACCGCATGAGAGGATATAAACATGCCTTATCAGACTACTCCGTTCCCTTTGATGATAGCTTGATTTTTATGAACAACTTGAGCGATCAAGCCGGCATTGATGTTTCACGCTCCATTCTCGAAATGAAAACCTTGCCGGATGGAATTTTTTCAGCCAACGATGCATGTGCTGTTAGTTGCATACGTGAGTTAAAGCAAGCCGGAATAAAAATACCGGAACAAATTGCCATAGCAGGTTTCAACAATGATCCTCTGTCAAAAGTGGTAAAACCTAACCTCACTACCGTGGAGTATCCCGGAGAAGAGATGGGGGAAATGGCTGCCTCCACACTCATTCGAAGATTAGATCGCCTGGAAGGTGCTAACCTAAACTCTATTGTGTTGCGGCACGAACTAATTATCCGGGAATCATCAATGAGAAAGTAGCCCTTAATCGTTAGAACTTTCACACCCAACCGAAAGAAATCTAATCGATTAAATATATTTGCACTCTACTTTAACTCAAGAAAATGACAACAGAACAGTTGAAAGACTTGAAGGCCCGCACCTCCGCCTTAAGGAGGTATCTTTGACTACGATCGTAAGTGCATCGAAATAACAGACGAAGAAAACATTACCCACCAGGCTGATTTTTGGAATAATCCCAAACAAGCTGAAGTCATTTTAAAAAATATCCGCACTAAAAAAGTGTGGACAGATGCTTTTGACAAAGTCAGCAAACTCGTTGATGATCTTGACGTGCTCAATGAATTTCATGAAGCCGGTGATGTTGGTGAAGATGAATTGGATCGCGACTTTCAAAAAACAGCCAAGGCAGTAGAAGAACTCGAATTTAAAAAAATGCTAAGCCAGGAAGAAGACCAGCTTAGTGCCGTAATTGAAATCAACCCGGGTGCCGGTGGAACAGAAAGTCAGGATTGGGCTGACATGTTGAATCGGATGTACATTATGTGGGGAGAGAAGAGTGGTTATCGCGTTTCGCAAATTGATTATCAATCCGGTGATGTTGCGGGTATTAAATCTGCAACAGTCGAAATCGATGGGCCTTTTGCATACGGAAAATTAAAATCTGAAATTGGTGTGCATCGTTTAGTGCGCATTTCCCCTTTTGATTCAAATCAACGCAGACATACATCTTTCGCATCCATCTTTGTTTATCCGAAAGTAGATGACTCTATACAAATTGAAGTTAATCCTGCCGATATTGAATTGCATACATCACGCTCTGGTGGTGCGGGTGGCCAGAACGTAAACAAGGTTGAAACGAAAGTTCAGCTCACGCACAAACCAACGGGTATTGTCATTGTATGTCAGGTGGAGCGTTCACAACATGCCAACCGCGAACGTGCCATGCAAATGTTGAAATCAAAGTTGTATCAACTTGAAATGGACAAACGCAATGCTGCCCGCGACAAAGTTGAAGCCGGAAAAATGCGAATTGATTTTGGTTCGCAAATTCGAAACTATGTATTGCATCCCTATAAATTGGTGAAAGATGCTCGTACCGGAGTGGAAAGTCATGATGCGCAAAGTGTGCTGGATGGCGACCTCGATGATTTTATAAAAGCATTTTTGTTAGGTGCACAGGAAGTTCCAGAGCAGCAATAAAATTTTCATTTTCAAAGACTAAACACAATTTGATTCAAACCAAAATATACACTTCACAATTCTGGCTGGTCTGTTTAAGCTCGCTGTTATTCTTTGCGAGTTTTAATATGTTGATCCCTGAACTTCCGGAATACCTTACGAATCTGGGTGGTGGAGAATACAAAGGGTTAATCATCGCACTATTCACACTAACTGCCTTAATCTCTCGTCCATTCAGTGGAAAATTAGCAGACAGGATTGGGCGGGTACCCGTAATGATGGCAGGTTCTCTGGTGTGTTTTATATGTAGCCTTATCTATCCGATACTAACTTCCATTTCAGGATTTTTCTTGCTTCGATTAGTCCATGGTTTCTCAACTGGATTTACCCCGACAGGACAAACAGCCTACTTATCCGATATTATTCCAGCTCACAGAAGAGGTGAGGCAATGGGATTACTTGGTACCGCAGGTACAATAGGAATGGCAGGTGGGCCTTCTGTTAGCGATACATTAACAAGAAATTTTGGACTAAACGGAGTGTTCTATTGTTCCTCCATTTTAGCTATTCTCTCAGTATTAGTTCTATTTGGAATAAAGGAAACTGTATCTGATAAACATTCATTTCACTATAGAATTCTAAAAGTAAATAAGGCGGATCTCTTTGAGCCGCGTGTATGGAAGCCGTGCCTTGTGATGGTTCTTTGTGCTTTTGCTTATGGTGCAGTCTACACCATCATTCCTGACTTCGGTCAATTTGTAGGCGTAAAGAATAAAGGACTACTATTTACCTACCTCACCGTCTCTATTCTTTTTGTTCGGTTGATTGGCGGCAAAGCTTCTGATCAATGGGGGAGACAACCGGTGTTGATCGTCTCTACTTTATTAATTACATCCGCGATGTTTATTATTGGGTTGGCAACTACATCATTTCAATTGATTCTTGGTGTAACATTATATGGCTTAGGGCATGGCGCTACTTCTCCTACTCTACTGGCATGGGCGACTGATTTGAGTGATGAACATCACAAAGGAAGAGGTGTAGCGTCACTCTATATCTTTATGGAATTGGGAATTGGCCTTGGCGCATTACTCTCTGGTTTTATTTACAGCAACAACTCAGCAAATTTCTTCATTACATTCTTTACCTGTAGTGTGTTGAGTGTTTCAGCTTTTCTATATTTAATCTTCTCACGAAAATCAGTTCAATCAATTGCATGAAGAAAATAGCTTGGTTCAGTTTTCTATTGGTATGTGTTGGTGAAATCATTTCATTGATAGCAGGTATTGAGATATTGCAAACCGTCTGCAAACCGCTCATCATCATCACACTGATTATCTCTTACCTCGTAACCATTTCAAGTGAAGATCGGTCGCGCACATTACTATTTGCTTTGCTCTTTTCCGGAGCTGGTGATATTCTCTTAATGTTTCATGACGCTGATGGGTCATTCTTTATGATGGGATTGATTGCATTCTTAATATCACATGTGTTTTATATTTTTACGTATCGTCAACATCAGCACAGTGAAAGTGAAAATGGATTACAAGGAATTCAGAAAGTAAGACTTGCGTTCCCAATTATTTTATCTGGAACAGGCTTGGTGTTTGTGCTATATCCTGTGCTGGGTGATTTAAAAATTCCGGTGATGGTATACGCACTTGTACTTGTGGTAATGACATTAAATGCACTGCTGCGATTTGGCAAAACTACATCGCCCAGTTTTTGGATGGTCTTTACAGGCGCATTGCTCTTTATGATTTCTGATTCGTTATTAGCAATCAATAAATTTTTAGAGCCGCTTGCTTACGGTAATGTTTGGATTATGATTACCTACATGTCGGCACAATATTTTATTGTGAAGGGGTTGATTGTGCATAAGTAAATCCTTACTGTGATCCAATCGAAGTAAGTACATTAGCAATTACATCCAATCTGCACATTTAATAAAGTGCGCTACTCACTGTCCACGTTCATCTCAGATGTGCGAAATATCAATTGCTTTTCATAGTTAAATCATGCGAGCACATTTTTAAATTCTGAAGCACTAACCCACCAGAAGGTGGTTAGTGCTTCAGAATTTATTTAAGTCATCAACGCAATCCTGCAAGAAGCAGGATTGCGTTGATGACTTTTCTTTTTGCGCGGACTACAAAATGAATGAATGGCAGATTTTATACTCCGCTCTTAAGCACACTCTGACTTAAACTTTATTCATTGTTGTTGAGAAAAATTTGATGTCTTATGTTTTTATGATACTTTTTTATCAAAAGCTATTTAATAGCAATGTGAGTTTCTTTTAACCCTTTTTCTAGTAGATAATCTTGCAGCTCTTTGGCTTCCCCCATTTTTGCGTGATGTAGCAATGTAAATCCATGAGGTCCTTTAGCAAAAACTAATTCAGGGTAAGCTTCTAAAGTTGGTTTTACCAGACTTGCTTTGCCTAACATAGTAAGTACAAAAAGATTGACTCTCGCTCCCTTTGATATCAGGTAATTAGCAATTTCTTTATTACCAAGGTGCCCTGCTCCTTCGATTGCCTCCTCAAAATCTCCATTGCCCCAGTCATAGCGACAATAGATTAAGTTTGGATGTTCATGAAGCATCTCCTTAACAAGAGAGAGGTTTTTATGTCCCGCAACTACAAAATCCTTAACCAACTTGATGTCAAACTGTCCAGGCTCTTGGGGCGATTGAGAAAATGCAAAAGTTGGAACAATGCCTGTTAAAGCAAGCCCTCCAAGTGACTTACTAATAAATCCTTTTCTGTTCATAATATTGATTTAGTTATGTTAAAACGGCTCAGTACTGTCCATGATTTTGTCTGGAGACCGGGCAATTGTCAACTGCGAAATTCAATAATGAAGCACATCAATCCTTTAAAGAACATGTTTCTTAAAACGAAAATTATCGCAAATCATGCTGTTTTCTATATTCGGTGGGAGTCATGCCTGTTTTCTTCTTAAACGCTACATTGAAAGAGGTAACCGTACCAAAGCCTGCGTCAAAAGCAATTGTGGCGATCTTTTGATTTATCTTTTTAGAATCTATCAACAATGTCTTGGCATTTTCAATTCGATATTGGTTTACAAAATCAGTAAAATTTTGCTGTTCGTTTTCATTGATCACTTGAGATACCAATCGCGGACTTAATGTTAATTTTTCAGCCACAGCATTAAGAGAAATATCGGGGTCTAAATAAATAGGTTCGTTTTGAAAAAGCATCTTAACTTTTTGAAATACATCTCTTGAGGTGTTTCTATCCAGGCTTGAACTTCCATACTTTTCCAGGCTAAAGTTATGTCGGTTTAAAAACAGATAAGAAAATGCGTAGATCAGGAATGTATAGAATATAGAACCAGAAATATAGTGAGGGTTAATATTCAAAAAATTGATCAGGTAATAAAACCAAACCAATGCTACTCCAATTAAGATGTTACGATACCACCCTACAACACTATCAGAAGTATTCAATCTGTTTTTAAATAGGTATACTGAACAAAAAATTAAGTACACAGATAGATAAAAAACTACTAACCCATAATTCCAAAAAGTAGCAAACTTTCCACTGCTTGGAATGACTGTTATCAGAGAAATGAAAAATATGAAAGGAAAAAAATGGATGTAATCCCAATTCGAAAAAGATTTATTTTTTTTCAAAAGTGTAACTCCATAAAACCATAAACACGGTCCTGAAATAAAAACTCCTGCAATCCCAATATTTCGTTGCCAGGCTTCTAATGGAATGTAATATCCCACTACAGATTTACCAACTCTGATAGTCAAGCCCAGCAATACAAGAGCCAGTAAAATATTTGATTTTCTGTTTCCTTTCTTAAGGGTGAAGAGATAAAAGCATAGGAAAAACGCCTGGAATAAACCAAGGAAAGCCAGTACCAGTATGATGTTGTCGGTGATCATTAAGTCAAAGTCTCAATATTGATTTTCTCAAATGTACCACAACACTCGGGTTTATAACGTAACGATAGGTGAAGACTTCAATTTTTCAGTTTGCTAAAAACGAAATTGAAGGAATACTTTTCAGAGGTTAACAAAATAAAAAAGCGGAAGATTTCTCCTCCGCTCTTTACAATATTTTTAATTCTTTAAGAATTACATCTTGCTTACTTTACCACTTCCCGATGAATGGCTATTCACTTTACTTGGATTGCCTTTGTAACTTACTGTTCCACTTCCTGAAATATTCGCATCCAATTCACCCTTCACATTAATCTCTACATCACCCGAACCAGAAATGCGAACTTCACAACTGTTGGTTACTAAATCAGAAGCCAACACTTTTCCTGATCCGCTAATAGAAGCCTTTACTTTTTGCGCTGAACCACTGGCCAAAATTCTTCCGGAACCTGAAACACCGAAGTCTGCTTTCTCAGAAATACTTACTGACATGATTACTTTACCGGAACCGCTTACATCACTGTTAAAGCTTCTGCACTTTCCTTTTAAATCAATATCACCTGACCCGGAAACATCTGCTTCCATATCACCTGAAGCCTCTACTTCAAGTTTCAATGAACCCGAACCACTTACATTTAAATCAAGATCGCCTGCTGTGAATTTTGTTTCACCAATTAAATCGCCAGAACCACTTACACTCAACGCATCGATATCTTTCACAGTGATGTATACATTCACTTCATCATCGTCATTATCTCCCCAACCCCAGTTCCAGTTCCCTTCTTTTCCAATGACTAACTTGCCTCCACTTACTTCTGTCTCAATTTCTTTCACAACATCTTTTTTACCTTCTATCTCTACTTTTTGCACAGCTCCCTGACGAAGGTATAGTTTGCCTGGAACCCGAAATGAAATTTTAGTGAACGTATCTACATTTCGTGTTTCGCGATTTTGAGCAAAACTGAACGAAGCACACAATAAGAATACCAGTGCGAAAAGGGATAATTGCTTTTTCATATTGATGAGGTTAGTTGATTACGGTTTTTATGTACTTTCTATAGACTGAGATTGAAAGAGCAGGGTTGCATAAAGTCAATATATTTTTTCATTGTCCAAACACGGACACTGGCAGCACTTTATCATACACTATATTTACAGTGTTTAGACCCTGAAAATCCTGTATAGGTTACACATGCCCGCCTTTTCTTATCGAACGATACAAAAACCATCCAGCGGCTCATACAAAGAAAAGGGTAGTAAATTTCTTGCTTTTGCCTTTCCTGTGACAACAGAAGTAGAAGTAAAAGAAAATCTGGACGGCATTCGAAAACAATATTTTGATGCTCGCCACCATTGCTTTGCCTGGATGTTGGGTCCGGACAAAAAACACTTCCGTGCATTTGACGATGGTGAGCCCAATCATTCTGCTGGCGATCCCATCCTTGGACAAATTCGATCGAATGATTTAACGAATGTACTAATTATAGTTGTGCGCTACTTCGGAGGTGTAAAGCTAGGAGTTGGCGGATTGATCAGTGCTTACAAAGCTGCTGCCGAAGACGCATTGAAAAATGCTTTCATCATCGAAGAAGAAGTAAAAGAAAAAATTTCCATTACCTATGATTATGCATCCACACCGGAAGTGATGCGGCTTGTAAAAGATTTTGACTTAACCATTCTTGAGCAATCCTTTAATGAAGTGTGTTTGATGACCTTTGATGTCTCATTAAAAAATAAACAGAACCTGTTAGAGAAAATTACACTCCTTCATCTAACAGGAAGCAAAGTAGCAATTGCCTTCAATGAGGTGTGATACTAACCTCGAACTTGGAACCTTAAACTTTGAATCGGTTGGTGCATTTTCAAAATTAGGCTACCTTGCCGAAATCACTCAATCTTACTATGTCTTCTAAACGTCCCGCTCTCGGTTTCATCTTTGTAACTCTTCTGATTGATGTTATAGGCTTTGGTCTAATTATTCCAGTGATTCCTCAGTTGATCAGTGAATTAAAACATATAAGTATAGCCGAATCTTCTGCGTATGGACGTTGGTTGATTGCGTCTTTTGGAATTATGCAATTCCTTTTTTCTCCCTTGATTGGTAATCTCAGTGATCGCTTTGGTCGAAGACCTGTTTTGCTTATCTCGTTGTTTGGTTTTGGTATCGACTACATTTTTTTGGTTTTTGCTCCAACCATTGAATGGCTTTTTGTTGGAAGAATAGTAGCGGGAATAATGGGCGCTAGTTTTACAACAGCTGCAGCTTACATTGCTGATGTTAGTGAGCCGGAAAAACGAGCACAGAATTTTGGAATGATCGGTGTAGCATTCGGTTTGGGTTTTATTATAGGTCCTTTTGTTGGAGGATTGCTGGCAGAGTATGGACTACGCGTACCCTTTATTGGGGCGGCAATTCTTACACTATTAAATTGGCTTTATGGATTTTTTATTTTGCCTGAGTCGTTGAAACCAGAGAACAGAAGAAAGTTCGAATGGATTCGTGCTAACCCTTTCGGGTCACTGAAATTTTTTCTTCAGTACAAAGTAATATTGGGACTAGTTGCATCCATTGTCTTGATCTATCTATCCGCGCATGCCGTACAAAGTACATGGTCGTACTATACTATGGAGAAATTTAAATGGACCGCAAAAGAGGTTGGGTTTTCTCTAGGATTTGTTGGTGTGCTCGTAATATTGGTGCAGGGACTACTGATACGTTACATCATTCCAAAAATTGGACAAGCTCGAAGCGTTTATGTCGGTCTCGGCCTTTATACAGTTGGCTTCTTTCTTTTTGGTCTGGCTTCGCAAAGCTGGATGATGTATGCTTTTCTTATTCCGTATTGTTTGGGCGGAATTGCAGGACCTTCTCTTCAGGGTATTATGTCAAGTCAAGTTCCACCCAATGAACAAGGTGAATTGCAAGGCGCTTTAACAAGTTTGATGAGTCTCACAACAGTCCTTGGTCCAATCATTATGATGTCGATATTTTATGAGTTTTCAAGGCCTGGAGCAGCATTTTACTTTCCTGGTGCTGTAATGATGGCCGCTGCATTCTTAACCTTAATCAGTACACTTTTAGCAAGATTGAGTTTAAAGAAAAATGCTGCACATCATTCATAAATCAGATATTCTCTATCGATTATTGGATTTCAAATTACGTTGCCCAAGCCTTTTCTCCTTCTTTATAAGGAACACATCCTTCAAATCTTCCGGGAACAGCAATGTAACGCATCGCTTTCGTTGCACCTGGTTCGGAAGTAAAATATCCCCAAACACTAAGTTGTTTCATCATTGTGAAATAATGGGTTGGTGATTTTTCTGTTTTGCTTTCTTTCGCCTCTTTATCCAGTGAAGAAAGCAGATCGTGTTTTTGCTGTGCAGATAGCTTCATAAAATCATCTCCAAACATTTTCTCACTCGCTTCTCGGATGGATAAAATACCGGTTTCAAAAATTTTCTGATCTTCAGCACCGTAACATTCTGTCACCATTATTTTCATGAACTCACCAAGCCTTGCTGCTTTTGCTCCGGGTGAATCGGGAGTTTCCGGAAGAATGGTTTCTGCTACTTCATCTAATAACGAAATATCTTCAGAGCCAAAAGGAATAGCATCCTTCTTTGATGTACTGCATCCCGATAAAAAAGTTTGTGCGCCAACAATTGTTCCTCCCAGGAGCATTGCTGTAGCTGATAAAGCTTCTCTTCTGTTCATGGTTACAAATTATTTTTTTTCATTTCAGCTACAGCATAGTTTGCTGCACGAGCCGTTAACGTCATATACAAAATTGAAGGGCTTTGATTTCCGGTGCTGGTCATGCACGCTCCATCCGTTACAAAAACATTTTTGCAATGGTGCAGTTGATTCCATTTATTAAGCATCGATGTTTTTGGATCATTGCCCATTCGAACTCCACCCATTTCGTGAATATCTAAACCAGGCGCTTGCTTGTTGTCATGTGCGTGAACGTTGGTGCATCCCGCTTTCTCTAACATCGCTTTGCTTTCAGTCAGAAAATCCTGAACCATCTTTTCATCGTTATCATCATAACCAACTGATGTAACAAGAAGTGGAATGCCCCACTGATCTTTTTGATCCGGGCTTAACCGAACCTGATTACTTTCTTTCGGAATAGTTTCACCTTGCATATACATGTATACGTGCCATCCGCCAGGTTGAGAAAGTGCTTGCTTGAAGTCAGCACCTATTCCTTCATGTTCGGCTGGATATTTACCACGTGGTCGGTACGCTCCCATAAAGGTTGTGTACCCGCCAACAAAATCAGTATCCTTCTTTTTTAGATTTCTGAAATTAGCGAGAATAGGTTCGGATGGATTTCTTCCATAATAATACTGATCCAGGAAGCCATCGATTTCTCCGCCAGCAGAACCTCTGTAAATATGAAAGGCTACATACTTTCCTAATACACCACTATCATTACCCAAACCGTTTGGAAAGCGATTACTTGTCGAATTCAATAAAATAAGATTACTATTCAAGGCAGAAGCATTCACAAAAACAATTCGTGAAAAATACTCGGTTACTTCTTTTGTCTCTGAATCAATCACGCGCACACCCGTTGCTTTTCCTTTTTGTTCATCATAGATAATAGAGTGAACAACAGAAAAGGGACGTATGGTAAGGTTATTCGTTTTTTGTGCCCACGGTAAAGTAGAAGAGAGTGAACTAAAATACCCGCCATAGGGACATCCACGCATGCAAAGATTTCTACTCTGACAACTGCCACGTCCTTGCTGCAAATGTATTTCTTTTGCCTCAGTGAGCTGAGCCCACCTTCCTTGCACCAGGAAACGATCAGGATAGTGCTCCCTTATTTTTTTACTGACGTGCTCTTCAACACAATTGAAATCGAAAGGTGGAAGAAACTCACCATCGGGCATCGACTCAACGCCATCCTTATTTCCGCACACTCCAATAAATTTTTCTACATGCGAATACCAGGGAGCAACATCATCATATCGTATCGGCCAATCCAATCCATATCCATATCGAGCAGGCGCAGTAAATTCATAATTACTCCAACGCTGGCAAGCGCGACCCCAAATAATGGACTTACCTCCTACCTGATATCCGCGAATCCAGTCAAACGGTTTTTCCTGAACGTAAGGATGATCTTTATCCTGAATAAAAAAATGAGCTGTATCTTCTCCGTACCCTGCAGCTTTTGTAATCAATGGATTTTCCTCACAAAACTTTTTAGTCATTTGCCCGCGGTGCTTAAAGTCCCACGGATCATTCATCATGGTCGGATAATCTTTCAAATGCTCTACGTTTCTGCCGCGTTCAAGCACTAATGTTTTCAAACCTTTCTCACAAAGTTCTTTGGCTGCCCAGCCTCCACTTATCCCGGAGCCAATTACAATGGCATCATAGGTGTTTTTGGAAATACCTTTTGAGTTGATATTTACTGTCGTAGAATCTATTGTCATGATGGTGAATTGATTTTACTTTCAATACATACTCAACTTAGGCAATGCATCGATTATTTCAAACAATTCTCAATAGCATAATACGCAATTACCTCTCCTTGACCATTAAACTAAATGCATTGGTGCGCTTATAAGAAATAACTGATTTTTCTCTTCCCTATTCTAAACCAGAAAATCACAGTCTGTTCAGCAATGAGTTGTTGTTCATAGGCAAACTTGATTAGCTAACTCTATTTCAGGGTAGTAAATTGTATCAGATTGCCATAGACAATATTATCATTCGATTGAGCGTATGCTCTTACATAATATGTCGTTCCAGGAGAAAAGCTATCAATCGAGGTATTAAACGTTCCTATGCTCGACTTTTCGCCAAGGGAAAATTTTTCCGCATTGCCTATGTAGTTGGTGAGGGACACAAAGAAGCCATGATCAATAATTGCCACGGAAGCAACCGTAATCTCACCATTAAGGTCTGCGCTCGTTTTTGTTTTGTTGGCAATTCCATTCGTTAAAACACGAGGATACGCTCGCGGGGTAACCTCCTCTTTTGTACAGGAGAATAAAACCACCGTCAGAATTAAAATTATTTTCTTCATGATCTTAAAATCTCATTCCAAAGAGAATATTTAAAGTTGTTACAGAAGATTCAGATTGAACATCAGTACCAATAAATCCTGTGTTTCCTTCCACTCGGACTTCAGCAAAGGCATTCACTTTACGAATAATACTTTTTGTAAAGCCCACACTAAACCAATAGCCTTTTGGCTGATTCCTTGAGTGTGTGTAAAATAAATCAAACATAGGCTCTTTTTTCGTGTAGACTGAACCATCGATGCTCTCGGTCTCAACCAGGGATTCCATAGTTTTTTCTTTGAAAAAATACTGAACAATCCCAAACTTGATATACGGGGTTTGAGACTCTTGAAAAAAATTGTATTTAAATCCTACCGGAAATTTCAAAGCGGACGTATTAATAAAGTAGTCACTTCTAATCGTTTGGTACGGATCACTTGTTTCACTATAACCCTGAAACAGTTTTTTTACGTACCAACCTTCTATTGAGAAGAAAAACTTATCCGATACCCGTGGCAATGAAATATCAAGGCCAATACCACCCGTGGGAGAATAGCTTGTATTAAACGTATTGTTACTATACCCATCTATGTGAAGTCGAGCAATATCCTCCGCAGCAAAAATCTGAAAATTCACCTTCGCCCATGGTTTCTTTCCTTTGAAATCTATTCCCGGATGTCCTTTGCATTGATTGTAATGGTAAATGATTCCCGTCAAATATCGTTCTTGGTATTTAACATCTGGACCCATCACGTTGCAATCCGATAACATGTAATTCAAAATACCAACAAATCTCATATCCTCTTTCTTATATGGGCCTCGTGCGGTCTCAACCGTTACACTTTTATTCTTCGGAAGCGTAACCAGGCTATCTCTTTCAACATAGTACGTATTCTTATACGTGTATAAGCTTACTAGTCCTTGTACAATTATTTCAATGAAACGCATTTCGACTCGGCCGCTATCAATCTCAACACGCTTTGACTCAAAACGTCTATCATCTGTAATACCATACGCTTTCAACTCAGAAGGGCTATAGCGTATTTTCTTTCCCTTTTTACTTTCTTTAAAAAGACAGCTCTTATAATTCAATTTCTTCCCTCTGTAACCAACATATCCGGAGATTGAATCTCCGTTTGGTCTAATGATATAGCCTTGTCTATAGTCACCTTGGCCATAGCATAAAGAAGAAATAAATACCATTAAACTTAAAGGCAGGAAAGCATTCTTCATAACTGCTGGGTGGTGTTAACTGGATTTAATAACTGGTATAACATCACAAATCTAGAAAAAGGAATGACATGCTTCCTCCACAGTGAAGTTTTTACCTGCCATACCGTTAGATTCATTTTAGTCAATTCACAAAAAAAGCCATCACTTAGCAGTGATGGCTTTTTTCTACTGTAATTTTAATCTATTGATTCATTCTCATTTGCATTGGTCCTGCATACTTTTCGTATTTCTCTTCAAAATTCTTCGCCAAATCTGCTTCACCATATTTATACAACGTTCTCTGAAGCTCACCCAGAATAATTACATTTACCTGAAGCTCACGACCATAGTCACCTTTGACAGTGTAATATGCAGCAAGCTCATCGGCACGTTGTCCCATAATCGTGGCAATTTCAATGGCTTTTTCTTTTTCACCTACTTCAAGTAACAGTGCGACACTTTGTGAAGTAGTGTAATCGTAGCGCACAGCAATGTCAGGCATTTTGCTTAAGCAGGCCAGCAATACTTCACGAGCTTTTGCTGTATCACCTTCGAGAATTAAGAACTCAGCGAGTGCATTAAAGCTGCTGCGATGGTTCAATACGAAATTGCGATAGTCCTGATTGTAATATACTTTAGGGTCATCCAGGTTTCTGAATTGAAATTTCTTCATCATGTTTTCAAAACTCACATCTGTATTCACCAACTCCAACTGATTAAAAGGACGTGGGTTTAAAATAGGAAGTATACGATACGCGTTTCCTTCTTGCACTACATATCGGCTAAGGTCTACGTTAAATTGTGATAACGAAGTTTGGTTTACATATAATGGACGACTCCAATCGGCTGTAGCCAACACATCAAGTAAAGCAAGGTCCTTCTTCTCCAATCCGTTACCCTTTACGCGCAAATGCATTTCAGGAACGATAAGACTATCCATTCCTTTTGGAACAATATTCAATCGTTTTATTTTTTCAACATCAATTGGTAATACGATGTCTTTCGCTGGTAACATGTTGCGTGTGCCACCATAACCCGGATGAAGAAGACTTTTGTTATTTGCTTTTACAAGCTCTAAGAACTTTCTCAAATCCATTTGTTTGATTCCGCTTTCAGCATAGTATGGAAGGTAATCGTTCAAGCCGCTCTGTTTATAATTATCACTGGTAAGGGTATACGCAAATGGTTCTGATGAATAGGCTTTGCGTGTGCTTTGGTCTATGTACCAGTCGGTATTGTAGTAACTCAATACAACTACCCGAACATCCGTGCGAACACCTTCTACTTCTTGTGCATACCACAATGGGAAGGTATCATTATCACCACCGGTAAAGAGTATGGCATTAGGCGCGCAGGATTGCAAATAGTTTATCGCGGAGTCGACAGAGAAATAACGGTTAGCACGATTGTGATCATCCCAACCGTCTTTGGCCATTAATACTGGTGCTGACAAGCATAACACTGTAGCAATCAAGGCTGCTGTCTTCGTGTTTGGTATGAGCTTCTTGAAAAAATCGACCAGGGCAATCACTGCAAAGCCTATCCAGAAACAGAATGCATAGTACGAACCCGAATAAATGTAATCCCGCTCGCGAGGCTCAGTGGGTGGTGAGTTGAGATATACAACAAGGGCAACTCCCATCAAGATAAAGAGCAACGTTACTACCACAAAATTCCGAGTGTTGTTAACTGATTGGTAGAACATACCAATCAAACCGAGTACAAAAGGAATCATGAAGAAATTATTCCTTCCTCTGTTTTCAGCCAGTGAAGGCGGAAGTTTTTCAAACCATTGATTCGGTCCAATCCAATCTGCATTTTGAATATCACTTTCACGACCCGCAAAGTTGAAAAAGAAGTAGCGTACATACATCCATCCAATTTGATGCTGTACCATGAACTTGATGTTATCGGTGAATTTCGGTTTCTGTCCTTCTTTTAATCCTAAGTTCTCGCGATATACTCGAGCATGATCTGGATCGCTGCTATAAATACGAGGTAATATCGTTTGAGAATTTGGTTCGTAGATATATTCAAACTTGCGATCTTTTATTTCATAACGGTCTTTACCTTTCTTGTAGTTTGGTGCGCCATCTTTTACATCGATTATTTGTGATGTGAAATATGGACCATACAACAACGGACGACTTCCATATTGCTCGCGCTTTAAATAACTAACGAAACTCATTACGTCAGAAGGATCATTCTCATCAATCGGAGGATTGTAAGAAGAACGAATCACCACTAAGGCATACGATGCGTAGCCAATCATGATAAAAGCAGTAGCGTTCAGGAAAGTATTGAGAACTACTTTTTGTTTTTTCTGGGTGAACATAATTCCCCATACCAACGCACTCAACAACAATAATGTAAACACAATGGCACCCGACCCAAAAGGTAGATGCAAACTGTTCACAAAGAACACTTCAAAACTTCCGGCAATAGTGGGTAGACCCGGAATGATAATTTCGTTTACAAAGAAGATGATACCCAAACTCACCAACATAGCTGCCACTACACCCCATGGTGTTGGCTTATATTTTTTGAAATAATAAATCAATGCAAGCGCAGGAATGGTAACGAGGTTCAACAAGTGAATACCGATTGAAAGTCCCATCATATAAAAAATGAACAACAACCAACGGTTTGCTCTTGATTCATCTTCAATAACCTCCCATTTCAACATTGCCCACACAACAATAGCAGTGAAGAATGATGACATCGCGTATACTTCCGCTTCAACAGCAGAGAACCAGGCTGAATCCGAAAAAGTATAGGCTAATGAACCTACCAAACCAGCACCAAAAAGCACCCATGATTTTGCTCCTTCTAATTCTTCAAACGTGGTAATTTTCATCAGCTTTTTGCCGAAGAGTACAATCGACCAGAACAGAAAAAGAACAGTAAAGGCGCTAGCCAATACGCTGCTAAAGTTTATCCAATACGCAACCTTGGTTACATCCCCCAACGAAAGAAAAGAGAAGAGTCGGCCGATCAACAAAAACAAAGGCGCTCCTGGAGGATGGGGTACTTCCAATTTGTATGAAACCGATATAAATTCACCACAATCCCAGTAACTGCCGGTTTCTTCCATGGTAAGCCAGTAGGTAACAAACGCTACTGCAAATACAAACCAGCCAACAATGTTATTCGTCTTCTGAAAATTTAAATTCATGCTTATGATTTATCTAAAAAAGTTAGGCGCGAAAATAGGGAAATTAGTGTTAAGTCCACAGTCCACTGTCCACAGACCACCGCCAAAAATGACTGCTTTATTCATTTGCGCTTCCGTGGACAGTTGTCTGTTGACCGTGGCCTATTTATAAACGATCACATAAAACGCCAGCCACAAAAGGAAAATCAGAACGTAGGAACAGGCCACGATAATCCATACGTACTTCTTGTCTTTACGGGCAAAGTGATGTATGCCTTCTACCAGCAGAAACCAATAAGCCACTTCAAATACATTTAATGCGCGAAGTGGGTATGCCCACCGCTTGTCTATCGAATAGTAATCGAAAAAATGCATGAGGGATAGTGGATAAAATCCTCTGATATCGTGGTAGTTTGGGTCTGTGGCAACGAACATGAACCATAAAATCTTGGCCACTTCGGGGATAAGGAAAATGTATTCGGCTCCAATCACCACCCCCCAACATTGAGTATAGGTAACGCGATACCCAAACATGAAACAGCCCACCCAGATCACAAAAGCGATAACCGTGAACTTCCAGAGGTAAACAAACGGTATGGAAAAGAACTTTAAGGCATTGATGAGTTTTAAAACAGTACCTTCAGGACGATCCTGCAAAAATTCAAAAGCGGCTGTTTCGTTTTCAATAAAGACTATTTTAATGTAAAGGAGAAGGAAAGTGCCCAGGCAGAGCAGTAAAAAGAGAAGCCTTTTGTCGGCTGCAAAGAATGATTTAGTTTCGCTCATTAAAATATGGGGATATGTCTGGTCGTTGGTGTTTTGGTTTATGATGCAAATTAAGCGTTCTTCTTTTATTTCGAATTGTAGCGCGTTGGTTGCTGGCTACAGGCCACACATTTTAATTTTCTTCCTATCTGTCGCAAGTTTTAGCGCTTCGGCACAAATGGAGACGAAAAAAGATACCACTATCATTTTACTTTCCGATATCTCCGTTCAGCTGGAATGTACCAAGGCGCTAAACGACCTCTACGATTTTAAGTTTGATGATGCTGTTTTTGAGTTTCAATACCTGAGAGCAAAATACAAATGGCATCCCCTTCCCTATTTCTTAATGGGATTAATAGAGTGGTGGAAAATTATGCCCAATACCAAGGATAAGTCGCACGATGATGCTTTTCTTGCCTACATGGACTCCACAATAAATGTAGCGGAGAAACTGTATGACGATTATCCTGCTTATAAAACAGAGGCGGCCTTTTTTCTATCGGCCGCGTATGGATTTAAGGGCAGGTTGTATTCCGATGAAGATCGTAACCAATGGACAAAAGCAGCTTCAGCCGGAAAGAGTGCGATGAATTATTTGGAGGTAAGCAAAAAGAAAGAAAACCTCAGCCCTGAACTTTTATTTGGCGATGCACTCTATAATTATTTTTCTGTTTGGGTTCCTGAAAACTACAAAGCCTTGCGACCTGTCATGTGGTTTTTTCCTGATGGTGATAAAGCGCTCGGGTTAAAACAACTAAAGGAAGTTTCGTACAACGCATTTTACACCCGCACTGAAGCGATGGTTTGGTTAATGCGAATTTTAAATAGCTATGAGAACGATCAGCAAAGTGCTTTTCAGATCAGTGTTTACTTACATCAAACCTATCCCAACAATCCGTATTTCCATCGATACTATGCACGCATGCTCTATGGCCAGGGCAGGTTTGGTGAAGCCGAGCCGATATGCAAAAATATTATAGAGAAGATTGACAGTGGTCAATTGGGTTACGAAGCCACCAGTGGCAGGTACGCTGCTTTTTTTCTCGGACAGATTTATGAAGCCCGGAAAAAATATGACGATGCGAAAAAATATTATACGATGTGCATGAAGTATGCTGAGAAGAATGGTACAACTGATTCAGGTTATTACCTTTATTCTATGATTGCTTTAGGCGAAATCGCACAAGCTCAAGGCAACAAAGCCGAGGCAAAGAAATATTTTAATGCCGTAAAAGATAAAGCCGGCAAAAAAGATGAAGCGTATAAAGACGCCAAGCGAAGACTTAAGAAAATGGAGAAGGGAGATTGATATCGTGTTTTTGGTTTGAGTTGTTTACTAGCGTCTAAACCCTGAACTTTAATTTTATAATTTTCATCTTCATTGGAACTACGCGACTTAATCGTTACCCCTCTTCTTATCATCCTGATTTATGGAGTTGCTTATGCCATCCGGTCTTCAGTAACCGATGAAGTGAATCGCGTTTATTTTATTCCTGCTTTAACTGTAAAAATTATTGGTGCGCTTGCCTTGGGTTTTATTTATCAATTCTATTATCAAGGCGGAGATACTTTCAGCTATCACACGCATGGTAGTCGCCATATTTGGGAAGCGTTTTTTAATTCACCCGAAAAAGGGATTAAGCTCCTTTTAAGCAATGGCGATCAAACCGGCATCTATCAATACTCTTCCCGGATTTTATTTTTTACAGACCCAAGTTCGTACGCAGTTGTGCGCATCGCAGCCGTTGTTGACTTTTTTACCTTCTCAACTTACTCCGCCACCGCTATATTATTTGCGGTTTTTAGTTTCATTGGATTGTGGATGTTCTTTTTGACTTTTTATGAGCAATATCCGCACCTCCATCGATGGCTCGCCATTGCGTCCTTTTTTATTCCATCGGTTTTCTTCTGGGGATCGGGGTTGTTAAAAGATACATTGACAATCGGATGTCTTGGTATTGTTACATATCAGGTTTACAGGATTTTCATTTTAAAAGAAAGATCTGTTAAACACTGGATCCTTCTTTTATTCGCTTTGTATGGGATCTATATTATTAAACTGTATATCCTACTCACTTTTTTACCCGCACTTATCCTTTGGATATTTCTAGGTAATCTGCAATCCATCCGATCTCTGGTTTTAAAGATGATGCTATTTCCATTCGTGATCTGCACCGCTTTTGTATTGGGTTATTTTGCTATGCTAAAAGCGGGAGAGGATAATGAAAAATACGCGCTCAATAGTTTAGCTAAAACAGCACAGGTTACAGCGTATGACATTCGCTATTGGACTGGACGAGATGCCGGCTCGGGCTATACATTAGGGGAACTGGATGGCACGTTTGGTTCGATGATCCGGTTGGCGCCACAAGCCATTAATGTTTCTTTTTTCCGGCCTTACTTATGGGAAGTTAAAAATCCATTGATGCTTTTATCTGCATTGGAGAGTCTGTTCCTTCTACTCTTTTGTATTTACATACTTTTCAAAAGAAACATTAGCATATTGAAAGCCCTAAGTCGGCCAGACATTTTATTTGCAATGGTGTTCTCTGTTTCGTTTGCTTTTGCTGTGGGTGTATCTACTTTCAATTTTGGAACACTGGTTCGGTACAAAATCCCTATGATTCCCTTTTTTGTTGTCGCGCTTATTCTAATTCTTAATTATTCAAAAAGAGATAAAAAATTGGATGAATTAGAAGTTACAGAGTAGTGATTCACAATTCTCCTTCTTCCATTTTCACCCATCTGTTTTCGCAGCGCGGCATCCTGAATAAGTTTGATCAATGAACTTTCCCATTGCTCATGCGAGTGACATAAAAAACCATTTACACCTTCATCAATAATTTGTGAATTGACTCCGACAGGTGAAGCCACTGCTGGTATAGAAAGCGCCATGTATTGAATAGCCTTGAAGCCACATTTTCCTTTTGCCCAAAGATCATCTGTAAGCGGCATAAGACCAATGTCAAATTGTAGCAAGTCTTGTATCTCTGTATCTTTTGACCACTGAACAAAATGAAATGTTGAAAGTGTGAACGTTGGTTTCTTGTCAGCAATAACCGTGAACTGTAACTGATCCGGAAATTTTTTCTCCAGTGCTTGAATAACCGGAACTATTGAATCAATGTATTTCAATGTGGAGTGTGTTCCAGTCCAGCCAAGAATGAGTTTATTCAATTCTCTTTTCTGTGGATACAATGATGGGTTATGAAGCTTCTCCGTATCAACTGTAGTTGGATTAAGGAAAACATGATCATTGTATTGTTTTGCGAAATCACACAGGTATTCATTTCCACAACTCACAGCATGACTCCACTTACAAATCGAACTAACTTTTGAATGCCACTTTAATTTAGATACTAGGTTATTATCATCACTTGTATTGGCAATCCAAATGGCATCATCAAAATCATAGATAATTTTTTTTCGAAATACCTTGGCCACTATCCACTCAAACCAAGGGGGGCCAATGGGTGTTGCCTCTCGATGAATAAAAACAAAATCAAAACGCGGAACAGAAAACAGTAAAAACAGGCGCTTCACAAATCCACTCAGAACACCCCATGCTTTCAATCCTGAATTTCCGGGCTTATACAAAATCTGCCAGACAGAAGTATGTAAAAAAGACTGTACTTCAACTGAAACACCCTTTGCGCGAAGCAGGTCGAAATATTGCTCAAATCGAAAACGTTGCGAAGGAGACTGAGCAACCGGATACGGGCAAATAAAAAGTGTGCTTATTTTATTTTTATGCATTTTTGTGTGCAACAATTGAAAGGTATTCCATGCATTTGAAGGAAAGTGAGGATCATTACTTTGAAATAAAGCCAAAATTAGCGTTCAGCCTGAATTTAAAGGAGTTAATGGAATACAAAGAACTCTTTTATTTCTTTACCTGGCGCGACATTAAGGTCAAATATAAACAGACTGTATTGGGTTTCCTTTGGGCTGTCCTTCAGCCCCTGGTCATGATGGTTATCTTTACTTTTTTCATCGGCAAATCAATGAAGGTTTCTTCCGATGATATGAAGTATCCCATCTTTGCTTTTTCAGGTTTGATCTTGTGGACAGTCTTTTCATCGGGTATCAGTAATGCCGGAAACAGTATGGTTAGCAATGCGCAAATCATTAAGAAGATTTATTTTCCAAGACTCGTTATTCCCATCTCTTCCATATTGGTTTCTGTATTCGATTTCGTAATTGCTTTTTTTGTATTCATTGTCCTACTCTTGGTTTATCAACAACATGTTGACCTTGTACGTGCTATAATCTTTTGGCCAACCGCATTGATTGTTGCTGTGATCGCCACATTCGGACCAGGGTGTTTATTGGCAGCTCTTAATGTAAAGTATCGCGACTTTCGATATGTAATCCCCTTTTTAGTCCAGGCGCTTTTATTCTTAACACCGGTCATCTATCCGATTTCGATTGTCGAAAATACAGGATTGAAATATTTTCTTGCTGTTAATCCTATGTATGCAGCCATTACACTTTTCAGATTGCCCATGATGAATGGTTTTCCTGAGCCTACATTACTTTGGATAAGTTTGCTTTCAGGAGTTGTGTTTTTCATTATCGGACTTACCTACTTCCGAAAGACGGAAATGTATTTTGCTGACTTAGCGTAGCGTGGAATGGTATTGCACAAACTACAATCAGGAAGCATACTGAAATGGATCAATCCATGTGTTCTTCATTTAAACATGATTAGCGCATGAAGCCAATTTTAGAAATTCAATCGATCTCCAAGAAATTCAATATCCATCACGAAGGTGGATCTTATCTTAGTCTGCGCGACAAACTAACCGAACTCACGAAATTTAAATCTTCTAAAAAAAGTGACGAAATTTTCTGGGCATTAAAAGATGTAAGTTTCAATGTAACGCCCGGTGAATCCATTGGAATAATCGGTAAGAATGGCGCTGGTAAATCTACGCTGCTTAAAATACTTTCTAAGATTACTCCTCCAACCCAGGGTAAAATTATTAGTCGTGGACGAATTGCCAGCTTGTTAGAAGTGGGTACCGGGTTTCATCCGGAATTAACGGGAAGAGAGAACATCTATTTCAATGGTTCAATTCTAGGGATGCGCAAAAAAGAAATTGATGCGCACTTCGATGAGATTGTTGACTTTGCTGGTGTAGAGAAGTTTTTAGATACACCATTAAAACATTATTCCAGCGGTATGCAATTGCGATTGGCTTTTGCTGTTGCTGCATTTTTAGATCCTGAAATATTAATTATTGATGAAGTGTTGGCGGTTGGAGATGCCGAGTTTCAGAAGAAGTGCTTAGGCAAGATGGAAGATGTAAGTAAGAGCGGACGCACTCTTTTATTTGTAAGTCATCAGCTGGGTATGGTGAGCCAGCTTTGTAATCGAGGTATACTTTTGGATAAGGGGCAAGTTCTTCATTCCGGTAAGGTGGATGAAGTCATTAATGAATATACTCAGTTGATTAGTGGCAGCAACGAGTTCGTCAATACTAAAAATGAAGAGAAACAGGTTTACGCTATTCAAAGCGTTCGCTCATTGAATGCAGAAAGAAAAGCAAACTCAAGTTTTGCTCATGATGAATCCATTCAATTAGAAATTACCTTTGTTGCTCGACAAGAATTGCGAAATACACACTTGTTGGTGGCGGTCAATAATAGAAATGGACAACGCATCTTTTCTTCTGATGCGGCATTTGATCACTATAAAATTGAAATAGACACACCACAAATACTTTACTTAACCATACCCAAAGAATTTCTTACACCCGGAAACTATTCATTCTTTGTCGCGATACACAGTCCGAATATTATTGGATACGATGTGAAGGATCATATTTGTCCTTTCTCTGTTTACGACAACGGGTCAGAATTTGTACAATATGAGAACAAGTGGTTTTATGGCGATGTGTTTATGAAATGTGATTGGGAATTTAAAAACTAGAAAGAGATGCATCTTAACAGTGAACTTCTGCTCAAAAAATATGCCTTAGGGTATTTCAAAGATAATCTCAGAGTGCTGGAGATAGGACCTGCCGGTATTCCATCTGCCTATCAAAAAATGGTTAACAATCCAACGTTAGTATGGCATACGCTTGACTTGCATGAGTCCTTTCCTGGCATAACCTATATTTCAAAAGAAGAATATAATTACCCCGTTGAAAGTGAGTCGTATGATATAATCATCAGTGGACAAGTTATTGAGCACGTAAAAAAAATATGGTTATGGCTCGATGAATTGAAAAGAATATTGCGAAAGAATGGCACCATGATTATCGTTAATCCGGTAAGCTGGCCATACCATGCTTTTCCTGTGGATTGCTGGCGCATTTTTCCGGATGGCATGAAAGCCCTATGCGAGCAAACTAATCTTGTCGTAATTTTATGCGAGTTTGAATCCATTGAAGCACAACACTTCAGCAACTCTTTAACACCCACCATTCCTGGTCAGTCGTATACGTACCTGAGTCAGAAAAAGAAAATAACCTTAGTCAAATTCTGGAATGGTCTGATTCATTATATACCCATTATTAGAAAATTAAAAGTTCCTATAGAAGTCGCGTACGATACCATAACTGTAGTAACAAAAAATTAAATCATTAGCAGCGTTCTGAGCTTTAAACGAAGCCGTATTCTGAATAAAATGTCATGCTTATCAATCGTCTAAAAGTTTGGTCTTATTTTTCAGTTCAAGAGCTGCTCATTCTACTATCCGGTAAAGCTTTCTCTTCGCAACGTTCACCACATTTTCTAACGTTGCAGGAAAAGGAAAATAAGCTCACTATTTTAGTAGAAAAAAAAGGTCTGTTAAAAAATGTTTTTCAGGATGAAGTCGAATTGAGTTTAACGTTGAACAACAATCCAAACACTTTTTACTTACGTCTTAATGGTAGTGATGTTTGGGTCTTCAATCAGGTGATCCTAAATGGTGAGTACAACCATCTCCTCGCGCGCTATCATACATTATTTAATAGTAATCCAACAACTATTGTTGATGCCGGAGCAAACGTAGGACTGGTTACCATTTTCTTTAAAGCCCATAATCCAGAGGCACGTATTCTTGCCATCGAACCTGATAAAGGAAATTTTATCGCAGCGTCACGAAACATTAAAGCAAATTCATTTCAGCAAGTCGATATTCTGAATGACGCCTTATGGCCTACTAAACAGTCCTTAAAAATTGTGAATGATTTTCGGGATATGCAAGAATGGTCGCTGCGTGTTGAAGAACATAAAGACGGAACAATAACTTCCATAACCCCGCACGATGCACTATCTCACTTTAACGATCAAGTCGATGTTTTTAAAATTGACATTGAAGGAGGTGAAGCAAAAATTTTTGATTCGGTAAATGATATGTCGTGGTTGAAAAAAGTGAAGATCATTGCGCTTGAAATTCATGAGGAGTTTGGGGCGAGCGAAAGAATTTTAAATGTATTAACAACCAATGGGTTTACCATCAGCCATCATGGAGAATTGACAATTGGTGTAAATACATTATTTTCAAAATAAGATCAGTAGAAAATTAAAGTCATAACAAACATGGCAATAACAAACTCAATAATCAGCAAACTCAATACACCAAGCACACGATGGTTATTAAAAGCATTAATTTTTATACGCTACAAACAGCGCGGGAGAAAAGTTAATCGTGTAGCATATCATGATTCGTTTGGTGCATGGGAGTTCAGATTAAATAATGTAACGTACTTGAGTTCTGGTCCGGGATGGGCATACGATTATGAATATTTACTTGATCAATTAAAAAAATTATCAGGGTATGCATATATGCCTCGCACAGGAGATACGGTTATTGATATCGGTGCAGGAGTAGGTGAAGAAACCATTATTTTTTCAATGCTCGTAGGCACGAAGGGTAAGGTATTTGCCATTGAAGCTCATCCGAAAACATTTAAAGCCCTGAACTATCTGAAGGAATCCAATGGCCTTAATAATGTGGTGTGCTCCAACATCGCATTATCAAACCAAGCCGGAACGGTTGATATTGAAGATACCGATAACTCGTTGGCAAACTCAATTCTACAAGTATCCAAGGGCAAATCATTTTCTATTCCCGCAGAGACCTTCGATACATTCGTTGAACGTAACAATATTGAAACCATCGATTTTCTAAAGATGAATGTTGAAGGTGCAGAACAGCTTATCGTACAAGGAATGACTAAAAGTCTAAGCAAGATAAAGCACCTTGCTATCTCGTGTCATGATTTTCGTTTCCTTCAGGGCGAATCAGAATTTTTTAAAACAAAGAAACTCATCGTTGATTTTTTAACGCAACATAATTTCAAAATCTCAACTCAACATTCATCTGTGAATATGGTAGATGACTATGTATATGCCTCTAATCCAAATCTTCCTTAACTAAAGGGTTTGGTTTAATTATGGAACGTCCCAGAATAATATTCCTGAGTGAAAAGGATCCACTATCAAAAAAGGATTGGTCTGGAATTCCATACTTCATGTATCATGCACTCCAAAAATGGTATGATGTTGAACATATAAAGGCTCCTTCGTTTCGAACTATCAAATTGCTTGGATATTATTTCGGAAAAGTGTTCAGCTTTTTCACTGGCAAAAAATACATTTTCGATTATGGTTTGATACTCGCCTGGTGTTTTGGTCGCTACTATTCACGCGCGTTAAAATACAAGCAAGGATATGCGTTCATTTTTGTTCCAGCCGGTTTAACAGAAATTGCTTTTATAGAAACTAAAATACCGATCATTGGTTTTGGTGATTGTTCAATCGTACAGCTTTTCAATTATTATCCTTCCTTAAATGATGCTTCTTCATTATCCGTTCGTGAACTACGATATGTTGAGTTAAAAGCTTTGAACAAATTACAGTTAGCACTTTTTTCTTCCTCATGGGCTTCTGATTTTGTAAAGCATGAGTTTAAGTTTGAAAGAACTTCAACTATTCCGTTTGGATCGAATATTACCTTATCGCCAAAAACAAAAGATAGAGCGCCTTCCTTAGAGAGATGTAATCTTTTATTCGTGGGTGTGGATTGGAAAAGAAAAAGTGGTGATACGGTTTTAAAAATTCATCAATCTCTTGTTGAAAAAGGAATCAAGTCTTCTCTCACCATCATCGGATCAACTCCACCATTAAATACTAAGCTATCTGACAACATTCACATCATTGATAATTTAGACAAAGATTCGATTGATGGAGAACGTAAGTTTGTATCCATTCTTGAGCAAACTGATTTCTTTCTATTACCCACGCTGGCAGATTGTACACCTATTGTTATAGCGGAAGCCTTCTCAGCCGGAATACCTGTTCTCGCTTCTAGAACAGGAGGCATACCTTCAATGGTACAGAGCGAGGTTAATGGTTTCCTATTTGATCCATCGGATGTCAATAGCTACGTAGAGACGATTATGGAGCTACTGAAAAACCCAACGAAGTATAACACGATTTCAAAAAAATGCATCATCTCTTCTAACGAAACATATAATTGGAATCGCTGGGCAGAAGAAGTTAGGAATGCTAGTATTGCGTATATAAAATAAAATGGCCGTCATTCTCTTCTATACATCCATACGAACTCGTGTAAGAGATCAGGAAAGCTTAATGAAGGAATTCGTTAATTCAGGTCATCGTGTATTCTTTCTAAACCACGAACCTAATCGTTACTTACCTTCAATCTGCGAAAGCGCTGGCGTTACCTACCAAACTGTTTCGATCAGACCTACTCGGTTCGGTTCTATCAGAATCATTTTGTTATGGATGAATCTAATCCGCTTTATTTATAAGAATAAGGTAGATGTAGTGTATAGCCATCTGGAGCCTGCAAATTTTATTGCCGTCTTAGCGCAGTATTTTATTTTTGCAAAAGTCATTATTGTACGCCACCATTTAGATCTGGCTGAACGCATTGGGTTTAATAATGACTTATCATACAAATTAACGTATCGGCTTTCCAGAAATATAATTACAGTATCCGAAGCGGCTAAGAAATTCATGATCGCCCGGGAGAAAGTGGATTCAAAAAAAATTCATCATATCAATCTTGGGTACGACTTCAAAATTTTTGGGACCTATAATCAGGAAAACGTTGATCGTCTTAAAAATCAACATACTGGCTCAGTGATTTTAGTCTCGGTGGGAAGACTTGATTCTTTTAAAAGACCGGAACTATCCATTGAAGTATGTAAAAAGCTTATTGATCTGGGCGTGAAAACGCATTTGTTTTTATTGGGTTCAGGCGATAAAGAACAAATGGTGAGACAAAAAATTGAAGAACTTGATTTGCAAAACCATGTTGAGCTATTGGGGTACAATGACAATGTATTGGATTACTTAAAAGCAGCAGACTGGCTGCTGCATCCTTCTATTTCAGAATCAAGTTGTGTGGTCGTAAAAGAGGCTGCCCTGGTGAACCTACCTGTGATTGCTTGCAGAGGAATTGGTGATTTTGATGAGTATATTGTCAATCATGTGCATTCTATTTTGCTTGACAAAGACAATTTTGTATCGGAGGCAGTAGAAGAAATCATTCGTCTCAAGACTAAACCTGAAGAACGATTGAAGATGGGAAATAAATTAAACGAAGTGGTACGATCACTTTTTGATATTAAAGTGGTCGTCAATCAATATAATCGATTCCATAGTTAACGATATTACCAATGGACCGAAAAGTAATTCTTCTTTTAATTCCTAATCTGGATTTTGGTGGTGCTCAGCGCGTCTTTTATAATTTATCCATTGAATTATCGAAACAGTATAAAGTTGTTGAATGTGTTTTTAATTTGGATACAGGTCATGCATTCAAAAGTGGAAATGAAGTAGTATCACTTGATGTAAAAGCTGGAAATAGTATAATAGAAAAAATATATAATTTCTACCTTCGGTGCAGACGACTTAGCGCACTTAAGAAAAAAATGAATGCCGCAGTTTGTATTAGTCACTTAGAAGGAGCTGACTATGTAAATATAGTATCGCGCAGAAATGAAAAGGTAATTTGCTGCATTCACGGAAGTAAACTGCATGATGAGAATATAGACGGCATTGTTGGATGGATTCGCAAGATGATCCTGATCCCCATATTATACCGCAGAGCAGACACCATCGTTACGGTTAGCAAAGGTATTTTAGAAGAGCTTCGTGAGTATTTCAATCTTCCAGAAAAAAAGATGCAGTGGATACCCAACTTCTTTTATCCTGATTTCATTAGTTCAAAATCGAAGGAAAGCATTCCTCCTCAATGGGTCCCGCTTTTTAACAGTTCGGATCCAAAGTTTATAACCATTGGAAGGCTCACCATTCAAAAAAACCAGGAAGCATTTGTACGACTTGCTTCGGAGTTCATCAAACTGCAAAAATCAAAATGGATCATCGTTGGTGATGGAGAACGCTTGGAAATTCTTTGTGCATTGGCAAAAGAATTAAATCTTCGTGTGTATCTTCCTAATGAGAACACAAATAACATTGCTGACTTTGATATTTACTTCCTCGGCTTTCATGATAATCCATACAGCTTAGTAAGTCGATCTGACTGGTTTGTGCTGACTTCTTCGTGGGAAGGATTTCCTATGGTGATCGGAGAATCAATGGCATGTGGTACTCCTGTAATTTCTACAGATTGTCCTACAGGGCCGCGTGAGTTTTTGACAAATCAACATGAGGAACTGAATTCACTAGTCAACTGTGTTGGCGCGGAATATGGAATTTTAGTTCCCTTGCTGGATTCAAATTCGATGAACACAAAACTTGCGGAATGGACAAAACAGCTTGTAACATTAACATCCACTCAACAACAGCGCGAAGTTTATTCAAAACAAGGATACGCGCGCGTACAAGAATTATCTGCCCCGAAAATAATGGAGCGTTGGTATACGGTCATAAATAATTAACAAATGTTAAAACGCTTTATCAAATCGAATTTCCCTGGTTTAATAAACCTGATAAGCAGAGCATACAACGACCTCTATCATCTTCGGTTTTATGGTCGTGATCGAGCAGGGGTTTTCTCAAAAATTTATAAGACCAATCATTGGTCTAACGAAGAATCAGTTTCTGGTCCAGGGTCAACGCTTCAAAATACAATTTCGGTTCGCGAAGGTCTTGTTCAGGTAATGAAGACTTATAAAATCAGCACCTTACTTGACGTTCCTTGTGGAGATTTTAATTGGATGAAAGAAGTTGACTTTTCGAATATAAAATATTTAGGAATGGATATCGTATCAGAACTGATTGATCGCAACAACTCAAATTTCAAAAATGAGAATAGGTCATTTCAAGTTGTTGATCTTGTGACGGAAACCGTTCCTAAAGTAGATTTAATTTTCTGTAGAGATTGTCTGGTTCACTTGTCATATAAAGATGCAAAGAGCGCCATTGCAAACATGAAGCAATCCGGTAGTACGTATTTATTAACAACAACATTCACAGAACATTCGAATCGAGAGATTGTGACAGGTAATTGGCGTCCGATCAATCTTGAACAATCTCCGTTTTCATTTCCTGCTCCTATTCTGCTACTGTCTGAAAAGTTTCATGATAGTAACGGTCTGAATAAAGATAAATCATTAGGCCTTTGGAAAATAAGTGATTTGCCATCTTAGCAGAATACTTGCAATGACCAAAAGCAGAATATTAATTTTAGAGAATTCAACGGATGTAACAGGAGCACTGACGTCTATAATAAGAAGTAGTTCTTACCTGAGTGATCGATATGAGTTCATCTTTATACTCCCACAAAAAAGCAAAGGAACTGAGTTTGTAAAGCAACAAGGCTTTTCTTGTTTGGAACTTCCTTTGAAGGAAATACGAAAGAACTTTTTTTCTCTGCTCCTCTATTTTCCTTTTTTGATTTTCAACGCCATAAAGATTGCTCGACTGCTGAAGACTTTGAATATTGATCTTGTGGTGAATAATGACTTTTATAATCTTGTTCCATCCGCCTATAAATTCTTTGGAGGAAAAGTACCTTACGTTTGCTACGTGCGATTTTTACCTTCCAAATTTCCATCGCTATTAGTCAAGTTGTGGTGCAATCTTCATGAACGTTACGCTCTAAACATTATCGCTGTCTCGAATGCTGTAAAAACAGAACTGCCCAATCAAAACAAAGTGATTGTAATTGGAAATGAGTTACCGCAATCGGAGGAAATAGAGTACAAGCCTTCTGAATCCACATTGCTTCTTTACCCGGCCAATTACATACGAGGCAAAGGGCATGAATGCGCACTTGAAAGTTTTGCCACCATTGCCAAAAAATATCCTGAGTGGAAATTGTGTTTTGTGGGTGGTGATATGAATCTGCAGAAGAATAAAGACTTTAAAGCAGAGCTGATAAAAAGAGCAGACGCGTTGCGGATCACAGATCAAATAGAGTGGCTTGGCTTTTCGGATGATCTTGCCAGACTTTACACATCATCCTCGATCGTTTTAAATTTTTCAGAATCCGAATCCTTTTCCCTTACCTGCCTTGAAGCCATGTTCTACGGAAGAACAGTTATTGCAACTGCCTGTGGTGGGCCTTCTGAAATTATCGATGCAAACGAAACTGGGATTTTGGTTCCTGTAAATGATTTGAGTGCAATGGCAAAAGGTATTGAGTTCTTAATAAGTCATCCAAAAGAAAGGGAGGATATGGCATCCAAGGCATACCAAAACGTTCGCGTTAAATTCAGCAATCGGAATACCATTGAGAAGTTGGGCGAAATCTATTGGAGATCAATCAATCCAACATAAATTCTCTAACTTTTAACGGCTGTTAGCCATATAATTCCAATTTTATATTATTTTTGACCAAATTTTATTTGGAAAACCTTACTCATTATGAAGCCAAACATAAAACTTGACAACACAGACCGCAAAATCCTGGAAATCCTCCAAGCCAACTCAAATATCACCAATGCACAACTGGCAAAGGAAATTGGTCTATCCCCTGCCCCAACCCTCGAGCGCGTAAATAAGCTGGAAGGTTCTGGTGTGATAAAAAGTTACCATGCTGTTATTGATCCTTCTACCGTTGGCATTGGCGTAAGCACTTTCGTAATGGTTACATTAAAAGGACACAACAAAGACAACATCAATAAATTCATCGCGGCCATCAACAAGATTAATGAAGTGGTAGAGTGTCATCATATTACCGGTGCGGGCGATTTTATTTTGAAAGTAGTATCTGCTGATATTTCTGCTTACCAGCAATTGATGCTCGATCACGTTTCAAATATTGAAGTGGTGGATAGTCTTCAGTCCATGGTGATTCTGTCTACTTTCAAAGACAGCAAATCATTGCCTTTACCAGTTTAAGTTCATCCCATATTCGTACCTCGCCTGCCTGCCGGTAGGCAGGTAATTCATACCTCGTACTTAGAAACTACTATGGTTGCAGAAAAAACATTGATTCTTGAAGGTGCCCAGGTGAAGCAAAAGATTCGCAGGATGGCCTTCGAGATTTTCGAGCACAACTTTAAAGAGAAAGGTATTGTACTGGCCGGCATTGACGGACAAGGTTACATGCTTGCAAAATTATTGGCGAAAGAAGTTGAAAACATCTCTCCTCTCCAGGTTAAGCTTGTGAAAGTGAGTCTCGATAAATTTGCTCCCCAACAAAGTGATGTAACGCTGGATTGTGATATTAAAGACCTGAAAAAGAAATGCATCATTCTCGTGGATGATGTATTGAATACCGGGCGCACCTTTGCTTATGGCCTCAAACCTTTTCTCGACATTGAAGTAAAGAAAATTGAAACAGCAGTGTTGGTGAATAGAAGCCACACGCTGTTTCCAATCTATCCACAATACACCGGCTATGAACTTTCAACAACCATTAAGGATCATGTTGAGGTTGTGCTTGGAAAAGAAAATGCTATTTACTTGAAGTAGTTTGTAGTCGATAGGTAACCAGTCCATAGTTTTGTTAGACTGAAACCTCGAACATTGAACTTTAAACCTGAAATCAACGTGTCTGTTCATAAGCAAGATTTAAAAAAGATCACTACTCATCAATTGCAGGAGATGAAGAATCGCGGACAGAAAATCGCGATGCTTACAGCGTATGATTTCAGCATGGCGAAAATTATTGATGGTGCGGGTGTCGATATTATTTTAGTTGGCGACTCAGCATCGAATGTAATGGCGGGTCATGAAACTACATTACCCATTACACTTGATCAAATGATTTATCACGCAGCCTCTGTGGTTCGCGCAGTAAATCGTGCGTTGGTTGTGGTGGATTTACCTTTCGGAACCTATCAAGGTAATTCAAGTGAAGCTTTGCGTTCGGCTATTCGTATTATGAAAGAATCGGGTGCACACGCTGTGAAACTCGAAGGTGGTAGTGAAGTGAAGGAATCGGTTGATCGGATTTTAAGTGCCGGCATTCCGTTGATGGGACATTTGGGATTAACGCCTCAATCCATTTATAAATTTGGAACGTATTCCGTTCGTGCAAAAGAAGAAGCCGAAGCACAAAAGTTAATGGAAGACGCTAAACTTTTAGAAGCATGCGGATGCTTTGGTATTGTATTAGAAAAAATACCAGCCGAGCTAGCAAGTCGTGTTTCAAAATCGCTTACCATTCCAACGATAGGTATTGGCGCAGGACCAGAAGCCGATGGACAAGTATTGGTAATGCAGGATATGTTAGGTATCAATAAAGAATTTAAGCCAAGGTTTTTAAGACACTACGCTGATCTGCACACGATCATCACAGAAGCTGTGAGTCATTATGTTGCCGATGTAAAAGCGAAAACTTTTCCGAGTGAGGAGGAGAAGTATTAGGTATTTGGATCCTTACCTATACTTCCATACTGGGATGGAAAGGAGGCTACAAAAGTAAAAGTATGCGGTATAATTTATTGTTTTATTTAATGGCAGTTGTAGTTGTCTCATGTAGCCAAATACGTGATCCGCTCAGGAATAAAATTGTGTTTAGGGATGAAATTAACCAAGTGTCAGATTCAATTTTAAATATTCAATTGCTTCTTGATAAACTTCCCAAGGATCCAGTAATTAACTGTTTCATTGACAGAGAGGGATATTTATACGTAAACAATAAGAAAGTTGGTTTTTTAAAAGAGGCGCTAAATGATCCTTCAGTCAGAAGTGATTCTGTTTTTAAAAATTTCAGTAATGATGACTTTACCAGATTTATCTCTATTACTGTTTTTCTTCTCCAGAATCATATTGATGCTTCAAGGAAAGACATTGTATCTGGAATGTTTGTTCATGGATACAGACGAACGGAAGAAAATGTATATAATGATGTAAGGGAGATTATGGTCAACATTGACACAACGTCTTCTGGATTTATGAATCAAAATCAAATTCTTGACAGAACAGAGAATTTGGTTTTAGTCGCTCCTCTAGATGCAGATATTCATTAACACCATCTGGTCATAGTCCGCACTACCCTTCACTCAAGACCTGAACCAGTCGTGAAATTTATTTTAAAGATTTAAGAATAGTGTTATCTGGATTCCTACCTATACTTCTCTACATCAAAAGGAAACGAATAAATATCCTCAGTTCTTCTTCCACCTTGTTTCTGAACTGTTCTCGAGAAGTAAATTCTTTTTTGTTTCTCATGCACAAAGGGGCAAAATTCTCCGATCGCAGAATTGATTGGTTCTCCTAATGACTTCGGCTTACTCCATTGACCATTCTTTCTGAAACTAATAAACAGATCAACATCACCGAGTCCAACGGAGTCGCTTGAAAAGTAAATAATGTAATCTTCTTTTGGGGAAATGTAGGGATTGGATTCTCTGAAACTGGTATTGATTGGACTACCTATGTTCACCGGTTTTTGATATTGCTTGTTAATATATTTTGAAACGTAAATATCAGATGAGCCCACACCATCCGGGTTTTCTTTCATGAAATAAATATTTCCGTTGTTCGCCATGGAAGCAAATGATTCTGAAGCATCCGTGTTAATCGAATCACCAAGATGATAGGCCTCGCTCCATCCCGTCTTTGTTTTCTTCACCGCCCATATATCGAATCCTTTTCTGTTCGGCTTACCTTCCACAGGTCTGTTGGACTGAAAGAGTAAAATTTTATTATCTGGCGAAAAAACCGGATCGATATCTTTCCACTCACCTGCATGCCCAGAGAAAGATGCCGGTGCTGGCTTTTGCCATACCTCATTCCTTTTATATGAATGCATAATAACTAACGTATCTCTTCCTCCATACGACTTTACCCAGAACGCTTCCTTCCCATCATTTGATAATGTAAACCCAAAGACACCTCCATCTGAAATACGAAGAGGTTCAACGATTGAAGGCTGCTGAGCAAAAGATGAAAGAGAAAATGTAATAATGAGGACAATAAAGAGATGTTTCATACCGAATTGAAATTTGCTTTTCTAACGGTGTTTGAATGAAACGGTTTTAGATCACTCAGCAGATTGGAATCAATATTCTCAAAACTCACTTTGAGAGAAAAAGGCAAAAAAAAGAGCCGCGTCTGCGGCTCTTGCTCCCCCTTCTGGACTTGAACCAGCCCCGATAGCTATCGGGGCTGATTAACAGTCAGATGCTGCCTTTAAAGTTTTTTCGATGAGTTCTGGATACTTCTTAAGATTCTCAATAAAAATTCTGCTCTTTTTAGATTTGATCAACTTTTCAAGTTTTAAAGCATGATCCTTTGAATGACACGGAATGGATAGAAATAATTTCCAGGGAATACCTTTGGCTGTAAACTTCACACCATCGATCGGATTATTATGATGAATAATTCTCTGATCAAGGTTCTCTGTCATGCCTATATAAAACCTTGTAAGCTTTTCAGAAAAAAGAATGTAAACACAATAGCGCATAAAAGAAGAAAGCCACATTAAAGTGGCCTCTCTTGCTCCCCCTTCTGGACTTGAACCAGAGACCCTCTGATTAACAGTCAGATGCTCTAACCAGCTGAGCTAAGGGGGAATGTTAAAATTGGGAGTGCAATATTAATGACTTGTGGCTAAACTTTCAAAACCTGCCTGAATTTTTCTCAAATAATATTGAGTAGCCAATCTGGTAGGTGCCCTTTAAACCTCAAAACCGAGCTCCATTGGAGTTAATTCCTCATTTCGTTGAAGATCGCTCCATCAATGAGGATGGTAAAATAATTCGCTGGTTTGGCACCTCTCCTTTTTTGTTCTCCAATATGTTAAATAGCAGAATCGTTGCCGTGCGTCCCATCTCAAAAGCAGGCTGAGTAATGGTTGTCAGTGAAGGGTTTAACAAAGACGCAAAAGGCAGACTTGAGAATCCAATAATTTTAACATCGCGTGGAATCTTCAGTTTAAGATCGTGGCAAATGGTATAGGTAAGGGTGGTTAACTTTTCAATAGAACCCACGATACCGTCCGGCCGGTCTTTCTTACAAAGCATTTTATGAATCAGGGAATAACTGTCCTCTTCACTATTGCTGCATCGAAGAATAAATTCCCTGCGGGATTTAAGTCGGTTGTCGCAAAGCGCATCTTCATAACCCTTTCTTCTCAAGCTGATAATCTCAAGATCTTCAGCCGTAGCAAGGAAGGCAATCTTCTTGCATCCTTTCTCAATGAGGTGTTGGGTAGCTTTGTATCCTGATTCATAATCATTCGTCAGAACTTTAGCTGCCTCTACCTCTTCACATGCACGATCAAAAAAGACCAGTGGAAAATTCTTAGCACTTAAATCGTGAATCGGACTATTTCGTTTTGCTCCTCCGGATACAGAAATTAATACGCCATCGACACGGCCTCCGCGAAAATCACGAAGTATGGCTTCTTCCTTTTTTAAATCTTCATGCGTGAGGTAAACGATAACATGATATCCTTTGGTTTGAGCCACAGATTCAATGCCATTAATAACAGCAGAAAAAAAACTATCGGCCACTTCCGGAATTACTACCGCAATGTTATTGGACTTCCGTTGTTTCAAAGTACTTGCATATAGATTGGGTACATAATCTATTTTCTCCGCGTACTCTAAAACTCTTCTTTTTGTTTCTGCACTAATCTCATGACTATCACTAAGCGCTTTCGAAACGGTTGATACCGCGAGCTGTAAATCCTTCGCAATTTTTCGAATGGTAATGCTCATAGTGACGATTAAAAATGCGCGGTTAAGCGGCAGTACACGAAAACGGTTTCGTAAATAAAAAGAAATATAATAGTAACACAAGCCATAATATTCACCAAGTTGTATAACCGAAATTAAGATTCCAATAACCATGAAAAATCAAATAGAATCAGGCCCTTTAAAAAGCTTGGAGGAATGGGAAGAAGATGTATTGCGGAGATACCCCGATCCTGAAACCATAGCACAAGGAAAATCCACCGAAGAATATCGTAACTACGATAAACCCGAAGGTGATACCGTTCGCGAATTCTATCGCCTCAACCACACCTATCAGACATACGATTTTGTGATAAAGAAACGAGAAGAATTTCTCGCCTTCAATAAAAAGGAAATGCCCATCTGGGAAGCGTTTAATTTCTTAAATGAGTTGGTTGACGATTCTGATCCGGATACAAGCCTGGATCAATGGCAACATCTTCTTCAAACCTCAGAAGCCATACGCAGAGATGGGCATCCGGATTGGATGGTACTTGTAGGACTTATGCATGACATGGGCAAAGTGCTCTGTTTATTCGGAGAACCTCAATGGGCAGTAGTCGGTGATACCTTTCCTGTTGGATGCGCACACTCTGATAAAATTGTTTATCCGGAATTCTTTGATAAAAATCCCGATAGCACCAATCCAGAATACAATACAAAGTACGGAGTCTATGCACCAAACTGTGGCTTGCGAAATGTAACCATGTCGTGGGGACATGATGAATATGTCTATCACATGATGAAAGATCGCATTCCGGATGAAGGTCTTTACATGTTGCGCTACCATTCTTTCTATGCACAACATCGTGAGCATGCTTACGATCATTTAATGGATGATCATGATCGCAAGATGTTTGAAGCGGTGAAGCTTTTTAATCCGTACGATCTATACTCCAAAAATCCATCTCCACCCGATTGGAAAGTACTGCGCCCATATTATGAAGATTTGGTGGCGAAACATCTTCCATCTACATTAAAATTCTGACAAGAGATTTGAGAGTTGAGCTTTTGATTAAGCTTAATGATGTCATTTAATCATTAAGCAATGGATTGCATTTTCAAAATAAGATAAGATAATAGATGCATAAACTTTACGCAGCGGATTATATCGTTTTCATATTATACTTCGTGTTGGTCTCTGCATATGGTTATTACATTTATCAAAAGAAAAAAAGTGCCACACCCAACTCCAACGACTTCTTTCTTGCGGAAGGATCGTTAACCTGGTGGGCAATTGGTGCCTCATTAATTGCATCCAATATTTCTGCTGAGCATTTTATCGGCATGTCGGGTTCTGGCTTCGCATTGGGTTTGGCAATTTCAACCTATGAATGGATGGCCGCGGCCACGTTAATCATTGTTGCCGTCTTTATCATTCCGGTTTATCTAAAGAATAAAATTTATACTATGCCGCAGTTTTTAGCGAAGCGGTATAGTAATGGGGTCAGCACAGTGATGACGGTTTTTTGGCTGCTCGTCTACATCTTCGTTAACCTCACTTCTATTATTTATCTCGGTGCCATTGCCATCAACTCTATCTCAACAATAAGTTTTGGCTGGTGCGTTGTGGGGCTTAGTGTTTTTGCTGTGATTGTTACACTTGGAGGAATGAAAGTGATTGGCTACACCGATGTTATTCAAGTAGCTGTTTTAATTCTTGGTGGATTAGTGACTGCCTACCTATCGTTGACATTGGTCTCCGAGAAATTTGGATATGGTAGTGATGTATTAAAGGGACTTTCCATACTACGTGAAAAAGCTGACACACATTTTCACATGATCTTTGATAAGGATCATGCTTATTATAAAGATCTTCCCGGCTTATCCGTACTCATCGGTGGCATGTGGATAAACAATCTAAGCTATTGGGGATGCAATCAATACATTGTTCAACGCGCTTTAGGAGCAGATCTAAAAACGGCTCGCAGTGGAATTCTCTTTGCTGCATTTCTAAAATTATTAATTCCTGTAATCGCAGTTTTACCCGGCATTGCCATGTATGTGTTGCACGAACAAGGTATGTTTCAACAAGAAATGGTGAATGAGTTAGGTGTCTTAAAACCGGATCATGCATATCCAACACTAATGAATTTGTTACCCGTAGGATTGAAAGGTGTTGCCTTCGCTGCACTTACTGCCGCAGTAGTCGCATCACTGGCGGGTAAAGCTAACAGCATCTCAACAATTTTCTCGCTTGATATTTATAAGAAGTATATAAATAAGAATGCCAGTGAAACGAATATTGTGCGCACTGGAAGATGGGCGGTTATTATTTCTATGATACTAGCCAGTCTTGTGGCACCAGCCCTAACGACATTGGATCAAGCGTATCAATTCATACAGGAATATGTCGGATTTATTTCGCCAGGAGTGTTGGCAATATTCTTATTAGGAATTTTCTGGAAGCGCACCACTTCAGCCGCGGCTATGGCAGGTGCTTTATTAACTATACCTGTTTCAACGATCCTGAAATTTCTTCCCGTTTTAACGAACGGATCATTTCCTGATTATCCATTTCTCGATCGGATGTCAATCACGTTCATTTTCATTTTAGTTGTAATGATTGTGATGAGCCTGATGAAATCAGAAGAAGTAAATAAAATACAGGTGGATGCTAAAATGTTTAAAGTAACTCCTGGCTTTACAATCTATTCCATACTTATACTGGGAATATTAACAGCGCTCTATACTGTTTTTTGGTAGTTTTTGTTCTAATTCCAAAACTTTGAACCTCTATCTCCTTTGACGCTTCTATTTTGAAGAAACCCTTGTATATCTTATTCCGTTCAGTAACTTTGTAACTCAAAGTACTTTCTAATGAAAGAAATTCCGGAATACGAAAAAGATCTTGCTTCTATCCGCAACATGATGGAACGATCAGTGAAGTTCCTCTCCCTCAGTGGCCTATCGGGAGTAATGTCAGGGATCTATGCCTTACTTGGTGCTGTAGTTGCATACTTTATGGTGCACTACCCGATCTCACCTTTCAACCAACGAGTCTATTCCATTAACGACTTTGAGACTTTAACACAATTAACAGGCATCGCCATCGTGGTTCTTATTGCTTCATTGGCAACGGGAGTATGGTTCAGCGCACGCAAAGCCAAAAAATATAATGAGAAGCTTTGGAATGCCACCAGCAAAAAACTGTTTATCAATCTCTCCATACCACTAGTAACGGGCGGTCTTTTTATCCTGATCCTTTTATACACCGGACACTTCGGAGTGGCTGCTCCAGCCAGTCTTGTGTTTTATGGATTAGCGCTTATTCAAGGCAGCGCCAACATGTATGATGAAATTCGATACCTCGGTACATTGGAAATTATATTGGGTTTAGTCTCTGCTTTATTTCCAGGCTACGGATTAATTTTTTGGGTGATTGGTTTTGGGATTTTGCATATTGTCTACGGAACAATCATGCACAATAAATACGACCGGTGAAAAATCTTTTCGAAAACCTGGATAAAGTTTTAGAACACCGTGCCCGACTGCAAATTATGTCGGTGCTCGTTTCGAATGATTCGTATGATTTCAATTCGCTAAAAGAACTATTGGGTTCTACGGACGGGCATCTTGCATCGCACATGAAAGCTTTGGAGAAAGAGAAATACGTCTCCATCACAAAATCATTTGTGGAGCGTAAACCAAACACAAAATACAAAGCAACCGCTAAGGGAATTACTTCCTTCAAAAAGCATTTGGACGCACTGGAGGCGTTGGTAAAACAGCAGAAATAATTTTTTTATCTATTAACTTTTAAATTGAAAGTACTTTTAATTAACTGATATGAAAGTAAAAATGATTCTCCCGGCATTAACAGAAGCAGAAAGCCCGTTTTGGAGACCGATAAAGTATTCTCTCTTTCCTCCACTTGGGTTGGCAACCTTAGCTGCGTACTTATCACCAGAAGATGAAATTGATTTACAGGATCAACACGTTGAAAAGGTAAACCTCAATGATTCGCCAGACTTAGTAATCATTCAGGTCTACATTACAAATGCCTATCGTGCTTATTCATTTGCGGATCACTATCGAAAGCAAGGCGCTTATGTAATTCTTGGAGGACTTCATGTTACATCCTTACCAGAAGAGGCAGAGCAACATGCAGATTCTATTTTCCTTGGACCCGGAGAAGAAACCTTTCCACAGTTCTTAAAAGACTTTAAATTAGGAAAACCCAAGAGAAGATATTTATCTTCTGTAAGAACATTAGAAAGCATACCTCCTATCCGAAGAGATCTTATCAAGAGACATTTGTACCTCGTACCGAATTCAATTGTCGTAACCAGGGGTTGTCCACATCATTGTACCTTCTGCTATAAGGACGCATTCTTCGAAGGCGGAAAATCTTTTTACACGCAGGTGGTTGATGATGCTTTAGCAGAAATTGAACGATTGCCCGGACGTCATCTCTACTTTCTTGATGATCACCTGCTCGGCAATGTAAAATTTGGTTCCGCTTTGTTTGAAGGTATGAAAGGAATGAACCGCATGTTTCAAGCGGCTTCAACTGTCGATGCTATTCTTCGGGGCAATCTCATTGAAAAAGCGGCCGATGCCGGATTGCGAAGTTTGTTTGTAGGATTTGAAACATTCTCTCCCGAAAATCTTAAGCAGAGTAACAAAAAACAAAACCTGTTAAAGGATTATAAAAAAGCTACTAAGCGACTTCACGACTTAGGCATCATGATCAATGGCAGTTTTGTTTTTGGTCTGGATGAAGATAACAAAGATGTATTCAAACGCACCGTTGAATGGGGAGTTGAAAATTCAATAACTACTTCAACTTATCATATCCTGACACCTTATCCGGGAACACAACTCTATGCTGAGATGAAGCAACAGGATCGCATTGTCACAAACAACTGGGATTTATACGACACGCGTCATGTTGTTTACAAAACAAAAAATATTTCCGCAGATGAATTAGAACAAGGATATCATTGGGCATACAAAGAATTTTATACATGGGCCAACATCGCAAAAGCAAGTGTAGGGCATGATTCAGTCAAACACATGCTGAAACATTTTCTGTACAGTGGTGGTTGGAAAAAATTCGAACCACTCTGGAATTTTATCATCAAGACTCGTAACCTCAATAACATGCTTCCTATTCTGGAATCTATTTTATCAAAAGTAGATCATAGCAAAATGGAATTGAATCAGGAAGTTCCGGTTCAAGTAACAGAAAAACAACAATTGCTAAGTCAACTTATAAATCAACAATAACTTAATATTCAAATCAATGGAAACACTAACACCACCTCCTAACCTCTTCGAAAGATTAAACCAATGGATTCAGGAATCGATTATGATCAAACTCATTTCAATCGGATTTCTGATTCTCATCCTGCTCATTCCATCCTCGTGGATTCAAAGTCTGATTGAAGAACGTCAGCAAAGATCAGAAGAAGTGATGCGTGAAGTAACCGACAAATGGTCGGGCAGTCAGACCTTAACCGGCCCTGTGCTTGTGATCCCCTACATCAAACAAGAAATCATTGATCGTGGAAAAGATGGAACCGAAATCCGCGAGCACATTGAGAAAGCTTTCTTCTTACCTGAAAATCTCTCTATCGATGGCGATGTAAAACCAGAAACACGTCATCGTGGAATTTTTGATGTAGTTGTATATGAATCAGGGCTTCAAATAAAATCAGAGTTTCAACAGCCTGACTTTAATGCTTTATCCATACCGGAAGAATTGGTGCAGTGGAAAGACGCTTATATGGTTTTCGGCATTACTGATTTACGAGGCATCAGCGACAATCCAACTTTTCTGGTGGATGGAAAACCATACAATACTGAACCATCAAACAGTTTATCCCTTGTTTCCAGAAATTATGAAAACGAAACAGCCGTTGCGTATGCGAACAACCAAACAAACTCAACAAATTCCGGTAAAGGAATCATGACCAAACTCAATTGGGAAAACAAAGACAGTTTCAAGAAAGACGTTTCGATTAAATTAAATCTGAAAGGAAGTAAGCGGTTGAATTTTGTACCCGCTGGTAAAACCACAAGTGTAAAGATTTCAAGCACTTGGAACAATCCAAGTTTTGATGGAGAGTTTTTACCTGACCCAAGTGAAATTTCAGATTCTGGATTCTCAGCTTCATGGAAAATACTTCACTACAATCGTCCATTCGCTCAGCAATGGAAAGGGAATGAACAAAGCTTAACAGGCTCAGAGTTTGGAATAAAGCTGTTGCCGCCTGTAGATCAATATCAAAAAAGCATACGCACTTCAAAATATGCTGCGTTGATTATCTTACTAACTTTTGTTTCTCTTTTTCTTGTTGAAATTACACAAAAGATCAGAATACATCCATTTCAATACATATTGATTGGTGCTGCACTCATTATTTACTATTCACTCTTGCTGAGCTTCTCTGAACATCTCGGTTATAATGTATCCTACATTATCTCGTCCGCAGCAACGGTGATCTTGGTTGGTTTATACTCAACAACCTTTCTTCGAACCAGAAAGCTTTCACTCCTCTTCTCAACTTTGCTGGTGATTTTCTACATCTTCATATTTGTCATCATTCTTCAACAAGACTACTCCCTATTGTTAGGAAGCATTGGCCTCTTCTTCATTGTCGGCATGGTGATGTATTTCTCGCGTAAGATTAATTGGTATAAAGAAACAGAAACACCAAAGCTCAATTAAAAGGAAAGCGATTCACTCATAAAAGAAACAAAGCTCTTTTAAAAGAAAAAAGCCACCGATTCACAATTTGAATCGGTGGCTTTTATTTATTTCATCTAATCCTATTCCTTATCTAAGAATGGATATCGGTAATCGACCGGTGTTACAAATGTCTCTTTGATTGTGCGCAACGAAACCCAGCGAAGTAAATTCACTTTTGCTCCCGCTTTATCATTTGTTCCTGATCCTCTTGCTCCCCCGAAAGGTTGTTGTCCTACTACAGCCCCGGTTGGTTTATCATTGATGTAGAAGTTTCCAGCAGAGTTTTGAAGCTTGGTTGTTGCCAGTTCAATTGCGTAACGATCTTTTGCTATGATGGATCCTGTGAGAGCGTATGGTGATGTACTATCAACCAACTCTAATGTTTGTTCAAAATTTTCAGAGTGATATACATATACTGTCAGTACTGGTCCGAAAATTTCTTCACACATGGTAAGTGAAGATGGATCTTTTGAAACGATCACTGTTGGCTCTATGAAATAGCCTTTCGATTTATCATACTTCCCTCCAGCAATAATTTCATTCAAGGGATTTTGTCTTGCCTTTTCAATGTATCCGGTAATCGAGTTAAATGCTTTCTCATCAATCACAGCATTGACGAAGTTTCCAAAATCTTCTGTTCCACCAACTTTGAATGATTTCAAATCGTCAATCAAATATTTCTTCACATCATCCCATAGATTAGAAGGAATGTAGCAGCGTGATGCAGCAGAACATTTTTGCCCCTGGTATTCAAATGCTCCGCGTGCCATCGCTGTAGACACTTGCTTTGCATCTGCACTCTTGTGAACCATGATAAAATCTTTACCACCAGTTTCACCCACAATGCGTGGATACGATCTGTATTTCTGAATATTTGCTCCGATCGTTTTCCACATACCTTGAAACACACCTGTGCTTCCTGTAAAATGGATACCTGCGAAATCTTTGTGATTAAAAATTACATCACCCGCTGTTGGCCCATCAACATAAACAAGATTGATTACACCATCCGGTAAACCTGCTTCTTTCAACACTTGCATGATTACGTTTGCTGAATAGACTTGTGTATTTGCTGGTTTCCACACAACGGTATTGCCCATCATCGCCATGCTCGTTGGTAAGTTTCCTGCAATTGCTGTAAAGTTGAATGGTGTAAGGGCAAATGTAAATCCTTCTAATGGTCTGTATTCAATTCTATTCCAAACTCCGGGAGAAGACTCTGGTTGTTCGTGATAAATCTGAGACATGAAAAATACATTGAAACGCAGGAAGTCAATCAACTCGCAAGCTGAATCAATCTCGGCCTGATATGGATTCTTCGATTGGCCTAACATAGTGGCCGCATTGATTTTATATCGATAAGGACCAGCCAGAAGATCAGCGGCCTTTAGAAAAATACTAGCACGATTTTCCCAGCTCAGTCCCGCCCACAGTTCTTTCGCATTCAATGCCGCAGTAATAGCTTGCTCTACATGTGAAGCATCACCTTCATGAAAGTTTGCTAAGGTATGCTGATGGTCGTGCGGAGGTGAAAGGCGTTTTGTTTTTCCTGAACGCACTTCATCGCCACCGATATACATGGGTATATCCAAAACCTGAGCACGCATTTCTTCGAGTGCTTTCTTTAATCCTGCGCGTTCTTTGCTGCCCGGTGCGTAGCTGAGCACGGGTTCGTTTTTCGGGAGAGGGACATTGAAAAATCCGTTCGACATAAAATATAATTAGTTAGGTTAATGCTTCTAAAATGATTGGGCCGTAAAGGTAATTGAAATCACAGAATTTGCAGCAGCTCTTCCAACCTCGAAATTTCATGATGCAGAGTCTCTTTATGCGGAATGTTATCTGGATTATAATACACCGTATCTATTCCTGCTTTTTTCGCACCGCCTATATCGGTAATTAAATTATCGCCAATCATCAGCGATTCATTATTCTGAACCTTGTGTGCCTTCATTGCAAATTGAAAAATTTCAGGTGCTGGCTTTCGGTGCCCTGCCTTTTGAGAGGTAACTACATGGTCGAAATAACCGTGAAGATTTCCGGAGGTTAGTTTTAAATTTTGAATTTCCTCAAAGCCATTCGTAATCACACTCAGGTTATATGAACGCTCTTTTAAATATTCCAATACAATGATGGCTCCAGGCATTAAGTTTCCTTTGTTTGGACACGTCATCAAATAATCATGCGAAATATCCTGGCTTAGTTTTTCATCGTAGGCATCGAATGCTTCCAGAATTTGTTTGAAGCGTTCTTTGCGAATTACCTCGCTTCCAATTTTTCCAGTATCATACAACACCCAAAGCTGTGCGTTTACTTCCTGAAAGCGCTGATGAAATGCATTGAAATTTTGTATTCCCTTTTCACCAAGTCGATACTGAGCATACAACTCTTCAAGCGTTTCTTTCGAATTGGTTTCGTAATCCCACAAGGTATGATCGAGATCGAAGAAAATGCACGAGTATTTTTTTTCAGACATGAGATGTTTAGATACTAGACGTTAGACAATAGACTTGGAACATGAAACCTTGAACTTTGAACTTGAAATTTTTAAACCTTCTTCAACCACTGCTGAACCTGTACATTCGTTACAGCCAACTCGCGGTTGGTAAACAATGTCTGATACACCTGCTGATCTTTTTGAAGTTGCTGATCTTTGCGGATGAACTGAAAAATCTGGCGGATGATATCTTCAGCTTCATCTTTTACCTGATAAAAAACCCAATTGTTGTAGCGTCTGAAACTCAGAATACCCGAATTTTTAAGGTAAATCAGATGTCGTGAAGTTTTGGCTTGGGTGAAGTCCAGAATTTTCTCAAGATCGGAGATACACATTTCACCATTCATCACAATCAATCCCAAAATGCGCAGGCGCGATTCGTCAGCACATGCTTTAAAAATCTGCGATCCCAGTGTTAGATTAAAACTTTTAAGCCTCATGTACCATCATAGCTCTGCCGGTAAAGGTATATAAATTAGGCTGGTGTAGGGCTTATATCTATATTTGAAAGTCTATAAAATGAAGGAAGTGAAGCCCATTCGTCTGAACATAATCGCCCTTTTTATCATAACCTTAGCGGTTTTTGGTGTGACTCAAACTGGTTTTGCACAGCAAGCGAAACGTGTAATTCAGTTGTCTGGTGTTGTGCTGGCCCAGGATGACAGAGACAGTGTAATGACCTTACCCGGTGTGCACGTTTATGTTCCGAAGGCTGGTCGTGGTGTTACAACAAATCAAGTGGGCTTTTTCTCGATGCCCGTTTTAGTTGGCGATGAGGTATTGGTAAGTTATGTGGGCTTTGCGCACCAACAATTTGTAGTGAAAGAAAGCGCTACTGAATATCAGACCGTTATTATTTCTCTCGTTCAAGATACCACTATGCTAGAGCCAGTTATTGTAACCGCTTTCCCAACTGAAGAAGTTTTTAAGGAAGCCGTTTTAGCACTTAATATTCCGCTCGAAGATGGGCAGATCGATAAAAGAAATATGAATTCTGAATTGCTTGCTTTGATGATGAAGTCCACACCCATGGATGGATATCAAAATCAACGTTACTATTTAAATCAGTGGGCCAGTTCTACTAATGACCGCTTCCAGCCCGTTTCGAATCCTTTCCTGAACCCGTTTAACTGGGCCAAGTTTTTCAGCGGCCTGAAAAAAGACAAGAAGAAATAGCCTTCATTGTCTGTTAAAATCATAATTCTTATAATTGCTCCCCATTATTAATCGAGGTGTAGCGCAGCCCGGTTAGCGCACCACGTTAGGGACGTGGAGGCCGGAGGTTCGAATCCTCTCACCTCGACATGAGGCGGTTATTTTAAGAGATAACGTCTTCTTCATTTCGTTATGTATCATGTTTACATTATTTACAGCGAATCGTTGGAACAATATTATATTGGTAGTAGCCGTAATCTCGCTTCGATACTCTACGATCACAATCATCACAAAAGTAAATTTGAAAGAGAAGTCAGAAGTGTACTATTAATTTTCATTATAGACTTTTACAATAAAAACAAAATCACTCCACTTTTTGATTTGATTCACTCTCGTCATACTTCCCCATTGGTTTTTACCAGACAGACTAATGGGCTTCGATAGTGAATCGACTGGAATGTTTTGGATTGCCTCTAACAATATGCTTGACTTTATGGCAAAGGCTGCTCCTCTTGTCTCGGTTTGAATTCCGCTAATAATTCCAACCACCGCACCCTGTTGATCAATCATCGGACCACCACTATTACCCGGGTTTAAGGGGATGGATACCTGATATGAATTTTCATTTTGTTCATAACCACTTGCCGCACTAATGCTACCTTCTCCATACACAATATCTTCTCGTGGAAATCCTAATGTGTAAACCGATTCTCCAATATTACCTTCCATCCTTCTGATCACGGGCATCACCGAACTTTCCTTAAATTGATTGTCAGATATTAATAGTAAAGCAATATCATTGGCCGCATCGCCATACACAAGGCTAGTCTTAAGCCTTCCGAATTTTTCATTCTCTATAACTATAGAATCGGCAAACTTCACTACGTGGTAAGCTGTAACCACATATCCATTTGGCGATACTAGAAAGCCAGAGCCGCTGTACTTACCCGGAGAAAGATCAGGCGCTTTGTTTTTTTTGATGTTCTCAAGAATCTGAGTTTGTGATTTCTTTAGCTTCTCTACATTCTTTCGCAATTCCAGATAATTAGCCTGATGTCCTTTATCGTATGAGATGAACATAAAGAATGCTCCAGCAACACAAATCAAAGCTACTGAAGCCGCTACTGCAATAGCGGGCCAATAACTTTGCAGGCGGTAACCTTGTCTGGATTTCTTAACATTCAAGTGGGTTGAATTATCCTGCTCACTATGGATAATGTCCAAAGTCTTTTTAAGGGATTTTCTCTCTTCATGTTTTTTAAAAGCGTTTACAAATAATACGTGTGCATCAACTCTTTCTTTGAAAGATGGATCGTTGTTCATCCTCTCATCAAATTGGATTTTATCTTCCTCATTCAGAGAACCCGCTGCGTATCTATCCAATAAATCCATTTCTTCAATATTCATAGCTGCTTTGATCGTTCGTCAAAAAAAATTCTTTTCAATCGTTGAAGACACTTATACTTTTGGTTTTTAGCATTATCTGTATTCGTATAACCAAACTTGTTTGTTATCTCCTCCATCGTCTGACTGCGCAAATAAAAATCCTCTAAAATACTTTTACACGGCTCGCCTAGTTGATTCAAGGATTCGTCCATTGCGTTGAATTCTTTTTCCTTGGAGTCGAATTCTACCATTGCTTCATCAATCCCAGCAAACCGTTCTTCTTCCTCAATCCTCATTTCTTTTTTTCGCGCGACTAGTCGTTTTAGCCAAAGCTTTCGGCTAACAGCATAGAGATAAGTTTTAATCTTGCAGGTCAACACAAACTCAGCCTGCTGCAATCTTTCATAAAAATGAATGATCGCTTCCTGGTAAATGTCTTTCGCCTCCTGCTCGGTTCCGTTGTTGCTGAGCACCAGATTCAAAACCATGGGATAGTGAGCTTTATATAATTGCTTTAACGCAACGTTGCTCTTTTTTCGTAATTCTGAGACCAGGGACTCATCAAAATATGGCATAGTAGGCAATTGCGAGCTTTATCAAATATGAATGTCAAAGTAACCCAAGGTAAAAATATTTTTTCGTTGGGTTACCCGATGACCTGTTTTTGATAAAGGCCAAATCTTAAATCAATTCACTATGAAACACAAAATTCTTTCCATCATGGCCATTGGAGTTCTGATCACGGTTTTTTCCTGCAACTCAAAATCAACTCATGAAAACCATGAAACATCTGTAGCCGATACCGCTGTTGTGAAATCTGATTCCACCTTAAGTACAGAGTCTTCACAAGACTCTCTTCAATCCAATTAGGATAATCTTGCCGTCTGCTATTCAGCAGACGGCTTAACTTAAAACAAATTCTATGAAAAAACTGATGTTCATAGGCCTAACGGCCATGGCACTGATTTCCTGTGCCCAAAAATCAAATGAATCTGCTCAACAAGATGTAACGGATGCAACTATGGTCAGCACTAAGCAAGATCCATTATCGGTTACTCCATTGCAAGATATTTACTCGGATGGAAAGGGTAAGATGATTAAGACTGCGGAGTATCGTTTTCAGGTAAACAACGTAAAAAAAAGTCAGGAGTTGATTGAAGCTGCTGTAAGAAAGTATTCCGCTTATATCGCTTCATCTAACCTGGAGTTGGAAAACCCTATACTTACGGAACATTTAACGATTCGTGTTCTAAGTGATTACTTTGATGACTTGCTTAAAGCAATTGAGGGGCAAGCTGTTTTTGTGAACTATCGAAAAATCAATACTGAAGATACATCAAAAGAATTTGTTGACCTGGAATCGAGGTTACGTACAAAACGAGAAGTAGAACAACGTTATGCCGATATTCTTCGCCACAAAGCAGGTACCATCGAAGAACTACTGAAAGCAGAACAGCAAATCGGTGAACTGCATGAAGAAATAGAAGCCACTGTTAGTCGAATCAATTTTTTGCATGATCAGGTTCGTTACAGTACCATTCAACTTGAGTTCTATCAGGTCGTTGAGCAACAAGTTGCTGAAGTTAAGGCAGGACCAAGTCTAACGGAAAAATTCTCTCAGGCCTTTGGCGCAGGTATGAGCGGCTTCATGAACATACTGGTGACTTTAGCTTACCTATGGCCTCTCGTTATTCTTAGTGGAGCAGCCTGGTATTTTTTCTGGTTTAGAAGAAAGAAGAGACTTTTAGAGTCTGTTGTTAAATAAGGTAACGCTATTAAGTAAACCCGACTATTGAGATCGGGTTTACTTAATATAAAATAATCTCTGATCTGGATCAATATATCCTCAATCCTTTGAGATCAAGAATAAAATCCGTTTCAAGAATTTGCTAATTAATGCCACCCGGCTCTAATTTAAATCCAATAACAAGTATATCATCTGTCTGTGCATGGCCGGATTTCCATTCTTCGATGCGTTGATCAAGGATCTTTTTCTGCTCCTCCATCGGCTTCTTATAAATTTCAAGAAGGAGTTTATTAAAATTCTTTGTAAGAAACTTAGTTCCATCCTTACCACCGAACTGGTCGCGGTAGCCGTCAGAAAATAAATAAACCGTAGTCGTTTCTTCAATCGGTACCTTGTGCTTTCGATAGGTGAACTCATGATTGCGTTTTGAACCCCCAATAGGATGCACATCGCCTTTTATTTGCGTGAGCTTACCATCCTGAATGTAGACGAGTGGATTTTTGGCACCGGCAAATTCTAAAATACTTTTCTCTTTTCTGTAGATACACAACGCAATGTCCATTCCATCGTTGTTGCCTGTTTTATCCTGTTGAAGTGCCGAACGAATCTCTTTGTCAAGCGACTGTAGAATCTGATCCGGTTCGGCTATACCTCCACCCACAATTCCGTTCAGTGCGTTCATTCCAATCATCGACATGAATGCACCTGGAACACCATGGCCTGTACAATCTGCTGCTGCAATAATTACATCAGGGCTATACCAGCTTTTGATTTCTGAGAACCAGTAGAAATCACCACTTACAATGTCACGCGGTTTCAATAATATAAATGAGTCAGCAAATAATCTATTTTGAAGATCCGCTTTCGGTAGCATCGCCTCTTGTATCCGCTGAGCATAGTTAATGCTACTCTTGATATTTTTATTCTGATGATCAATCTTCTTATTAGCCGCCAAAGTTCGTCTGTAGCTATATACCATTACTAATACCAATGCTCCCAGTAATACCGCACCGACAATAATTGAATTTCGAATTAGTGCTTCATTACGTAGTCGGGTTTCCTGTTCCTGGATGCGTAGTTCTGAGAGCACCTTATCTTTATTCAGAAGATCAATTTCAAGTTGGCGCTTCTCGTTCATCACCCGTGCTTCTTCAAGTGAGGATGTTGTTTCTTTCAATGAATATCGTGTAGCAAGAAGTGAATCTTCCGCCTTGTGAAGTTGAAGTGCTTGCTTTTCTAACTGTTCACGAGCCGTTTTTTGTGCAACGTCTTTTTCTTTCACTTGATTTTCAAGCGCCTCTTGTTGCTTTTGTTTTTGCTGCTCTTGCTGCTGTCGTTGAATTAACTTATTGTCTAACTCCTTATACTCTTTTACTTTATCCGCTTTACCAAGACGCTCGTAGTAGGTTGACAATAGTTCATAACACTGTTGTTGCTTTACCGCATCACCCTGACGAAGTGTAATGCCTAAAGCCTTTTCAAGTGACTCAACTGCTTTCCTGTATTTCGTCTGAGCGCCATAAATCAATGACACATTCATCAATGCATCGAGAATGTATTCCGGCTTTTTTAATTCTTCGGCAACCTCAAGTGCATTCTGGTAATTCTCCAGTGATTTATCATAACTCTTCTGTGAACTAAGCAGCTGCCCCATTCGGTCATAACCCAGATAGAGCAACACTTTATCATTTGATTTTTTTGCGTAGGCAATACTCTGAACCAGGTAAGGTGACGCCTTTTCTGGATGTTGCTCCTCTACATAACGCTTCGCCAATTCATAAGCATAAAATGAAGCCTTCCCATTATCTTTTGATTGGATAGCCGTATGCAGAAGTTGCTCCAGCTCACCAGCGGTCTGCTGGCCTACGGTAGTCAACGACATGAATATGCAGGAAAAAATTAAAACGACATTCGCGAAATTCTTTCTCATAGGCTATAGGAACATCAATCGTGACGAGGGTATACAGTAACGTTAATATAAGAAGAAATTAAATGACAGGTTCATACTATGAATTCAGGTTTCATCAGTATGACTATATGCCAGTCTTCACTAATCGGAAAACATTGAAAATCGAAATAAATAGTACATACTACTTTTTTATAGTGAACGACATAAAAGTCATTCAATTCCATTCAATGAACGGACTATACAACGCGGAATGATTATTTTGAGAATTATCTAACGCCTGATTCGTTACTCGACTCGGGCACTTTCCAATGCAAATGAAAAATCATTCTGAACATTAGCTTCAGTGATTCCAGGTCCTACAGAAATTTGCAAGGTCTCAATTTCGCTAAGCTTTAAGGATTGATCAGACTTAGCTCCTTCAAAATAATAATTCAGAAATCCCGGGTATGGTCTTGGAAGCGCTATGAATCTCACGGGTTTCAAATCAGCAAGATTCAATGTGTATTCCTTAGATGACGCATTATCCAAGATAATTAATCCGCCATAAACATTTCCATTTTTCATTATGAGTGCAACTTGAACTGGAAAGGGTGATACATTCGTGGATATTGCCTTTACAATTAATTTCGAAAAGCGTTCCAGCTCACTCGTTCTTCCTTCTATCTTCTTCGAAAAATTATAGCGCAAAGAATAATCTACGATCTTTGGACCATTCAGATTTTCTACATCTACGTTAACAAGACCTGGTACTTTAATGGTCATCAAAGCCGTGTTCGGCTCACTGCCAGGTAAAAGACCTGATCCTCTTCTCCATTCCTTCGATACTTCATCCGCATCCGTAATAGCATTGAATAAATACAAACTATTCGTTTTTGAAACCACAGCAATTTTATAGGACTTATCATCCGGAGTATCCCATTTCGAAATTGGACCTATTGAACCAGAAGGAAATGCTTGCGTAGTTTCGTTTTGCTTCACGCGAATGGAGTAGGTAATATAACCTTGTTGAATTTCTGTGGATGGAACAGTCGCTTCGTAATCATACGCTGCTGTGCGGCTCATTTCAATTAGCTTATTTCCATTTGATGTATTGATATGCAACTGAACTAATTTTGGTTTTACTTTCGTAATCACCGTTACCTTAACTTTCAAATCTGTATTCTCAGCGACCTCAGTAAATGGTGTGTGAAGTACATATGTTTTTTCTACAGATGACTTGGGTGCAGTGAATTCGTCTAATCTAATATTTTTGAATTTGTCCTTACCTGTTACTTTGGTTGCTACACCATTCTTTACTAACAGATAAACCCCGGGGCGAATCTGAAACGAGTTTCCGGAATTTTTAAAATCTGAATAATCACTGTTAAGAGCTGATACTTTAAACTGATCACCCAAATCAGGAAGTGAAATTTGAATGGGCCATGTTCGCCAATTGATTACGGCTACTTCTTTGTTCAAATTATTTCTTCCGAAAATATTATTAACCCAAATGGCATCGGGCATAATTTCCAATCTCCAAACGCCTGGCTCTACTTTATCTAAAAAATAAGCACCCTTGCCTTCATAGCTTACAACAGGCGAATTACCAAAACCACTGATCGTTTCTAATGATTCTGGTCTTAATGGTTTGGTTGTTGTGTTATTCGTGTAGATGAATTTTTTATCGGTTGCCATTTCAGCGAGATCATTTTCATAACTCACATGAAAGGAATCGAACGTAGCATTATCAGGATAGCGACCATACCTTTTATATAGCGGAACATTGTGAAAAACTTCTGATGCCAGTTTTAAACTCAATGCTTTTTGTGGTGCATAACCCAGATTCATGTAGTGCGTGTTGTACTCTGTATTCGCATACGCCATATAGGTAGGATCATACGCAAAGTGTGTAGCCCATTGTATTCCGGCTTCTCTGAAACTTCTGGCCATTGCAGGATAGATATAGGATCGCCCAATATCAGCCGCATCAAACTCATACACTATTTTCGCGATGGATTTAAACTTAGGATCCTGAGCAAACGGTATGGTATATTGATCAACGTTAGGTAAAAAATTTCCACGCAATTCGTGGTGCGCACCTAATCCTGTCGGATACCATTGGAATGTCCCACCCTGAATATCAGAATTAAAATAAGCTTTACTCAAATGTATACTGTGACTAATATTATAGAAGATGGGTTTCTTACATCCTGTCTTCTTCATCGCCTTCACCATTCGATTAATAAAGGTTGTGACTTCCAATGGTGTGCCTTTATGATGAGGCTCGTTGCTCACTTCAAAGGCAACAATATCCGGATCATTTTTATAAGCAACCTTTGTATAGGGATTCACATGATTTAAAAATTGAAACAAATAACTCTCTTGCGCTTTGATTGCATCTTCATTTACAAGACAGGCATCCTTTCCATACTTATAAGAAAAGCCCGGAGTTTTTTCATCCTGGTCCGGATAACCATTTCCCCAAAAAGCAATGGGTGTAAGAATCATTTTCATTCCTCTCTCCTTCATTTTCATTAGCATGTAATCAAAAAGACGGAGGTGCTCGTTGTCAATCACATTACCAATTGAATCACTGATCTCAGTATCCCACACATGAACACGAAAAGCATCAAAACCTAAACGAGCAAAGTGATACACATCATCATCAATGGCTTTTTCAAGATCGATGTTGAGTGCTTTTGCCGAACGATAGGCGTGTGCAAACGGAGCTGTATAATTCACTCCGAATCCTTGCACTTCTTCTTTCGAATCTCCCCAGCGCATCACGCCATTCTTATCTACATATACGTCTGCGGTCTTTTGCGCATTGGCGGAGAAGGCACAAACAATTAACAATACGATTGAAAAGAAGATATTTTTAGTCATAGTTTCCCGAAGCGATTAGTGCATTGAACGGCTGTTCACTAAAATTTAGATTTAATTTATTACAGAGTTTAATTGATTCTGCTTTTTTTGAGATAAAGTAAATGAACTTTTAGATTTTCTTCCTCTGTGTTTCTCTGTGCAAACCTCTGTTTATTCTCTGTGGTGAAATTGAATGCAGCACCATAGAGAACACGGGGGAAATACACACGGAGAGTCACAAAGTTTTAAAATTCTATGACGTTATATCTCTTGTAGAATTAATAGTCGGCCGTCATGTATTCTATTCCTTTAATTTTGTTTCCACTGTAATCAAAGAAAGCACAGTTCTCCCAGGTTGATCCGGTTCCCCACAAGTCTTTCATGTTAGAGGTAATCCATGCTGGCTCCCAGTACACCACACCTACACCTCCACCATCCTTTACTTCGGTCGTCAATTTTTTCAGAAAATCATATTGACCTTGAATCGTAAAAGGAAATCCTGTGATTGGAGTCTGTCCTCCAAATTGATTATTATAACTATCGTCACCCGTAGTTGTCCATGGGTAAGCCGTTTCCAAAATGATTATGTCTTTTGAGTATCGTGATTTAAAACCAGAAACAGAAGTTGAAATATCATTCACGCCAACCGTGGTATGCCACAACGGGTAATATGAAAATCCGATCATATCAAAATCCGTGACCAATGCCTGGCTTTTAATATTATCAAACCACCATTGCACATTTTTAGGATCAGCAACGTGCAACAGAATTTTTGTTTTGATTGTTGTAGTTGCCGTTACATCCCGCACTGCTTTTATTCCCGCATTCAATACCTTGCCCATATTTGACCATGATCCATCACATACATTGCAAGTCGGGAATCCTGAAGGTGCTTCTGAAAAAAACATTCCACAATTTGTTTCATTTCCGATCTGAACCAGCTCGGGAAGAAGACCTTTTAAATTGAGGTATTGCAATGTGTTGAACGTGTAATTGTAAACTGAATCCTTCAACGCGTTAATATCTTTAATCTCTTTCCATGCCTCCGGAATATATTGCTTACCCGGATCGGCCCATTCATCTGAATAATGAAAATCCAACAACACTTCCATACCTTGTGCTTTTGCCAGCATGATTGATTTCTCTACATCCTTTAAGTCATTGTACAATTGTGCTCCATCTGGTTCATAAACTTCTTTCGTCCAGGTTGGATTGTGCCAAAGGCGCAGGCGAACTAGATTGGTACCGTTCTCTTTAAATATGAGATACGGATCTTTTACTACGTTCTGATCTTTGAACACACCATCGTGATCCAGAATCTGATTTACATAGGAAAGGTCAGCTCCAAAATAGAGATTGTTATCTACCGGAGGATCTACGGGCTGTCCAGGTTCATCCGTACCACAACACATCAGCGAGAGTATGGACCAAAAAAACAAATTTGTTATCACGATTTTCAAGTTGAAGAATACGTTTGTTAAAAGAAATAGAAGCTGATCAACACGATCAGCTTCCTTCACATTATTTTATTACTGCAATACCATAACGATGGACTTGCCCGGTATATCAACCGTAATTTTATACGACCCGGTATCCCCAACAAAACTAAAGTTATCATCTCCATCACCTTTTCGTTCGAGTTTAGAATCTATCGCCCCACCATCAAAGTTTGCCCATTTGTATTGCGGGTTTGCATCCCAGGCTGGTGTGTTGAAAAATCTAAAGATTCCTTCTTTTGTAAAGGTAGCGATTACTTCATATTTGCCACCGCCAAGACTTGGCACTTCTACGGCTTTTGCTAAATCCCAACCCCCTGTTGCATCACCAATCATATAAATCGGAGTGCCCAAACCAATGACAACCGTAAGATTATTTAAGTCTACTGTAATGGTGTACTCGCCTGTTTCGCCTACGACTTTAAAATTCTTATCACCATCATCCATATTCACAAACAAGGGATCAACTTGTCCTCCGTCAAAATATGTAAAATTGATTGTTCCTTTACCCCAATCAGGTGCGGTGAAAAATCTGAATATACCATCCTTTGTGAATGTAGTCGTTGCTGTAAAAACACCATCCTCCACTCGAGTCATCTCTACAGCTTTTGCCAAATCCCAACCTTGAACAGCGTCACCAATCATGTACAATGCAGGCTTCTCTGTTGCTTCCATCACGAGCGTTTTATTTTTTAAGTCAGCCGTAATAGTATACCAGCCTGTTTCGCCAGCGAAAATAAAATTACCATCACTATCTCCACTGTTGGTCAAATTGGTATCGATCGTACCCGATTCAAATGTTGACCAATTATATTGATTAGGATCATCCCAGGATTGAGCGGAGAAAAACCGAAATTTTCCATTCTTGGTAAACTCAGCTGTGGTTTGGTACACACTCGGTGCTATACTTTTTATTTTCACAGAGAGTGGCCAATCCCAACCTCCGGTTGCATCACCAATCATATAGATGGGAGGAAACGTTGTTGCATAAGGCGTAACTCCAAATTGAATGGTGTTCGAATAAACTGCTGTTACATTTTCATTGATGATGGATCGAACGCGAACTTCTACAGTCGCTTCCTCATCAGGGTCTAAACCCAGATTCAACAGCGCGCTATTCAAAGCACCTACTGTACTGGATGCAGTTAAACTAGTTGCCGTTGCTAAAGTCAACGGTGTTTCGAAATTAGTACCAGCCTTAGCAATTTGAACCGTGTAGGTAGTAGCTGCATCAAATCCGAAGTTTGGCGAAGTCCAGGTAAACTCTTCAAAATTATTTGCGGCTTCTTCGCGGTCAAGTACATAGTCTGAACTTGACAGATCACTAAGCACGTTGGCGGTTACATCATCTTTCAGTTGAACTTTCAGCGCGTCATCTTCGCAGGAAAAAAATCCAAAGGCAGCGAATAAAAATCCGATTACTACTATTCTATTTCTCATTGTTGTAGCGTTATTAGTTATACTCTACGATTATTTGCCTCAGTGTTGGATTGGCTGCTAAATCCGAAGAAGGAATCGGGAACAAATCTCTATATGAATCAGTAGCAACGCCTTCCTTCAAATTGCCTTTCCAGCTCCAGATGTAATTGCCACCTGTCAGCATTCCATAGCGAACAAGATCCGTTCTGCGATGACATTCCCAATACAATTCTCGTCCTCTTTCATCCAGGATGAAAGCCGTTGTTAATTCTGGTGACGTAATGTTTCCTGAATTATCTCCGTATGCCCGCTCTCTTAATTCATTTACATAATCAAGTGCTTGTGATGGTGATCCGCCCGCTCCACCGCGCAACACCGCTTCGGCATACATTAGATAGGCATCTGCAAGTCTGAACATCGGGAAATCGGTATCAACATGATCCGGGTTTCCACCGCTTGGTGCAGGACCACCCGCCAATGTTTTATTTTTGAATTTTGTTATTGCATATCCATCGGTAAATGTGCCGACATCATTAATTTCAAGTTCCTGCCCAGTGGTATAGAATTGTGCACGTATATCGGTGTCACCCGATATGTCATCGAACTTGCCAACAAATTCAGGTGTAACACGATTTTGTGCCCACGCACCGGTTACACCAAAATCAGATGCCACCATTGATCCACCAATCTGTCCGTGAATTAGAAAACTCATTCCACCAAAGGTTTGCGTATTCTTTGCATCGTGATTGAATGAGAAGATAATTTCGGGACTGGTGTTGTTGTCTGCTCTGAAGTTTAACAAATAATTCGTAGCCAATGAATATTGACCCGATACCATTAGTTTATTTAATGCCGTGATGCACTCGGTATATTTTGCAGTGTTCACATACGTTTCAGCATTCAAATACAATTTTGCCTGAAGCATCCACAACGCACCCTTATCGGCACGACCGTATTCAAAACGCGGTTCACCCAATTCATCTTCAATTGCACTTAATTCAGCCTCGATGTAAGCGAACAAATCTTCTGGATTAGTTTGCTGTGGAAAGAAAGATCCCGGAAGATCCGTTTCGGTTACAAAGGGAGGATACCCAAAAAGATCAAGCGCATGGTAATACGACAATGCCCGAAGAAAACGTGCTTCCGCATGATACTTCTTCACATCTGCATCGGTTGAACCAGCCGATGCCCGAATGAACTCATTACAATATGAAATGGTCAACATCATTCGCGTATACATGGCTCCAATGAAAGAGTTTGTAGCATTCCATGTTTGCCAATGTAAGGGACGTATGCCTCCATCTTCTGCCCAGCTATACACTGCTTCATCGGTTGGTAACTCTTGCAAGTTCCAATACGCTCTTAGATACACACCAAATCCAACATCAAGATTGGAGATGTCAGAAGCTTCGCCAGGACCGACCTGTCCGGCAACAACATAACTCGAATATAATTTTGCAAGACCCATCTTATAGTCGGCTGGCGTTTTATACGCATCAGCTGACGTTACTGAGTTGGCTCCCAATGATTGCGGATCAAGATCGCTGATACACGATGTTACCATCACGAAGATGACCATCAGGATGGGTAACGATTTAAAAAATATATTTTTCATACTGTGTCTGGATTAATAGGTAAGATTGATACCGAGCATAAACACGCGTGCACGGGGATAGAGATTATTATCTATTCCTCCATTCACTTCCGGATCAATGCCTTTATACTTTGTAATGAAAAAAGCATTCTGTGCCGTGAAACTGATGCGCGCTTTTAATTTCTGACTAAACAATTGATCCATGTTATAGCCAAGGCTGATGTTATCCATCTTGAAGAAGGACGCATTCTGAACGTAGTAATCCGAAAAACTTTGGAGACTATAAAACTCTGTATCATTTACTGCCGTGGGCAGGTTGTTGAAATTACCCGTTGAATAATACAAGTTTGAGTAGTTCGCTCCTGCGAATACATTGTTGTAAACATAATTGCCTACACTCAAGCGGCCAGAAAAATAGAAATCCCATCTCTTATAGTTAAGGCGCGAATTTATTCCCAGAAGGAATTTAGCCTGAGGGCTGTGGAAACGGTACTTGTTGTTTTCGTTTGCCGTTACATCTGTTCCGTTTCCACTTCTGTCAACATACAAGCCTTCAATTGGCATTCCATTACTATTGTAAACTTGTTGGAATACGAAGAAGCTGTTGATGGGATAACCAATCTGTATATTTTGAATATTCTTTTGTAATCCTATACCGCCCGTTGCAACACCCAGATACGTTGGGTCATTGGTTTTAATAAGCTTGGTAACTTTGTTTTCGTTGTGTGAAAAATTTGCCCCGATGTTCCATTCGAAATCATCGTGCTTCACTGCTGTTACACCCAAGGTAACTTCGATGCCTTTATTGTCAAGATTACCTACGTTGGTGATCAGGAAGTTAGAGAAGTTACTTCCTGCCGCAATGGGAATAGAGTTGATCAAATCACTGGTCTTGCGCTGATACACATCAATGGTAGCAGTAAATCTGTTATTCCAAAATCCGAGATCAACACCGATGTCCGTTTGCGCTGTTGTTTCCCATTTCAAATTAGCATCATAGGGCTGCGGGCGATAGGTATTGGTAAACCCATTGCCAAACTGATATTGAGATGTAGAAGAACTTAGCTGATAGGTAGCGAGATACGGGTATGGATTATTTCCCGAAACATCTTGCTGGCCTGTAATTCCATAGCTACCGCGAATCTTAAACTCCGAAAGGTTACGAACATTCTGCATGAACGATTCCTCATTCACTCTCCATGCTAAACCCACAGCAGGAAAGACAACCCATCGATTAGCTTTTGAAAAACGGGAAGAGGCATCATCACGAAAAGAAAGTGTTGCCAGATACTTTTTCTTGAACGAATAATTCAAACGTCCAAAAAAAGATACTAATACATTAGGATTCGGAATGTACTGTCGTGGAATTGGATTTCCCTCGCTATCACTTTGGTAATCGATCGGAACACTTCCGTCTCCATTGCGGCTAAAATTTGAACCATCGCGTTGAAAGTTCTGATAGGAATAGCCCAAGGTAGCATCGATGGAATGATCGTTTATTTCTTTCGTATAGTTTGCATATAAGTCGAGCAGTCTTGATTTATTCACAGCCGTATAATCCGTTCTCATTCCTCCACCATTTACGTATGTGAAGGCTGCATTATCAGGAGAATTGTTGTGACCTTTCGAAGTAGCGTAATCCATACCCGCATTCATAGTAAGTTTAATGGCAGGGAAAAATTTCAAACGGTAATCAACCTGAACATTGCCAAGCCCACGATATGCATTAGAGGTATTGTCAGTTTGCATCAGCAACGCAACGGGATTGCTTGTTGCTATCGTAATCGGAGTTCCGTTTGGATCGAGTATTGGTTCTGAACCCGAACCTACCCAGGCAAAATATCCACCCCAGCGTGTGCTTCCATTTTGAACCGGTTGTGTAGGATCAAAAGCAACGGCTGCACCTACTGCTCCGGTACTTCCAAAATTCTGTTTTGTATTACTTCCTTTTAATGAAACTGAAACTTTCAGATCACCATTAAAAAATTCAGGGGTGAGATTGATGTTTAATGAGTTCCGTTTGAAGTTTGTGGTCTTTAAAATTCCATCCTGATCAGTATAACCATACGACACGCGATAAGGCAGCGACTTATATGTTCCTGCTACGCTCACATTATGATCTTGTGTAAAAGCAGCTCTGTAAATTTCTTTTTGCCAATCGGTATTGGAATCACCCAGACGTTCAACGGCCACTGAATTAAATCCTGATAATTTTCCTTCCGCTAACAAATCGTCTGCTTTGGTGCGCATCTCATCACCTGTAAGTACATCTACTTTTTTCATCGGTGTGCTAATGGAAAAATTTCCGTTGTATGCAACCTGTGGTTTCCCTTCTTTACCTTTTTTGGTAGTAATGATAATGACTCCATTCGATGCACGAAGTCCATAGATCGCAGTAGCCGATGCATCTTTTAATACGGTATAGCTTTCAATGTCATTTGGATTTATAGTGGAGAGTGGATTTGAAACTCCGCCAATGCTATTCGCATCGACAGGATATCCATCAATAACAATCAAGGGCTCCTGGTTTGCCTGAATAGAACCACTTCCCCGAATACGAATAGTTGAACCACTTCCGGGCGCACCATCGTTGGTTGTTACCTGTACTCCGGCAATTTTTCCAATCAACATGTCTTGAGGTGATGAAACAATACCTTTGTTAAAATCTTTCGATGTAAGTGCGGCTACCGATCCGGTAATATCCTTTTTCTCCTGTGCTCCATATCCAACCACAACAACTTCGGTAAGCGAAAAAATGTCTGTCTCTAAATTGATCGTGAGATTGGTTTGATTTGTTATTAGCACTTCTTGTGAAGTATATCCAACAAACGAAAAGACAAGAGTGGAATTGGTCCTTACATCAATGGAAAAATTTCCCTCCGAATCCGTTACCGTCCCTTTGGAAGTTCCCTTCTCGAGGATGCTTACACCCGGCAAAGGATTTCCATCATCACTTGAAGTAACCTTTCCTCGAACGGACTGCGTTTGCGCCATTGTAACAAGGGTGCATGAAAACAGCAGCCCCAGCATAATAAGTAGTTTTCGATTCATAGTGTTGTGTTTAAAACGATTGCAATTTCCATTCAATCGATTGCGAAAGCCTTAAAAAATCATACAGGAAAAGAAAAAAAACGTACATCAGGACTAAATAAATCCTTCCATTTTTGACAAGAAAAAATCCTACTTGGTGTTTAGGAGCTTCATATGCAGCCTAAAACCCGCCAATTTTTATCATTTGGGGCTTTCATAATCCAAACCTCCAATCCGATTTAAAAACTTCCGTCAAACAGTTCCTCTTGAAGTGGTCTTCTTAATCTGAATCTAAAAGCATTACTTTCAGTCTGTATAAAACATTATGCTATCGCGATTTCTTTTACTGTTCAGATTAATCGTGCTGTTGATTATCCTTTCGGTTAATACTTCAGCACAATCTCTCTTCTTTTCCACCCTTTCTACGCGTGATGGATTGCCTTCTAATATTATCAGCGCAGTAACTCATGATCGCTATCACTTTATCTGGGTTGGAACCGGTAATGGCTTGGCACGATATGATGGCAATGGTTTTAAGATTTTCAAAAGAGGAGAAAGCGAAAATTCGCTACCAGCAAACGAGATTAGCTCATTACTTGTTGACGATGATTTTGTTTGGGTTGGTACATGGCGAGGTTTGTGTAAAATCAATGTCCGAAACTTTCAGATTACCCGAATCGATCTAAAAGAGAATATCGTTATACGAACACTCTATAAAGACAAGCAAAAGAACATCTGGATTGGAACATCGAACGGACTGATTCGCTTTTCATCTGCAGGAAACACGTTCAACTATTATACAACTGAGAACAGTGCCCTTAGTCACAATACGATTCGCACGATCCATCAGGACGCTCGCGGAAATCTTTGGGTAGGTACGTATGACAAACTCAATAAACTTGATTTCAACACGAATACATTTGAAGTCATCGATCTCAAAGGGAATTACAAAGCTGAATTAAAAAATAATTTAATATGCGATATAAAACCCGTTGAACATTCGGACTCCTTAGTATGGGTAGGAACCGAAACAGGATTATGTTTATTAAATACCATTACACACTCCTACATACGTTACAGCAGTGAGAACACAAAATTCAGTAATGAAGTAATCAAGAACATTTACACCGGAGTCGATGGAAATCTCTGGGTGGGTACTGATTTTGGTTTAAATCTATTCGATCCGAAAACAAAAAAAACAACCTACTACTTTCATAATCCGCAAGTATCGTACTCAATCGCTAACAATGTAATCTGGCAAATTGCGGAAGATGAAGGCGGAGTGATCTGGGTAGTAACATCAAATGGACTCAGCATTATTAATAAACACAATCGCTTATTCACCTATCATGAAGTAAATCACAAGATCGGAGACAAGACCGTTGGAAATCAGGTGAAGTCAATATTAGTTTCGAAGAAAGGTATTTTATGGATTGCTACTATCCACGGTGTAATTCGAATTGATCAGCAAAAGAATATTCAAAAAACATTTGACATTGAATCTGCTACAAGCGATCGGCTACTTCTCAATAATGTTTTTACACTTGAAGAAGATGATCAGGAAAGAATTTGGATTGGAACCGCAGGAGGTATTAATGTGTGGGATGAGAAAAAGCAGGTGATGCATGCCGTAACGGCTAACGAAGAAAACGGACTTACATCAAATTACATTGCCAAATTTATAAAAGGAGCAGATGGATCATTTTGGGTAAGTGCCTGGGAAGGCGGACTCTTTAAAGTTGTTTCTGGATTTGATAATCTCAACGCCATTCGATTTGAGTTTGTGGGTGATTTTGCATCAGAGAAAAACACGTACGCCTTGAATGCACTTTGGGCAATTAATTCGAATGAATTATATCGAATCGATTTAAGTTCTTATGCAACAAAAAAAGTTCAAGCTTTCAATGTGCTTGCTAAAGGAAGAGATATATATAGTCCATATTATTCCACAAAAGGAAGTTTATGGGCTGGCACATTAAATGGGCTTATTGAATACAAGCCCAACATTGATTCCGCAATTTTTCATCCTATTATTACTGGCAACGACATTGACCTGAACAACATCATAAGTGATCCTTCTGGAAACATCTGGGCTGCTGCTGATAAATTTGTTCTCAAGTTCTCACCCAGTGAAAACAAGACTGAAATATTTCCACTGGATAAAGATCTGCCATTAAAGACCTTTTATACCAACTGCTCAGCAAAAAACAATTCAGGTGATTTAATCTTTGGCGGTGATAACGGATACATAACATTTCCAACCGACATAAAACCAAACCTTTATCAACCTGATGTTTTGATCACATCACTGGAGTTAAACAACAAAATTGTGTTGCCAAATCAGGAGATTAATGATAAGGTTATTTTAACTGAAGATATGGCATTTACGAAAGAGCTTACATTGGATTATGCACAGCGCTCTGCAACCTTTGAATTCTCTTCCCTCCATTACTGGCAGCCCGATATTAATGTTTACGCTTACAAACTCGAAGGATTTGATGATGATTGGAAATATGTTTCTGGTTTGAAAAATTTTGCAGTCTATTCCAACCTTGCATCCGGAACCTACGCGCTCTATGTTAAAGGAACAAATAACTATGGCGTATGGAGCGATACGATAGCCTCAGTCAAAATTATTGTAAAGCCTCCTTTGTTTTTAAGTCCTGCATTTTTGCTCCTGTATACAATCTTGGCACTGACTACCCTCATCATTTTAATCCGGATTTATGTGATTCGTATCAAACTAAAGAATGAATTAAAGATTGCAATTCTTCAAAAAGATCATGCAGAAGAAATTGTACAGACGAAACAACAATTTTTCACCAATATATCACACGAATTAAGAACACCCATTAGTTTGATTATTCCACCCCTTCAGCAAATATTAAAGAAGGGGAACTTGAATGATGAAAATAAATGCCTGATCACGTTGGCTGAGAAAAACTCGCAGCGTTTGTTACGACTTATCAATCAAATCCTGGACTTCAGAAAACTTGAGCATGGAAATCAATCTCTCAAAATAAGTTGGTTTGATCTTGTGCCCTTCAGTCAGGAATTATTCAGCCTGTTTTCAGACCGGGCCTCCCGAAATGAAATTGATTTTACATTTAAAACAGAAATCAAGGAATGTCAGATTTGGGCTGATAGAGAAAAGGTAGAGATCATTATTTTCAATCTCCTTTCCAATGCCTTTAAGTTCACACCAAAGAAAGGTAAAATAGAATTTACTATTGCGCTTGACAATGTTGTAGCATTCAATGCAGGGGCCATTAGGCTTTCTGTGATCGATTCAGGTATTGGTATTGCTAAAGAGGAACAGACAAAAGTATTTGAACAGTTCTATCAATCAACTGATGCTAAAGTTTTGGAAGATGGATCGGGAATTGGATTAACCCTTGTTGCAGAGTATACCAAGTTACATCGCGGAGAAGTTAAGTTAGTTAGTAGCAAAGGGGCCGGTAGTACGTTTAGTATTTACTTACCTCTTGGTGATGCCCATTTCCCCGTTGATAAGAGTTTGCAAGGAAAAGAAATAAACATCCTTGCAACAAAACCACCTGAAACAACCGACCAGGATTATCAATTCAATTTACGTTCGAAGAAACCACTCATCCTTCTGGTAGAAGATAATGTCGATATGATCGATTTCATTCTTCTTTCCCTAAAAGATAAGTACAATTTTCTCACAGCAGAAAATGGTGAAGATGGTCTGCACAAAGCGCATACCTTATTGCCTGAAATTATCATCAGCGATATTATGATGCCCGTAATGGACGGGCTCGAATTATGCAAAAAAGTAAAACAAGATAACAAGACAAGCCACATTCCTATTATTTTGCTGACTGCAAAAAGTCTCACCAGTCATAAAATTGAAGGAATACGAATGGGTGCAGATATTTACCTTACCAAACCTTTTGAAGTAGACTTACTTGAAGCACACATCGATCACCTATTGGAAAGAAAAGAAGAACTCGCACAATACTTTAAGCATGAACTCATCACACAACCACAGGCTGAATCAGGAAAAGAAAATGAAGACGACCGGTTTTTAAAGAAAGTGATGAACACAATCGAAGCTAACATTTCTAACACGGAGTTTAGTGTAGAAGTATTAAGCGAAGAAATGGGTATGAGCTCCACGCATCTTTATCGAAAACTCAAATCACTCACGCATATCTCAGCTAACGAGATCATTAAGAAATATCGAATTAAAAAAGCATCACTGCTTCTGAAAAACAAGGAAGGTAACATTTCCGAGATTATGTACGAAGTTGGATTCTCTAATTTGTCTTACTTCTCAAAATGTTTCAAAACTGAATTTGGATTAACACCAAAAGAATATCAGCAAAGAGAAAGCAGGCATTCGTATAGTGTTCAGGAGAATATTGACTCTGCGAACCCGTAATTTCAAAACGAAACATTGTATCTTTAAGAAGCTATTTAGTATATGAAAATACCTGATTCTGCCCGTCAACTCGTTTGCGATAGTATTTCAAAGTTTGTGGTTTTAACAGCGGAAGAATTAGAATTTTTTATATCATCCCTCCAATTCAAATCACTCAAGCGAAAAGAACTATTACTGAGAGAAGGAGAAGTCTGTTACTTCACTGCATTTATAGTAAAAGGATCTTTACGGTATTTCTATTCCATAGAGGGTAATGAATGTACCGGCCAATTCTTTTTTGAAAAATCATGGTATACAGATTACGAAAGTTTTTTATCCGGCACACCTTCCCAGCAAAATATTGAGACACTTGAAAAAACAGAGGTATTACTATTAGAGAGAAAGTATCTCGAAGAAATGTATAGCCGTTATCCAAAGTTTGAAAGATTTGGAAGATTGATGGCCGAACACGCCTACCTGGGAGTGAGGAAGAAAAATGAAGCTCTCACTAATCAATCTGCTGAAGACCGATACTTAAATTTACTCAAAGAAAGACCCAAAGTCGTTGAGCGTGTGCCGCAGCATTACATTGCTTCCTATCTTGGCATGCAACCACAATCATTGAGTCGAATTCGAAAAAAAATACAGAAAGACTCTTGATTTAGTAACATAGGTGAACGTTTTGACAATCGATAGTCATCCACATTTGCATCATAAACAACACCATTATGATGCAACGAAAGAAAAATACCCTACCCACCATCGCTTTCCTATTATTATTAACGAGTTATAGTCATGGGCAAAACCTGATCGATTTTTCCATTGGGTCTTCAAACGCTGATCATGTACTTGGCACAGTTGCTTATCGCACACAAATCAGCGAACGTTTCAGATTAGGAATTGAAGCACAAATCGGCAGCGTGCGTTATCGTTTCATCGAAGCAAAACCAATTCGGGAGGGATACTCCACGATGATTAGCGTTCCTGTACTTTATAAACTTTATGAAACAGATCACATTCGTCTTGATTTATATTCTCGTTTAGGAATTCGTTTTCAAGGAGTAATTGATCCTGACGAAAATGATATACGCGATGAAACGCTCTCATCAACTGCACTTCATATTGAAGCCGGTCTTGTAGTGTCTGTACCGCTATCAAAAAAATGGATGCTTCAGTCAGGTATTACAATACCCAACACCTTTGAACTTGACCCCCAATTTCTTTTTGAAAACAATACATCAGCCATTACCACTGGTTTCGCTTACAACGCTTCCGAAAATAAAGTACTCATTTTAAAAGCACTTGCAGGATCGAGTGCTGGCGCTGATGGAGACTCACAAAAATTTTCATGGTCAGTTCAAGTTGGAATTCGTTTTCTGATCGGCAAGAAAATAAATCATAGTTCACTTGTGCTGGAACCATCCTTTTAAAATCCAAAATCTTGATAACCATGAAACTATTCATCATACTCTTTATCAGCGTCATCACTTCTGTTTTAGGGATGGCGCAAACTATTAATGAGAAAAATACGAAAGGCACTAGTTCAAAAATCGGGTGGTACATCTCACCAGAAGTTAGCGCCCTGTTTCTTGACGATCACGTTGGCAAGGCTATTGGATTTCAGATGGGATTTCGATTTTTAAAAGATCAATTGAAACTTGGATTTTTTGGATACGGAAGAAGCGGCCCCATTAATGATGAAACCTTCACCGTTGATTTAATGCAAGGTGTTACCTATAAGGGCAAGACACAGTTACAACTTCGAGCCGATCATGGGGCTTTCGGATTAATGATTGCCCCAAGCTTTAAAATTCCAAATACAAAAATTGAAATTGATATGCCCATTTTGGTTGGAAGTGTGGCGGGTGGTTTTTATCTGGCCGGTGATGATCGTAACACACCAGATGGAAGGCGAGTAAGCGAGTGGGAAAATGAATTGTTTGATGGAAAGGACGCCTCATTCTCAGGACTAACGGAGTTCGGTTTGAGGATACTATTTCCAACAAAAAACCCTTCCGTTAAAATAGGATTAGGTTTACAATACACGATGGCAACTAAATTGAAAACATATTACGATCCAACGGGAGACTTTTACAACAATAAATTGAGAACAAGTCTATTTATTCAATTCGGAAGTCCAGGAAAATAAAACACTTACTATAAAAGGTTCCTCACAAAAAATCCGATCCTTGTACGATTACAAGGATCGGATGGGTAATACGAGATGAATTCACAATACAAATCAACCAGCATTACATACGTTCACCCAGGTTTACACCTTGCATCTCTTCTTGTTTGTTGAAGGGTTGATTGTATAATCGTTTTCCTGTGGCTTTGAAGATTGCATTGGCAATTGCTCCTCCCGTTGGAGGTAATGCAGGTTCACCCAAACCCGTTGGATCAATACCATTGTTAACAAAGTGAACTTCTACCTCCGGCACTTCTTTAAAGCGAATCATCCGATAACTGTTGTAGTTCTTTTGCTCAACTTCTCCATCTTTAAAAGTAAGATTACCAAATAGCGCATGTCCCATGCCATCGACAACACCACCTTTCACTTGTTGATAGGCACCACTCAAGTTTACAACAATACCACAATCAGCAGCAGCGTAGATTTTTTGAATCATGGGTTTCCCACTCTTCATTGTTACCTCTGCCACTTGCGCTACATAAGATCGATGTGAGAAATAAACTGAAAAACCCTGATGTACGTTTTTCTTTTTACCCCAACTTGATTTCTCTGCTGCCAATTCAATTACACCTTTCATGCGATCGATGTCATATTTGATTGCACCCACAGGAGCCTTCTTTGCCTTCTCTAAAAGATTTAATCGGAATTGAATTGGATCTTGTTTAGCCGCAACTGCTACCTCATCTAAGAATGCTTGTTCAGCATAGGCTAAAAAATTCGTGATGGGTGCGCGCCACGCTCCTGTTGTTATGGGAGATTTATATTCCACTGAATCAATCAAAAGATTATCGACTGCCCCCGATGGAAAATTATCTTCGCGTGTCGGATTGCCTGAATTGATTCCAACTCCGCGCAACTTATAACCCATCATATTTCCATTGGCATCAAGTGCTGCTTCAAAGCGATAACGTACAGCAGGTCGGTAACTTCCGCCACTCATGTCATCTTCACGGGTCCAGATTACTTTTACTGGTGCTTTGATTAAACTGGAAAGTTCTGCAGCTTCTAATACATAATCTGCTTTTAGTCTGCGACCAAATCCACCACCTAAACGTGTAAGCTCAAGTGTGATTTTCTCTGGCGCAATACCTAACAACTTTGCCGTTTCATTACGTGCCATGTCGGGAAGTTGACAAGGTCCGACCAACTCTACTCCATCTTCGCGAACATGAGCAAAGAAGTTCATCGGCTCCATTGGACTATGTGAAAGAAACGGGCACTGATATTCACGCGAGATTACTTTCGCTGCTGATTTGAACGCAGCATCTACATCGCCATCTTTTCTTTTTACTACAGGTTCTTTGCTCTCAAGCAATTCTTTAAAAATCCGATTATGATCGGATGTGCTTTCGATATTACCTTCTTTCTCGTATTCAATCTTCAACAATTTGCGAGCTTTGTTGACTTGCCAGGTTGATTTACCAACAACTGCCACATTATTTTTAAACGTAACCACATCCACAATACCATTCATTGCTTTCGCTGCTGTTGAATCAACGGATTTGATTTTTGTTCCAAATGCATTAGGCCGTTGAATCATGGCTATCAACATTCCCTCACGATAGAAATCTAAACCATAGAGCGGCTTACCCGTAATCATTTCATGATTGTCGACATTATGAACCGCTGTGCCTATTAACTTAAAATCTTTTTTGTCTTTTAGTTTTACATCGGTTGGCACGGGTATGGCTGAAGCCTCGTTTGCTAATTCGCCATAGGTAAGTTTGCGTCCATTTGCTGCATCAATCACAACACTGTTCTCTGCCTTCAAAGAAGAAGCAGGAACATTCCATCTCTTTGCCGCGGCTTCAATTAACATTTGTTTCGCAGTAGCTCCGGCTTTGCGCAATCTCTCCCACGAATGTGGAATGGCTCCACTGCCTCCGGTTAATTGACGTTCATATTTTTTAGTATCCAATGCAGCTTGTAACACTTTCACTTTCGACCAATCTGCTTCTAACTCTTCAGCCACAATCATCGGGAAAGAAGTCTTGATGTTCTGACCTAATTCAGGATTGGGTGAAAAGATGGTAATCACATCATCAGATGAAATAGAGAGGTAGCTATTAAAATTATTATCACCAACAGGTAAAGCAGTTGTCTTCAACACTTTCATCGATGATGCTTCCGCATTGCTCCAATGAAATCCCAATATCAATCCACCAGTAGCTGTTGAAGCCATCTTAAGGAAATCGCGTCTGTTTGTTTTTAGTAATGTAGACATGACGTTTATGAGTTAATGTTTGGTAGAGGCAAGTGTAATGGCTTCATGTATGCGATGGTAGGTACCACATCGACAGATGTTGCCGTTCATTGCTGTATCAATTTGTTCTTTTGTTGGCTTCGGATTCTTCGCCAACAAAGCTGCAGCCGACATAATTTGTCCGGCCTGACAATAACCACACTGCGGAACATCCACTTCATTCCACGCTTGCTGAACCGGATGATCTCCTTTTTCAGACAAACCTTCAATGGTTGTTATTTTTCCAACACCAATTGCAGAAACCGGCACTGAACAAGAGCGGACTGCATTTCCATTTAAATGAACGGTGCACGCACCACATTGTGCGATTCCACATCCATACTTTGTTCCAACTAATCCAAGGTGGTCGCGCAACACCCACAATAGTGGAGTGTCCGAATCGACATCGGCAGTGAGTGACTTGCCATTGATTTGTAATGTGTAGGTCGCCATTTTTTTACTGTGTTTATTTTTTAGGCAGATCGGGAAGCTGAATAAATCAAGCTATTAATTTAGGAAATAGAAATTGACTTTCGAACTGCTTTTTGATAAGCGGATAAATTCGTTCTCGATATGATAATGACGGGGCAACTTGAAAAGCTTCGCTTGGCGAAAAGGGAAAAATTACTAATTATTTTGCTGATGGGCCGGTGACAATCAATACACATTCTGTGAATCCGGTTGCATACTCCGGAACCCGTAAGATGACCAGTAAACGAGACTCTGTTTTACTATCGGTCGAGATCAAAACTGCTTATCCGTTTGCATTTTTGAAATAGACTTTAAAAATGGTCCCCTCATCTACCTTACTCTCCAATTCAATCTTTCCGCCCAGTGCAATGATTTGAGTTTTGATTAAATACAATCCTAACCCTTTGCCTTCAACATGGCTGTGAAAACGCTGGTACAATGTGAAAATCTTGTTCTTATACAAGTCGGTGTCAATACCTAAACCGTTATCCGAAACAATCAGGCATACATATTCGTCAACACGTTCTGTAGTAACGGTAATAACAGGAGCCCGATTGGGATGCCTGTACTTAATAGCATTGCTTAACAAGTTTTGCATTACACTTTCTACATACGGCTTAACGCTATGGATCGTTGGAGCTTTTGAAAAGTCGGCTATGATAACACTTCGTGTGTCCTCAATCTCCTTTTCAATATATTGTTTTACTAAAAATAACTCTTCGTCAAATTTTATTTCCGAAATAATGGAGTCGTTATTTTTTCGAATTTCTAAAATGGTATTCAAATCACGAACCACCCGATCTAATTCCTTTGCCGTAGAAACCATTTTCTGATGCACCATTTTAGTTTCATTCGGGTCTTTCGAATCAAGATCAAGAATATTCCCCAATCCTAATATGCGCGCTACCGGAGCGCGCAAGTTATGCGCAGAGATAAAAGCAAACTGTTCCAACTGTTGATTATAGGCTACCAGTTCCTTTGTTCGCGACTGCACTTCTAATTCCAGATTTTCATTGCGTTGTTTCGTTTCCTCATTTTGCTTTTCAATAACTACGCGAGCTTCCTCCAGTTTTTGATTCTGCGCATAAACGATATCCCGCTGCGCCAATACTTCTTCCTGGCTTTGCTTCAACTCTTCATTCTGAGTTTGTATTTCTTCCTGCCGCTCCTGCAAGGTTTCGTTCTGACTAATGGCAGCTTCATTCAGTTCATTCAGTTCTTTTGTTCTCTCCTTCACCAATGCACTCAGCTTTATATTTTGGTTCGCGATGTTTCGTACTCGATAGCGGTATAGGGTATAGGCAGAGGCGCCAACAAAAAGTACCATAAGTACTCTAAACCAAATTGTTGCCCACCAGGGTGGCAAAACATGAATAATCAAAGATGCTCCTTCTTCATTCCAAAGACCATCATTGTTACTAGCCTTGACAGTGAAGGTGTAATCGCCAGGATCTAAACTCGTGAAGGTGGCAGACCGTTGACGTTCGATGGATACCCATGCATCATCAAAACCTTTCATTCTGTAGACGTATTGATTTCCTTCAGGCGAGGTGAAGCTAAGCGCTACAAAACTGAGCGTTATAAAATTGTATTCGAAAGGCAACCATATCTCCTTGGTTTCGCTTATGTGCTCCTGAAGAATGGCGTTTTCATCGCCAGCGAAAACCGATTTATTAAAAATTTTCAAATCCGTTATCACAACAGTCGGCACAATCGGATTTTCCTTAATACTGTCCGGGTGAAAAACGACAAGACCATCAATACTTCCAAAATACATTTTGCCATTTTTTGTGCGAAGTAGTCGGGGAGAAAACTGATTGGAGGGTAATCCATCTTCAATCGAAAAAGCATTGGATTGTTTCTTCTCCATATTATACTTCACAATACCTTTGTTCGTGGCCAACCAAAAATTTCCTCGCTTGTCATCGATCATACCATTTATATTGGTGGCGGGTAAACCATCCTCCGTTGTCAAGGATATTACACGATCATTTTTCAAATCATACGCCTGGATTCCCGGACTTCCTGAGATCCAGACTCTGCCTATTGAATCTTCAATGATGGATTCATCACTCTTAATCGTAATACCTTTGGGCAATGGAACAACTAATTTTGTCGCAAGATCCATTCGGCTTAAGCCATTACCCCAACCACCCAGCCATAAAAAGTTTTTTGAGTCGCGAAAAATTGAAACAACGTTCTCTTCGGCAAGTCCTTGTTCAGGACCATAATTGTGAAATGTAGAAGTGGCTTTATCCAAAATACTAAAACCATTGCCGACACTGCCTATATACAGAATATCCTCTTTATCCAGAAAAAGACGCCATAGATTATTCGAAGCAATACTCAATGGATCATCATCCCGATGCTGATATCGTTTGAATTTTCCCGTCTTCGTATCCATGCGTGCAAGACCACCACCCCACGAAGCAACCCAAAGACAATTATCTTTCGCATCCCAAATTACATCAACCAAAAAATCACCTGGTACACTTTGTGGATCATCCGCGCGATAACGATAGGCTTTAAATGTACCTTTCTCTTCATCAAAGAAATTCAAACCACCACCGTCAGTTGCAATCCAAAATCCTTTACCGGGTTGTTCGGCAATGGCATTTGCTTTATTGTGACTTAAACTCGATTCTTGATCTGGAATGTTTTGATAGATCACAAACGGTTTTCTGAATTGATCATAGAAATTAATACCACTTTTATTGGTACCTACCCACATGTTATCATGCTTATCTCTATATATAGAATAGATCGAGTTATCACTAATTCCTCGTGTGTCCGACTCGTGTGGCTGAAAATGATAGAATTCATTCTTCGCACGATTCCAAATATCAAGCCCTCCGTTTTCATTGCCAATCCATAACATACCTTGCTTATCTTCACCCAGGCATTTCACAATATTTACGCTGATGGTATTGATATTATGATCGTCATGCAAAAAATGAATAAAGACTCCATGAACCGGATCGTATTGATTTAATCCTCTATCGGTGGCGGTCCACATGATACCTTCAGCATCCCGAAAAATATCATTGACATTATTATCACTCAGACTTGTAATATCATTTGCATTATGCTGAAATCGTTTGCTGATTTGATGCGCAGAATTAATTAAGGTTACGCCCGACTGAGAACCGATCCATAGATTGCCATTGCCATCTTCCTGAAGTGCTGTGATGTCCACCAGGTTTTTATCAATCTGATAATGCGTAAAGGTATTCTGCTTACGATCAAAATAATCTACATATCCCGTTGCAAAGGCCAGCCAGAAATTTCCGAGCTTATCTTCGAGCACCTTACTCACTAATCCATTGCTGACACTTTTTTCATTTGCCGGATCGTGTGTAAAGGAAGTGAAGGTATTGGTTGCGCGATTGTAGCGGCTCAATCCACCCCCTGTACCTAACCATAAAACACCTTCATGATCTTCGATAATAGAAGAAACAAAATTATGACCGATAGAAGTTGAGTCTTTAAAGTCGTGAAAATAAACAGTGAATTCATAACCATCGAAGCGGTTTAATCCTTCCAACGTTCCAAACCACATGAAGCCTTGCCGATCCTGAAGAGAGGCCAACACCTGGTTTTGTGAAAGACCATCGATGGTTGAAAAATGTCGAAAGGGAATATAAGGTTGTTGCGCTTCAACCGATGTTGAAAAAAGAATGGCAGCAAAAAAGAGAATCACTCTTGTCGGTATATAAATTCTCAATTTGTCCTGCATAGTTTAACTGGTGGGTGAAGGCCAAAGTGAGCCCGTCTTCAGAAAGTGGTTATACTAACTATTGAAAATATACAGGAAAACTATTACAGTTAAAAGAGTGCTGCAGAATGATCGTTAGCGGATTGTGTGGAGATAAATGCTCACCCTATTAAACATCGCAACTTATTCAAAAAACTGTTCATCATATAAAATGAAAGCCTCAACGATATGATATCACAGAATCAGTTCCATCTTCACATCAGCTGTGGCAAAGGGAGAATCTTCAACCGCCACATGTTGAAAACCATACTTCTCATACAAACCAAGCGCAGCTTTCAATTGACTGTTTGAAAATAAGATTACGCTTTTAGCACGAAGCTCCTTTGCTTTCTCAAGACATTTCTCAAGCAACAATTTACTGATGCCCATTTTTTGATGTGATGCAGCAACGGTCATCTTAGCAAGTTCATAAATACCATCATGCTCTTTTATCAAAGCAGCTGAACCCACAATTTCATTTTGATGCCGCGCCAGATAAATGACACCACCATTTTTAAGAATAAGCTCGCGCGGGTTATTCAATATATCAACATCGTGCTGTTCCATTAGATTGTATTGTTCCAGCCATACAGCATTTAATGCTTTGAAGATGGGTTGGTGGTGGTCTTGGTAGTCGATAATTGAGATGGTCATAATTAAATCAACAATAATATTTCTTTAAGTGCCTTACCAACAATTGTATTTCTTCAATACATTTTTATTGAAATACAAGTAGTATCCATACAAACCATACTTAGAGGAAATGGGCTTACCTTCCTTAGTTGTAGGATACCATTGTGTTTCCTTGAGAAGTTTCACCACTTCTTGGTGGATAGGGCAATTACCAAATTTCGCCCAAATATATGTTGAGTCAATCTTTCCCCGTTGATTTACCCGAAATTGAATTCCCCAAAGATCAATTGCATGCTTTTTTCCAAGAGTGTCACCGTTACTAATTTTATCCTGTAAAGATTTAAGTAATGCTTTATAACCTACTAACGGTTCCGGATATTCAAGTTCCTTAATTGGTTCTTCTTCAGGTTCATCAAATACGTAGTCTTCAAGAATGATCTGTGCATACGCAGCATTTGCTATTAGCATTACTGTTACAAAGAAGATTTGACGTAGATAAAACATAACTTTTTTATTTAATACTCAAAGTAAATGTACGAATGAGTTTGTTCAAGAAGCAGTTATTACCTCTAAGTTTTTCCAGGCTTGCCCAACTAGCGCGGAAGTTTCTTCCGTGCACTTACTAGAATCTCGATATGATTCGAAAATCCTGAATGGAAGTTACTTCCATAAAAACGTCTTAAACGGTATGTAGATTCCGGAACTAATTTTCTAACGTAGTTCTATCATCCAAAGATTTTTATGAGCACACGAAAGTAATCCCGCTTGTAGCGGGATTACTTTCGTGTGCTCATAAGTATTATGAAGCTTAGAGAATATTTAGTCTACCGCTGAAGGCTTCACTTTCAACCTCCAATAAAAATAAACAACTGCCAGATTCTCTAACACAAGAATCCAAAGTAATGGGTTTGTAAAGAAGGTTTGGTAACTACCTCCATTGTATGGAATTTCCACAAGAGGTACGGTTATGATTACATCTAAAAGCAAAGCGGTGGAAACCATTACTATTCCTACTTTAAATCCATTGGTGTTATCTCCTTTTCGATAGTAAAGGGCAGCGCCTATTGAAGCTAATGGAATCAAGAGAACTCCGATTATGAATCCTTGTTGAATTTCTGAGTCTTTAATTCCGGGAATAAAACTCAATATTGTGAATGTTGTTAGTACGAACATCCATACTAGGCTTCCTACTAAAATAGCTCTCGTTATTTTCATCTTATTGTTTTTTAAGAATAACATCTCATTTGGCAGGATTCCATATTCCGGTGACTACCGTCTCGCTCGCATACTCACTAAAATCTTTCGGTTTCCTTCCCAGCACTTTTTCGATGTCATGGGTTACGCTGGAATTTCTGCCATCTAATACTTGTGAGAAAAGGTATTCGGCTAACCAAATGTGATCTTCGGGTATCTGATACTGTCGAAGCATTGCTGTGTATTCATCGATCGTAAGCGATTGAAACTGAATGTCTCTTCCCGTGAGATTTGAAATTTCAGTCACCACCTGTTTAAAGGTTAAAAGCCTTGGACCTGTTAATTCATAAATTTTCCCAACGTGTTTATCGTTTACCAGCACTTCAATAACAACATCTGCAATGTCATCCGCATCAACGAAGGGTTCAGGCATCTCACCCCGGGGCAATGCAACGTATCCCGCCTGAAGTGGTTCCAGGAAAATACTTTCACTAAAATTTTGATTGAACCAACTCGCTCGTATAATGGTCCAGTCTACTCCAGCACCTATCACTACTTGTTCGCAAGCCTGCGCTTCCTTTTCACCCCTTCCAGAAAGCAACACCATTTTTTTTATACCCGCTTTGACGGCTCTTGATGTAAATTGCTCAATCGTATCAAGCGCACCAGGAACAGCCAGATCGGGTTGAAACGTAATATAAACCGAATCGATTCCGTGCAACCCGTCATCCCAAGTCTCTGCATTTTCCCAATCAAAAGCGGGAGTTTCGTTTCTTGAACCGATGCGAACAACTTTACCAAGGTCGGTTAGTTTCTTCGCCACCCTGCGGCCTGTTTTGCCTTTTCCGCCAAGTACTAAAATCTTTTTCTCTTCCATTTTGTATCGTTTATGTTGATACAAAAATGGAAGCACGAAGAGAGACCGACTTGTTTGAAAAGGATTGAAATTTGTTTGAGAAGGATTACTTTTTTATCTCGCTGGGCCGCAAGCCGAATTTCTTTAGAAACGCACTTGAAAATGAACTGATGCTTTCGTACCCCACCAGTCCGGCAACTTCCTGAATACTCATGTTGCGATGGGTGAGTAATTCATGCGCTTTGTTCAATCGCTCGTGTTGCAAATATTTGAATACCGGCACTCCGAATAATTCCTTGAAATTTTTCTTCAGTTTAAAACTGTTCAATCCGATTAATTTCGAAAGTTCATTTAGAGAAGGTGGCGCTTCAATATTATTGGAGAGTATTTCTTTGGCCTCGTAGAGCTTCTGTCTCTCCGGATTTTTTATTTCAACACGATGATCTGCCTGTGAAACGATAGCAAAGAAATGCGAGAGCAATTCCATTACCTGGCTTCTGATAAACATCATTCGGGTTGTGCCCGTATAGGTAGTGGTGAAAATTTTATCAACAGCCGATTGCATATCGGGTGACATATAAAAGATGGGGCCTTCAACATAGTGGTCCTTTGGATTGACCAGTTCATGAAGATGTTGTGTGAAGATATCAACTTCCTGCTGTGGTAACTTTTGAATGTTTTTTATTGAAGAAACTACGCAAATGCACTGCAATGGTTTTTTGCTGGCAATGTTATGAACAAATTGTACCTGGCTGTTGGCGCTAAACGATAGTGCAATACCTTTTGTGTTGCTGTATTTCTTGGTTTTACCTGCATAGTTGATATCCAACTCCACATTACCGGAACCATAAAATGAAAAACCAATTACCTGATCTTCAAAACCACACTGATCAACAACCTTCTCTTCTGCAATGGACTGTTCAATCAGTACGATAAAGTTGTTGATTTCAATTAAGTCTCGTGTCATGTAATTTGATTGTTAGCTTTTGCTCTATGCCTATGACGAGTGCATTACCTTTTTATTGTTAGCCTGGAATAATAAAGTATATTGTTAGTCTAACGCAACAACCACATCTAAAATGTAACTAACAAGATTCATGGCACATACCTACATCAATCCTAAGAATTTATTTAAAAGTAAACAATATGGTTTTTCTCAACTTGTAGTTTCCAATGCTTCAGGGAAACTATTTTATACATCCGGTCAGGTTGCTGTGGATGCAGAAGAGAAAATTGTAGCAAAGGATATTGCAGGTCAAACCCGGCAAGCTTTAAATAATTTAACCATCGTTATAAAAGAAGCCGGTGGAAATTTAAAAGACATTATGATGTTGCGAATTTACTTTGTGAACAACGGTACTTTTAAAAATGAAGAAATTGGTGTTGTGCTTCGCGAATTCTTCGGTACTGAAAATCCGCCAGCAAGTACGTGGATTGGTATTCACTCGCTTGCACGACCTGAGTTTTTGATTGAGATCGAAGCGAACGGAGTGATCAATTAAGTTTAATGTGAATATGTTTTAGAATTCGTTGCCTGACTTTGACCAGGCGCTTTTCAGAATATTGTAGAATCCCCAGCAAATTACAACGCCAAACGGCAAGGCCATTAGGCTTACCAGAATCTCATTTACTTCTTCGATCGACTTGGAAAGCCCGAATTCATAAATCAATGTTACAATAATGCCACCGATGAATAAGCCTGCATAGTACGAAAGCACGCCCAAAATGGCGAACCCCCAACGGCTTCGACCATGCTCCTGTGCTAGATCATAAAATGCTTTTCCTGCAAAATAAAGTAGTAACAATCCTAACATAGAAATAAGTCTTTATATCCGTAAATAAACCTGAAAAGATTGTAATGATAGAAAATGTTACCAACATTCATCCAACTGGCAGGTTAGGTAGTTTGAATAATTTTTTAAAGATAATTGAAAAATCAACATCTCCATCAGAGTCAGTCATGTAGAATGGGGAACTCTGATGGACATCAATCTGCTACATTAGTTTTCATTTTAAATTTTTCATTACCTTTGCCTCAGTATGAAAAACATCACATCTACATATCGCCCCCTGCCGGATATTGCGGCTGCGTAATTACAGACCCTTCGTTTGAATTTTCGTCTGTAATTCGTTTTCTCCTTTAATCGTATTTCTATACACGATGAGAATTTTGCTATTGACTCAATAGCAATAGTTCTCTCATTAATATTTTAACAAAATGATATCACTGGATCATTACGGTTGGACTAATTTCTTCCAACCTGAAAAAATACAAGAAGGCTTAATTATAGGGCGCATCACGTCCATACAGGGATTTAAATATTATGTCATCACCACCAATGGTGAAAAGGAAGCTGAGCTTTCGGGAAGACTTCTACACGGAGCATCCTCAGAAGAGCTTCCAAAACTGGGCGATTGGGTTGCGTTGAAAGATTATGACACGCTAGGCTACATTATTGATGTGTTAAAGCGCAGAAATGAATTGTCGCGCAAAAACCCAGGGGCAAAAATGGAAAAGCAAATCCTGGCTACCAATGTAGATGGTGCATTGATTGTACAAGGACTCGATCGCGATTTCAATATCATGCGACTCGAACGTTACCTTGTTCAACTGGCTGCGTGCAACGTAAAGCCCATTGTACTCTTGAACAAAGTAGATCTTGTGAACGACTGGAGTCCGTTTACGCATGAAGTAGCAAAACTCCAGCGAGATTGTCCGGTTTACTTTTGCAGCACTTACACGGAAGTTGGTTTGGACGAGATCCGTAATAACGTATTGGAAAAATACAAGACGTACGTCCTTATCGGTTCTTCCGGTGTTGGTAAAAGTTCATTGTTGAATGTGTTGATGAATAATAACGTGCAGCCGGTGAATAGTACAAGTGATTTTAACCACAAAGGAAAACACACCACGACAACGCGTGATCTATTTCAATTACCCAATGGCAGCTTGTTGATTGATACTCCTGGCATGCGTGAGTTCGGTCTCACATTCGAAGAAGGACAAGACAGCGATGATCTGTTTCCCGCCATTCAAAAGCTTGCTACACAATGTCGTTTCTCGGATTGCAGACATTTACATGAAGCTGGTTGCGCAGTTATTGATGCTATACATTCCGGGGCACTGGAAAGTGAAGTCTATGAAAGCTATTTGAAACTAATAAAAGAGCAGAGGCGCTTCGAGATTAGTGCAGAAGAAAAAAAGCGATTTAATAAACAATCTGGAAAAATGTCGCGCGAAGCACAAGAGAATCGAAGTAAGTATAAGTATTAATACTAGTGAATCACTTCTCATCAGAGTCCCGGAGGCCGGTGGCTCTGATGAGAGTGTTATTATTTCTTGTCATCTTCTTTTACAGGTTCCATTTTCATTCCACACTTCGAACATTTGTCACCATCTTTTCCTTTTTCTTCAGGGTGCATGGAGCACGAATGCGTCATTTCTGCCAATGCATCATGATTTGTTGAATCACCGGCTTCATGATGGTGTTCGGTACTTTCCGTTTGTTGTTTGTCATCACCCTTTTTATTGCAGCTACTAAACGTGATTACGAAAACGAATAATCCAGCAAAGAGAAAAGTGCTCGTTAAGGTTAATTTTTTCATAATGTTTTAATTAGTTGAACTTTATTAAATGACCGATATCATTCGGAGAATGAAGTTACACAATTGCCTGAAAGAGTTATATCATCTTTGTGTATCAAAATTTATAAACTCGTTTCAGCAAGCTTGCATAAAGACAGGACAAGCCTGAAGAATTAACTTTCTGTATGCAGCTTAGATACAATGAATCTATTATTCGATCTGACTATCGATTTCTTTCGCATCTTCATTCTCTTGACTAAAAAAGCAATGTACTGCACAACCATGTGATTTGATCTTGTATGCCTCATCAACATGACCTACCATTTTACCCGCTACCATAATGGCTCCATCACCACCCGTTGTAACAACATGCCCATGTTTTGATTTGAAACTTCCATCCTTCTGAATTACCCCTACAATACCTTTACCATTGGCTGTGGTTACATCACCGCTTTCAGCAATAATACCAAGTACTTTACCTGTAACATCGCACACCTTACCACTTGGTGTAATGTAACCCAGTTGCTTTCCGCTTTCGTCAATCACTTTGCCATCCTTTTGTAAAGTAGGATGCATACCTCTATGCTTTGGAGGTAACTCTTGAGATTGTGCCAGTGTAAATACACACACCATGAGTATTAACATTAAACTGAATTTTGCTTTCATAGTATTGAGGGTTTAAATTTTATATAAATCTCATGAATCATGTATTTAAGTCAACTGACAATTGAGGGATCAAAGGATGATTTTTGTTGTTTTTTAGGGCAACATGTTTTTAGAAAGACATAAAATAGCACATGCCTGGTTCTTAAATCCTTCGTGAACGGTTGCTATTACTTTACCTTTTGAATTAAATACCTTGCATTTTTCTCCTTTACTATTCGGCTCTATTGTGAATACAACGGATCCTCGCTCATCAAAAAACGCCCCCTTATCACCAATCTTACCCAGAAGTTTACCGCGATAATCAATAAGTTGTTGTTCTTCAATGGAGGCAATCTTCTGGCCTTTGTAATTATAAATGATACCTTCCGGTGTGATCCCTCCTAACTTCACTCCTACTGAATCCAGAACTTCTCCTCCTGCATTCAAATAAGGATACTTGTAATCATTTTGAGCGAACAATGGATTCGCGAAGAGCGCAATGGCCATAAGGACGATCGCGCAAAGCAAGGTTAATAATTTTTTCATTTGTAAAAGAGTTCATTCTTCTTGTGTCATTAGCTTCTATTTGTTTTCAACTAATTCCATTCCGCATCGTGGGCATTTGCCAGGCTTACCCATTTTTACTCCGGCATGCATTGGACACGTGTAGGTTGTGAATGTTTTGAAATTAGGATCCCGTGTATCTGGCTTTTGCTTATTAAAATCCTCATTCGTTTTCTGACTCAACATACTCCCTGCTGAATCTTTGATCGGTTCCTTTGAATCTTTGAGTGTTTCCTCTATGATTTTTTTCATTTTGCGTAATTGTCAGTTAGAATTTCTGACGTTGTCTTAAAGGATTAAGCCATTTTCATGCCTTACCGAAACAAATACTTCGTAGTGGCATACTATACACGCTGTGTGATTTTGAAGTGGCCGGTGATGACTATCATTCCCACATTCCGTAGAGAAGATTCAACAAAGTCACGTTAAAGCCGTGATCAAAATCCCAACAATAAAGGGGATGCACGAGCTTTGCTCAATATTTTACAGCAAAATATTTTAATGTTATTCCGATCCTTTTGTATCGAATATCAATGAATTGAAATAATGTATGGAGTATCCTGCTGCTTAAAACTGAATTTAAGTTTGGTGAATGTGGGCATACCGGAAAAGAGTGATAGCTTCCAATGATTTGAAAATCCCATATCTTCGTTTGGAAATCCAAGCCTATGGTCCAGTATTCCATTTGAGTTTTCGTCATGGAAGAGAATGGCCGCGTAATCTCCATACGGGATTCCAATGCAAATTATTTTTGCATTACCATTCACAATTTCCGCCTTCACATTCATAAAGGGTTTTTTGGGAACATCATCTTGCTCTCTAAAAAGTTGCACGATAGCGATCCCCTTATCGTTTGCAAAATTTGTTGCCTCAATAGTTAATGTTCTTGCTTGTTGCGCTTCGCAGAAAATAGTAATCAACAGGAAGCACACACTTCCTGTCAATGTCAATATAAATTTGTTCATGGTATTCATTTTTTTTATTCGTAAGCCAATGCTTCACGTGTAGTAATTTTATTAGCTCTTCGTGCAGGATAAAGTGTTGCTGCATACGAGCCGACAACAATGACAAGCATCCATATCCCAAGTGCAAAAGTGGAAACAGTTAACGACAATGGAGTACGGAACGCCATGTTGCCAATGAGTCTGCCCATGTATGTAGATAGAATGAGTGAGAACACAATGGCAATGAAAATACTCAGTCCACCAATCAACAATCCTTCCCACACAATGAGGTTTTTAATTTTCTTCGGTGTTGCACCAATGGCACGCATCACACCGATCTCGCGTGTGCGTTCCAAAATATTCATACTCATTGTTGACATTAAACCAAGTGTACCGACAAGTCCCATTAATATGGCCATTGCCATGAGGGAGTTGATTAATACTTTCATGTGTGCAGCAATGGCGCTCTGTAGCAACCAGACTGGAATGGTCGTGTTGACAGAAATACCTTCCTTCTCAAGCAATGCTTCTACTTCACGGCTCTTCTTCATCGCATTTTCTTTTGATCGATCTGTGTACGACACGCGCAGCATCTTCACTTTGCCGGATGTATTCGTCAAGCCCGAAAATACAGGAAGCGATACATAAGCAGTGGCATGCGATCCAACATCTTCTGTAAAGCCAATCACATTCCAGCGACTGGGCTTTCCATCAATGGAGAGTAAAACCTGATCTCTAATCTTTAATAATCCTCTTGATGATTGATTCAACACAACATCATTCGCTAATGGATTGCTAAGCCATTGCCCTTCAACAACATTTGGCTTCAGCAATTGAGTAGGGACAGGAAGTGCAAGCATGGCAAAACTTCCATGTCCTTTGTCAGGATAAGTAGAAGTTACCTCTACTGAATTTTCTTTACTCACTGATGTCGGTGAATGATCCCAACCCTCTGCAACACGAACGCCTGAAATGCTATTTATCTTCTCAAGAATAGAATCAGCATCAATTGAATTGTTCAGTTTTATTTCGAGATCATAAAATCGTTGTGAATAAATTTGCTTCAGATTATTATTCCATGCTTCTGACACATTCAATGCCGTCATAAACATCGCTCCACCTGCAGCGAGTAGTACCAAGGTCATGGTGAGACGTGAACGTTGACGAAAAACATTTCGGATGGAAAGACGAAAGGTTTCGCTAAAGAAACCCAATTGAGAAAGTTTCACGGCCCATGAATCATTGTTCATGTTCAATTGATTCACGCCATGATTATCAAGTGCATCACGCACAGAGATGCGACTTCCCCGAATAACCGGAAATGCAGCAGCGATCAGCGGAATGACAATACCGGAACCCATTTGTAATACCGGAACCCAATACGGTATTACACTATTTCTAATTTCAATATTCAACAGTGTAGCGATCTGATTGTAAAATCCTGAAGCTGCAAACATGCTCAACGGAATTGAAACAACTAATGCTATCAAACAAAGTAATGTGATCATCACAAAATACAAACCCGTGATCTGCGATGATGTTGCTCCTATTGTTTTCATCACTCCTATCTGACGAATTTGTTTCACCATCAGTGTGGCCATGGAGGTAGCAACGAGTATAGAACCCAGAACAAGAATCAAAAAACTAAACACAATAAAGATCGTCATCACAGCACTCATTTGACTTTGGTGTGGATGTTTGCCCGGAGGCGGTACTTGAATTTCGTGAACATCATAACCGGATTGCTTAAGTTGTTCAGCAACAGCTTGTGCTTTTTGGGTAATGTATTCTCTGGAATCAGATTGTTCCCTTACTAAAATTCTAAGCTGATTGAAGCCCTGCGTTTCTCCAAGCAAGTGCAGTGTTGAAAGATTAATGTATCCGTATCCGGCTTGCTCCTGCCATGCGGGTGCCAAACCAGGATCATGCACCGTTCCAACTAATTTTATTTTTTGTGGATTGCCATTTGGTGTTTTGATTTCAATCTCATCACCCTCCTTCGCTTGCATCACCACAAACGCAGTACGTTCTACGAGCATTGTTCCTGTTGAAGGTTCTGATGCTCCTGAAATGTGATACACTTTATTTGTGCGTTTGTCTTTGAAATCGTCTATAATGAAGAGCAGCAATGGATACCACTTCTCGCCTACCTCCATTCTCGCAACCAATGTAGCATGTCGTTCTGCTTCTGCTATGCCGGGAAATTGTCTTACACTATCAACACGTGCTTTTGAAATATTTTCTTCTAGTTCAATAGTGGCAGATGCAGGAACCGTTCCCATGTAATTGTCTGTCATCTCGCGTTTGATTACACTGTAACCACCAAGGATGGAACCAATTCCAAAAACACCAATACCAATTGCCAATACAAGCATGAAGTTTTTTGAATAGTCGGACGTAAGATCACGAATGACCTTGAAGTATCTTGTTTGCATAATTAAGATTTAAGCGGTTACCAATTCGTTTACAATTACACCATCCGCAATAGCGATTACATTTTCGAAGTAGGATGAGAAATCTTTTTCATGAGTGACAATGATTACGGTCTTACCCGATCGTGTTAATGCAGCAAACAATTCAAAAATAGAAGTCGCAGTTTGAGAATCTAAATTGCCTGTTGGTTCATCCGCAATAATAACCGGTGGATCATTTGCCAATGCTCTGGCAATAGCTGCACGCTGTTGCTGACCACCTGATAATGTTGATGGAAGTTTATCAGCTTGCTCTTTTATATCTACCTGTTCAAGTAATGCCAATGCACGTTCCCGCCTTTCTGTTTTCGGATAACTGTTGCAGAAATCCATTGGAAGCATAATGTTCTCGATAATGGTGAGGGTAGGAAGTAACTGAAAGAATTGAAATACAACGCCAATATTTTTCCCGCGCCACGTGGCTAATGCACTTTCAGAAAGTTTTTCAACATGCACTCCATTGATTGAAACATTTCCGTCTGTAGGTTTATCGATTCCGGCAATGATGTTGAGCAACGTTGATTTTCCGCTTCCTGATTTTCCGGTGATGGCAATCAACTGTCCTTTTGGAATTCGAATGCTCACATTTTTTAATGCCTGAAATGTTCCAGAAGCCAGTGGAAAAAATTTATTGACAAGGCTCAGCTCAATGAGGTTTTTATTTTGCTCGTGATTCATAATGTTGTTTTTGATACAACACTAGTGAACCTGCAAGCGTGAATCGTCTACCGAAATCCTGTTGGACGTCTTTATTAAATCTTTTTCTGGATGAGCCATTGGTGGCCAAACGGATCCTGAACAACACCTTGTCTGTATCCGTAATCAAAATCCTGCATAGGACTTACTATGCCAGCACCCAATGCAACGGCCTGTTGATATAATTTGTCAGGATCGGGAGTGAATAAACCAATTAACATAGTGGTAACACGAGCCGTTTCCGGACTGATCTGGTTATGGCGCAAAACTTCTTCATGGATATGAAACAGAGCGCCATCAATTTCCATCTCGGCCACATGAACACTGCCATCCTCATTGCTAAACCTCCGCAGCTCTTTGGCATCAAATGCTTTTTGATAAAACACCATAGCTGGTTTCACAATTTTGATTGCCAGATGAGGTGCGAAAAAAGTAGTGTTCTTGGTTTCCTGATGTGCCATGACGTAAAAAGATTTATTTGAACTTAACTAACTCGAAAGATTTTTCCGATACTCCGTAGGTGTTAATCCTGTAAAGCGTTTGAAGATGAGATTGAACGTTGACTTCGATTTGAATCCTGCTTCAAGCGCAATACCTAAGAGATTGTAGTTCTTCACTTGCGGATCAACCATCAACCGTTTTACTTCCTCTACTCTATATTTATTGATGAAGTCGTAAAAATTATCACCCACTCCTTCATTAATTAAAATAGACAACTGACTACGGCTGATATTCAAATCTTTCGCGAGACTGCTTAATGTCAATTCGGCATCAAGGTAGGGCTTCTTCTCTTGCATGTAGTTCAGCAATCGGTTTATTAGTTCCGGGTCGGGCTTGCTCACAGATATTTCCAACGATGTTGGAATACTATCTTCTTGTTTTATCAATTCATCTTTTTGAAAAAGTTGTTTCTGCAATAGTCCCTTATAACCTAAAGCAAATATGGATAGTGAAAAAATCAATGCTGTAGTTCGGGGGAGCCATGGACCGTTGTGAAGATGAATGACCGCAAAAAGACTGAATAGAAAAAATACATTGATCAATAGAAAGACAATCATGAAAAACCTCACCCATGATATATCTACTCCTTCTTTATTCGAAACTTCTTGTTTGATAAATTCCTGATATGCAATCCATTTCCTTCGTATAAAAAACTGGTAAGAAGAAAACTGAACAACAATAATCATCCAGAAGACAACGCTGATCAATCGCTGATGATGCTCCAGAAATTGCATGAATGTAAGATCCGGATTAATAGAGCGCAGTGACAGAGACAAGATGATGATCAGGAGAAAAGGAGAAAAATGGAGAATGAGATTCTTCGATAACTTCACCCTTTCTCCGATTAATTCCTTTGTATAAAACCAAAGTAATGGAGCAATTAAAAAAAAGGTAGGATCTCCGAGTGTATAGACCTTAACAGAAAGATGATCGATAACGGCTCCTGCAAAAAGAATATGGGCAATGCTGAAGGAAAGTGAAATCAATAAAACGGACAGGAAGGTATTCGCGCGACTTTTTCGGGCACCTCTATTATTAAGGAGCAAAACCACAAAAAGTCCTTGTGCAATACCGGCAAAGGTCAGGATCAGGGAAAATTGCTCAAGGAAGACGTTCAAATGCTGAAGAGTTAAGGAAGTAAATTTAGCGCAAAACCAGAGTCTATTAATATAAAAGACGTCCATCGGGATGTTGTTGGACATTTATTCCATCGCATTCTGCTAACTTCATCTCCAATTCAAAATCAAAACCTCCCTCACATGGACGATAAACAACCCACCCGCGGCAATGGAAAAATCTGTTACCTCGAAATTCCGGCAACAGACATTGAAGACTCTGCCTCTTTTTACAGCCAATCCTTTGGATGGAACATAAGAGAGGATGCTAGTGGTGCTGTGGCCTTTGATGATGGCGTGGGTGAAGTGAGTGGCATGTGGGTACTGGACAAAAAACCAATGACCGAAGCGGGAATTATTATTTCCATTATGGTAGATGATGCTGAGGCAACAAAGAAATTAATTCTTGACAATGGAGGCAAGATTGTGTTCAGCTCCAAAATGGATTCCGGGGAATTGATAGCACACTTTACTGATCCGGCTGGAAATATTATGGGTATATATCAGGAGTCGAAGAAATCATAACCAACTTCTTCTTTCAAATTAAAGACATATCATTAATTAAGATTCAATCCAAGGGTTAAACCATACCAGGGCTTGTTCTGATATATCCAAATATCCTTATCGCGGTCCGTTAAATAGTCCCAACCTATGCCAATACCTACGGTAAGATTATTAAGACCAACCATAACCGCTAACCCTCGACTTAAAACAAGTCCACTATACTCATCTGTTGTTTTGTTATTCGTTGTCCATGGTGTAATTGAAGTGGATCCTAATCCACCAAATCCGCCAACACTCAATCCTCTGTGTCTGTAGAATTTCTTCAAGCCGACAGGGGTTTGCTTCGTAATTAATCGAAAACGGTCGAGGCGATAGCCCATAAATACACTGCCATTAAAATCTGTAATTAACTGTCGCGGTAGACCAGAAGTAATGGGGCGAAACTTAAACGGAACTGTAATTACATCCAAATCGAAACTACGTTTTATAAAAAACTGATCTTTGACCGGATCAGGAATGTATTGCTCGTTCATTTTTTCTTTCAAAAATATTTTAATGGTATCTTCCTCAACGTAAAGAAAAGCCGTCTTGTATTTAATGTCCGTCTGCCGAAATTTATACTGCCCATCCGTTAATTGATATTTGGGCGAGTCTTTGATCGTACTACAGGCATTTAATACCACAAGCAAAATCAGAAACTCTTTACACTTACTGCGCATATTGATGGGCTGAACAAGAGCTAAAATAGCTATTTCTTTGCTTCGAAATGTCCTCTTCATTCGTTTATGATCAAGCTTACTTTAAATAATGTGCTCAGTCCATCGTCATTATCTGATACAAGATGGAGAATGAACTCATTGTCCTGAATTGATTCAACGCACAAACCCTCAATTTTTTGATTTTTAAAATCTGAATGCATTTTTGTTAGATTGATCATCTGATCAACCATCAAGGCTTGATCATTTAATCTGTGGCTGATGTTTTTAATCCAGCCAATATAACTTTCACCAATGGCCCCATCATCATATGCGTTGTCAGTGCCTTCAGTAGATAAAGTCATCAATAGAACATCCATGGAATCAACATAGCATAATTCTGAAATACAAGGAATTCCTTTGGCGGAGTTAGGAAGTTGAATGGGTACTATTTTAAGATTCACATTTCTGTCACTGCTCCAAAAATCGAAGTCCGTTACAAGAAGATAATTGGAAGGGTTCTTTCTGTTGCCCCTATTGCTCAACAAAAGGTTATTAGGAGTTATAGTTACGCCTTCAATGTTTACCTCGATCATGTTGTCAGAATACAATCGGCTTACAAAATCCGTAGTGTTGATCGTACGAAACTGAAGAACATCTAGACTAAAATCAGAATATGGAATAAGAAACACCTTTTCCCGTTGATCTTTTGATGCAGAACCGACAATCAGAAAATAATCCTGACCATCAATCTTTATAAAGGTTGATGCTTCAAGGTCAGTTTTTCTTTTTTTTGAAATTCTCTTTTCTGTGAAATTAAAAAGTTTTTTAGAATCAATTCGTTTATAGTCTCTATCAAGTATTAGGATTTCATTTGCATCGTCACCAATAAGATATAGTTTCCCATCGCAATAATTAATGGATGACCCTGATGGAAAATCAGGCAAAATGTGTGACTTTAAAAGTTGTATTTCCGGTATCAATTTGTATTGTTAGACGAAGATAGCATAAACGCTATCTGATAATGCAGATCAAGGTTATTTTCTGACCCTCAAGGTTATATCTTTAACTTTAGAACTTTGATTTTAAGATGGAGATAATACTCACTAGCGTTCTCGCATTTCTATCAACCCATATTGATGATGTATTGCTAATCACGCCTTCATTAGACTCGGTATTCATATTTTGTATGAAAGTAATACCGTGAGTTTACTGACCAGCTTAACTATAATATTCCGTACATATTAGAATCAATTCAGCTTCGAAGAAGCATTCAGTCGCTCAGCTGCATTATCCCAATTGATGATCGGAAATAGATTATCCACAAATTCAGATCTACGATTTCGATACTTTAAATAGTACGAATGCTCCCAAACATCAATAACAAGAATCGGAATCACTCCCCACTGCGTGAGCTTTTCATGATTCTCGCACTGCATTACTGCAAGCTTTTGTGTGTAGGGTTGGTATCCTAATATTCCCCAACCATTACCATCAACGCCTTTTGAAGTTTTAGCAATCAAAACTTTTAGTTTATCATACGATCCAAAGTCCTTTTCAATTTGTTTTAATAATGCACCAGAAGGCTCACTTTTTTTATTGGTAAGATTTGTCCAGAAGATGGTATGAAGAATATGAGAAGATAAATGATAGGATAATTTTTTCGTCCAGTAATCAACGGTATCAAGTGTATTCTTGTCAATGGCTTCCTTGATCATTTGTAAATCTTTATTGGCAGCTTTCACGGCATCACCATGATGAAAGGTGTAATGAAGATGAAGCGTTTCCTGATCCATCGATGGCTCCAAAAATGTTTCCGAGTATGGAAGGGGTTGAAGTGCAAAGTTCCCTTCTTTGTCAGTGAGTTTATCTAATCCGCTTTGCTGAATGCTTTGAGAGAAAGCATTGTTTGTTGGCAACAGACTAACACCACCGAGGATGGTAGAAGTCGTAATAAATTCTTTTCTATTCATATCGATTGGTTTTATTGTTTTGATAAGGAATCTATAAGCGGAATAACTTTAGCCACAATATCGTTTTTTAATCTCACGAAGTCACCGTTTACAGCGTCAACTCCCATCCAATATTGAATATTGTTCTTGTCTTTTATAGTTTGAGGTAGCGTATAGAAGAGAAATACCTGCTGCGCTCCATCCACGTCTTGCTGAGATAATCTTTGTGGTACAAAATTTTTGTCAAAGAGATTGTCATGGATCAATAACTGCTTTGTCTTTGGAGAAATCACTGTGTCGGGATCAGTACCACGAGCGACAGCTTCGTAAGGAAGATTCTTTTCTTTTGCAAACTTATTGAAGTAAGCCGCTGCAATAACACTTTTTGCAGACCCATGCTCACAAACGAATACAATCTTCTTCAACTGCGCATTACATGTAATACTAAAAATAATGCTAACGATTATAAATGCACTTGTTTTCATATTGTGTTTATGTTAATAGTGAAATCATCTTCGCTATAGAATTAATTTAATTACAATACCTATCAAAGCTGCAACCAGTATAATAAACGGTTCCTGAAGTTTTTTGAACTTAAATAATATTGCGACTGTGGTCAAGGCAATTAGTACAGTCGGTATATCGGTTAACGTTCTTTTACCTAATACTAAAACAGCACCAGCAATAGCACCAATTGCTGCGGCAGTCACGCCATCCACAAATGCTTTGATGGCAGGATGTTTTCCGTATTTTTTAAAGTAAGGTGCAGGTATAACAGTAAATAAATAGCAAGGAACAAATGTGGCAAGTGCAGCAACACATGCACCCGGAATGCCTGCAACGAGATAACCTATAAATCCTACAGTGATAACAACTGGTCCTGGTGTTATCATCGCTACTGCAACCGCATCAAGAAACTGTTGCTCATTTAGCCAACCATATTCTTTTACGACACCTCCATATAAAAACGGAACGATAGCAAGTCCGCTTCCAAAAACAAAAGCACCCGCTTTCGTAAAGAACCAGGCGATCTCCCAGAGTTTAGATTCAGTTGCAACAGGTTGCAGTTGAATCAGAATAGCAGGGAAGATTCCATTCGCTCCGGAGTTAAACCATTTCGGGGGAGCTTTCGCAAACCAAACTGTAACACCAGCTAACAGGATTACCCATAATATTTCTTCTTCAGTAATAAAAGTAGAGACCGCAAGAACAATAAAGATTACCCAAAGTAACTTGTCTTTGCCAATGCTCTTGGTAGTGAGTTTGTAACTTCCCAAAGCAATAATTCCAATCACTGCTGCGCCAACTCCATAAAATACTGCTTGCATCCAGGGAAGTCCACCATAGGATACATAGGCATATCCAATACCAAGCACCATTAAAAATGATGGTAGTACAAAAGCAATCCCAACGAGTGTTGCTCCTAAAATTCTATAGTGAACATAGCCTAGATAAATTGAAAGTTGAGCTGCTAACGGACCCGGTGCTAATTGTGAAAGAGCAAGTCCCTCTTTATAATCATCTTCACTAATCCATTTTTTATCCTCTACCAGATCGCGGTGCATGTAACCCACTAAAGCAACCGGGCCACCGAAGCCCCATGTTCCGAGTTTTAAAAAATAGATGATTAAATCTTTTAGGGTGTATTGTGGTATCATGATTTTAAAGTGCAGGATTCCAATTATGTTTTTCGTTATGAACATATTTCGCCCAACTGTAAAGGGCATCATACATTTTCATTCCGAGAGCAAGTTGTTCGTGGTCGTCTTTTATGTTGTATGACAAGCCAGCGGATATAGCCCACAATCCGGCAGACTGTGGAGCAAGATCAAAGCTGTCGGTATCAGCTCCACGAACAATTACTGCCAATTGATCTATAGCCGGATCAATGAGTTGATGTTTTTTAATGATATAATCAAATGTACATAGGTCACCTTCGTGTGAATACTCTGCACCTGGAATGTCATACGGAATAGCATTCAGCTCTTCTGCTTTTGCAAAGACCTGGTCTTTGGGAACATAAATAAATTCCGCATTGGTATCGACAAAGTTTTTGATCAACCAAGGACAAGCAATGCGATCAATCTTCGGGCGTTCGCGTGTAATCCATTTCATAGGTAAAACTTTTAGCTATGTAATGCTACAAAGACTGTGAATGGAAGTATAGGACAGAATTTACTTTTGGGATTCTTTTTACTTTTTAGTCAAACTTTTCTTATACGAAAGTGGACTTTGGCCTGTGGTCTTCTTAAAGATGCGCGTAAAATGGCTTTGATCTGAAAACCCAGTTAGGTAAGCAATCTCTGTCAATGAATGCTTTGATTCATTTAAGAGCACAATTGCTTTTTCAATGCGCAGCTTCCGAATGTAATCCCCAAATGAAAGATCATCGAAGTATTTAGAGAACTCGCGTGATAGATATGTAGGATGCACATTTAAGCTCTGAGAAATTTCCTTTAGGCTTAATGCGAGATTTGTATCAATCTGATCCTGGATAATTTCTTTCAACTCCTGTGCCCACACAGGTGCTTTTCCGGATTTCCTTTTTAGGAATTTCGTATACACATCCAACAACATGTTTTCAATCGGGCTCTGCGTGTGCTTTTCATTTTGCAAATGCTTCGCCCAACTATACAGGGCATCATAAATCAACATTCCTCTCTCGAGTAATTGCTGATCATCTTTTGTGTTGTATGATAATCCCGCGGAGATTGCCCAAAGTCCTGAAGACTGGCTGGCAATGTCATGGCGGTCTGTATCCGCGCCACGAACAATCACGGCCAATACATTTAATGCAGGGTCATTAAGTTTATGTTTCCTGATGATAAAATCAAATGTGCATTCATCTACATAGTGGGTGTATTCAACATCTGGCAGATCGAATGGTGTAGCTTTCAATTCTTTTGATTTCCGGATAACCTCATCGAAAGGAACGTAGATGATTTCCGCTTCCTTATCAATAAAGCGTTTGATCAGCCAGGGACATGCAATGCGATCAATCTTTGGACGTTCACGGGTAATCCATTTCATACTATTCAACTAAGTATTGCCTCTACTTTAATACAGCCTTCGAATATAGCTCAAAATCTTCTCCAGCTAGGCCGTTTCGAATGCCTTATGAATTCATTTTCATTTACAATCTGACAGGGCTACAGTTATTGGAGGACAATAAAGTCTGGCATTAACTAAGCTTTAATATTCATAATACTATTATATTGCATATCGACATTTTTATAATCGCTAAATAGTATGAATGAATCTATTGTCTTATGGGGTGCATTTAATTTATTTGTATTAGGAATGCTTGCTCTTGATCTGGGAGTTTTTCATCGCAAATCGCATGAAGTCAGTGTACGGGAGGCGCTTACGTGGACCAGTGTATGGATCACATTGGCCATGCTATTCAATCTCTTTATTTACTATTATTTTGATAAAGACAAAGCCATTGAATTCTTTACCGGATACATAATAGAGAAATCGTTGAGTGTCGACAACATCTTTGTGATCATTATGATCTTCTCTTACTTTAATGTTCCTACCTCCTATCAGCATAAAGTTCTATTCTGGGGAATACTGGGGGCGCTCGTGATGCGCGTAATTTTTATTTTAACGGGTATCGAATTGATCCACAGGTTTCACTGGTTAATCTATATTTTTGGAGGTTTTTTGGTTTTCACCGGAATTAGAATGTTAACCTCCGGTGACGAGAAACTGGAGCCCGAACGAAATCCGTTAGTGAAATTGGCAAGGAAAATATTTCCATTCACACCATCTTTTGAAGGTGACCAGTTTTTTGTAAAGCGTGATGGTAAACGATGGGCCACGCCATTGTTTCTGGTTGTTATCCTTATAGAAGCCACCGATCTGATTTTCGCTGTTGATTCAATTCCCGCTATTCTCGCTATCTCCGATGATGCCTTTATTGTATATACTTCAAATGTATTTGCCATTTTAGGTCTGCGGTCTTTGTACTTCGCATTGTCCGGTATAGAAAAGTATTTTCAATACCTTAAGTATGGCCTGTCGGCTATTCTGGTTTTTGTAGGAACGAAGATGTGCATTACCGACCTCTATAAAATTCCAGTGGATTTATCTTTGATCGTAATTGTTTTTATACTGGCGATTGCTATGCTGGCATCTGTTATCGTTCAGAAAAAGAAAACCGATTGATCAACGGATATATAGTGGCGTAGAAAACAGTTTCTATACCAAGCGAAATTCAGACTTCAAAAACAATTGCATCTTATTTCAAGCGCTTTAGAACTGCCTTCGAATACACTTCAAAATCTTTTCCAGGTTCTGCCAATTCGAATGTCTCAATAAATTCATTTTCACTTACAATCTGATACGACTCCTTTGCGCGATATCCTGCCGGAATATTTTCAATGCTCTCCGATATAAATACAATCGTCTTACCATCGGGTGAGATGGATTCAATTTTGAATTGATTTACGAATCCTTCAATATGAAATTGTCTGAGAACAAATGTTTTTCTGCCTTTATCATAACTGATGAATCCACGATCTTCATGCACTTCGCCTTTGGGATTATCCTTTGAAGGAGGATACGTTGATTTATTTTTTACTTCAATGAATTTCTTGTTAAGTACAATTTGATAGGTTCGCTCATACTTTCCGTTACCAGGTTGACCTTCTGAAGTACCTGTCCATGTTCCAATCATGTTTCTAAAAGGAAGCCAAACGCTGTCTTGCTTGGACATCTGAGCGTTTACAACAATAGGTATTACGAGTAATAGAAATAGTATCATTTTCATACTAGGCTGCTTTTCTAAAACTGCAAAACAAGAAATTTTGAATAGTATGAAACGGTGTAACGTGATCTTCTGTAATACAACGGATCTTTTTGAAGTAGTATGTCAATGTTTTCTCTAACTCCGTTTCGGAATACTTCTTAATATTAAGACCACTGCATTTCGTTGGCCCGTTTTCTGAGAACGTACCAATGGCCATGAAACCATTTTCGTTCACCGCTCGCGATGCTAACTCAACATACTTTTCAATTTGCTCTCTTGTTGTTAAGAAATGAAATGTTGCGCGATCGTGCCAAACATCGAATTTTTGAATCGGTTTAAATTCAGTCACGTCTGAGACAACCCATTTTACTTTTGATGCTCTCTCCCCCAACCTCTCTTGTGTCTTCAATAGAGCCTGTTCAGAAATATCCAGGACAGTTATGTTAGTGAACCCTTCATCGAGCAGAAAATCTACAAGCTTACTTTCACCGCCTCCAACATCAATTATCGCTGCATCGCTTGAAAGATTAAAATTATGAATGAAGTCTAATGAGGTTATGGGAATTTCCTGTGTCCAGCTTACTTCATTGCTTTTCTTTGTTGAATAGATTCTCTCCCAATGATCTTTTGAAGTTTCCATAGAAGCGGTGATAAAGCTTGTAGTATCAAAGGTACATAATCCGAATTATTTCCAAATACTACCATGGACCTTCAAAAATTCGAACAGTAATTCTTCCGAAAAGGAACGAATGATAGCTTACTACATTATTAGAAATAACTTGAGATACCAAACTGTATACCTCCGGTATTGGATGCCGGATTATTCAATATATCTCTTCTCCATTCTCTTCGATAGTTCAATCGCAAAACCGTTTGAGGTGTTGGTCTGAAGCTGATTGCGGGAGAAATGGCCCAGAAGTTTTCACCGATGTTATCACCCGTTTCTTTAAAGCTGCCAACATTCCAATCGACATATTCCATTCGGCAAGCCACGTTGAAGACTGAATTCTTAAAACCAAAAATTGTTCTCCTCAATACAGGTTGCACAAAATCGATAAATCCGCCATGCTGCTTCTCACCGTACTGCTGACTATAGGTGTCGGCAATATCGAGATTGATCCAGGCCCACTCTCCTACTATATATGTTTTGAGTACCGGTATTACTGTATTAAAATCAACAGCCATAACATGAAGTCTGCGCTTTTCATCCAGCACCAATCCATCTTCTTTAAACTTATTGTAAACGCCTCTCATATATGAAAAGCCTATTTCGCCAATGGGGCTTTTTCTCACAGCTATCTTTCCGGTAAACAAAGGCTGACCATTACTGCTCTCTTCAAAGCGATCAGCGGTCGCTTTTGTGGCGGGAAGAAATGTTTTGTTTTGAGAATTATTAATGATGCTTTCATCAAAGCCATTGGTGAGGTACACTTCGTAACCAAACGCCCAACTGTTTGAATATTTTTTTCCATACAATCCAAACCCAACATTGCTCCACGTAGCCGGTAACATTTGTGTCATGGCTACAGGTCGTTCAACAAATTCCCACTTGGGGCCATCATGATTCTGATTAAAGGCACCGATCGGATTCATCACTACTCCCCCACGAAAGTTAATCAAGGGATGAAATGAGAAATCAAGTGAAGCAAATTCAATGTTTATTTCACGACCGCCTTCTTCAAGTTCAATCTCCGACAGGAATTTAATTTTTCTGTGCAGTGATGAAGCTATGAATATCGTTAGGCGTGGAATGCGAAAAGTATGACCTTCTGTAATACCATCGGTTCCCATGTATGTATAATCTGCTTCTACATAACCGCCAATAACCGCAGGCACTTTTCCAACAGAAAGAAAAGGGCGATTGTAGATAGCATCCATATTCATCGCTCGTTGAAAAGTCGTATCACGTGGCGTTCGTTTAATCAGAGTAGAGTCTACCTGAGCAAAACCCGAATTCGTAAAGGCTGTAATGAATATTAGTAAAGTAAAAAGTGTTTTCATTGCAGATTGATTTTCAATGTGGTTTCAGAAATAACGACAGGAAAAGTGCGCAAAGGTTCTGCTGCAGGACCGTTTTGCACTTTGCCATCATTTGCAAACTCACTACCATGTGCAGGACATTGAAGTTTGTCGCCAAATACATGCAGCTCCGTTCCCTGGTGAGTACACTTCATCCAAAGTGCCTGGTATCTATTTTCATCTAAGCGATAAACGCATATCGGAAACTGAAGCGTCTCGTTTTCCGCAACAATGTATTTACGATACTTTGTCATACCATCTTTAATAATCTCAAATGAAGACAATGGAATGACAAGATCGTTTCCTTCAATGCTTGCATCAAAGTATTTTGTTCCGGCACAACCTTGAAGAATAGCAGGCATCATCATCGTGCCTAAACACGTCATGCCACAATTCTTTATAAAATCGATGCGATTCATATTATAGGGATTTTAAAAACTGAATGATCGATTCTTTTTCAGCAGCAGTTAGTTCATTAAAACTATCGCGACTTGAATTACCTTCTCCACCATGCAACAAAATAGCTTCTTCAATGCTTTGTGCGCGGCCATCGTGCATCAAAAAATAATTTCCTCCCTGTGAGTTGGGTGCAAGTCCTAAACCCCAAAGTGGTGGTGTTCTCCATTCATACGTTTTTGCACTTCCTTCTGTATAACCATCATCGAGTCCACTGCCCATGTCGTGCAGCAGTAAATCAGTATAGGGATGAAATTCTTTATTCGAGAGCGCCTCAATTGGAGAAAATCCTGCCTGAAGTGTTTGCTTATGACATTTTTCACAACCAATCTGCATAAACAAATTCTCTCCTTTCACTATTTCATCATTGTCTTTTGATCGTTGTATCGGGGCTTTCAATGTTTTTAAATAAAATACAACATCGTTAACTGTTTTGGTAGAAATCTCCGGATCAATTTCAAGATGTGAGTAAACATCGTACGGCTCAAACGCGGAAGTTATACCGATGTCCTGATTATAAGCATTCGCGGTTTGTTGCAATAAATTGTAGACACTTCCTTTTTTTCCAAAGCGACAGATGTATTTTCCATTTTGCGAAATCGCATTTTCGAATGGTATTGCGTAGGACGGAATCGTATTCCAGTTTGGAATTCCGGAGATACCGTCTCCATCTAAGTCATCCGGATCTGCCATGGCCAGTATGTCTGCATCTGAAACGAGTTCAATAAAACCAAGTCCTGTGTTGATCGGTGGCATAAACTGTGAAGACGTTGCTCCGTCTGGTATTTGCTCTGGCATAAAACCAGACAGTGCGCGGTGTTGTAATTGAGGGCCCCCTTTATTCAAAAATTTATTACCGGTTTCGTCAATCTGACCAAAGCGCGTTAACGTTGTGAACGGATGACCTTTACCATCACCAGCGTGACAACTTCCACAACTGGATGCTACGAAGATGGAGCCCAAACCCGTTTCAGAAGTAAATACCTCATTGTTAAAGGCAACATCCCCTAATAAAAACTGACGATTTTGTTCCGGAGAAAGGCCTTCCACCGGACCATCCAGCAACTGATCATCTGCAGGGGCAGAAGGAATAAGGTCTTCACACGAAATAAGGCCCAGAAAAGCCACAAACGCAACGGAAATTCCCAATAGTGATTTCATAAGGCAAAACTAATTATTTATTTAGAGTATAAAAATATAAAATTTAGGTTAGTCTAAATTAAATAAATAGGCATTTCTAAATAAAATAAGCGGATAACCGAAGATTGTTTGATCTGTTTTAGTGCTCGGAATAAGCACGGAGCAAGTACAGAGCAACTGAGCGGATGGGAAATTCAGTGTTCTGACTGAAAGAGTAGGCCGCTCATAAAAACTGAAGATTAAATGACGCGCTTGTAGCGCGTCATTTAATCTTCAGTTTTACTAAACACAAATAGCCACCTCGACTGGGTCGAGGTGACTATTTGTGTTTAGTATGCGCGCGCACGATCTGTTTGTGAAATGTGTTTGTCCTGTCGCGCATGCTGCACGGTTTTCGGACAAAGCTCGGCACTCAGCTTCAGGATGAATCACACTGAGCTAAAGCACCATGTAAATTATTATAATTTCATTCGCTGAATTCTCACAGCATTTAGAATGGCGAGTAAGGCCACACCCACATCAGCAACAACGGCTTCCCACAATGTAGCAACGCCTCCGGCACCAAGAATCAGCACTGCTACTTTAACCATCATCGCTAGCGAAATATTTTGCCAGACAATGCCACGCGTGATTTTGCCTATTTTAATAGCCGATACTATTTTTGAAGGCTGATCATTTTGAATTACGACATCAGCAGTTTCAATTGCCGCATCACTTCCCAATCCACCCATAGCAATACCTGCATCGGCTAGGGCAATAACAGGTGCATCATTAACACCATCTCCACAAAACGCAATTATTCTCTTCTCGTTCTTAAGGCCCTGAACTTTTTCTACTTTTCCTTCCGGCAACAAATCACCAAAGGCATTATCAATTTCCAACGCTTTTGATATCTTATCGACAACGTTTTGCTTATCACCGGAAAGCATGACAGTTTTAATATTGAGTTTATGAAGATTATCAATAGCCTGTTTAGCATCTTCCTTTACTTCATCCGCGATGGTAATGTATCCTGCATACTTATCATTGATTGCAACTATTACGACTGTATCAACTAACATGTCAATTTCAGAAGGATAATAGACATTAAATTTATTTAACAGTTTCGAATTTCCCACCAACACTGTTTTGCTTTCAACAACTCCCTTTAATCCATGTCCGGCAATCTCTTCAATGCTATCTGCTTTTCCAGTCACATTAATTCCAGCATACTCTACGACTGCTTTCGCTACGGGATGGGTTGATTTTTTTTCTAATACGGAAGCAAGTCGAATTAATTCTTTTGTATCAATTTCATTGGTTACTACTTGTTGAACTTTAAACACTCCTTTTGTTAGAGTTCCAGTTTTGTCCATAACAACGGTATCTACCTTTGTAATTACATCAAGGTAGTTCGAACCTTTGAAAAGTATTCCATTACGCGATGCCAACCCGATGCCACCAAAATATCCCAAAGGAATTGATACCACCAACGCACATGGGCAACTGATTACCAGGAATACCAATGCTCTGTAAAACCAATCCTTAAAAACATAATCACCAACAAAGAAAAAAGGCAGCAAAGCAACTCCCACTGCCAAAGCAAAAACGATTGGAGTATATACTTGCGCAAACCTGCTTATAAATAACTGTGTCTGTGACTTGCGTGCAGTAGCTTCCTGCACCATTTCCAGAATCTTGCTCAGCTTGCTGTCTTTGAATAGAGACTTTACTTGTATCTCGGATACTGTATTGAGATTAATCATTCCTGCAAATACCTTCTCGCCTTTCGATTTCGTATCGGGTTTGCTTTCTCCCGTCAGTGCTGCGGTATTAAATGACGCTGAAGCTGAAATCAATTCACCATCCAATGCAACTTTTTCACCGTGCTTTATCTGAATGAATTCATCGATAACAATTTCTTTTGGATGAACTACTTGTGTGCTTCCGTTTCGGATTACGGTTACCTCATCAGGGCGAATATCCAGCAAGGCTTTTATGCTTCGTTTTGCTTTACTCACTGCTGAGTCCTGGAACCATTCACCGATGGAATAGAAAATCATTACGGCTACTCCTTCACTATAAGAACCAATCGCGAAAGCACCAATGGTCGCTACACTCATCAGAAAGAATTCATTGAAAAAATCAAACCGCTTTGCCTTTCGAAAAGCCATGAACAAAACGTTATAGCCTCCCAGGAGATAGGCTCCTCCATATACAATTAAATCACTGGGGAAGAGTGGTCTATACTTGAATCCAAATTCCAAAACCAACATGGTCACCAAAATGGAAAGAGACATCAATAATTGCCAATGACTCATCCATCCCGAAACTTCTTCATCTCCGTGATTATGATCATCGTGATCGTGGTCATGATGATGCTTATTAGCCGTAGCCGTTATGTTTCCATGCTCCGCATCACAACAACCGTCCTGTTGCATTTTTATGTCCAGATGTTTATGATCTTCCATAGCACTATTGGATAAAAAATGAAATCAATCCCGTAAGTATAAGCGTGGCTCCAGTAATTATTCCAGCATTGTGATCCAATACATGCCAGTTAAAATTGATCATTCCTTTATACATCACGCCCACCCACATTAACATCCCGGCAATCGTAATGGCAGTGTATATCAATCCAATCAACAACACGGCATGACTTCCATGAATTCCTGCCATTAAAAAATAGGCTTCAATCTCGAGGCATGGAGAAAGAAACATAGTCGCCACCAAAGTTAATATGATTTGTTTGTCTGTGATTTTACCAGTAGGCGCTTCAAGATGAAAATGTTTGTGCTTATGATGCCGGTAGATAAAAAATAAACCCAGAACAATAAGGATAGATGGCGCAATGATATGCGTGAAGTGATTAACCCATGATGCAAGCTTCCATCCAAGCAGGCCAATCATAATGCCAATTAATAATGTGCTCAAGATATGACCAGCCGCTGCTAAAACCGTAATGCCCATTACCTTTGATGGAGACCAACTCTCTCTTCTTCCTATGGCGACCAAAGGCAACCAATGACTTGGTATGAGCGCGTGCAGAACACTTAACGTCAATGTTCCTATAACCAATTGCTCCATATCCAGTTTTTATTGTCCTACTCTTCTTCCTCTGTGTTTTTCATTTTGGATAGAAGAGCATAAGCTCCTTTAATTACCACATTCGATTTGGTAAGATCAAGATCCTCGGCAGGAATTACTTCTGTATATCCAAGTTCACTTGTTCTGGATTGTATTTCAATCATGGCAAAATGATATGCACCCTGGTGTTTTGTTTCTTCAGTCGTTACAAAAATATATTTCTTCCCTTGATAGTCAACTACCGCCTCATCTGGTAAAGCCGCAACCGATACACCACCCGTCTCCACCATTGCTTTCAAATACATTCCGGGTAAAAGTTGATTATCTATTTCATCAATATGACAATGAATGCGGATCGTGCGATCAGCACTGATCTTTCTGCCAATCAAATAAACAGTAGAAATTCTTTCTTTGTTCTCATTGGCGAGTGTGAAGCGAACTTTCTGTCCGATTTTTATTTTAGGTATATCTTTTTCAAAGATGGTGAGTTCAGCATGAAGATGTTCTGTATTCACAATCTCGAAAAGCACATCGCTGGGGTTGACAAACTTTCCAATGTTTACATTAACCTCTGTTACATATCCGCTGATTGGTGAATACACATTTATTGTATTGGAAATGTCACCTTGATCCAACGAAGCCAGATTGACATTGAGCATTTTTAGTTTTGCCGACAGACCATTCATTTTTGCTTTCCACGTTGCAAAGTTAGATTGAGATTGTTGAAGTGTTTTTTGCGAATTCACGTTTTCTTTTCCTAACTCTTGCTGACGTTCATAATCTGTTTTCGCAAAAGTAAATTGGTTCCTTGCCTCAAGATATTCCTGCTGCATCTGAACAAAGTCCATGCTCTCAAGCGTAGCAATAACTTGCCCTTTCGTAACACGAAACCCTTGCAGTAACTCTGTGCTTTTTAAAAATCCTCCGAGTGGGATGGATATACTAATCAGTTGTTGAGGTGGAACATCCAGCACTCCACTTGCTCTGATTGTGGCACTTATTTGTTTGTTTTCAATCTTACCTAATTCAATACTTGCAGTCTTGTATTGCGCTTGCGTAAATTCTACAACATTTGCCACCTCCTGAACAGCGACTTCTGTTGATTCTTCAGCAGCCTTGCTGCCACATGAAATACAAAGGCTTGTTGTGAATAAAACCAGGAGTAAGTAAACTCCTCTATATATAACAGTATTCATAATTATTTTCATTTGTTACCGGATAAAAATTCGAGGTAGATAATACTTTGATTGTAATCATTCAGGGTTTGCAGATATCCTTCTTTAATACTTATTGCATTGCGGACACCTAACAAATATTCTGAATAACTAATCTCACCTGCCTGAAAGGAAGTTTGAGATTGTTTTATAATAAGATTCGCATTAGGCAAAGCTGAAGTGTAATAATAATTTAAACTGCTTTTGTTTTTCTCTAACTGCTGAGTTGCTTGTTGAAATTGACCCTTCATAATATGGTTGTGATGCTGATAATTATTTTGCGCAGCTTGTTTATTAAACTCAGCAGCCTTTACTCTTGCCTGATGCGGTACAAACCATAACGGAACAGCGAGTCCCACTTGAAAACCAGTAAACCGATCACTGCTTGTGGCGATTGCTCCAGTCTCTGGATTCTGTATATCAATCAGTGTTTGTGTAAAGAATCCTACTTTAAGATCAGGAGCAAATTTAGCTACCTCCACTTTCTTAAAACTCTGTGCCACATCAACCTGATGGCGCATGTAGGTTAAAGAGGGGTTGGAAGAAACAGAAGATGTGTCGGGCAATTCTTTCGATTCAATTTCAGTAAGTGTGATCTCCGAAATCTCAGGAAGCGTTTCACTATTGAGTAGCGTCTTCAATTGGGTTTGAAGAATCACGATTTCTGATTTACTTTTTTGAAGTTGATTCATCACTTCATTCCGTTGTGTTTCGGCAGTAGTCTTTTCAAGCAGATTGGTTTCACCTGTTTTAAATCGAAGAGATGCTGATTTAAGGAAGCCTGCGTAAATGCTATCTTGCTGAAGTAAAAGATTATATCTAGCCTGCATAAAGGCAAGTTGGTAATAAACTTGTTTCACTTGATACACCAATTCATTCTCCGTTACAATCTTCTTCATTTCCGCTGAAGCTACTAGTGACTTATGAAGTGAAGCCTGACTACCCAATGTTGTAAAGGGAATAGTTTGTGAAATAGTAATGTTATTATCATTTCTTGAATAGCCATTGTATTGGCCATACAAAAGTGATACATCCGTCTTTGGTAAATCAAAAGAAGCTTTCTTCAATTGTTTTTGTTGCTCTACTTCAGAGGTAGCCGCTTTTATACCTCCATTGTTTTTCAATGCAAGGTCGATGGCTTGCTGAACAGTAAGCGTATTGGATTGTGTAAATCCCGATAGGAATGAAAACACAAATAAGATGATCAATATTCTCATACAGAAGAGTCTTTAATATTTGAAGAACCAATCTTTTCAAAGTAGATATAAATACACGGAAGCACGATCAGTGTTAAGAGTGTTGAACTGATCAACCCCCCAATCACCACAGTGGCCAATGGCTTTTGAACTTCTGCTCCAGCACTAGTTGCCAGTGCCATAGGTAAAAATCCAAGTGATGCAACGGCTGCAGTCATCAATACAGGACGGAGTCGTACAGCAGTTGCTTTCAATACAATATCCTTTAAATCAATCATACCTTCCTTCTTTAGTCGGTTGAACTCTGCAATCAAGACAATACCATTTAGTACAGCCACACCAAATAAGGCAATGAATCCGATGCCAGCAGAAATACTAAAGGGCATACCGCGAAGCAGTAAGGCATAAACACCTCCAATAGCTGACATTGGAATAGCTGTAAAGATTAAGAGCGATTGTTTGATTGATTGAAACGTTAAATACAATAAAATGAAGATGAGCAACAACGCTGCGGGCACTGCAATCGAAAGACGTGCTTGCGCCTTCTCCAGATTTTCAAACTGTCCACCATAAGTAGGATAGTATCCAGGAGGAAAATGGACTTTCTGCTCTACCTTTTGCTGAACTTCCTTCACTACACTAGCAATATCTCTTCCGGCTACATTGAATCCTACAATAATTCTGCGCTTGGCAGCCTCACGCTGAATTTGATTGGGGCCGATCTTAAATTCCACATCAGCTAATTGCTTCAATGGAATCTGTTCTCCTTTTGATGATGTTATAAAGAGGTTGCGAACATCTTCAATGCTTTGACGATTTTGGGTTGCTAGCCTTAACGTTAAATCATATCGTCTTTCACCTTCGAATACAAGTCCAGCGGCTTGTCCGGCAAAGGCAGTATTAATTACCTGGTTAATGGATTCAATATCCAATCCATATTTCGCAACTTCATCGCGATTAATATTGATTACGATTTGGGGAAGGCCGGTGACTTCCTCTAGATACAAATCTCGTACGCCTTCTACCTTATCTACAATTTTCCCGATTTGTTCTGAAAGGTCAGTGAGTTCATCTAAGTCTTCACCAAAAATCTTAATGGCAATATCCTGGCGAACACCAGTCATCAATTCGTTAAACCTCATTTGAATGGGCTGCTGAAAACCGAACGTAACACCTGGCACATCTTCAAGTGCTTTACTCATTTTTTCAATTAGCTCTTCACGTCCATCTGCTTTTTTCCATTCGTTCTTATCTTTTAAAATAACCATCAGGTCGCACGCTTCAATTGGCATAGGATCGGTAGGTATTTCGGAAGAACCAACTTTAGCAACAACTTCTCTTACTTCATCCGGAAACTCACGAAGGATTATTTCTGCACCTTTCATTGCTGACTCTATTGTATACGATAAACTACTTCCAGTAAGTACGCGCGTTTCAACAGCAAAATCTCCCTCTTCAAGCGTAGGTAAAAATTCTCCACCCATAGTCGTAAACGTGAGGATGCTGGCGATAAATAACGTTACTGACGATGCAATGACAATAAGTTTATGCCTTAATGCTCCATTAATGATGGGTTCGTAAATGCGATGGAAAAAGTCCATCATCCTATCCGAGAGATTTCTTTTGTGAGAAGTATTCTTGCTCAGACAAAGTGCAGACATCATGGGCACATAAGTGATCGACATGAGGAATGCTCCCAGTATAGCAAAGGTAACGGTCTGTGCCATGGGCTTGAACATTTTTCCTTCAACTCCTACCAGTGCAAGGATGGGCAGGTATACAATCAAAATAATAATTTCACCAAAAGCAGCGGATGTTCTTATTTTGGATGCCGATTCATAAACCTCCAAATCCATTTCCTGCTGATTCAAACGAATTGATTTGCGAAGTCCTAAATGATGCATGGTAGCCTCCACAATAATTACAGCACCATCCACAATTAATCCAAAGTCAATTGCACCGAGGCTCATCAAATTACCTGAAACACCAAAGACATGCATGAACGATACAGCAAACAACATGGCCAATGGGATAACGGAAGCAACGATAAGACCAGCTCGTAGATTGCCGAGAAATAAAACCAGGACAGCAATTACAATCAATGCCCCTTCAATTAAATTTTTCTCTACTGTTCCAATAGCACGATCCACCAATCTACTTCGATCGAGGAATGCATCGATCTGAAGTCCTTCCGGAAGCGTTTCTTGAATTTGATCTATGCGTTCTTTCACACGGTTAACCACAGCACTCGAGTTCTCTCCTTTCAGCATCATGACAACAGCACCAACAACCTCACCCTCGTTGTTATACGTCATTGCACCAAACCGATTCGCATGACCGAAACCTACTTCAGCAATATCACGAATGAGAACTGGTATCCCTGTACTGGTGTTCCTCACTACGATCTTACCAATATCTTCAAGGGAACCAATTAAACCTTCGCTGCGGATAAACCACGCGTTTGGTTTCTTGTCAATATAAGCTCCTCCAGTATTTTGATTGTTTTTTTCAAGAGCAGAAAATACTTCCGCAATGCTGAGATTCTGACTTCGAAGTTTATCCGGATTTAATGCGATTTCATATTGTTTCAAATAGCCACCGAAGCTCGCCACATCTGCTACTCCAACCGTGCCGAGTAATTGTCTTCTCACAATCCAATCCTGAATGGTACGAAGTTCCATCGGGCTGAATTTTTCTTCATATCCTTTCTTCGGTCGTATGGTGTATTGATAGATTTCTCCTAAACCTGTTGTTACAGGTGCTAACTCAGGAGAGCCTACACCAGGAGGAATTTGTTTTGAGGCCGTGGTAAGTCGTTCACTTACTTGTTGACGCGCCCAGTATATGTCAACGTTGTCGTGAAAAACAATAGTAACAACCGAAAGACCGAAGCGCGAAAAGCTTCTGATCTCTTCGATGTCTGGTATGGTGGCCATAGTTTGTTCGACAGGAAATGTGACCAGTCGCTCAATATCCAATGCCGATTGAGACGGTGCTACTGTAAGAATCTGAACCTGGTTATTGGTGATGTCAGGAACAGCATCAATTGGAAGTTTGGTCAGTGAATAACTTCCCCATATAATCAAACCTAGGGTGAATAAGCCGATGATCAACTTATTGTTTATAGAGTAGTGTATGATCTTATCTAACATAAAGTTTAGTATGATTGAGATTAACGGACATGAACATGAGTTTTACTTTTCATGCTAAGTCCGCAAAATAGTTTTACGTGACACCTTTGGCGTCATAAAAACTTCGTCCGGTAGGCGAAAAAAAATAGAAAGCTAAATCCTGGGAGGTTGCCAGATGTGGTTATGATCAAACACAATCTGTTTTTCGAGATACGGTATTATCTCTTTGGTATTATGGATAACAGGAGGAAAGTTTAGATCGGCTGCAAAAGAAAGTTTAATGTGAGCAGCACAGCATGAGCAAATGCAAAAGGGTGAACATAAATCCTCTTCACTATCGCAATGCTGATGATCAGAAACGCTGATGAATTGCTGACCATTTTTAACTTCATCGACACATGCATCGCGATCGCTGCAAGGATAAACCGAGAGCGCGATAACATACATTGCCAATATGAAGCGGATAACTTTCACTACTCAAATGTAAATGAAAATTAAAGCAATACAGTTGCAATTGGGTAAAGAAAGTAGCCAGAAAAGGAAAAAATGCAGTTTGTATCCAGTCTAAATTATCCTTGGGATTTTGTCGTTGTAAAGACGCAGGGTTTCCCTGCGTCTGAATACGTACATAAACATGACTCTATCATTCACATTTCTTCGCACATTGTGATGGAGTTTTATCGCCACAGGATGCCGCTTTTTTGGGATCTATGTTAATCAGTTCCGGTTTCACAAAACTCTCTTTTGCCTTCGCTGCCCATTCTTTCTTCGCCATCTCAAAGTCCTTTAGAAACTTTTCATTTTGAAAGAGCTTATTTACAAACTGTCTTGCCAACATTCTTGACGCCTCTGAATCAGAAGGATAGTGAACACCAATAATTTCACGAGAGTGAGCCATATCATACGCATCTTTGACAAATACATCCGTGAATTCGGGGGCAAGTTCCATATAGAGATAAGCATTTATATAGGAGTTAGCCGCATGACCACTGGGATAGGCAGCCCAATTTGTCTCTTCTAAATTCTTCAGGTCTTTATCAATCACATAGGGACGAATGCGCAAATACGTATACTTGAAACCCCAAATGAAATAACTGGCGTCTTGCCATACATGCGCTATCAGATCAGCAGTAACCGGAAGATCTTTTGGATTGAACCAACTGCCAATGGATCTTCCAATATGAAAAAGATTTTGACGATACTGATGGTAGGTTGAGTCTTCTGGTTTTATCCTCGGATTATAATATACATTGGCCATGTAAAGACTTGATTCAATATCAAGTTGTGTGCGCTGCTGTTGCAACGACAATAAATAATTTATTTCAGCACGGGTCTGTTCTGAACTATTGGCAGGAGGATTGGGAATTTTAAAATCGTTTAGCGTGATGTTCTCCAGATAGTAAGGTTTAAGGCTGAGGCGTCTTTTGGCCGAAATTGAATCATACGGAAATTTCTGTTTGTCAATTTCCTCAGCAGGAGATTTTGGTTTCGGACTAATCACCTGCAGGCTTTTATAATAACCTTTCGCTGGAGTAAGATCGCGATTGATTTTTGTTTTTTGAGAATAGGTAGCTGTTGTACTTAACAGGAGCCCGGTAAGAATAAAGAGTAGTTTTCGCATATAGAATGTTTTATACTCTTATGACGATGAATCATCGAAATTGACGCATCGTCAACAATCTTGATTGCAGTAACAAGGAAACCTATTCTCGCACACAATTACATTTCCATAGGTATCCGTTTTGATGAGGTAGAGTTCGTTAATTTTTTCCTTCAACATTTTACGGGCTCGCTGGATGCGGGATCGGGCACCAGAATACGAAATACCAAGCCGCTCTGCTAACTCATGCTGCGACAGATTTTCAAGCTCTGTAAGTTCCAATGGAATACGGTATTTATCAGGTAGCGTTTTTATGAGAACATTCAGACAGCGCGCAACGCAATCATTCAATTCCTGGTAGTCACTTTCCCAATCTACATTGATGGGTTCAATAGTTTTTGAATTGCTTCTAAAGTGATCGGCTACTGCATTACGCGTGATCTGGTAGATCCAGCCCGAAACTTTGTCAATCTCTTTTATCTGATTTGATTTGGTATGCACTTTTATAAACACATCCTGCACGATGTCTTCAGCAGCTGGCTTATCCTTTACTTTTGTTTGAACAAACGTAACCAGTTCCTTATAAAGACTATCCCAGATAATGACAGGCATGGCATGCATAGTTAAGCAGTTTTATACGTCACTACCTTGTATGACGGAGATACTCAAAAAATGATGCAGGATTTGAAGACTATATTCCAATTATTTTACTTCTTCTTTCATAGAGTACGGTGTTTCTCCATTTTCCATCCAACTGCGCAATATTTTCTCTGTATCCGATTTTCCGAAAGCCAGCAGATTCATGAAGTTTAATGCTCGCAGTATTCTCTGAAAAAATGGCAGCGTATAATGTCCATACTCCTGCTTTCTCGCTTTCTTCAATTAAGTACTTCATGAGTTGTGATCCAATTCCTTTCCCTCCATGATGAGGATGAACGTAAATCGTTAGTTCATTTACGCCTTCATAAACTTTGCGCGCAGATACCGATTGAAGTCCGGCCCAACCCACTACTTCATTATGTAAAACACCAACCCACAACAAATTAGCATGAAATTTCTTAATCCAGGTTTCATAGTCCGGTACTTCTGTTTCAAAAGTTGCGTTGCGGGTAAGAAGGCCGAGTTGATAAATTTCCGAAACTGCTTTCCAATCCTGCTCAGCAAATAGTTGAATACTTAAATTCATGATGGCAAAGATTCTTTTCTAACAGCAAGATATTGACTTATTTGTTCAACGGTAGTTTTTACAGATCTGCCAACACCAATTAATGTAGCCGAAGCAAAACCTGTCCAGTTTCCATACCCAACTAACCAGAGACCTTCCACCTTAATTGATTTTGTTCCTTCCGTTTCGGCTTTACCTTGCTCGTTAATCACATTTAACGGAGCAAGGTGTTTCAACGATGCTTTAAATCCGGTACAAAAAATTACTACCTCTATTTTTTCTTCATGACCATCAGTCCATACCAGTGAATCTTCGGTGAAGTGTTCGAAAGGTCTAATGCTTTTCAAAACCTTTCTTGTCCTTGCATCCTTCACAGAATCAATCATAACGATATCACCAAGAGAGGGAGCTTTATATTGTTTCCCCATTTTTTGCGCTTCATACATTTGTGTTGCTGCATCAAATAGATAACGGCCATCAATATGGTCAGGAAGAAATCGCGGTTCCTTCTGTGTTATCCAGATTGTGCCTGTGACCATGGAAACTTCAGCCAATATCTGTGCTCCTGAATTACCCTCACCAACTATTGCGACTCTTTTACCCACAAATTCCTCAGGAGATTGATACTGACTTGAATGAAGAATTTGTCCTCTAAATATTGCACTTCCTTTAATCAACGGAATGAATGGATTGTTAAACGACCCGGTCGCACTAACCACTACTTTGGAATGCATTGCACCGGCTGATGTTTCCAGTTTAAATCCCTCTCCTTCCTTCACTACACTCAAAACATTAATTGATCTCTTTACCGGAAGATTGTATTTGGTTTCATAGGACTTAAGGTATTCAATGGCGACATCACGTGTGGGGTAATAATCACTCCCTCCTGTCATGAGCATTCCTGGTAACGAACTCCACTGAGCCGGTGAGAACAAGCGAAGTGATTTCCATGTATGAAGCCATGCTCCTCCCTGTTCCTTCTGATTGTCAAGAATTATATAGGACAGACCTGAACGTCTAAGATAATATCCCATTGCAAGACCGCTTTGTCCGCCACCAATAACAATCACATCAAAATGGTTATCCATTTACTAAGCAACTTTTGTATATAATCTTTTCTTAAACCAGAACGCAAGGTTAACTAATAAGATCAGAGCAGGAACTTCAATGAGCGGTCCGATGACACCAGCAAAGGCTTGCCCTGAATTAATTCCAAAAACGCCTACAGCAACAGCAATTGCTAATTCAAAGTTATTACCCGTTGCGGTAAATGAAACAGAAGCATTTTCTTCATAGTTCGCTCCTAGCCTTTTCGATAAGACGAAGCTGAGAACGAAGATGATAATAAAGTAAATCACCAATGGAATAGCAATGCGAATTACATCAAATGGAATTTCAACAATCATTTTTCCTTTGAAGCTGAACATTATCACGATGGTAAAAAGTAAAGCAATCAATGTTAATGGACTGATCTTCGGAACTACGTTTTGTACGTACCACTCTTCTCCTTTTACTTTCTTGAAGAAATAACGAGTAAGAAAGCCGGCAATAAAGGGAACACCCAAATAAAGGAAAACACTTTTAGCAACATCACTCATGCTTACATTAACAACTGATCCTTCTATTCCAAAATATGGTGGCAGGACCGTGATGAATATCCAGGCAAATACACTATAAAAGAATACTTGAAAGATGCTGTTGAGCGCTACGAGTCCGGCTGCATATTCTTTATCACCTTTTGCAAGATCATTCCACACCAGCACCATTGCTATGCAACGCGCTATACCAATGAGTATAAGACCTATCATATATTCAGGCTTGTCACGAAGGAAAATGATTGCTAGCAGAAACATCAAGATCGGTCCGATGATCCAGTTAAGAAGTAGAGAGAGGCGAATTACTTTTACATTCTTAAACACTTTTCCTAAATGCTCATACCTCACTTTTGCCAATGGAGGATACATCATAATGATAAGGCCTGTGGCAATAAGAAGATTTGTAGTCCCAACCTGGAAGTGATTCATAAATTGTTCGACTTCAAAGAAGTTGCCGAGTGCAACACCCATGATCATCGCCAGAAAAATCCAAAGCGTAAGATAGCGGTCTAAGAAGCCGAGTTGTTTTTGATTGCTCATAGTAGTTCCATCCGGTGTTTATACTTTTACTTGAGAGAAGGCATAAAAAATCTCTCTTCCAATTTGATGCACTCTTTCTGCATACTTAGCAGCTTCCAGAGGCGTTCCATCAAATTCTTTCGGATCATCATAGGTAAGGGCAATTCTTCCGGAAGCTCCTAATACCAGAGGACAGTTCTCATCTGCATGTGAGCAGGTCATAATGGCTGCAAAGTCTTGATTGTGATTGAATGGATCATCGTATTTTTTAGAAAACGCTATTACTGGAGGAGCATCATTGGCATAACGAACTTCATAAACAGGATTATTACCTTCTTTAGTAATGGCAATAGCAAAGCCAGCGTCTTGCATTGCTTTTACAGCGCGAGGATTAAAAGCTGTGGCTTCTGTTCCTCCCGAAAAGCTTGAGACATTTTTAATATGATAGTAGTGTGCCGCTGCCTGTGCCCACAATTGTGAGAGATGACTTCGTCTTGAGTTATGTGTACAAATAAAATTCAGATATACCGGTTTGCCGGCCTCGATTTTTACCTGCACAAATTGTGTCAGTTCTTTTAGTATTTCCCTTCGTTGTGTAGATATCTGATCAAACTCTTTTGTTAACTGATCAATTTTTGGTTGCAAAGTTGAAAGCATAAATGAGATATGATTAAGGTTGCGTTTCGATTTAAAATTTTTATTTCAGCTCATCATTTTGCAGTAGTATCGTAATATTACGTTACGATTGGGCAAAAAAATATTAACAGCAGTCGTTCTTTTTTATATACTTAGAAAACATATTGATAAATATGTCCCTGGCTTCTTCCCATACATTTTCATCAATACAGTAATTCACTTTTGGACCTTCTACTTCTCCTTTTATAATACCAATCCTTTTTAATTCTTTTAAATGTTGTGTGATGGTTGATTGCGATAAGGGCAGTTCATGTACAAGATCATTGCATATACAAGTCTGGTGGTTGAGTAGGTATTCTATAATAGCAACACGTGCCGGATGATCAAAAGCAATCGCCAGACTAGCAATCCGATTCTGCCGTTTTTTGAATAACTCCGATTTCGTAATGCCCATGATATTGTTATAACGCAATATTACGATATATGTTTAATTTTCAAATCTATGCTATCAAAATCACCTGCAGCATGATGCTCAATGCTTTTATACCATCCGTCCTGATCTACAGGGAATAGCCAAAACTTCAAACTTTATTGGTTGCGGGGGATTTATTTAATGAAAAAAGTGGATTCACAGAAAACAAAAAAGCTGACCAAGTCAGCTTTTTTGTGGCCCCGGCAGGAATCGAACCTGCATCTTCAGAATCGGAATCTGAAATTCTATCCATTGAAATACGGAGCCAATGCACTAATTGCGTTGCAAAAATAGCGAAAGGTTAGTGGGTAAAAAATTTATTTCAGAAACCAACAGTCCTATTTAACTCTTGGGCACATAATGCTCCATAAAGTTTTTCACCGCTTGATTCCAACCATCCAATGCCTTTTTACTTTCAGCATTCTGCGATTGAAGCGCTTTGTTCGATTTAGCAACGGCATCATTCATCTCATTGACTGCTTTATTATAAGCATCTACATCAGCTTGTGTTCGCTTGGATTGCGGTTTCGCATCAAAAGCCTTTTTGATTTTTTCGAATTCATCCGATTTCAGAAGATAATCACTCATGCCGGGAATGTATTTCTCTGCCTCTGTCTTATGAAACAATAAAACTTTGCGGCAGTTATTGACGAGCGAACCATCACCATTATATGCCTTAATGGTATCTAGTTTAGAAAGTCCTTCGTCTGCAAAGCGAACGAGGGTGCCCTTATTCTGTTCAATGCTATTGATATCTTTTCGGTTATACGCATCAATTACATAGGCTTCTTGTTTAAAACTTTTAAAGAATATAAGATAGAGTTCATGGTAATAATGATTGACAGCTCCCACCTGTCGTAGTCTCTTTGACATCTTGGTGTCTTTCTGAATCAACGTAACGTTATTTCGTGCAGCAAAATCTTCATAAGCAATCTCTACTTTGTCGTGAGCATTCTCCAATACCTCCTCTGCTTTTTCCTGAGCCAGTAAATAAGCCTCCATGGCATCGTATGACTGCTCGGCTATTTCTTCCATGTTCACAATTTTGCCATAGTCTTCATTGAATACTTTTAGCAAAATATCCCAATAGACCTTGTATGCATCGCGCAAACTGGCATCACTTTTATATGGACGAAGTCGATTGGCTTCATTAAGAGATTGTCTGATCTCCGAAACTATTTCCTGTCTCTTCTTTTCAATTTTTCGTGCGCGATTTCCATGTGCCGCTTCACTCATGTAACTGAGGTATTTTTTTGAGAGCTCCGTTTCACGTGTTGAGAAAAAAGACAAATGTTCTACAGGTGTATTGGATTGCGACTTTACTGCGAAAGATGTTACACACAACATCACTACGACAACGATTTTGTTCCGCATACTATTTCTATTTTTTTAATTTCCATTCGATCATATCACTCACTACATAAAAAGCTTCCTCTACGTAATTGTCCGTCTTCAATCTTTCTATCCAACGTCTATTAAACTCGAGGGCATAATCATCTGCGTTGATTCGTTGCAAATCAACCTGGTTGTTGGTTACATCAAATAAGGTAGTCGGTTTTGTCAGCATTTTTTGAATTAGTCTATACTGTTGCTCATCCTCTTTTGAATTCTTCAAAAAATCTTCCCAATCTAACAAAATTGGTTGGTGCTGATCAGTCAATTTCACTTTCAACCAGGATGAAGTTTCTAAAATTGTTTTAAATGATTCCTTTGATGCTATTCGGGTCTCACTTTGTTTTTTCAATTGCAGTTTCGGCAAAGGTGTGGTGGGTTTATAATACGTTTTTTTATAAACTGAATCAGAAGGCAACGCATACGGCAACATGGCCTCACGCATCATTATTACATCATAAAAATCGGGTAATAAAATATCGGGAGTAACACCTAAGCCCTGAGCCGTTTTACCTGTGACGCGATAAATTTTATCGGTGGTAATGGTGGCAAAACCTGCACCCGCCTTCAGTGATTCTAACGATGGCTCTTCTTTCTGATTTGGATCCAATGGAAAAAAATTCTGTGCTGTTGCTTTTCCGTAAGTACGACTACCCAGAATGATAGCGCGATTATAATCTTGCAAAGCGCCCGCTAAAAATTCAGAAGCAGAAGCGCTCTGCCCATTTACCATTACTACCAGCGGTCCGTCATATACGGTTCCGCGATTCATATCTTTTACCGTTGTTTCGTTTTGCTTTTGGTTCCGCATAATACCAAGGGCGCCTTCATCAATAAAAATTCCGCCAAGGGCCAACGCCTCCTGAAGGGAGCCACCACCATTAAACCGAACATCCAGAATTAATCCATTAATGTTTTCCTTTTTTAGTTTGATGATTTCTTTTGCTACATCACTGGCACATCGTGAGCCTTCTGATTCATCACCCCATCGCGTATAGAAATCCGGCAAGGATATGTAGCCGATTTTATTTTTTCCAGTAAGGATATAGCTGCGAACAAAATCTTCTTCAACAGAAATTTTTTCTTTGCGCAACGGAATCGCTTTTTGAATTCCACCCGCCATCTTTATTGTAAACTCAAGGGAGTTGTGATTGGCATCTGCCAGCATTTCATTTACTTCTTCAACTGAAACACCTGCCAGATCAATGCGCTCTTGTCCCGTCCACGTAAGGGCAAGTAATACATCGCCAACATGAAACTCGCCCGACTTCCATGCGGGACTACCGGGCGCCAACGAAGCAATGATTACATCACCCCGATCGTTTTCATCGAGTGTTACACCAAAATAATATCCTTCCGTACTAAGACCGGATAAAAAATTCTCCATCTCAGTAGTGGAGAGGTATGCGCTGTGAGGATCAAACATGGATGAAAACGTTGCGAAATAAATGGAGGCAACATAATTTTCAAATCCGGATTGATGCTTGAGAATACGCCTGACCGATCGAAGTTCAGTACCCTTCACACGCATTCGTGCTGTTAGTTCATTCTTTTGAAAAAACTGAGAGTCTTTAAGCGAATCCAATTGATACATATCGGTCAACCGATCGAGCAAAGAAAGTTTTAACCACAATCGCCATTTGTCTCTTAGTGCAACTTCTGTTGATGGCCAATGTAGTGTATCATTCATCATGTATTCCTTTACCCTCCAATTGAAAGGCGAAGCTGACAATTGTTCAATGTATAACTCTGATCGCTCTAATCCTTTTCGATAAGTCGTAACCAACTGTGCAAAGAAATTCCATTGCTTGCCGTTAAACTCATCGTCCAATAGTGTTTGAAATGGTTGCAGGGTTTTCAAATCACTTTCTGCAAAAATGATTTTATCCGGATCAAGAGCTTCCAATAACTGGTTATATAACTCCTTGGAAAATTGATCATTAATTTCTTTCGGATGGTAATGTTCCCTCACGATCACATTTTTCAGCAACGATGCCTCCTTTCTGAAATCACGCTTTTGAGCGACAGAAGGTGAAACCAGAAGAATCAAAAAAACAAGAAGTAATCTGAAGAAAGTGCAGGCTAGGCGATTCAAAAATAGATGCATTTAGAAGCTAAAGATTATTTAAAATTATTGATTTTCCCAACGGAAGATACAATGCTTAGTGCCTACTTTGTGTCTTCGTGTCCTTGTGGCAAAAAATCTGACGGCAAAGCCTCTAAGGCACAACGGTTCACAAAGAAAGACATCAAGTTCAAAAAAAATTGCAGACTACCAATATGAAAAATAAGCATCACGCAGAAATTTTAGAGCTTATTAAGAAGAATGCCGGCAAGGCGACCAAGCACACGGATTTGGATAACTATTTAGGTACTTCCCATCCACGTTATCCGATTACCGTGCCGTTGTTAAGAACCATTGCCAAAGACTGGATGAAAACGCATTCTGATTTAATAACCGCTCACTTCTCCACACTGCTCACCTCCTTGATTAAAGGAGAATCCTCGACAGAAAAATGCATGGCCGGTATTTTATTGGACTATGCTACTAAGGAGCAACGTCAATTTAATCCCAAGCTCTTTGACGGATGGTTAAACGAACTGGAAGGATGGGCCGAGGTAGATACCTTATGTACCGGCAAATACACATCAACCGAAATCATCAGTCAATGGGAAAGTTGGGAACCTTTGCTCCTGAAGTTTTCAGTCAGCAAAAACATTCATAAGCGCAGAGCTTCTATCGTGTGTTTATGTTCACCCCTTCGAACTCATTCAGACAAACGTCTTGCTGACTGTGCGATGCATAATATAGAGGTATTAAAAAGCGAAAAAGATATTCTCATCACCAAAGCCATATCATGGGTACTGCGCACGTTGATAAAACATCATCGCAAAGCAGTCGAAAGCTATCTGAAAGAAAATGCTTCTACCCTTCCTGACATTGCTGTACGTGAAACACGAGTGAAGTTGAAGACGGGAAGGAAGAATGGGTGATGGTTATCTGTCAATCCAACTTTGTAATCAAGAGTGAGGTAAAGGTTAAAATGGTATTACCATTTTAACCTTTACTCTATTTGGTAAATTCAATAATATCTGCAGTTATGGTAACTTTTTGAATCATAACGACAGGAATGTAAGATGGGTAAAATGTAGTCTTATAGTCCATGGTTAGATTAGCAAGTACCTGACCTTCGGTAAGGTTTGCTTTTGTAGTTAAGTCCCTTTTTGCTTCTGTTACTAATGCCTCTTGCTTTAAACCACCTATGCCAAATACCACTTTTGTTTGTGCTGAACCGGAAGCATTTTTTATAATCTTAAAATTTGACTGATTAAGAACAACGCTACTTTCGATTGCGCCAAAGTGTACTGCACAACCTGATAACAATACTATTGCCATTACTGGAATGATTAATCTTTTTAACATAATTTCTTTTGTTTAATACTGTGTAAAACAAAGACCCCACCAAATTGTTCGACCTCTTTGTAGTATTTGTTTTCGCAATTCGAAATGTTTTGAACTGTATTCTAAGGGCACTCTGAAATTAGGAATGCCTGCGTAAGCTTGCTATTTCGTAGCCATCCAACAAAAGCATTACGTATCATTCTGTGATTCAAAATATATAGAGGAATTTAAAGTCAAAAAGATATTCTGATCATCAAATCCGTCTGAATCGAAAAATTGCAGAAAACTACTTGATTGTTTAAATACTCTTCTAAATTGATTTTAAGTCGGACTTACTTCAGAATTACCAATTCCATAATTTAAAAATAATGATAAATGATTTTTGAATTCTAGCTTTATGAATGGAACTTGTATTTAACTTTCGTGTTCTATTACTAATCAAATAAAAAAACTATGAAACGCACAGCCTCTGCACACTGGGAAGGAGATTTAAAAACCGGAAAAGGAAATATCTCTACACAAAGTACCATCCTGAACAAAACGCAATATTCCTTCAAGACCCGATTTGAAGATGGAGCCGGAACAAACCCAGAAGAACTCCTGGCGGCTGCTCATGCGGGTTGCTTTACCATGGCGTTAGGTCTTGGCGTAAGTCAGGCGGGGTTCACTGCTACTTCGCTCGATACTGTTGCAACCGTAACGTTAGAAGGTCTGGATATTACAGGTGTTCATCTCTCCGTTAAAGGAACAGTTCCAAACATTACAGAGCAACAATTTAAAGACCTTGTAAAAGGCGCAGAGCAAGGTTGTATCATTTCAAAAGCACTTAAAGTTGCTATTACTTCCGATGCTCAATTGGTTTAATTGATTAATAACTGATTTGAGATTTCAAAAAGAAGCGCACATCTTAGAGTCAATTGTACTGAATTCTAAGGTGGGCGCTTTGCTATTTTATTTTGAGTTTTTTGATTCTAACAACTACAAGGACCAATCGATGAAAGCTTATTGGGGAATAGAATGGAAAGCAATCCGATTTCCTTCTGTGTCATTGATTACCGCCATGTATCCATACTCTGGCGAGATTTGAGTTTTGGGAACCTGGATTTTACCACCTGCTTTTTCTACTCTATCCAGAATCGTTTGAACATCTGGATTACCATTGAGATAAATGAGCGGACCATCCGTTAAGGATGGCGTATAAAAACCAGCACTATAAACCAGTGCACCACCAACTCCCATCATGTCTTCCAGTGGAAACATACGCATCTTGATATTGGGAGTATCCAGAGCTGTCAGCTTTACATCTAAAATCGCTTCGTAAAATTTTTGAGCTCGGTCTAAGTTGGTAGTCGGTATCTCAAACCAACTGATTGCATTTTTAAATACCATGGTTGTAGAATTTGTTTGATACGAAGTTTAGAAGATGAATCGGAATTCGCAACCAATGAAGATAATTTTTTGAATATACCTTCACTGGTGATTTGCGGTGTTTCGCTTCTGGTTCAATTTATACTCCTCGTACTTATTAAGAGAGGTGTGCATGAATCTGAAATATGTAAATTTGATACTTCAGCGATCTCCCTATGAAATCATCCATCCTCATTATTGATGACGAAGAAAACCTTCGGAAACTTATGGCTCGTGTTATCGAGCTTGAAGGATATTCGGTAATCCAGGCAGCAACTGTGAAAGAGGGGCTCAAAGTAATGAGCAAGGAATCTGTTCAGGTTGTAATTTCGGATGTAAAGCTTCCAGACGGAAACGGGGTTGATCTTACAGCCAGAATTAAGAAAGAATATCCGGAGGTTGAAGTGATTGTGCTTACTGCCTTTGGAACCATTCAGGATGGAGTGAGGGCAATCAAAAATGGTGCTTTCGATTACCTTACAAAGGGCGACCACCAGGAAAAAATCATTCCACTCCTGTGCAAAGCAACAGAGAAAGCATTATTGCAACAAAAGATTCTGAGCCTGGAATCTAAGCTTTCAGAAAAATTTGGCTTCGATAAAATCATTGGAGAAACCAAAGTACTTAAACAATGTATTGAACTTGCCCGTAAAGTTGCCTCTACCGATACGAATGTTTTGCTATTGGGCGAGACGGGTACCGGTAAAGAAGTTTTTGCCCAAGCGATACATTATGAAAGTCCTAGAAAGGCCAAATCTTTTGTGGCATTGAATTGTAGTGCATTCCCTAAAGATCTTTTAGAAAACGAATTGTTTGGACATACTGAGGGTGCCTATACAGGAGCGAGTAAAGCGCAGAAGGGCTATCTGGAAGAAGCAAATGATGGTACCTTATTTCTTGATGAGATCGGTGAAATGAATATTGAGTTACAGGCCAAGCTCCTGCGAGTAATTGAAACCGGGGAATTTTACCGCGTTGGCGAAAGTAAAGCAAGGCATGTAAATGTTAGATTCCTTGCAGCAACAAATAAGAATCTGGAACTTGAATCCGAATCAGGACATTTCAGACGTGACCTTTATTATCGACTATCAGTTTTCTCAATCTCTCTTCCTTCCCTGCGTGAGAGAAAAGATGATATTCCTGTTTTTGCAGATCACTTCATCAAACAGTTTTCATTAAAGACTAATAAACCTGCCCCGCACCTAAACAAAGATTTCTTAATTGCTTTAAAAAATCATCCATGGAAAGGAAATATCCGGGAGTTGAAAAATGTGATTGAACGAAGTGTCATTCTTGCTGACAACGAATTAAGTACCTCACTCCTTCCACCAGACTTTTCTGTAGATGATGATACTAACCATTTTGATCTTGCCCAGGTAGAGAAGAAGCATATTAAAAAAGTGCTTGCTCATGTTGATGGCAATAAAACTCAAGCCGCTAAACTATTGGGTATCGGTTTAACTACACTCTATCAAAAAATTAAAGACTTCGGTCTTTGAAGAAAAAGAGATGGCGCAAAGGTACGCCATCTCAGAATACTAATTTTTCCTTACCAGTTTGTGGTTAAAAAGGTTATTGGTCCACCATATTTCAAAAGCGTATCCAACAAGCAAGAACAAATATGTTATCCCAATTGAAATGGCTTTGAAGTAATTAGGGAAAGGCATTATCAAAAGAAAAAAGACAATGACCAGATGTGGTGCCAATGAAAATATGCTTGGCACCAGCCTTACAGATATTTGCGTTGGGCATTCTGACGTTACTTTGACGATGATTCTAAAACTCTGTCGCATAAATCTGCTCTTTATAATAATAGTACCATCTCTACTATAACTCCTAATCGCGTAATCTTCAGTTGTTGCAGTAAAGAAATTTGTCTTCATTGAGTACTCAGTATGATCGAGAATTCTTTTTATGAACACATCTTTTGGATCTGCTGTAATAAACCTTAACTTTTTATTTAAAAGTAAGAACATCGATTAATTTTTCTTTTGAAGGTTTACAAAGTCAGTAAAACTCTTCGCAGCATTCTGAAACTCGGATGGCATTAAGATCACAGTAGTTGTGTTATTATCTATTCCAATCTCTGAAAGCATTTGCATTCTTCTCAATTCTAATGATATTGGATTGTCCTGCATTTGTTTTGCGGAAAGCGCCAGCTTCTCAGATGCTTCATACTCTGCTTCCGCCTTTATTATTCTCGCACGTTTCTCACGAATGGCTTCTGCTTCTCTTGCCATTGCGCGTTGCATGGATTCTGGAATTTCAACATCCTTCATTTCTACCATTTCAATTTTAATACCCCAGTGCTCCGTTGCGGTATCCACTATTTGTTGAAGTGTTTTGTTAATCTTTTCTCTTTCTTTCAAAACTTCGTCCAGCAAATGTTGACCAATAATATTTCGTAAGGTGGTTACAGCAAACTGGTAAACAGCCTGCTGAAAGTTGGCTACTTTGATGATCGCACTGGAAGAGTCAACTACTTTAAACCACAACACCGCGTTTACCTTGATGGTAACGCTATCTTTTGTAATGGTTTCCTGACGTTCGAGATCAACGGTTCTGGTTCTGATGTCAACGAGTTGTTGTCTTTCAATAATGGGTATGATCCAGAATAAACCTGGCCCGCGTAGTCCTTTAAATCTTCCAAGTCGAAAGACCAGTGCTCGTTCATACTCCTGAGCAATGCGAATACCTGAAAGAGCCAGAACAACTAACCCAATAATGAAAACTAAAGATCCACTCATAAGAAATGTATGTTTATTGATACGGCACGCCCATTGGCAACAAGCGTACCAACATAGCAAACCATGTTAGTGGCACTTTTTAGCATTTGAATTTTCGGAATCAGAAACCACCCTTCGGATTCCGAAGGGTTCTAAACCCTCCGTTTAATCTAATCGATTGATTTTCAGCCAGCTCTTGCTTTTAGCACATAATTGGTCATAGGCTAATCGCTAAAATGAAAAATGATATGATTAACGAGAGAATTGCTATTGTTATGCTGGATGGCGAAGTTCCTTCTGGTGTAAACGATCCTCATCACACCAAACAGTTTTACAAGTCCATGCAATCCTTCGCTCAAGTTTCATTGAAACTATGTGAGGAAGGAAAATTTAAAAAGCTAGAACGATTCCTGAAGGTAGCGCTCAAACTTTTTAAGGAAGGGAATGAGACCGTAAAGAACGGTATCGTGAATATTTATCTCTACACCCTAGGACACGCGTTAGACAAACAAGAAGGTGCCCGCAAATGGATTGAGCCATTCATGCTTGGCGAATTAAGACTTGAATATGCGCGTCAGCACTACTCCAGTGGAATGTAAATGATTAAAATCAGAATTTGTGATGATCTGCATTATGTATCTCAGTAAGTCGAATCATGTCCTTTATCATGCGAAAGCTAATGCAACGCTTTCATTGTGATGAAGATCGATTTTGCGCGATTGAAAGCCACAATTAGTAGAGTCTTACTGGCTGTCTTTTTATACTCGTTTGTGGCAAGTCTGGCGGTGCTGATGGTCATGAAGCTGATTTATCTGATCGAGTTTCTCAATAAATAGAATTCAATTTAAAACGTAAACCTTAATACTATGATAACCTTCATTTTAATAGTCTCGGCACTTATATGCTTCGGGATATTCTTTAAATCAATTGATTACTTCGAAAAAATATAACGCTTATGATCGCACTATTCATTCTCGCATTATGTGTGTTTGTCTACATGATTTATGTATTGCTCAAACCTGAAAAATTTTAACCTGTAAATCGCATTACAAATGAATTCAGAATTATTTGGAATTATTGCCACGTTTGCTCTTACGGTAGCGTTGGCTGTGCCCTTCGGTAAATACATCGCCAAAGTTTATGCAGGTGAGCGCACACTGCTTGATCCAATCTTTAATCCGATTGAAAAATTATTTTTTAACGCAAGCGGTATTAAACCTGAACAGGAACTGGACTGGAAACAAAATTTGGTGGCATTACTTACCATCAATTTAATTTGGTTTGCCTTGGCCATGTTTATTTTAATGAATCAAGGTTGGCTGCCATGGAATCCTGATGGTAATCCCAGCATGACACCTGATCTGGCTTTTAACACTGCGATTAGCTTTTTGGTGAATTGCAATCTGCAGCATTATTCAGGAGAAACAGGAGCTACTTATTTATCACAGCTGTTCTGTTTTATGTTTTTACATTTTGTTTCAGCAGCAACCGGTTTAGCTGCGTTGGCAGTGGTATTCAATGCTTTGAAAGAACGCACAACAGATAAGCTCGGCAACTTTTATAATTACTTCGTAAAGTCGAACACGCGTATACTTCTACCGCTCTCTATCATTGTTGCCATCCTTCTGGCGATTAATGGAACACCCATGAACATAGAGGGTAAGGAAACCATCACCACATTGCAAGGAGATACTGTGCAAGTCTCAAGAGGTCCTGCTGCAGCACTCATTGCTATTAAACACGTGGGTACAAATGGAGGAGGATATTTTGGTGCCAACTCAGCACACCCTCTGGAAAACCCAAATTATTTTACCAACATTTTAGAAATGATCGCACAGGTAATCATTCCCATAGCAATGATTTTTGCATTGGGGTATTATCTGAAAAGAAAAAAATTAGCGTGGATGATCTTCGGTGTAATGACAGTGGGTTTTTTACTACTCGTCATCCCAACAATATACTATGAAATACAAGGTAATCCAGCCATTGCAAAGATGGGTATTGATGTGAGTGCCGGAGCCATGGAGGGAAAAGAAGTGCGCTTTGGCAGTGCAGCATCGGCCTATTGGAGTATTGCCACTACAGTAATATCAACAGGATCTGTAAACTCCATGCACGATAGTTCCATGCCTTTATCTGGACTTATGCAATTGCTGGCTATGATGACCAACGCCTTCTATGGCGGTTGTGGTGTGGGGATATTAAACTTCTACGTCTTCATCATTATTGCGGTCTTTATCTCTGGTTTAATGGTTGGAAGAACACCCGAGTTCATGGGCAAAAAAATAGAAGGAAAAGAAATGAAGATAGCGATGATCATTGCGTTATTGCATCCGCTTTTAATACTTGCGGGCACAGCACTTTCTTCTTACGTATTTACAAGGGATCCGTCTGTAGGCTGGTTGAATAATCCGGGGTTCCACGGATTTTCCGAAATGCTCTATGAATACACGTCATCCGCTGCCAACAATGGTTCGGGCTTTGAAGGACTGGGAGATAATAATCCCTTCTGGAATATAACGACAGGTTTTGTTCTTTTGCTTAGCCGATTCTTGCCCATTATAGGCCCAGTTGCTATTGCCGGAATATTAGCCAATAAAAAGTACATCCCGGAAAGTGCAGGAACATTAAAAACAGATACAGCCACCTTTGGCGTCATGGTGTTTGCTGTGATTGTTATTCTGGCCTTGTTAAGTTTCTTCCCTGCACTCGCTCTTGGTCCGATCGCAGAATATTTTAGTATTTATTAATACGTATTACTTCCATAGAAATTATGAAAACTCAAAATACATCCTTGTTTCAAAAACAACTTGTAAATGACGCGATCGGTCAGTCGTTTATTAAACTGAATCCAAAGATCCTATTTCGAAATCCCGTGATGTTTGTAGTAGAGATTTGTACGGTAGTGATGCTGATCGTAACAATCTATTCTCTCACCAATGCTTCTCAAGGGTCATTTGGCTACAACCTTACCGTTTTTATTATTCTGTTGCTCACGTTGCTCTTTGCCAATTTTGCTGAGGCCCTTGCCGAAGCGCGTGGAAAAGCGCAAGCAGATAGTTTACGCAAAACGCGTGAAGAAACTCCCGCCAAAGTTTTGAAAGACGATGGTAAGATTGTACAGGTTTCTTCATCTCAACTTAAAAAAGGAGATGTCTTCATCTGCGAAACAAATGATCTTATTCCCACGGATGGTGAAATTATTGAAGGTATTGCGACTATAGATGAAAGTGCTATAACCGGTGAATCCGCTCCGGTAATACGCGAGTCCGGTGGTGATAAATCGAGTGTTACAGGTGGTACTAAAGTGCTCTCTGATAAAATCAAAGTGCTGGTTACGACACAGCCTGGCGAAAGCTTTCTCGATAAAATGATTGCATTGGTAGAAGGCGCTAGTCGTCAAAAAACGCCTAATGAAATTGCGCTTACCATTTTGCTTGCGGGCTTTACCCTGGTATTTGTTATCGTCTGCATTACGTTAGAACCATTTGCTGATTATGCCGGAGCAACCATTTCAATTGCGGCTCTCATTTCACTTTTTGTTTGTCTCATCCCCACCACCATTGGAGGTTTGCTTTCCGCTATCGGTATTGCCGGTATGGACAGAGCATTGCGTGCCAATGTAATTACAAAGTCGGGAAAGGCAGTGGAAACAGCGGGTGACCTTGACGTATTGCTGCTCGATAAAACAGGGACTATCACGATAGGTAACAGGAAAGCAACCCGTTTTTATCCTACACAAGGTGTTACAGAAGATCAGCTATTAGAGTGTGCAACGGTTGCTTCACTAGCCGATGAAACTCCGGAAGGAAAATCAATCATTGAACTGGCTGCTTCGAAAGGGTACAGACATCCATCTGTAATTGGTGCAAAGGGAGATATCGAATATGGACTTGTTGGTGCGAAAGTGATCAAATTTTCTGCTGAGACAAGAGCCTCAGGTGTGGATATGGATGGGAGAACTATTCGGAAAGGAGCGTTTGATGCTATTAAAAAACTGGTTGAAAATAATGGAAACCAAATAGCAGAAGATCTTGTAGCGAATGTGAAGCAAATATCCGGAAACGGAGGAACTCCTCTAGTGGTTTCTGAAAACGGCAGGGCGCTTGGTGTGATCGAACTGCAAGACATTATCAAGCCCGGTATTACCGAACGTTTTGAACGATTGCGTAAGATGGGAGTAAAGACGGTAATGGTGACAGGTGATAATCCACTAACGGCAAAATACATTGCGGAAAAAGCAGGTGTTGATGACTACATAGCAGAGGCAAAACCAGAAGATAAACTGGAATACATCCGAAAGGAACAACAAGGTGGAAAACTGGTAGCCATGATGGGCGATGGTACAAACGATGCGCCTGCGCTTGCCCAAGCCGATGTGGGTGTAGCAATGAACAGTGGAACGCAAGCTGCTAAGGAAGCAGGTAACATGGTTGACTTAGATAATGATCCAACCAAGTTAATTGAAATCGTGGAGATCGGAAAACAGTTGTTGATGACACGCGGTACGTTAACCACCTTCTCCATAGCAAACGATGTGGCCAAATACTTCGCCATTGTGCCAGCACTATTTATCACGGCCATTCCAGCTTTACAAGGTCTCAATATTATGCGATTGCAAAGTCCTGAGAGCGCTATCCTTTCGGCCGTAATATTCAATGCTCTGATAATACCCGCGCTGATTCCCCTCGCGCTGAAAGGTGTGAGTTATAAACCGATTGGTGCCAGTGCGTTATTAAGAAGAAATCTTTTTATCTACGGATTAGGCGGCATCGTAATACCTTTTATTGGTATCAAGCTTATTGACATGGTGGTTACACTATTTATTTAACTAAAGAAAAATGAAAACGAATTTATTACCTGCACTAAAGCTCACTTTGCTTTGCATAGTATTCTTTGTAGTTGTTTATAGCACTGTTATCTGGGGGGTGGCTTTTTTCGCAGCACCGAACCAGGGTAAGGGTGAAGTAGTGACAATTGATGGCAAGCTTGTTGGCTTCGCGAATGTTGGCCAGGCCTTTACTGAAGACAAGTATTTCTGGTCAAGGCCATCAGCCGTTGATTACAATGCTTCTGGTTCTGCTGGTTCAAACAAAGGCCCGTCTAATCCAGACTACCTTCAAGTTGTTCAGGCAAGGATTGATACTTTTTTAGTACACAATCCAGGCGTTCAAAAATCACAAATCCCTGTCGAATTAGTTACAGCTTCTGGCAGTGGACTTGATCCGCACATTAGCCCGGCTGCTGCGCATATTCAAATCGCAAGGATTGCGAAAACCAGAAATCTTGAGAGCGAAAAACTTAAAACATTGGTTGAAGAGTTTACTAATTCTCCGTTGTTGGGAGTATTGGGAACGGAGAAAGTAAATGTTCTTAAGTTGAATATCGCGCTAGATAATTTAAAGTAACAGAATAGCAAACACAGTTGTCAAGGTATAGACGCCCATTGATAATTTTAAACACAATTAAATTTCTACAACCAAAAAAATGAAAAAGTACATTTTGATATTGACAGCACTTATTATTACACATTTTACCTATGCACAAAATGAGGATAAGCCATCACCGTTTACTGTAAGCGGTTATCTTGAAACCTATTATGTATATGATTTTAATAATCCGGAAAATAATACACGACCAGGATTTATCTACTCATTCAATCGTCATAACGAAGTAAATTTAAATCTTGGATTTATTCGTGGCTCCTATAATACTGACAATGTCCGCGCAAATCTTGCTGTTATGATGGGTACCTATGCCAACGCTAACTTAGCTGCGGAACCTGGTGTACTGAAAAATATTTATGAAGCGAATGCGGGAGTAAAACTTTCGTCTACTAAAAATATTTGGGTTGATGCCGGAATATTCGGATCGCACATTGGATTTGAGAGTGCCATTGGAAAAGATTGTTGGAATCTGACACGAAGTATTTTAGCAGATAATACTCCTTACTACGAAGCCGGTGTGAAAATCTCATATACAACAGATAATGGAAAATGGTTTCTGTCAGGGCTTGTATTAAATGGCTGGCAACGAATTCAACGCGTGGAAGGAAATTCACTTCCTTCATTCGGAACACAGATTACGTTCAAACCCAATTCTTCAATCACATTAAATAGCAGCACATTTATCGGTACTGACAAACCAGACAGTGCCAGACAAATGCGATACTTCCACAATTTCTACGGAATATTTCAATTGAATAAAAAACTGGGTTTAACAGTTGGAATGGATTATGGTGTGGAAGATAAAACTTCAGAAACTTCCGACAAGAATTCGTGGTATTCACCTGTCGTTATTCTGCGCTACAGTGTAACGGATAAACTATCACTTGCCATACGGGGAGAATACTATTCTGACGAACAGGGTGTCATCATTGCTACCGGAACACCCAATGGATTTAAGACTACTGGTGTTTCAATGAATCTTGATTATAGTGTAACTTCCAATGTACTTTGGAGAGCGGAAATACGAAACATTACGAGTAAGGATAATGTCTTTACAAAAAATGATGAAGAAGTGAATACCAATACATTTATAGGAACCTCACTGGCCATCAGTTTTTAATCAGTTGAAAAATGACTTCCAAATTCTTGCCTATCCATGAGCGACAAAGAACAATCTGTTGAACATTTTCTTAATCTGATCCGCAAGTCTAAGCGGGGAAAATTTAAGATCTACATTGGCATGAGTGCTGGTGTAGGGAAATCGTATCGAATGCTACAGGAAGCCCATAGCATTTTGAAAAACGGTATTGATATAAAGATTGGATTCATTGAAACCCATAAGAGGAAAGAAACCGAAGCATTAATCGAAGGATTACCCATCATTCCAAGAAAGAAATCATTCTACAAAGGGAAGGAGCTAGAGGAAATGGACCTTCAAACCATCATTAATTTCCATCCGGAAGTAGTTGTCGTTGATGAACTTGCACATACCAATATTCCAGGCAGCAAGAATGAGAAACGCTGGCAGGATGTAATTGAAATACTGGATGCCGGAATTAATGTGATCAGTGCTGTCAACATTCAGCACATTGAAAGTATTAATGAAGAGGTATACACCATTACGGGTATCCAGGTGACGGAACGCATTCCGGATAAAGTGTTACAGATGGCCGATGAAGTTGTCAATATTGATCTGACTGCGGATGAATTGATTGCACGTTTGAAAGAAGGGAAAATATATGACCAATCAAAAATCGAAACTGCTCTTCGCAATTTCTTTCAGGCCGATAGAATCCTCCAGCTTCGGGAACTGGCGTTGAAGGAAGTTGCCTCACAGGTTGAAAGAAAAGTTGATACTGAAGTTACGATGAATTCCCGCCTGCGGCATGAACGGTTTCTGGCGTGCATCAGTAGCAATCCAGACAATGCAAAGATGTTAATTCGTAAAACTGCGAGACTTGCCAGCTATTATAATTCAAAATGGTACGTTCTTTACGTTCAAACGCGCAATGAAGATGCGAACAGGATTAAGTTATCTGTACAGCGTCACTTAATCAACAATTTTAAAATGGCTACTGAAATGGGTGCTGAAGTAATACAAGTGAAGAGCAACAATGTTCCGTCCTCCATTGCAAAAGTTGCAGATGAAAAACAGATTACGACCATTTGCATCGGTATGCCACACATGCGCTTATGGCAGCTTATACTGAAGACCAATTCATTTAACAGATTACTGAAAAAAATTGAAGGCTCAGACATTGATCTGGTAATATTATCATGAAATGAGGTCAAAGGAAGCAGACAAAGGCATGTTAGCTTATTGGCGTATTCCATGTGACCTCTATCAAAAAAAATTAGCACATGAAAATAAAAACAAAAGTAACCCTGGGAGTTGCATTCCTCTTTTCCATTATTATTGTTATGGGTGGGTTGGGATTGTATTACATGAATGCAATATCGGGCGATTCCAAAAATATTCTAAGAGATAACTATGAAACGCTGGAGTATACCAAACGCATCATCGAAAATTGTGACAGCCTGAAAATTGATTCAGCTAAATCCATTCAGACCATTGAAAGAAACCTGCGTCTTCAGGAAGACAATGTAACAGAGCCAGGAGAACGCGAACTTACCCACACTCTACGAGACGCTTTCGAAAAACTAAAATATTCAGGAATTGATGAGAATGGTATTGTTGAAGTAAGAAGAATTTCGCTTGCCATTCAGGAGTTGAACATGCAGGCCATTGTCAAAAAAAATGAACTGACACAAACTACAGCAGGTAATGCTTCAACTTACTTGATTATCATTGGCACAATATGCATTGTATGTACATTTACGTTTATCGTGAATTTCCCGGGCTATGTTGCGAATCCAATTATACAGCTCACCAACAGTATAAAATCGATAGCCAATAAAGACTATGAGGAGCGGTTACACTTTGATCGCAAGGATGAGTTTGAAGAACTTGCTAATGCATTTAATGCAATGGCTGAAAAGCTGGACGAATATGAGCATAGCAGTCTGGCGAAGATCCTGTTTGAAAAAAAGAGAATCGAAACCATCATTAACAGGATGACCGATCCTATCGTTGGCTTGGATGAAAATAGTATGGTGGTCTTTGCCAATGATCAGGCCTTAAATCTGTTAAACCTAACCCGCCAGGATGTACTCGATCACTATGCTCCGGATGTGGCAGTTAACAATGACTTGTTCAGAAACCTGATTCGGCAGGAAGAGAAGAAAGATGAGGTGGGAAATTTAATTAAAGTCGTAGTTGGAGGGAAGGAAAATTATTTCTCTAAGGAGACGATTGCCATTAACTATTCTCCAACAGGCGAGAAGGAAGCTCTGAAAATCGGACACGTAATTTTATTAAAAAATATCACATCCTATAAAGAGTTAGATCTTGCAAAGACCAATTTTATCGCCACCATTTCTCATGAGTTAAAAACCCCGATTGCTTCTCTTCAGATGTGTACTAAACTTCTTCAAGATAAGAGAGTAGGAATGTTAAACGAGGAACAAAAAAATATTATTCAAACGCTTGGTGAAGAAGTATTGAGACTTTCAAAAATTACGAATGAGTTATTGGATCTTTCTCAAGTAGAAACAGGTAACATTAAACTTGATATTCGGAATGCCGATATTAATGATGTTGTATTACCGGCAATGGAGGCTGTGAAATTTCATGCAGAAAGAAAACACGTTCACATTGAAGTTAATGCTCCTGCCAATACTAGGAAGCTCCTTGCCGATGTCGACAAAACTGCGTGGGTGCTTGTCAATCTTCTTACCAACGCCATTCGATACAGCCCTGAAAACGAAAAGGTAATTGTGACGTATGAACAATCGAATCAGAATATAACCTTCACCGTCAAAGACCACGGACCAGGAATTGAAGCAAAATACCTTGATAGAATATTCGAAAAATTTTTCCAGGTACCTGGAACACCATCCGGAACAGGGCTTGGATTGGCAATATCAAAAGAGTTTATTGAAGCACAGGGAGGTAAAATTTATGTTGAAAGTTCACCCGGAAACGGTAGTAATTTTTCTTTTACGTTGCCACAAGCCTAGCTTATTCCAAACGCTCTCGTTTAATTTTTACTTTTGCATTAGGGCCAACCTGAATAGGCACTTTTTCAATTTCAATATTGGCAGCTTCCAGTCCGTACATCTCTTCCGTTGATAGGCTTATTGATTTTATTAACCGGTATCCTGTTATAATAAAGGTTTCAAAACTTGAAATTTCGCTGTCAGCAGATGCCCATGAATGAAGTGAGATAAATTTAAAATCTGCCATCATACTGTATTTATGCAGCGAAGGATACGGACTGGTTAAATCGATTTCTCCAGCATCTGCCATTTCATGAATAATGTTATTGAATAGAGCGTTGACTCTGTGCGGAGTTTTAAAACCAAGTTTTATGCTGATAAAAAAAGCTTTCTTGGGGATAATGGTATCTACACGGTATTTACTCGTGAACGGATTGTCTACTGTCTCAACATGAACAAACCAATATACATCCGCTCGCTTCGGCCTCTTCTTGAAAATAGAATAAACGATATTGGCGTCTATGTACCTGCGGCTATCAGCTACTGCAAGATACACCAGGTTGGAGGCTTCCTTAGGAATTGATGTATCACTTTGTAAATCCTTCAGCATGGATTCATAATGCTTGAGATCCACGAACTCTGTATGTCGCTGCCTAAGGTTTCTCGCCTTAAACAAAATAAACATGACAATGAAAAGTATAAACGCGATCATGAAAGTAAACCAACCGCCATGTTCAAACTTATGAAGGTTCGATGCAAGAAACATTCCTTCCAGTGTAAAGAACACGGTAGCAAGTAAAACTGAACGATACGTTGATTTTTTTACAGTAGTAAAATAGTAGACCAGCAATGAAGTTGTCATCAGCATGTTCACGGTAATCGCTAGACCGTAGGCACCTTCCATTGCAGAAGATTCTTTGAATATCACCACCACTAAAATGCTTCCGAACATTAATATCCAGTTCATTGCAGGAATATACATCTGTCCCATTGATTCGCTTGGATAGCGAACTCTGGAAGCAGGCCAAAGTTTTAACTTCATGGCCTCGTTAATCAAACTAAACGTACCAGAAATTAATGCCTGGCTCGCTATGACGGTTGCCATAGTAGCAATGATAATTCCAATGAACAGGAACTGTTGCGGCATGATCGCATAAAAAGGAATGAGCTCTCCAAGTTGCTTGCCTTCTTGTGTTAAAAGCCATGCGCCTTGTCCGAAGTAATTGAGCAACAAACAAACCTTTACCAAACCCCAGCTTACTCTCACATTACCTTTGCCGCAATGTCCAAGATCAGAATACAATGCTTCAGCACCCGTAGTGCATAAAAAAACGGCACTAAGAATTAAAAAACCATGCGGATAATGAGCAATGAGATTGAACGCATAAACAGGATTCAGTGCTTTTAGGATAACAAGATTTTGAAACAACTGATGGGTTCCAAGCAATGCCAGCATCAAAAACCAAATAAGCATAACGGGGCCAAAAGTTTTTCCAACAACAGAAGTTCCAAACTGTTGAAAAACGAAAAGAAAAACTAAGATGACAACAACGATGCCGGTGGTTGGTATATCAGCATAGAGTAATCGAATACCTTCCACTGCTGACGAAACACTAATTGCAGGAGTGATAAATCCATCGGCTACAAGTGTGCAACAGCCAATAATGGCCGGATAAATTACCCAAGAGGCTTTGTATCTTCTAACGAGAGCATAGAGTGCAAAAATTCCCCCTTCACCTTTGTTATCAGCATTTAATGCCAGGTAGATATACTTAATCGTTGTAATGAGTGTAAGGGTCCAGAAAATGCAAGACAAACCACCCAGTACTAAATCTTCTGTTATCGGCCTATCGCCAATAATAAACTTCAATGTATAGATAGGAGACGTTCCAATATCACCGTAAATAATACCCAGCGCAACTAATATTCCGGCTTTAGACAGCGTGTGTTGATGCGCATTCCCTGTTGACTCCATTCTGATTTATTAACCTAAAATACTACTCTTCTCCCTTTATAGTCAGTGAACCCAATATTAGCTGATTGGCAGTTGATCAATTTCCTTTCTAAGCGCAGTTTTAGCGGTTCAAATTTATATCAAAAGTCAAATGTAAACTTTGATGTATAAAGATTTTGCGAATACGGCATAAACATTTAACAAAGATATCAGGCGCTACCTTGTATTTTGGTCACAGTTAAGAGCTGAAAGACTGAGACGAATTGATTATCTCAGCTTATTTTTTTTGGTTTTCATCGCTTTCCAAATAACGCTTTGCCTGCATAGTGTAGAGCTCCGCATACCTACCTTTAATCTGCATTAGTTCCCGATGTGATCCTTGTTCGATTATTTTTCCTCGCTCTAACATCAACGTCTTATCCGCATTTTTTACGGTGCTGAAACGATGCGTAATCAGAATGACAGTCTTGCCTATTCTATTGGTTTCAAGTGTAGTAAATATTTTCTCCTCAGTTACTGCATCAATCGAAGCAGTAGGTTCGTCTAAAATAGTAATGGGCGCATCACGGTAAAACATGCGCGCTACAGCAAGGCGTTGATGCTGACCTTTTGATAAATCGGTTCCGTCTTTAAATTCTTTCCAGATGAGTTGATCATAGGTAGATGGAAATTCAGTAATGAATTCATCTGCACCCGAATAGAAGGCTGCTTGTTTTAATTTTTCTTCTTCAACAGTATTTGCAATCCGGCCCACACCTATCGATTGGCGGATGGTAAGATTGTATTCCGGGAAATTCTGAAAAAGAACACCAATAGCACTTTGCCAATCTTCAAGATGAATATCTTTTAAGTTGATTCCATTGATGAGAATACTTCCGTCCGTTGGATCATAAATTCTACATAGAAGTTTGATCAGCGTTGTTTTCCCTGATCCATTAACCCCTACAATAGCAATCTTTTCACCGGGCTTTATGGAGAAGTTAAGATTCTGCAACACGAAAGGATTTTCAACCGTATCGCCAGGATATCGGAATGAAACATCTTTGAACTCAATTAATGGAGGCTCTTTAAACGTTATCCGTTCGGCATTATTTTTTGAGGCGATCTTTGGTGAGAGATCAAATAATTCAAACCACCGCGCTGCATAACGCGCAGCTTCTTCACTGAACGATATGGATTCTACATAGCCGTTAACGGTTTGGTAAAAACGTGTATAGGTATTGAACGCCAATAGAAGTCCGCCAACTGCTATAGTTCCTGCCAATGCTTCCTTTGTCATAAGGGCAATGGCGGCAAAAAGAAAAAGCAAATACCACAAACTTAAAAATCCATACGAGATTGCTTTCTTTTGTTCAGCAGCGATGATCTTTTTATTAAAGGAAACTTTGCGATCTCTGATCTGCTCCTTGAACCACGACTTCAATGTCAACAAAATAACGTCTACCGCTTTTTCAAGTTCTTCGAAGTGCGATATCCGGTTACCGATAATGCGATGATCATCCAGCGACAGGTAACGGATGCGAAAAACTTCCATGCTAAACTTTTTGTAAAAAAAGTAAACGGGTGCCGCAGCTAATACAGCAAACAATACAAGCCATCCACTGAGCGAAAATAAAATTCCAATAGAGGTAATGATACCGGCAAAACTTGTTGCTGAAGTGAAAATAAAATCCTGCAAATTCAAAACACTTCCACTGCCCCATTCCTGCGCTCCTCGCAATAATGTTTGATATGAATTACTCTCGATAGTGCCAATGTCAAGCGCACTTTGTTTATCGATCTTATACAGTTCTAACTGTACGCCTTGCTGAAGACGAAATTTATTTCGGAAATGTGATACAAAATTACCTACGATAGACGGCACAAGAAATGACAATCCGAGAATCACTGACGTATTTATCAAATCCTTCATGGTGCCTGTACCCAATTTGATTTTTATGATTTCATCAACAATGTTTGAAAAGCTGGTGAATTGCAAATAGATAATAGAACCCTGAAAAATATTCAGCAAAATTAAAATGATCAATAGCTTCCTATTCGTTTGCCAGGCAAAGGCAATCGACTTCATCGCAACCGAAAACATATTGACATTGCTCCTGGTATTCGACATGAAACTAAAGATAACAGAAGAGATTTAGTTTTCCGTACTCTATTGAAATGTAGAATTGAAAAGGTGCTGCAGCAGCCCGGAGTGTAGATCCTGACCAGATTTTTGTGTCAGGGATAGGGGAAATCTATTGTGGTTGTTCCACTTTTTGAACCTTCAAAAAGTCGGAAAAAATTTTGTCTACGGCCATCGACAATGTTTCAGCATCAGGAAGTTCCTTTCCTAAATATTGATCGGGCTGATTCAGGATACCTTCTTTTGTTCGGTTAACAAGGTGAAACCAATCCTGGTTGGACAACTCGGCTCTTCGGTTTACCAACATAACCTTGAAGGGCTCGAGAGCTCTGTTGAATCGAAGGGTATGTGTTTTTAAATCCGGAGTCATGCTTTATGAAAAAACTAGTGTCGTTTAAACCTGGTGGCTTCTTTGTGACTTAGTGTCCTGGTGGCAAAAAGAAACTACCTATTCACGCCACGAAGACACAAAGTCCCGAAGGAAATTCAGTAGAGTGAAATGAGTTATATAGCGTCATTCACTTTTGTTTTAGGAGTCTTTACTTTCTTAGACGATGCTATCTTTTTCGTTTTCTTATCTGCCTTAGCAATCTTCTTGTTTTGCTTCTTTACCTCTTTCTTTAATTGGCTCGAAACCTTTTTGGATACTTTTCCTAATACCTTCTTTGTCTTCCTGGAAGGAGATGAGATCTTTAATTTTTCAAGAGCACTATCAACCGCTTCTGTTACTGTGTTGTTAATCTCTTTTTTTGAAATCTTAGCCATAGAAATAAAATTTGGGTTGAGTTTTAAAGAAGGCTTGTAAAGCTAAACGATGTGATTCACATGGCGATCCACTTAACACAAACTTAATATTAAGGTAATCTTGGGCTCTACCACAAATATCAAATGGTATATCAAAAACTTTAGTAGTGTTTACTTATAGTTAACTATTACAGTTCTTAATGTAGACTTCTTAAATCAAACTTCGTGGCTTCTTTGTGATCTTGTGTCTAGGTGGCGAGAAAAACTGCAAACTCACGCCACCTAGACACGAGGTAACGAAGGTTCACAAAGTGGCTCAGTAAACTAAAATGATTTATGCAGTATCAATTCGAATTACGACTCAATACTCGCATCGCTACAATTTTTAACTCCTCAAGATTAACAACGGGAACATTAATTTCTTTTGCCAGCTCATCCCACCTTCGCATTCGGATGCTGGTTTGAAATAATGGATCGTTTTCAAAATAATCCGCTTCCGAAACGTTCATAACCCCACCTTGAAATTCCAATGTCTTGCGACTGGCTTCGCTGAGTTGTTGATAGTAATCCGGATATTTAAAGGTGAGGTATCGTTTGGCTTGAACATGATTCTCTACCAGTTTAGCAACACGCTCCGGAAATCCCTTCGTACGCAAATAACCAGCGCCAATTTTTTCATGGCTTATAACTCCAAATCCATCCATACTATTTCCTGTACGATTCATCACGCAAATATGCCCGATGTCATGAAAGAAGGCCGCTAATATTACTTCATCATCAAAACCTTCGCCCATCGCGAGTTGTGCAGATTGCGACATGTGCTCAAGTTGCGAAACAGGTTCACCAATGTAATCGGCATGACCAAATTTTTCATAGAGTGAAAATACTTCGTTCACTGTATCAAGTGGATTGGTGTTCATAGTGTGTATCCTTTAAGAGTCTAAAATATACTACAGCGTATTACCACATCATTAAATTTAATTTTACCATGTATAGAAAGTTAAAACAAGATTCATGCGAACAAAGTCTTTAGAATGTTTAACGATGATACCTTGCAGGAAATTAATACACTATGAAGCCCATTGAACTTGTTGTTTTTGATCTTGCTGGCACAACTGTAAAAGACAATAAAGATGTACACCGCGTATTGCAGCTAGCCCTTGAAAGTTTTAATGTTTCCATATCGATAGAAGATGCGAACGCGGTAATGGGCATACCAAAACCAATCGCCATTCGAACTTTGCTGGAGCAACGATATCGTGGTGCATTACCCATCACATCAGCGTGGATTGAAGAAATTCACAAAGCCTTTGTTGAGAATATGATTCATTTCTACAAAACGGATTCGAATGTTGGAGAGAAAGAAGGGGTCAGTGAAACGTTTAGGAAGTTGAAAGAAAATAAACTTAAAGTAGTTGTTGACACGGGTTTTGATCGACAGATTGTTGATCCTCTTCTGGATCGACTTGGTTGGAGAGAAAATAATTTAATAGATGCAAGCGTAACCAGTGATGAAGTTGCCAATGGAAGACCTTACCCCGATTTGATTTACAAAGCCATGCTATTAACAGGAGTTGTAGACGCAAGTTATGTTGCCAAAGTTGGTGACACCATTTCTGATCTTCAGGAAGGTAATGCCGCAGGCTGTGGTTTAGTAATTGGTGTTACCACCGGAGCTTTTTCAGAAGAGGAGTTGACTAAGGAGAAACACACGCATCTTATAAAAGACATTCCGTCCCTGCTCGAAATTTTAGAAATAAAATAATATTGCTTTTCGATTAAGGTATTGTTAAATTCATGTTAACCAAATTAACATGATGTGAAACGATATCTGATTTTTTGTTTACTCTTAATCAACTCCACGTTCATTTTTGCAAAGCCAGTACTGTGGCACGAAGGATCCTTCGTATTAAAGACAAAGGAAGTATTGGTTGGTGAAATTTCAATCGAGCCCGAATATGATTTGATTCTTCATCGAAGCAATGGAAAGGTAGACGTATATCCTGCGCATAAAATTCAAGCCGTTTATTTTTATGATGAAGAATCAAACATCAATCGGAAATTTATTTCGCTAAAAGAAGCCGGGCTCTTTAATCATTATCAACTGCTGGAGATTGTTTTACGTGGAGAAGTCAGTGTTTACAGAAAGCAAAAATCATGGACAGGAAATTCACCTTCCGATGCTGATGGTTATCATTATTTTATTTCTCAACGTGATCAGCTGATCGATTTACTTAAATTCAGAAGCCAGGTTTATCCTTTGCTTATTGAAGAGACAGGGAATATGCTCACAACGTTTATGGATGAGAATAAACTCAATCCAAATTCTTCTGCTGATGCCATCACGATTATCGGATTTTATAACAGCCTCAAAAAAGAAGATCAACTTCTGGCTAGACATTAATCTCCTTCCATTGCTTGTGACGAATGTGGAAATAAATCATGGAACCAAAAATGAGCAGCGTTCCAATGATTGAAATGAAATATCCGGAAGAAATAAAAACACTCAGCCAACTTAGTTTTGCGTGGCCAAGTTCTTTGAACAAGATTACACTTACGCTGCCGAGGTATCCAAAGGAATCTGCTACATACATAATAAATCCAACCGTACCGGTGTATTTGAATGTCGCAATTAACCGATCAAAGAAAATACTGTTGAAGGGTACATAGCCCATGTACAAACCCAGTCCAATTAATATAAACCAGATGGTGGGTTCAATCAGCTCTCGTTCAAATAACAAAGTACTTACTCCGATAAGAATCATACCCAATGCAATAATGATGTGATTAATCATTAATGCCATCTTATTATTTTTAATCAGCATCAGACTTCCCATAATCGCCAGAACTAAAATTGAAACGGGAACTTCAGTTCTGGTGTAAATTCCTGGTGAATTTCCATAGCCTAATATTTTCCATACTTCTGCTGAATAGTTATCTCTGAAGTCGCGAAAGATGGTGAGTAACATATAGGTTATCACAAAGAGAATAATTCCCGGAAGAAAAGTAGAAATAAAAGCTCTTCGTTCTTCCTTGTTCATGGACTGTCGCTTCGTTCGAAGTTCTTCATCCAATGCAGAAGGTGGGGGAACTTTATCCAGGAGCCAAAGAAAAATAAGAAGCGGCACAACAAATAACAAACTTGCCATGAGCGGCATCCAGGTTTCAGAAACATTCCAGTCGCGAATAAGGTATCCACCCACTGAACGACAAAGCCCCGAAGAAAAAATAAAGCTCACGGATAGTGCTGCACCTAAAACTTCGGTCATTCTCCTTCCCTCCAGGTAGCTGAATACCATCCCCCACACCATTCCCAATGGCAATCCATTAATAAAGAGAAACACTATATTATATGGAGCGGGAATTAGCGCAAACAGCATCCATGAAATACCTGCGATAGACACCATCAGTAAAATACCAATGGAACGGGAGTGAGCTTTTAATTCTGAAATAACTTTTATACCAATGAACTTTGACAAACCGTAACCAAGTACCTGTGCAATTACAAGCCAACCTTTATAACTCAATCCCCAATATACAATGTGCTCGAAGGTGGCAACGGCAAATGTTTTTCGAAAAGCATAAACGCAGGTATATAAACTGAATGCTGCGATAGACGCATAAAGGGTAAACCAAATGGGATGAGCATGGCGAAGCCAACGTGTTATAAAATGTTCAGGAGAGGATAATACCATGGGCGTTGAATGAACATGACTTCCATCGCCCTTCGTATAAAATGCTTAATTTTTTAAATCCAATTTTTGCCAGCATGACTGCCGCATTATCAAATTCATTAATCAAATCGTCTGAGTGATGAGCGTCACTGCTTAAAGTGATCGGAATATTTCTTTTATGGATGTACTCCAGTACCCATGGGCTTGGATATGCCGTATTGGTTTTCTTTTGATAAATTCCACGCGTGTTCACTTCAATGATACAATCACTTTCACCAATCAGGTCAATTGTCTTTTTGATTTCCTTTTGGTACCACGCGTCATCTTCGCTGAATAGTTTGCCGTAGGTGTTCTGAATTTTTATTTTATCAAGATGTCCAACGATAGTCGGGTTTGATTTCAAAACCATTTCACGGGTAAGTTCAAAATATCGGGCTATGGTGTCTTGAATATTATTCTTAAATATTTTCTCAAATCCTTCGAGGAAGAAATTATGTTGTCCGTCTATTTCCCAACGCGGTCCGTCAGGAAGCTGTTCAACAAAATGAATTGAGCCAACGGTATAATCTAATTGATCTTTAAAATCATTTGGGCTGATTACATTGGGAATGTAATCCACTTCAAGGCCTTTGTATAGTTCAACAGGTGAATTCTCTTGCTGCACTTCTGAAATTGAATTCAAATACGTTTTGAAGTTTTCAAGTTTCATGCACCATTTACTTAGAAATGGAAGTGGTGCATGCGATGAAAATCCGAGGCTCATCATATTGAGTTGTTCTGCTTTTCTGACATATTCACGGATATTGCCTTTGCCATCACAATAGTTACTGTGCGTGTGAAAATTAGACCACATATTTTGTTGGGTTGAAAGTTGAATTATTAAAGTTGCACGAAAAAGTGTAAACAGCAACCTTAACAAAAGTATAATCTGTGAGCGTTGCTCCGGATATTGATTAACACAACCTTTGATTTTATTACACAACAACATAATATAGAGTATGGATCGATCTGCTGACATCGCGGTAGTAGGAGCTGGTATTGTAGGACTTGCCCACGCCTACATGGCTTTGCGTAAAGGATTTAGAGTAGTGTTATTTGAACGTGATGAATTTGCAGTGGGAGCATCTGTACGAAATTTTGGATTGGTTTGGCCGATTGGTCAGGAGCCTGGCGCAGGACTCAATCGCGCCTTACGTGCAAGACAACATTGGATTGAAGTAGCCGAGCAAGCTGGGTTTTGGATAAATAAAAACGGCTCACTTCATGTGGCGTACCATCAGGATGAATGGGATGTGCTGAATGAATTCATGGAACTCTATAAAGAGAGTGAGTATCAATGCAGCTTATTGAGTTCAAAAGAGGTGTTGGCTAAATCTCCTGTTGTTCGAAACAAAAATCTTTATGGAGGGCTATGGAGTGAAACCGAAGGAACCGTTTACGCACGCGAAGCTATCCGAAGAATTCCATTGTGGCTAGAGGAAAAATATGGATTGATCTTAAAGTTTGGACATGTTGTAAAAGAAATTTCACTGCCGCATATTAAGACTTCTCGTGAAAGCTGGAATGTTAATAAAGTATTCATCTGCAATGGCGCTGATTTTGAAACATTGTACCCGCAAGTGTTTGATCAGCATCCTGTTTCAAAATGCAAACTTCAAATGATGAAGGCGGTTAGCGATAAAGTCATAAACCTTGGACCAACTTTGTGTGCAGGGCTTACTCTTCGTCATTATTCTGCATTTACTAAATGTAAGTCTTTGCAAAAGTTGGATGAGCGATATGATTCAGAGTCGTTCGACTATAAGGATCATGGTGTTCACGTATTGCTTGCACAAAATGAAGCGGGTGAATTCATCATTGGTGATTCTCATCATTACAGCCGAACGGTAGAGCCGTTTGATAGTGAACATGTAAATGAAATTATTTTAAATTACCTGAACTCCTTTGTTGACCTTGGCAATCTAAAAATTATAGAACGCTGGCATGGTGTTTATCCCAAAGTGAAAGGTAATATTGATCTTGTTGTTGAAGTTGAAAAGGGCGTAACCATTGTCAACGGACTTGGTGGGGCTGGGATGTCGTTGTCGTTTGGATTGGCGGAAGACATTATTGGGAAGTTGTAACAATATTCTTTTAACGAAGTTTCCAAAAAGTACAGTCATTGTTGCGCGCTAACCCACGCTTCAGTTTGCGAAGACGGAAATTTTTATTTCGGAAGAATAAAATAAATTACCAGCATCACCACTTTTCTTCTCGAGCGATTAATTGGCAAATGAGGAACTGAGGCATCAAAGTAAATAGAATCACCTTCCTCTACCTTAATAATCTCATTATTGATCTGATATTCACAATTGCCACTCAGCATATATTTGAATTCAAAACCATCGGTTGTTGAAGGATTTCCCTTTGCACCCGGTTCAAGGGTGAGCAGCACAGCATCCATAGTACAATTCAGAATGTTTTGTGAGAGAATGTACTGATACTGAAATCCCTCACGACCTTCACGCTCTACGGTTACATATTCATCTCTTTTAATGTGCAGATAATCTTTACCATTGGTTAACACCATGTCTTCAAAGAATTCCTTCAACGAAATATCCAATGATTGAATGAGTGTTACAAAGACTGGCAACGAAGGTATGGTACGCGAGTTCTCTATTTTCGAAAGTAAACCTTTGCTCACTTTGGTGCGTGTGGCAAGTTGTTGGATTGTAAGATTTTTTTTCAATCGCGTGGCGCGAATTTTCAGCGCAATCCGTGACACTATTTCATTGTCGACCATAACTCTTTTGTTTACCGGTTGTAAACATAGAAAAATGTTGTGCTAAAAAAATGTAGCGATGCTGGTCGTTCAATCACATTAAATCAATGTTATGCGTTGAATGTTGCTCCAGGCTGCGAATTCAAAGTTTACTATTCGTCACTTGCCTAAACCTTCACTCAATTTTCATTTTCGGATTTAAAGATTAATGCAGCCGTAATATTTCACTAAACAAAACGTCAAGGTGTTTGTCAACCTTTGATCGCGCAAAAGAATGCCATAGTAAAATGTAAACCAGGATTGATCGTGCAATCCTGGTTTATTTCCACAATTCATTTTTTAGAAGTGCACATCTATGAATGAATTGTAATTGGTGTTTGGATGAGCAGTAGTCAACTATAAACCCCAAAACTTTATGAACGAAATTTTACTAAAGAAAGTAAGTTCTTTAGCAATTCGACCCTTGCATGCGTTGCTTACTGCAGCCGCATGTCTCTTGCTTGTTTGTGCTAGCTATGCACAAACTACGGTAACCGGTAAGGTAATGGCAGGTGAAGACGCCTCGCCATTACCCGGTGTAAACATTTTAGTGAAAGGATCCACACAAGGAACGATTAGTGATGCCGATGGAAAGTTTTCCATCACCGTTCCATCCTCGGATGCTGCACTTCTTTTTTCTTTTGTTGGCTATATAACACAAGAAGTTTCTCTTGCGGGACGCAGCACAATAGATGTAGTTTTATTAACCGATGCGCGTCAATTAAATGAAGTTGTGGTAACGGCACTGGGTGTCGAAAAAGATAAAGGAAAACTTGGCTATGCAGTTCAAGAAGTGAAAGGAGCAGATTTAGTAAAGGCACGCGAACCCAATGCTATCAACTCATTGGTTGGAAAAGTAGCAGGGCTCAACATTGGTGCATCTTCAGAAATTCTCGGAGCACCAAATGTTTCATTAAGAGGTCGTACGCCAGTGTATGTAGTCGATGGTGTGCCCATTCGTTCAGATACCTGGAATATTAATCCTGATGACATCGAAAGTTACACCGTATTAAAAGGACCCACTGCCTCTGCAATTTATGGTACCCAAGGTGTTGATGGTGCCATCATCATTACAACGAAACGTGGATCAAAAGATAAGAGAGGTTTCTCTGTTGACTTTAATTCTTCAACGATGTGGGAGAATTCATTCTTGACAATTCCAAAAGTTCAGGATCTATACGGGCCTGGCGATCATGGACGATATGCATATAAAGATGGAAAGACTGGCTATTATGATGCAGATTACGATATCTGGGGACCTCGTTTCAATGGCCAGTTACTTCCGCAGTATGATGGTGAAGTGAGTCAGACTGAAACTTTCGAGACGATATTTCCTAATGGAAATCCAGGTGCAACCACGGATTGGGGGTCTTGGGAAGGTAATATTAAACCAACGCCATGGGTAGCTCGTGGAAAAGATAACCTTCAACGATTTTTAAATCCAGGTCTTCTTTCAACGAATAATATTGCCATTGCAGCCAGTGGCGATAAATACGATTTACGTTTCTCGTATTCTCATTCGTATCAAAAAGGGTTGGTGCCTAACACACAATTAAATAGTGATAACTTCAATGTGTCAACTGGTTTTGATTTCTCAGAAAAACTTCGGTTTGAATCGAACATCAATTATAATCATCAGTACACACCCAACATTCCGGATGTTCAGTATGGTCCCAACAGTATGATCTACAACATTACCATCTGGGGAGCTGCCGATTGGGATGTTGATGATATGAGAAGCTATTGGGAACCGGGTAAAGAAGGTATTCAACAAAAGTACGCAGAGCATACACGCTATAACAATCCTTACTTCCTTGCATACGAATGGTTAAGAGGTCACTATAAAACCGATCTCTATGGGTTCATGTCGTTGAAGTATAAATTCAATGATCACCTTGAATTGATGGGAAGATCTCAGGTTACGTCTTACGATTTGCTTCGAACTGAGAAATTTCCATACTCTGCCACAGTGTACGGCAGAGAAGTTGCCAAGGGAGATTATCGTGAAGACAGTCGATCACTCATCGAGAACAATACTGACTTCTTGTTGACATTCAATCAAGATGTTGCAAAAGATTTGAATCTCAACGTGGCACTTGGTGGAAATATGAGAACATACAATTATCGTTCATCCTATACCTCTACGAACTATCTCAATGTTCCGGCATCGAGCATTACGCCCGGTGCGTACCGATTTGATAATTCTTTGAACCCGGTTCAAGCGTATAATTACAATGCTCCAATGGCTGTATACAGTGGGTACTACACGATCGATGCTTCGTTTCGTCATTGGTTAAATTTATCTGCCACTGGCCGTCTGGATAAACACTCTACGTTGCCATCGGCTAAAAATTCATACTTCTATCCTTCCGTTACAGTGAGTGCTATTCTTTCCGAAGCCTTTAAAATGCCAGAAGTAATTTCATATTTAAAAGTCAGAGCTGCGTATGCCAAAGTAGGAAGAGGCATTACATCATCGAGAATCGGGCCTGTTCCATCATTGGGTAACTTGACTGGCAACCCGCTAGGTTATGGATCTACCTATACCACACCGTATGATGGACCCGATTATTTCAACTCACCCGTTTACACAACGCCATTAGTATATAACAACCAACCTGGTGCAGAATATCCCAACACCTTAGCCAATTCGAATATCGATCCCTACTTTAGCTCAGCTACAGAATTTGGAGCAGACATTCGATTCTTCGATAACAAATTAGGATTCGATGTAACTTATTTTAATAACATTGATGGTCCACAAATTTCAACACAAGCTCTGCCTTCCAGTACAGGGTCTACCGGTGCTATTGCCAATGGCGCAAAGACAAAACGAAATGGGCTGGAGGTTGTATTAACAACAACACCCATTTCTCAATCCAATGGATTGAAATGGAATGTATTGCTTAACTGGGCAACGTTTAAAGAAACTTATCAGGAATTTGCCGGTGGTCAGGAACGCAGTGGTTTTTATAAAGTCGGTGATCGCACCGATGGATACTATGCCGGATCATTCTATAAAACACAGGATGGTCAACTCATTAACGATGACAGCGGCAGACCAAGAAACACGAACGTGTCTCAATTTTTAGGTAACCTCAATCCGGATTGGTCATGGGGTATTACCAATAGATTGAACTATAAAAACTGGGGGCTTACGTTCCAGTTTGATGGGCGTGTAGGTGGCGTCATTGTAGATTACATTCAGCGCCAGACTTTCCGTGGTGGTCGTCACATTGAAACTACTCAAGGTGCTTATGGAATAGCACGTGATCAGGATGCACTAGGCATAAAGTCATATGTAGGCCCAGGTGTTTATGTTTCGAACATTGATCCGGAAACAGGTAAACCTCAAGCGATTGAATACGATCCGCAAACCGGTGCCATTACAAACTATGACGAGTTGGTATTCTCTCCCAATACAACTCCGGCATTTATCCAGGATTACATCAGTCGTTATTATGCAGCTGAAGAAGCAAATATTGTAAGCCGTAGCTATGCTAAACTTCGCGAAGTGACATTGTCCTACAATGTTCCTTCTTCTGTATTGTCGCGTACCTTCATTCGAAACGCCAGTATTTCATTGATCGGAAGAAACTTATTGTACTTCGCTGAGAAAAAGGATTTTGATATTGATCAATATGCTACGAGTGATTCTTATTCGTCACTCCAAACACCAACGGTGAGACGGTACGGTTTTAACATCAACCTCACATTCTAATTGAAAGACTATATGAAAAAGATTTTTAAATACATGCTCCTTACAGTTCTCGTAACTGCGTTTTACGGTTGCCGTGATTTTGAAGAGCTATCCAAGAATCCAAACGGGCCTGCAGACGTTCCTCCTTCTTTAATACTACGAGGCGTTATGGCAGATGTGTACGAAAGGCCATGGAGTTTAGAGCATCGTCAAAATCAATTTTGGTGCTGCAACTATAACTACTATGGGACAAACGAATATTGGACGAACGCTGATTTTAATTATACCACATTAAAAAATGTTCTGAAAATGGAAGAAGCAGCAAAAGCTTCTGGTGATTTGAATCCGTATAGCGCAATGGCAAAATATTTCAAAGCCTACTTCTTTGTTAAGATGACGCTTAAGGTTGGTGACTTACCTATGGAAGATGCCTTGAAGGGTTTGGAAAATATAGAGCCAACATACAACACACAAAAGGAAGTCTATCAGCAAGTACTTACCTGGCTGGACGAGGCCAATACAGACTTAAAGACGTTGATTGCAAATGGAAACACCTCGATGGAAGGTGACATCTATTTCAACAATGACTTGACGAAGTGGCGCAAAGTGGTAAACACCTTTAAACTTCGTGTGCTGATTAGTTTAAGTAAAAAGGAAGATGATGCCGACTTGCAAGTGAAGTCTCGTTTTGCAGAAGTGATGAATAATCCTACAGAATTTCCAGTGATGCAGAGTAACGCTGACAATATGAATTACATCTATAATGGTGGGGTTCAGATTTATCCTCTTAATCCGGGTGAGCGCGGTAAAGATAAAGGACGGTACAACATGGCCCAGACGTATGTAAAAGGATTGACTGATCTTAACGATCCACGTGTTTATGTTACTTGCAATCCTGCAAAAGCTAAAATCACAGGTGCTGGAGCATTGGAGGCTGATGATTTTGAAGCTTTTGTTGGAGCACCCTCTGGTGAAAGTTTAGATGATATGACTACAAAAGCAGGAAGTGGTTTGTATTCATATTCAAATCAAATACGATATTATGGAACTTACCTTGGCCCCGAGCCAGGAGTACAGATGGCGTACTGGGAATTGTGTTTCAATATTGCTGAAGCGATTAACAGAGGTTGGGTAACTGGAAATGCAGACACACAATATCAAAATGGTATCAAAGCATCCATGTTATTTTATGGAATAGCAGATGGTGCTCAGATCAATATCACAGAATCCGATAACGATATTGTGTTGAAGACCGTAACGGCTTCGGTAACAAATTACCTGGCTCAAACTGCAGTTGTGTACGCTGGAAATAATGCAACGGGTCTAAATCAAATTCTGACTCAAAAGTATTTAGCATTTTTTCAGAACTCAGGACAAGAAGCCTATTTCAATTATAGAAGAACAGGAATGCCTGTATTCGATAAAGGAGTAGGTACAGGTAACAGTGAAGCAATTCCTAAACGTTGGTTGTATCCAACAGATGAAGGATTTTACAACTCAACCAATTACAAATCGGCATTAATGAATCAGTTCAATTCTGAAGTCGATGATGTAGATTATGAGCTTTGGATAAATGAAAACTAAAAATTCTTAACCAAACACCCGAAGCCAAAAACTTCGGGTGTTTCTTCTTACAACCAACGCTATTATGTCGAACAGAAGAGAGTTTATAAAAAAGACGGCCGTAGCAGGGATGATGGCCAGCCTTGCACCGGGTTTGCTTCATGCGCAATCCAATCAAGCATCCAGTGATAAAAACAGAAAACGTTCGTTGCGAATTGCTCACATCACTGATGTGCACATTATTGATCAGGCCAATGCTGAAAAATGTTTTGCCCGTGTATTAAAAGAAATTAATGCGCTTGTCGACAAGCCGGAATTAATAATCAACACAGGTGACACCGTGATGGACGAAAACAAAGAAACACGTGAAACCGTAGAGGCACGCTGGAGTGTTTGGAATAAAATTGTTTCATCCGAAAATAAAATTCCAATGATGAGTGCCATCGGTAATCACGATGTGTGGTATGGACCGGATGAGACGCTTGATGCAGAATACAAAAAAGACAAACGCTACGGTAAGCAATGGGCCATCGAAATGCTGAAGCTTCCCAATCGATATTATTCATTTGAAAACAAAGGTTGGAAATTTATTGCCTTGGATAGCATCAACGGAAGTGTTGGCTATAGTTTAGACGAAGAGCAATTTTCCTGGCTCGATACGGAGTTAGGTAATGTTAAAGCCGGTCAACCCGTTTGTATATTTAATCATGTGCCTCTTCTATCGGCCTGTGCGACTATGTATCTTATTGAACGCGAAGATGCAGCCGCTACCAAATATCCCATTGGCGATCAACACACGGACACGAAACGCATCAAAACTCTTTTCCATAAATACAAAAATGTAAAGCTTTGCCTAAGCGGACATGTACATTACATTGATGCAGTTGAGTACCTTGGTGTCAAATACATGTGTAATGGAGCTGTGTCGGGCAATTGGTGGGGAAGTCCCTTAACGTTAGATGAATTTTCTCCTGTTTATACAATCATTGATTTATATACAGATGGTACCAGTGAGCACCATCATATTTTTTACAACACAACAGTCTAAACTAATAATCTCATGCGCATATATTTCACAGTCTTATTCAGTTGTCTTATTTCTGCCTCTGCACTAAGTCAGCAAAAATTAAAAACTGAAAACGTAATTCTCATCACGCTTGATGGCTTTCGTTGGCAGGAAGTTTTTAACGGAGGCGATTCATCGTTCATGCGCCAACAGGAACATTTGAAAGATCCAGAGCTGAAGAAAAAATTCTGGCGTGAAGATCTTACGGAAAGACGAAAAGCATTGCTTCCTTTTTTCTGGAACACGATCGCTACAAAAGGTCAGTTGTATGGAAATCGTGATCTGGGTAGCAAAGTGAACATCACCAACAATCAATTGTTCTCCTATCCGGGTTACAATGAAATTCTTACTGGCAAAGCCGACAACGAACGCGTGAACAGCAATGATAAATTTTACAATCCCAATACAAACGTGTTGGAGTTTATCAACGCTCAACCAAAGTACAAAGGCAAAGTAGCAGCCTTTACCTCCTGGGATGTTTTTCCGTACATCATCAATGATAAAAGAAGTGGTATATTGGTAAGCACAGGATGGGAACCCGTGAAGGGCGCTAAATTATCGGAACGCGAAACGATGATGAACATCCTCACACAATCACTTCCCAATCCATTAGGTGATGTACGATTGGATGCCTTTACATTTTATTATGGTTTGGAGTACATGAAGAAGAACAAACCGAACGTAATGTATTTTGCTTTTGATGAAACCGATGACTTTGCACATGCTGGTGAATACGGAGCATATTTAAACTCTGCTCACTATACAGACCGGTTTATATCGGAACTCTGGTCGTATTTGCAAGCTGATCCCCAGTATAAAAACAAAACCACCATCATCATTACTTGCGACCATGGACGTGGTAATGATGCCGAGCGCTGGAAACATCACGGACAAAAGATTGCGGAAGCTGATCAAATTTGGTTTGCGGCAATTGGTCCTGATACACCTGCGTCAGGTGAAGCGAAAGGAGAATCACAATTGTATCAAAATCAAGTAGCCAAAACATTAGCCGGATTCCTGGGTCTTGATTTCAATATTGCTGCGAAGCCAGGAGATGCCGTTACCACTATGATGAGTACAAAAGCAGCCAAATGATGATATGATGTTTAGTGTGACATTTATTAATAATGAAATAAAACACAGAACATCAGGAAACAAAAGTCATTGTTGATATTTGTTCACTTCATAGAATATAGGTTAGGTAAACAAAACAGTGAGGCTGATAAGGGGCCTCGCTGTTTTTTTTCATTATGACTCCAACGGATCGGATTTTAATCATTGATGATGATGCTGATATTCTGGAACTCCTGGAATACAACCTCCGCAAAGAAGGATACATTGTTCAATGCTTAAATGATCCAAGAATTTCTATTGAGCATGCCTCTCAATTCCATCCTACATTAATCATCCTCGATGCCGTTATGCCAGAGATGGATGGTTTTTCAGTTTGTCGCCAGTTAAGAGCTTCTCCTGATTTTAATGAAATTCCCATTTTCATTCTCACTGCTTTGATGGAAGCGCGTTTTGAACAGCATGCTTTTGGATCAGGAGCTGATGACTTCATTCATAAAATGCTGGGAATGCGTTCCCTCATCAAGCGAATTGAACTTGTACTGCGTAAAAAACTCATCATCCGAAAAAGAATAAACAATTTGAAGATTGGTAACTGGACTATTATCCGTGCTGAACATGTTGTTTCGTTCGAAGGTCATTCCGTTGAACTTTCACCAGAAGAGTTTGAAGTACTTTATTTCATTGCACAAAATGCAAATCGTTCGCTGAATCGGGATCATGTAGCTCAGATTATCAATGGCTCCAATTTGTTTCAACTCCCGGTCTCTTTTGATAAATGTCTCGAAGGATTGATCAAAAAACTGGGAAGACGATGGCTTACGTTCAAGGGCAAAAACGGATTTCAATTTAACATAGGGTAATGTCGCTGCCAATCCGTAAAAATATTTCAAATCATTTCCCTTCGTCAACATCCTTAAATCACTCTTGTTACGTCAAGGTAATGTGAATGTTTAGTCTACATAAACAAACGACTGAATTACGATGTGATTTTTAAAATCAACTTGATCCTGACTTCACTTCTGAATCTCATTGGGGGTTTACTTTTGTTTCATAGCCATTTACTATGCAAACAGATCAACACTCTTTTACTTTTTCATACCGGGCATTCGGATTTGTGATTGCCCTCTTTATGTTGATGAGCATTTTTCTTAGTCCTGCTCAGGGAGTAATATCAATCAATAGCATACACTCTCCCTTTCTTGATTTCTTCTTTGCCTCTATAACAAATCTGGGAAGTGGAATCATCATGATTCCATGTGTTATCTTACTGTGCTTCCGTTCTATATATCTCGGCATAGGCCTGGTAGCCAGTGGAATTTTTGAAGGACTTGTTGTATCACTTTGCAAGCGCGTGTTATTTCCTCATGCCGGACGACCTATGTCGATGTTAGATGAATCCTTAGTTCACTTCGTGTCTAATGTCAATATTCATAAAACCATGTCCTTTCCTTCAGGACATACTGTTACTATTTTTGGTGTTTGTATTTTTCTTGCTCTTTCTCTAAAGAACAAATACGTCACCATCGCGCTGATACTGTTCTCTTCTTTAGTTGCTATTTCCCGTGTTTACCTTCTTCAGCATTTTGTAATGGACATTGCTGTTGGTTCTTTAATTGGAACCATCATTGGCGTTTCTGTTTATCACACCATTGAACAAATGAAAAAGCCAAGGTGGATGACCCAGCGCTTTGAAATAAAACTAAGACCTTCTGCGGAGACGGAAACTAAATTTAGTTAGTCAGCAATATCGTTTCGTTTTTCTCAAAGAGATCCTTCCCCCTATATATCGTTTTTAAATCTTTCGGTAATTCATCACGATATTTTCCACGGGTTATTATAACAATATTATCCTCTCCTTTTGTAAGCTCCTTCAAGGCCTCTGGGGTGTTGGCTACTTCAATGGTTTGATGCAAAGCGAAAACATACGCGGGATTGAAAATTCGATATCCAACAATCTTTCGAGGTGAATGTGTTTGTTCAATGATAGGCAATGAAGATGTCACCGGATTCTTTTGATCAATCTGTGGATAGGTAACATAAAAGAAAAGCAATCCCAATATGATCCACGAACCAGACCAAGAAAAGATGAAAAGTGAAACTTTCTTTTCAATAAAGAAATACCAGCCCGCCAAACTGCCAATGGGCAAAATCAAAAATATCCAAATGCTACTCATTAAATCATGCATCGCTGCTTCTTGCTTTAATGCTATATAAGCCGCTACGAATAGAATGATTACGATCAGTGCATTCAGCGTTAAACTTATCCATTGGCTTTTACTTTGTCTTTTTTCATCAATTTCTAATTTATAGAAATAGTATCCGATAACAATTGCGAGGAAGGGTATGGCTGGTGCAGGATAGCTTGGTAGGATGGTTTTGGAGAATGAAAAGAATCCTGCAAAAACTACACTTACTATAAGACAAAAAAGAAGCAATGGTTTTTCCTTTCTTTCCTTCCATGCCAATCGCACAGCCTGAACAATGAAAACAGAGAAAGGAAGAAGTGCCACCAATACTATCACGAAGGGAGCCAGTGGAAATCCGCGATGACCCTCCATCGTTGAAGTGTATCGTTCCAGATTGTGTTCTAAAAAAAAACCTCTTAACCATTCCCCACCGGTAGCAAAACCAACAGCGGCATACCAAGGAAGAGCCAAAACACAAAATAGTATAATTCCCATTCCAATCTTCAGTTGTTTAATGGTGGTCCAATTAAATGATTGTGTCAATGCGAGATAGAAAAGAATAATCAATCCTGGTAAAACAATAGCAATGAGTCCTTTACAGAGGAAGCCTAATGCACTTCCTACATAAAACCATTTTAATTGTTTTGAATCAACATGATATCCATTGAAAAATGAAAACAAACTAAACGCGATTAAAAGTATCAGGTAGGGATCTGGAACGGCTAAGTGAAATTGAATGGTTAATTGAATTGAACTTAAGAGAATCAAAGCAGTATAAAATGCAACAGATTCATTTATTAAATGCTTTACATTCTTATACACAAGCAGGATAAGAAGAATACCGGCAAGAGCCGAAAAGAATCGCGCGGCAAATGGAGTCACGCCAAAAATTGAATAGGATGCCATCATAAAGAAATAATGCAAAGGAGGCTTATCCGTTCGGAGCTGATTGTTGAATGTGGGAACAATCCAATCTCCTCTGTCTTTCATCTCCATGGCACAACCCGCATTCTTGGCTTCATCCAATATATAAATAGAGTTACCTCCAAGGTTACTGAAATAAACTATGCTGCTGAGAATGACGAGTAGTACGAGTTTATTCATGAGTATCGAATTGACTCGCGAACATACATTTCAAAAAGGAATGACAGATTAAGGAATTGTAAATTAATTAATGGTAATGCAATACTGTTTTAATAACCACGAAATGTGTGATGTCTTTCTTTGCGATATGGAACTTTCTGTCGTCATTACCTTACTGAACGAAGAAGAGAACGTTGAACCTTTGTTGGATCAACTTTATCTGGCTCTTCCAAAATATGATTACGAGATTATATTAGTGGATGATGGATCAACCGATCGCACTGTTGCGCGGGTAAAACAATTTGCAAGATCAAATGTAAAACTGGTTATTCTCAATACAAATTACGGTCAGACTGCAGCAATGGCTGCAGGAATTCAGGAAGCCAGTGGCGAATACATTGCCACCATGGATGGCGATCTTCAAAATGATCCAACGGACATTCCATTTATGCTGGAGAAATTAAAAAATGAAAATTGGGATGTTGTAGCGGGTAATCGTAAAAACAGAAAGGACGGGAAACTATTACGAAAAATTCCAAGCAAGATTGCGAACAGACTCATTCGAAAACTCACGGGTGTTTACATTCGTGATTATGGTTGCACCTTAAAAATCTTCAGAAGAGAAATTGCGCGTAACCTCGGTCTCTATGGCGAACTGCATCGCTTCATCCCCATTCTTGCCGTAGTAGAGGGAGGTAAAATTATTGATGTAGATGTAAAACATCACTCAAGAAAATTTGGTCAATCTAAATATGGATTGGGTAGAACATTCAAAGTAATGAGCGATCTTATACTGATGGTATTCTTCCAAAAGTATTTTAAAAGACCGATTCATTTCTTTGGACCGTTAGGATTGGTTTGTCTTTTTCTTGGTTCAATGATCAGCACTTACCTATTGATTTTGAAAATACTCGGCAATGATATTTGGGGTCGTCCTATTTTAATCCTGGGGATTACCCTGGTGTTGGCCGGAATTCAATTTCTTACCTTTGGTGTAATAGCCGAACTCATTATGCGCGTGTACTATGAATCGCAAAACAAAAAGACGTACAACATCCGCGAGGTATATCAAAAAGTAAGAAAGCGAGAGTTGGAAGTTGTTGCCTAGTTAAGCTGACTTGTTGGGTTGGCGGTAAGCCACTGTCCTTATAATTTTACTTTCAGCAAGTACTTTGTTTTTATTTGGCCAGCTCGTGTTGAAGGGTTTATGAATTTGATTGAAAGTCTGGAAATATGAAAATCTTCTAATTTCCTTTCCTCCACTATTTTTGTTTTTGATCCTTTGATCTCATCATAGCCTCCTGTGTTTGTGAAAATCCATATCGTTTCTGTTCTATTATCTTTAACTAAATCAGCTAGTTCATCGTAATTAGGAATACATCGCCTACTATAAAAATCCAGCCCATATCTCTTTTCGTGATAACTCACTAAACTTTCTGATCCTTCTGCTGATACTTTTACGATTTGAGCCGCTTGGTTGGAAGCAGCGTATTGAGACAATTCAAGATAGAAGTGTGTGTTCAAAAGAAAATTCAAAACAATCACTGCAATGAAGGATGGGATTACAACACTTTGAAAATGATGTTGACCTTTCCAAACAAAATAAATAGAAAGCCCAAGTCCAAGAACGAAGATGCTCCATAAGAAAATACTTTGAAGCGGAAAAGAGAAGAAGCAAAGAACGAATGCTAATCCATATAAAAGTAGAGCAATGAAAAACTGAATGCCTTTGAAAACATTTATCTGCAATGAGTTATTCAGCTTATTAAAAAGATGCTCTATATATTTCCCAGTAAGTATGGCCGCCAAAGGAAAAAAAACGAAGATGTAGTGCGGTAGTTTATAATGAGATAAGGAGAATGCAAGGAATGGAAAAACAAATCCTCCCCATGTAAGTGCTTCTTCTCGATATGCCAACTTGAATTTCGAAAGAATTATTTTTTTTGTATCGTTCCAGAACCCTACAAGAAATAATAAACACCACGGCAGGAACGCCCACAGAAAGGTGTGTGTAAAGAAAAGAGGAGTAGTGTCATCCTTCCAAACACTTTCTCCGGTAATCCTGCCAAAGCTTTGCGTCCAGAAATAAAATTCCAATCCGGATTGAATTGGAACTCCGTGAATTAATTTTCCAGGGTGAAGATCATATTGTCGATATAATCCAATTAACATAGGACTTAAGAAAATCAATACAAGCGGAAGAATTAAAAGCCAGCGCCAGTTAAAAATTATTTTCCATTCTCTCCTGACAAGCAAATGAAAACCAAGCGCCAATGCCGGAACCATTATGCCGATGGGGCCTTTGGTAAGCATGGCACCTCCGATTCCCAATGCACCAAAGAATAAATTTAGAAAGCGATTATTTTGAGTAAACAAATACAATTGCCAAATAGAGAAGATCGTGCACGCTGCAAGAATGGTATCCGTGCGAACGTCATGATTGATCAGGAAATATGCCTGACACGAAGATAGAATCAGTGCGGAATAAAAGCCTGTTATTTCATTGCGCAGCGCTTTCCCCAACTGATAAGTGGAAAAAAGAGCCAGAAGGGAAAATAGAACAGACGGAAGTTTATAACTGAAATTTGAAATGCCAAACAACTTGAAAGAGAGTGTGGATAACCAAAACAACAGTGGGGGTTTATCCAGGTAATTTTCCCCACGATCATAGATTTCAAAATAGTTATGGGTATCGAGCATCTCCCGCGACATGGCGGCATATTGAGCCGCATCAATTTCCATTACGTCAATAAACATTCCCATTGTGTAAACAATCAGAACTGGGACGAAAAGTAAAAATCGAAATTTGTTGCTCACTGATTAAGAAAAATAATTGTAGCGTAGAATGCAATAGATTGCTCGGATGCCATCCTTCCAGTTTATCTTTTTACCTTCTTCATAGGTTCGTCCGTAATATGAAATACCTACTTCATAGATTCGGATATTTTTAATCTTGGCAAGCTTCGCAGTAACTTCAGGCTCAAAACCAAATCGCTTCTCCTTCAAGGTTATTTGCTGAAAGATTTCTTTTCGAAAAAGTTTATAACCTGTCTCCATATCCGTCAGGTTTAAATTGGTGCCTGCATTGGAAAGAAAGGTGAGAAACTTGTTGCCGATAGAGTGCCAAAAAAATAAAATGCGATGTGCTGAACCTCCCATAAACCGTGAACCGTAGACAACGTCCGCACCGTTGCGTAACATGGGCTTTAATAATTTGTTGTATTCCTCCGGATCATATTCCGTGTCTGCATCCTGAACAATTAAATAATCTCCGGTGGCTTCTTTTAATCCTTTGTTCAATGAGAATCCTTTACCACAATTTTTTTTGTTATGGAGATACCGAATGGTTAAATCACAATTGGCTTTGTGATAGGAGAGAACTTTTTCTCGTGTATTATCACTTGAGCCATCGTCAATAATAATAATTTCCTTCTCAATATTGTCGAGTAACTGAACCGCTTTAATCTTATCCAAAATCAAATGAATTGTTTTGCCTTCATTAAATGCAGGTATCACAATGGATAATTTCGACATGGGTTTTCAGTAAGCTTGTTTAAAGAGGATTTAATAGAGTTCGATTCATGAGTGCGGAAATATTAAGACACTGATACTAGACTAATTTCACGCGATTTCAACTTTGTAGCTACTCTTCATAATTTAAAAAAAAGAAACCTGCAAAAGCAGGTTTCTTCACTTAACCACTATTTAAATCAGCTAACTCAATTAAATTGCTTGGAATACTCCCATATAATTTCAATGTAGGTTTTACAACCTCTAATGAATGCAAAACAACAAATGCTATAGTATTCAATGGATTGATACTTTCAGTAACATCAGTTTGTGTTTTTGAACACGTTGCCATTAATAGAACTGATCTGATGAAAGTCAAGCTGTACAAAGTCATAATTAAAGTTGCAAGAATAGGTGTTGAGCGTTAGTAAGCGCAACAAATGGTGATTATCAAAAAGAAAACAAAATGTGTAGAGGGTGTTAACAAACAGGAAATAATAAGTGAGGAACTATCTTTAAAAAATTAGTCCGCTGTACATTACCTTATGTTACGAAATCGTGAAGCAGATAAAATAAATGTGATGGATGAAATGCATGATTAAACAATAAATTATTTTTCATGATGGACGTATGATGGGTGGACTATGCCTTAACTTCTATTTCTATCGTGTGACAGAAAATAATTATGGGCGAATAAACTAGAAATACAGAAATGGTATTTTAGACACGCTCATAAGTATTACATTTGGGCAACCATCAATTCTTCGGCAATCAGTCCTAATAAAATCCTTAGAATGAAATTTACCTCTTTCCTAAATCCTGTCTTCTTTAATCTTCAAAATATGACTAGTATTGACTTACCCAAAAATCATAGGTTTTATTTACGAATCGGTGTTTTGGTTTTAACAACCGTTCTTGCTTCCTGCAGTACGAAAGAAGAACAAGAGAAAATAAAAGTCTGGACGGCAACGGCTCCGGCAGGCAACCAATATACTCATATTGATCGGCTGGGTGTTACTGTAATTCCTAATGGCCGACTCATCTCACCGCTCGGAAAACAAATTACGGTTGCCCCACATCCGTTTGGTTTGACGATAAGTCCGGATGGTAAAACCATCATTACGGCAAACTCGGGTGTTGGTCCATTCTCCATTTCAATTATTAAGGATTATAATTCAACAACACCATACTTGAAGCAAATTCCGGAAACCCTAAATCCCGAAGAAGGATTGTTGGAAGCTGTGTTTATGGGCCTTGCCATCTCGCCTGATAATCAGAACGTATATGTAGCGGGTGGACAGCAAAACCGGATTTACATTTTCGATCTGACCACAAACAAAAAGCTCGGAGAAATTTCCTGTGACCAATCATTTGACAACCACGACTACAGTGACGCCTATATTGGTGATCTCGTGCTTAACAAAGATGGAAGCAGATTATATGCTGTTGATCAGATCGGATTCCGAATGATTGTGATTGACACAAAGACAAACAAAGTCATTCATAATATCGAAACGGGTCGTTATCCTTTTGGTATTGCATTATCGCCTGATGAAAAAACGGTTTATGTAGCCAACGTGGGTATGTTCGAATACAGTTATATCAAATCGTTAGACAAGAAAAGAATAAAAGAAACGGCTCAGAAATTTCCAACATCAGCCTATGGCTCAAAAGAAATGAAAGAAGGTATTAAAAATGATACACTCGAATTCGAAGGGCTTGGTGATCCAAATGCTCCGGAATCCTTTTCAGTTTGGGGTATTGATGTCAGTAAAACAAATCCTGTTGTTATTTCAAAAGTTAAAACAGGGGTATTGGTGGGTGAGGAAGTGGAAGGTATTTCTGCAGTAGGTGGATCAAGCCCCAACTCGATGGTGGCAACGGACAAATATGTTTATGTAAGCAATGGCAATAATGATAATATTTCGGTGATCGATGTGCAGCAAGACACTGTGGTAAGTAGCATTGAACTAAAACTGGATGAACGGCTCGGAAATTTAAAAGGTGTAATTCCTTTTGGCCTCACTCTTTCACCTGATCAAAAAAGATTATATGTAGCAGAAGCGGGTATCAATGCGGTAGGCGTCATTGATGTTGCATCGCAGAAACTTCTAGGTCACGTTCCTTCAGGATGGTTTCCATCAAAACTAAAAGTTACTCCCGATGGCAAACAACTCATCGTTGCCAATGCAAAAGGTTTTGGCAGCGGACCTAATGGCGGTAAAAATTTCAAACCTCCATTCGATCATCCATCAGCCGATTACATTGGTGCGTTGATGCTGGGCAGTGTTTCAATTATGAATATCCCTTCCGATCAGGAATTGAATTCCCTTACTCAAAAAGTAATTGCCAATAATTTTTCGTTTCAAAGCGTGACTACATCACATGACAAAAATCCAATTCCTGCCTTTGCAAAAGAAAAAGAGTCACCGATCAAATACATTGTGTTCATCTCGAAAGAAAACAGAACCTATGATGAAGTTTTTGGCCAGTTATCTTCCGGAGAAGGAGATTCATCGCTTGCCCGTTATGCAGCGAATGTATCGTTTACAAACCAAAAGAAAACATCGCAGGTAAAAAACGCCACAGTAATGCCGAATCATCTTGCATTAGCAGAACAGTTTAGCATCAGCGATAATTTCTATGTTGACTCTGATGTTTCAGCCGATGGACATGTGTGGCTCACCAATACCTATCCCAATCAATGGATGGAGACTCACGCTCCCGCTGCCTACGGAGGTCAGCGTAGTATGAAGGAAGAATCAAAAGCTCCGGGGAAATTTGGAATGACCGGAGCGGCCGGTGCTATTTTTCCAGAGAGCTATAATCAAGCCGGTTCCATGTGGGAACATTTGGAACGTAATGGTATTGAGTTTTATAATTTTGGATTTGGTGTTGAGTTCGATGCCGGAAGTTTTTCTGATTCAACATTCAAATATGGTGGCGTCCGCTACTTGGTTAATTATCCTACACCCGGCCCGCTGTACGATCGCACATCAAGAATGTTTCCAACGTTCAACATGGCCATCCCCGATCAGTTTCGCACCGATGTGTTTATTAAAGAGATCAACGAAAAATTCATTGATCAGAAAAAGGATTTACCACCTGTGCTCACACTTCAATTGCTGAATGATCACGGTGCAGGAGAAAGGGCGAAGGCAGGATTTCCATATAATGAAAGTTATATGTCCGACAATGACCTTGCCCTTGGACGAGTGGTGGAATATCTAAGTCATTTACCCCAATGGAAAAATATGATGATTGTGGTTACCGAAGATGATGCACAGGGCGGTAATGATCATATTGATGCCCATCGCAGTTTACTGATGATTATTTCTCCTTATGCCAAAAAGAATTTTAATAGTCATCAGCATTATAGCTTTGGTTCAATTTTCAAAACCTTCTGGAATGTATTGGGTATTCCCTATTTAAATCAATATGATTTTGGTGTAACCGACATGAAGGATTGCTTCACCGATAAGCCTGACTTTAAACCGTATACTGCCGTGCCAGTTGATCCAAGAATATTCAATCCACAACTTGCTCTTGATCCGCTGGATGAAAAATTTGATTGGGAGGGCATGAAACTATCGCCACTACTTGACGATCCGGATGAGATTAAAAAGGCTCGCGAAAAAGACAAGCGTAAAGAAGTGAATCATTAAAGTGCAGGAGGATTACCCAGAATGCAAATGCTAAACCGATTGCTCACTAATCTACTTTTCACAGTAGTCTTTATTCCATCGGTACAGGCTACTTCGCTAGATTCTTTAAAAAGAGATTCTACCATTTTGTTAAATGAAGTGTTGATTGTTACCGCGCAACGCATGGAGATGAAGGCCGGTGCCTCATCTGATGCAGTCGTTCTCCTGAATCGCGATCAGTTGACTAGACAATCCCCGATGAGTACACCCGATGCGATGTCGTCCATGGCAGGTGTGTGGATGCAAAAAACAAATCATGGTGGTGGCTCTCCTTTCATTCGCGGCCTTACGGGATATCATACTCTTTTATTAACCGATGGAATCCGTTTTAACAATTCCACTTTTCGATCAGGACCGAATCAATATGTAAACACCATCAATCCGTTGACACTTCAACGAATAGAAGTACTGCGCGGTCAAGGATCTGTGCAATATGGAACCGATGCGATTGGTGGCGTTGCTCAATTATTTTTCCGCGAGCCCGAGTTTGCCGATCAGGAAAAGTTAACCGCTGCGGGTCGACTGTATGCGCAATACATGAATTATGATATGGAGTATTCGGGTCGTGCAGAAATGGAACTGGGTTCTAAAAATGCTGCTGTGCTCGGAGGTATTGATTATAAAAAATTAGGAGATATACATGCCGGAGGAGATTTGGGAACGCTTTATCATACCGGTTTTGATGAATACAACTGGGATATAAAGACAAAAGCAAAATTGGGAAAAATGTTGCTTACTACAACGTGGCAGCATGTGGTGCAGAAAGATGTTCCGCTATATCATCAAATTGCTTCGGGCAGCTACAGTCGCTATCACTTTAATTCGCAACAACGCGATTTAGGATATATCCGATTGCAGTCGTTTCATAAATCGAGAATATTCTCGCGTGTACAATATACGGTGGCATATTTAAACTCATTGGAAGAACGCGAGAAGCAGCGCACCAATAATCCTGTAGTTCGTTATGAACGCGACAATGTCAATACCTATCATGGCGCAGTAGAAATTATTTCCGAATTCTCTTCGCGATGGAAATCTTCTTCAGGCATCGAGTTTTACAATGATCAGATTGAAAGTTCGGCTTTGGATGAAAACCAGACGACAAACGAAAAGGATGCCGCGCGTGGACTTTATCCTGATGGTACTACATATTCTAATCTTGCTTTCTTTTCTATCCATGCTATTGACTTAAGTCGGTTTAATATTTCCATTGGTGGGCGTTACAACTTTGTCCAGATGAAGGTTATTGATTCGGTCTTCGGAATGACAAAGGTGACTCCTGAAGCGTTAGTTGGTAATGCAGGTATTGTGTTTAAAGCGAATACGAATATTCATTTACTTGCCTCCGCCAATACGGGCTTTCGTGCTCCCAATGTAAACGATGTGGCGAGCTTAGGCGTGGCAGATTACCGATACGAAGTTCCGAATTATGATCTAGCTCCAGAAAAATCTTTTCAATATCAGGCTGGTGTTCGAACACAATTTCAAAAAGTAAAGGCTGAAGTTTTGGTGTATCAGAATAACCTCACCGATCTTATCAGCAATGTTGCCTCTACCTACAATGGTGAAGACAGTCTGGACGGATTTAAAGTTTACAAAAAAGAAAATGTGAACAAGGCTCGGATTAAAGGAGTTGAAGCGGCAGTAATCTATCAGCCCGCGTCATGGCTGAGTACCTTTGGCAATGTAACCTACACTATCGGAGATAACCTCACAAGGAACGAACCGCTCAGTCGTATACCACCTTTTTTTGGAAGAGTAGGCGCAGATGCAAAGTTTAAAAATGCCTTTACTTGGAGAATTGAATTTCTGGCTGCCGAAAAACAAGACCATTTATCCAGTGGGGATAAAGCAGACAGTAGAATCAAGCAAGGTGGCACACCACCGTGGGTTGTGCTAAACACAAGACTGGAATACCATCACCGTAAATTTCGAATTAATACCGGCATTCAAAATATTTTTGATAAGGCTTACCGCATTCATGGTTCAGGAGTTGATGGTATGGGAAGAAGCTTTTGGGCTTCTGTCGTTGTTGAGTTGTCTACAAGAAAAAACGAATGAAGTCAATTCATTGCAACGATTCCAGGAGAGTATGGGTCTAAGAACAGTTATTAGAAGAGAAATTATGAAAAGACTCTGGATCGTCATTTTGTTTTTCCTTTCAAGTTGTAATTTATGTCTCTTTGGAGATCAGTGCCTCGGTCCATACGAAGGACTCTACTTCACGTTTAGATATGCAGATTCAAATGGAAATGATTTATTGTATGGAGCCACTCAAAAATACGATGTTACTGACATTAGGATTTATGCCTTTGATTCCAGTAATGATAAAATCTTTGCGAAGTTATCCACCTATAAGGGTATATCAACTGTAGACGTGAGCCTACCCTATATCATTGAGCGGTCCTTTCTTGAGGTTGACGGAACTGTAACCGACACACTCGATTTCAGCTTTACAAGCAGAACAGATAAATGTTGTGGAACGAGTTTTAGAATTGAAACAGCTGCAGTTAATGGCACTCCGTATTTGGATGACCAACCAATGGTAATAATAGAAAGAAATTGAGTTTTCTTCGAATAGGTCATTTGAATCTCTCCAATCACTGGATTTTAAGTTACGCTGATTTTAAATAAACATATCCTTGTTTATTCTGCATTCATTGAATACTAACACTTCCATAATTTCAGTCTAACGTCAACATCATAGCACATCGTGTACTTTATAGTATGGTACTACGATTCGTGTTTACTGCATGTATACTGGTAAGTAGTTCAGTGCTCGCCCAGGAAACAAAAACAAAAAATGTAATCATCATTACGCTAGATGGTTTTCGCTGGCAGGAGGTCTTTCAGGGTGCCGACTCCGCTATACTCTTTAATAAAGAGTATACAAAGGATGTTCATACCGTTGAATTATTCTGGAATTCATCGTCACTAAAGAGAAGAGAGAATCTTTTACCATTTTTCTGGAATGTAATTGGTACCGAAGGGCAACTCTACGGAAACAGAAAGTATAATAACCAGGTAAACTGCGCCAACCCACATTGGTTTTCATATCCAGGGTATAGCGAGTTGTTAGTTGGTTTTGTTGACAGACGCATTCGGTCCAATCACGCCATTGAAAATCCAAATACTACAATTCTAGACTTTGTTAATCAACAAGTTGGTTTTGAAAATAAAGTGGCAGCCTTTGCAACATGGGAAGTGATGTCATCTATAGCACGTGAAGAAACAAGTCACATTCCTGTAAATGCCGGAAAGGATAAAGCAGAAGGAGATATTTCAGAACGCGAGAAATTATTAAACGAATTACAAAGTATACTTCCCAATCCACATGGTGCACGATATGATGCCTTTACATTTCAATATGCATTTGAATATCTTAAACGAGAACGGCCAAGATTTCTCTTCATTAGTTTTGACGAAACCGATGAGCATGGTCATGGTGGCCGGTATGATGCTTACCTTAAATCTGCCCATCGAACTGATGAGATGATAGGAAAATTGTGGACATGGATTCAAACGCAAGAGGACTATAAAGATCAAACTACATTAATCATTACGACTGATCATGGCCGAGGCAATGGAGCGAAGAGTAGCTGGAAGAGTCATGGAAGATTGTCGTTTGGCTCCAGTCAAATGTGGTTTGCAATAGTCGGTCCCGATACACCAGCATTGGGTGAAATGAAAACAAAGTCACAATACTTTCAAAAGCAAATTGCCAAGACCGCTGCTTCATTGTTAGGTTTTGATTATACCAACGTAGAACCCGTAGGAGAATTAATCAATTCCATGATCACACCATCCGCATTAGCGAATCAGCGTTCCGTTGTTGAAAAGATAGTCGTTGGGCAACACGATAAGTAGTAAGAATGCTAATCATAGTACTCTTACTACTTTGTGATAATTTAGTAATGCAATACGTTATTTAAGGTATTTACAAAAAAGTCAGATTACTTCAAATTCAATAATCCTAAAAGGATAGCGTTTAGCTCAGTGTTTTGATAAACACCTTTGAATTTTTCAGAACCAGGGCCATAGGAAAAAACGGGTACCATTACCGCTGTGTGATCATTTGTACTAAACTTTCCCTGTACCTGTCCTTTGGCAATATCGCCACCAATTAAAGTAAGTCCTCCGGTCTCATGATCGGCTGTAATGATGAGCAGTGTTTCGCCATTCATGTCCACAAATTTCATGGCCTCTCCAACTGCCTGATCAAAGTCGAGTACTTCACGTACAACATATTCTAAATCATTATTATGTCCACCATAATCTATCTGTGCTCCTTCGGCCATAATGAAAAAGGGTTTTGAGTTTTGTGCAAACACTGCAAGGGTCTTTTTTAAAGATCTTGACAGGAAATCGCCCCTGCCTTGTTGTTTTGAAACCACTGATGAATTATCCAGTACAACAAATTTCGAATTTTGAATACTATCCAAGGATCTAAAGGTATCAGAGGTGGTGTAACCTTTTTGAGAAAGCTCAGCCATTAAATTTTTTCCATCCTTTCTGTTTTTAAAAGCGTATGTTCCTCCCCCGATCAATATATCAATACCGCTAAACATGAAATCATTGGCAATGGCTTCATTCATACCTCTATCAAGTTGATGTGCATAAAAAGCTGCTGGTGTTGCATCGGTAATGTCTCCAACGGAAATAATACCTGTGTGAAACTCTTTCTTCTTCATTTTTTCGGTAAGCGATGTCAATACATTGCCAAGCGAATCAACACCAATGTAGCGGTTATTCGTTTTAGCACCAGTCGCCATTGCTGTAGCCCCCGCAGCGGAGTCGGTAATGTAACTATCCGTTGAAGTAGTTACAGAAAAGCCAATGTCTTTTAGATTGAAAATATTAAGCTTGCCCTGATTGGAAGTATAACCACTATACAATTGAGTGAGTCCCATTCCGTCTCCGATCATTAAAATGATATTCTTTGGGACAGCCGATTGGGCGTACGAGTATTTTGGTTGATAAACCTGATATACCTTGTCGTTCTCAAAAGTGTTTTTTGATTTATTTTTTATAAAGTCTGATAATCCTAAAACATCATCGGTACATAGAATGTCAATACCCAAATTCATATAGGTGAACCAGGCATTTGTAAAATCGGGAGCTCCCCAAAATCTAATCTTCTTTCCTTTTGCATGAGAAGCATCAATAAGAGCAATTAATTTTTCCTTTTCCGTTCTATTGAGAACACCTTTACCATTCCATTTTGCATGATTACTGAAACTTGTGCTAATCATGTTAATTCGTTTTAACTCATCCGCACTATACTCAACACCTGGTCTTCCATCAAAATGTATAAAGTCTGGATAGTTTTTCCATTGTGAACGCTCAGGCATATTTCCACTTACAGCAATTTGTAATGTGCCACATGAAAGCAATTCGGGATATTTTTTCAATTGTTTTACTAATGTGTTTAATGTAGTAACGCCTTCCGTTTTTAAATCAATCATCAGCGTAAGCGCCTTCGAATGATCTGCATACACAAATCCGCTTTGCTTTTTTATCTTTTCTTTTAGTGGTTTTAAATACAATTCTTCCAACGTTCTTTCTATTTCAATCTCTTTCTGTTCATGGGCTACCATTAAATCATTCTTCGTTAAAAATACATCTGCTTCAATAAAACCTACTTGTTGAAAATAAGCTGTATAAAATGGGATTGGGTGAACATAATCATTATGAGCAAAAATAGATGAAGATGTATACTCCTGACCGTTTACTATTATGAGCATACACGACAGTAAAAGAGATAAGTTGAACTTTAACATGATGCTGTAGTTTAAGGTCTGAAGTTAGAAGTTAATAATTCAAAGTTCCATCTTTTGTATTGCACGTTGTTCATTTAACCACGGATGTTGTGTAAAGGATATTTCCTTTGAAATCTATTAATTGAACAAAAATCTTATCGGGCATCGCAGAGAATAGCATGAATCCATATTCAGATGCTGCAAACTTACTTGTGGGTAACATTCTAACCGCGGTACGCTCGGAGGCTGCCCCAGAAATAAAATGGTGAACCGTTTTTACTGGCCCTGTAATATGCTGAAGACTGTGTTCGTGTCCTGTCAAGTAAGCATCTACTTTATATTTTTCAAACAAGGGTTGCAGCGAGTTACGAATGGATCGCGTGTCGTGATTTTCTGTTCGGCTTCCACCAGTATACATCGGGTGATGACCTACCACCAGCTTCCACTTAACATTAGGTGATGCATTGGACAATAATTTTTCCAACCAAAGCTTTTGGGCCGTAGTGTCTTGTCCATGAACAGCATGACCTCCACCATTGTAGTAGTTCTTAATCAATGGAGTAGTATCAACAAAAGCAATAAGCATTTGCTGAGTGGTGTCATCGTTGAGAATGAATGTTTTAGAATAATACCGTGCTGGCATTTGCCATCTGCGGCTAATTTTTGAATAGTTCACTTGCGCTTGAGGGTTCGCTCCGTAATCATGATTACCTAAAACCGGATACCAATCCCATTGCAAAGAGAAGGCGGTATAAATATCTTCATACGAATATTTCCAATGTGGGTCGAACTCACTGATCACACCTTTTGGATAAAAGTTATCGCCTGTAGCAATAATAAAATCAACGCTTGCTTCTGAGGCGGTCTTACCCATTTGTGCAGCTACTTGCTTTTGATGGTCTTCACCATTTCTTCCCCAATCACCCATCACAATAAAGTTAAGGGCTTGTGGATTGACTTGAAGTTTGGCTGATTGATTTTTCTCCGTTTGCGCTTCGCTTACAAGAGCGCTAAGTGTTATCAGAAGTAAGAGAAATATTTTAGGTAGCGTAGTGTTCATGGTTGTGGTTTAAGAAAAGTCCACGATCCACAGTCCACTGTCCACGGTAATTGCTACCGGGACTGTGGACTGTCGACCGTGGACAGTGGGACTACATTAATATCCCTGATTTTGCACCAAAAATCCTTTTTGACTAGAGGCACCGTCAATTGCCTTCTGTGGAATTGGGAACAATCTTTTGTGAACATCGTTATCGGTTTTATCTGTCCAGCTTCCCTCATATTTGCCAAACCGTATTTGATAGTTTCGTCTTAGACCTTCCCAGTAAAGTTCAAATCCCGATTCGCGAAACAATACATCGAGGTCAATAGATGTCAACGCTTGCGGAGTCTGCGCGAGACGAGCATTCCTCGAAGTTCGTAAGGTATTGATATCCGCCAACGCTCCGGCATTATCTCCTTTTCTAAGCTTCGCTTCAGCGCGCATCAAATAAATCTCTCCCAACCTAATCAAGACCAGATCAACACTGCTGTAGGAGCAACAGTTGGTGGCCGTATGGCTGAACTGATATTTTGAAAATCTGTGACCTGTGTTGTGTAAACTACCCTCAGCGGTAAAATCAACCTGAAGTGAATGATCTACATACTTGAGATTTGCACCACTGGTTCTTCTATTGATAACGGGATATATCCTGACCTTTCCATCATCGCATTTCATAATATTCCCTCCGGCATCTTTTCTGGGGCCCCAGATAATGCCGCGAAGTATTCCTCTATCGATTTCAAAATCAGTTGCATTTACGCAGTAATAATGCTCTGAATCATTCGATGGGGTTACCCCGGTAAGATCTTTAAGTTCTTCGGGTATGATGGTGTTCTCTTTAAAAAAGCGGGCATCAGCCACTGCAGCATCTACGCTGCCATAGGCATCAACCCAAGTCTGAATAAAATCAGTAGTAGCAGCTGTGGCATCGGTTCCCCTGGTGCTTGGGAACTCCGGCCTTGGAACCTGATCGCCAGATATTGACCAATAGGCCCAACGGCTATGCTCGGTTTCCAGTAAACCTCTCTGGTCAAGTGCAAAAATGAGTTCAGAATTAGTATGGTTATCATCGCTGAACAAATCAAAGTATTCAGGTGACAACGCACGAGATCCTGAAATAATATCGCTTGTGTACTCGATAACTTTATCCATGTCCCCCTGCTTGAAGTCGGGTGTTCCGTAAGGATCGCGATACACAGCAGCATTCAAGTACAACCGAGCCAGCAACGCTCGCACCGCATCGGTGTTAAGTCGGCCAGGGCCGTTGCTGTTGCTGATAACATCCACAACCGACAAAAGTCTGCCTTCAATGTAATCGATGGCTTCTTGTCCTCTTAGAATTTCGGATACCTGATCTGAACGATCTTTTTTGAACACAAGCCCCCAATTGTCAAGTACCATCATGTTGAGATATGCATTCATAGCAATCATTTCATAAAGAGCATTTTGAGCTTCGGTATTACCTTTCTCTACTTCAGCTTTCAATCCTTCTTCAGCAGCTACCGCCCGGGCCAGGCATAATGTTATGTGCGTCCACGTGTCTCCAACCAACGCATTGCTGGGAGTCATAAGATGTTGGTGAACCGCAATGAACTTTCCGCCATCGTACCAATCTGTGCCGCCCCTGTAAGGGAGGATGGCTTCATCGGAGGCAACCTCTTGCAGTCCGAAGTTAACAGTATGCAACCAAACCTGACGGAGCTTGCCATACACGGGCGCTATCGAGCCGCTGACAACTTCCGCCTGTCCGGTTCCTGTAAGAGACTCATCAAGAATTTCTTCTTCCAAAGCGGTACATCCGAATAATGCGAATAAGAATGTACTGAGTAGTAGTGTTTTATTTAATCTTATATTTTTCATTTGATTTCTATTTTGTTGTTACCAAGAGAACCGTTCATTTCCCTCTAGAATGTTAGGTTAAGACTGATCAGGAATGTTTTTGCTTTTGGATATGTGAAATAATCAATCCCAAAAGTTTGAATCCCGCCCATCGTTGATCCGGTATTGATTTCAGGATCAAACCCTGAATAATCCGTTACTGTGAACAGGTTTTGGCCGGTTAGTGAAAAACGGGCATTTCGGAAAATATGGCTTAATCCAACTTTTTCTGAAGCCAGGTTGTAAGACAACGTTGCGTTGTTCAATCTCATAAAAGACCCATCTTCCAAATAACGTGTGGATACAGTATTGGCATTAGAAATGACCTCATCAGGATACTGTACAGCAAAATCAGTTGTGTTATTAGACTTGGTTAACTGTGCTTTTGTAAACAGACTCATGGCCGTATGATTGTAAACTTTGTTTCCGGCTACACCATTAAAATTTAATCCCAAAGAAAAATTCTGGTAGTTAAAGTTTAGATGATAAGCGTAGATGAACTTTGGAATGGCACTGCCAACCACAGTACGGTCATTGTCTAATGTTGCTCCATCGGGAACAACATCCTTAAACACGTTGAGTCCATCGGAGCCGATGCCCTCAAATTGAAACATGTAGAATGCTCCAATGGGCTCATCATTAATATAACCATTAATCGTGGCACCGGTTTGACCAGAACCCTGTGCAGCACCAGTGGTCAGTACCGCATAGGGCGAATCTTTAACCTTGTTCTGAATATAGGTAATGTTACCGCCTATGGTGTAAGTGAAGTTACCAGTTGTATTATCACTATACTCCAGCGCCAACTCGATACCATTATTGTGGATTTTCATGTTCTCGATGTTCGTCCAGTAGGTAGAAGTAGGCTGTACGGGATCAGATGGCGTAACTTCCAACAGTATATTGGATGACACCTTATTGAAATAATCTAAACTACCACTCAATCGACCGTCCAAGACCGAGAAATCAATACCTGCATCTATTTGTGTCGATACTTCCCATTGCAGATCAGGGTTGGCCAGGCGCGTATAGGCTATACCGTATGGGTAATCACCAATGGCAGTAGCATTCGGGTCTAATGGATATGTATTGTAGCTGTCATTACCGGTTATTAATCTGTTTTCAGTGTAGCTGGTTTTTGTGATTTTGGAGGGAATTTCCTGGTTACCCGTTTGACCCCAGCTTGCGCGTACCTTAAGGTTGTTAAAAAACGAGGTACTCATAAAATTCTCTCGGCTGATGTTCCATCCCAGGGCTACAGAAGGGAAATAGCCATACTTGTTATTCTCTCCAAACTTGGAGGACCCATCGGCACGAAGTGTTGCCGTAAACAAGTACCTGTCGTTGTAGGAATAATTTAGTCTTCCAAAAAATGATTGCAACTCGTTTTTAACAGCAGACGCATTCACGGAAGTTGGATAGGCCGTGGTGCTGGTTTGATCCTGATACTTAGGCTCAATATTGTTGTTAGCGAAGCCGCTATAGTTGAAGGTCCTGTTCTCTTCCAAAAAGCTCTGGTACGAGTGTCCCGCCAATAGAATTGCATTGTGTACACCCTTGTGCCAATTATACGTAAGTGTGTTCTCCACCAGTTTATTTGTATTTGTGCTGATGGATGTTGACAGTGATCCGTTTGAAATATTCGATTCATTTATAACAGATGGAAATGGTTTGTACTGCTCATCTCTGTTTGTAGCGGAGTAGTCAACACCAAGATTCAACTTATACACAAGGCCGTCTACTATTTCTATTGACGGTGAAATGCCTGCGAGAATTCGGTTATTGATAGCCTCATCACTATAGATCTCATATCGCTTCAAAGGATTTAAAGCATTCGTAGTCAGCAGAGTTGGCTCACCATCGGTATAAGCCGGAATAGTAGGATTCATGTTAAGCATGTCACTCATGGTGGCGCCTATGTTCGGGCGCAAGTTTTCCATGTGAGAGGCCGTTAGATTGTAATCAACGTTCAGCCGTCCGTTGATTGCCTTTTGACTCATGTTCAACTTTCCGGAATAACGTTTCAGGTCGCTAGTCTTCAGAATTCCTTCCTGATCCTGAATGCCAACGGATGCATAGTAAGAGAACTTCTCGGTGGTCGCGCCACCGATAGAGAAATCCATCTGTTTTGATACACCTGTTTGAGTCAATTCATCTTGCCAATCCGTATTCCCACCAAAGTCGTTCAACGTTCCACCTTCGGCTACCACTTGGCTGCGGAACTCATCAGCACTAAACACTGGTATTTTTCCTGACATCGTTGACCAAGCTGTAGATGCGGAGAAATTCATTTCCGTTTTTCCTGATTTTCCCTTCCTGGTCGTTATAACAACAACACCATTAGAGGCCCGCGCGCCATAGACGGCTGTTGCACTGGCATCCTTTAGAACATCTATGCTTTCAATGTCGTTTGGGTTAAGAAAGTTTAGCGGGTTGGTGGCAACTCCCTGAGAAGAGTTGTCGAGCAGGAAACCATCGACAACATAAAGAGGCTGTGTTCCGGAACGCAGACTTCCAACACCACGAATAATCACATTTTGCGCAGCACCAGGCTCGCCACTGGCGCTGGTAACATTTACACCTGAAACTTTCCCCTGCAAAAGCTGCCCCGGATTGGTTACGACCCCCTGGTTAAAATTTTCACTCTTTAAAGAACTTACCGCACCCGTTATGTCAGATTTTTTCTGCGTACCGTAACCTACCACCACAACTTCTGAAAGCGCACGCGAATCGAACAAAAGCTGAACATTAATCTCGTTCTGATTACCAACTTTTATCTCCTGCGATAATGTTCCTACAAAACTAAAAGCCAAAACGGCCTCACCAGATGAAACCGATAGTGCATATCCGCCCTGCGAATCGGTAACCGTTCCATTCGAGGTACCCTTCTCAACCACGTTCACACCCGGAAGTGGCAATCCCTCTTCATCTGTTACCTTTCCGTTTACCGACACAACTTGCATGCCTTCATTCAAAGCTGTAGTTGTGCTTATAACTTCACCTGACACCTTTACCGGTGCTAATGCTGCAACAAAACTGAACACCACAACCAGCAGGTACTTTCCATACTGCGCGGCAATCGTTCGTCCGTCTTGAAATTCATGATAGATTTTTTTCATAGGCTCATTAAAAAAAATTGGTTAAATCGATTAGTCTCGATTGTCGAGACGAAATTTTGCGCTAAGAGATAATTTTCGATCGGGAGAAATGGAACCAGATTGTTAAAGTTGTATTAACTAATTTTTACACAATTTCCGTTTCGCTGAAAAACACGGGGATCGCTATCGTTAGCATTCATACCTGTTTTAGAATAACGCGATGCGTTTTGCCTATGAAAGAGTATTATCTATTGACGACTTAACAAAGCCATAACATCGCGAGCATTATAATTCGAATGAAAGCATAGTACCTTTGTTTCATTATTGCTTTAGATTTTTTCCTTATTAATACAGGGAGAGCAACTGCATTCTACGTTATACTTAAGAGGAATAACAATGCCTAATTTTTTTGAACTCAACTCCATACGAAGCCGTATGGTTTCAGGATTTCTTTTTTTAACTTTTTTAATCTTCGTTGTTGTATTAGTCTCTCTTTACATTCTCAATCGTAACAACGAGATTTCACGTATTCACGGAAATATTAACCAGCTTGAAATTCTTACGTTGAGTTTAATCAAGTCCGACAATGACTTCTTTGATCTTGACGCCACTAATGAAGTTTATTTCACTACCCGAAAAAGTTTTTTCTTAGAAAGCCGGGACAGTCTGAACAAGCTCATTGATTTCAAAATGGACGAGGTGTTTAAAAAGCAAAGAGAAAATTATTTCATTCGTAAAAACCTGAGATTGATTGACAGCACGTTGACAGTCTACAACAAAGCTTTTGAATCGCTGGAGGGACTTCTCTATACAAAGGGGTTTAAGGATTATGGAATGGAAGGCCAAATGCGTGCGCATGCTCATAAGCTGGAGGTAAAAGATACCGGTATTGACATCACTCAACTTCTTTATCTGAGAAGACACGAGAAAGATTTCTTCCTTCGTCATGATATTATGTATGTGGATAAGTTTAATACGTTGGCCGATTTTATTGAGCAGGATTTAGAGAACCAACATGCAAAAAATAAAAATGCCATTTATCACTTAAAAGAGTACGCCAGAATTTTCAATGAACTGGTTAACATACAAACACAGATTGGTCTTAGCAGTCACGCGGGCTTGCGTTACCAGTTAAATAATTTAACCTTTTCATTGAGCAACCAATATTTTGAACTGGCGGAATTTTCCTCCCGATTATCATCACAGTCACAGAAAAGAGCAATGATGTTTTATTTATCTATAGTTTGTGGCGCCATCGTTTTTTCCATCATCACCGGGTTGTGGATATCGAAGCGACTTTCTGAACCCATTGCGCGCCTCTCAAAGCTTGTCGGAAATGTAACTACGGAAAACTCATCACGAAATCTTGATCTTAATTTCAGAAATGCAGCAAACGAAATTAATACACTCACGAAGTCCTTCATTCTGCTAATGGATCAAACCAAAGCTCAAATGAGTGAGCTGAAGCAAAAATCAAAATTGCTTCGTCACAAAAACAAGCAATTAAAAAAGGTGAATACTGAATTGGATAGTTTTTTATACAGTACAGCACACGACCTTCGATCACCCCTTACTTCTTTGTTGGGATTAATCAACATCATGCGCATCGACAATAAACAAGAGGAGCTTGTTGCGTACCTCGACATGATGGAAAAGAGCATTAACCGATCAGAAAGTTTTATCTCACAAATCGTGAGCTATTCAAAAAACAAACGAATGGAAATTCATCCCGAACGACTAAACTTAAAAAATCTTATTTGGGAAATATTCGAGAGCCACAAGTTTGTGAACGGAAACGAGAAAATTATGAAAGAGGTGAATATTGACGATGCCATACCCTTTTATTCTGATTTCAACCGACTTACTGTACTCTTTAACAACCTGATATCAAATGCTATTCGATATGCCGATTTTGATAGAGCAAATTCGTTTATAAAAATCAACATCATCGTTTACGAGGAAGAGGTAATCATCAAATTTGCTGATAATGGAGTGGGCATTGGCAAAGAGCATGTCGGTAAGATTTTCGATATGTTCTATCGTGCTCATACCGATTCAAAAGGTTCAGGCCTTGGTCTGTTTTTATTTAAAGAAACACTGAAGCGTTTGAAAGGATTTGCAAGCGTTGAATCAGATTTAGGGAAAGGCACAATTTTTTTTATCAGAATACCAAATCTATCGAACTCTCTCTCTTTACAACAAGAACTTCAATTAGATCAAACCAAAGGAAGAAAAATTTCCTCTTTGCCGGCTATTAAAAAATTGAATGATCCATTGAGCGTTTAGATAAAAAAAGCCCGAACTCTTTACAGAGTCGGGCTTTTGCTTTTGTTTGATGATGGGCAAGTGGAGTCGGAGGGAATCGAACCCTCGTCCAGAGAAGATAAAGACGTACTTTCTACATGCTTAGTTGACTTTAATTGTCGGGAGCAGCAAGGCAGGCAACAACCTAAACTATTCCGTATTTACTTGTCTTAACCGTGCTCAGTATCATCACACGGAGCAATTCTGCATTACGACACCGCTAATCAGCACCTGCAAAACTACAATGCTGAGCGATGATGGCTTTCCCGATCTGATCGGGACGAGGCTAATTTATCCTATCGGATAAATTAAGCAGCCATGGCGTAGTTAGACTCGCCAAGTATGGTTTGGAACTATCTTTTAAGGCTCTCATTCCATGAGCCTGCATGCTTGCACACGCCATCACACATCCTGTCAAAACCGGTCGACCCCAAAATCAAAGAACACTTTGTCCATCCTAAAGATAGAATTTCAAAAGGGAGACAAATATAAGACTAAAAAAGTTTCAGAGCAGGGTATCGATTGCCGGTTGCCAGTTATCGGTTACCTCGTAAAAAAAAATCAGGAATTAAGCGATTAACTATTATCCATTAACGATTAACTACTAATTTCGACCCAATGGAAAATTTTGTTGTTTCGGCTCGTAAATACCGTCCCACCGGCTTCGATGAAGTGGTTGGGCAGGAGCATATTACCACCACACTTAAAAATGCCATCGATAATAATAAACTGGCACAGGCGCTTTTGTTCTGTGGACCACGCGGTGTTGGAAAAACAACCTGTGCCCGTATTGTAGCGCGCCTCATCAATGGCTTTGAAGAAAAAGCAGCCACCAATTCGCTCAATATTTTTGAGTTAGATGCAGCTTCCAATAACTCGGTGGAAGACATTCGTAACCTGATCGATCAGGTACGTTATCCTCCTCAATTCGGAAAATACAAAGTCTATATTATAGATGAGGTGCACATGCTTTCCAATGCGGCCTTCAATGCTTTTTTGAAGACACTGGAAGAACCACCATCCTATGCCATTTTTATTTTGGCAACAACTGAGAAGCATAAGGTAATTCCTACCATTCTTTCCCGCTGCCAGATTTTTGATTTCAACCGGATTCAAATCAGCGATATAGCCAATCACTTAAAAAAGATTGCTGATACCGAAAGCATTCCAACAGAAGTTGAAGCATTGCATTTGATTTCACAAAAAGCGGATGGTGCCCTGCGGGATGCACTTTCTATTTTTGATTTGATGGTAACGTACTCTGCTGGCAAGGGCGTTACATTTAAAGATACGCTAAGCAATCTCCATATTCTGGATTATGACTACTACTTCCAGGTGGTAGATGCTTTACGCGCACAACATCATACACAACCGTTGTTGCTGCTGGATGAAGTATTGCGAAAAGGATTTGATGGCCATAATTTTATTGTTGGCTTAAGTGAGCATCTTCGGAATCTCCTCGTATCTCAAGATGACCGCACTACTCAATTGATGGAGGTACCCGATAGCGTTAGAAGAAAATATGCTGAACAAGCTAAAGCAGTATCACCTTCTTTGTTGCTCACGTGGCTAAACATTGGCAATCAATGTGACATCTATTTTAAGAGCAGCAAGAACCAGCGTCTTTCAGTTGAACTCGCATTGATGAAGATGGCACATGTTGGAGCCGTTCTCCAACTCGATCAGGTGAACCATCAACAGGATGGGTTAAAAAAAAAAGTAGCGTAACATCTGAGGAACAAGAAGCTGAAAGTTCTCCAGCCCTTGAAGCATCCATTGAAACAAAAGTAGTTGCATCCGCTGAATCAATACCCGCTGTTGTGCCTGCCGCACGCCAAGACTTTTCTGAAAAATCAAGATTCAAATCAGCTCCTAAGACGACCGTTAAACTGACCAACTTATTAAAAGTTGAACCAAAGAAAGAAGAAGAGATAATAGCAGCAGAAATTCAAAGAGAAGCCGATCAGGATTTCACCCTTGATTCACTTCAGCTGGCCTGGAAAGATTTTGCAGAACAACGAAAAAAATTTCAGGCAGAGTTTCAAATGCTGATGCAGCCATTTGATTTGGATAAAAACCGAATTGTTGTTCACCTCCTCAATCCTGTTCAAGACACCATGCTTGCTGGACTGAAAAGTGAACTTACCACCTACTTGCGGGAGAAGCTAAAAAACAACTCTATTCACGTTTCAGGAGAGCTTCGGGAAATGGATCAGAAAAAAATGAAATACACCGATCGCGATAAATTCGACTTTCTATTGGATAAAAACCCTCTATTAAAGGAGATGAAAGACCGTTTAGGGCTCGATACGGACTTCTAAGTAACCTTCAGCGCACGCTTGCGTAAAATAATTTCGATTTCAATACGTTGCCCAAACTGATAGTTCCCTTAATTTTGTAAGATTTTAGAAACGATACCTATGGCACTTGATATACAGACGCCCATCCCAGTTGTGGATGGTACATCGATTACCCGAGAGGAGTTCTACAAGCAGTACTATAAGCCACAAAAGCCAGTTGTTTTACGTGGTTTGTGGAAACAATATCCGGCTTATACTAAATGGACGATGGATTACTTCAAGCAAATCATGGGCGATATTGAAGTAGGCCTATTCGGAAACCGAAAGGAAGATCTGTCAAAGACCCTTCAGATTCCAAATGCAACAATGCGTTTTGATGAATACCTTGCCTTGATTGAGCGTGAGCCAACGGATTTGCGTTTGTTTCTGTTTCCGGTTTTCAAACACAAGCCTGAATTGTTAAAAGATTTTGGGTATCCTGATATCGTTAAGCGATATGTAAAAATTCCATTCATGTTTTTTGGCCCGCCAAAATCCATTACACGCATGCACCAGGATATTGATATGAGTAACGTTTTTCTTACTCAGTTTCACGGCAAGAAAAGAGTAGTTCTGTTTGCTCCTTCTCAATCCAAACTTCTATATCGTTTACCGTTCAATGTTCACTCTACTGTGGATATTGATCATCCTGATTTTGATACCTATCCAGGTTTGAAATATGTTAAAGGTGTTACCACCATTTTAGAACATGGCGATACCTTGTTCATGCCAAGTGGTTACTGGCATCACATCGAATATGTAACAGGCGGATTTGGCCTTTCCGTTCGAACACTTGCACATGGAATACCAATGACATTGAAAGGTGTATGGAATCTTACGGTACAACGCACCATCGACAACATCATGCGCAAAGTAAGTGAAGAGAAATGGTTTGAATACAAAAAGAACCTCGCTCAGAAACGAGCAGATAAAGTAATCAGAGAAATTGAGTCTGATGCAGGTATGAACCATGGTCATAAACCTGCCTATCAATAACCGAATTTAATTCACTAAAAAAGTCCGGCTTTTCATTCAGTCGGGCTTTTTTTATTTTCAAAAAATTCCACCCCTTCTTCTACTGGTTGATCTTCGGGTTGTTGTTCCAAACAAAACGCCAAAAACTCCACGTACTAATTCACGACCAATTTGTTTCGTTACCGGTGATGAGATCACTTCTTCAAACGTTGACTTCTCTTGTTTTTTAGAGGTTGAACGAGGTGCTGGCTCCGCTTCTTCTTTAGCTACCTTCTCTTCCTGCTGTTGAGTGATGCGATCGTTTAATAATTCAAATGCACTCTTTGGATCAACAGCATCTTTATACTTTTTATAAATATCAGAATCATTTAGAAGATTTTTGTATTCAGTTTCATCCAGCGGGCCCATTGTTGAAGAGGGTGGTGCTAAATGCGTAACTACTGTTTCGGTTGGAATTCCTTTTTCATTCAATACGGTAATGAATGCCTGACCTGTTCCGAGTTGTGTGAACTGTTGTTCCATATCATAAAACTCAGACCTCGGAAAAGTTTTTACAGTTTCTTTTAATGCCTTAGCATCATTGGGTGTGAATGCACGAATAACGTGATGTATTCTATTCCCTAATTGCGATAAGACAGAAGCTGGAACATCTTGTGTCACCTGCGTACAAAAGAAAATACCTACACCCTTCGATCGAATCAATCGGATTACCTGTTCGATTTGATCCATGAATGCTTTTGGTGCATCTTTAAAGAGCAAGTGCGCTTCATCCAAAAAGAAAATCAATTTCGGTTTATCTAAGTCGCCCGCTTCTGGCAATCGTTGATAAAGTTCCGCAAGCAAGGCGAGCAAGAAAGTAGAAAATACAGCGGGTTGATTTTGAACATCCGAAACGTTCAGCAAACTGATTACACCTTTTCCATCTACCTTCTCAAAGAGATCATCCACTTCAAAGGAAGTTTCTCCAAAAATTTGGTTAAGACCTTGTTGTTCAAGTGAGACAATTTTGCGCAAGATTGTGCCAGAGGTAGCCGAAGAAATTTTTCCGTAATCGTTTTTTATTTCGGCAGCACCCGGTCCTTCAGTTAAGTAACTCAGTACTTTCTTAAGATCGTTGAAATCAACAATCGGTAATTTCTTATCATCCGAATACTTGAAGATTACATTTAACACACCGGTTTGAGTATCATTCAGCTCTAAAATTTTGCTGAGTAATATGGGACCAAACTCGGTGACTGTAGCACGCATCTGTGCCCCCAACTTTCCACTTAATGAATATATCTCTGTTGGGAATCCCGATGGTGCATATTTTATTCCTAGCGCTGTTGCCCGCTCTGTGATCTTATCGTTTACTGCTCCTTCCTTTGAAATTCCCGAAATGTCGCCTTTCATATCAGGCATAAAAACAGGTACACCAGCCGCTGATAATTGTTCTGCAATTAATTGAAGTGTTCTTGTTTTACCAGATCCTGTTGCACCTGTTACCAATCCATGTCGATTCATCATCCGCAGCGGGAGATTAACTTTTGCATCGGCAATAATCTCGCCTTGTAATATTCCTGCACCGAGATAAATAGACGCGCCATTAATCGTATATGATTTATTAATGGCTGCAATGAATTGTTCTTTTGACATACGAAGATATTTTAACTGATGGGATTTATAGATTCAGCAAACTCACTTTGCCACAAAGACACCAAGGACGAAGTTTCACAAAGGAGTTTTAAGTATAGTTTCTGCTCACACAGTAAAGGTCATAAAAAAACCCGGATGATTCCGGGTTTGATTTTTTACTATTTTGGTTCTGCGTAATTCTGGAAGGTATAGTTAAATCCGAAATTAAACATCTGGCTAAACTGTGCACCAGAGTCCTGATCGTAATCGTAAAGCAAGATGCCTCCCAAACCTACGTTGATGAATTTATTTACTTTGGCGTTGAGCATCACTTCAAGGCGATGGTCAATCGTTTTTAATTCAAGCGTTTCATAATTAGCGTACATAACATAACGAGCTTTCAAATTAATGTTTGTTGCAATGTCTTTGTTAAACTCTGACACCAATTGAAAAGCCAGCCATTCAAAACGTGTGTTATCACCAACTGGGACACCGTACGGAGCCGGAATATCAACACCATTCGCATCATCAAACCTTCCATTATTATCAGTCACTATTGTAACACGTGGTGCAAAAGGAGAAATGCGAACGAAGAAATAATCTACCGGATGATATTCAAGACCCCACGCAGAAGTGATAAAAGCAGGTGCTGCAAAATCAGAGATTAAAGTTTCTATCTCAGCACCACTTACGGGATCTTTGGAGTAAGAGTAACCTGCACTGAATTGAGAAAGGAAGTTAAGCGAACTGAACAGTCCCCAATTCTTATTGAGATCATAACCGTATTTTGTATCTAAGTATATCCTGTCAAGCGTTTTGCGTTGGCCTTGACCTTTGTTGTTTACAAATCCGTAGAGGAAACCAATTTGATTATCCCAGGAACGTTTACCGTCTTTGAAGTTTGCTGTATAATTGAAAAGACCATTGACACCAATGGAATTTATTCCCCCGGCTTTCCAATTGGATGAAAATGCAGCTTGATTTAAGTTGATATTGAAGACCAATTTCTTCTTCCATCTTGAAAGGGTATCGGGCTTTACAATTTGGGCTTGCGATTGAATGCTAATGGTTGCCAGAAGAAGCAACGCCAAGACAATGAGGGTAGTTTTTTTGTTCATTTCGGGTCCGGATTTAAAGCGAAAATAAGCCTTAAAAACCTAAACTCCGAAACTCAAATATTGTTCAACTTGATTTCGTCCAGCGCTACTTCAGTAAGAGGTTTAGTGATGAACTTGATGACGTGGTTGTTATTCACAATCTTATCAATATCACGTTTGTTATCGGAGCTAGAGAGGATAATTACCTTACACTTATTGCGAACAACCTCATTGAATTTTTCAAACTCATATAGGAACACAAAACCATCAACGATGGGCATGTTGATATCCAGGAAAATAAGACTGGGTAGGTTTTCTGCATTGTTTTGGTTTTCCCGGAGATAGTCAAGCGCTGCCTTGCCTGATCCTTTTACCTCTACACGACTGGAAAACTTGGTTATTTCGATGATACGCTTGCTGATAAAATTATCAGTGTCGTTGTCATCCACCAGCATGACTAAATCTATTGTTTTAAAATCCGTTTGCATCAAAGTTTTGTAAATCTGTCCTCACATTGTTCTTCAAGAACCACAAAAATATCCTTTTTTGGAACATAAGTTTGGCTATATCTTGAAATTCGAGCCCTCAACCTAAGAAATTAATTGAAACAGTCCAAAATGAGCGGCTACCTCTGTTTGATCATTAACTTTTCACCAACCGAAACAGCAAAATCCTTCTTGCCATTCCATTCCATGAGGTCTTTAATGGTTACGCTATACTTTCGAGCAATGCTATACAATGTATCAGTTGATTTCACAACATGCTCTATTTCAGTTGCTTTAGCGGGCTCTGGAGCTTTCGCGGTTTGTTGAGTTTCTATTTCCGGTTTCTGTCCGGAAACTTTAAGCACTTGACCGGGCTTTATGCCTTCCTGAAGATTCAGGTTGTTCCAAGTAACAAGGTCCATTACCGAAACCTGGTGTTGTTGTGCGATGGCATATAGTGTTTCACCTGCTACTACGGAATGGTCTCCTTTCAGAACGGGTTCTACAGGAGTTGTTAAATGCTGTATTGTCGAATCGACTTCATCTTGCAATTGAATAACCGGAGTATTTTCAACGGGTGTTGGTTTCGCGTATTCTGATTTTTGTCCGTTTGTATTTGTGGCTATTACAGGTGCTTCTTCACTCTGGTCTGGATTTACAGCCCATGAAAAAGTTTGACTCTTATCCACCTGAACGATCTCCACAGCAGCAACAATCTGATCTCCATCTTTTGGTTTAGTTGCAGACAGCCATAACATCATGTCAGGCTTAAGATCGGAATCTGAATTAATCTTATTATACTTCTTCAACTTGCGTTGCTGTACACCATAGCGCTGACTAATCTGCCACAAGTTTTCACCTGAGGCAACTTTATGATACGCTTCAGATGCTCTGGCTCTTTTCTTACCTAATAAATAATACTGGCCTGGGAAAATGCGATCGCTGATGGAGATATCATTCCACTTCAAAAATTCGGAAAGGTCGGCCTGACCTCGTTCTGATAATCGCGCAGCATTATCACCTTCTTTTGCTTTAATGGCCGAGATACCATTGATACGAATTCGATCTTCTGATGCTACACTTGTCGATACTAGAATGTTCCCTTTCCCAGGGTCTGCTTTCGCAGAGGGAATGGTGGCAGCAATGGTTGTTGGAATAGTAATGTTTTTTGCATCACCAATAACCGGAATGAGAACTGTATAGGCACGATCATCTGGAATAATACCTTTCTTTGCCCATCTGTTGTAGGATTGAAGATCAGCCTCAGCCACTGAAACTTCTTTTGCTAAATCCGTGAGCGCTTTTCTGTTTTTATTTTCATAGGTAATAACCTGAATCTGTCCTGGGCCTTTTACTGATTCTTCAAAGGCAATTTTGTGCGCCAGAAATTTCTTTACATACCAATAGGTTCTGCTGGTTATCTCCATGTGCTTCGCACCACTCTCACTATCCTTAACTGATTTCAACACCGCCCCTGCTCCCATCTGATACGCTTGCAAGGCATAGACCCAGTTATTGAAATAGAAATTATTTTTCTTGATGTATTTTGCAGCGCCACGTGATGCCGATGAAATGTTCATCCGCTCATCAATCTCCTTGTCGACACGCATACCCATTTCCATGGCCGTAAAATCTTTGAACTGCCAATACCCTACAGCATTCGAAACTGAAACGGCATCCGATATGAGCGCACTTTCCTGAAGCACCAGAAATTTAAAATCGTCCGGCACACGCTCTTCTTCAAAAATCTTCTCGATGATGGGGAAGTAGGTTTTTGCGCGCTCCACTTTAATGTTAAAGTGTTTGGGTGATTGAGTCAGTGCATCAACATCCTTTTGAATTTCTTTTCGGGCATCATCACGAATGGTGAGCGTGATGCCAGCAAAATGCATTTTGTGCGGAACCTGTGGTGGTTGCGCTGCTGCCATCAATGTGGTAGCAAAAAATAGCGCGAAGAGTAATCTCATAAAATATTCGTTCTACAAAGATAGCTTTCTTATCATCATAATCCCATCCCGAATGGGAAGCAATACATTCTCAACGCGCTCATCTGCCTGAATCTTGTGGTTAAACTCAATTATTGCTCGTGTGTCTTTGTCAGGCTTTGAATCCAACACCTTTCCGCTCCACAATACATTATCGGCAAGGATAATTCCACCGGGCTTCACTTTGTCGATTACAAGGTCATAGTATCTACTGTATTGCTCCTTATCAGCATCAATGAAAACAAGGTCAAACTCATCCTTTAATGTGGGAACGATGGTGGCAGCATTGCCGATTAAGTATTCAATTTTATCGTTAAGGTTTGCAGCGGAAAAATATCCTCTCACCCGTGATTCCAATTCTTCATTAATATCAATTGTGATCAGCTTTCCATCTGCCTGAAGTCCTTCTGCTAAACAAAGAGCGGAGTAGCCTGTATAGGTTCCAATCTCCAAAATCCGTTTCGGCTTGATCATGTTGCTGATCATGGACAACACTCTGCCTTGAAGATGACCAGACAACATGCGTGGCATCATTACCTTCGCATATGTATCTCGATTGATTTGCTTTAACAATGCACTTTCATCGGAGCTGTGTTGAGCAGCGTATTGATCAATATCTTTATTTATTATTTCCATCTACATTAAGAAGCTACTGGTTCCATCACGAGGTAACTCAACATTTTCTCATCGAACATTTCCTGCGCTACCCTCTGAACTGTTTTGGCACTCACAGCATCAATCTTATCATATACCTCTTGCAACAAAGGCACACGATCGAGATCAATAACAGCACGACCCATCATAATCATGAGTCCTAAATTATTTTCTTCCGACATGGCCAGCTGCCCTTTGATTTGTTCTTTGGCAGATAAAAATTCTTTCTCACTAATTCGTTTATCGCTCAGCTTATCTAATTCTTTGCGAACAAGCGCCAGACATTTTTTTCCTTGCTTAGGTTCGGTGCCGAAATAAATCGCGAACATTCCGGTGTCTGCATAGGATAGGTATTGGGCATCGATCGAATAAACTAGTCCATGCTTTTCGCGCACGGCTAAATTCAGTTTTGAATTCATTCCAGGTCCGCCTAGCATGTTGACTAAAAGATAAAACGGAATTCGGTTCGGATGAAGCAATGGATACGCCTCGCAACCAATGGCATATCGTGATTGTTTTACACCGCGTTGTATTGTAAGCTCACGTTGCTTATAGGTATTAAATTTTCTTCTCTTGACACTTGATTTCTGTGCTGGTCTTTTTTCCAAATATTTTTTAGCAAGCTTTTCAACTTGCTCAAGTGTAATGTTTCCTACACAACTGAATACAATCTTTTTATTATCGGCATGGTTCTGGAAAAACGACTGGAAATCTTTTTTCTTAAATGCTCGAACAGTTTCTTCACGCCCTAAGATATTCATCCCCATCGGATGGTTTTTGAAAATCAATGCTTCCAATTCATCTTGAATAGAATCATCCGGATTGTCGAAATACATTCCCATCTCTTCGATGATAACACCTCGCTCTTTATCGAGTTCCTTCTCAGGAAATACAGATTGAAAAGTGATGTCGGTCAACACATCTACTGCGAGCTCAAAATAGTTGTTCCGAACTGAGGCATAGAAAACCACTTTCTCTTTATCGGTAAAAGCATTTAACTCTCCCCCAATCGAATCGAGACTTGTAATGATATCCAATGAACTTCTCTTCTTTGTTCCCTTAAAGGCCATATGTTCCCAAAAGTGTGCGATACCCTGGTTTGCCAGGGTTTCGTCCCTACTCCCGATACCGAGGAAGATTCCACAATGAACAATATGGGTTGTGGGTATATATTGGTGTACGACACGAATGCCGTTGGATAGCGTGAAGATTGTGCAGTTTCTCATTTGGGTGCGAAGATAATCGGTAATCGGTTAATAGTTATCGGTCGGGTAAAGGTTCAAAGTTCAAGGTTTCAGGTTCAAGGTTTTGAGCTTATCGAGTGATTTTCTGCTAACCCACCCAAGTCTTCAGCCCACTATTAACGATTAACCTTTAATTTTTTCATCATTCTAAACTTAAAACCAAACTGCCAGTACCCTCCTAATTTCAGAAGAAACCTCGACAATCTATTCCCGTCCACGGACACTTTCGACCGCCATCGGTCAGGACCTTGGCGCACCTTCTGGATTTTTTGTAAGATTAATGTGATTAGCAAGTGGCATAACTCTTGCAAACCATCCGTAACCATAAGCATGCACTATGAGCACTCAAAAAGTAAAAACCTGCTTCACCATTACCTTCACTGACGAACAATATCAAAACGCCTTCGCTTATGTGGAGGACATGAAACGTCACCCTCAACGTGTTTTCTGGAGAGGTAAGGAAGGTAAAAAAGATGACGAATTAGTAATCGAGCAAATTGCGCACCGCATCCTTTCAGGCTTCTATCATTCCGATCCATTGAATGCTGGTAAGCATATAATGAAAATGGAAGTCGGGCAATAGTTTCAGGTTCCAAGTTCCATGTTCAAAGTTTCGCTATACTGTGTGGCTGCATAACCTTGAACCTGAAACCTTGAACTTTGAACATTTTTTAAATTCGCTCCAGCACTTTCTTGATCAAACTGTCAACAACCTTATTGGGGTCTTTAGAGAATTTATTTTTTACGCGGTTCGCGATGATCGCGTTTACGCTTAATGCTTCATGTCCAAGTAATCGAGCCATTGCATAATAACCGGCCGTTTCCATTTCAAAATTAGTGAGCCAGAAGTCACTGGTCTTGTTGTGGTAGTAATTCAATTCTTCCAACAGTTTCGGAAACTTTATAGGAATGCGTACCTCACGTCCCTGAGGTGCATAGAATCCTGGCGTTGTAACGGTATTACCCGAGACCATGTCAAAAGCAAATTGTTCTTTTAACATATCAGAACCCTTTACTACATAAGGCGCACTCATTAAGCTGGTGTTCTTTTTTATGTCAGCAGAAATACCTTGCTCGAACTCATCCATTTTCAGATCATAAAAATTCATGAGATTGTCTAGACCAACTGCGTAATCGGTAACGAGATGAGTACCCAATGGTATGTCTTCTTGTAAGGCACCAGAAGTCCCAATACGAATTACTTTTATTTTCTTTCTCCTGCTTTTTGGCTCCCGGGTTTTAAGATCGATGTTAATCAAGGCATCCAACTCAGTGAAAAATATTTCAATGTTATCTGTACCCATACCGGTACTGATAACCGTAACTTTTTTTCCATTGAATGTTCCTACGTGTGTGATGAACTCGCGCTTGTTCATTTCAAACTCTACATCATCAAAATACTGACTCACCCGATAAACCCGGCTGGGATCACCTACGGTGATGATCGTATCACTAATATGCTTCGGCAATAAATTAAGATGATAAACACTACCATCATCATTTAGAATCAAATCGGTTTCAGAGATTTTTGCCATTCGGTTAACGGATTTTTTCTAACTCTTTATTTTTTGTGCCGGATTTCCAAAAACAGTTTCACCTGCTTTGATCGGTGCTACCACCACAGAACCTGCTCCTACCCTTGCACCCTTACCAATTGTAATTCCTCCAACGATCGTAACACCAGATCCAATAAACACTTCGTCCTCGATTTCAACACCAGCGCCAACAATTGTTCCTGCTCCCACCTGTACAAAATCTCCCAAAGAAGATTCAGCACCAATAATAGCCCCGGCATGAATAAGGCATTGATTTTTAATCTTAGCGCCAACGCCTACCTTCACTCCCATGTCGAAAAAATTTCCATGACCGATCTCTGCGGATTCAGGTACGATGGTAGATTTATGAAATGCATTGACTGGTTGCACATGCCGAACTTCCTGCAACATCTGCACAATGCTCTTTCTTAATTTATTATCATCAATCGCCACAAAGGCTTCGCACTTCTTTCCGATTAATTTTAAAAAGCCATCATCATCTGTACTACCTAGTACAGTTACTGTATCGATCTCTGTGTTGTGTGTTTTTTTGTTGTCATCTAAAAAACAATAGACCACATTTCCATTGCTTTCGAAAATTTCTTTTGCTGAGCGGCCCAAAGAATTTGCGCCAAAAATAATAACCGGATTTTCCATAGTTGAAATATAGAAACAAAGGTAGATCGTCCAATTCTACCGAACAAGGTTCGAAATTGATCTTTGGTAAAAAGAAGAAATACGAGATAGTATTGGGTTGTCAATAAGAATGACCAACAGAAAGAAAGGCATAAACCCTATTTTGTAACGTGCCAGCGTCCCAAAGTTAGGGGTGGACAATGTCAGAAAAATACAAAGCAGAATTGTATAACTAACGATTGAAAAGACCAGCAGCCGGTGCGCTGATTGAAGTAATGCTCTCCATCGAAAAAGTGCAGCAAAGGTAAGCAGAAATATACATGCGTTTTCAATAGCGACAAGAAGCTGAAAAACAGAATGACTTTCCCAAACAAAAGGACGAAACAAACCTGAGAATAAGGCCCTAGGTGAATTCATCAATACACTAATTACAGTAGGCTGAAGGTCATGGAACTGAATTGCATCTTGCGGATCAGATCTTTCAAGGAAGGCCTGATTGTTTGATACAATCACATGTAAAAATCGTTCCGGATAAAAGTTCGGACGAACGAAACTAATAGCAACAACGGGCACAGTCAAAACGATTAGCCATACCATCAATCGAACGAAAATATTCTTCGAACTTAAAACGCGGAGAAGGAAAGTTTTAACAGTCAAGCTTGTAAAAACAATGGGCAGAAAAACAGCGAGGTAATAATATTTTAGATTCCACAACATCCATAATGTGAACATCAAAAATACCCAATCTATTATAGTCAGCTTTTCTTTTATCCATGCCTTTATAAAAAGTGAGCTAAGAAAAAATAAACAAGCCATGGCCAGACTCTCCTTAATTAAACCCGAGCTCCAGAAAACAACTGAAGGAAAAAAGAGAAAGGCCACTGCAACTGCATTTTTGTAAGATTGATTCAACACAACGATTTGCTTCGCCAACAGCCACGCACCATAAAATGATGCCATTGAAAAGTAGATGGAAATAATCCAATAATTATTGAGCGTGATCAAAGACAACAGGCTCACTATTTTTATAAGGAATAATGCACGTGGTTCTCTCAGAACAATTGCCGACCAAATATCAAACGATTCATTTCCTGACCAAAGAAAAGCGAAATAGGTTTTTAGATCAACGTGAGCCAATGCAGCCAGCTTTGTTGCATCTGCAAAATATTGGAAGGTATCACCAACCGAATAATAATATGTATACAAGAGTCCTAACGAAATTCCAGCCAATACCTTTACCATCAAAGCCGGCCAAAAATAAATTCTCAGTGATGAAAATTCTCGTTTCCATAACCAATACGAGAATGCTGCAAGAATAATGATGTGAACAATTGCAACAATGATCTGCATTACGAAACTGGTTTAATCAAAGATGCACCAATCATACATTCCAAACACCTGCGCTTTAAACAAAAATTATTATGAAGTTCAATCATTGCCTGTGAATCGAATGCATTTTTACTTTTTAGTTGCAGCGAAGTCCAGAGTCGTGTGATTTTGTTTGATTCGCTTTTAACTTGTTGCAATATAGCGATTGCGCGGTCTACCAGTATCTGATCGTCTTTCGATTTTCCGTATGCAACCACTATGGGTACTAGTGAATTGATTAAAACATTGTCTATACTCATTTGTCCGAACGCTGGAACTCCCTCCTCTGTCTTCTTTTGGAACTGATAATGGTGTAGCCAATATTCTGATTGCTGTAAATTGAAGAATGTTTTCCATTTCGGTTCACTACTTGCCTCCACCATATTCGAAAATAAATTACGATGAATGAATAAAAGGTTGGCAAATTGAGCCAATCGGATTGTTGGGAAATTAGCCGGACGAAGTCGAAGAAATTTCCAGTGCGCTTTATTTAATCTACCACCATTTAAATTATACTTTCTGCTAAGTAAATCGTATTCGCGTTTTAAGGTAGAAGTATATTCATCGTCTTTTGTCTCCTCCAAAAATCCAGCCTGACCGAACAACAAGGCTTCAATTTGAATAAGCTTGTCGCTGTGCTTCATTATTATTTTGTATGGCAGGTTTTGTGCGAGTTGCAGAAAAGGATCTGCATTCACATGAAAACCAAAATTCCTGGCCATCACTTGATACACGGTTTCTTCCCAATCATTATTATTCCGCAGAAGAAGTTGATTTACTACTTCTGCTTTTATTTCCAATCTTTCCGACAAAGCACGATCTAACATCGAGAGTTTGGTAATCTCTGATACATTTCCAAAAGAAGAAGCACACGGAATTTCCTCCGGACTATTCACCAGTTTTTTATAAGCCATATGAAGTACATCATCCACTCGGCTTTTTAATTCCAAAGTAGGTATATGACTTCCATCTATTCTCTTTACTGGTTTGTCATCACTCCACACGACATGCAACACAACATTTTCATATGCTTCATCTAGATTATGATTGTGCGCTTGCCATGAAGAAGAATGAATGTGTATTTCAACACTACCAACCCATTCAAGTTCGCCAATCTTTATGCGCGATTGATAAAAATCGGGACCGGCATGTGTATTCTTAAAGCCCGGATGAAAGGTTATAATTTCTTCTCCTTGCGTTGTTAGTAAGTTGTGCTTGGAAAAATACTGGAATTGCCAGAGATAGTGGATAAAAGATTCAGACATCGGTAATAGAATTTAGTAATTCTAGTTACGATTTTTAGAGAGGAAAGTCAATCCTGAATTAGAATTTGACTATAGGCTCTGAGCGAAAGTTGCCACGAATGCACGAATGAATTTATTCGTGCATTCGTGGCAATAACTACTTATTGAGATATGTCTTCATTTCCCGTTGAACCTTCAACGCTTCCTCGCCTGCGCGTTTAGCAAAATCAGCTTCAGATGATGCATATATAATAGAGCGGGCTGAATTGACCAGCAAACCACATTGCTTGTTCATGCCGTATTTGGAAACCAGTTCTAAATCTCCGCCTTGAGCACCAATGCCCGGAACCAGAAAGAAATGTTCAGGAGCCAATGCACGAATACTTTGAAGTTTTTCGGTTTGGGTAGCTCCAACAACATACATCAGTTGATCGGGTGTTGACCACTGCTGTGCTTTCAGAATTACCTCTTCATATAATTTCCTTCCTGTTACAACAGATTCAATCAATTGAAAATCGCTTGAGCCAGGATTGGATGTATGAGCCAACAAGATCACCCACTTATCTTTGAATTTCAGAAAAGGTTTTACTGAATCTTCGCCCATATAGGGAGCCACAGTAATTGAATCGAAATTCATCTGTTGAAAAAATGCTTTCGCATACAACGATGAGGTATTGCCTATATCACCACGCTTGGCATCGGCTATAGTAAAAATATCTTTCGGAATGTAATCGAGTGTTTTTTGCAAACTCTCCCAACCTTTTGGGCCAAGTGCTTCATAAAAAGCAATGTTGGGTTTATAGGCCACGCAATGTTGATGTGTTGCATCAATGATTTGCCTATTGAATTCAAATACAGGATCGGAAGTACTTAAAAGATGCTTTGGTATTTTTTCAATATCCGTATCTAGTCCTACGCAGAGGTAGGAATTTTTCTTCTGGATTTGTTCGAAGAGCTGCGCACGATTCATGTGGCAAAGTTATCGGTTATCCGTTAACGAAGGTCAATCACTTCAACACCCGGGTATTTTTTTGCATCGAAAGTAAAGAAGGTATCTTCAACTTTCACCGTTGGGTTAAACTTGGTGATGCTGTATTTAAACTTATTACCGCCCTTGTCGAACATCGTCCAATTAATTATGCTCTTATCTTTTTTGTTGATGAGCATTTTAATCTTGAAATACTGGGCATCTTTTTTTTCAGGTACTAAATCAATTTCTTCACACAGTACACCCGCCTCTGTTTTGTCCTGAATGTAGAGGTATTTATAACCCTTCTTATAAATCTCGTAAATCTTAGAAGGGTTTACATCTTCCGATGTTGCATCATAATTATCAATGTTTACTTCCTTCGCTTCAGGAAGGTATGTCCAGATGGTAGCACCGTTATTGATTACCTCCTGCTCAGGCAACACCAGGCGATACTTGTCTCCCTTTACGGTGATTTTACCCTTAAACTCTTCATTTATTTTTTCAACATCGTTGGTGAGTGTATAGGAAATATTAGCCTCAAAAGCTGGAATGGCTTTGTACTTTTTAGCCATGGCATCCAATATAGTTAATGCCTTTGGGTCATACTGAGCGGAGGCTGAAAACGCGATAAAAAGGCCTAGAAAGGCGAAAATCAAATTCTTCATTGGGTTTTAGACTTAAAGGTGGCGCAAAGTTAAGATTGGTTGTGTCTTTCTTTCAAAGAAGTCAATAATTGTTCCAAACTCATTTCCTCTTTTATCAGTACCTCCCGGGCCTTGCTTCCCTCAAACGGCCCTACAATTCCGGCTGCTTCAAGTTGATCAATTAATCTACCTGCGCGATTATACCCCAGTTTAAGCTTTCGCTGAATTAAGGAAGTGCTTCCTTGCTGGTGCATCACAATTAACCGGGCTGCCTCTTCAAATAAAGCATCGCGATCAGATAAATCAATATCATTTTTTGCCCCTTCATCATCGCCTTCATACTCAGGCAACATATAAGCAGAAGAGTAGCCGCGTTGTGAGCCAATAAATTCACAGATCTTTTCAATCTCCGGAGTATCCACAAAAGGACATTGTATCCGTATTACTTCTGATCCATTGGAAAGCAACATATCCCCTTGCCCAACCAACTGATCGGCTCCTCCCGAATCTAAAATGGTGCGTGAGTCTACTTTCGATGTTACTCTAAAAGATAAACGAGCCGGGAAGTTTGCTTTGATAACACCGGTAATTACGTTTACCGAGGGACGTTGTGTTGCCACTACTAAATGTATTCCGATGGCACGTGCTAACTGAGCAAGACGCGCAATTGGTGTTTCTACTTCTTTGCCAGCGGTCATCATCAAATCGGCCAACTCATCAATTACTAAAACGATGTAAGGCAAAAAGCGATGACCTTCTTTTGGATTGAGCTTACGTGAAATAAACTTCGCGTTGTATTCTTTTAAATTTCTCGCTCCGGCATCTTTCAAAATTTCGTAGCGATTTTCCATTTCGATACACAGCGAGTTGAGTGTATGCACTACTTTCTTTGTGTCGGTGATGATGGCTTCTTCGCTGTTCGGAAGTTTCGCGAGGTAGTGTCTTTCGATCTTACTGAACAATGACATTTCCACTTTCTTCGGATCGACCAACACAAATTTTAATTGCGATGGATGTCGCTTATATAATAGAGAAGCTAAGATTACATTCAATCCCACTGATTTACCTTGTCCGGTAGCACCAGCCACAAGCAAGTGAGGCATCTTGGCCAAATCAATTACCAATACTTCGTTAGAAATAGTCTTACCCATTACCACTGGAAGTTCCTTATCCGTCTTCGCAAAGGCTGCGGAAGCAAACACCGAACGGATGCTCACCATCTCACGATTTTTATTCGGTACTTCTATACCGATGGTTCCCTTGCCAGGGATTGGTGCGATGATCCGTATACCAAGTGCCGATAAACTCAAGGCAATATCATCTTCCAGATTTTTGATTCGGGAAATTTTGATACCGGCATCGGGCACAATTTCGTAGAGCGTTACAGTCGGGCCGATGGTAGCCTTAATACTTTGGATACCGATCTTAAAGTTAACCAGTGTCTCTACGATTTTATCCTTGTTCTGATTGAGTTCTTCCTGCGATACACCCGCTTTGCCTGTATCATATTCATTCAGCAACTCTAGCGTAGGAAACTTATAACCACTCAAGTCGAGTGTCGGATCGTACAATCCACTTTCCTGAACTAATTGATCTGCAAGTTTATCCGTATCCAGTGGTTCCTCAATAATAAAAGGAGGTTCTGATTTTACTTCTGGCTTTTGAACTTCTAATTTTAATTCGTGTACGGGAGGCTTCACTGTTTGAACAGGAGGTTTTACCAATACAACTTCTTCCGGCATTAAAGCACCTTCGACAGTTTCAATTGGCCAATTGTCTTTGTCGTCCGTATAGGTAGGAACTATTCCATCTCCGTCAACCTGACCGTCTGTTTCCAATGCTTCGTTACCCATTGGCTTAGGATCACGGATATTAAAGGCTGGTATAGAGGTAACATTGAAATAGAAAACAATAAAGACGAAGAGTGAAAGAATCAAAATCAAAAATGTTCCCCAGCCAAACATGGCATCACTCAATACCGCAAGTTGATAACCGAATCCGCCTCCGAGGAAACTCCATTCACTTACACCTTCGTTGATCATGGTCATATAACCAAGCAACAGGCAAAGCCACACTCCGGAAAAAACGGAAAATATCGAGAATGAAAATATTCGAAACAGCTCGCGATTGAAAACAATTTTAAATCCGATAACGAACAACAAGGGTGGAATAAAAAAAGCGGAGATCCCAAACCATCTGAAGATAAAGTAATGAGAGGTTATGGCTCCGTAAAGACCCAACCAGTTATCGACTTCTTTTCCAGAATCAGACAGCGATGAATCACCCAGTGCTTCCATCACACTTTGATCGGCCTTGCCGTTAAATAGATAAGAGAACAAGGCCAGGAATAAATAGACCGCCACAATCATCAGAAAAAATCCGGACGCCAACTTGAAGCGCGGATCCTTTAAAAATGCTAAGCTAAAGTTGGACTTGCCTGAGCCACTCGCTTTGCTCTTCTTCTCCTTCTCGGGTTTCTTGAATGTGTTTGACTTGTAGGTATTTTGTGCCATTGAACTGATTAACGCAAAACTAAGGAAAACATTGAAACCTTAGTACATCATATACCAAGTTGATTTATCTCTTTCTAATTATTGCTATCTTGAAAAACGATGAAGTCTGCCTTCCGAAATATGGTAATGATCTGGTGCGCGCTGCCCTTGATGAGCAGTGCACAGACCTACCATTTCGAAAAGCTCTCGGAGTTTCATGGCCTATCGGATAATCGGGTGACCTGCTTCATGAAAGACCATTCCGGCTTTATGTGGATTGGAACCGAAAACGGATTGAATCGCTATGATGGCCATACCTTTCAAATCTATCGACCCGGACAAACTATACATTCCCTTTCTCATGAACACATTAATGACGTTGAGGAAGATTCACATGGTCGACTATGGGTTTGTACGTGGAGCGGTTTAAATGTTATCAATCCTACTAACGATAGTCTTTATGTTTTCTCACCTGACGAAGATGGAGCTGCTCAGAATAAATCAAGAATAGCCAGTAGTCTGATTTGGGATTCACATATTGATCAAAATGGAAAAGTTTGGCTGGCACTTGATGTGCGTGATTTGTGTTACTATGATCCGGTACAAAAAGAGTTTAGTTACTTACCCTGGCAAGCTTTTGTGAAAACAATGCTGCCACAGCAAGACGCTGCGTATAAATCGATACAAAAAATTATCCGCAAATCGGATCACGAACTCTGGCTCGGCACCACGTTAGGGTTGTTCAGCTTTAACATGAACACGAATACATTTCAATATCATGGTGGCGATACAACGGAAGACTTTATTGGTATGCATTACGACAGCATGCTGCAACGAATTTATTTCGGACAAAGAAAATTATACGTCTATGATATTCTAAAACAGAAACTCCGTGTAATAAAACAAAATACAAATTCAATAATTCCAAATTTAAAATCAGCTTCAACCGCACTATTACCTTCGCTCAACAGATTGTGGGTGATCGATAAAACGAAAGAGGAAGCGAACATTCTTCCACAAGACGAAAAAAATACATTTACACTTCAACATGAAAAAGTAAGCGCGGTCTTTCAGGATAAAGGTATTGCATGGATCGGTGCATCTTCGGGCGTTAGTATGTACGATAGTCATCTGGATATTTTTCCGTTTGTTCGGGTTTTTCCAGACACTTCTCAATCCATAGCCGGCTCTGTCTTTTATGTATTGGATCATGAGCAGAGCAATACCTATTACATCAGCTCCTATTCCAAAAACAGTTTGATCAGAATGAATCGACAAACAGGCGAGCGTCAGGAAATTTCAAGCATAGAAGGTAAGGCACTTTTATTTTGTACGAAGATCATAAAAGATAGTCGTCAACGATTATGGGTATTGACTGCCGAATCAATTTTTGTTTCCGATGAACACCAGGAAAACTTCTCCTTATTTCCGTATCCAGCTATTTCAAACAATTATCGTTTCGTTGACATGATTGAAGATGCTGAAGGTAATTTTTGGTTTGCGGCCCTTCGTCAGGGTGTCTTTCATTACAACCCAAAAAGTAATACCTGGAAAGCATTGCCCAAAGATCCTAACGCCTTATTTGTCGATCGGGTAACAACTTTACTTTCTGATCCACAACATAACGCAGTTTGGATAGCTGATTTTAGTTTTGGTGTTTTCCGACATGATTTAAAAACAAAAGAGTACACCTACTTCAAAGCTGACACAAGAGATCCAGGCGCCATTCAATCATCGTTGATCAATTCTCTAACGATCGATAAACAAGGTGACATTTGGATTGCCACAACATCCGGTGGGGTAAGCAAGTATTCTCAGCAAACGAAATCGATCACAACCTATTCTATGAAAAATGGGCTACCCGAAAACACAATACATTCCATTCAATCCGATGCCAATGGAAATATTTGGCTGGCCAGCAGTAAAGGATTGACGTGTATGAATTCTTCCGGAGAAATTATTCAGCACTATGATGCCAACAGCGGTCTATCCTTTACCAACTTTAATACACCGTTCTCTTCCAACTCCAAAAACGAAATCATGATTGGGCTTTCAAATGGTTTTCTGAAATTCCATCCTGATAGTCTCTCGCTTACTTCTGTTGATTTTCCTATTGTCATTACTGCTGCACATCAAGGGGACTCGCTCATCCAGTCCGGAAGTTCATTTCGATATAATGAAAATGAATTCAACTTTCAGTTTTCCGCACTTACCTATTCCCTTCCTCAACACGTTACCTATTACTACCAATTAGAAGGATATGATGATGATTGGATTAATGTAGGCAACAATCATCAGGCACGTTACACCAACTTGAGTGACGGCCAGTATACTTTTCTAGTTAAGGCTATCGATCACACAGGAAAGTCGTCTCAAAATATTGCTTCTATTTCGTTCACCATCCATCCTCCTTTCTGGAAAGAGAGTTGGTTCGTTGTATTTCTTTTTATTGTGGCCGGCTCTTCTCTCTCGTTCTGGATTTTGAGTCTACAACGAAAAATACAGTCTCAAAAAATTTTAAATAAGGTGGCCACTTCTCTTTACAATCGACACACCATTGAAGATGTATTTCGATCAGTTGCAAAAAATTGTGTCGAACTGTTAGGTATAGAGTCGTGCGTGGTTTCGCTTAAGCAAGAAGAAGGTGTACCGATTCAAAAAGTGATCTATGGCACACATAATCCCTGCCCTGATTCTGAACACATCACGCCTATTATTATTGAAGGAAAAACGTTTGGAATTATCGAAGCGAAACACGCCCGAAAAAATTTCTTCTCTCGCTGGCATCTCTACATGTTGAAAGAAATTGCCGCGATCTGCAGTGCTAAGATCGGTCGCTACTTTATTGAGGAACAAATCAGAACGAAAGTAGCACGTGATCTACATGATGATATTGGTTCTACGCTTTCCAGTATTAACATCATTAGCAAACTTGCAATGAACGAAAGTAATGGCAACACAAAAGGTCATCTTCAACGTATCGGTGAACATTCCGCCAAGATGATGGAGAGCATGGGGGACATTGTTTGGTCCATCAATCCGAACAATGACTCGTTGGAACAGATGATGGTGAAGATGAAAGAGTTTGCAGCTGAAATTCTGGAGCCCCAAAACATTGCCTATACTTTCATGGGCGAAGAATCACTAAACGGAGCATCGCTCGATATTCAGGTAAGGAAAAACATATTCCTCATCTTTAAAGAATCCATTAATAATACTGCGAAGTATAGCGAGGCCGATCAGGTGACAATTCAACTTGAAGTTAAAGACAACGCGCTTCATCTTTTCATTCATGACAACGGGAAAGGGTTTGATTTTGAAAATATAAAACCCGGCAATGGATTGCGAAACATCCGCGAACGCGCGAAGAGTATTGAGGCCAGGTTAGAGCTAAAAAGTTCAGCTGCTACCGGCACACAACTTGAGCTAAACATACCCATCACATGATTGCGGTATTGCAATCGGTTTATTGACAACTCAACTTTATAGGCATAACCTTTACGTTTCAAATGGCTGTTTCGGTTCTCATATACGAAGACAATGATTTACTCCGCGAGAGTCTAAGCAGTATGATTGCGCAGAACAATACATTAAAACTTGTCGGAGAGTTTGGCCATGTGTTAAATATTGAAGAGCAGGTTAAACATCATGCCCCCGAGCTGATCCTAATGGATATTGATATGCCGGGCATGACGGGCATTGAGGCTGTCAAAAAAATAAGAATATTCAATTCGAATGTATCTATCCTTATGCTTACCGTTTTTGACGACAATCAACATGTGTTTGATGCCATTTGCGCAGGAGCATCTGGCTACTTACTAAAGAAACATATTTCAAACAAATTGTTTGACGCAATAGAAGAGGTACAATCGGGTGGCGCACCTATGTCGCCCAGCATTGCCCGAATGGTCATCAATGCCATGCACCTAAAACCCGTGCAAGAAAATACGTATCAGCTTACATCGCGCGAAAAAGAAATTCTTACTTCACTCAGCAAGGGCAACAGTTACAAACTTATTGCTGCACAATTTGAAATCAGTATTGACACCGTGCGCACACACATTAAGAAAATTTACGAAAAGCTTCATGTGCACTCCCAAACGGAAGCAGTTTCGAAGGCCATTAATGAAAAGCTTGTGTAGTAATTTATGACAACAGTAAAGAAGGGATTAGTACTGCTTACACTGATGTTCATCATCACCACAGGGTATTCGCAATCACGGATTATTGATAGTCTGCAAAAAGTACTGGCGCGGCATACGCGAGATACCAACGAGATCAAAACCCTCGAACACCTTGGCTCGGAGTTTATGCGAAGGGATACTGACAAGGCCATGTCGTATGCCTATCAACATATTGCTCTCGCCAAAGCACTGGGAACTGATTTTTGGTTATCGTCAGCTTATTCGGGTCTGGTGGCTATGCACCAAAATGCAGGGCTTACTGATAGTGCCCAATATTATCTCAACTTGATGGAGGCACTTGCTAAACAAAAACCGACCAATAAAAAAGCCGTGGTTAACTATGCTAACACGGCAGGTCTGTTTTATAAAACACAGGGCAAGTACAAGGAGGCACTACCTTATTTGTTGGAAGCCCTACGGCTGATCGGCCCCACAGGAGATAAAACAAATCGGGCTGGGCAGATGCTGAATATTGGCAATGCCTACTATAGTTTAGGTGATCTGAAAACTGCTGCCGACTATCATCTCAAATCGCTTACCTTATTTGAGGAAATAAAAAATAAGCGGGGACAATCATTTTGTTTGAATAGTCTGGGGAACGATTTTTTTGAACTTGAACAGTATTCTATTGCTGAAAAATATCTCCTTCAATCCGAAAAGATAAAAGAGGAATTGGGTGACAAGCGAGGGATTCTGACATCGTGGATGACCTTAGGTTCGGTGTATCAACAAACCAATAGAACTGAACTCGCAATGATCTATTTCAACAAGGCGTTGAAGCATGCAAAAGACCTTAATTTAACCATTGAAGAGGCCCGTATACTGTTTAATAAGGGATCACTTTTGAAGATGACAAAAAGGAATGACGAAGCTAAAAAAACATTTTCAGAGGCGTTAGTACTCGCGCGACAAGCAGGTGACAGTGTGACTGTTTCACGAATTAAGACGTATTTGGTTTCGCTGCAGAATGATCTGCAAAAAGAAAAAACGGAAGAACAAACCTTGCTTGAAAATATTGAAATCTCTTTAGAAAAAGGAGCACTCACCAATACAGCAGAAGGACATTACGAATTAGCCAAATGGTATGCATCACGCAAGCAATTCGAAAAAGCATTCGATAACCTGGCTAAAGGGCAACAACTCAAAGATTCGCTAAAGGGAAGCGATGTAGTGATGCAACTAAAAAGTCTGGAACAAGAATACAAAAACGACAAGAAAGAAAAAGAAATTACACTTTTAAAAAAGGACCAGGAATTAAAAGCCCTTGCGTTAAGTAGGCAAAAGGTAGTCATAACCTCCATCGTCATTGCTTTGATTTCAGTAATCATAATAGCCCTCCTGCTTATCAACCGATATCGGGTTGTAAACAGGGCAAAGCGGCTAATTGAAATTGAACGTGTACGCAATACCATTTCGCGCGATCTTCATGATGACATTGGTTCTACACTTTCCAGTATCAACATACTGAGTCAGGTGGCACTGGTTGAAAAAGGAGAAAACGCACAAAGTTATCTTCAGCGCATTGGCGATCAATCAGCACGCATCATGGAAGATATGAGCGACATTGTATGGTCCATCAATCCACACAATGATTCGATGAGTCAGATCATTATTCGCATGCGTGAGTTTTCTACCGAAATTTTTGAATCTAAAAATATCGACTACCATTTTTATGAAAAGGTAGATTCAAATCTCACAATAGATACCGACAAGCGTAAAAATCTCTTTCTGATTTTTAAGGAGACCATCAACAATGCTGCGAAATACAGTAACGCCAGTAAAATTGAAATCAATCTGCATCAATATGACCACACGTTGGTAATGCATATAAAAGACAATGGTCAGGGTTTTGATGAGCAAACGATCACAACAGGTAACGGACTGCGCAATCTGCGCGAACGGGCGAAAGAAATTAATGGAACGGTTACATTAAAGAGCGTTGTGGGCAAAGGAACTGAAGTAGAACTTCGATTGCCTATCGCATGAACATGCGATACTCTCGCATTAAAAGCGTGACGATATTTACCTATCTATATGACGATTCACTCGATTTTGCTATACGAAGATAATTTACTTTTGAGCGAAAGTATTCAATCGATGCTTCGTCTCAATAAGCAGATCAAGTTGGTAGGTGCCTATGAAAATCCAACCGATGTTAATAATCATCTTCAAACGCTCAAGCCCGATTTGTTTATCATGGATATAGACATGCCGGGTATGAATGGGATTGAAGCAGTAACGCGGGTCCGAAAAGTAAATAGAGACATACCCATTCTTATGCTTACCGTATTTGATGATAATGAGCACGTATTTGATGCCATCTGTGCAGGAGCTTCGGGTTACTTGCTGAAGAAGCACATCTCCTCCAAACTTTTCTCCGCTATTGAAGAAGTACTGGATGGTGGTTCACCGATGTCGCCCAGCATTGCGCGTTTGGTGCTCGCTTCTATGCATCAAAAATCCGCACCAGAAAATCCTTATCAATTGACGGCCAGAGAAAAAGAAGTATTGACTTCGTTAAGCAAAGGCAATAGTTATAAGATGATAGCAGAAGAAATATTCATCAGCATCGACACCGTGCGCTCTCACATCCGAAAGATTTATGAGAAGCTTCATGTGCATTCACAAACAGAAGCGGTGTCAAAAGCGATTAATGAAAAACTAGTATAGCTATGCAACATTGGAATAATTGAAATCATTTTATGAAAAAACTACTCTCTGGAATTACTCTTGTTAGCGCTACCCTTCTTGCTCTTTCCTGTTCACAGGGAAGTAAATCTGAAATATCAACAGAAAATCAAGTAACGGCTGAAAGTACCTCGACAACCGATGTTGTGAATGATCAACCTGAAACTACTTCAACGGAGACCGACACCAGCTCATTTGTATCTTTTATAAGCTTGTTTAATCAACCCGACACAGGTCTACCTGAATGGGCTATAGAATCTTTTTTAGGAATTGAAAATATCGGACATGCCACTACAAAAGGTGTCCTGGAGACCCGTCCTGTATACGTTGTCCTCTACGTTCATTTTATGCCCGTAGGTCCCGGGATGTACAACCTTCACGCGGCCTCCTTTACCCAGGATGGAACTAAGTTGACAGATATAGTGCTTGGCTCATCCTATCCTTCATCCGGTCCGGATGGTGGTGGAAAAGACTATACATACGGCTATGATACCGATCGTCACGTGTTAACCGTAACTAACTTATCTACCGATTGGAATGAAGAGAGTCAGCAAGAGGTTACTACGGAAGTGATCAACTTTTATCTACTCGAAGAAGATGGAAGCCTCGCTAACGGACGAAAGTACCCGCAGGTGTCAGAAAGGAATTTGGATGCATCAAGTCTCATGGGATATTCCAAGGCCGAACTTAAAATTATGCGCAATGAAATCTTTGCTGTGTATGGCTACATCTTTAAAACGGAGCCTTTGAAAAGTCATTATGGTGCCATGCGCTGGTACAAACCACAGCACGACAATGTGGAAAACCTGCTTACCGACATCGAAAAATCCAACGTCCAGGTAATAAAGCAGGTAGAAGACCTGAAATAATAAAATCATTCGCTTGTAGCTCAAGTAAGAACACGCATTCTTCAATGCACAAATGGCTCAGGGTATAATGCAAAGAGACCTGTTGAAGAAATAGAATATTCAAAAATATTAAGGAAAGACTATTCTATTCAGAACAACTTACTTACACGAAGGAACTAATGAAAAGAAAAAATTTACGAAAAACTAATTGAACATAACATTGATACTAAGCACGAGTTGAATACGGTTCTTTAACAAAACAAAACGTGCATAACCTTAAAAATTACTCATGAAAAATTTAGTACTCCTACTTCTCTTATTATCATCAATTGCATATGGACAAGAGTTTCCACAGAAGCCTACTAACTATGTAACAACGTTTGATCCTTTATATTTAAAAAATTCATTTTTAACTCAGCAAGAAGAAGAATTGCTTAACTCTAAACTGCGCGCGTTTGAAGACAGTACAGGTATTCGATTATTTGTCTATATAACCCTAAATGGCCCGATTAAAACCAAAGAAATTCTCTCTCAACGGATTTTTGATACCTGGGGCATAGGGCAAAAAGGTAAAGGGGCTTTAATGAGTGTCTTTACTTCAGATCAAGAATTTACAATTGTCGGCAACGGACTTGAAACCATACTGCCTGCTGATATCTGTATGGAGATTCTTGATGAAGAAATGAAACCTCATTTTCAAGAAAAATATTTCTATAAGGGAATTGATGCGGCCATTGACAAGTTGTTCTACTACTCCAAACACCAATACGAACCGTCTAGTCTTTTCGAAAGTATTAAAAAAAATAAATTCGAAATAATTGGTGCTACAGCGCTCATGCTCCCCTTTATAATTGGGTTTCTATTAAAAAGAAAACAAAGGAATTAGCAAAGCAAGACAGAAAGATCCTATGATGTTCTAGATCTGTCATGCCAAATCCATGTTTACAAATCCTCATTTAACATCAGGTCTGGCAATAGGGAAGATAAGGTGGTTTCATCTGTTTATACAATGAAAAAAATCCTTCCCATTCTCCTAATCACAATTCTTTCCGCATAAGTGCAGGCAAACAAATCAACGGTTAGCTCCAGCGCATCACATCAATATGCGATGTTTTCTTAATGCTATTCTTAGCAGCTTTAGGTCTCGCTTAAACCTTGCTTATGAAAAGGGAAAACTACTTTCTTTTGCTTCTTCTGATTATAGCATTCAGCTGTAGCCCGAATACGAAAACCGAACAAGTATCCGACAGCACCTCCGTACAGACGGAAGTTGCCAGCACATATGTACAAACGCAAGCCCCAACTCAAGATGCGTCACCTGCCAGACCCGTTTCCAATTTTCCGGCTTTCTCAGAGGATGCACTATCCGTAGACCCGACAGAATCAGAAATAATGTTTGATCTGAAACAATTGATTGCTGAGTATGACAATCAACAGTACGGAACGATTGAATCGTACTATAGTCGCCAACGGGATTATGAAGGAGAATATGGAGCCGAAACCGAGACCGAAGAAGTTACGGAAACATGGTTCTTTAATGAATCCAATCAGCTCAGGGCCTTTACCAGAAAATACTTTCGAAGTGGTGAAGGTCGTGATACAAAAACACTGATCTGTCTTTTTTCAAATGATTCTCTGATTGCGTTAAGTGACTATTGGGATGAAGACGGTCAGATCGGCATGGCCTACCATACCAAGCTTCTCCGATCCAAATGTCCAAACTGTGGTATGGATACGAACAGGGAGGCCGGTGATAATAGTATGGGGGGAGTTAAAAAGTATTTAAATGAAAATGATCTGGCCGAACGTGAAAGTGAATTTTTTACAACGCTCCCCAAAGTGATCAACTCAATAGGAAAGGAATGGAACAACGCCACGGAGTCTGCCAATGGGTTTGTAGCTACCCTACAACATGATCAATGGTCCGACAGACCATCCGAAGGAAAAGAGTATTCACAAACGTACACCATCAGCAAAGAGCTCTATAACGCATATGCTTCCAGGCTAAGCTGGCTCAATGCCTTTGCTAAAAAACCATTTAAGCTAAACTCTTACACGAGCATAACGAATCATTTAAAAAAGGAAAAGATCGATTTCACAGATGACATCTTTAATGGGGAACAATCGATAAACTTTGAGGAATCTCAAATCATCGTTAATGAAACTTCTAAAGACTTGATTTGTTCAGCCTATATAGAGTCATCTAAGATTCCCTTTAGCAAGGACATCAAAATTGGCATGACAGAGGAAGCGTTTATAAAAACCGCTAAACTTAACAAAGGAGATATTCTGACGAATGGTCAACGTTATTTTGATTATACGTTGGAATCAACGGATCAAAGCTGGACCATCGAATTTACGTTTGATAAAAATGTACTCACTGAATTTAAGTACACGGTTACTCCGTGCGCTGTGTCCACGTCCAGTGAAAACCTTTAAAGTATTTTTCTTCAATGAAACAAACGCTCAACATATACCAATCTTCATCATCTGTTGCCCGGGGCCATAAAGCTTATAAAATGATGGAACCTAAAATCGCAGTCATGAAATATCTGATCCTCCTACTTCTTCTCTTTCCATTCTTTGTAAACGGACAAAAAAATGGGTGGCAAGGTTTCCCGGAAAAACCAGACAATTATGTAACGGATCAGGAAGATGTTTTAAGTGAAGAAGAAAAAACCATATTAAACACCAAACTCCGTGCTTTTGAAGACAGCACCAGCAATCAATTATTTATATACCTCGCCAAAAATCTGAATGGAAAAGATCTGGAAGATTATTCAAAAGAGATTTTTAATACATGGGGTATTGGCCAAAAAGATAAAAACAACGGAATACTCATTGCCATCTTTATTAACGATCGACAGTTTAGAATTCAAATTGGCTATGGCTTAGAAGGAGCTTTACCTTCAGAACTTACCAAACAAATTCAGGATGAAGAAATGGGACCCCAATTTAAGAAAACGAAATACTATGAAGGCATTGATGCAGGTATTGACCAGCTGATGTATTACAGCAAGCATGAATACACGCCACCAAGTCCCATTGAGAAGATACTGACACCGTTGACAGTATCATACTCTATTGGTCTCCTGTTTTTTATCATTAACATGTTTTCACTAAAAAAATGGAAAAACCAACCCACGCGAAAACGAAAGTATCTTTTACTCAACATCCTGTTTTTGGTATCTCCGATTATTCTGACAGTCGGCATGTCACTACTCAGTACACTAGAACCATTTCTATTGCTGCTACCCTCATTTTCAGGCACCTTCGTTTCCATCTTACTCTGTACTGTAATTAATGATAAAGATGAAATCAGATACGACCACGAAACCGATGATGCCTATCTGCGAAGAATGAAAGAAAGAGCAACACATGATAGCAGAAGTAGTTCAGGCGACAGCTTTAGTGGCGGTGGTGGTGGTAGTTCCGGAAGTGGAGGCAGTAGCAGTCGTTGGTAGTTAAATGCAAAAAAACTCGATTGGAGATACAAGACTTAACGAAAATGGTAAAACAATAAAAACCTCATGAGTATGAAGATTCATTTACTTCTTATCATTCTCCTCGTTGCAGTTAGTTGTAACCAACACAAAAACTCAACTGTGGAGACAATCGATAGTACTCAAGTACCAATCGATACTGTCACTTCAAAGGCGCAAGATTCAGGCGAAAGCGTGCAAATTGAGGAGCAGGCCGGGCCAGATGAACCGCCCATCAATTCGTCAGCGCTTACCGCTCCTGAATTCATTTTCTCCGCTCAAACTATTTCAAGCGATACTAGAGAAACTAAAATCGTGAGTAAACTTGCTCAACTAGTAGAACAATATAAAGAAGAAAAATACGCCACAATAAAAATGTCATATACATATGATGATGCTGTTGGCATGGGGAAAGTAAATGAAGACGAAACCTGGTATTACAACGCGAACAGGGAACTCTGCGCTTTCAGTAGCACCTATAACACGGCACGAACAACCATGAGTAGCTTTTACATATGCAGTGACGGGGAGCTTTTGGCTGCAAGTTCCGACAATGAGTTTCAAGATGAAGGTCCACGCTCTTTTACTAGTGTACGAATAGTAAGTTCACTATGCCCGCTCTGCGGACTAACGCTATCAAAAGAAGAGGAAGAGGACTCTCAAGAATATCAAGCTGAGGTAATTGATCAATCCTCTTTAGACAAATACACAACAGATTTTTTTACCAAACATGACGATATGCTCAAAAATTTTGGGGAAGTAGCCAACCTCACTAAAATGGGAGAAAGATATAGTGCGTTTATTTTTGTATATTCTGATACCATTAAATATTCAGTTGACCCCAACTTAGTGAATGAATTCTTTACAAAAGGGTTGACTCAAAAATGATTTGTGTTGTAAAACAACTACACTGTTCGACAGTTGACATAATAAATCCAACGAGGGTAATGCATGAGACTAAATTGGAATGGTAGTGAAATACATTACTCTACAGAGCATCCAAAGAAAAAATAATGACAAAATCAATCTCAATCTTAGGATTCACTTTTTTCCTGATGGCATGTTCCACCAAACAAGAATTCAATTATCCGGTGACTCGAGCTGAGCTATTCGATACCACCATCTTCGATGTCAAAATTTCAGATCCGTATTTCTGGATGTCGCGCAAAGCGAATGAAACGGAAATGAAGGAATGGATAAATGCTCAAGGGAAGCTAACACAAAGTATTCTAGACAGTATTCCGAATGGTGACAAACTATCAGCAGAAATTGAGAATGGATACGTCAAACTGCAGGAGGAGATTTGGAACTTGAAAGTGGTCAATAACATGTTCTACTACTACCGTGATGTTCCGCAAGTAGGTACTTCTTTGTGTAGAAGAAAAAACATGGATGCTGAAGAAGAAATCATTTTCGGTGGAGGAGTCACCATTGATGGTCAAAAATATAGGAGTCGTAAAGAAGTATTTGCACATCAAAAACCACTGGTCGCAATGATGTTGGTTCAACGAGGCGAAGCGAATCCTCACATTCGTATTTATGATTTAGATAAGAAGGTATTTCTTTCGGATAGCATCGCTCCCGTTATGTTCAACGATGCGCGCGGAGTATCCATGACCTGGCTTCCCGATGACAGTGGTTTGCTTTACTCACAAGCGCCTCCATCATCAGTCGAAAGTGAAAAGTATTATAATGGAAAAATTAAATTACACAAGCTTCATGAACCCATTTCGAAAGACGAAGCCATTTTTGGTATTGGATTAAACAGTGCTGTGCAATTAAAGGATTTTGAAACTCCATACATCTACAGTTTTAAATCATCACCATATTTATTAGCACGCATTCGAAATGGTGCCGATGATAATTATGCATTCGCAGTTCACTATAAAGATTTAAAAGGAGCCGATACGCCATGGAAAAGGCTCAACAATTATGTAAACCTGGGTGACGGCTTTGATGCGCAAGGTCAATTTTTGTATGCTGCTACAAAAGATCGTCCCCGGTATACTATTGTTCAAATAGATATGTCGACAGGAAGCAAGCCTGTCACGTTTATGCCGGAGCAAGATGAAGTACTTTCGTATGTAGATGCAGCACATTCATCGGGTATAATAGCTGGAAAAGATGCTTTGTATGTTTTATACCGAAAGGTAGGAGACATGGGAATCTATAAAATTGATTATCGTTCAAAGCAAACCTCTAAAATTACTCTCAATCGCAAAGGCTCAATCGCTGACCTGTTATTAAAAGGTGACAATGACTGTGTGTTCGCACAATTCAGTGCTATTCACTCCATGCAGTACATGGCTTATAAATACGACCTGGGTACGGTCACACCTCTACCTTTCTCGAAAATGAGTTTGGATTTAAGTGATGATCTCGTGACGGAGGTTATCGAAGTACCTTCACGCGATGGTAAAAAGATTCCGGTTTCATTGGTTTACAAAAAAGGTTTAGTGTTGAAAAATAACAATGCACTATACATTGAAGCCTATGGAAATAGTGGTGCCGTTAACGACTTATGGTTAGACCCCAATAAACTCGCATGGATGAACCATAATGGCATCTATGCCTACGCACATGTGAGAGGCGGTGGTGAACTCGGACTTGGATGGATTGACGATGGGCAGTTTCCGCATAAAATGAATTCCATAAATGATATCGTAGATGTTGCTGAGTATTTTGTAAAAAACAATTACACTTCAGCCGATAAACAATTTGTGATGGGCGGAAGTGCCGGAAGTTTTCTCGTTGGTAATAGTATAAACCAACGGCCTGACTTGTTTGCTGGTGGAATTTTTCAATCCGGGCTACCCGACTTGGTAACATATCGAGATGCAGCGTATGCAAGAGAGCGAGGTAGTGTCGGGGATATTGAAACAAAAGAAGGATTTGAGTCTGTATATAGCATCAGTTCATTGTATCACATTCCAAAGAACACAAAACTACCTGCCATGCTGGTGGTACATGGAGGAACGGATTACATCATCGACATGACATCACCATCACGATATGTAGCAACACTACAAGCAATGCAAAAGGGGTCACGACCCCAATTATTTCTTGTGGACTGGGAAGGAGGCCATACAGGTAGTGGAGTGAACGAAGTTATTAGCACACTCAAATTTATGCTTTGGCAATCGGGACATCAGGAGTTTCAACCATCTAATAAGAAATGAAAACAACTACCTTCTCCAAAATTTCGCTCTTAGCCATATTTGCAACCCTCTTCATTCAAATTGGTGCTCAACTCTTTGCCATGTTAACTATTGTGAAAACCCTAGTTAAGAACCCTCCCAAAAGTTTTCAAATGGTAATGGGTGACTATGGCTATGATAGTTCTGCTTTCTGGGATACGATACCAAATTTAACCACCCTTCTGTTTGTGATCGCACTAATTGCGTGTTGGAAGACCGAAGCACGAACCTGGATTATTATTTCATTTTCAATTTTCATATGCGCTGGAGTATTGGCAATGGTAGTTGTGGAGCCAATATTTGCTGAACTTATCTCCAATCAAAACAATACAAATTTGAATGAAATGACTTCTACCTGGTATCGCCTTGACTGGACCCTATGGTGCTTAACTCTTTTATCTGGGATTTTTTTAACGAAGCCCATATATGATAGACTTAACCAAGGGAATCTTTAAGTAGCTTGACAATCGAGGTTAAGGGAGTTTCAATTAAAACAGATATAAACGAAATCGAATTCTAAACATCATGAATTACTTTTTTAAAATTAGCTTAGTTGTTCTTCTGGCGAGCTCAGTTTTTTCAACGCATGCGCAGAAGAGTGATTCCACTGATGTTAAAGTATCGGTAGAAAAGTTCCTACAATCTTTTAATTCACTTCAATGGGAACCCTTTAGAAAATCCTTTGTGGATGATGCCACTATTTTCTTTCCCGAGTGGGAACAGGCCTCCCGGAGAATAGGGCAAGAGGAAATAGAAAAAACATGGTTAGAGCTGTTTCCTGAATTCAAAGATCCAAACAACACATTAAAATTAGGCATCACTCCAAGAGATGTCAGAATTCAAGTGTATGAACAAACCGCTATCGTAACATTTCATTTAGGCAATGGCGAAAAGTATTTATCACGCAGAACGTTAGTGATGGTAAAACAAAAAGAAGAATGGAAGATTGCACATTTACACGCGTCCACATTATTTCCACCCGAACATAAACAGTGATGAGCAAATTTCTCTTTCCAAAACTTGCCTGGTTTTTATTACTGCTTATTCCCCTTACTTTTCTTGGGTTTTATCCTACCTATTTTTCAATACTGTTGTCACCCATGAACAGCGTCTATCACCTTCATGCTTTCTTTATGGTACTTTGGATTGTGATGGCCATCGTTCAACCATTTCTTATTCATCAGAACAAAATTGTAGCGCACAAGCTAATTGGTAAAATCAGTTACGGTGTTATGCCCCTTGTTTTCATTACCGGATATTTAGTTATCCGACACACGTATTACGCTAATCTTGACAGGTACACTGAAAAGGTCACAACTGGCAATTCAAGTCTTACTTCAGACGAAATATTAACAAAGACAGCAGCATCGATTGACATCGGGTTAATCTATTTTTTATGGCTTTTAACTTTTTATCTGCTCGCGATAATCAATCGAAAGAAAATAGTATTCCACGCAACCTATATGTTTGCCGCGATACTAACCTTGCTGGGACCAACTGCTGACAGACTGATTTATACGATTACAGATGCGCTTACTTTAGAATATAATTTTTTAGCGCAGAATGCAGTGCTCATTTTTATTGTCTTAATGCTTGTTGGTTTAAGCATCTACCAAAAACGAAACGGGTATTCAATAAAACCAGTTGGTATTGCACTGACCATCTATATTCTTGGAATAGGAATACTTTTCTCTTTGCCTCGCACATCTATGTGGACATCCTGCATCGAATTAATTCTGTAACTATGAAAAAATTACTACACCTAACGATCGCATTATTAATTTTAATGAGCAGTTCTGAAATCGTGTCGGTATCCGCCCAAACAATTTCTATTAACCAAACTATACTCGATAAAAAAATAGATACTCTATTCAAAGAATTTAACAACACGTACTCTCCTGGATATGCGATCACCGTTATCCAAAATGGAAAAGTGATTACCAAAAAAGATTATGGCCTGGCAAGTCTTGAGTATAAAGTTCCGTTCAATCATAACACGGTTGTAACTATACCGTATTCGGAAGGAAGAGAATTTATCTCTATCGCTGCAGCATTGCTGGAGCAGGATGGAAAACTGACGTTAGAAGATAAGGTTCGAAAGTATTTTCCAAAACTACCAGCATGGAGTGAATCCGTGACACTACAAGATTTACTCAACCACAGCAGCGGCTTTTGCGATGAATGGGCAACGCTGGTGCTTACACAAGCCAGCATGAATAACCGTTTGGATGTCTCTCAGTTTTTGAATTTCTTATACAATCAACCCGATCCGCAAGTTCAACCTGGCAAGGGATATATGTACAGTAATTCTGATTTTGGATTGCTGCGATTAATCCTCGAAAAAGCTTCAAGCGAAAAATTGCCAGACTACATGGAGCGTAGAATTTTCAAACCACTTCAGATGTCAGCTACTACCTTACGAAGAGACAAAGAGGCTGTGATTGCAAACCATGCCTTTTCATACTTTGAAAATGGGCAAAACACTTACAAGGTGTGGTTGCGTGATAAAACTTCGCCCGGAGGTAACTATCATATTCTTACTTCCGCTAGTGATTTGGAGAAATGGGCTGCTGCTTTCGAAGATAAAAACTCATTTATCACAAAAGCATCAGAACGACTGAAGAAAAATGCAAGACCCATTCCCGTTCTGAAAGAAACAAATTATGTGCATGGCCATAAATTAAAAAAACTAGGTGCATATGAGATCATTTTCCACGAGGGTGTAACGGGTTACTCTTATCTTGCACGCATACCTGCTGCCGGACTTGATATTATTTGCACAACCAATAATCAAACCGAATATGATGCTAAAGTGATTGCCCTGGCAACCTGGGTTCTAGAGCTAGATGCCAAAACACAACTCCCGCTACAAAAATTTTCCTCCACACCCGTTTCCATTAATGGGAAAGAATTACAAAAATATGCAGGACGCTATCTTTGGCTCACGGAGAGCTTTCAAAGTACCGTGAAAAGCAGAACATCTTATCCTATGAAAGTGATGGGCGATACTTTGTATTGGCAATACTCATCCACCGAAGCGGTTCCGCTACAATACGTTGGCGATGGAGTTTTCAAAGATCCTGACTTTGCTGTCTGGCTTCGGTTTTTTCAGCCGCATCCCGATTCATTAATGCGGATAGAAGCTCATAAACAATTTGGAGAACCTGAGATTACTATTTGGAAAAAGGATACTGCTGTGGAGCCGGTTTACTCAAAAGAATATCTTCAAAAACTTACCGGAAAATACTACAGCAAACATCTTGATTTCTATTTCACCATTGTACTAAATAATGAAGACAAGCTGGTAGTAAAGCGCCCAACCATCGCAGATAAATTTTTGGAACCTTATTCCCTTGACGAATTTAAACTTCCTACCGAGTTTCAAGAAACGAATTATGAAGCTAACTTCCGGGTACATTTTTATTTCAATGATGCCGGAATACCAACGCACTTTGATGTTCGTCATGGAAGGCTGATGCATCATCGGTTTGATAAGGTATCAGATTAACTCTGAATATTATATAGTATGAAACCAAACAGACTTCTACTCCTTGCTTTTTGGATAATCCTGATTCTATTATCAGCTTGGTTTTATTTTGATAATGCTGTTGTTTATTTATTTGGATATCGTAACGAACGATTCCCTGGCAATGAATTTTGGTTTGTTGCACATATTCTGGGCGCCACATGTTCTTTGTTTCTAGGTCCAATTCAGTTTTGGAAATTTATTCGAACGAAATATTTGAAGCTCCATCGGTTAGCCGGAAAAATTTATGTTATCGGAACATTGATCGCTGCCGTATCAGCATTCCGACTTGCACTGATATTTGATTGTGTTGCCTGCCGGTTTTCACTTATACCATTGTCATTTCTACTTTTCCTCACTACCGCACTGGCATGGTATACTATCAAACAAAAAAATATAGTTGCGCATAAACAGTTTATGGTGCGCAGCTATACTTGTGCGCTGGCGTTTGTCTTTGTTCGATTGTACCAAGTGATTCCACTTGGTTTTATGTTTGACGTAATTAATGAACCCAATATACAAGGTATTGTGACGGAGTGGATGTTTTCAATACTACCCTTGATACTGGTAGAAATCGGAATGATATGGATACCTTCAATTAAGTCTTCTACCTCATTCGCTAAATAGTACGATCATGAGTAATACCATCGCAGCACCTACAAGCCAAACAGAAAGAATTGTAACGCTCGATAGTCTTCGAGGCATCGCGATACTAGGAATTTTGCTAATGAATATCCCCAGCTTTTCTCTACCAGGAGTTGTAGGTCATGATCCATCAACTCTGAATGAGTTTGGCACCATTAACTATTACCTATGGTATTTCGTCAATGGTGTGATGGATGGAACACAGCGTGGCTTGTTCTCTATACTCTTTGGTGCAGGTATTCTTTTATTTGTTGGCCGCAAAGAAAACAAACTGGATGGCCTTCAACCAGCTGACTATTTTTTTAGGCGACAAATCTGGTTAATCGCTCTATCCTTATTTGATGTCTACATACTTCTCTGGAATGGAGATATCTTATTTGATTATGCATGTTATGGCATGTTACTATTTGTGTTTAGGAAATTGCCGCCCAAAACGCTGGTCATTGCGGCAGCCATTTGTTTTGCTCTGATTCTAGCACGAGACAACCGCGATCTGTACGAAAGAAAAGAAATGATCGCTAAGGGTGAAACCATCGCAGCAATTGACACGACCAAGACAAAACTTACTTCTATGCAAAAAGAGGAACTTAGCTCGATGACGGATTTCAAAGAGCGTGTTACGAAAGAAAGTAAGTTAAAGCGAATGGAGAAGACAATCGAAAAGGTACAAGGCAACTATGAATCGGTTTATAGTTACAGAACGAATATGTATATAGAAAACATAGTGGAGTACACCTACTTTCAATGTTGGGATGTATTCATGTTCATGCTCTTTGGAATGGCACTGTTTAAAATGGGAATCCTTACGGGAGACGCTCCAACAAAAACATATACTTGGATGACGTTGATTGGTTTGGGGCTTGGAATAACGCTATCGTATTTTCATTTGCAAGCACAAATTAAACTGAACTTTAACTGGTTCGAGTACGTCAAACAACTTCCTGTTCAATATTATCAGGTGACACGTGCTTTGCGTACAGTTGGTCTTTTTGGATTGGTCATGTTACTTTATAAATCAGGATGGTTTACCTGGCTCTTCGCGATGCTACGTCCTGTGGGACAAATGGCACTTACAAATTACTTAAGTCAATCTTTCATTTGCAGCATGATCTTTAATGGTTTTGCTTTCGGATTATTTGGAAAACTGCAGCGCTATGAAATATATTTAGTAGTAGCGGCAATCTGGTTGTTTCAAATTATTTTCTGTAATATCTGGATGCGTTATTTTCTATATGGTCCGTTTGAATGGGTGTGGCGAAGTTTAACATATTGGAAGAAGCAACCATTTTCTAAATCCACAATCGAGTAACAATCGAGCAAAAAAATTTTAACAACAAACCTGGCTGGTTTATGAAAAACATAATCAATGTCGTGATTCTGTTTATTATGCTGATTAGTTTCAACTGTTCAAAGAAGAGTGATGAAACTCTACTCAGTCAGCGTCTAAAACCATGCTCAGGTGATTCTACTCTCTTCTGCGGTAGCTTTTCTGTTTTTGAGAATCAAGAGTCACAATCCGGAAGAAAAATTGACTTGAACATTATTGTAATACTCGCAACACATAAAGACAAATCGCGAGCGCCCATTTTCTATCTTGAAGGAGGCCCGGGTGTTGCCTCCACAAACAACGTCTCACTCTATGCCGACACAACTTACGGATACAGAAAATATCATGACATCGTGCTCATTGATGTGAGGGGGACTGGAAATTCAAATCCTTTACACTGCCGTTCGTTACAATTCAAGAATAATTTACAACAACAGTTTGAAGAGATGTACCCCTTGTCAGCGGTAAAAGATTGTTATGACTCATTATCGAAATTAGCGGACCTTACACAATACACCACAACCAATATTGCGCGTGATATGGAAGAGGTTAGAAAATGGTTGGGCTATGAAAAGATCAATCTTTACGGATTATCGTATGGCACTCGGTTGGCGCAAGTGTACATGAAGATGTTTCCTGCTGCTGTCGAAAGCTGCGTACTGTTTTCACCTACAACTACGTATTCAAAAATGCCGCTTTACCACGCACAGTATGCTCAGGAAAGTCTTGAGAAATTATTTGATGACTGTAGGAAAGATTCATTGTGTAACCAAACCTATCCGAATTTACAAAACGAGTTTACCAGTTTAATGCAACGGGGAGAAGAGAAACCCTTCATCTACAAACTTCCATCGGCAAATAGTGATTTGCAAGAAATAACAATTCCATGGTACGCTTTTCATACCAAGATGCGATCGCTTATGTATGCACCTTTTGGGTTAAGGCAAGTTCCCTTTCTTATTCACGAAGCAAATCTCGGCAATTGGAAACCCTTTGTTTCCTTATTTCCAACCGAAAGCGGATCTGATAATTTCCTTGCCGAAGGAATGTACTTGTGTATAACCTGTACCGAAGACGTTCCCTACATTTCGCAAAAAGAAGCAGACTCATTGGCGCAAAACACCTACATGAAAAATTACAGGGTAGAACAGCAACAAAACGCCTGTGAAAACTGGACCCGCGGAAAGGTTCCGGAAGATTTCTTTGAACCGTTGCATTCCGAAATACCAACCCTCATTTTCTCAGGTTATTTTGATCCGGTAACACCACCCTCTCTTGCCGAGCAGATTGTTAAAACGTTACCCAATGGATTCATCGTTTCCATTCCACATATGTCGCATGTCTTTGATGGCTTAAGTAACGAAGAATTTTTTGATAAAATCGCTATCGATTTTTTTGCCAATCCCACTTCGAAACCCAAAAGCGAATGCGTGAATCAAATGCTACCCGGTCCGTTTAAAACAAAAGAGTAAGTGCGAATAAAATGCGATCAAAAAAAAACCACTTTAGCTTGACCTATTTACTTCAAATCTAAAGCGTAGCATAATGAAATACCTTCGTAGTCTTTTCATTTTTCTTTTCTGGATTCTCATTATTAGTTTATCCCTTTGGTTTTTCAACACCAATGTGCTTCGTTATTTGTCTGGTTTCCGAAGCAAAGTTTTTGGGGATTCATTTTTCAATAATCAATTATGGGTAACAATGCATCTGATTGGTGGCTCTCTGGCATTGTTGCTCGGACCAATGCAGTTCTGGCCATTTTTTCGAAATAGATTTTTGTCAATACATAGACTATCAGGTAAAATTTACATGACAGGTGTATTGCTCATCGGTATTTCTGCTTTGAGACTTTCTTTAATTAGTTATTGCGTTCCCTGTCGCGCATCATTGTTTATACTGAGTATACTCGTATTGCTTTCTACGGGATTTGCATACAAGGCCATCAAAACAAAAAACATAAAAGTGCATCGACAGTTTATGATACGCAGTTATGTATGCGTGTTATCTTTTGTTGCTGTTCGCATTGATGATATTTTCCCGCTTACCTTTTTATTTGGTCAAATTGAAGATCCCCTTTTCAGGAGAACAGCCAATGAATATTTTTTTTCGTTTGTTCCGTTGCTGATAACGGAAATACGAATGATATGGTGGCCTTCCATGAATGCTTTAATGGGTGACAAAAAGAGTTTTTAATTTAGAGTAAATCTATATGACCTTTCCTGTGGAGTGGATGTGGAGGCAACTCACTTACGGAAAAAGGTTGTCAATTAAAAAGCAGACTGTCAGACGGGAACAAATTGCTTAGTTCTTCTCACATCATTATGTGATATAGCCGCAGTGGGATTATGATGATATTTGGAAGCCTGTAAAACAGAAGTAGTATGCAAATAAATAGGATTGGAAATTTATCATTAGTGTCATCAATCGCTGTCCTATTTATTCAACTAGGAGTTCAACTATTTGCTTTACTTGTTATCGTTAGAACCTTAATAAAGGCTCCTCTGGAAATTCTTGTTATGTTGAAAGGTGGTCGTTCCTACCTTGTTCCCTAACCACTTCTGTTACTTATTCGGATTTTTACTATACCCAGTCCTTGGCAACTGGGCAACTGGTAGATTAGTGGTTAAAATAGATTATTTTTTTGGATAAAAGAATGTATAGCTATTGTTTTTAGTTTAATTCTAAGACCTATGATAATTTATCGTAGTCTAATCCTGTTAGGATTTGCTTTGCTCTCAGCCAGCTTGGGGTACTCTCAGGTGCCTTCATTTGAATGGGTAGTCCAAGCGGGCGCAGCGACAACCTTCTCCGCTGGGTACGGTATAGCAGCTAATGATGCTACAGGCAATGTCTATGTGACTGGACGCTTCACGGGCACCGTTGACTTCGATCCCGGAGCGGGTACAACCAATCTTACCTCTGCAGGGTCCCTGGATACCTACATCACCAAGGTGGATGCAGGAGGAAATCTTGTCTGGGCAAGAAGAGTGGGTGGCCCCAATGACGACTATAGTTTTGATGTGTCCGTTGATGAAGCGGGAAATGCTTATGTCACGGGTGCATTCAGCGGCACGGCAGACTTTGATCCTGGGGCTGGTACTTTCAACTTGTCTTCTGCCAGCCTCTTTATTGATGACATATTCGTGTTGAAGCTGGATGCCAACGGGGATCTGGCCTGGGCAAGAAAAATGGGGAGTTCCGATTTTGACTTCGGAAGATCCATAACGGTGAGTGCGGCAGGTAATGTCTTTACTACCGGCTCCTTCAGAGGAACTGTGGATTTTGATCCAGGACCAGGAACTAGTATTCTCACTTCGGCATCCGGAGGGAATGATATTTTCATTTCCAAGCTAGATGCTGCCGGCAATTTCGTCTGGGCTAAACGACTTGGTGGTACCAGCAACGACATCGGTTACGCTGTGACGGTGGATGCTGCGGAGAATGTATTCACTACGGGTTCCTTCAGCACAACTGCAGACTTCGACCCAAGTCCTTCCGTATTTAACCTGACAGAAGTTAACAATGGCGACATCTTCATTTCAAAACTAGATGCAGCCGGAAACTTTGTTTGGGCCAAGGGAATGGGTGGAACTTCTTCTGACGTAGGTTATGGCGTTCAACTAGACGATGGTGGGAATGTTTACACTACCGGATTTTTCCATACCACTGTTGATTTTGATCCAGGATCAGGAACTGCAAGCCTAGTTTCAGCCGGATTCAATGATGTGTTCATTTGTAAACTTGATGTCAACGGAAACTACCTATGGGCAAAAGGCATGGGTGGTACAAGCGATGAAGAAAGTAGCGGCCTTGCTCTCGATGAGTACGGTAATGTTTATGCCACCGGGAATTTTGAATCCACGGTGGACTTCGATCCGGGCCCGGGCACGTTCAATCTCACACCCTCTGGATCTGACGGCTTTGTTGTCAAGCTTGATAATTCCGGAGATTTTGTATGGGCGCAGGCGTTTGACGGTTTAGGCGGTTCTATACCAGAAGGAATTGATGTGGGTAGCGATGGATCAATTTACACCACTGGGTACTTTAGCGGTACCGTTGACTTTGATATAGGGTCTGGCGTATCCAATGTAATGGCAGCAGGATCAAATGATACTTTTATCCATAAGATGAGCCAGGCCTCACCACCGCCAACCATTACCTCCTTCACCCCAGCCTCCGGCCAGTTGGGCACAACCGTAACCATCACTGGAATAAACTTTAGTGCAACACCTTCCAACAACATTGTGTTCTTTGGCGCAACACAAGCAACCGTATCGGCATCAACATCGACTCAGCTCACTGTAACGGTTCCTGCTGGTGCTACCTATGAATCGATTTCCGTTTTAGTAAATGGCTTAACAGGATATTCCAGTAAACCCTTTATCGTAACCTTTGCGGATGGTGGAGTAATTGATGCCTGCACTTTTGCAACAAAAGTAGATGTCGCCACAGGAACTGAACCGTACAGTGTTGCCATCGGTGATCTCGATAACGATGGCAAGCCAGACCTGGCCGTAGCCAATCAGGTTAGTAATACTGTTTCGGTGTTCAAAAATATCAGCACGCGAGGTTCATTAACATCAGGATCTTTTGCCGCGAAGGTAGATTTCCCTACGAATACAGAACCCTATTATGTAGGTATAAAGGATCTTGACGGAGACGGAAAACCAGAATTGATTGTATCCAACAATGATGACGACAATGTTTCGATCTACAAGAACACAACTACTACCGGAGTTATCAACGCTTCTTCATTCGTCACAAAAGTTGATTTTACTACCGGAGAAAATCCATGGAATGTCACCATCGATGACTTCGATCTTGACGGAAAGCCAGACTTGGCCGTGGTTAATGATGTAGGCAACACCGTTTCTATTCTGAGAAATACAAGTGGCAAAGGAATAATCGATGCTACTTCATTTGCCACTCACGTTGAATTTGCCACCGGCAGTTTTCCAATTGGTATTGACAGTGAAGACCTGGATGGAGATGGTAAGATTGACATCGTTGTAACAAACCAAGCCAGCACTTCAATTTCCGTATTACGAAACACCAGTACCGTTGGTTCGATTACAGCAGGTTCATTTGCAACGAAAGTAGATTTTTCCACCGGTTTGGATCCTTACAGTATTGCCATTGGCGACCTTGATGCGAATGGCAAACCCGAAGTTATCGTAGCCAACTATAGCTCAGGCACAGCATCGGTATTTAACAACACCAGTACTTCAGGGACAATAACACTTTCCGCTAAAGTAGATTTTGATTCGGGCACAGGTTCACTAACGGTCGCTCTCAACGATATCGATGGTGATGGAAAAATTGATTTGACCGTTACGAATGGCGGCAATCGCATTTCTGTTTTGAAGAACATAAATTCTTCTGCTCCAATTGTGATTACTTCTTTTTCACCGCGTGTTGATTTTCTGGCTACCAATGTTCCCTATGGTCTTGCTATTGGAGATTTGGATGGAAATGGTAAACCTGATGTTGCAGCAACAAACTCCAGTGGAACGACAGCTTCGCTACTTCGCAATACAGTTTCTTCCTTACCACCTTTTACAGCTTCATCTTTTAGTCCTGCAAGTGGATCCATCGGCACCGTAGTAACTCTAACGGGAACAAACTTTAGTACGACTCCGCTTAACAACACAGTAAAATTTAACGGCATTGTTGCAACGGTAACGGCAAGCTCATCTACCAGCATTACGGCCATCGTGCCAACGGGAGCCACAACAGGTCCAATCTCGCTTGAAATTGGATGCACAACAGCCATTACTGTCATTTCCTTTACGATTACTGCAGGGCCAACCATTACCTTTGCAACACAACCATCCGATCTCATTATGTGTGCGGGTTCAATTGCTACATTCACCGCAGAAGCTACAGGTACTACTAACCTTGTTTATCAATGGCAAAAATTTAATGGCTCATTATATGCGGACTTGAACAATGGTGGTGGGTATTCTGGCGTAAACACTTCTATTCTTTCCATTAATACTGCTGGAATTTTCGGTGACGGAGTTTACCGGTGTACGGTTAATGGTGACAATGCCGCCTCGGTATCTTCCCAGGCAGCGATATTAAGCTTTACAACCAATTCTACGATTGCAGAGATAACCATCAACGGAACCACATTAACAGCATCTCCTGGTGATAGCTATCAATGGTATCAAAATGGTGATGCGGTGGATGGAGCAACCAGTCAATCCTTTGAATTTACTGTTTTGGAGTATGGCAAATACAAAGTTGATGTAACCGATAATGGTTGTACATCAACATCAGCAGAGTTTGAGTATTTGATTACTGGTCTTGAACATTTGAGAAATGGTATAAAATTGTATCCCAATCCAGTCGAAGAAAATCTTTTCGTGGAATTCAAACCACCCTATCAAATTCAAGTAATGGGTGTATCTGGAACTACTGTTAGAAGTTTTAGTATTGACTCAGCATCTACTTCTCTTGATTTTAGTTTGTTCTCAAAAGGTATTTATTTTCTGAAGATCAAAAACGAAAACCAAACGCACTACCTACGGATCATAAAAAAATAACTCGAAGATAAATTATCACAAATGAATTCATATTCGTGCATTCGTGGCTATCTCTTCTCACATCATCATGCGATTTCACCTTACATTGATTGACGGTATTTTTAAAGTATGAAAACCCTCTTTACTTTAATCCTCGTTGTATCTGCCATTTCCGCGCAAGCACAGATCACTAGCACCTTCGATACCGATGCTTCCTTGCCAAATAGAAATAACTTGAACGCGTATCGCTTATGAAACCAATACTGTATTCCCTGCTTCTCGGTATGGTCTTTAGTTGCACTCCTGGTAAAACTAAGGAGAGCTCAGTTGACTCCACTACTGCTGAAGAAACCTACTCTTCAAAAAAGCATAAGCTTAATACATGTCTTGATGTTGTCACAGAAATCTTGCAGACTTCACCCACCTATCAAAATAAGATAACCGATGAGCGGGTAGCAGCCATTGAAAAGAATGGTGGAAGCTTTGCAATGGAATTGGAAGGAAGTCCAAATCCTGATGATAGCCCAAGCTCCACTTCCGAGACTTACGATTTTAAAATCTTCGAAAGTTATGAAGACCATAGCGCGGTAATTGAAAGATTTAAGTTTGATCCGGCAAGCAAACAACTGTTCCTCTATGATCCTGTTGAAAACGAATCGAATCCCATAGATTTTAATAAGGAATTGTTGCAACCATTTGATGAGGTCTGTGGCACGCAAGAGATTCCAGTCATTGAAGCTGTAGGCGGACGGGGCACCAATGTCGATTGGGCAACCTTAGAGAAAGAAGCAAATGCTGATCCTGATGGACCTGGTTTTTTTGAAGGCGACTGTGTAGAGTCCGTTTCATCCGATAGAGCATCATCAACGCTGGCGTCACAAGGAAAAAATAATTATGATCTGAAGAACCTATCGGATTACAATCCCATGACAGCATGGGTAGAAGGGAAATCCGATTATGGCATTGGAGAATATTTTGAAGTCACTGGGATGAATGTAAACACGATATACAATGGCTATCAATCCACTGCCAACAACTGGAAAAATAATTCCAGGGTAAAAAGGTTTAAAGTATACAAAGACAACAAACCTCTATGCCTGTTGGATTTGACAGATGAAATGGGCGTCCAAATATTTGAGCTTCCACGTACAGCGGATGAGTCAAACGCTTCCCATCGATTCAGATTTGAAATCGTTGACGTCTACAAAGGATTAAAATATTCTGATGTAGCCATCTCTGAAATTCAACTTACGCAATGCTGCATGGCGGGAGGTACTCGTATTCTCAGTGCTTCAGATCAAACTGACATTGCTGCGATTGAACAAGGAAATGTTATCTATGGCGTTGACCTCGTTTCTGGCACCGTCACAAAGTCAGAGATTCTTAAAGTAACCAAGCAAACTCATTTAACTGTGATTAAAATCTCAACAGATTCTCAACAAATAGAAGTAACACCGAATCACCCGCTCTACCTGAAAGCGTATGGTTTTATTTCCATTGAAAGATACATGCAGTTGAAAGGCCTTACCCACTATCAGGATTTAGTGAACACAACCGAAGTGTTAACGTTGCACCCCGAAACTGGTGAACAGGTATACAAAAAAATAAGCAGCATAGAAGAAATTCATGGCGTGTTTGAGACGTACAGTATTCTTAAATTGAGCCAAGGAGAAACCTATGTAGCAAATGGGTTTGTTACCCGGATATACTAATGAACCTTGTTGCATGCATCACATACATCATCAGAGTCACCCGCATCCATGACGATGATCCTTTGCAGGCAATTCCGTTTTGAAACTAAATATTTTTTTTAAGAATGAGGTGCAACTAAACATCAGAGTCCTCTCCAAGCGACTCTGATGGGGATGAAATCACCCAACCCCGATCGTATTTTCTTTTAAATTTCGGCACTTATTGTGAATGTCAGGCTAATGTCGGGTAAAAACCGAGTGAAGGCCGTGAACCATCCCTACACTAAAACAGTAAAATTGCATGGATTTCAAAAGCATTATGAAGCAACCGGATCTAGGTAAGAGGATCGTTGAACTGCGGAAAGCCAAAGGGCTAACCCAGGAAGAACTGGTCGAAAAATGCAACCTCAATGTACGAACTCTCCAGCGTATCGAAGCCGGTGAGGTTACCCCGAGGAGCTACACGATCAGAACGATTTTCGAAGCCCTTGATCTCAATCTTCTTGATGCGTCTGATTCTGCTCTTACAGAATCAGACACCAACAGAATCCGACAATCCACGTGGCTCGAGCAATTTTATAGTTATAGTATTGATTTATTCAACTTAAGAACAAACACAATGAAAAAAATTTCAATTTTAACCGTAGTGACTTGTGTACTTGGCTTTGGCTTAGTCGCAATCTTTTCAGAAAGTCAGGCACAATCAACAGCCAAAGTGAAGAAAGCCATTGAAGCCTCAAACAAAAATTTTGTGCGATGGTATAACGATGGCAAGATCGATTCGTTGATTTCCATTTACCGCGATGATGCGTGTCTGCTGGGTAAAGGGTGTGGCAAAGAAGTGGTACGACTGTACTTCCAATCACAACTTCAAACGGGTTTCAAGTTTAAAGAATTAACTACCTCTGAACTTCGTGTCGACAAATCAGTTGCTATCGAGAAAGGTCAGTTTCTCCTTACGCTTCAGTCTGGCCAGGAAATTTCTGGCGAATATATCACGGAATGGAAACTCACCGACAAGCAGTGGCGTATTGCAAGCGACATGGCGACCACTTCTAATTCGGAAACCCCGAACCTCAAAGAGTAGGCAAACAAATCTTTCGCAGGTCTCACGATCATCATTCTTCAGTTTGATCCGCGCAGGCTGCGGGAAGATTGTACTTCCGATCAGAGTCCCCCGTCACTCCGGGACTCTGATCCTTTACCGATAATCCAGCTTGATATTTTTTTTCTGATTAAGGTCGGTTAAACATCACAGCCCTATTCGATTGATTCCAATGTGAATGATGATTTACAGAGTCAACTATCTCACATCATCATGCTATTTCACCTCGAATCAATAGCGGGTATTTTTAAAGTATGAAAAACCGCTTTACTTTAATCCTCGTTGTATTTGCCATTTCCACGCAAGCGCAAATCACCAGCACCTTCGACACCGATGCGGATGGCTGGACATTCCTCAACTCAACAACAACGCTTACTCCCAATCATTCTACTAGTGGTGGAAATCCAGCAGGATTTATTTCTGCCACCTACAGCTCCAACATTTCTTTCAGCACTCAAAACTGGATTGCTTCTGCCAAATTTTTAGGTAATCAAGTTGCACGCTCAATGGATATGAATCTCCGCTTCGATATCCAGCAATCACAATCGGGTACAAATTCTAATATTAGTGGAGATGTTCGTATTGAGAGCGGAGGCACGGCCATTGTATATTCGTTACCTACAAAACCCGCTGTAGCACCTTTGTGGTCATCTTATTCCGTTAAACTTGACGAAACACAAGGCTGGCGTATAAACACAACAACAGGTCTCTTGGCAACCCGCTCGCAAATTATTACTGCACTCACTAACATTACCTCACTTGAAATTCGCGGCACTTATGCTGCCAATGCAAGCTATACATCGGGCATTGATAATGTTATTCTTGAACAACGAACGTTACAAATAGCGCCCACCATAACATCATTCACACCAACATCAGGAACCACAGGCTCATCCATCACCATTAACGGAAATGGATTTGATCCAACTGCATCCAACAATGTCGTTTACTTTGGCACTATAAAAGCAACTATTTCGAACGCAAGTTCAACACAACTTGTCATTAATGTTCCTATTGGTGCTGCTCACGAAAAAATAACGATCGTTAATAAAACTACGGGACTATCAAATACTTCTTCAAAACCATTCAATCCCGTTTTTATAGGTGGCGGTAGAATTATCCCTTCCTCGTTTGGTGCAAGAATTGATTTCGCGACCATCCAGATCCAGGGAATGGTTGTTGCCGATATTGATGGCGATGGATGGCCTGATCTTACCGTAACCAATAACAGTTCAGATAATGTTATTGACATTTATAGAAATCTGGGGCTGGGAGGGGAACTCTCTACTGCATCTTACGCTCCCAAAGTATCTGTGCCTACTTTAGGAATTGACGCTTCAAATGGAGCCGGACTTAAATTTGCCGATCTCGATGGAGATGGTAAACCCGATGCCATTACATCCAATCCTACAAGTGCTTTTAATGGAGCATTTGTTACACTTCGAAACATTAGCACACCTGGAAATATTGCCTTTGAAACTGCAGAATACTGGGCTGTAAGTTATCAATATGCATCACCCATTGCCTTAGTCAGCGATGTCGATGGTGATGGTCGTCCGGAATTAATTGCAGGCAGCGGATCATGTACCTGTGTGGAAATAAATTTCTGGGTCAATCAAAACTTAAGCACACCTGGAGACATCGAGTTCGGACCTTCCGTTGCTTTTTTCAACAGCACTGTCATTGATGGATCCAGAGGCACTGTATCAGATGACATGGATGGCGATGGAAAAAATGATCTGATAGTAAGTGCTGGAAACGGTTATGTTTTTCTGAGAAACATATCTACACCAGGAGTGCCTGCTTTCGAACATTCCTTTACACTTCCTGTATCTCAGACTGCCTCAGTGTCATACGACCCAACCATTACCATTTCCGATTTTAACCTGGATGGAAAAAATGATATTGCATGGAAAGACTATGGCGGACCAGGTGATGTTCATATCAGACTCAATACTGATACCAACGGAATTTTAGAAGCAACTGATTTTGCTACAGAAGTCCTTCTCAATGGCGACCTCAGCGGCTTTGGAGGAATTGCTGTTACTGACATCAACGGTGACGGCAAGCCTGATATCGCTGCTGTAGATGATTCAGACATCGGAGTATTTGAAAATATTTATTCTGGTGGAGTCTTCGATGCTAATGCATTTGTTCCAGCATATCAATTAACAGGTGGTGGCGCGAGTACTTACCCTTCACATCCTGTAGCAAGAGATCTGAATGGCGATAACAAACCCGACTTGATTTTTGCCGTGTCATCAGGTCGTGTTTCTATTCTTGAAAACAAAAACATCCATACTCCTGTAATCTCTGTTAATACCGTTTCTCCATTGGCAGGTCCAATCGGAAGTACGGTAACGATTACAGGAAGCAACTTTTCAACTATCGCTTCTGAAAACCGCGTTTGGTTTGGAGGTGTTGAGGCTAACGTGATTTCGGCAACAGCAACTGAAGTTAAAGCCGAAGTACCGGCTGGGGCAGGGTACGAACGCGTGAGCGTAGTGCGCGGTAAACTTACTTCTTATTATCATCTGCCGTTCAATGTTACCTTCTCGCCAGGTGTAACGTTTGATGGTAATTCTTTTCTTCCACCCGTTACACTTCCGCTTACCACTGCCGACTATGATGTTGAGGTTGCTGACCTTAATAATGATGGGAAGCCTGATATTATTGCTGATTCAGATGTTAGTTTTTTTAATGGTGTAACGTATAGAAATGTTCACACCACTGGAGCAATCACTGCAGCTTCGTTAATATTAGATGATACTACATCTTCTGCAGCTCAGGATCTTAAGATCATGGACGTGGATGCGGATGGAAAGCCTGATATTTTGAGTGCCGGAGGTACCTATAAAAACTCCAGCACCACCACTGAAATTAGTTTCGATGCTGTTGCCGGACTTAACAACATCCGATTTAGTTCATGGTCAGATTTTAATGCTGATGGGATGACTGACATTGTGAGTATAACAAATGGTACTGGTAACGTATCCATTTATGAAAACCGCTATAGAGGCTATGGTGCATTTGTCACAAGTACCTTCTCTACTTTTAGTGCGGCTATCAATCTGGCAAAACCTACCATTAATGGAGGTGTAGTTTCAGGCGATTTTGATAATGATGGTTTTGTTGATCTTGCATCAACCAACCCGGGAACAGATAATATAAGTATCTGGAGCAATACCAATGCATATCGTATTGTCGCTTCACAGTTTACACTTGTAGGAAATATAAATGCCGGAGACAACCCAGGTCGCTTGTACGCAGGGGACCTTGATGTGGATGGAAAAATAGATTTAATGCTTTACCATGGAGCCGGAACAAACACAACCCTTGTATCTGTTTTTCATAATCAAAGCACAACAGGAAATATCGTCTTCAATAAAGTCGATTTCACCATTCCGGCTGCGGCAACTGTAGCACACATTCGTGATCTGGATGGAGATGGTAAACCAGAAATACTAGTAACAAGTGAAAGCACGGATCAGTTTTTTATTTTAAAGAATACCTCTGCGCCCGGAACTATCAGCCCCTCTTCTTTTGCCACTTCATTCGCTACTGCTATTAATAACCCACGCGGCATAACCACCGGAGATTTAAATGCTGATGGCAAACCCGAGATTATCATTGCATCAGCACCTAACTCACTTTTAATTTTTGAAAATTCTGTACCCAGCGGTCCAACCATTTCGATCAGTTCACAACCAACATCAACTGCAGTGTGTAATGGCTCCAATGCTTCTCTTACCTTAACAGCAACCGGAGCAAATAACCTTACTTATCAATGGCAGAAGTTTGATGGTTCTGTTTTTAATAATGTAAGCAATGGTGGTGGATATTCAGGAGCAACAACAGCAACGCTTTCAATTAATACAACCGGAAATTTTGGCGCGGGTGATTATCGATGTTTGATAAAAGGAGATCTCGCTCCTGATAAATTTTCTAACACCGTTACACTTACGATCAATGTTGTTCCCGCTGCACCTACTGCAAACGGAAATTCAAATTGTATTCCTGCCGCCATTACCTTAACGGCTTCGGGTGGAACTAACGGACAATATCGTTGGTATGATGCAGCAACGGGTGGTACTGCAATTTCAGGACAAGTAAATAGTTCATATACAACTCCAGTAATTGCCGCCACAACAACCTATCACGTTGCAATCAATAATGGATTTTGTGAAAGTAGTCGCACACTCGTTATTGCTACTATTGCACCAATCGCAAAACCTATACTCACTCCATCGGTTCAGGCTGTAGGTGGAACTATAAACATTTGTGCTGGTGATGTGTTGACTATAACTGCACCATCAGGTTTTACAACGTACACCTGGTCGAATGGTGCAGGTATAAATCCCATTACCATTGCTACATCAACTTCGTCTCTAACATTACAAGTTGCGAATGGTGCCTGCACGAGTCCACTTTCAGATCCGTTGAATATTGTTGTTAATCCGTATCCCACTGCAACCATCACTCCGAATGGTTCAGTACTCACCGCATCATCAGGCGATAGCTATCAATGGTATCAAAACGGAAATGAAGTAGTGGGTGGTACTGAGCAATCTTTTGAGTTTAATGAATTGGAATACGGATCGTATGTTGTTGATGTAACAGACAATGGATGTAAATCAACATCCGCTGAGTTCACCTACCTTATAACAGGTCTTGAGAAAAATACGAATGGACTAAAAGTGTATCCCAATCCAGTAGAAGAAAATCTATTTATTGAATTCAAAGCACCATACACGATTCAGGTAATTGGTGTAAACGGAAATCTCATTCAAAATCTTAATGCTCAATCAATACCTTCTTCGCTTGATTTTTCTTCGATGGCAAAAGGTATTTATTTTCTGAAGATCAAAAATGAAAACCAAACGCAATACCTGCGGATCATAAAAAAATAGTGCAAGTCAAATAGCCACGAGTGCACGAATATAAATTCATTCGTGCATTCGTGGCAATCTCTCATCACATCATCATGTGATGTTACCATGCTTTTATTGAAGGTATTTTTAACGTATGAAAATCCTTCTCTCTTCACTACTTGTTACACTTGTCACTTTTGCACAAGCTCAAATCAACAGCACGTTTGACACTGATGTCGATGGATGGACCTTCATGAGCTCTTCCACTTCGATTACGGTAAATCACCAAGCAACAGGAGGAAATCCAGGCAGCTATATTTCAGCTACCTACAGTTCAAACACAAATGCCACTGTACAAAATTGGATCGCTCCTTCGAAATTCAAGGGCAATCATCTGTTGCGCTCACTCGGCATGAAACTAAAATTTGATCTGCAACAATCACAGGCCGGAACAGGCGCTGGATACGATGTTCTGATACGAAACGGTGGCAACTTCATTTACCTATCGGGCATAACACCGAAACCCGCAGTAACACCCGCATGGACTTCATACTCTTTTACGCTCGATGAAACCGGTGGCTGGTTTTATTCTTCAGGTGCAGCGTTAGCTACCCGCGCTCAGATTAAATACATCCTGGCAAATATAACGAGCATAGAAATCCGTGGTACGTATGCCACGAATGCATCGTATACTTCGGGTATTGATAATGTGATCCTTGAACAAAAAACACTGGAAACAGCTCCGCAGATTATTTCCTTCTCTCAGGCTTCAGGAGAACCTGGCACAACGATCACCATCAATGGAAGTGATTTCGATCCAACGCCTGTCAACAACGTGGTGTACTTTGAGTCGGTTGCGGCCACAATCAGTAGTGCAAGCGCAACACAATTGTCGGTTGTTATTCCTGTTGGTGCTGCCTATGGACCTGTTACCATCATTAATAAAACTACAGGACTCGTTACTCGATCTTCCAAACCGTTCAATCCCACTTTCCCAAAGGGTGGAAGAATTATTCCTGCATCCTTTGCTCCGAAGGTAGATTTATTACTTGATCCAACTGCTGGAAATGATGTCAGTGGATTATGGAGTGTGGATATGGATGGTGATGGATGGAATGATATTGTTGTCGCTGAGGAAGCACTCAATGACATTTCCATTTTCCGGAACCTCGGACAATCAGGCGCTTTAAGTGCTTCATCTTTTGCTGCTAAATTTTCAGTGGATGGAGCAGGGAACTCCGCAGGGATGCACCTTATCGATCTTGATGGTGATGGGAAATTGGATATTGCAGCATCCAACACAGCCGCTTCAAATTGTCGCTTTGCCACATTCCGAAACATCAGTACACCTGGAAACTTTGCCTTTGAGGCTGTAGAGATTTGGCCTGGCCTCACCTACTCCGGTTTTACATCGAGAGTAATTGATCTCGATGGTGATGGACGGGCTGAATTAATCGGGCAACACGGAAGCTCTAGTGTTTTTATCGATTTTTGGATTGCACAAAACATCAGCGCGCCTGGCAACATCGAATTTGGTTCTTCAGTCGATTTTACTTTTGGCAACTCGATTGACGCTGGTGCAGGAGTTGGAGCTGGCGATTTGGATAATGATGGCAAGCCTGAACTTTTAGTAAGCGATGCGTTCGGAGGACGGTTTCACATTCTTAAAAATAATTCAACACCTTCTTTAATTTCATTTAGTCAGGTGGGGATAATAAATACAGGACAATACAACCGCTCTCTTCACGTAGCTGATTTTAATCTGGATGGATTGAATGATATTGCCTGGAAGAGATCGGGAAGCGGAATTTATATTCGTCTCAACAACAATTCAGGTGGAGCACTGGCTATAACAGACTTCGATACCGAAGTAATTCTAACCGGAGAGTTAGGCTCGGGTGGTGGAATGACCATTAACGATATCAATGGCGATGGCAAACCGGATATTGTTTCTTCCGATGATACCGATGTTGGTGTCTATGAAAATGTATATTCCGGTGGTGCTTTTAATGCGAGTGCATTTGTTCCGGCTTATCAAATTCAAGGTTCAGGAAGCAGTGCCACGACTGCGTTTGCCAGCGACTTGAATGGAGATGGTAAACCCGATCTGATCTTCGGAGCAACCCCTACTCGTCTTTCTATTTTCGAAAATAAAAACATTCATACTCCGGTTATTTCCGTCAACACCGTTTCACCGTTGAAGGGCGATATCGGTAGCACCGTAACCATTACTGGAAATAATTTCTCGTTAGTTCCTTCCGAAAATAAAGTTTGGTTTCGAGGTATTGAAGCAACGGTGCTGGCAGCTACCGAAAATTTACTAACCGTTGAAGTTCCAGCAGGAGCGATTAATGCTCACGTAAGCGTTACAAAAAATGGATTGACCTCACGTTATCGTTTACCCTTCCAAACTACCTTCGGTCCTGGAGTTACCTTTGACAATACACATTTCGCCCCACCGGTAAATTTCACCCTCACAAGTGCCAACTACGGTATAGATGCAGGTGATTTGAACCGTGATGGCAAGCCCGATATCATCGCGCAAGGAAATGGTAGCTATATATTTCGCAACACTTACACCTCTGGTGCGATCTCAACAAGCTCATTACTACCCGATGACACGTTAGCTAATACGTCTCTGAATCCACGATTGGAAGATTTCGATGGCGATGGATTGCTTGATGCCGCAGCTGGCCAAGGAGAGGTGCAGAAAAACAATAGTACCTCGAACGAGATTAATTTTCTAGCCGTAACAAATCTGGGTGGTGGTGGAAGCAATGTGGATTTTAATGATTTTAATGCCGATGGCAAAATTGATATTGCTATCACAGTCGATGGCGGAGGGACAAACGATTTGAAGATATTAGAAAATAGAACCGCTAATCTTACTGGAAATTTTATTACCGGAACGTATGGTTCGTTCTCACAAAATTTTCTCTTCACAAAGCCCGCCCCTTTTGGCGGTATTGTTACTGAAGATTTTGACGGTGACGGTCTTCCGGATATTGCTACCACAAATCCAACCACTGATAACATTAGTATTTATCGTAATCTAGGTGTATTAAAAATTTCTTCAGCTCAATTTGCTACACGCATTGATGTAGCAGTAGGCGACAACCCGGGCAGAATTTATAAAGGGGACTTTGATGCAGACGGGAAAGTGGACTTGATGCTTTATCACGGTACAGGTACGACAACAACACTTCTTATCGTATTTCAAAATACAAGCACGATTGGCAATATTAGTTTTTCAAGGATTGATTTGATAAATCCTACGGCTGCAACAGTCGCTCATGTATCCGATTTGGATGGTGATGGCAAACCAGAGATTCTAACTACCAGTGAAGCAGGCAATCGATTTTCTATTTTTAAAAACCTGCATACAAGTGGTGCACTAACAGCCGCATCATTTGGAGTTCCATTTAACACTACGGTTACGGGTCCCCGTGGAATAACAACGGCTGATATTAATTTAAATGGCAAACCTGAAATTATATTGACGCGCGCAGCCGGTTTGCTTGTGATCTATGAAAATTTAATTTCATCCGGTCCAACTATTTCTCTCAATCCACAACCAACATCAACAGCAGTCTGTGATGGAGTAACAACATCCTTTACATTAACAGCAAGCGGCACAACCAACCTTACCTATCAATGGCAAAAGTTTGATGGAAGTGTTTTTAATAATGTACCAAACACCGTTGGATATTCGGGAGCAACAACTGCAACGCTTTCAATTAACACCACCGGTAATTTTGGTGCAGGCGATTATCGATGTTTGATAAAAGGTGATCTTTCGCCTGATAAATTTTCGAATACCGTTACACTTACAGTCAATGTTGTTCCTGCTGCACCAATAGCAAACGGAAATTCAAATTGTATTCCGGCTGCCATTACCTTAACGGCTTCTGGTGGAGCCAACGGACAATATCGCTGGTATGATGCCAATGGTGTTATCATCGCAGCACAAGTGAACAGTACGTACGTTACTCCTGTCATCAGCACGACAACAAACTATTCGGTAGCCATCAACAATGGATTTTGTGAAAGTACAAAGACAACTGTAACCGCTACAATTCAGCCCATAGCAAAACCAACACTTGTTTCATCGAGAACGATTACTGGAGGTAATGTAAATTTATGCGAAGGTGAGAGTTTTACTTTAACTGCACCTGCGGGTTTTACAGATTATAATTGGAGCAATGGAGAATCAACCGAGCAAATCACAATCGATGAAGACGGTACTTACAGTGTAATCTTAACCGATGCTGCGAGTTGTGTAAGTCCTTCATCTGATCCCGTAAATGTAATTGTCAATCCATTTCCTGTTGCTGAGATTACAGCAGATGGTACCCAGCTCACTGCTTCATCAGGCGATAGTTATCAATGGCACCAGAATGGCGAAGCAGTAGATGGCGCCACCAATCAATTTTTTGAATTCAATGTATTGGAGTATGGAGTGTATGTTGTTGATGTAATAGATAATGGTTGTAAATCTACATCTGATGAGTTTACCTACCTGATCACTGGTCTTGAGCAAAGCAGAGAGGGTTTAAAAGTGTATCCGAATCCAGTAGAAGAAAATCTCTTTATTGAATTCAAAGTACCATACACGATTCAGGTAATTGGTGTAACCGGAAATGTTATTCAAAATCTTAACGCTCAATCAATACCTACTTCACTTGATTTTTCTTCGATGGCAAAAGGTATTTATTTTCTGAAGATCAAAAATGAAAATCAAACGCAGTATCTGCGCATTATAAAGAAATAGCCTAATGACAAATTGCCACGAATGCACGAATGGTATTTATTCGTGCATTCGTGGCAATCTCTTCTCACATCATCATGCTATTTCGCCTCACTTCAATTGAGGGTATTTTTAGTGTATGAAAACCCTCTTTTCTACACTCTTTATTTTGTTTGCCCTTTCAGTGCAAGCTCAAATTACCAGCACCTTTGATACGGATGCTGATGGCTGGACAGCCACTCATCTGGGTGGTACTGCCGCCACATTTAGTCATCAAAGTTCAGGTGGCAATCCAACTGGCTTTGTATCCGTAACTCCACCTACTGCCGGAGGCACGGTAAATACAAGTTTTACCTGGTATTGGAATGCACCTGCCAAATTTTTTGGAGACTACGATTTCTCCTATGGCGCTAACTTTAAAGTCGACTTACAACAGTCTGTGGTTGGAACTGACAACACACAAAGCGATATAATAATCTACAGTGGAAGTAATAGTATCCATTTTAGTTTTGCAACTAAACCCGCAGTAAGTCCTGCATGGACAAACTATTCCATTCTGTTGAACGAAACGGCTGGCTGGCGATGGAATACTGTTGCCGGGGCCTTGGCATTAAAACCTCAAATCAAAATGGTACTTGCCAATATCACAGGCATTCGCATCCGTTGCAAATACATTAACAGTGCTGGCTATACAAGTGGTATTGATAATGTTTCAATTGAATCACGCACGCTGGCTGCGAGTCCATCCATTATTTCATTCTCACCCGCTTTTGCATTGCCGGGGGAAACGGTTACCATAACCGGAACTAACTTTAACTCCACGTTAACCAACAACATGGTTTACTTTGGAAAAGTCAGAGCAACCGTTGTATCTGCGAGCCCAACACAACTTACTGTAACTGTTCCGTCCGGAGCCACCCTTGCACCAATTTCGGTTATCAATTCATCGAATAGTCTGGTAGCGGTCTCCGCACTTGATTTCCTTCCAAAATCAGTAGCCGATCCAGATTTCATAGGACATTTTCTTCCTGGGTCAATCAGTGCAAATGTGATCATTCCCTATGGCGATTTTAATGACAACGGGTTGGCAGGCGGAGCCATGGGTGATATTGATGGCGATGGACTTTTGGATATTGTGGCTTTCGAAGATCCAGGAGAACTTGCAATCTTTTTAAATCAGGGTCACACCGGACCATTAACATCAAATTCATTCTCTTCTAAAATTGAAATACCTTCTGGCGAATTGGGACAAGGAAACTCAAATGGTACCATCCTTCATGATTTCGATAATGATGGAAAGATTGATATCGCAACCTACTTCAGGGGATTAAGCCCCTCCCTTGCAGGGGGCTTTGCTGTGAGCAGAAATATTAGCAACCCGGGCAATGTCTTATTTGAACCAGCCGAACAATTTTACAATGTTGGTATTTTTTGTTCCGGTATGGATGCAGCCGATCTTGATGGTGATGGTTTGATGGACTTTCTTTTAAACTCAAGCGGCTTATACTATGCTCGAAATATTAGCACACCCGGCAACATAGAATTTGCCACATTGAGATTTCTAAACGGTTCAGCCGGAGCTGTGACCACCAAAGATTTAAACGCAGATGGTAAACCAGAAATCATGGTGGTAGGAACAGGCTTCAATTTGTTAGAGAACATTTCTACACCTGGTACTATTCAATTTGCAGCCCCTGTCAATTTTCCGGGAGGTGTTGTCAGCGGTATTACATTGGCCGACCTTGACAGCGATACCAAACCCGATATTTTGTATTACCGGATCAATGGCTTTAATAACTATGATCTTGTCATTAAAAAAAATATTCATACTACGGGCACACTATCAAGTGCATCTTTTGATGCTGATGTTATTATATCCAAAATTAATAGAGCCTATTCACAGCGTGCGACCGATCTGAATAGCGATGGAAAACTCGATATACTCATTGCTGGCACTACAGGTTCTGGCTTTGGAATTTTTGAAAATAACACTGAACCCGGCACGCTCAATGCCTCTTCGTTTCTTTCGCTTGTTGAATATGAACAAACTTCGAATGGTGCTTTCGCCATTCCCCTTATCGGAGATTTAAATGGTGACCTGCTACCCGATGTGGCAGGCTTTGCCAGCAGCGATGGTGGTGAACATGGATTGATACTCTATACCAATCAAACTATTGCTGCCCCCATCATTTCGGTTAGTACCGTTTCACCTCTTGCTGCACCCGTTGGAAGTACGGTTACTATAACGGGAAATAAATTTTCATCTGACGTCACTAAGAATACAATCTGGTTTGGTGCTGTCAAGGCACAAGTCCTCACGGCTAGTAAAAATGAAATTACCGTTACTGTTCCACCCGGTGCAAGTTATGATCGTGTAAGTGTTACCCGCGATAACAGAACTTCGCGTTATCATTTGCCCTTCTCCACAACATTTTCATTAGGCGTAGATTTCGATGCCACTACTTTTGGATCACCTGTAAGCTTTCCGGTTACCGGAGCCGACTATGATGTAGAAGTTGCCGACTTGAATGGCGATGGCAAACCTGAAATGATCGCTGAATCACGGGTGGTTACCGGTATCATACGAAACTATGCATGGTCATTTGAGAACGTTCATACAACAGGAGCCATTTCAACCAGTTCATTTATCATCAGCGATACTACAAATGAATCTGCCATAAATTTACGCATGGTTGACCTGGATGAAGATGGTCGGCTTGATATTGTGTCCCAAAGTGCGATGTTCCGAAATACAACCACCACAAATGAAATAGAGTTTAACAATAATATCAATGGCGTTGCCGGTCTGAATCAGAACTGGGCAGACTTTGATTTGGATGGCAAAACAGATGTAATCACTACTGACGGAGGAACAAGCTTACTTATCTACAGAAACACATCTAGACCGGGAACATTTCGGACCGGAGCGTTTTCCACCTTTGATGTAGCAATCGGACTAAGTAAACCCTCTGCCAATGGCGGAACTGCCGTAGCTGATTTTGATAATGATGGTCTGGTTGAATTTGCAAGTGTCAATCCAAATACTGATAATCTAAGGATATGGCGAAACACTGGAGGGTTTCCACTTAGTGCTTCACAGTTTTCGGTCGTAGGTGATTTACCTACTGGTGACAATCCTGGTCGCATGTATACTGGCGATTTCGATACCGATGGAAAATTGGATTTGATGCTTTATCACAGCACAGGTACCAGCACCATGCTGCTTACTATTTTTCATAATACCAGTACGGCTGGCAACATCAGTTTTAATAGAATAGACTTAACAAATCCCAGTGCTACTACCGTTGCTACTGTTGCTGACTTGGATGGTGATGGCAAACCTGAAATTATAACAACCAGCGAAAGTGGTAATCGATTCTCCATATTTAAAAACTTGTATACCTCGGGTGCACTTACACCTGCCTCATTTGCTGCACCGTTCAATACAACGGTAACTGCACCACGCGGAATCACAACTGGTGATCTTAACTTAGACGGAAAACCCGAAATTATTATTACACGAGCAGCAGGTTTGTTGGAGGTCTATGAAAATCTTGTTCCAGTCGGCCCAACAATTTCTATCAATCCACAACCAACCTCTGTTGCCGTTTGCAATGGAGAAACAACTTCATTCGCATTAACTGCAACCGGAGATACTGACCTTACCTATCAATGGCAAAAATTTGATGGAAGCATTTTCAATAATATAAGTAACACTGGAGGGTATTCCGGAGCAACAACAGCAACACTCTCCATCAACACAACAGGTAATTTTGGTGCAGGTGATTATCGCTGCGAAGTAAAAGGTGATTTAGCGCCTGATAAATTTTCGAATACTGTTACACTTACAGTCAATGTTGTTCCCGTAGCACCAACTGCAAACGGAAATTCAAATTGTATTCCTGCTGCGATCACACTCAATGCTTTAGGCGGAACCAATGGACAGTATCGTTGGTATGATGTAGCCACAGGAGGAACAGCAATCAGTGGACAGCTAAATAGTTCTTACATAACACCCTTGATCAGTACAACAACGACCTATCATGTTGCCATCAATAATGGGAACTGTGAAAGTAGTCGCACACCTGTTGTTGCTACTATTGCACCAATTGCTAAACCAACACTCTCTCCTTCAATTCAAGCATTAGCCGGAACAATAAATTTATGTACCGGAGATGTATTGACAATAAATGCGCCCGCAGGCTTTACAAATTATATCTGGTCGAATGGAGGTAGTACAAATCCCATCACGATTAATTCCTCTGCATCATCATTAACACTACAAGTAGTAGATGGCGCAGGATGTACGAGCCCTGTAAGTGATGCATTGAATATTGTTATGAATCCATATCCTGTTGCTACAATCACTCCGACCGGAACACAACTCACAGCATCTTCGGGCGATAGTTATCAATGGCATCAAAACGGAGTTGTCGTAGTAGGTGCAACCAATCAGAATTTTGATTTTAACTTTTTAGAATACGGTTTATATGTGGTGGATGTAACCGATAATGGATGCACCTCTACATCATTACCTTTCGAATATCTGATTACAGGATTTGAAAAAAATACAGAAGGTTTAAAAGTGTATCCGAACCCGGTAGAAGAAAATCTTTTTGTTGAATTCAAACCTCCCTACACCATTCAGGTAATCGGTGTAACCGGAAATATCATTCAAAATATTAACGCTCAATCAATACCTTCTTTACTTGATTTTTCTTCGATGGCGAAAGGTATTTATTTTCTGAGGATCAAAAATGAAAATCAAACGCAATATCGGCGGATCATAAAAAAATAGTCCAATCCCAATTGCCACGAATGCGCGAATAAATACCATTCATGCATTCGTGGCAATCCCTCATCACATTATCATGTGATTTGACCTCGCGCCAATTCAGGGTATTTTTAGAATATGAAAAGAACCCTTTCTGTACTTCTTGTTAGCTTTTCCCTTACTGCGCATGCCCAGATCAGCAGCACGTTTGATACCGATGCTGATGGGTGGACATTCTTGAATAACGGCACACCGGTAACTGTAAATCATAACGTCAGCGGTGGAAATCCGGCAGGTTATGTAGCCACAGCACCTTACTCGTCAAATGCTACCACCACCTCACAAGGATGGTTTGCACCGGCCAAGTTTTTAGGATCACATGCGGCAAAATCATACGGAATGAATTTGCGTTTCAATCTCCAGCAAGCGTTTGCCGGAACATCCTCCAGCGGTCAAGGTGATGTACGCATCCAAACTTCAGGAGGCTTTGTTGTTGTTTACTCGTTACCTGTTAAGCCTGCAGTAGCTCCCGCATGGTCATCGTATTCTATTCCATTAGATGAAACAGGTGGATGGCGGGTATCAAATACAGGTGGAGCGCTGGCTACTAAAGCGGATGTTATAAGAGCACTATCCAACATAACAACATTAGAAATAAGAGGAACCTACATAACCAACGCCAGCAATATTTCAGGCTTGGACAATGTAGTGCTTGAACAACGAACGCTGGATCCTGCCCCCGTCATCACTTCGTTCGCCCCGGTGGCGGGCATCCCCGGAGCCAGCATATCCATCAACGGAAGTAATTTTGGTGCGACTGCCGCGCAGAATACAGTTTACTTCGGCACCACCAAAGGTACCATCACAAGTGTTTCGCCTACGCGGATAGATGTAACAGTCCCTGCGGGAGCACAATACGGGCCTATTAGTGTAGTGAATCTTACCACGGGTTTGCGCACCAAAACAAATCAGAGTTTTAATCCGCTGTTTGATAACAATAAAGATTTTGGCGGGGAAATTATTCCGGCCTCGCTCTCGCGGGGCTTGAATACCGTTGTGCAAAACGGAACGGAGATATCAAATAACACCAGCAGCCAAGGGGGCACCATGAGTGCAGGCGACATGGATGGCGATGGGTGGGTAGATTTGGTCGGTTCCGAACTCGGCACGTCAACCATTTATGTGTTTCGCAATTTAGGTACCGGTGGCACAGTGGGTGTTTCTTCTTTCGCAACGCCTACTTCCTTGTCGGTGGCTACCATCCCGCTACCAGGAGGAACACCCACCGGTATGGGCGAGATCACGGTTACCGATGTTGACTCAGACGGGCGACTGGATATTACCACTATAGCCGCCAACGTACCCACAGGCGGCTACTTAGTGGTATATAGAAATACGAGCACAGCAGGATCAATATCGTTTGCGAGCCCTGTGTTTTTTGCTTATGGTTATTACTCTTCACAACTGCGAACCACTTCGGCCGATTTTGATGGTGATGGAAAAATTGATTTCGTCCATACTACTGGAACATCACCCGGTGGAATTTGGCTGAACCAGAATTTGAGTACTCCGGGCAATGTTCTTTTTGCGTATGCGCAGTATATAGGACCCAACAATGGGCGCAACGATCTCAACGTGGGTGATTTGAACGGTGACGGTAAACCTGAACTTATTGCTACCAGGGGTTCATTCGAAATTCATGAAAACAATTCTGTACCTGGCATCATCTCGTTCAACACGCCTTTCTTGCTAACCGGTACATCTATAGTAAATTGTGCCATTGCAGATCTCGATGCCGATAACAAAGCAGATTTGATATGGGGAGGCGGTGCACAAGTTTATTTTTCAAGGAATATTTATTCCGGTGGTGCGTTGAGTGCTGCTTCCTTTGACGCTCCTTTTCAAGTGCCCCATTTAGCTTCTAATACCTATCATATTGCTGTGAGTGATATCAATGGCGATGGCAAACCCGATGTGCTGGCAACGGGAGATATTGACTTGACCATACTACAAAACAGGGGCTCACCCTTAAGCACGGCTTCGTTTACCAACAGTACGCTGTTTCAGGCCAGTGTAGGTGCTACAACGCGCATATACCCCTCCGCTCCTGTTATTGCTGATTTGGATGGTGACAATAAACCCGAGGTGATGCTGAGTCATACAAACTACAATATACCAGCAGCAGCAAAAGGAATTTATATTTTTCACAATGAAAGTTTCCCGGCTCCCGTCATCAACAGCATCTCGCCTTCTTCAGGAACCGTAGACGCTGATGTTACGCTAACAGGTGATTTTATGTTTACGGGAAATGAATCACCCACTATCCGATTAAACAAAATAAACTCAGTCGTTAACAGTGCAACCAATACATCCACCGCTACACAAGTTCCAGCCGGTGCCATGAGTGGAAAGTTCGCCATCACCAACCATGGTCTTACCGGATACAGTTCAGCATTCAATTTAACTTTTGCTACGGATCGCGTTATCAATAGTTCGTCCTTCGGACCCAGCGTTGATTTTGCATTGTCAAACAACGTGCGTGAGGCCATAGATGTAGCTGACTTCGATGATGATGGCAAACCAGAGGTATTGGCTACTGATAATTTTGGCACTGGAAGACTTTTTAAAAACACACATGTCACAGCAGGGCAGCCCATCACTACATCTTCACTCACCGTAGAGAGCACAACCTATGGTTCCGGCTACAACCTGAAGGCTTTGGATATAGACGGTGACGGTAAAGTAGATTTGAATAGCGGCAATAGTCTATTTCAAAACACATCGAGCGGATCTATTTCATTTGCAACGGGAGTTTCTACACGTCCAACCAACTTCACTTATGCGGTGACATCTGATTTTAATAAAGACGGAAAGACTGACCTTGCTCTAACGGATGGAACAGGTTTTATTCGGGTACATACCAACCAAAGCTCCAGAGGTACGTATGCTCCCATCGGAAATTTTTCACCCTTTAGTGAAGCAATTACCAATCTCGCCAAGATTAATGGTTCCGGAGGTTTAGTCGCTGCCGATTTTGATAATGATGGGTCCGATGATCTCATTGCCACCAACACAGTTGCCAATTCCATAACGATTTATCGTAATGAAAATGTAAGTGGCCCCATTACCGCTTCTTCTTTTTCTCTTGTTGGAAATAATTCCGTCACAGGCCTTCAACCATATAATGTAACAGCAGATGATTTTGATGGCGATGGAAAAATTGATCTTGCCATTACCTATTTCAACAGCGCTTTCATTTCGATCTACAGGAATACAGGAAGTGCGGGCACTATAAGCTTTGCAGCAGCAGTGGATATAACCTGCGCTAACAAAGGGTTCAGCATAGCATCACAAGATTTAGATGGCGATGGAAAAGCTGAAATTGTTGTTATCCATCAGCCCAACCCAGGGCCAGGTTCATTTACTGTTTTCAAGAATATCAGCACATCGGGAGTGGTTAGTTTTTCAACACCCGTTAATTACCCACTTGGACGAAATCCGCTAGCCCTCAGCATTGCTGATATTAATTCAGATCAAAAGCCCGATATTTTAATTGTTGCTTCCGGTGGAGCAACGGCACCTGCAAATGCTTTGATGGTATTTGAAAATAAAATCAACAGTGGCCCGGTTATCACAATCTCTTCGCAGCCTACTTTTACTTATGCCTGCGAAGGAACAACAGCAAACTTTTCAGTGGATGCTACTGGCACTACAAACATTACTTATCGTTGGCAAAAATGGAATGGCACTGCCTTTACCGACCTCAACGATGGTGCAGGGTATTCCGGAACAAATACAAAAACACTTTCCATTAATACTGCAACCACTGGCTTCAGCGGCAATGGCGAATACCGCTGTAGAATAAATGGCGACCTGGCTTCTGAAGTATTTTCGGATGATGCACAACTTACTATTAATAGTTTACCATCACCTCCTGATGTTACAGGTGACACAAAGTGTGTATCGCCAGCACCCTTAACATTAACAGCAACCGGTGCATCGGATGGTGACTATAACTGGTATGATGTAGCAACGGGAGGAAGTGTATTGGGTACAAGCGGATCGTTTACAACACCTTCCATTACTTCAACCAAGACCTTTTATGTATCCATCTCTGACACCTTTTGTGAAAGTACAAGAACTCCGGTAATCGCAACGATTACTCTGATCACTAAGCCAACTGTTTTCTTTGATCCTCCAATATTCAATGCAGGCTCTACGATTAATTTATGCGAAGGAGATTTACAAAAGTTTTCAGCTCCATCAGGTTTTGCTTTTTATACATGGTCGAACGGTGAGGTTACGGAAGAAATTGTGATTGATCAGTCAGCTGTATACAGTGTAGTGGTTGAAGATGCTGCCGGATGTATTAGCCCACCCTCTGATCCTTTAACTGTGGTTGTCAATCCTTATCCGACTGCAACCATTACCGTTAACGATACACAACTTACCGCTTCGACTGGTGATAGTTATCAATGGTATCAAAATGGCGCTGTCGTTACAGGAGCCACAAGTCAATCGTTTGAGTTCAATCTCTTAGAATATGGTCTTTATGAAGTTGATGTAAGAGATAATGGATGTACCTCTACATCCGCACCATTTGAATACCTGATTACGGGTATTGAAAATTTAAAAAGCGAATTGAAAGTTTATCCAAATCCGATTATTACAGATGAATTGTTAATATCATCCCCAGAAAACGCAACACTAAAGATGCTCGATGTTCTTGGACGGAAAGTAAAAGAAGTAGCTATTGTGAGCAACTCACCAAATGTGATTTCAGTTGATGAACTACAGGCCGGCAATTATATCATTGCCATACAATCCGCAAAAACAACGAAATACATACGAATACAGAAAGTTAATTGATGTTGTAGCTTATAAAAAAATGAAAAGAAATTAATTCAAAGAAAGAATTAAGCAAGAATTGAATTTTCTGTTTCTGCTTCCTTTTGCTTTCGGGCACGATACTTCACTCGAATGTTTCCGATGTACAATAATGCAAGACTAACGATCGCGCATGCCACCATCATACCTACCATGGGAACCGCAGTGTGGTTATGAAGTAAACTTACAATCGCTGAAACAATTCCACCCGCGCCCAGTCTCCAACTCCCCATCAAAGCTGATGCACTACCAGCATGATTCGGAAACGGAGCCAATGAAAGTGCTGCAGTATTCGGACCAGTAAGACCCTGACCCGTAAGAAAAATAAACATCAGGACAATGAGTGCATACTTATCATACCATCCATAGTATGTACCGATCACCAGAATCAATCCAACAGCGGACTGATATACGAGTGTAACCTTTATTATCTGTTCACTCTTAAATTTTTTCAGCAGGAAGTGATTGAGTTGTGTCGAGCTAATCATTGCGAAAGCGAGAAACGCAAAAATCCATCCGTACTGCTGTTCACTTACCCGATAGATATTCATAAATACATCAGCCGAACCGGCAATGTAAGCGAATGGAGCTGCTGTGGCCAAGCCTCCTGCTATGGCATAAATCCGAAACTGCGGTTCTTTGATAACTAAATAAAAATTACTCAACACAGCTTTCGGTTTCAATGACATAGAAGTATTCGCTCCCTTTCCTTCTGGAAGAAAGAAATACACCGCTCCCATAATCAGCAAGGTAATTCCAGCCAACACCAGAAATACATATTGCCAACCGAATACTGAAGTCATATATCCACCAACGGTTGGGGCAATCATAGGAGAAACAGAAATAACAAGGGTGATAAGAGAAAACGCCTGCGCGGTTTTATTTGCTGGAAACAAATCGCGAACGAGTGCCTGTGCTGCAACAATACCGGCACATCCTCCCAGTGCTTGAAGAAACCGCATTACAATAAGTGAAGAAATAGAATCGGTAAATGCACACCCAATAGAAGCAAGGACATAAATAGCAAGACCTGCATACAATGGATTTTTTCTTCCGAACCGATCCAATAATGGTCCATACAAAATCTGGCCAATGGCAATACCCACTAAATAGGCTGTAAGTGAAAATTGCACCTGATCGATTGTCGTGTTTAAATCAGTAGCAATGGCAGGAAACCCTGGCAAATACATATCAATTGAAAACGGACTAATGGTAGCCAGCGCTCCAAGGATAAGAATGAGAAGAAAATAATAACGCTGCCTGGAACTCATGAATGTTATAAGAAATACAAAGATAACATTACGCGAGTCACGCGCATTTGGTTCCGAAGTCTGAAATTTTATTTGTGAATTCAAAAACCGAACGCACTAAGTTCAGACGTATCTAATCGAAACAATAATTCCATTTGCAAACGAGTGTTTTATCACCATCCGATATTAAGACCATATTAAGTTGAAGCATTCGCTTGGCTTAAAACAATGGTCTTTATATATTACCTAAGCGATTCTGAAGACCTACCTCAAACTTCAATGTATGCGTTATCAAAAGTTCGATCCTACTCCAGCGCTAAGATCTTTTATAGAATGCTACTTTGTTTGGGAAGGTGAAGTGCTGGAGAAGACTGAAGTGCAAAGTCCACCTAATTGTTTTGGTGCCATTGTATTTAATTATGCCGATCCCACTTGGGCATATCAACATTTAGATTCACCAACGCTTGTTCCGGATGCATTTGTTTGCGGTTTGTTTACCTCAAACTATCATCGCGTGCTAAAAGGAAAAATCGGAATGGCTGGAATTGTTTTCAAACCTACCGCTCTTCATAATTTCTTTGCCCTTCGGATGTCGCATTTGGTTAACAGCAGAATGCCCATAAATCTTCTGATTGGCGATGAAGCAGATCCATTATTGATGTCAATCCAAAAGGAATTAAATGATGAAAATCGTGTAAACCATTTAGAAGATTTTATTCTCCTCCGATTGGAAGGTGCCAAGAAAAGACTTTCTATCATTGACGAAGCTGTGGAATATATTGATCAAAATAAAGGTGCCATTTTGGTAGATGAGGTTGCTTCCCATTTAAAGATTAGCCGTAGGTATTTAGAGAAGCAATTTTTAGAAAAGGTAGGGGTCTCGCCAAAATTTTATGCTCGCATTAAGCGATTCGGAATTCTATCAAATAAAGTAGCGCACAGTGAAAAAATAGATTGGCAGGATGTTGTTCTGGAAAGCGGCCTACATGATCAATCGCATCTGGCGAAAGAATTTTTGGAATTCAATCATATGAACCCCACAGACTATCATCAGCAACATCATGAGATGACGCGATTTATAAAGAAATAGAAGATCGTTCGCATTTTTACAATTCGTTGATTTAAATGGCTTTTACATTTGTTGAAACTTTAAGCCATGAAGAAAATCTCCCTCGTTTTATTGATGAGCATAGGCTCTGTATTGTCTGGCTTCGCACAGGAAACAACAACCTGGACAGAAGCTGATCGAAAATACCTAATCGATAATCTTATCCGCTCACGCGATCAGTTGCTAAAAGAGACAGAAGGTCTTTCCGAAAAACAATGGAATTTTAAGGAGTCTCCTGATCGGTGGTCGATTAATGAAGTGGTGGAACACATCAATCTTTGGGAATTGCTTTTCCAACACGAGATGAATCGGGGTTTTCAAGCCGGAGCACAACCTGAGCGCATTAAAACGGTCCGGCCCGATAGCTACTTTCTCGATTTTATTATGGAAGAAAAGCCGCATCATTCAGCAGAATATACCAAACCTTTTACCTACACCATTCCCATGAATTTAAATAGTTTGAAAAGCAACGTAAGCTGGTTTTTAAAAATGAGAAACGAGTCTGTTGAATATGTAAAATCGACCCACGAAGATCTTCGGCTATACTTTAACTCGTATGGTAGCATTCATCAAATCTATATTTACGCCTTTGGTCATACCGATCGTCATCTGCGTCAGATTCAAAAAATAAAACAACATTCGAACTATCCAAAAAAATAAATTCCCTCTTAAATTCTAAACAACATGAACACCACAATCCAACAATCCGAAACCATTGATGCCCTTAGCAAGAAAGGCACTTGCATTGAATTCTTTTCTGCCTATCAGGATTTTGATCTTGATCGAATGCTCAGCTTATGTAATCCGAAAGGGGAAGTTTTCTTTGAACCACTTGGTGATGGTGGCAAAGGAAAAATTTATGAAGTTGGAAAAGGTATCTGGTCAGCCATAATGGATTCTTTCCCTGATGTAGACAATACCGTGAAATCGCAAAACTATGATGAAAAAACAAATTCAGTAACGTGTAACGTTGTGATCTTCGGAAAACAGGAAAAAGAATTTGCGGGCTTACCTTCAAAAGGTTTGCGTTTCGACAGCGAACATATTTTTATTTTCCGATTTGATGATCAATCCAAAATTGACAAAATCAATATAAACTGGGATCATGACCGTTTTGTTAAATTATTGACTGGTGCTCTATAGTAAATCTAGTTGTGCCATTGAATCAATGGCACAACTAATCAATACATTTAAAATAGAGACATAATTGGGCTCTAAATCCGTTCTCAGAAATTTCTCATTTTTAGAAGGTAATCAAGATCGATGGTTCTTATTATTTTATTAAAGTATTTCTATAAAGAAGGCTTTCCCGATTACTTCTTCTCAAGAAATTCTTTTAATGACGTTCCAATAATTTCAGTCCATCCTCCGACAAAATTTTCCTTTTCAAAATCCGGATTGTTTGCCGGGAATGTTTCCAAACCTTCGTGCGTAAGTTTTAATCGGGTTGCATCACCCTCCTCAAACAATTCGAATGTTACTAAAGAATTTCCTTCATGGCCTTCGTATCGCCAACTGTACGCTAATTTTTTCAATGGAGTTACTGTGGTGATCTTGCAAACGTGATGATACTGCCGATCATCAGGGCCACCAAAAAAATCAAATTGAAAACCAACTTCTGGTTTGAATTCTTTAAAATCAAAATACCATTTTTTCATTTGCTCTTTGCTGGTGATGGCTTCCCAAACTGTAGGGAGAAGAACGGTGAAAGTTCGTTCGATCACAAAAGAGTTATTTTCCATATTTCGTTTATAGTACTATACGAAACCATTTCATTATACAATGTGCTTTCGGTGTTTCTACATCTCACTTAGGTAAGACAACAATGAAGGATATCGCATTAAATGGTTCAAACCTATAAATGTCTTCGCGTATTCTTTCTATCTTCGAATACCCTTTATGCCCATGAAGATTCTCGTTTCATTTCTTCTCTGCTTTCTATGCACAATAGGTCTGGCTCAAAAAACAGATAGTCTTAAAACCTTGCTGCTTAAAACCAATACTGATACCACGAGAGCAATTTTACTAAGCGTACTAGCAGATGAACTCACCCGATCAAATGTGCATGAAGCAATTGAAAGTGCGCGGTCCGGGCTTTACCTCTCTAAAAAAATTGGTTTTGACAGAGGCGCCTTTGAAAATTCATTTTCGTTAGCCAGCGCATTCCAAGGCCAGGCACAATTCGACTCTGCAGTTTTTTACTTTCACTATGCAAAAGGTGTTGCAGAAAAACGCGAAGATCTTTCAGGGCAGTCAGAGGTTTGTTCTAGCCTTGGACACAGCTTTATGCGAAAATCAATGATGGACTCCTCCCGATATTTTCTAGATCGAGGGTTAGCACTTGCAAAGGAGGTGCATAATTATAGAATAGAGGCCGGCATCTACAATAACTACGGAAATGTTTTTTTAGAAGAAAGCAATTATCAAAAAGCACTCGACTATTTTGTACAGGCCGCTAAGCTGTATGAGAATCCTTTAAACGATGAGAAGGGTCAATGCCTTGCGTTATCCAACATTGGTAATGTAGAATATCGGCTTGGCAATTATGATCAGGCGCTTGACTATGCGAATCAAAGCATGGTTATTGCGAAACGAAAATCATTCACATCCTCTATCGGGTATGCGCATAAGCTTCTGGGACGGATTTACCGGCAGCAGAAAAAATACGACAGTGCATTAGTGGAGTACACGAATGCGCAAAAACATTATTTCAAACTAGGGGACATTCGAAGTGCCGCGGAACTACTACAAAACATCGGCAACATTTACTTTGACAAAGAACAACATCGTGATGCATTGACGAATTATCAACAGTCGCTTAAGCTAGCAAAAAGCATTTCAGTGAAGCCGTTAATTGCTTATGCGTATTCGGCCATCGGTCAGGCCAATTTCATGCTGAAAAGAAACGATGAAGCACTGTTATATTTAGACTCTGCCCGAAATGCAGCACAAGCGATTGGCAACTCTTATTTACTGATGGACACTTACGATGCCATAAGTGCCGTGTATGAATCCAAAGGAGATTATAAAAAAGCGTTATCCGTCCATCAACAACTTGCACAACTTAAAGACAGTATAACACAATCGGAAAACCGGCAGCTTGCAGAAGAAACACAGGCGAAGTACGAGCTGGAAAAAAAAGAAGCTAAGATTACTTTGCTCACAAAAGATCAGGAATTAAAAACACTTGCGTTCGGGAGGCAGCGCGCCATACAAATCGGTTCAGCCGTTGCTTTGCTGCTGGTAATTGTCATTGCGCTCCTGTTGGTAAATCGATATCGCGTATTGAACAGAGCCAAACGACTTGCTGAAATAGAACAAGTACGCAATACCATCGCCCGCGACTTACATGATGACATTGGATCAACACTTTCAACCATCAACATCATCAGCAATCTTGCCATGCGTGAAAACATCAATGGCAACAATCATCACCTGAGTCGCATTGCGGAGCAATCAACCAAGATGATGGAAAGCATGACGGATATGGTGTGGTCCATTAACCCAATCAATGACTCGATTGAAAAGGTAATGGTGAAGATGAAAGTATTTGCCGCTGAAATATTGGAGCCTAAAAATATTTCAGTTCGCTTTTTTGGTGAAGAGTCATTGCATGGCTTATCACTGGACGCAGAGAAACGGAAAAATATTTTCTTAATCTTCAAAGAAGCCATTAACAACGCAGCCAAATACAGTGAAGCAACTGAAATAGAAGTTACCTTAAAACAATCAGAAGGTAAATTAATGATGATGGTATCCGACAACGGTAAGGGCTTTTCAGAAGAAAGCATAAAAACCGGCAATGGACTTATTAACTTAAAGTCGCGGGCGAATGCCATACATGCAGAGTTCAAACTTTCATCAGCAGAAAGTAAGGGCACTCGCATTGGGCTTGTGCTTCCTATTACATGATTAGGGTATATTGTATAGAAAAACTTTTTATTTCCTTTATTACTATTTAGAAGAAGATGAGTTTATCCATTCTATTGTATGAAGATAACGACATATTGCGCGAGAGCATCGGCAGTATGCTGCAATTGGATGAACAGTATTATCTATCAAACTCCTTTAATAATGTAATGCTTGCCGAAAAACAGGTTAACGAAATCAAACCAGACATTATATTAATGGACATTGACATGCCCGGTCGCACGGGCATTGAAGCGGTAAAGCAAATCAGAGCAATGGGCTTAACCATTCCCATCATTATGCTTACTGTATTTGATGACACCGAACATGTATTCGATTCGATCTGTGCCGGAGCGTCTGGTTATTTATTAAAAAAACATCTCTCCATTAAACTTTTCGATGCCATGCATGAAGTGCTGAACGGTGGTGCACCGATGTCACCCTCCATTGCGCTCATGGTAATTGCTTCCATGCAGAAACCACAACAAGCCAAACCGTATCAACTCACTGCACGCGAAAAAGAAATTCTATCGTCTTTATCGAAAGGAAATAGTTACAAAATGATGGCCGATGAATTTTACATTACAATCGATACGGTGCGTGCTCACATCAAAAAAATTTACGAGAAGTTGCACGTTCATTCCCAAACCGAAGCGGTTTCAAAAGCATTGAAAGAGCGACTGGTATAATAAAGCATTGAGGCTTTAACTCGTATCTCGTCATTCTTGCCTTCGACCTTGTATTACATGATCATGTAATACAACTGTAACTGAAAACTGTGGATTTTTGAAATAAACAAAATCGGCATGAAAAAGGTTAGAAGCGATTTTAAAAAATTCACCAAGGCAGCAACATTGAAATTTGCGATTAGTATTGTTCTGCTTTTTGCCTTCAGTGAATTTTCAAATGCACAGATTACAAGCAACTTCAATACCGATAACGAAGGTTGGACATTTTCTGATCAAAATTTAAATCAACAAACCGTAAATTATTCCAGTACGGGTGGCAACCCGGGAGGTCACATTACCTCCACCATAGGCGGTCAGGTTTACTATTGGACTTCTCCCTCAAAATTCAATGGCAATATTACGTATTTCAGCTACGGTCAAATTCTGAGCTTCGATTTACAGAATCCGGTTACGCCAACCATTCACGGACTATTTGGCTATGACGTAGCGATCCGACTTCCAGGAGGTGGAGAGTTGGTTCATACCTTACCAACCTTACCCGCGGTGGCACCTGCCTGGAGTACACATACTGTACGGTTGGACGAAACAACAGAATGGCGTATAGGAAGTCCGGTCGGACCGATAGCAACGAAAGCACAAATCATGCAATACTTGTCAAATGTTGCATCCCTTCGAATCAATGGAAAATTTGTCTCCACAGGTTCTGGTGCCAGTGCTTCATTGGACAATGTGAGATTGGAACAACGAACGATTCAGACGGCTCCGGGTATAACAACCTTCACTCCTACATCTGGTAAGCCCGGCTCTTCCATAACGATTAATGGCTCTGGTTTCTCGTCAACCCTTTCGCAAAATGCAGCTTACTTTGGTTCGATAGCGGGTGTTATAACCAATGCGAGTGCTACACAACTAACGGTTACTGTTCCGGTAGGTGCAACTTACGGAGCGATTACGATACTGAATAAAACGAATGGGTTAACTACACAAACTAAAACTCCATTCACACCAACATTCGACAATGGAGGTAGAATTATACCCGCATCATTCTATCCTAAAGTTGACATTCTTTCTACAGTGCAATGCGGTGGCCTTACACTGGCAGACATTGATGGCGATGGTTGGAATGATATCATTATGGCCAATGAAGATAACAGTGGCGTTGAAGTGCATCGAAATCTTGGGCTGGGCGGTAGTGTTATTGCATCATCGTTTGCAACAAAAATTACTTTTCCAACGAACAAGTTCGGAACGAATGGTGCAGGACTGCGAGTCGTTGATCTGGATGGCGATGGGAAACTTGATCTTGTAACATCAGCATGGAACGGTGCCGGTTTTGGTGGTGGAATCTTTGTAACCTTTCGGAATATCAGCACAGTCGGGAACGTTGCGTTTGAAGCAGCTGAAGACTGGCTTGGCATTTCGGACGAAAGTCCAATACATGGTGTAGCGGATATTGACGGTGACGGTCTGCCTGAATTAATTAGTGGTGAAGGAAATTTTTGGATTGCTCAAAACATGAGTATCATCGGTAACATCCAGTTTGGTCCTTCGCTGACATATTTAGGGGGTACTATATTCGGTGCCGTGAGTAACGTAAACGATCTGGATAATGACGGAAAATCAGAATTGATAATTGTGAATGGCTCGAATCTTACCGTTGTTAAAAATAATTCAACACCTGGTGTCATTTCTTTTGGCTCATCTTTCACGTTTGCTCATGGCGGATCTTCCGGAGGTGGGGCGGGTGGTAGCGGAGGAATTCAGGTTGCTGACTTTAATGAAGATGGGAAAAATGATCTGGCCTGGAAAAACGGCAATGCCAACGATGACGTTCATGTTAGACTTAATACAAATTCGGGCGGAGCGCTGGCAGCAACTGACTTTGCAACGGAAGTAATATTAGATGCTGAAATCTATAATTATGGAAGCATATCGCTCTCGGATATTAATGGTGATGGCAAAGTAGATATCCTGGCAACAGATGGCGTTGGTGATTTTTGTGTGTTTGAAAATATCTATTCCGGTGGAGCATTCTCTTCAAACTCCTTTATAAAAGCCTTTAAAATTTCGGGGAACCTGCCTCCTACAACAGCATACAATTATCCCTATAACATTATTGCAGGCGATTTAAATGGTGACGCTAAGCCCGAGATAATTTTCGCTAACACCAACGCTAATACTGTCTCGTATCGAATCAATATAATTGAAAATAAAAATGTACACGCTCCAGTTATTTCGCTTACTACTGTCTCCCCTTTGACTGGTGTTGTTGGAAGTACAGTAACGATAACAGGAGATCATTTCTCTACTACACTAACCGACAATCAGGTTTATTTTGGAACTGTAAAAGCTACCGTACTTACGGCAACGAAAATACAACTCACCGTAACCGTACCTGCCGGAGCACAATATGCACCGGTGAGTGTTACCCGTGATCGTCTTACTTCTACCTATCATCTTCCCTTCACTGTAACGTTCTCTCCGGGAACTACATTCGATGGCTCAACTTTTAGTGCACCTATCGCTTTCAATTTAACTTCAGCTTACTACGAAGTGTTGACAGGTGATTTAAACAGTGATGGTAAACCTGATGTTATAGCAACGGGCGGTACCTTCGATGCCTACGCTTTTAAAAACACGCACAACAGCGGTAGTATCTCTGCATCATCCCTGATTGCAGATGACACCCTGGATACATTTGGCTTCAGTCACCTTCCCTCTTTACAGGATTTTGACGGTGATGGTAAAACTGACCTTATGGTTCACGAAGGTTACATTTATAAAAATCTATCCACACCTTCAGAAATTGATTTTACCACCAGCCCAAGCTTTGAATTCTATTCGCTTAATCATTCCTATGGCGACTTTGATCATGATGGAAAAACTGATTTTGTCGGAACCCGGTTTTCCGAAAGCAAAATCATTGTAACAACCAATAAAACAACAACCGGCCCGTTCGTTTTCTTCAATGGTGTACAGGCCGACTTCGCATCCTTCGACATTGGTGCAATGGCAGTTAGTTTTACAAAACCAGCAGTGTTTGGTTATACTGCGGCAGCTGATTTTAACAATGATGGCTGGACTGACATTGTCGCCACCAATTCTGCAACCGATAATTTCACGGTCTGGAAAAATAATCAAACCAATAGAATCTCAACCTCTTCATTTACCAACATCGGAGATATTGGAACTGGAGTAAATCCTGTCAGAGTGTATACTTCAGATCTGGATGTAGATGGTAAAGTTGATTTGATGATCTACTATGGAGGAGGAGCTTCAAGCGGAATCATCTCGATCTTTCGAAACACCAGCGCATCGGGAGGTATTTCATTCGACCGTCAGGATTTTACGATTGGATCAAATGGAGGCGCAAGTGCTATTGGTGATTTGGATGGTGATGGCAAACCCGAAATTGTTGTTCCGAGCGAAGCAGCCAATGTATTTCGCATTTTTAAAAACAATACAACAGCCGGAGTGATCAATGCTACTTCTTTTACAGTATCACCTGCTTTTGCTGTAACCGCTCCGCGTGCCGTTGCCATTGGTGATCTTAACCTCGATGGCAAACCTGAAATTATTATTACGAGTGCACCCAATTCATTGTTGGTTTTTGAAAACCTCGTACCTACTGGCCCTTCAATTGTGATCAACCCTCAACCTGCATCAACTGGTATTTGCGAAGGTACAACAACTTCATTTACATTAACTGCAACAGGAGCAAACAACCTTACCTATCAGTGGCAGAAATTTGACGGATCAATTTTTAACAATATTACTAACACTGGAGGATACACAGGAACAACAACATCAACGCTCTCAATCAATACTGCCGGAAATTTTGGTGCAGGCGATTATCGATGCAGAGTATCAGGCGATTTAGCGACTGATAAATTTTCAAATACCGTTACACTTACAATCAATGCTGTTCCCGCAACACCGATAACGACTGGCGCGATTAATTGTATTGCAGCAGCCATAACACTCAATGCTTCTGGCGGAACAAATGGACAGTACCGATGGTATGATGCTGCTACGGGAGGAACAGCTATATCTGGTCAGGTAAATAGTTCGTATACCACTCCGGTCATTTCTACTACAACTACATATTATGCTTCCATTAACAATGGTTCATGTGAAAGTTCGCGTGCTCCGGCAATTGCTACCATTGCACCTCTTGCTAAACCCTCACTTACAACATCGGTGCAAGCAGTGAGTGGAGTAATCAATATTTGCACAGGCGATGTATTAACAATAACTGCGCCTTCTGGTTTTACAGATTACACATGGTCAAATGGAGCAACATCAAATCCTATTACTATTTCAACCTCAACATCATCATTAACATTACAAGTAACGGATGGTGCAGGTTGCGTTAGTCCATTTACGGATGCATTGAACGTTGTAGTGAATCCTTATCCCACTGCAACCATCACAGTAAACGACACACAACTTACTGCTTCTGCTGGTGATAGTTATCAATGGTACCAGAATGGAAATACTATTTTGGGCGCAACTAATCAATACTTTGTATTTAATTTTTTGGAATATGGATTATATAAGGTAGATGTAACAGAGAATGGCTGTAAATCCACATCAAGTGAATTTGAGTATCTGATTACCGATGTAGAAAACCTCAATACCGCACTAAAACTGTTTCCTAATCCAATAGATGAAAATCTTTTTGTTGAATTCAATCCTCCCTACACGCTGTCTGTAATGGACGTAACCGGAAAGGCAGTATATAAAACCAATGTAGATAACAAGTCAGCAACGATTGATTTAACAACCTTGGCCACAGGAATTTATTTCCTACAGATACAAAATGAAAAACGAATACACCTGATAAGAATATTTAAACAATAAATTTTTAAATAACCGTTAGCGAAGCAATATCAAAAGCACAATATCCCCTTTTTCAGGGAGGTATTTTAAGTTTTAAAGAAAGAGATTTGACTAATTAAATTTAGGATTTAGAAACTACTTTCCGTTTATTACTTCTGTTTGTAACGTTCAAGCCTATTTGCCAATCAGGATGAAAGGATAGGATCGATACTTCTTTTGGTAGAAAACGCAATCAAAACGTTATTTTAAAGAAGTAAAGACATAAACAGTTTAGCCGGTATTTTTCAATTAGATAAATTATCAACCCACATGCAAATCATTAAGTCAACTCCAAAAATTCTTTTGTCACAGTGGGTAAACAAAAGATTTCTCTACCTGCTCTGCATCCTTTCATTACACCTTCAACTTGTATCTGTCGATGCCGTTGCTCAATATACAAAGCTTCTGGATTTTGGATCCCATGGAGGAAGTAATCCCAATGGTTCCCTTATTTCTGTAGGAACAGATCTATATGGAATGACAGCCAATGGAGGCGCAAACTGTTTGGGAACGATATTTAAAATCAAAGCGGATGGAAGTGGCTATGTTAAACTACTTGATTTCGATGGAGTATTAAACGGAAGTAATCCGAATGGCTCTCTTTTTTCGGATGGCACCTTTCTCTATGGAATGACTTCACTGGGAGGTCTGAATAATTTTGGAACCATCTTCAAAATAAAATTCGATGGCAGTGGTTATAGTAAACTACTCGATTTCGATGGACTTGGTAATGGAAGTTATCCCAATGGCAACTTGATTTCTGACGGAACTTTTCTATACGGAGTGGCTTCTCGAGGTGGCGAGTTTGATGCAGGAACTATTTTTAAAATCGCACTGGATCAAAGTTCTTTTGCAATACTACACGAATTCCATTTCAATATAGACGGTATAAATCCCGTGGGCTCGCTTACGTTAGTAGGATCAACTCTATATGGAATGACAAATTCCGGTGGCGTTAGTGATTTCGGTACCGTATTTAAAATAATGCCCAATGGAACTGGATTCGATTTTACCAAACTTTTTGATTTCGATGGAGCCACATCCGGCAGTTATCCGGGGGGCTCTCTTATTTTTGAAGGGACAACTCTTTATGGAATGACCTACAGTGGTGGTACATTCAATGATGGCGTTATCTTTAAAATTGAATCCGAAATTATCTTTACCAAATTACATGATTTTCAAGGATCAGCAGACGGAAGTGAACCGTATGGCGATCTAATTTTAGAAGGTGGATTTTTATACGGAATGACAAGTTATTATGGCAACGACTATGGAACAATTTTTAAAATCAAACCCGATGGAACAAGTTTTGAAAACCTACGCAGTTTAAATGGAACCACAGATGGCGATGCACCCCATGGCTCGTTCATTTCGGATGGAGAATTTCTTTATGGAATGACATCCGCAGGCGGCCATAACATAGGGACTATTTTTAAAATTAAATTCGATGGAACAGGATATAATAAACTGCATGATTTCGGCAGAACTGCAGCTAATCCTGTTGGATCTGTTACTTCAGATGGTACGTTTCTCTATGGAATGACCACCTATGGTGGTGGATACTGGTCCGGAACAATCTTCAAGATATTGCCCGATGGAAATAGTTATAGTACACTTTATAATTTCTATGAAGGAAATGCTCCATCCGGCTCTCTTCTTTTTGATGGTACATTTCTCTATGGAATGACTTCACAGGGAGGCTTAAATAATTTTGGAGCCATCTTTAAAATCTTACCTGATGGAACGGGTTATTCCAGAATCTTTGACTTTGATGGCAGTAATGGATCCCAGCCGTATGGATCACTTATTTCCGATGGAACATTTTTGTATGGAATGACCTATAACGGTGGTAACGGTGGGGGCGTAATCTTTAAGATTAAGCCTGATGGTACTGGCTATGTTTCACTTTCGGTTTTCGATGCACCAGGCGCGGGTGATAATCCTATGGGTGATCTGTTGTTAGGGGGTAATACCTTATATGGCATGACCAGACAGGGAGGTATAAATAATCTTGGAACGATTTTCAAATTGAACAAGGATGGAACGGGTTATGTAACAATCCATAATTTCGGTGTCCCCGGAGATGGAGCTAATCCAAATGGCTCGCTCATTTCGGATGGAACCTTTCTTTACGGAATGACACAAGCAGGTGGGTTGGGCGCAGGGACAATTTTTAAAATAAAATTCGATGGAACGGACTATACCAACCTACTTAATTTTGAAGACAATGGAAGTAGTCCTCATGGTTCACTCCTCTTTGATGGATCTTACCTGTATGGATTAACAGCCAATGGAGCCTCCAATGATGAAGGAACTATGTTTAAGATATTACCCGATGGAACAGATTATACCGTGTTAGTCGATTTCAACGCAACGGTAAATGGCAGCTACCCGTTTGGTTCTCTTTTTCGTGTTGGTCCTTCATTGTATGGCATGACATCAGCCGGTGGAAATGCTAAAGGAGGAACGGTATTCAAATATGAACTTTCCAATGCTTGCCCAGCGGTAGTAACCATTACTGCAACAAGTACAGAACTCACTGCTTCCACTGGCGATAATTATCAATGGTATTATTTCGGAGAAGTAATTTCAGGAGAGACAAGTCAATCCCTTTCCTATAATATATTGGAGTATGGAGTATATTCTGTTGACGTTACAACGAATGGATGTACTTCAACTGCGGATTTTGAATACCTCATTACCGGACGAGAGCAAGAACCAAACCTCGTCATCCAGGTTTTCCCAAATCCAACGAAAGAAAATGTATTCGTTATGGTGCCTAAAACAGGTTATGCTCTTGAAATGACTGATATCTTAGGTAGAATAGTTCTTGAGCAATCCGCTCAAAAAGGATTGAATGAGCTTAAAACCATAGGACTCACCCCGGGCCTCTATTACTTAACAGCAAAATCACATGATGATGTGATTGTCCTTAAGGTCCAGAAACAATAAATTTAATGTATGAAAACCTTCTTGTTAAAATTCGCTTTGATCCTCTTCCTCTTTAGTGAAATATCGTGTGGAGAAGATATTCCTGATTGCCCCAATAAATTGTGCATACTGTCTGGCGGATGGGCATTAGTAGAAGCCTATGCCGATGGCGTAAAAGAAAGTCAGGATCTCAGCCAGTACAGACTTATATTGACTTCGCCAACACCCAGTACTGCTATTACTTCAGTGTTCGATCGCGTTCAACCCAGCGGAGCTTCAGACAATGGAACATGGGAATTACAAGATCTTGACAAAACACTTGTCCTGACTTCCGTAAATGATCCAGCCAATCCTGAACATTGGATTATCGAGAGTTTTACACCGCGTCAACTCGTTCTTGTGCTGAATCGTGATACCAGTATTAAGGATGGACCTAGTACAATCAAGTTTGTTCTTGAACCTTTCTAAACCCATTAGCATGAAAACAAAAATACTCTCAATACTAATCCTCGCTATTACCTCTGCCTCTTTCGCACAAAACTGGTACATTGGTATTACCGCTGGACCAACATTTTCCAACTACAAAACAAAAACTCCATGGAAAGAAGTCTCCAATATCGGATATGCTGTTGGTGCCACTGCTTATAAACAAACCAGTGCGAATTTCGGAGTGACGTTTGGTTTGCAGTATATCAAGAAAGGATACAATCATGTTATCTGCAATTCCATTACTGATAAACTAGATGCTTCCTATCTTGAAGTTCCGATCATGGCAGATTATACCTTTATCATTCCATCACTTGAAAATTTCAAAGCGCACATCAACCTCGGGTTCTACTCGGCCTACTGGCTCAGTGGAAAATATAAAATGGAAGGCTTTGATCAATCCACCGAAAATTTTGATTTTGAAAAGAGCGGTGCATCACGTTTCGACATTGGTCCCAGCGGTGGTGGAAAAATTGAATACCTGTTAAAAAACGGAAGTATTCTGCTTGATTTCCGATATGAGCTTGGACTTATTGATCTTCAAAAGAAAGCCAATGACAATACCAGCAACACAAATCATGCATGGGTAATTGGCATTACGTACATGAAACTTTTAGGAAAGAAGTAGAGATCGAAACATAGTTGCCTTACTGAAAAAACAATGATGCCCTAATTCGGATAGCAAATCAAAATGCTATTTGAGACCATTCATCAAATAAGGATTACTATCAATCTCATTTCCCTTACCATCGTATCCATCTGCCAAAGTTCCAAGAGCTAAGCAAGTTTTCATTTTTTGAGCTGAAAAACCCGTTTTGCAGAATGATTCAATGAACATCAAACGTTTAATGAAATCACAATTTAATCCACTTGCAACATTAAGTTCAGTCGCATTACCAATCAAAAAAATCTACATTTCAGATAGATCGAAATGTCGCTGAGGGCATTATCTTTAGTCTGATTATGTTCATGTAATACTCTCTACTCGATGAACCTTTACAAAAAAACAATCCTCAGCCTTCTTATCCTTTCAGCCTTTGCTGTTCAGGCTCAGAAAAAATTTACTACAAATCAGGGAGTAATGAGTTTTACTTCCAACGCCAAATTGGAAGTAATCAAAGCTACTTCCGATAAAATTCAGGGTATCATCGATCCTACAAATCGACAATTCGCATTTTTGGTAAAAATAAAATCATTTGTAGGATTCAACTCCGAGCTTCAGCGAGAGCATTTCAATGAGAAATACATGGAGACTGAAAAATATTATGACGCCACATTCACCGGAACCATCATTGAAGAAATAGATTTCACAAAAGATGGTACGTATGATGTGCGTGCTAAGGGCAACCTAACCATTCATGGCAAAAAACAACCTCGTATTATTCCAGCTAAAATAACTATTGAAAAAGGAACGCTTCGGATCGATTGTAACTTCACTGTCCCACTGGCGGATCATGACATTAAGGTTCCGCAGATTGTCACCGAAAAAATTGCCACAGAAATATTTGTAAAGTTGAATGTTTCGATGGCGCAAAAGTAAATACGATTTCATTGCTCTCCTTTAATAAAATTCACAACTCTATTTTCATTCTTTTCTAAATAGCGATTAACAAAATAGTCTTAGAAGCTACCGTGGTTTAATTATACTTCTTTCATCAGACCTCATTAACAAATTCCTATATGACTAAACAAATCAAAAAACTATCCATCATTTTATTTTGCCTCACTTTGTTGGCTTGTAATTCCAACAAAGAGACAGTCGTAGTCCGACCGGATGTTAAACCTCCTGTCGCTGAAAAGAAACCTTTTGAAATTCTTGCGAAACACGGACACAAACGCGTTGACGACTACTACTGGTTGAAAAATCGTGAAGATTCATCCGTGATACAATATCTCAAGGCAGAGAACATCTATCGCGATACCATGTTAGCACACACCAAAACTCTTCAGGAAAAACTTTTCGCTGAAATGAAGGGACGCATCAAAGAAAAAGATGAATCCGTACCTTACAAACTTGACGATTACTTTTACTATACACGCTACGAAGATGGAGCAGAGTACCCTGTGTTCTGTCGCAAGAAGGGTTCATTAGAAAATCCAGAAGAAATTATTGCCAATGGAAATGAACTGGGCAAAGGACATGAGTATTTTAGTTTCTTTGCAGAGACCAGTCCAAACCATAACATCGCTGCACTTGTGATGGATACCGTGGGCAGACGTTTTTATACAGTGAAGTTTAAAGACATGCTTACCGGAAAAATGTTAATCGACAGAATTGGCGGAACAACCGGAAACTTAGAGTGGGCCAATGACAACAAAACTGTTTTGTACGGTAAGCAAGATCCAAAGACATTACGAGGCAATCAGATTTTTAAACATACCCTTGGCACTGATCCCTCCGCTGATGTATTGGTGTTTGAAGAAAAAGATGAAACACTTTCGTGCGGCATAGGTAAAACGCGATCTAAAAAATACTTCATCATAAGTTCTGGCCGAACAGATGCTTCCGTAAGTTATTCTCTTGAAGCCGACAAAGCCACAGGTAAACCTGCGATCATTGAGCCACTCAAAGAAAATGTAGATTATGGTGTTGATCACTTCAATGGTAAATTTTACATCCGCACAAATCTTGAAGCTAAGAATTACCGGTTGGTTGAAGCACCCGTTGCTACACCAGGCAAAGCGAATTGGAAAGATGTTGTTCCCAATCGAGAAAAAATATTCTTAGAGGGCTACGAAATCTTTAAAGACTACTTAGCACTGGAGGAATCGAGTGAAGGATTAAATAAGATCCGGCTTATTAAATGGGCCGATAATTCAGAACACACAGTCGACTTTGGTGAGCCTGCTTACCTTGCCGGAATAGGAAACAATCCGGATGTTAATTCAAACACGATTCGATACAATTATCAGTCGATGACAACACCTCCTTCTACGTTTGATTATGAAATGACAACGCATGAGAAAAAATTATTAAAGCAACGTGAAGTACTTGGTGGTTTTGATCCTGCTTTGTATCAAACCGAAAGGGTAATGGCCAAAGCACGTGATGGTATTAGTGTGCCTGTATCTATTGTTTACAGAAAAGATAAATTCAAAAAAGATGGTACCAATCCATGTTTTCAATATGCATATGGATCATACGGTTCCAGCATGCCGGCTTTCTTTAGTTCAACGCGATTAAGTCTATTGGATCGTGGATTTGTTTATGCACTCGCGCATGTTCGTGGTGGACAAGAGATGGGTGGACAATGGTACGAGGATGGAAAGATGCTGAAGAAGAAAAACACCTTCACCGATTTTATTGATGTTTCTAAATTCCTGGTTGAAAATAAATATTCTGCTTCTGATAAACTTTTTGCTAACGGTGGAAGTGCCGGAGGTTTATTAATGGGCGCTATTACCAATATGGCTCCTGAACTCTACAAAGGCATTATTGCCGATGTCCCTTTTGTTGATGTAATGAGTACCATGATGGACGAAACCATTCCACTCACAACGTTTGAATGGAAAGAATGGGGCAATCCTAACATCAAAGAAGAATATGAATACATGCTTTCGTATTCACCGTATGATAATGTAGAGAAGAAAGCGTACCCAAATCTTTTAGTAACAACTGGGCTTCACGATAGTCAGGTACAATATTGGGAACCTGCAAAATGGGTTGCCAAACTTCGCGATATGAAAACCGATAACAACCTCCTCATTTTAAGTACTAATATGGACGCAGGGCACGGAGGTGCATCCGGAAGATTTCAATCGTTGAAAGAGGATGCATTAATGTATGCTTTTGTCTTTGATTTGATTGGAATAAAAGAATAGATAAAATTCAAGGTTTAAGGTTCCATGTTCCAGGTTGTAACGGAACATGGAACCTTTAATTTTTTATACTTAACAACTAGTCTTAGAGTTTAAAATATCGATGCTGTTAAGGCGATGTCAGAATTTTTCCATGCCTTGGCAAAACGTTTAGCAGTAACAGCCATCTCTGATTTTTTTCCAAGCTTTGATTGACATTGTATCAACCCCGATAGAGACCAACCGTTTTCGGGATTCTTCTTAAGATCCTCTAAGTAAATTTTTTCAGCTTCATCAAACTTACCAGCATTAACTAAAGCCGCTCCTAAAAAATGTCGTGAAGGAATTTTCCAATCGGGTGGTTCATTATAACGAAGATCTTCTTCCGATTTTATTGCCTCTCGCAAAGCAGATAATCCTTCTTCTACTTTATTCTGTTTCAACAAAAGTTCTCCACGTAAAATATTCAAAGGTATTTTAACAATCTGCGAAGCTGGATTGAACGAAAAGTAAAATGATTCCAATGTCTTTGACTTGCAAAGCGAATCAAGTTTTATTAATTCTTCAGCTGCACTTTCTAAGTTGTTCATTCGAAGTGAAGCGAGTCCACGTCCGAAGTGAAACATGATTTGAGAATAATGTAAGCTGGTGTCAGGTTCAGGTAATGATAAAATATCGTTCCATCTCCCAAACCGGACAAAGGCAACAATTGGTTCAGCCAATAAATATTGTGCCCATGGTTGGTTCGATGTCGCAATGGTACCTCCTTTATAAGCAAGCTTCATAGCAGTTTGAATACCTAATGAACTTCTTCCTTCCATATATGAACCAAAACTAATGAAGTCCACATTGTGTGGATAATAACTGAGCCTGTACATGCCATAGTTGGTAGAGCTTGCTAAATATTCCTCATCCACTTTAGCAGCGCGTTGATTCAACTCAATTGATCTAGCATACTGACCCGTTCGTAAATAAATATGAGCCGGCATGTGTACAATATGTCCTGCGCCCGGCATAGCCGTTTCTAAAAATTGCGCACTTGGTAAAGCTAATTCAGGTGCAGAGGATGCCTCCACTAAATGAATATATAAATGATGAGCACCCGGATGATTGGGGAATGTCTTCAGTGTAGATTCTAACAATACCTTTGCTTCTGCAGTGGCCGCCTTTGGTGATCCATCTTTCTCCCAATAATCCCATGGCATTGTATTCATGATGGCATCTGCACATAATGTTTGCGCCTCGGCATCTTTGGAATATTTTTTTGCCACCTGAATCATAGCCGTTGCATACGCTTGATTTAAAGAATCACGGCTCTCATATACCTTACCGTTATATCGTGTTGCCATTGCATCGATCAAATCTTTTTCCACTTCCGATACATGACCCTTTTTTGCTATAGCTTTTTGGATAGACTCATACGCTATGAGCTCACGATCCTTCGGAATTACATCATTGAGGTTAGGTCCATACGCTAAAGCCAATCCCCAATACCCCATTGCAAATTCTGGATCAAGAACTGTAGCTTCTCGGAAAGATTGTATAGCCTCCCAATGATTGAAGGCATACACAAGCCGAAGACCTTGCTCAAAAAATTCTTGTGCTTTTAGTGAAGAGGTAGAAACCGGGTAATGTAAATCTCCCAATCCGGGAAGGAGCTTTGCTTTCACATACGTTGTATCGCTCCAATCAAAAAAATTTGAACCACACATGGTTATCGGAACGTTGACTGGCTTGCTGTAACGAATTGGTTCAGCCTTTTCAAAAAATTTCCAGGACGAGAGAAGCGTAGCTGAAATGATCAGGGTAAAGACGGAGAGTCTCTTTGTGAATTTTGTCATGATGAAAGGATATTAAAGTTTTGAATTCCAACACCTCATTCGCTCACCTTGAAATTTACAAATTTGCTGCCTCGGAAAGAAATTCGATTTACATGCGATGTGCTATCTGTTTGTTAATTTTTGAAACCACTCCAGGACCTTCATAAATAAAACCCGTGTAGAGTTGTATTAGATCTGCGCCTGCTTCAAGTTTTTCAACGGCATCTTCTGGTGTCATAATTCCTCCAACGCCAATGATCGGAAAATTCTTCCCTAGTTTTGAACGAAGGTATTTGATTACTTCTGTTGATCGCTTCGTTAGCGGTTTACCACTTAATCCTCCATTTCCTATTTTTTCAATTTCAGCTGAAGGTGTTTGTAAATTACTCCTTGCTATAGTGGTGTTGGTCGCGATAACCCCATCCGTTGAGGTTTGAATTAAAATATCAACAATGTCATCGAGTTGTGTTTGTGTAAGATCGGGTGCAATTTTCAAGAGTACAGGTTTATAAACCTTTTTGGCTTTGCTCAACTGAATGACATGGAGCATTAATTTTCTTAATGGTTCCTTTTCCTGAAGTTCGCGTAAGCCTGGTGTATTGGGCGAACTTACATTGACTACGAAATAATCGACATAATCATAGAGTGCCTCAAAACATTGAGCATAATCATCAAGAGCATTCTCGTTGGGCGTGATTTTATTCTTCCCAATATTTCCACCCACAATTACATCCGAATTTCTTTTCTTCAATCGATCCACAGCAGCGAATGCTCCTTCATTATTAAAACCCATTCGGTTAATCAGCGCCTGATCATCCGGCAAACGAAACAATCGTGGCTTATCATTTCCTGGTTGCGGCTTGGGGGTTAGTGTTCCGATTTCTATAAATCCAAAACCAAAGCAGGCGAGCTCATCAATTAATCTGGCATCTTTATCGAAACCGGCAGCCAATCCAACCGGGTTTTTAAAACGAAGACCAAAAATTTCCTTTTCAAGTTTGGGATGCTGATACTGAAACATGGCCCTCAACAAAGATTGAAAGCCGGGTACTTTACCCTTAAACTGAAGAATGCGAAAAACAAGGTGGTGTACTTTCTCTGGCCCGATTAAAAAGAGCAGGGGGCGAATCACGGTTTTATACATGCCGCAAAGATAGAAGTTCTGAAAAAACCAGCTACTTCTTTTTCTTTTTCAGTTTATTCGGAAATTTTCTAAATGATTTTAACACGATGGCTTCTAAAGCCCGGATGGAATCAACAGTAGAGAGATCAACCTGACTTTCCGCAGACCATAATTCTCTTTTGGCGCGAATGTCCGTAACATCTAAAATCAAGAATCCCTGCCTGGAATTATGTGACAAAGATCGCGATTGATTTAAATCTGCTCCGCTGGAAGCGGGAGTTCCTCCCATCGGGCCTAAAAATTCAGATTCTGTTTTATTGAATGCACCGGCTACATAACTAATCGTCAACTGGGCAGTAGAATCTTCTACATACGTGTACCCTCGTAATGTCATTTCCTCAATTACCTGTTTCTTTATTCCCTCAAAGAGTCTTGTCTCATCAATTTTTTGCTCATCTGATGGCGTCATGAATTCACCCTTCATAACGGTAAATGAGCTGTAGGTGGTTAAGTCAACACCCTTAGCAGATTTAACGGTTTGAGCCCTTACCACCCCAAAGAAAAAGGTCAAACCAACGAGATAAAAAAGGAATTTCTTCATCTCTCTAAGATACAAATTATTCTACGATCGCGGATGAAATTCTTGTATTACCTGCCGCAAATAATCACGGTCCAAGTGCGTATAAATTTCAGTCGTGGTAATCGACTCGTGACCTAACATTTCCTGCACCGCGCGCAAATCTGCCCCACCCTCAATGAGGTGCGTTGCGAATGAATGTCTGAACGTATGTGGACTAATGGATTTATTGATTCCTACTTTTATTGCCAGGTTTTTAATGATGGTAAAAATCATCACACGCGTAAGCTTTCGCCCTCCCCGATTTAAAAATGCATACGTATCAAATCCTTTTTGCACCGGCTTGTGTGGCGGTTTACCGCGAATCTCATCGATGTAAATTTTTAAATATTTAAGTGCGTCTCTTCCGATGGGCACAAGTCGTTCCTTGTTTCCTTTGCCTACCACGCGCAGAAAGCCAATATCAAAATGTACATTGTTTAATTTCAGATCGACCAATTCGCTAACGCGAAGACCAGAGCTGTACAGCACTTCGAGCATGGCACGGTTGCGGCCACCTTCTGCTGAGGACAGATCAATGGCCTCAAAAAGTTTTTCAATCTCAACATAGCTTAGGGTATCCGGAAGTTTTCTTCCGAGCTTGGGACCTTCAATTAAAGCGGTCGGATCTTTCGTGACAAGCTCTTCAATCAGGCAGTATTTATAAAATGCTTTAATGCCCGAGAGTATCCGAGCCTGACTATGCGCACTCATACCCAACTCATTTATATATTGAAGAAAGTCCTGAAGATGCTTGGCTGTAATTTTTAAGGGGCTGATATCCTTCTTACTGATATCCATAAATTGCTGAAGCATTTCTACATCGTGCAAATAAGCTTCGATAGAGTTGGGAGAAAGCGATCGCTCCAGCTTCAGGTAATTTACAAAGTGCTTCGTATGAATCGCCCAGGATTTTTCCAATGTTGTGTTCTGTGTTGACGGGCTAATTTACCTACATTTACCTAAACATGAATGCAAAACTATGAATCGGATTCCACTCGTTGCCATTTTTCTTTTTGCCTTAACGATCTGCCTTGTCTGCTCTTGTGCAAAGAAGATTACCACATCATCTTATACAGCTGCGGCTACTGATTTTTCTGCATACAAAACCTATGCATGGGTAGCCCCGGGCGATACAGCATTGAACGGTCGTAGAGATGATAAAATTTATGCCGGCCTTATTCAAACCACAGCCGATAAACAACTCGAAAAGAAAGGAATGACGATTGACAATCAGAATCCCGATGCGGTTTTTATGTTCGAAACAAAAATTGATGAGAAGCTGCAGTATCGTCAAACTCAAATTAATTCAAACGTAGGTGTTACCTATGGTTATGGTGGTTTTGGTTACGGATATGTAGGACCTGGATATTATGCCAGTTCAAATGTTCCCATTTATCAAAATGAAGTGAGTGCTGTTCCCATTGATGAAGGTACTTTGTCCTATGCAATGTATGATCGTAAAACAGGAAAGCTTTTATGGAAAGGTGTGGCCACTCAGGAACTGGATGCAAAGACAGATATTGAACGCTCCATTAAAACTGCTGCCAGTTTCGTTTTTGCAAAACTTCACCGGAAGAAGTAATCATTGATACAATAATTAAGAGTATAATCATCAGATCATCCAATGAAAATTCAAATCATCAACGGTCCTAATCTTAATCTACTTGGAAAGCGTGAACCTTCTGTTTATGGAAATCAAAGCTTTGAAGATTTCTTTACTACCTTAAAAACCAGGTTTGCAAATATTGACCTTCACTACTATCAATCGAATGTAGAGGGCGAGATCATCAACAAGCTTCACGAAGTTGGTTTTAGTTTTGATGGCATCATTATAAATGCCGGAGCGTACACACATACCTCTGTTGCCATTCACGATGCGATTGGTGCTATTAAAACTCCTGTTGCTGAAGTACACATCTCCAACGTTTATGCACGTGAAGAATTCAGACATAAGAGTTTGATCACTTCAAAATGTGTTGGCATGATTACCGGTTTTGGAATGGAGGGATATGCAATGGCCATTGACTACTTGTCAAAGAAATAATTTCAATCATAATCTCAATGCATTATGATGAAGTCCAACCAAGCAATCCCGTTCAACGTAATTCCTTTGCTCTACGAAATAGACAAGAAGTTCATGGAGTTGTTGGTAGCGCTCACTCCGGAAGACTGGCAAAAACAAACTGTTGCCAAACAGTGGAAAGTAAAAGATGTAGTGGCTCATTTATTAGACGGTAACATACGTCTTCTCTCCATGTTACGTGATGGTTATTCGGGAGAAAAACCAAACATACAATCCTATCAGGATTTAGTTGATTACCTAAACGCACTCAATGCTGATTGGGTAAAAGCTTTGAAGAGAGTAAGTCCTGAAGTACTGATTCTTTTACATCAAACAACCGGAAAACTCTATTGTGATTATTACGCTTCTTTAAATCCGTTTGATACTGCACCGTTTTCAGTTGCATGGGCAGGCGAAAGCGAAAGCAAGAACTGGATGCACATTGCGAGAGAGTACACCGAAAAATTTTTACATCAGCAACAAATCAGAGAGGCAGTAGGTAAGCCTGGAATAATGACGAGAGAATTTTTCTATCCTTTCATCGATATTTTTATGGTGGCATTACCGTATACTTATCGGGATACCCTTGCTGAGAATGGAATCATCATTAAGCTGACCGTTACCAGTGATATCGGAGGTTCATGGTTTTTGATTCGGGAAAACAACAACTGGATCTTAAGCAAGGAAAATAATAAGACAACTACTGCGGAAATCAGTATTGATCCAAACGATGCGTGGGTGCTTTTTTCCAAAAGCATCAGGCCTGAGCACATACGTCATAAAATAAATATAACAGGAAACGAAAAACTTGGCGAAATTGCACTTACAATGGTTTCTGTAATGGCCTAACCAAAATCACTAATCACTCATCACAAATCCATGATCTCTTTCTACCCCGGCCCTTCCCGCGTTCACGATGAAATTCCAAAGTATGTAAAAGATGCATACAAGCTTGGCATCATGAGCATTAACCACCGCAGTGCCGGATTTGTAAAGATGTCGGAGAAAACGATTGGTTTATTGAAAAAGAAACTGAACATTCCGAAAGACTATACTATTTTCTATACATCATCTGCTACAGAGTGTTGGGAGATTATTGCACAATCGCTCATCACTGAAAAAAGCTATCATATATACAATGGAGCCTTCGGACAAAAATGGTTTGACTATACAAAACGTTTACATCCAAAATCAGAAGGCATTGCATTTCAGGCGAATGATGTACTCGATCCATCTAACTTCATTTTCGAAGGCGAGAACAATGTAATCTGCCTTACTCAAAATGAAACTTCAAATGGAACACAAGTCACTAACTCTATTATAAGACGCATCAAGAAAAATAATCAACAACATCTTGTTGCCGTTGATTCTACTTCTTCCATGGGAGGTATTAAGCTGGATTTTAAAGCGGCTGATATTTGGTTTGCTTCCGTTCAAAAATGTTTTGGTCTTCCGGCCGGACTTGGATTGATGATCTGCTCACCTCAGGCAATTTCCCGCTCAACCTCTATCGGTGAAAGAAGTCATTATAACAGTCTGACCTTTATGACTGAAATGATGGTGAATTATCAAACTCCCTTTACACCTAATGTGCTCGGTATTTATTTATTGATGCGGGTTTTGGAAAACAGCGACTCCATTAAAGAGGTTGATCAAAAAACAGTATCCCGCTACAAAGACTGGGTAACGTTTCTCTCTAGGCAAAAGAGTATGTCACATTTGGTGGATACAAAGACGGTTCGGTCATTCACTGTTGTCCCGGTAACCTCAAGTCCAGAGATCATTCAAAAAATAAAAGAGAAAGCAAAACAACACGGACTATTGTTAGGCGAAGGTTATGGTGAATGGAAAAACTCAACTTTCCGAATCGCGAACTTTCCCGCCTTAAAAAACAAAGAGATAGTCAAGTTAAAAACCTTTCTGAAATCGTTTGCTTAATCTGTAATTGTAATTCTAACTCAATTCTAATTGCCCTCTAAGGCCATCTGAATCTATTCTAGTCACATTTGTCCAGACGCTCACGTTAAGGACAGAGGCTAATGCGCACGCCTCCTTTTTATACTGATCATTTTGAAGTACAACGCGAGTCAACGGTAAAGACAAGTGCTCATTATGCACAACCCCTTGCTGAATAATAATTGCGAGAATTCAAAAAAGCAGATCAACAAAAGAACAACTAACAAGAACCTCATCCGAATTCCGCATCAAAAAAATCCGGACGAACACGATGAGCTTAACACGAACACAGAATATGAAAACAATGGAAATCCCAAAAGATGGAATTGAAGGTCTTAAACAAAATTGGCGAACAGACGCTCTCTCTGGTTTTTTAGTTTTTTTACTTGCTTTACCCCTTAGTTTAGGTATTGCGAAAGCGAGCGAATTTCCACCCGCCATGGGTGTACTCACAGCCATGATCGGTGGTTTATTTGTCAGCATCTTTGCCGGTTCGCGCTTAACCATTAAAGGGCCGGCCGCTGGCCTCATTACGATTTGCTCTGGTGCCGTTACTGAACTTGGAGGCGGAACGCAGGGATGGCATTTAGCCCTCGGAGTTATCGTTGTTGCCTCACTCATTCAAATTGGTTTTGGTTTCTTAAAGTTTGGATCACTTAGTGATTTCTTTCCTCCCTCTGCCGTTCATGGTATGCTGGCAGCCATCGGGTTGATCATCTTCTCAAAGCAAATACACATTCTGCTGGGTATTGATCCGTCCACTTTGAAAGGATTAGAGCCGCTCGAATTATATCGAATGATACCACACTCTATTATGAATGCAGATCCACGTGTAACAATCGTAGGTATTATAAGTTTGGTAATCATTTTTGGAATGCCTTTGATAAAAGGAAAAGTCTTCAAAAAGATTCCTGCACCAATGATCGTGTTGGTAGTTACTGTTCCGCTGGCCATCTTCATGGACTTCAAACATACAGAGCCTGCATTTGACTTGGTTAAGATTGGTGATTTCTGGGGTACTATTGGCTTCAATGCAGATTTCTCCGCCATTGGTAATTTTGTTTTCTGGAAATATGTATTCATGTTTCTTTTTGTAAACAGTTTGGAATCGCTTCTTACCGTAAAAGCAATTGATGGCCTCGATCCATGGAAAAGAATTTCGAATCCAAATAAAGACCTGGTAGCAGTTGGTGCAGGTAATGCACTAGCGAGTTTCCTTGGTGGATTACCGATGATCTCAGAGGTTGCGCGTAGTTCGGCCAACATTACTTTTGGTGGTCGCACGCGCTGGGCCAACTTCTTTCATGGTGCATTTCTTCTTATTGCCATGCTTCTCTTAATACCTGTTATTGAAATGATTCCAAACACAGCACTTGCCGCGTTGCTCATTGCTGTAGGATATAGACTTGCTTCACCCAATGAGTTTTTCAAAACGTATAAAATTGGTGTTGAACAGTTAGTGATTTTTGTTGTCACCATTATCGTTACCCTCTCAACTGATTTGTTGGTGGGTGTCGGTTCTGGTATCTTAATGAAATTCTTATTCCACATCATTAATGGGGCTCCCATTAGAAGTTTGTTCAAAGCGCGTTATGAGCTGATTGAAAATAATGGAGAGTATACTATTCGCGTGATTGATTCCGCAATCTTCTCGAACCTTATTGGTTACAAGAAACTGCTTCATAAACTCCAGCCTGGAAAAAAGGTGACTTTAAATTTTGCTGATGCGCGCATAGTGGATCACTCCTTTATGGAAGCACTTCATCATTTCGAAGAAGAATACAATCAAACGGGTGGAGACGTAGCAGTACTTGGATTCGAAAACTTCAAAACATTATCAAACCATCCGTTGGCGACTCGCAAGTTTGATCCAAGTAGCCAGGCTAAATTTGAAATCAAACTGAGCCCACGTCAAATCATGCTACGTACATTTAGTGAGCCTAATGAATTAAATTTCTATCCTCAAAAAGTTCGCAATGCCATAAAATATAAAGACTTTCCAATTCAAAACGGAAATAAAATTCAATACGAAGAAAATATATTGGCAAAGTATACTGCTATCGGAAAAATCGAAGTCTCTGATATTACACTATCGGAAGGGGCAAGACAGGAACAAAACGATACACAAATAACTGTGCTGCAAATTTCCGAACTGGATTTTCATATTCCCGATTTTGCACTTGAGCCAGAAGGATTGTGGTCTAAATTTTCGGAATTGGTAAATGGAAAAGATATTGACTTCAGCTCTTTCCGTGAGTTTTCTAAAAAATATTATTTGCGCGGAAATCAGGAAGAAGCAATTCGTGATTTTTTTAGCGATTCCGTAATTCGTTTTCTCGAGAAGCATGATGAGATACATATTGAATGTCATAAGAACAAACTACTCTTATACAAGAAGCGCAATCTTCTGGACACTTTAGAAATTCAATACATCGTTGCCTTTGCAGAAAAATTGCTAGACGTTGTGAATCAAAACGCAACGCAAACAGCTTAATTAAAAACATCAGGTGGATGAACGTTCATCCGCATATTTTTCAATCTCTAAAATTCTTTTTATATGAAAATCAAAATTCATATTGCACTCTTTCTGATTGCACTGGGATATATTAATTCATTCGGTCAGGTTCAATCCCCGGCCCCAACAGAAACACCTGCTTCTCCTAAAAGTACTGCCAATACTATTGATGAAATGAAGTTGAAATTGAATGATGATGGAAGTCATTATTTAAAGGCTACTTTTTTAAATCAGGTTTGGGTCCGTTTCAATGAAAGCAATCCTGGCACAACTGTATTGGGAGAAGCTGCAAAAAATACATTTGATATCGGCTTGCGCAGAACAAGAATTCAGTTTTATGGTCAGCTGACAGACCACGTATTTTTCTATACCCAATTCGGGCAAAACAATTTTAACTACCTGGCAGGGCAAAACGGAAACAACAATGGAAACAGAAAATTTCAGACCTTCTTTCACGATGCCTTAGGCGAATACAAAATCTGGAAAGGAAATGATAAATTAATTCTAGGTGGTGGACTTACTATCGCCAACGGTTTATCCCGCTTCAGCCAACCCAGTATTGGAACCATTATGTCATTGGATGTTCCTGTATTCGCACAAGCCACGGTTGATCAGACGGATGAGTTTTCACGTAAGCTGAGTATTTATGCTCGTGGTCAGGCCGGTAAACTTGACTACCGTATTGTGTTGAGTGATCCGTTTCCCGTTACATCGAACGGAAGCGCTCTACCTGCTATGTCTGCAACAAACGCTACATTTGCTTTCAATCAACATCACAAGCAATATCAAGGGTTCTTCGCATGGAATTTCTTTGACAAAGAATCACACATTACTCCTTACATGACCGGTGCTTATCTCGGAAAGAAAAAGGTCTTGAATCTTGAAGCTGGATTTATCACGCAAAAAAAAGCCACCTGGACGGGTGATGCTATCACTCAGAAATATTATACAATGAATCTATACTCCGTTGCCGTTTTCTATGATTCACCTTTGAACAAAGAAAAAGGAACTGCACTGAACGCTTATGCAGGTTATTACCATACTGATTACGGGCAAGGTTATCTTCGGTACAATGGAGCCATGAATCCTGCAAATGGTTCAACAGGTGCACCTGCTCCAAACGGAAGTTTTGGAAATGCCTTTCCAATGTTTGGAACAGGAAACCAGCTTTATGCTCAGGTGGGATATCTTATGAAAAAGGATTTGCTCGGTGAAGGCTTTGGCACATTGATGCCTTACGCAACTGTGCAAAGCGCTAAATTTGATCGCCTTGATAAGCAGATGAATGTGTATGATCTTGGTTTAAACTGGTTAATAAAAGGGCACACCAGCAAAATCACATTAGATTGGCAACTACGACCTACCTACTCCGTTGCTGGAACAGACCTGATCAAAGACAATAAAATGAAGAACCAGTTAACACTTCAGTATCAAATATTCTTTTAAGCCAATGTGTGATGGAATCCAGATTATTCCAGCACAGGTTTATCTGACTTTCGAAATTTAGTTTAGAAATTTTTTAACACTTGAATGGAAACAAAACATTCTGCCTTCGATGAACATCACGTGCTTCACGAATTAAAGCATCATTTACCGGCACAAGCTCCGCTTAAAGATTTTATTCACCACAATACCCTTCACTCTTTTCAACAACTCCCTTTTCACAAAGGGATTCGCAGAGCTTCTGAAATATTGGGATACAAAGTTTCGCTCACATTAACAGAATTCAGAAACCTATACAAAGAGGGGCGCATTCGTGAAGATGTGCTCGAAAAAGTGATCACAGAACGAAAAGATCCAGCTCAATTGAGATTATGGAAAGAGAAGGTGCTGTCGGAGCATTTCGAAAGTGTAGCACTACCCCGTATCGGTTCGCTTCGGTCAGGATGGAAGAGAAAATTTCAAATTGATTTGGATTCACTCGTTCAGCCGAGCTTATTTAGAATTCTATGCGGATATCTGGATCAGGGAATTTCGGTTTGGACCTTCCCCGTTGAACATCAGAGTTTCTTGAGCGCTATAAAAGAGATGGAGCAAAATAGTTACACGAGTTTTTTTAGAAAGGAAAGATCACGCCATCTTTTACTCAACACCAAATGCGAAATCGCTGACCTCTTAAAAATAGTAGTAGGGGAAGAATCACTGTATGAACATTACCTTTTCGATCAGCAGTTTGCACACCAGGGATGGTCAGGTATGGTTTCAGCCATTGAGGATCAACCTTCTACATTGTTAAATCCAAAAAAACTCTCACTCCACGATTTAATTGTTTTTGAACTTCTACTTGAGATCGATGCATTAGATTCTCACTTTGGTGAAATATGGTCGCCTCTTGGATTTAAAGTAAAACAAAAACCTGTTGATCTTTTTTCTGAAGTTCCTGATACCGAATTAAACGAAGCACTTACCATTTGGCAGGAAGCATTTGAATGGACCTACTACGATCAGGTATTGGCGGGCATTCAAACAAAGAAAGAAGCAAAGAGAGAAAGTTCAGCGAAAAGTTTTCAAGCCATGTTCTGTATCGATGATCGCGAATGTTCATTGAGACGATATCTTGAAATGTTAGATTCATCGTGTGAAACGTATGGTACTCCTGGATTTTTTGGTGTGGAATTTTTCTATCAACCCATTGACGGGCAGTTTTACACCAAAGTTTGCCCGGCACCCGTTACACCGAAGTACCTTATTAAAGGAGTAGGAAATAAAATCAAGCAAGAGACTGATATCCATTTCTCAAAACATACACACTCATTTTATAGCGGGTGGTTGATATCACAAACGCTTGGATTCTGGTCTGCCGTTAAATTATTCCTCAATATTTTCAGGCCTACGATGAGCCCGGCAACCGCTTCATCTTTTAAACACATGCATAAGTCATCACAACTGACTATCGAAAACAAAAACCTCGATGACAGAGAAAATGATTTGCAAATTGGATTTGCTATTGATGAAATGGCCAACCGTGTTGAGGGACTTCTAAAAAGTATTGGTCTTGTAAAAGACTTCGCTCCTATTATTTATGTTGTTGGACATGGTTCAAGCAGCATTAACAATCCACACTATGCAGCTTACGATTGTGGTGCGTGTTCTGGTCGTGCAGGCTCTGTTAACTCAAGAGTAATTAGCTCCATGGCCAACCATCCAAAAGTAAGAGAGATACTGACTACAAGAGGCTTGATCATTCCAAAAGAAACACAATTTGTCGGTGGTCTTCACGATACTACGCGAGATGAAATTGCTTTCTATGATGAAGAATCACTTTCGCAGGTGAATAAAGATATCCACAAGAAAAATGAAATCACTTTCGAAAAGGCACTTGATAATAATGCGAAGGAAAGATCAAGAAGATTTGTGTCCATCAACAGTAAATTGAGTGCAGAAAAAATTCACCAGAAGATTCGTATACGATCAGTATCACTTTTCGAACCACGTCCTGAATTAAACCACGCTACCAATGCGCTTTGTATTGTTGGAAGAAGAGAATTGACGAAGTCGGTATTCCTGGATAGAAGATCGTTTCTCAACTCATACGATTATGCCATCGATCTGGATGGAAGCATCCTTACGAATATTGTAAAACCATTAGGGCCCGTATGCGGTGGCATCAACCTTGAATATTTCTTTTCACGTGTCGATAATCAAAAGATGGGTGCCGGTACAAAGCTTCCACATAATGTAATGGGACTTTTTGGTGTGGCCAACGGTATAGATGGTGACCTGCGCCCGGGACTTCCAAGTCAAATGATTGAGGTGCACGATCCGATACGTCTTCTTATCATTATAGAGCACTTTCCTACGATTGTACTACAAGCCATTCAAAAGCAGAAAGAAACCTATGAATGGTTTATTAATGAGTGGGTGAAACTGGTTGTTGTAAATCCGGAAACAAATGAACTCTCTCTTTTTAAAGATGGCGGTTTCATCCCATACAATGTGCTCGATAAAAAGTTAGAAACCGTTACAGACCTCACACCGATTCTCGAAACACACGAAGAAAATTTACCTGTTTATTTAATTTCCTAGTATTACGATATGGCACTCGAACTTCAATTCCTTCAGGTTTTTATCATACTCCCTTTTTTGGGATTTGTACTTAGCTTGTTTATTCCCGCCAAAAAAGAAACTCTGATTTCGTGGACTGCATTCTCTACGGTCGGTTTACATTTGGTTTGTGCTTTGGCTTTTCTTGCACATTGGTTGATTAATGGTCATCCCATCCTTAATTTAAAAGAGATTGTACTTTATGAATCCGCTGAGTACTCTTTCTTTGTTGATTTCTATTTCGATAAGATAACAGCCGTTTACCTTTTTGTTGGTGCCTTGCTAACGTTCATGGTTACACTCTACAGTCGCTATTACCTTCATCGTGAAAATGGTTATAAGCGATTCTTCAATACCATTCTACTGTTTTACTTTGGTTATAACCTCGCCATCATTTCCGGTAACTTTGAAACTCTTTTTATTGGATGGGAAATACTAGGTATTTCGTCCTTCCTACTGATTGCGTTTTATCGCGAACGTTATCTACCGGTTAAGAACGCAGTAAAAGTATTTTCAATCTACCGCATTGGCGATGTGGGATTAATTCTTGCTATGTGGGCAAGTCATCATTTGTTTCATGAGAATATTACATTTTTAAGACTCAATAATTTTGATCTGGTTCACGAGCATCTTCAAACACATAGTGTGATTGGTGTTTTCATTTCGCTCACGATCCTTCTTTCTGCTGCCGCTAAGTCTGCACAACTTCCATTCTCTTCATGGCTACCGCGGGCTATGGAAGGTCCAACACCTTCGAGTGCTATTTTTTATGGCTCATTGTCTGTGCATCTGGGTGTATTCCTTTTATTGCGCACCTTTCCCTTCTGGGAACACCAATCTTCTGTACGCATATTGATTGCCGCATTAGGATTTTTAACCGCTGTTATTGCAACCGGTATAGCACGTGTTCAATCATCGGTGAAAAGCCAGATCGCGTATTCATCCATTGCTCAAATTGGATTAATCTTTATTGAAGTAGCGGCAGGCTTTGAAAAGCTGGCATTATTCCATTTCGCAGGAAATGCTTTTTTAAGAACGTATCAATTATTGGTTTCACCTTCAGTAGTGAGTTATCTTATCCGTGAGCAATTCTATAAGTTCTCTCCACACGATAAATCCATTGAAGATTCATTCCCGAAAAAGATTGAGAACACACTGTACATGCTATGCATGAAAGAATGGAATCTTGATTCTTTCATGTATCGCACTTTTTGGAACCCGTTAAAAATGGCAGGTAAGAAACTTGATTTCCTCACGTCCAATCGGGTAATCATGATTTTAATTCCTGGCTATTTAATTGGTTTGTATTGTGTGTATAATAAAGATTTAATATCTACTTCACTTTTGGAATATTTCCCCTATGTATTCTCGTTCATCGCATTAGTAATGGTATTGAAATCTTTCACTGAAAGAAAACTGGCACTCATGAGTTGGTTTCTTTTGGTGATGAGTCATTTCTGGATTGCATTGGCTGTGACCTTTAATGAACAATTTAGTTTCAATGAAATACATCTTTACCTAATAGGTGTTGCAGCCTCTGGAGCATTGGGTTTTCTGTGCTTGATTCGCTTGAAATCACTGGAGGGCAGCATTGATCTGAATCAGTTTCATGGACATTCTTATGTCCACCCCAAAATTGCATTCATGTTTTTACTGGCGTGTTTAGGAGCCTCCGGGTTTCCAATTACTCCAACCTTTATCGGAGAAGATTTGATTTTTACACACATCCATGAAGATCAACCTATACTTGCGATATTTGTTTCATTGTGTTTTATAATTGATGGCCTTGCGATCATACGTATTTATGCTCGTGTATTTCTCGGCCCGCATGTTAAATCAGTCTACGAAATGGGATACCGCTCATCGTAAGAAAATAAAAAAATTAATCCCGTTTTTTTAAACATAAAGTGCCTGACGTTTGCCAGGCACTTTATGTTTATTAATACTTATTTATACAATTTTATATTCATAGATGGGATCGAGTGGTGTATTCGGTTTCATCTTCACTATATCGTGTAAAATTCCATCCTCCAGTCGATATACCCATCCGTGTAGTGTTGGTCTGTTTTCTCCCTTCCATGCACGTTGTATAATAGAAGTTTGTGCAAGGTTCATCACCTGATCCATTACACTGAGTTCCGTTAATCTATCGGTACGCTTCTCTATATCTTGAATAGCTTCTAATTCTGCCTTATTGTAGTAGTAAGTATCTTTAATATTTCGTAACCACTTATTGATCAAACCAAAGTCGGTGTTTGTCATGGCGGCCTTAATACCACCACATCCATAGTGTCCACAAACAATCACATGTTGGACTTTCAAAACCTGCACAGCATACTGCAGAACACTTAGTAAATTCAAATCCGTATGCACAACTAAGTTTGCAATGTTTCGGTGAACAAATATTTCACCCGGAGCTGTATTTGTAATTTCATTCGCTGGTACCCGGCTGTCGGAACACCCTATCCACAAAAATTCGGGGGTTTGAATTCCTGAAAGACGAGAAAAAAAATCTTTATCGCCTTCGACCTTTTCCTGTGCCCATGCTTTATTTTCTAAAAGTAATTTTTCGTATGGTTTCATAAAATATAATTAACTGTAGGTATGTAAATTAAGTATTCAGTTGACTTAAGTGAAGCAAGTTTATTCTTAGACGTTTTACACATGGTTCATTTCCGGATTTCTAAAATAAGAGTTCTGTGCCTTATTAGATTTTTTAAGTTCAACCGTAATACTTTTTGTCGGAGCACTTAAAATAAAATCTTCTACTGTAGCGATAATATCCTGATCAATAAACTGCGCATTTGAACCATCAATGATCACGCTTGAATTGTGCGGTATTTTTTCCAATACCATCCGCAAGGAGGCTTTATTTAAAAACGAAACATCCTTGGTAAATTTTACCAGAAAGTTATCGTGATCGCCAACCAATAAAATGGCTGACTTAAAATTCGTTTTCAGCACAAAGAATATACTCACCAAAATTCCAATGAACACACCGATCAATAAATCAGAGAAGAGAATGGCCACAACGGTAACAATAAACGGTATAAACTGATTATATCCCTTTTTGAACATTTCCTTAAAAAGCTTAATCGAAGTGAGCTTATATCCAACAACCAGCAAAATAGCAGCAAGACAAGCCAAAGGTATTTGTTCCAAAAAAGATGGAATCAATACAACCGCTAACAAAAGGAATATACCGTGTGCGATGGCAGATACTTTTGTTCGAGCACCGGACGCTATGTTTGCTGAGGTTCTTACAATGACTGATGTAACCGGTAACCCTCCCACCATACCAGAAACAATATTTGCCATGCCCTGCGATTTTAATTCATGATCCAATGGCGTAATGCGTTTGAATGGATCTAGTTTATCCGCAGCCTCAATGCTAAGCAATGATTCAAGACTGGCAACAAGTGCTAATGTGATGGCCACAATATAAACTTTACTATTCCCGAATTGCGTAAAATCAGGAAAAGTAAAAAAGTCAATAAAACGTGTGGTTTCAGATTTCCCAGAGAAATTAACCAAATGAGATGGTTGTATTTCTAACGCTGGGAAATAATTTTTAGCCAGCATGTTTATTCCAATTCCAACAAAGACAACCAACAACGCGCTAGGAAAAATCCGAAAGATTTTAAAACGTTTGAGCGAAGGGTAATCCAACACCACTAAAATAATAAGTGAAATCGCAGCGACAATAATAGCGCCAGGAGTAACATAATTGAACGCTTCCAGAATATCACTGAATGTATTTTTTCCATCTGATTGCAAAAAACTTTCGTCACCTTCAAAGTCAACATCATAACCCACTGCGTGTGGTAACTGCTTCAGAATAAGAATGAGACCAATAGCAGCCAACATTCCTTTAATAACAGCAACCGGAACAAAGTGCCCTATTGATCCAGCTTTCATAAAACCAAATGCAACCTGAATTAATCCGGCCAACACAACACAACTTAGGAAAACAGAAAAAGAACCGAGGTCCTGAATCGAAACAAAAACGATGGATGTTAATCCAGCGGCAGGACCACTAACACTTAATGGTGACCGACTTAGCGAACCAACTACTACCCCTCCAATAACCCCAGCGAGGACACCCGAAAAAAGAGGCGCGCCTGATGCCAATGCAATGCCCAAACAAAGTGGCAACGCAACTAAAAATACGACAACAGACGCTGGTATATCAAAGGCTAAATTATCTGATAGTTTATTCGATATTTTACTGCTCATAAATAAGAATTAAATAAAATGAATGGTCGAGACCATAGGCCTCCATCAACTTAAGACGACAAGAAAGAATAGGGTACTATAAGCAATACTATGCTTGAGGAGGAGGAGGAACTATCTCACGGATATGTTCTTCAATATTAACCGAGATTCCAGTGGATTTCTTACGCACAACACACCCCAAATTTGCAGTCCAGTTAACATTTATGGAATGAAGAATCTCATCACAGGATTCCAGGGAAGATTCCTCTGACTTACCTTCTTCACCTTCTGTTAAGTCTTGAATAGCGATTACATTCGAAACTTTTAGGAAATAGCCAGAGCCCAATACTGGCTTCAACAGCATTAAGCTGACCAGCATTATCTTCAAGAATGAAAGGAAAATGGTTTTCACGGTGCAAAATAATACAAAAAAACTTAAATGGATCAGAACCTTTTAACCTGAAGGATAATAAAAGGTTTCAGTGGTGCAGAAAGAATTATTATCTCTATATGAATATAGCGAATATCGAAGTTTAGGCGAATAGCTTACATCGCCTTATTCGTCTATTATTTTCTGCTACTTTTGCATCGCAAATCTTCATCATGGACTTCAAAGAAATATTTTCAGTATCCCTCATTTTATTTTCAGTAATTGATATTATTGGCTCAGTGCCTTTTATCATTCTGATTAAAAAAAGAGAAGGAAGAATTCATGCAGAAAAGGCAACAATAATTTCGGCTGTATTAATGGTTGCCTTCTTTTATTTGGGTCAATCTATTTTACAGCTCTTTGGTCTGGATGTAGCTTCGTTTGCTGTGGCGGGGGCCATTGTAATTTTTATTGTGGCAATGGAAATGATTCTCGGCATTACCTTAATCAAAGATGATCCGGATGCGAAGGGATCAGGATCCATTGTGCCCCTTGCCTTTCCACTCATTGCAGGTGCCGGTACGTTAACTACTATTCTTTCGCTTCGTGCAGTATATGCTGAGACTAATGTACTGATTGGTATTCTTCTGAATCTTATTTTTGTTTACATCGTGTTGCGTGCCTCGCCATGGTTGGAGCGTGTTGTCGGCAAATCCGGCTTCGCTGTCTTGCGCAGAGTGTTCGGTGTAATTCTCCTGGCAATCGCTGTGAAGATTTTTAAAACCAATGTATTTCCAATTGGGTAATTAAATTTCAGAATTCAATTTATAGATTGTTAAAAATTAAAATGATTATTCTGATTTGATGATTCGCATATACACAGATGGCGCTGCACAAGGAAACCCAGGCCCGGGTGGCTATGGTGTAGTGTTGAAGTTTAAGGATGTGGTGAAAGAAATCTCGGAAGGCTTTCGCCTGACTACCAACAATCGTATGGAGTTGCTTGCTGTCATTGCAGGCCTTGAAGCAATTAAGAAAGACGGAATCTCGATCGCCATTTATTCTGATTCAAAATATGTTGTAGACTCCGTTGAGAAAGGATGGATATGGGGCTGGCAGAAAAAAAACTTTGCAAAGAAAGCCAATGCTGATTTATGGCAACGATACATTCCTCTGCACACGAAATTCAAACCAAAATTCATCTGGATCAAAGGTCACGCAGGTCATCCGGAAAACGAACGATGTGATCAGTTGGCTGTGCAGGCCGCATCAGGCTCCAGATTACTGGTGGATCATTGGTATGAAGCGAATAAGAATACCAGTCTTGATTAGAATTTGATAGTTATTGAGTTGTTAGTATTACTTTACAAAAAGTAAAAAATAATAAACTTCTCTATATTTAGCCCGGTAATCATACGATCACTTGGAAACTGAACCCATAACCATCAATTTTTCAGAAGGAAGTCTTACGGTTTTAAACGTTTGTCTTGCCTTGATTATGTTTGGTGTTGCACTCAGCATCAAGCTCGATCACTTTCGTCAACTGAGAAGTGATAAAAAAGCATTGCTGACTGGACTCTTCTGTCAATATATTTTATTGCCAGTCATTACTGTGATTCTCATTTATGTATTGGCTCCTTCGAACGAGATAGCGCTGGGAATGATTTTGGTTGCAGCCTGTCCGGGTGGTAATGCCTCCAATTTTTTCTCGATGATGGCCAAAGGTAACATAGCACTATCGGTTACATTATCGGCTTTCACCTCTGTATTTTGTTTTCTGATTACCCCTCTGAGTTTTTTCTTTTGGTCTTCGCTTGTTCCTGGTTTATCACAAAGCGTAAAAAGTTTTGAGATTAGTTTCTTTGATCTGTTCCTCAACATGATCGTCATTCTGCTATTACCGCTACTTGCCGGCATGACGTTCTCCCACTACTATCCAAAGGCCACTGAAAAGATTGAAAAGATTTTTCGCACGTTTTCCATTCTGGTACTCATTAGTTTTATCGGTGTGGCGTTCATGAATAATTTCGATGTATTCAAAAATCATATCTTCTCAGTGTTCTGGTTAGTAATGTTACACAATGGATTTGGATTATTGGGTGCGTATTACTTTAGCTCGCTTCTAAAAAACAAAGAATCTGTAAACCGATCCGTTGCTATCGAAACAGGAATTCAAAATTCAGGTCTTGGTCTTGTTTTAATCTTTACTTTTTTTCAAGGCAACGGCTCGATGGCATTGGTAGCAGCGTGGTGGGGAATATGGCATCTGGTTAGCGGCTTTACGTTTGCTTACTTCATCCAACGCAAAAAAATAATTGAAACTATATAGCAGATTGAATGACTCCGAATTTTCTCTACAGATTCCTTAAGGTCTATTGTTCAACAGCCCTGCGGTTTTATTTCAGAACATGGCAAATCAATAATGCTAATTCGATTCCTAAAACAGGGCCAATCATTTTCATACCGAATCATCAGAATGCTTTTTTAGATGCTATTGTTGTGATCTGTAGTTCGCAGCGAAATCCATGGTCGATCGCACGGGCGAGTGTCTTCAAAGAAGGTCTGGTAACAAAACTACTGACAACGTTTCAAATAAAACCGGTATTCCGCTCTCGCGATGGATTTAGTTCATTGCGTAACAATGATGCGATTATTCAGGAATGGAGCGATATGCTCGCTAAAGATCAGGACATCCTCATCTTTGCGGAAGGTAATCACAACGAACCCTATGCAGGCGGAGTGCTTCAAAAAGGATTTGCACGCATGACCATGCAGTTTAAAGAGAAGAACAGCACACCGCTAACCATTGTGCCCGTTGGAATTCATTACGAAGATCATTATTCATTTCGTTCACGAGTACTGATTAACTTCGGTGATCCGATAAGCGTAAACGACATTCTGAATGAATCACATTCCGAACGCGAAAAATTAGAAACACTAGTTTCTGTTACGGATGATGCACTAAAAAAATTAGCAGTTGCCATTAATCCGGATGAAGAGTACAAAGCAAAGTACGATTTCCTGTTAAAGAACAGGAAATTTGAAAAAGATATGATGGCCCAATTGGAATCAGATAAAAATATTCTAAAATCATATCCATTAGTACAAACGTCAGCTCAACCAAAAAAATCTTCACTCCTGTGGAAGGTAATCAATCCGATTGTGTGGATTGGTTATGTGCTGCATATCTTACCGTATTGGTTCATTAAGAGATTCATTAAAAAGAACATAAAAGATCCGCAATGGATTAGTTCACTCAAATATGCTTTCGGAATATTTCTTGTTCCGTTTTATTACATCATCTTGCTGATTGTATTTTACGTTTTCGTTCCCAACAGGTTAGCGCTTCTTGGCTTTGCAATTTTATTACCCGTGAGTGGAATTGGTGCAACCGATTTTCTGAAACGATAGGCAATGAAGTAGGCTTTATAAAAAGTAGAAAATGCCTAAATCTCGAAACGCCAGAAAATAAACTAAAACGTTGCGAATGCTACCATCTACTACTAACAATTAAAACGACTCCTTTCCTGGTCAAAACATACATCCCGACACACAACGCAATCTATATCTCCCACTACTTTATCGTCAATTATTTTACCTTGTAGGATATTTAAAGCGAATCTCTAAATGAAGTACGGGCTATTCATACTGTTGTGTTTTGCTTTGTTAATTAGTCGTGCCCAGACAAATCCGGAAAGGTTAGACCAGCTTAAAATCCAACTCAAAGCATCTCTTTCTGACACCAACCGGGTTCTGATCCTAAGGGATCTTTCGGGTTACTACAATACTGTTCATGTAGATTCTTCAACATATTATGCGGTTCAGGCTCTTAATCTTTCCAGGCACCTCGGATACAAAAGAGGAATTTCCCTGGCCTATCTTTCATTGGGAACACTCAACCTGAGAAAAGGTAATGTTCCCTTAACAATTAACTACCTCGAAAAAAGCATTCAATTGGCGGATTCCATCCGCGATCATAAAATTTTGGCTACAGGCTTTGGCGAAATGGGCCTTTGCATGGTCCATCTTGAGGATTACTATCGGGCCATTGAGTATTACAAGCGAGCACTTGACCTTCAAAATAAATTAACAAACGACAATAGTAACATCGTCAACATCCAAATGAATATTGCCGATGCTTACCTCGACAATAATAATCTAAAGGAGGCAGAATATTATTTAACTCATGCCTTGGCCTGGGGTGAAGAAAAAAATTCAGATTTTGGGTGGCTCCTCAATATGTTTGGTTCGTGGCATATTCAGAAAAAAAATTATGCAAAAGCCGATAGTGTTCTTCAACTGGCCTGGGCCAAAATTGAAAAAGAAAACGACATCTTTAACAAAGCCGACAATCGCTATTACTTCGCCAAACTAAAACTGGTGTTAAACGAAATACAACCTGCTCATGAATATGCCAAGGAAGCCCTTAGCTTTTATAAGCAAACAGGTTTCACATTTGACCTCGAGCGAATTTACAAAGTGCTTTCTATCATCGAATCGAAGCGTGGCCGAATACAGCAATCGCTGGATTACCTTCTTTTAAGTAATGTATTGCATGATTCAACACAAAACAGTCGCGCCCGAAACAGCGCTCTCTTGTTTGAGAAACACGAGAAAGAAAATCAAAAGCTCCTGGAACAAAATAAAGAGGCACTGCAAGAGGCTACGAACCGCAACCAGCGAATCATTATCGTTGCCTCGTTTTTGATTTTTGGCATCATTACCATTGGCCTTTTACTATGGATTCAACAAAAGCAAAGATCCAACGAACTGTTGACGAAAAGTAATCAAACGATCTCTGAATTAAATACTGCAAAAGACAGGCTCTTTTCTATTATCGGTCACGATTTAAAGGGACCGCTTAACACGCTTAATGCCTTCTTTGCGCTGGTGCAGAATAATGCTGACAGTCTTACCGTTAATGAAATAAAAAAACTTTCTCATGATTTTGATAAATCGCTAAAGAATTCATTTAACCTTCTGGAAAATCTATTGGAATGGAGCCAATCGCAAACAGGAGCTATTGATTTTAAAGCTGAAGAATTTGACTTGTGCGTAATGTTAAGAGAAAACCAGGAACTCTTTAAAGGACTGGCGGATCACAAAAACATCACGATTGTAAATGACAACACATTGCCGTTGTGGGTAAGGGCTCATCGCTACTCTACCAATACCGTAGTTCGAAACTTATTGTCGAATGCCATTAAGTTTACGCATCGTGGTGGAGTAATCACCTTGCATATCGAACACATTGGGCAATTATTAAAAATTTCCATTACCGACAATGGTGTAGGCATCAGCGAGTCAGTTATTCAAAAGCTTTTCAAAATCGGCACTAAACATTCTACTCCTGGCACAGCTCTTGAAAAAGGAACCGGTCTTGGTCTCTTACTGTGCAAGGATTTTGTAGAAAAGAATGGAGGCAAGATTGGGGTAGAAAGTACAGAAGGCCAAGGATCTACTTTTCATTTTACCATACCCTTGTCGACATAGTTAAAATGGATTAGTTCACTTAAATAAGCATTCGGGATATTTATTATTCCGCTTTACTCCATCATCGCGTTAATTGTATTTTACCTTTTTGTTCCTAACAGATTAATGCTTCTTGGCTTTGGAGTTTGGCTGGTGGTAACAGGAATTATGGTAACGGATTTCATGAAAACTAAATAGCTTGTCAAGATATTATTTAATGCCATGAATAAATACATAAGTCATTATTCGTGCATTCGTGGCCTTAGTAGAAGATGCTGAATTTCATTATACGATAATTTGAGCTAGATTCATCAATTGAATTCCTGCGAAAGTTTTCTAATTTTCTTAAATGATAAACTCCTCTTTTGTTCGCGTTTCGTATTCAGAAATGACTGATGTCTTTCTTTCCATTTTACTTCAACATGAATTTTCTCCTGAGAAAGCAAAAACATGTGCTGACATTTTTGCTGTAAATAGCCTCGAAGGAGTTTACACGCATGGAGTGAATCGCTTTCCTCGCTTTGTTGAGTACATCAAAAACGGCTATGTAAAAGTAGATCTCGAAGCACAACAACGATCTGCTGTTGGGTGTATCGAGCAGTGGGATGGTCAGCTCGGACCAGGACCGATTAATGCGCTATTATGCACAACACGTTCTATGGAAATTGCAAAAGCTAACGGATTGGGTTGTGTTGCGTTGGCTAACACCAATCATTGGATGCGTGGTGGATACTATGGATGGCAGGCCGCCCGAAAAGGATTTGTGTTCATCGGCTGGACAAACACGATGGGGAATATGCCTGCCTGGGGTGGAGTTGATCCTAAGCTCGGAAACAATCCACTTGTTATTGCAGTGCCATATCAGAATGATGCGATTGTTTTAGATATGGCCATGTCTCAATACTCATATGGATCGTTGGAGTTGTATTCAATAAAAAATGAAAAGCTTCCTGTGCCCGGTGGATTTGATTCGGAAAATAATCTTACAACAGACGCAGCTTCTATTATTAAGTCGCGCAACGTGCTACCCATTGGTTATTGGAAAGGTGCAGGCATGTCATTGTTGTTGGATATTCTGGCAACGATTCTTTCAGGAGGATTGTCTACAGCACAAGTTTCAAAACTTTCTGCAGAGCATTCCCTATCTCAAGTGTTTATAGCAATTGATATTTCAAAACTTAGTAATTACCCCGCAATCGAAAAAACAATTCAACAGATTGTGGATGACTACCATGCTTCTGAACCAAAAGAAAAAAACAAGAAGGTTCGTTATCCGGGCGAATACATTGGAGCAATACGTGAAACGAATTTAAAAGAAGGAATACCTGTTCTGAAAAAAGTGTGGGATGAAATAAATTCCCTGAGAAATTAAATCCTTAACTAACCTCAACTTTTTTTCGCTTATGCTTCCAGCGTTTATGCGACCAAAGCCAATACGCTGGATCAAGAATAATTTCCTGTTCTAGTCTGTTTGTAAAACTTTCTGAAATTTCATTCTCACCTGCTTCCTCAGGTGTTGAGAATAATAATTCTGGTGTTACTTCATAGTACCCTCTTCGAACACATCGAACATTCATATACACAACAGGATAATTGAAACGTCTTGCTAGTTTTTCGGGACCTGTAAATACAGCAGTATCCTGGTTAAGAAAATTAGTCCAGTAAGCATTCTTTGCTGTAGCGGTCTGATCAGCAATAAAAGCTGTAGCGGTTATTTCTTTTTTACAGGCTACCATATCACGTAACGTTTTATCAACGGGCGTAATGCGCGTTCCAAAACGCGTGCGCATGCCTACCATCATCTTTTCAAAATAGGGATGTGATAATGGACGATAGATCACTACTAATTGATAAGGAGTATTCAATGTAAAACTCGGGCCTGCCCATTCCCAATTCCCGTAGTGTCCCATTACAATAATGATACTTTTATTTTCTTCGTGCAGTTTGGTTAGCCAATCTTGTTTGTGAAATATGCACCGTTCCAATGTCTCCTCTTCCGTCATCTTAATCGTTTTAAATGTCTCCAGCATCAGGTCGCAGAGATAGCGATAATAGGCTGCACAAAGTAATTCTATTTCCTTTTCGTTTTTTTGGGGAAAAGAATTCTGAAGATTTTTAAGCACTACGTGTTTTCGATAACCCGTTAAACGGATCAGAAAATACATAAAATCAGACACCTTATATAATGCCCAAAAAGGCAACGATGCAATACTGTAAATGAATGGATAAACAAGATAAAATATAAATGCTTGCATGACATGAAGTGAGGTGCAAAGCTAGAATTATTAGCCGAAGGTCTATGTTCTGATCTGTTAGAATTGTGTTACCTTCATCCACTTTTTGAATCTTAGCATTAACCATTCAATATTATGAAACGCTTTCTATTGATCCTTACTGTATTTTCTGCAGTGATATTTTCCTGTTCTTCACCATCAAAAGATGAAACACAGGAAACAGAGCAGCCTTCACTTGACAGTCTGCTAAACCAATATCATGAAGAACATTTGAAGTTATCTCCGTTCGATGCAACCATGGCGGGTGACAATCGCTACAATGATCTTTTACCAAATACGTTAACCGCTGAATACCGAAAACAAGTGAGCGATTTCTATTCACGCTATCGCACACAACTCACCGCTTTCGATCGAAACGCTTTGTCACAAGATGATCAAATGAATTATGATGTGTTGTTGTGGGAATGCGACATTACATTAGAAGGCCTGAAGTTTAAGGATTACCTCACACCCATCAACCAATTTTGGGGAATGCATTTAATGATCGGTCAGTTGGCCAGTGGCAGTAGCATTCAACCTTTTAAAACCGTGAAGGATTATGATGACTGGTTGTCGCGTCTAAATGCCTATGTAGAATGGAGTGACACCGCCATAGTAAACATGAAGAAGGGCATAGCCGAAAAATATGTTATTCCGAAAGTACTCGCTGAAAAAGTTATTCCGCAGCTCGCCAGTTTTGATCATGGTCCTGTAAAAGATCATTTGTATTACAGTCCAGCAAAAAATTTCCCGACCAATTTTTCTGCAGAAGATAAAACGCGATTAACAAAAGCTTACGAAGACATTATTCAATCGAAAATTATCCCAACGCATAAGAAATTAAAAGATTTTATGGTGAAAGAATATTTACCGGCTTGTCGCGCGAGCTCCGGTATAGATGCAGTGCCCGAAGGAAAAGAATATTATGCATATCTGATCAAGGTATTTACAACGACTACAAAATCAGCTGATGAAATTTTTGCACTGGGCAAAAGTGAAGTTGATCGCATTACCAAGGAAATGGAAGCGGTTAAAGAACAAGTTGGTTTTAAAGGCGATATGAAAGCATTCTTCAATCACCTTAGAACACGTAAAGAACTGATGCCGTTTACAAAACCGGAACAGGTAATTGCAAACTTTAACGCCATCCATGAAAAGATGAAACCGAACCTGGCGAAACTGTTTGATAAAACTCCCAAGACACCATTCGAGGTTAAACGTACTGAAGCCTTTCGCGAAGCCTCTGCCAGCGCAGAGTATAATGCAGGATCACAAGACGGCACACGACCGGGTGTTTTCTATGTTCCGATTCCGGATGTGAAAAAGTACAATGTGCTTTCAGATGAAGATCTGTTTTTGCATGAAGCCATACCAGGTCACCACTATCAGATTTCACTTCAAATGGAAAATACATCATTAGCTCAGTTTAGAAGACTATTGGGCTATAGTGCCTATTCAGAGGGCTGGGCGTTGTATACAGAATCACTTGGTAAAGAACTTGGACTGTATAATGATCCATACCAGTACTTTGGTATGCTTAGCGCAGAGATGCACCGTGCCATTCGATTGGTCGTTGATGCCGGCATGCATACACAAGGCTGGACGCGTGAACAAGCCATTCAATATTCCAAAGATCATGAGGCAGAAACAGAAGAAGGTATTATTTCTGAAATCGAAAGATATATGGCCATCCCAGGACAAGCGTTATCCTATAAGGTGGGGCAACTAAAAATTCGGGAGCTACGCGCTAAAGCGGAAAAAGAATTGGGAGACAAATTTAACATTGCTCAATTCCATAATCAGGTGTTGGATTCAGGATGCATTCCACTTAATGTATTAGAACAAAAAATAAATCGCTGGATTGAATCGGTGAAGAAACAAGTTTAGCCTTCCTAAGACTAGTGTATAAAAGAGAAGGTATCGTATTTTACGATACCTTCTCTTTTATACTTCAACTTTTGCCTCGATCACTATTCTAAATTTCCTCCTCTACCAATCTGACTCCCATTTCTCCTAGTGATGCTAGTATTGGGTCATACATTTCCTTTGTCACCGGAATAACAACACCTCTTTGTTTTATTTTTCCTTCTACCAGCAATCGGGCAGCGATTGCCAAAGGCAGGCCTACTGTTTTTGCCATCGCGGTATTGATTTCGTCATCACCAGTAGTGGTAAGATGCGCTTGAATCTCTTTTTGCTTTCCATTCAATACATATTTGAAACGATGCCACATCACAATAAAATCTTTATCACCCGCACTGAGCTTCCATTTTTTATTGAGGATATGTTCTAACACCTGAGCGGGTGTTCCTGTTTCTAACCCGATTTTTTCATCTGAAAATAATTCACTCCACCGCAAGCGTTTCATCTCTTCACCATCTGGTGTAAGCTTAAACAGCGAACAAAGTTTTTCTTGTACGGATAAAGTGTTGTCATCCAAAAAAGATTGAATGAAATCAACATGGCGCATTGAATCAACACCTTCCATACTGTAGGTATCATCACAACATCCTAATTGCACCAATACATTCCAGGCACTGCAATATCCTTCATTGCGCAACGTCCCGCGCTGCATTGTCTTGATGTTTTGCAAACCGTACGTCTCCAAATATTTTAACGAGTCACGATTGGCATATCCTTCATACTTACCAAAGCCTGGAACAGTAACGGGAGTAGTACGTTGAAAAAGTTGTTGGTAAGAAATGTATTTGTAATCTCCATCCTGAAGAAACTTAGCCGTGCCCTGGCCTGCCATCACCACGTTGCGTGGGTTCCATGTAAATTTATATCGCCATGGATTTTCAGGATCGGTCTCAGGAGCAATCAATCCACCTGTAAAAGATTCGAACGATGTAAGTGATCCTCCTCGTTCTTTAATGCGATCAATCACCTGCATAGCACTCATGTGATCAATGCCCGGATCAAGTCCACATTCGTTCAAGAAAAGTAATCCCTTTGCTTTGGCCTCCTCATCAAACGACTTCATTTCATCGGAAACATAACTGGCATTCAGCAAATGTTTTTTCTCCACAAGACAAATCTTTGCCACAAGAGGATGCAGGTGTGCCGGCATCAATGAAATCACAACATCTGATTTTGCAATAGCCTCCTGACTGGCAGATGTATTTTGAATATCAAATTGTATTGCAGTGCCTCGAGCTGCTTTCCCAACTTTTGCGCGGGCAACCTCTTCCGAAAAATCGCCAATGGTGATGTGTGCATCAAACAAATGTGCCTTTTCAAGAAGATATGAAATGAGGGAAGAAGAAGAACGTCCGGCACCGAGAACTAAAATCCGATTCATCTATTGCGTCTGTTAAAATGGATATTTCAGAAGGGCAAAGCTAGTGTTTAGATAATATAAGTTATACACCCTATTTAAAATGGTAATCAGTAATCGGTATTCAGTAAACCGATCAACCTTTACCGATTACTGATTACTAAAAAAAATATAGCCTACACCAAACTTTTGCTACCTTCAACCAACAAATTATGCTGTTATGGAGACCATTGTTACATTCAATCATTTGGAAGATCTTGATTCCGAATCGAAATACCTTGTTCATCGGGCTCGCGAAGCAACAGAACATGCTTATGCGCCTTATTCAAAATTTCATGTGGGCGCTGCTGCGATGCTTGATGATGGCACATTCATAACAGGAGCCAATCAGGAAAATGCTTCTTATCCATTGTGCATGTGTGCCGAACGTGTGGTGTTATATACTTTTGCCGCTCTTCATCCAGGAAAGAAAATTGTGAACTTCGCAGTGACAGCCCATAAGAAGAATCACAAAGAACTCTCGCCAGCAACAGCATGCGGTGCGTGCAGACAAGTAATGCTCGAATTTGAAATAAGACAAGGGAAACCCTTTACTGTTGTGATGCTCAATGAAAAGCATCAGTGGGTAAAATCCAGTTCTGCTTCTGCTTTATTACCCTTTAGCTTTTCAAAGTCAAGTCTTGAAACCTAAGCACTCGATATTGATGGACTTTCCTTTCTTGCACAGTTTTGGCTTTCGGCTTATTTTACTTTATTTGGGAATATGAATTTTTTGCGCAATAGATCACTAAAGCAACTTGGCCTTTTTACTGTGCTGGCCATGCTGCTGGTCTTTATCGCGCAGTTCGTGCTCATTAGCACTACCATCGAAAATCTCCATGAAGCCGAACGAAAAATAGATTATGCCCGCATCACACAAGTGTCGAGTGTGCAAGTAGCATTTCACACTCAGGCCTATTTGAATGGTAAAAAAGAGTTGGCTCCAAAAATCATGGCCAGCATCAATCAACAAGACTTGCGATTAAAAACATTGGGTGACGGAGGAAGAGTGGATGGCCAAATCGTTTTCATCAAACCCTTATCCCGCCTCGCGCGAATTACCTATGATAATTTGTTGGAAAGCTGGACGAGTTATAAGGAAAGTACTTCATTGTTATTAACCGAAAAGGAAGTAGTTGAAGAGACGCCAGCAGCCAGTGATCCTGATTCGTTGGGGAATGTAATTCAGCCAGCGACTATATATAAACAAAATACAGAATTTATACGAGCGAAAGTAAATCAGGAAGCTCAATGGCTTTCGTTATCAGGATGGTTTGATAAATTAATCAGCGATTTGGAAGATGATGTTACCTCCAAACAAGAGGCAGTCATACGACTTTACATCGTGCTGGCTCTGATCAACGCGTTTCTTCTGATCAGTATTTACCTTCTCTTTCAAAAGTATGTACTCAAGCCGCTTAAGGTATTGGAAGTTAATACAGCTAATCATATTCACACTACTGATTTACAAAAAAATGAAATCGGTTTGATTGGCATGCGGGTAAATGAAACCATTGAGAACTTAAAAGATGCCACTGATTTTGTAATGGCCATTGGTGAAGGCAATCTTACAGCAGACTACAAGGACACTACCAATGACAATAATTCAACAGGAAAAAACAAATTGGCGGAGTCTCTCATTAGTATGCAGGCTAAACTCAAGCAACTCAATGAAGAAGATCGCAAGCGTCAGTGGGTAAATGAAGGGTTGGCAAAGTTTGTTGATATTCTTCGTTCGTCAAATGATAATATTGCTTTGCTCTGCGATAAAATTATTGCGGCTTTATCTCAATATACTCAATCTAATCAAGGAGGTTTATACATCTTAAACGATGAAGACGAGAATAACAAATTTTTAGAACTGGTCTCTTTATTTGCTTTCGATCTTAAAAAATTTGAACAACGAAAAATAAAATTGGGAGAAGGGATTTTAGGACAAACCTTTCTGGAAAAAGAGACTACTTACCTTACTGATCTTCCGGAAGAATATGTTCGCATTACATCAGGCTTAGGTGATGCCAATCCAAACTGCATCCTAATGGTGCCTTTGAAAGTAGATAAGGAAGTGTATGGCATTGTTGAGCTTGCATCATTCAAAGAATATCAACCCCATGTTATTGCCTTTGTTGAAAAGCTCGGTGAAACCATTGCTGCGACATTAGCTTCAGTAAGAGCAGCCGAAAAAAACCGTCAGCTCATTGAACAATTCCAGCAGCAAACGGAAGAGATGCGGGCCCAGGAAGAAGAGATGCGTCAGAACATGGAAGAACTTCAGGCAACGCAAGAAGAGTCTTCTCGCAAAGAAGGTGGCTACATCGAGCAGATTGCTGAATTAGAAGAAAAGGTCGGGCAACATAATGGCGAACTTATATCTGCTAAATCAAAGGTATCTGCTGTTGAGCAAGAATATCGTCAAAAAATAGAAGAGCTTGAAAAACAATTGGCGCAAAAACCAAAACAAGGAGATGACTGGGAGCTTGCCAAAGAAGTTGAGAATACCCTAAAGATTAATCTCGAAGCCTTGAAAATAACACAAGAAGAACTTCATCATAAGGCAGGGCGCAACTAACTCCCGTTTTATTTCCGAAAAGCTTTTTAAAATCCTTTTTTTCAGCTAATTAGTACCAATTAGTTAGTTTCATTTTTTTTAAAGAAATGAAGTTAGTTAAGGTTCCTGTAAACAGGTGTAGGGTTTTAATCATGATTCCAGCCTCCGGTTTACAACAGACATTAAATTTGAATTGCTTTTAAAGACTTGATCATGCTGGATATTGACATTGCCGATCTGAAGCGGATTTCGGAGTTGATCCACCAGAAGTATTCTTATGATTTCCGCAACTATGCCATGTCGTCTTTTAAAAGACGGGTGTTGCGAATCATGGAATTGAAAAAACTTTCGGTAGATGCACTCCTTAAAAAACTGACAGACTCCCCTCCCTTTATCAATGAGTTTCTGGATGAGCTCACCGTCAACGTAACTGAAATGTTCCGCGATCCGGGATTCTGGCGCATTATGCGCGAAGAAATAATACCGGCCATCATGCTGAACCATAAGCAATTTAAGATCTGGCATGCCGGATGTTCCTCAGGCGAGGAAGTGATCTCCATGTGCATTATGCTGAAGGAGATGGGCATTCATGGTGATGTCAACCTTATTGCAACGGATCTGGATGTAAATATTCTGGAGAAAGCGAAAGCCGCTACCTATCCGATAAAGAACATGGAGCTCAATGAGAAGAACTACATCCGCTTCCAGGGCACGGGTAATTTTAAAGACTATTACAAAGAAGAAAATGGCAATGCTGTATTCAATAAAGATTTATTGATGAATGTTTCCTTCCGCAGACACGATCTGGTGGTAGGCGATCTGTTCAATAAATTTGACTTGATCTTGTGCCGCAACGTCATGATTTATTTCAACCAAACCCTGCAAAACGAAGTACTTAAAAAATTCCATGAAAGCTTGTTTAAGTATGGATACCTGGCCATTGGCTCGAAAGAATCATTGATCTGGTGCGATTATGCCAATCGCTTCATTGTGGTGAACAATGAAGAGAAGATTTATAAGAAAATAAAAGACTAAGTAAAGTTGTCTTTGACCAATGAGTAAATTCAACCTAAATAACAGCTACAAAGCCGTTGTTATCGGAGGGTCAGCAGGCAGCTTTCAGGGTGTTGTAAAAATCCTGTCACAGTTGCCGAAAGGTTTTCCGCTACCGATCATCATGTGCTTGCATAGGCTTAAGCATGTGAGAAACGGTTTTGTGGAAGCACTGTCGATTAAAAGTGTCGTTCAGGTTACTGAACCGAACGACAAAGAGACTATAAAGAAAGGCTGTGTTTACTTGGCTCCGGCCAATTACCACATGTCTCTTGAACTGGGCAATAACTTTGCCCTTTCAACAGAAGAAATGGTGAATAACTCACGGCCTGCAATTGATATTACTTTGGGCAGTTGTGCCTACGTGTACAAGGAGAAACTAGTAGGCATATTGCTATCAGGAGCAAACCGGGATGGTGCATTAGGGATGAAGAATATTCATGACCGGGGTGGACTAACCCTGGTGCAGGAGCCTACTGAGTGTATGATTGACACAATGCCCAAAGCAGCCTTAGCACTAACAAAAATTGATCATGTGCTAAAGGTTGACCAAATTGTGGAGTTTTTGAAAGAATTAGACAAACAATATAGATGACAGGCATAATTAACGATCGCTACAAAGTCGGCCTCATCCTGGCGGTTCTTACTGTGCTGGGCTTTGGCACCTCACTTTACTTTATCTACTCGCTTCCTGAAGGCTTGCATTTGGCCGATGGATATCAACCTGAATTTACTTCGGTATACATCGCTATCTCCATTACCTTTCTTATTGGTGCTGTCTCACTACTTTCGGCTTTGAAGTATTCGAAAGAAGTGATCGTCTATCGCGACAAAACACTAGACAAGTCGTTTTCAGATGAACAATCTGGTCAGGCTGGAAAATCGACTATTAGTTTGGATCTGGTTAAAACCAGTCTGAATTCAGCGAAAAATGAAAAGGATATTTTAGTTGCCGGACTACAGGCAATCTGCAAACAACTCGATGCAGGACAAGGCGCTATCTACAGTGCGATTGAAGACGATGGAAAACGAAAAGTTGAATTAAAAGGCGGATATGCACTTAGCATTGGTGAAAGCACCATCATTCGATATGAATTTGGAGAAGGGCTAATAGGACAGAGTGCAGCCAATGGAAAAACACTTTATGTAGATGATGTTCCGGAAGGATATATTCGTATTGTTTCCGGATTAGGCAGTGCATCACCCAAATATTTGTTGATCATTCCCATTAAAAGCCAAGACCGTATTTTGGGAATTATGGAAATCGCCTCTTTCACAAATGTAACGGAAGACCAACGCAAGTTTGCGGAGGAGTCAGCCAACCTTATTGCAGAAAAAATTTCAGGTAAAGCATAAATCCCAGCGCCCAACGCTATGATGAAGAGCATTAATATCAGTACCAAAATTGCCATCCTAATCCTCGCCATTTCTTTGGTGGCGGTTGCCGCGATTAGTTTCTTTAGTTACGATTATCACTTAAAATCCAATCGGGATAAGTTCACCACTAACCTCACCGTGATTGCCGATAACCGTGCGCTTTACTTTAATACCTACTTTGAAAAAAATGCCAATGCGCTTGAGCTTCTTCAGCAAGATGAAAAACTAAAACCAGCAAGCGCAGCAGCACCTTCCGATGGCGGAGGATTTGATATGACAGCGATGATGGGTGATGGACCTCCAAGTGATGGTGACATTGATGCAGATACAGTAATCACTTCATCATCGAATAGTTCACTTACAGATTACCTCATCGAACAGAAAGATATTTTAGGAGTTGCCGACATTATTTTGACTTCCTCTACCGGAAATGTCATCGCCTCAACCGATTCTAATGTAAAGGGAAGTTTTAACGATCCTGATTTAGCCACCTTCACCAATGCTCAAAAAGGAATTTACTTCACCAACATCCTTCGCGATAAGAAGGCCAAAAATTATTACGCCTATGTTGCCGGTGCTGTTAATGACACCAGTGCCCATAAGCAACTTGTTATTATCAAGCTTGATTTAACACAGGCCTATAAAGTCCTCACCAATTATCAGGGCCTGGGCAAAACCGGTGAAGTTATCTTAGCCAAGAAGGATGATCTGTCTAAGAAGATTGCCTTGGTAAGCCCATTGCGGAGTGACACTACATCAGCCATTCAATTAGTTGATCCAAACAGCTCTTTCGTAAAAGCATTTGTTCCTGTTTTTGATGGAAAAAATATTTCAGCAAGGGGGAAAGGTTATCACGAAGAAAATGTTTTGCTGGTCAGTCGTAAAATCAATCTGGCCAACCTTGCCTTAATCGCGAAAATAAATGAAGATGAAGCAAACGGTCAGTCGAGTGAACTGATTTCAATATTCACCTATGCCGGTTTATGCATCGCTGCATTGGCTACATTACTTGCCATGTTGTTTGCACGTTCTCTCACTCGTCCATTGTTTGCCATCCGAAATACATTGGGCTTAGTAGCACAAGGTATTTTACCTGAAAGCTCTTCTCAACATAGTAAGGATGAATTTGGGCAGATGGGAACGAAGGTAGATGAGCTGGTGCAAACCTTAAAAGTAAATGCCGACTTTGCACAACGCATTGGAGAAGGTAAATACGACACAGAATTCAAACCTGCCAGTGAGAATGATATGTTGGGTATGTCGCTCATTAACATGCGTCATAACCTCATCGAAAATGAAAGTCGCGATAAAGAACGAAACTGGATTGTTAGGGGCGTAGCAGAGATCAGTGAGATTTTGCGTATGGCTGATTCCATTGATGCTCTTGGCGAAGATGTAATCAAATTCATTCTGGAAAAAATTGGTGCGATACAAGGTGCATTCTATGCCGTGAACGATGAAGATCCGCGTAAGCGTGTTATCGAATTGCGTGCGAGCTATGCATACAATCGTAAAAAATATTTAAAGGCATCATTCAAATTTGCCGAAGGATTGGTAGGGCAAGCAGCAGCCGAACGGGATACTATTGTGCGCACTGAAATTCCTGATGATTATGTTTCCATAACATCGGGTATACTGGGCGACCAACGTCCGAAGTGCATTGTGATTGTACCGCTCATTACCAACGAAGAAGTATACGGTGTATTGGAGTTTGCCGGATTCAAACGATTTGATCCTTCACAAGTAAAATTTGTTCAGGAACTTTCGTTGATCCTGGCGCGCACGATTTATAACATCAAGGTAAATGAACGTACTCGCAAACTCCTGGCAGAATCGCAGGAGATGAGTAACGAGCTGAAAGAAAAGCAGGAAGTACTTCGTCAGAATGCCGAGGAGATGCAGGCAACTCAGGAAGAGTTGACACGTTCGAACCAACGCCTTGAAGAGCAGATTGAAGAAGTAAACCGCACACAAAAACGGATGCAGTTGTTATTGGAAAATGCATCTGAAGTCATCACCATTTACGAAGAAGACGAAAGTATTCGATACATCTCTCCATCGGTTGAAACCATTTTGGGTTATAGCCAGAAAGAGATGATCAATAAGAGTGATATTGATAAAGTAAATCCGGACCACCGCGATACCTTCAGAGGACTGTTCAGCAAAATGAAAGAAAGTCCGGACGAAAAAGTAACGGTGCAATATGAATACCGGGCGAAAGACGGAAGTTTTATCTGGCTCGAATCAACCGGTACCAACTTCATCTCGAACCCAGCGATTCACGGTTTCATTTTAAACTCCCGAGACATCACCGAGAGAAGAAGAGCAGAACAAGAGCAACGCATGCGCAGTAAGATGCAGGCACTCTCCGAAAACTCCCTTGATTTGATCACCCGTCTTGAACAAGAAGAGATTTCGTATATCAACCCGGTAATTGAAGATTACACTGGCCAGAAACCTTCCTTCTTCCTCAACAGAAAAGTAAAAGAAGTTGATCTTGATGCTTCCATATTAAATGGTTGGTTAAGTGTAGTAGAGCAAGTAAATGCTACGAACGACAAAGTTTCTGCTGAAATTGATTTTACCTCTTCGATGGGCCAACGCATCATGCAGGTTAACGCCATTCCTGAATTTGATGAGTTAGATAAATTGGAGTCTGTATTGGTGGTATCACATGATATTACTGACCGGAAGATGATCGAGCTTGAAATTCAAAATAAAAACAAGAAGATCACCGAGAGTATTAACTACGCCAAGCGGATTCAAAACGCGATTCTTCCGAACTCACGTGTCATCAACAAAGCATTACCGGATTCCTTTATCTTATACAAACCACGTGACGTGGTCAGTGGGGATTTTCCATGGTTCGTTCAGATAAAAGACGAAATCTTTATCGCAGCCGTTGACTGTACCGGTCACGGAGTTCCGGGAGCATTGTTATCATTGATCGGCTACTTCTTGTTGAACGATATCGTTCGTAGCCGTAAGATTACTGAACCCGGCAAAATCCTTGACTTATTGGATGAGGGGGTAACTACTACTTTACGTCAAGATGAAGATGCTACTACAAAAGACGGAATGGATATCGCCCTCTGTAAGTTGAACATGACCGAGCGAACGGTAGAATATGCCGGAGCGCACCGTCCGCTTTACGTTATGAAGAGCGGAGTAATGGAAGAAGTGAAGGGAAATAAATTCCCAATCGGAGGCGGTATTTTTAAGAACCAGACTAACTTTACCAATACAAAATTAAGTCTTGGAGCAGGCGATTCCATTTACTTTAGCTCGGATGGTTTCCCTGATCAATTTGGAGGAACCGAAAACCGGAAATTTGGACCGAAGAAAACACGCGAAACAATTGAACGCATACATAAGCAACCGATGAGCGAAGCCATGGTTGTGTTTGATGAAGAGTGGGAGAACTGGCGAGGTGAAACCAAACAAATAGATGACGTACTCTTAATCGGTATTAAATTTTAAATGTGATATTGCCAACCGAATTTTACCGTAGCGGATGGTGAAGCTCAATAAAAAACTTAACTTAGTGAACCACATTATTTAAATCTAATCTTCAGACTCATGAATTTTATCTATGACCTGCACCGCACCATGATGTCGCAGAAACTGATTCTGGTGTACCAGGGTGATTTCACCCAGGAAAGTACCAAATCAATTCTGGCCATGGCTGAGCGAAACCTGGATTCCTCCGGAGAAGAAGGCAACATAAAACGTAAAGTGTTTAATGTCATGGTCGAAGCCTTGCAAAATATTGTGAAGCATAGCGATGAGCTGGTAGAGGGCCAGATGCGCAGTCATGCGGCCATCTTCCTGATTGGTAGAGAAGAAAATCGATACACCATAATGTCAGGGAACCCCATCCGCAAAACTAATGTGGCAGGACTTGAGCAGAAATTACATCACATCAACAGTCTCGATAAAGAGGGCTTGAAAGAATTGTATAAAGAGATCATCAAGAATACAACCATCTCTGAAAAAGGTGGAGCAGGTTTAGGTTTCGTTGATATGGCACGTAAGTCTGGTGAAAAACTTGCCTTTGATTTTCCTGAGATGTCAGCAGAGTACTGCTTCTTTTGTTTGACTGTACACGTTGCTCGCGAAATTTAATATTTGAATTGAGACCATAATAACTAAAATAGATTTACCCATGGAAATTTTAAATCTTGAAGGAGCTGAAGATACACCGAAGATAATCCTCGATAAGAAGAATGGAATTTTTGAAATCTCTGGTCGTTCCCTTCCGGAAGATTCAGCTGAGTTTTACCGCCCGGTTTTAGAATGGATTGAGAGCTACGGCAGTGAAGCGAACCCCTCAACTGAGTTTGTATTTAAGTTGGAGTACTTCAATACAGCGTCATCCAAATTGATACTAGATGTTCTTTCTGCGTTGGAAGACATTAAGGGGATGAAAATTATCTGGTACTTTCATGAAGATGATGAAGATATGGAAGAAGCGGGCCAGGAGTTTTCAGAGCTTGTGGAGATACCCTTCGAGTTTAAAACATACTGATCTTAACCGGTCAGCTTCAATCGGTTACCTGTCATTTCAATTCCCCCTGGGGAGGTTTTGAAATGAGGGGTAACCGATATTTTTTTATACCTTTATAGACATACTTTTTACCTATGAGTGAAGAAATACTCAAAGCCCTAACTCAACTTTTTGCCATCATCACCAAACAAGATGGAGGTGTTACCGAAAGAGAGAGACAATTCGTAATTAATTTCTTCCAAACCGAACTCGACAGGGATTCGATCAAGGAATACATAGAACTCTACGACCAGTTTTCAGGCTATGGTAAAGCGGATGAAGATGATGGCAAGTCAAAGCTCACTTCTGTAAAAGATTCAGTTAAGACTCTTGGTATTTGTAAGAAGATCAATAAAACGCTTACACAAAAACAAAAGGTTGTTGTACTGATCAAACTTCTTGAACTGGTTAGCACGGATAAAAACTTTTCTCCACAAAGGATGGAGATCATCAATACAGTTTCCACTGTTTTCAATATTGACAAAGACGAATATCAACTCATAGAAAGTTTCGTTACTACCGAAGATGCCAAGTCGTTAGACTACAGTGATATCATATTATTGAATTCGGCCGCTGCCGCGGAAGCGGGCAAACATCATAAACATGTACATGGCCATATTGAAGGGAGCCTTGTGTTTATGCGCATTCAAAGTGTGGAGATGTATTTCACAAAATACATGGGCGAAGAATTGAATATTCTCAACGGCTTCACCATGCAACCCAATCGCGTTTATCTCTTTTCGCATGGAAGCACGATAAAAACTCAGGCAGGGGATGCACTATACTACAGCGACCTTGTTGCCAACTTCAATGAAGAATTAAAAACGGCCAAGCTTTCTTTCAATGTTACCATTGATGAATTGAAATTTCCGAATGGTGCCATTGGTCTGCGTAACGTAATAATATCAGAAGGACCAGGAAAACTCATCGGTATAATGGGGGCCAGCGGTGCAGGTAAAACTACATTGCTAAACGTGCTAGCCGGATTAGTAAAACCTACAAAAGGTCATATACTGGTTAATGGTTTTGATATCCATACCCAGAAAGATAGAATACACGGTGTGATCGGTTATGTATCGCAAGATGATTTGCTCATCGAGGAACTAACGGTTTACGAAAACTTATACTACAACGCGAAGCTTTGCTTTTCGAATTTTACCGAAGAGCAATTGCAGAAACGTGTGATGGAGGTACTGGAGAATCTTGGGTTAGATCAACGCAAAGATTTGAAAGTTGGGAATGTATTGGAGAAAACTATCAGCGGTGGTCAGCGAAAACGCCTTAACATTGCCCTTGAATTAATTCGCGAACCTGCCATTCTATTTTTAGATGAACCTACGTCAGGTCTCTCCTCCCGCGACTCAGAAAATGTAATCGACTTGCTGAAAGAATTGTCTTTAAAAGGCAAACTTATCTATGTCGTTATCCATCAACCATCATCCGACATTTATAAGATGTTTGATAAGATGATCATTATGGATGTTGGTGGATATCCTGCTTACAATGGACATCCGGTTGAAGCCGTTACATACTTCAAAAAATCAACCCATCAGGTAGACAGCAACAGAGGTCAGTGCGAAACGTGTGGTAATGTAAACCCTGAGCAGATTTTCAATATCATTGAAGCTAAGGTAGTAGATGAATACGGACAGCCTACATCGAAAAGAAAAATAACACCACCACAGTGGTACGATCTATACAAAGAAAATTTTAAAATAAATAAGGTTGAGGATATCAAAGAAGAACCGCCTCATTCACTCAGTCTGCCGAACAAACTAAAGCAGACCATCATCTTCGCCACGCGCGATACTTTATCGAAGCTAAGCAATAAGCAATATTTATTGATCAATTTGCTAGAGGCTCCACTGCTTGCATTTATTCTGGCCATCATCATCAAATACAAAAGTGCTCCGGGTGGAAAGGAATACATATTTCGATTCAACGAAAACTTCCCGGCCTACATGCTGATGAGCATTATCGTAGCCTTGTTTATGGGGCTTACGGTGAGTGCTGAAGAAATTATCCGCGATCGAAAAATCTTACGAAGGGAATCCTTTCTAAACTTAAGCTGGAATAGTTACCTGGTGTCTAAGATCATGATCTTGTTCACCATGTCAGCCATCCAGACTTTCACCTTTGTGTTGGTTGGAAACTTGATTTTGGAAATCGAATGGAGCATGTTTGTTCCATTCTGGATAGCACTGTTTACCACTTCTTGTCTGGCCAATGTATTGGGATTGAATATTTCATCCGCATTCAATTCAGCTGTTACAGTATATGTAATGATTCCGCTCTTGCTTATTCCGCAAATGATCTTAAGTGGTTTGCTTTTCAGCTTCGATCGTTTGAATGATTTTATAAGCACAAAAGGTAAGGTTCCAATTGTTGCCGATATGATGGCATCGCGTTGGGCCTACGAAGCAATCGCAGTGTATCAGTTCAAGAATAACTCATATGAACAGCCATTCTATGATTTTGAAAAATACGAATCACAGACTGACTTTCACTCCTCTTTTCTCGTGGATGAGTTGAACAAAAAAAGAAAATATATTGCCGATAACCGGGATGAGAAAAGTGATTCAATAAAAGCAATTCTTACCAAAGATCTGAACCTCATTCAAACCACTCTTCAAAACGATTATTACAAAAGGGGCATCGAAAAAGAACTTAGCACGCCATGGACACTGGCAACCTTTACCCCTGAATTCGACAAGAAACTAGAAGATTTTCTTACTGCCTACAAGAAATTTTATTTAGAGGGTTACAACCGCGCAGTGACCGAGCGTGAAAAGGTGATTTTTAAATTGGAAAATGATAAAAACACGGACTACAAATTGAACGACTACAAGAATAGATATTTCAATGAAAGCCTTGCTGACTTGGTTCAAAACATCTCAGAGAAAAACAGGATATTAGAGTATAATGGTCAACTATTCCAACAGATTAACCCTATTTTCTTAAGCCCAAATCCTAAGGGCCCACTAGACTACCGGGCTCATTTCTTTGCCCCTGAGAAAAAAATGTTTGGGCAGATAATAAGCACGTACACCTTCAATATGATGGTCATCTGGTTGATGACTATCGTGCTCTACATTACCCTTTACTTCGAACTGATGCGAAAACTGATCAATTCATTCGATAAAGTGCCTGGCAAAGTGAACCTGCCCAAGGTTGGCTTACCAAAAAAGAAATAAAGCAGGCAAGTAACTTTTTGGCTGAGAGTTCTTAATTTTTAACTTTGTAAACGTTTAATTTTATCGCTATGAGAATTGTACTTATCGGATTCATTCTGGCAATCTTCAGTGCTTGCGGATCCGGCAAAAAAACAGATGAGCAGGCTTTCTTGGAAGACCTTGATTCTACCAAGGTGGAGGGCCCCGCTATTTCGGAAGAAGCCATTGGCGTTATCCTTGAGCAAATCCCCAGCCCGCTAGAGATCTCTATGCTCTTGAAAGAGTCGGGTAAAAAATACAATGCTAATTTTCTCAATCCGTCCGATAATATTTCAAAATACAACAGCAACTACAAAAAGGCGCTCAATTTGGGAGTTTACGGTACCGACTTAGGATACACCAACATCTACGAACAAAATCAGGACGGTGTTAAGTATATGGCATCCATAAAAGAACTGGCTGACGGCTTGAACATCGGTCAGTTTTTTGACATTGAAACCATTGGCCGATTGGCAACGAACAGCAAGAATCTTGATTCGTTATTATTGATCACAACCCAGAACTTTAATAGCATTAATCACTACCTGCAAACGCAGCAACGTGCTAACCTTAGCGTATTGTTTTTAACCGGTGGATGGTTAGAAGCTTTGCACATAACCTGTGAGGTAGCTACCGCAAATCCTACTAACAAAGACCTTCAAGAAACCATTGGTGGGCAGAAGATTATCCTTGAAAACATTAAACTATTGCTTTCCTTCTATAAAGACACTGACCAGAATATGGCATCATTGTTGGCTGACATAGAAGAGTTGAAGAAAATTTATGACAAAGTAAAGATTACCTATACCTACAAAGAATCAACTTTTGAAGTGGTTGATGGGGTGATGATGATTAAAGACAATAGCACCAGCACTATTGAAATCACACCAGAAGACATCGCCAATATCAGAACAATGACAGGTACCATCAGAAATAAGATAATAAGCTAAGTTAATAAGGAGCCAATATGAAAAAGTTAATTTTTATTGTTCTATCCGTTTTCGTTCTAAGCACTTTAGAGGTTATCGGGCAGTGCAACTCTGAAGCGCTAAGTAATCAATGCATCCCGAAGCTTATCACTGGCTTCAATTTTCTTAAGAGTTACAAAATTGAGAAAGGCGCTAAGGACTTTGTTGAATACTCTTATGTATTCACGAAGGGCACTCAGTATATGATTAACATCTGTGCCGCTGCACAGCCAACGGATGGTATTGTGGTAAGCCTGTATGATTCAAACCGTAACAAAGTTGCGACAAGCAAGATCAACGGTCAGTTCATCTCTGCTATCGCATATCCATGTAACACTACCGGAATCTACTACATCCAATACACCTTTGATGGTTCTACTGGTTATTGTGGTGGGAGCGCTCTAGGGTTTAAACGCTAAGCATCAACATCACTTTAAAAAGGCTTCCTCAAAAGGGAAGCCTTTTTAGTTTGAATACATCGTATCTCAATGGAACAACACGCATTACAATTTCAATTCAAATCGCGGTACTTCAAACTTGGGAAGCTTGATGCCTCCACCAAACAATTGTGGTTTGTTATTCATGGTTATGGTCAGTTGGCAGAATTCTTTATTCGGAAATTTAAAATTTTAGAGGACCACAACATTTGTGTAATCGCGCCTGAAGGTCTCTCCCATTTTTATCTGGAAGATGTAGTGAGTCGTGCACAAACCGGAAACAATCGCGTTGGTGCTTCATGGATGACGAAAGAAAATCGGGTAACTGATATCGATAATTACCTTGAATACCTAAATAGTGTTTATGAAAAAGAAGTTGGACAAGATCTCTTTGTACCGATAACAGTTCTTGGTTTCTCTCAAGGTGCTGCTACAGCTTCACGATGGATAAGCGCTGGCAAAATTAATTTTCAACGTCTCATTCTGTGGGCAGGAATTTTTCCACCGGATATTGACTTTAACACCACGAAAGGAATACTGAAAGACAAAGAGACTTATCTCGTTTACGGAAAGAATGATCCGTTTATTAATGATATTCGAATTAAAGAAATGAAGACGCTTATAAGTCAATTGGATATTTCACCTGAGACAAAAGTATTCGAAGGCAAGCATGATATTGATTCACAAATGCTGCTGACTTTCGTGTAACAAATTGTTGATAGTTGTTCGTTCGTGTTAAATCTAAAATCACTAATCAACGATCCCTACTCACCAATCAATACTACCTACCAAAAGATTACTAATTCCTTTTCACTAAGGTACTGCTTCCTTGTGCTGTGGGAAATACAGTAATATCCGCTAGCACAACATGAGGTGGGCACGATAATGTATATAGAATGATGTCAGCAATATCTTCTCCCTTTAACGGTGTCATTCCGGTGTATACATTTTTCGCTTTGTCTTCGCTTCCCTTAAAGCGAACGAGGGCAAACTCGGTTTCCACTAATCCCGGATTGATAGATGTTACTTTAATGCCAAATGGATTTAAATCCATACGCATGCCACGCGTTAAAGCATCAACAGCAAATTTACTGGCGCAATACACATTGCCATTTGGATAAACTTCCTTTCCGGCAATGGAACCAAGATTGATAATGTGACCTGATTTACGTTCAGTCATTCCAGGAGTCACTTCACGCGAAACATAAAGCAACCCCTTCACATTGATATCGATCATGGCATTCCAATCGTCAATGCTTCCGGTTTGAATGGGATCAAAACCATGGGCATTGCCAGCATTATTGAGTAATACATCTATTGATTTCCATTGATCAGGTAGAGATTGAATGGATTCCTTTACTTTTTCATAATCCCGAACATCAAACGAAAGTGTTGTTACCTCTGTTAAGGATGACAATTCTTTACGCAAATTCTCCAATCGGTCCTGACGTCTTCCACACAAAATCAATCTGAAATTATTTTTTGCGAGCAAACGGGCCGTTGCTTCACCAATGCCTGATGTTGCTCCCGTGATCAGTACAATTCTATTTTGCATGCTATTGAAAAAGAAGATATAAGGTAATGGTGTTGGTATTAACCCGCTGAAGCGGTTGACCATATATATTGGTAGTGTTGTCCAACACATTTACGAGCCCTCGTGAATATCTTAACTCCGGAGAAAATTTAAACAATGGAAAATAAAGATCGAAACCCAGGCCAGCTTCCAAGCTCAAGTTCGTTCCTTTCACTTCAAGCGATTCTGTTGATTGATCCAATTTCTTTTTTCCCGATGCATCAATAGCTGGCTTTAATCCACCAATCATATACATTCTGATATTGTCTCTCCGCTCTGATTTATACTTTAGCAAAATTGGAAATTCTACCATCGTTGTTTCTACCAATTGATCATCATGCGTACCATCAATGTATTGGTACCGGATTTTATTTTCATAAAATGCTACTTCTGGTGTAAGACGGATATCAAAAAAATCAGCAATGCGATAGTTCACGATAAATCCAAGTGAAAATCCAGGCGACCAATCCGGAACAACAGAATTCAGATTCACCAAATCCGGACTGTTAAGGAATTTTTCAGAATAGTTTAATTGAAATGTCGTGGTATGAAGTCCAATGAGAAACCCATACGTAAGTTTCCGCGCATCGTAGTTCGGATTGTTTTTTCTAATCCAACGCGTCTTTTGTTGTGCCTCACTTTGGAAGACACAACAAATCAATGCCAGAACAAGAATTACTTTGTTCCGGTGTAGATTGAGCTGATGCCAAACGTGAGTGTTCTGCATTGTGTTTCGTTAAATCCTATGCGTTGTAATACCTGAATAAAATCGTTACCGTCAGGAAATGCCTCTACGGATGCGGGAAGATAAGTATATGCTGCCTTATCTGCTGACACCATTCTACCAACGCCCGGTAAAATACTTTTGAAATAGAAATTATAGAGTTGTTTGAATGGGAAACTGCGGGGTTTAGAAAATTCCAGCACCACCAGCATACCACCAGGTTTGAGCACACGCTTGATTTCGCGCAAGCCAAGTTCCAGGTTTTCAAAGTTCCGCACACCAAATGCAACGGTTATAGCATCGAATTTATTTTCTTCGAAGGGAAGATTTTCTGAATCGCCCTCCAGCAATTCTATTTTCGATTCCAGTTTTTGATCCCGAATCTTCACTCGACCCATATCCAACATACCGGTCGAAATATCAACACCTATAATTTTATCTGGATTGAGTGTCAATGCCTGGATGGCAAAGTCTCCTGTTCCTGTCGCAACATCAAGAATTAACTTTGGATTTCTGAAACGCAATAAATTAATGGCTTTCTTTCTCCAAAGCTTGTCTATACCCAAGCTTAAAAAATGATTGAGGAAATCATAGCGGTGGCTAATGTTGTTAAACATTTTGGCCACCTGCTCTTTCTTTGAAGTCTCTTCTTCACTGTAGGGTACTACCTTCATTTAGCCACTTTTCCGTTTATAACAAGGCGGAAAGTTAGATGGTTTAGTAGTATCAACGAAATCACTTTTGCAATACCTTGAATTCTACACGCCTGTTAAGCTCACGGCCTTCATCTTCGTCATCGTTGCTGGCTAATGGTTTGGTTTTACCATATCCAACAGCCTGAATTCTGCGCGAATCAATGCCTTTCTTGGTCAAATAGTCTTTAACTGCCTCTGCACGCTTCTTTGAAAGGAACAAGTTATAAGCCGCAGTACCAACAGCATCGGTATGACCTGCTAATTCAATGATCATACCTTCATTTTGGCGCATCATATTCTCCAACTTATTCAGTTCGGTATATGCTTCCGTTTTAAAGGTTGCTTTGTCAAAGTCGAAGTAAATGTTATGCAAGATTGAAGAAACTCCAACCACCAACTTCCGCATTTCAATTTTGCGATTGATCGTTTTCTCTTTTGTGGTTGCTCCTTCTAGTTTCAAGGTAAAGTTTTGGAATACGTATCCTTCAAGCTCTACAGATAAGCGATAATCTTTTGCCTTCGGACTAACAATACTAAACTCGTAAACACCATTGCCTTGTGGCGATGAACCTACCACTACATTATCCTTTGCACCTTGAAGTTTGATCTTTGCTTCGAGTGGGCTCTTATCTGCAGCATCAACTACCGTTACAATATATTTTACAGGTATTAATTCTTTCTTCGGTTCAACAGGTGGCTTTTCAACTGGAGGCTTTTCAACAGGTGGTTTTTCAACAGGCGGAACAACCACCACTGCCGTTGTAGTATCCTTTGGGACTTCTACTGGTGGCACTTCTACAGGAGGCTTTGCAACAACGGGTTGTGTATTCTTTAAGCCTTCTGGAATGGTGATCATGTAAATATCGAGGTAGCCCATTCCATCTTCTCTTACAGAAGAGTAATAAGCACGTTTACTGTCTTTAGATGATACAAAATAAATATCATCATCAGGGGTATTGATTGGATAACCTAAGTTTTGGGGTTCACCCCATTCATTTGTATTGGGGTTGAATGTATTTTTAAAAACATCGAATCCTCCCATGCCTTTGTGACCTTTGCTGCTGAAGTAAAGCGTTACATTATCGTAGTCGATAAATAAACCATCTTCGTCCAGGTCGGTATTAATCTTCGGACCAACATTCTTTACGTTTGTCCATTCACCCTTGCTATCTTTTGTAGCCCTGTAAATATCCAGCCCACCAAAACCACCCGGTCTGTTACTGGAGAAGTAAAGTGTTTTTTCATCTTGTGAAATAGTAACAGATTTTTCTGCAAAACTAGAGTTAATGATACCCGGCAGCGGAGCGGGTTCACCCCAAACACCAGTGGCATCACGCTCGCTGAAATAAATATCTCCTCCTCCATCATCTTTAAACTTAAACAATATACTACCATCGGCAGACAAGGCTAAGTTAGAATCGTGGTAGGGTGTGCTTACAGGAAGCCCGATGTTCTTTGCAAAAGCCCATTTGTCACCAACTTTCGTAGAGTAAAAGATATCTTCCCATGGCTTATTATCATCCGCCACGTTTTGATTTAAGTTGTCATCTCTTCTACGTGTGGTGAATACAATCTCGTTTTCAGCCTCGTTTAATACGGGCCCATAGTCTTCAAACTCCGAATTGATCTCTCTTCCAATATTGACAATAGAAAAATCTCCAGGATTGGCCACAAAATCTTTTCCATTCTCACACTCAAAAATTCCGCGATCAACACTTGCCAAACTCTCCCTGTCCTTACCCTGATAATTCGGTTTGCTGGCCAACTTAGCCTTATAGAGGTTATAGTATTCAATGGCTTTCGTGAAGTTCAAACCATATTGATAGCTTTTCCCAATGGAGTATAAAAGATCGAAACGATAGTCGGGATCCTGTCTGTAAACGCGTAAGAAGTATTTGGTAGCCAGTTCTTTCCCGATGGTCATCAGATGGTATCGGCCCGCCTCGTAATTGGCTTTTAAAAAGGTAGAGTCAAGATCAGCCGCTGTTGTAACGAGATCACGGGCATCATCAATCGCCTTTGTCGCCTCCATAATCAGATCTGCCTGCTCCATCAATTGTTGGGCAAGTTCTTTAGGATCTTGCTGGCTGAAACCAGGAGTGAAAAGCGCCAATGAGAGAGTTAAAAAAATCAGTACTCTTTGGATACTGCGCATTGCTAAAAAAGTTTTGTAACTAATATATGAATAAAAAAGTATGTCAAGATAGCACAAGTTAGTAAAAACTATGAATTTCGGCACATAATATTGTATGCATAAGACCCACGGCCAGTACAAACTTAGTATTTTACGCCTCAATCATTACTTTAACCATGAAGATTAAACAGGCCGAGTTCATATCCAGCTTTGCGGATGTCAAAAAATGCCCTCCGCCAGAGAAGCCTGAGTTCGCATTTATCGGCCGATCGAATGTAGGTAAGTCCTCACTCATTAACATGCTAACGAGCTCTAAGAAGCTAGCCAAGACCTCTGTTACCCCAGGTAAAACCCAAACTATCAATCACTTCCTGATTAATCAAAACTGGTACCTGGTCGATCTGCCGGGCTATGGTTACGCTAGCGTAAGCAGAAGTACGCGCCAGGGTTTTGGGAAGATGATAGAAGACTATGTACTGAAGCGCGAAAACCTTTCGTGTCTTTTCATTTTGATCGACTCACGCTTGGAGCCTCAGAAAATTGACCTGAGTTTTATTGGTTGGGTTGGTGATAAGGGTGTACCCATGGTTATTATTTTCACGAAGGCGGATAAACTTTCAAAAGGAGATCTTCAAAAAAACATCAATCTCTTCAAAAAAAGATTGCAAGAAGATTGGGATGAGCTACCTCCAATGATCACCTCGTCTTCCAAAACCAAAACCGGTAAGGAAGAAGTGCTTACCTGCATTGAGGATGCGATGAAGATTGCAGAGTAATGCCTCACCCCGGCCCTCTCCTAAGGAGAGGGTGACTGTCGAGCTGAGGGTTGTGGTTTAAGTTACGTAACTGCAAAAGCAATGACGCACACTATGTTTCTGTCAGCTTAAATCGTAAACAATCATCCGTGGACTTTTGAATGATTTCTTTAGATTTGCCTCCTCAAAAAAATTAAACATGACTTTAGCAGACATAGCAACACTTTCAGGCAAGGGCGGACTTTATAAAGTAGTAGCGCCAACAAAATCGGGCGTGATTTTAGAATCATTGGATGAAACCAAAACAAAGATTGTTGCTACGGCCAGCAATAAATTATCCTTGTTGCACGAAATCTCTATTTATACGACAAGCAAAGAAGGTACAGTAGCCCTTGAAGAAGTATTGAAAAAAATTCACAGTGAATTTGGCAACGATCTGGGTGTTGATGGAGATTCTGATGGTGTAGAACTGAAAGCCTTTATGAAAGCCGTTGTTGCTGATTTCGATGAAGATCGTGTATATGTATCCGACATCAAGAAGTTGATAAAATGGTATGGTGTTATTTCGAAGTATGCTCCGGAGATTCTTGAAATTAAAGCCTAGAGTAGTATCAAAGAAGTCTTTAATACGTACTGACAATAATCTCAATTACCAATCGCCTTCTCCACCATATTCTTCGAGCCAACATAAAATGGTGTGCGTTGATGAAGTTCTTGTGGTTCAATATCTAAAATTCTTCCGGCACCGTATGATGCTAACCCTCCGGCCTGTTCAGCAACAAACGCTAATGCATTACACTCATACATCAACCTAAGTTTTCCATTTACATCTTTTGCTGTGGCTGGGTAAATGTAAATCCCTCCCTTTAACATGTTGCGATGAAAGTCAGCTACAAGCGAACCGATGTAACGCGCTGTATAGTTTTTGTCTTTGCAGTGTTGAATGTATTGCTTCACTGGTTCACTGAATGAATTGGCTGAACCTTCGTTGATCGAATATATTTTTCCGTCTTCCGGAATTTTCATGTTGGGATGCGAAAGAAAATATTCACCCAGCGTTGACTCGTACGTAAATCCATTCACACCATGACCAGTAGTGTAGACCAACATGGTTGATGATCCATACAAAACATATCCTGCCGCCACTTGCTCCGAACCCTTTTGAAGAATATCAATTTCCTGAATGGGTGTTCCTGCCGGACTCTTTCTTCTATAAATAGAGAAGATGGTTCCAATCGAAACATTCACATCAATGTTCGATGATCCATCAAGTGGATCGATGGCAATTACATATTTGCCTTCGTTGTTCAAATCAACATACGTTTCTGATTCTTCTGATACCAAGGCGCAAACTTCCCCGCCTTTCGCAAGCGCCCGGGTAAATCGAATGTTGGCTAATACATCTAACTTCTGTTGATCTTCGCCCGTTGAGTTTTGAGAACCAACTGCACCCATTATATCAATCAACCCCGCTTTATTTACTTCACGGTTTACTACTTTAGAAGCCAGGGCTATGTCCCGAAGCAACTGTGACAACTCACCGCTTGCAAACTGAAATTGATCCTGGTTGTTTTTTATAAAACGATCCAGTGCCAGACCAATAGATTGTGCTATTCGTGACGATTCGATGCTTGTTGCGTTGGCTTTATTCATTGATCTTTGTATAGGTGATTTTAGCGTAAAGTTATATTGCAAACGATTGATTTCAATAAAAATGAAGGTTTTTAAATTTGGTGGCGCTTCCCTGAAAAGCGCAGATGGCATCCGGAATGTAGCATCCATTATTCAATCGAACGCATCAAACAACCTGTTAGTCGTGGTGTCGGCTATGGGCAAAACCACAGATGCCCTGGAAAAATTAGTTGAGTTGGGGCACGCGAAAAAAAATTATCAAACTGAATTAGCGGCATTAAAGAAAGCACATGAAGTTATACTCAATAATTTGTTTGTTCAGCCAGCTTCAGTTCATACAGAGATGGAGAATATCTTTGCTGAACTGGAACAAGAGTTAAACTTTGAAGCCGATTTTGATCAGATTTATGATCAAGTCGTTTCAAAAGGCGAATTGATTTCTTCTCTTATTCTGCATCATTATCTCCTTTCGCAAAAAGCAACCAGCTATTTGCTTGATGCCCGTAACTGTATTCACACTGACTCCAGTTTTCGCGAAGGCAAAGTTGACTGGGCTATTACCTCAGCCAATATTCAAAACATTCGTTCTGTCATTCACAACAACATCGTTATCACGCAAGGATTTATTGGAAGTACCACTGATGGTCTAACTACAACACTCGGACGTGAAGGTTCTGATTTTACTGCAGCAATTTTTGGTTCATCTCTTCAAGCTGATTCCGTAACTATTTGGAAAGATGTGCCGGGTGTAATGAGTGCTGATCCGAAACGCATACCTTCTGCGGTTGTGTTTGATGAACTACCTTTCAAAGAAGCAGCCGAGATGACGTATTACGGTGCCAACGTAATTCACCCCAAAACAATAAAGCCGCTGGCTAACAAAGGAATTACCTTATTGGTAAAAAACTTTGTTGACCCTTCACTTCCGGGAACAAGAATTCATGAATGCGTTGTTGAGAATCTACCTCCCTTGATTGTCTACAAAGTCAATCAATGCCTTATCTCCTGCAAGGTTACCGATTATACTTTTATTTCAGAGCAACAATTAAGCGCCATCTTCCAAACCATTTCCGATCTCGACATCCGAATCAATGTAATGCAGAACTCTGCCATTACTTTTTCTTTTTGCATCGATTTCCGCGAAAGCAAGGTGATTAAGTTGATTGATAAACTACAACAGAATTTTGAAGTGTATTACAACACCGGACTTACCTTGATTACAATAAAGAATTATGACGAAGCGACCTTTGAAACGTATCGCAAGATGAAAGGTGTTTTGTTGGAGCAGTCTTCACGCTCCACACTTCAAGTGCTTGTGAAGGGGATTTAGTTGTTGACAGATAGCGGATTGCCCACCGCTACAAAATACTTCTTCGGACTATCACACACGTGACATTGGTACGTGTCGGGTAATTTTTCAAAAGATGTTCCGGCTGGAATGTTTGAAAGCGAGTCACCGTATTGCTGATCATAAATCGTAAGGCAATTGCTGCACTGATAAATGGTTACTTTGCCAGTGTGATGAGTTTCGGGTTTTACCTCATCAATCAATTCCTTCTCTGGATTCAGTTGACGGAAATACAACTTACTTAACTCAATCAACAACGTTGGAATCATTTCCTTCTTCACACCACGAGCATACGTCAGGTAGATAATATTATTGGGGTTGAAATTCTTTGCGTAAAGAATCGTATAGTGGTCACCTGGTGTTGGTCCGGCTTGAATATTTTTTTCTATCACAATGGCCGTGAATAAAAACATTTCACGGTTCGTCTTAATCGTAAAGGTAAGACCATGTGTACTGATATCTTGTTGATCGAGTTCGCGAACGAGGAAACGCTTCAACTCTAATGCCTCCGGGTTAATCACAGGTAAATGCCAGTTCAACTCCAATGAAGAGTGGCGTTCGTTGATACCAAATTTACCCATCAACTTTTCCCAGCGAAGCCGATCACTTGCTTTGATACCTTTTATAATAAAGGCTTTCCACGGAATGATGTTGATCTTACCAATATTCGTTTCCTGGCATAAGCGACAAGCCGCACTCATAAAATCAATATCGTATTGATTGTTGCGCCAGTATAATCCGAGCCAATACTGGTTGTTCAGCATAGCGTTAAGTCCTTCGTAATAGGGAAAAGTTGTTTCTGGAAATTTTAATTTCTCTGCAATGGGTTTATAGTTGATACGAACATTGTTGTTCTTCAACACCATGTAGAGTTCTTCTGTAGTGAAGGGAAGATATTGTAAAAATATATCCTCAAGCTCTTTCGCTATCTTTGAAATATCCTGACCAAAGATCAACCGTGGCCAACACTCAACTACATTTCCCTTTCGGGGATCTCGAATGTAGAGGTACCAATAATTTTCCTCTTTAGAGGCAATGAAGTTTAACTCACCCGTAAATAATGGGACAAGACTTTGTACCGGATCAACAATGTTGATTTTAATTTTGGGCTTATACTCAAAACTGTCAATCACCACGTTGTACGAATCTTCTTTCAACCAATTGGTTGTGTCCACTACATTTACAACAGCATACGAGCTGACAATATTTTGATAGATGGATTGATCGCTACCCAATTCATAATCGATGTTAATGGAACGAAATGCACTCTCCAGCTTTGCCTCCTTCGAATCGTTAGACGGAAACATAATATCCTGGCGTGATCCAAACAACACGTACTTATTACCCAGACTTTTGGAAAGCTCCATGATCTTCAGCAAATCAGCCGGAGAAAGAAATCCTCCTTTCACAAATGCCCGTATCAGATCACTTTTCTTTTTCTTCTCCATTATCTGTATCCTCTACCTTTTAAATCAATCTTTACAAATATACATTCAACAATGGCTCAAGGTATCAACTTACCACTAAAGACTTTAACATCTGCTGAATTTCCGGTTTGCAACTTCCACAACCAAGACCTGCTCCTGAAGTTTGACAAAGTTCTTTTAAAGAATTACATCCACCTTCAATCAACTGTTGTAAATTACCTTCGCCCACCTGGTTGCAAGAACATACCAGCTTGCCAATAACCGGTTCTGCTTTTTTACCTGAACGAAGAAGTTGCATCCGTCTTTCTGACAATTCAATTTTGTTTTCAATCAAAGATTTGAATTCGGCAAACTCACTCTTATCACCAATTAAAATCGCTCCTACTAATCGGTCATCTTTGATAATACATTTCTTGTAGTAGCGCATCGACTTATCAATGAACAAGATCTCGTCATAGCCTACACTGTTTACTGGTATTTCAGCAATACCAATTGAGCAAAGATCTAAACCCGAGAGTTTTAAGATGTTCATTGGAACAGCACCATCATACAAACTCTGAAGATCGCCATGAATGAAGCGCGCTAATATATCGGCTTGCTTTTCTGCTGCCGCAGTAATACCCAACATTTTTCCATCATGCTCGGCAATTTCGCCAATCGCAAAAACATCCGGATCACTGGTTTGCATATAATCGTTCACCACAATCCCGCGTGATGACTCCAATCCGCTTTCCTGGGCAAACTCAATATTTGGTCTCGTACCAACAGCGTAAACAATCGCATCAGCTTCTAATATTTTACCACTGCGCAGTTTTGCTGAAAGCCTACCTTGTTTTTTTGACGGCTCTACAATCTGAACCTGATCATTCATGTAGACCGTGATGTTCTTCTCTTCAATAAAATCAAGCAACAGCTCACCACCTAAGTTATCAATCTGACGTTCCATCAATCGACTACCGAGTTGAAGAATTGAAACATTCACATTGATTTCATTTAGTGAAGCAGCAAGCTCAAGTCCCAGTAAGCCACCTCCAATGATCAATACATTTCCGCCAGGATTTAGAAAGTTCTTTAAGGTATCAGCATCATGGCGTGTGCGCATGGTAAAGATTCCAGGCAAATGAACAGGTGCATCCTTTGGTAAGAATGCACGCGTGCCTGTTGCCAGAATAAGTTTATCATACGAATGTCTTTTGCCACTCTTATCGACTACATATTTTTCGTTGCGATTTACTTCTACTATTTCCGTCTCTACATTCAAACTAATATTCAAAGCCTCAAATTCACCTGCTTGAAATTTCTGTAACCGTTCCCATGTCAAGGATGCGTTTACATATTCCGGTAGTAGTACACGGTTGTAGAATGGATATTTCTCTTTTGAAAAAACCTGTATCTCGTCATCTACATTCAACGAACGATAGGAACAAATGAAACGGTAGGCTGCAGCCCCCGCACCAGCAATGATTACTTTCTCAACGGGCTTCTCAAACTTAACAACCTCAACAGCAGAAAATTTAAAATCAGGCTCTTTGGAAATCGGATCAACAATGTTGCTCGTTAAGTTATTTGCTCGTGCATGATCTTTCGCGAGGATTTTTCCCCAATGCATTGGCAAGAAGACAACTCCTTTCTTAATCTCATCTGTAACCTTTGCGCAAACGCGAACCGTACCTCGTCCATTTTCAATCACCACAACATCTCCTTCTTTGATGTTGCGCACCAAAGCATCAAGCGGATGAATTTCTAAATATGGCTTATCAATATGTTGACGAAGCTTATTTACTTTGCCCGTCTTCGTCATCGTATGCCATTGATCGCGAATACGACCCGTGGTTAAAATCAATGGCCAATCTTGTGTAAGCGGTTCTGAAAGATTCTCCGGATTTTCTAATGAAAAGAATTTCGCTTTGCGCGATGGTGTATAAAAAGAATAGTCTTGAAACAACCGCGGTGTACCCGGATGATTTGCATGCGGAACCGGCCACTGAAATGTTCCTTCCTTTTTTAATCGCTGATGCGACAAGCCACTAATGTCGATGTTGGTTCCTTTCGTGAGCGCACAATGTTCTGCATAGATTTCCGCTGCTGATGCAAAATCAAAACCTTTGAAGCCCATTGCTTTTGCAAACAGGCAAAGTATCTCTGCATCCGGCAATGCTTCTCCGGGAGCATTAACAGCTTTACTTAAATAACTAATCCTTCGATCAGAATTTGTCATGGTTCCTTCTTTCTCAAAATGCCCTGCTGCAGGAAGAATAAGATCAGCATACTTTAATGTATCTGACTTACTTGAAATATCCTGAACCACAACAAAGCGTGCTTTCTTCAACGCAGCTTCTGCACGTCTTGAATCGGGCAAGCTTACTAATGGATTTGTGCATACAATCCATACGGCTTTCAAATCACCACGCTCTAACGCCTCAATCATTTGTGTTGCCGTAAGTCCGGGCTTAGGTGATATCGAATCAACACCCCAAAAGTCTGCGACTTCCTTTCGATGTTGTTCATTACCTATCACACGATGGGCAGCAAGCATGGTAGCTAATCCACCAACCTCTCTCCCACCCATTGCATTCGGCTGGCCTGTTAATGAAAACGGACCAGAGCCTGGCTTACCAATATGACCCGTAATTAAATTAAGACTAATCAATGCGAAATTTTTCTTCACACCAATGGCGCTTTGATTTAATCCCATCGCCCATAGTGAGAGAAACCCTTTTGACTCTGCGATGTAAGAAGCGGCTTTGCGAATATCACTTACTGTTATATCACACTTTTGAGCAGCATCTTCAACACTAACTTGAAAAACAGAATCGCGAAACCTTTCAAATTCTTCAGTATGCTTGTTAATAAAATCAAAATCAACTTCGCCATTTTCGATCAACACACGGGCAATGGCATTGTAAGCATAAATGTCTGAGCCTGGTGTAATTTGTAAATGCAAATCTGCCAAGGCACAACTTTGTGTTTTGCGCGGGTCTACAATAATAATTTTAACGTTAGGATTATCTTGTTTGCGTGCTTCGATCCTTCTAAACAAAATCGGATGACACCAGGCAGGGTTTGCTCCAGCAATTAAAAAGCAATCAGCTAATTCAATATCATCATACGAAACGGGTACTGCATCTTCACCCAACATGTTGGCATATCCGGCAACAGCACTACTCATGCAAAGGCGTGAGTTCGTGTCAATATTATTTGTGCCGAGAAAACCTTTAACTAATTTGTTCGCTACATAGTATTCTTCAGTAAGGCACTGACCCGAAACATAAAAGCCTACAGAATCCGGACCGTGTTGATCAATGATCGATTTGAAAACAGCAGCAGCGCGCTTCATAGCATCTGACCAACTTACGCGTTCGTATGGATGGTTCTTACTCCAACGCATTTCAGGATAAAACAACCGATCACTCTTATCCCGCATGGCATAATGCAAGTTCATTCCCTTCGAGCACAACATACCGCGATTGGCAGGATGATCTTTATCACCTTCAACCGAAATATTCCCATTGCGATCCTTCTTCACAATCATACCACATCCAACTCCGCAGTAGGAACATGTTGTCTTGACACTATCTTCGTTTCTTATCACCATCTCTTTAGTTATCGGTTGCCAATCTACGGTTACCAATTACTGATAACCGATTACCGATTTCACGCTGCCTGTTCTTCTTTATAAAATTCACTTTCGTCAATCGCCACTTTATCCATCAACAGACTCAAGAGTCTTTCTCGAATTGATTTATATTCTGGTAAGTTGACGGTTTCCTTTTTATTTCGTGGTCTCGGCAAATGCACTTCTTCGATCTCCCGAATGGTTGCTGCAGGACCATTGTTCATCACTACGATACGATCAGAAAGAAAAACAGCTTCTTCAATATCGTGTGTAACCATAATGATGGTCTTACTGCGATGAGTAAGATTCCAAAGTTTCAACAACTCAATGTGCAACGATGCTTTTGTCAATGCATCTAATGCTCCGAAAGGTTCATCTAGCAACAATACTTCCGGGTCAATCGCGAAGGCGCGTGCAATGGCAACACGTTGCTTCATTCCTCCTGAAATTTGTTTCGGATGTTTGTCTTTATGTTCCCACAGATTTACCATGCGCAAATATTTTTCAGACAACGCATGTTTTTCTTCTTTCGATTTATCCTTCAATGCAGCATCAACAGCCTCAAAAATATTTTGATAGACCGTGAGCCATGGCAACAACGAATAATTTTGGAACACAATGCCACGATCAGGTCCCGGGCTTTTTATTTCTTTTCCATTCAATATTACTTTACCACTTGATGGTGCGACCATTCCAGCCACCGCATTCATGATGGTTGACTTTCCACAACCCGAGTGACCAATGATTGAAATAATTTGCCCTTTGTCTATATCAAGATTAATATCCTTCACGGCTACAAATTTTCCTTTCGCGGTCGGGAAGGAGATTTCCAGGTTTTCTATTTTTAAATATCCCATACTAAAGTGTTGAAGTGTTTGAGTATGTAAGTGTCGATGTTCTTTGTTGATTGAGTGTTATTACCTTAACCAAAATCTCATACATAATTTTAAAGTGTATCGAAGCTTTCAAATCTTCAGTCCTCCCTTCTCCCCCGGAGAAGGGCTGGGAATGAGGCGGTCTAAGCATCATACGTTACTTTCTTTTCCAAAAAGGAGAACCCGCGATCAAGGATCAATCCTACAATACCGATAATCAGAATAGCAGAGATCACTCTCTCTAAGCTCAACGCATTCCAGCTATCCCAAACAAAAAAACCGATACCCATTCCTCCGGATAACATTTCACCTGCTACGATCACTAACCAAGCCACACCTACACTGAGACGTAAACCAGTAATGATGTGCGGCAAGCTAAAGGGGATTAATACTTTCGTTAGATATTTCCACCTGGAAAAACCAAAAGCCTTCGCTACATTCTTATGATCATCCGGAATAGAGGCAACACCAAATGAAGTATTGATGAGTGTTGGCCAAAGGGAGGTAATGAAGATGATAAAAATTGTAGCCGTACTAGCCGATTGAAAAGCAACCAGCCCAATCGGAAACCATGCCAATGGTGAAACTGGTTTTAGAATTTGAACGATGGGATAAAATACTTTTCTGCAAAATGCATTTGCTCCCATCAACACACCAACAGGAATAGCCACTAAGGATCCCAGTGAAAATCCGATGAACACACGAACAAGTGAGCTAAACAATTGTAGTCCGATACCTTTGTCGTTTGGTCCGTAATCATAAAATGGATCAGTCACTAATTCCCAAAAAACAGTAAGGGTAGCGAATGGCGTTGGTAATTCTCCTTTCGTGATGAGGCTTACGATGTACCACATACCCAGCAACAAACCAAAACCCAAAAGACTGTAGAACAAACTTACTCCTACTGAAAATATCTTTTGGAAAACGCTTCGCATAAATCCATTTGATGCTAAAGGAGAGTTATTCTCCTTTAGCATTGTGGTGGTAATTGTGTTGGATGATTCCATCGTGTTATTGATTTATTCCTTTAACCGACTTCAAATATTCTCCCGGACTATTCGGATCGAACTTCGCTTTGTCCAAATCAATGACGAATGGTTTCATATCGTCCTCCGGAATTTTAATCTTCATGCTGGTAGCAACTTCTTTATACAAGTCTTGCATGATGATACGGTCAGCAATGAGTTTAAAGTTGGGTGCCTCTTTCAAATAATCGAAGCGCATGTATTGCGCCATAAACCAAATGGCGTGCGACTTTCTAGGAAAGTTCGTTTCACCACCACGATGAAAGAGCATATAGTTGTCGGTGTAGATTTGCGTGCCCTGATCGCACCCTAAATTATAATCGCCCATCAATCTTGCTTCGATAACATCGGATGGAGCATTTACATAGGCCGGCTTGCCAATGATCTCTGCTGCCTTCTTTCTATTTGCGCGATTGTCCAACCACTTACACGCCTCCATTACTGCCTTCATCACATTCTTCAAATCTTCTCTGCGGGTTTCACTAAACTCTTTATTCACCACCAACGCTTTTTCTGGATGATGCTTCCAAATATCCTGAGAAGCTATTTCAGTAAAACCAACACCTTGCTTCACGGCTACACCATTCCACGGCTCTCCTACACAATATCCATCCATGTTTCCAACCTTCATGTTGGCCACCATTTGTGGTGGAGGGATCGTAATGATCTTCGATGTCTTCTGACTTACACCTGCTGCTGCTAACCAATATCTCAGCCAAATGTCATGTGTACCTCCTGGAAAAGTCATGGCGAAGGTTACTTCCTTTTCAGCTTTTAGTTTAGCGGCTACTACAGGAGCAATTTTATTCGTTTGCTTGAACCCTACCTTTCCACAAAAATCCTTTGATAAGGTAATGGCTTGCCCGTTGTTATTGAGCACCATAGCGATCCGCATCTCAGAACCTTCCTTTCCACCAACACCAGTATAAACGGAGAATGGCATGCTGAATAAACAATGTGCAGCATCCAATTCACCAGTCAATATCTTATCACGAACATTGGCCCATGATGCTTCTTTCGTTACCTCTACATTAACACCATATTTTTCAAAGAGCCCAAGTTCTTTCGCCATGATAATGGGTGCACAATCCGTAAGGGGAATAAAACCAATATGAATTACAGGCTTGTCAACTACATTATTCTTTATTGGAGCAGCAGATGCCAGCAACAATAACAACACAGGGGCGAATATTCCGATAAGGATTTGTGTCGCAGTATATCTTATATTTTTCATGTTGTTCTCTTTAAAGGTTATTTGAAAATAAATTCAGGCTTGATCGAAATCATGAGATATGCCCAACTTGAAAAAGTATCAGCATTCTTCACATTCTTTACTTTCGCAGCAACCATGGTTGATGTTGAGAACATCGAACAATATCCTCCTTCAATTGTAATTATTTTTGTTGGAGCATAGTTGAAAATAAAATCGAGTTCAGTACCTAAACCCTTATCAAGAGAATTTCCATTCTCATCTACCACTGCATTCGGAAGTGCGAAGCGATGGGCATCTAACGTAAGTGTTAGATTATCTTTCAGTTTATACTTCGACTTCAAATAAACATTCATTAACCCATTTGATCCAAAGCCATCGGCTACATAGAAGTAATCCATGTATCCCCAAAACTTATGCGGTGTTCCATAGAGCGGATCGAAGCGTTGAGATTTTTTTGTTGGATCACTTCCATTATTTCCAGAAGTGATATCGATACCCGGACCAAAACTGAATTTTCTTCCGGCTGCATACATCAATGATAATGAAGCGAAATATTCATCCAAAGATGTTCCGTCTCTGTATTTTCCTCCTTGATAAAATGCGCTTGCGGCAAAACCTAATTTGCGAAAGGCAGTTCCAAAGGCATTGGCACCAACCGTGACACGACTCCATGTTCCCTGATCATAAATCGGAGTTGTCTTGGTTACATCGGTAGGTGCAAAATGGTATTTACTGAAATCATCTTTGAATGCTAAGAACGATACGTTTCCGAAGTGTAGTTTCTTCGCTACATATAAAAACTGCATGGTCTTGTACATGGAACTCATTCCATTGGTGCTGGCCGCATATCCCGTTGGCACACCATTATATATGGTGTTCGATTTACGTTCAGCATTTTGATTAAACGCTGCACCTAAATGTGCAGTCCATCCTTTATGATCGAACTTCAACAAGGCAGCATCGTGTCTGCGGGCTTGTTGCAGCCAATCTAAATTTCCTAACAGGCGAACATCATCATACACTAATTCTTGTCGCCCGATTTTTAAACTAAAATTCTTAACCACTTTTCCGGTATCAATCAAACTTATTTCGGCCCATGCTTCGTGAAGCATGAAAGCATTATTGTTAGCATTGGTTGTTCGGTTAATGGATGATGCATCCTGACCCCAAACACGAACGTCCTGAATAGAGGTATATAATTTAAATCGATAACCGGTATAGCCTACGTTCAGACGCGTACGTTGAGATGTAAAGAAAGCTGGAACGGTATCTTGAACCGATGGAGTTCCTTGTCCATCGCGTAATTCCGACCGTGTTCTGAGTTGGCCGGAAATAACTAACTGCGCTTGCGCTGAATTTAGAAGACAGCAGCAAAAAAGAAATGCTAAAAGTGGGATGTAAATTTTTTTGTTCATAGGTTTGAGGATTAGTGTAACAACTAAGTCTTGTCCCCTGGAAGAATTCGTAGTTCTAAAAGGGGACTTTTTTTTGGACGACATCACCTGGTAATGCCTTCCTTGTTTGATGCTTCAGGTTTAATCTTTGATGTTTCGACTTTCATCATGTTAGAGTTTATACATAGTTCATTAAGCAATGGCTTCTTCCAGCACAGGTTGTTGCTGAAATTCCGGATGCAAAAATTCTTCTTTGGTTTTCTTCGAGAGACTTAATAATAAAGAGATCACCGACACCACAGTTACAGCAATGCCAATGATGAAGAGGCTTTCCCGATAGGATATTGTTTCTGATTTGAATAAAAAACCAGCCAGTACTGCTCCTACATTTCCACCAGCACCGACAATTCCGGACACAGCACCGATGGCTTTATTATTAATGAAAGGCACCACCGAATAGGTAGCGCCATTGGACATTTTTAAAAACAAGGCAAAGAGTAACATGGTAGCGATGGCCCAAGGCAAAACATCCATGGCAGAAAATAACATGATGCCCAATCCTTCACACAACAGGAAAGCACCAAGAATAAAAATCCTTCCTTGAAGTCCCCACTTCTTACCAGCTTTATCACCAAACACACCACCAAGTGCGCGGGCAAAAATATTCATCATACCAAACGTACCGGCAATGATCCCCGCTTCCTTCAATCCAAGATTAAAATTGTCAACAAAATATAGTGTGGCAATGTTGTCGATGGTAATCTCAATACCGAAGCACGCACCATAGGCAAGAAATAAAATCCACACACGGTAGTCTTTGCAGGCCTTTCCAAAACTTCCTTCTGATTCTTTTTTCTTCGCACTGTATTCCGGATTTGTTTTGCGCAGATCACTTAAATTCCCTTCCGGTGTATCCTGCGTGAAAAAATAATAAACGAAACTCATGACAAACAACACTACACCAGGTATCACCATAGCGTAGCGCCATGCGTCTTCATTTATATATCCAAGTCCGATAAAGCCAGCGAAGACTAATGGCATTACCATTAAAGTTACACCTCCACCCATATTGCCCCAGCCTGCTGCTGTCGCATTTGCTGTGCCCACAACGTTAGGTGCGAACATCACGGAAGTGTGATACTGTGTGATGACGAATGATGCACCAATCACACCAATGGCTAATCTGAAAAGTAAAAATGTTTCGTAGCTGTTGCTCAACCCGATGAACATAACGGGCAACGAACCAATGAGTAGTAATATTGAGTAGGATATTCTGGGCCCGATCTTATCACACAACCAACCAAAAAAGAGGCGGGCAAACACGGTGATGGCAACCGATGCAATAATAATGTTCCCGATTTGTGATTTGGTGAGACCAAGATCTTCGCGAATAATTGGCATGAGCGGTGCGATACCGAACCAGCCGAAGAAACAAACAAAGAAGGTCATCCAGGTAACATGGAAAGCCCGCATGGGCGCAGACTTGAAATCCAGTAAGTTGATTTTAGTTGCTTTTTGAGAGTTCATTCTTTCTTACGTATTAATTACGTAATAAAAGTAAGTAAACAGAGCAATATTTACGTAATTATACGTAAATAAATTATCGAAACGGATTTAGATACGTAGAAAATCGTTTGCGGTGGATCGTTAAAAGTTAATTGTTAACGGTTAATAGTGAATGCACGCAGGCTACAGAAGGGAATTGTTGATCAACTGAACTCAAAAACTCAGGTAGATTTCAATAACTGTTAACCGATTACAGATAACCGATCACCTGATCTCCTCCCCCGGTTTCGTCTTCCAGCGTTCATGCATCCATACCCATTGTTCTGGATGTTTCCGGATTTGTTCTTCAATAAAGTTAGAATAACGTTGTGTGTTGATAATCAAATCTGCTTCTTCATCACCCGTAAGTATTGTTTCAATTTCTGGTAGGTAATGCATGTGCAGAAGATTGTCCTCACCAGAATAGATATAGGTAGGCACAACTTTGGCGCCTGTCTTCATGGCAAAAATTGCAGCACCTACCGGGGTCGATGCAGGCCTTCCTAAAAAATTAACAAAGCGACTTTTCACTTTTGTGTCTTGATCAATTAGTATAGCCAATGATCCACCGGCCTTCAGTGCCTTTATTAATTTAAAAGTTTCTTTTCCTCGTTCTACTGCTACTGCTCCTAAGGCATTACGTTGTTGCCATAGCAAATCATTAAGTCTTTCATCTTTCAAAGGTGTACCAATAATAAAAGGTCGCATGCCATGAAGTGCCATATTGGTCACTTGCAAATCAAACGGGCCTAAGTGACAGGTTAAAATAATAACACCTTTTCCTTTTGCATGTGCGGCTTCATAATTTTCGAAACCATGCGTTACCATGATTTTCTCCAGTTCGGGTATTGTTCTGATTTGAGTGGCCCGCAAAATTTCACCGGTGTTGCGTCCCAGCATATTAAAAACATTCTTTGCCATCCGGCTGATTTCGGATTGTGATTTTTCCGAATAGACTTGAGACAAATGAAGCAATGTAAGTTTCTGTGTTTTTCTTACGAGATGGAATGTCAGTCTTCCCAATTTTCCACACAACCACAACCAATTTTTCCGTGACATACAATGCGAAGTAAAAATCAAGAGTCGAACAAAAACGTAGATCGCTCTGTATCGAACACTTCTTCTTAATTCCTTAATGGTGGCCATTGATGCGAAGATAAGTTTTTCCGTTGTTTACTTGAAGATTCAACTGCCTGGTTTTGATAAAAGTTCAGCAACTCATTACCTAACAAGAATTTGATTGTTTACTTTAGCAGAGATCAATTTGCCTCTTAATTCGGGCTTTGTGATTCCTTCGTGTCTTTGTGGCGAAAAAACAAACTCAATTCAAATGAAAACACTTTACATTGTACGCCATGCTAAATCAAGTTGGGACGATATGGATCAATCTGATTTTGACCGGCCTTTGAATGAGCGAGGCAAGCGTGATGCCCCACGCATGGGGAAGCGTCTCAAAGAAAAAGAAATTCATCCTGACCTTATTTTATCCAGCCCGGCAAAACGTGCATGGTCAACCGGAAAGAGGATTGCTGAAATATTGAAGTATCCGAAAAAAAATATTCAAACGGCAAAAGGTTTATATCATGCCGATGAAGAAACTATTTTAGAAACACTTCGGAAAGTAAACACCCATTGCAGTATTGTTATGCTGATCGGTCACAATCCTGGCCTTACTGATTTTGTCAATACATTAAGCGAAGATGAAACCAACATCGACAATATTCCTACCTGTGGTATTGTTGCCTTTGAATTTAAAGTTGAGTCCTGGAAGGAAATAAAATGGGGAACTGGAAAGATGTTGTTCTTTGATTACCCAAAAAGTAAAGAGGACTAATTTTTTGCCACAAACCTGCCGGTAGGCAGGGGACCGAAGACACAAAGTAGGTACTAAGAATTCAAGTACAATCATTAAAACAATTCCTTTGGTATATCCACTAAGCGTTTTTTCAAAATGCCAAACTCTTTAAATCGGTAGCCGATTAAAATTTTGAAGGTTGAATTGGTGCTGCTAAACTGAACTGTTTCAAATTTTGCAGAGCGGCTCTGCACAACAAAACTCAATCCACCAAAGAAGTGGTCTCCATTAAAGCCAAGGCCAAATCGTGCCGCCACTAATGCATCGAATTTAATGTCATTCTTTTCGGATCCATCTTCTAATTGATAATACAACCAATTGTGTGCTGGTCCGACAGCTAACGTTCCATTCAGAAAAAATCCTTTGTAAATTAAACTATAGGCATATCCCGGTGCAACGCCCAGTGTAGTTGCCTTAATTTTACGAATGGTTCCGTTACCTCCAAAGTTATCGGCAAGAGCCTCGTCAATAATAGCCGAATCGCCTAACACTTTAAAGCCGCTGATGGAACCAAAAATAATAAACGATCCGTTGCTTCGAAGCTGACGTTCAGCATAGGTATAAGCTGAACGGAACGAAAATTTCTTATTGTTGAAAACATAATTTGCGGTAAGTCCAATATTTCTAGTTTGAATATCAGGACGCTGTGGATAGGGTTCACCGGGAAGCACTTTATTATTTGGATCAACAATATAAAATCCTTTATACCGCTGAAAGTAAGCATCTACTCCAAACTTTTTTCCGATAGCATTTATCTGTAAGTCACGGGCAGTTGATTTTCCATAAATCTCTTTTCTTTTTTCATTCAGTGGAATGGCAAAGGTAAGTTCCAGACCAACGTCAAAGAGGTACATGCCGATACCCAAACCATATGGCTTATTGGATCTGTAGTTCAATTTATTCTTTGGATCTGCCATGCTTTTCATTTCAAAATCCTGGGCACGTTGTTTCAGCACAGGCCAAAGAAAAAAATGATCAGGATAGGATTTGATATAGTGTTCCCGCAGGGAATCGTAGCCCATATTTTGTTGTGATGTTACCTCAACATCATCCTGAGCAAAAACTGATAGGATCAATCCTGAAAAAAAAACGGTGAGCAAAAACCTCATTACAAAATATATTCGCTTAAATCCTTATTCTTCACAATGCCGCTCAAAGTTGCTTTCACCATTTCAGCATTGATGGCGATTTGTGCATTGGCACTTATCTTATCGGGCACATCAAATAAAAATTCGTTTAACAATTTACTCATTACCGTTTGCAATCTTCGTGCGCCAATGTTTTCTACTTCCGCATTTATTTCAAAAGCTGTGCTTGCAATTTCATCGATGGCGTCATCTGTAAAAGTGATCTTAACCTCTTCTGCCTCAAACAATGCCTGGTATTGTTTGGTTAACGCATTCTTGGGTTCTTTCAGTATGCGAACGAAATCTGCCTTTGTAAGATTATCCAACTCCACGCGAATTGGGAAACGTCCTTGCAACTCCGGAATTAAATCAGATGGCTTTGAAACGTGAAAGGCACCGGCTGCTATAAACAATACATGATCCGTTTTAATAACGCCATGCTTGGTATTCACTGTGCTGCCTTCTACGATTGGAAGTAAATCACGCTGCACGCCTTCACGACTTACGTCAGGTCCGCTTCCACCTTTCTTACTGCCCGAAGCAATTTTATCAATCTCATCAATAAAAATAATTCCCGCTTCTTCTGCTCGTCTGATCGCTTCTTCTTTCACTTCATCCATGTCGATCAACTTCGCAGCTTCTTCCTCCAACAAAATAACGCGTGCCTCAGCAACGGTTACTTTTCTCTTCTTACTTTTCTTAGGCATCATGCCGTTGATCATATCCTGGATGTTCATCATGGATGCTTCGTCCATCATGCCTGCTCCGATCATTCCAACATTTGAACCCGCGCTACCTTTAATATTGATATCAATCTTCCGATCTTCCATCTCACCCTTTTTGATCTTCTCACGAAAGTGATTACGCGTTCGCTCATTTAACTCAACATCATTGCTGGGCATTTCACTATTCGATTCAACATGTGGCGAAAATCCAGTTGGGCGAGTTGACTCAGGACGCATGGGTGGAATTAACGCATCGAGAATAATATCTTCAACGGCTTGTGCCGCTTTTTCTCTAACCTCTTCTTTTTTCTTTGCCTTCACCATGTTAACCGATTGCTCGACTAAATCGCGAACCATGCTCTCTACATCACGGCCTACATATCCAACTTCCGTGAATTTTGAAGCCTCCACTTTCACAAAAGGAGCATCCGCTATTTTAGCCAACCTGCGGGCAATTTCAGTTTTACCTACACCTGTTGCTCCGATCATTAAAATATTATTCGGAACAATTTCACCTTGCATCTCCGATTTCACACTCATCCGTCTCCAACGATTTCTGAGGGCGATGGCCACATTACGTTTGGCTTCGTTTTGGCCGATAATGTATTTATCGAGTTCGGCCACAATTTGCTGTGGTGTGAGAAAGCTGGAATCGATCATGATTTTCTATTAGAAGGGTAAAATTAAGATGCTTCGTCTGGTAAACAAAAATTAAGCCTTAATGAGTTTATGCCATTTCGACTAACACTAAATCACTTTGGCAAATCTAGGTTATCAATTTTTCCTTGTAAAATAGACATTGCTTGCTCTTTGCTTGTTGAACTTGAAAGGATTAATAAATCATCAATAACTGCATTAACATCTCGATTACTGGGCGTAAAGTGTAATTCTGCCGTTTCCTTTAACACCGAAGCTCTAAAGTGTATCTCTCGCTTTCTATCCAATAATTCAAAATCTGTATTATTAATCCACTTCGTACCACCTAGAAGTTGACCGAAAAAAAATCTTGATGAGTGAGTACTTATTAACTTTATCTTCTTAATGAGCGTTTCTTCATTCGAGAAAAAAACACAAGATATAATAGTCTCCTCCATTAACATTTCGACTTCAATTCCAGCCTTATGCTTTTTACCTCTTGAATTCTTAAGCTGACCTACTATGTAACGCTGCTTAAAATCCAACCTTTTGACTTCGCTAATGATTTCATTAATGAGGTTAACATCGAAATCAAACTCCTTTGCTATTCTATTGAAATCGCTTTCTATTGATGAAAGAATCATTTCATTTCGGTCACTATCATCTAGATCATTAAATCGCCCAAAATCAAATGTCTTCCTGATACATATTACGGGAGAATATCCTTTGATTGGTTTTGATAAAAAATTGATACCCTCCTCTTCTTCAAAAGCAATTGCAATTTTCTGAACACCCTGTATTTTAAATTTTATTATTGAAAGTTGCCTGTTTATTATATCGCAGATAATTCGCGATTTTCCTTTAAGAATTTGAATGTAGGATCCACTCTCAACATCTGGTTGTTTATAAACTAATATATCGATCCACATTTATTGCTCTATTAAAAGTTCAAAGCTATGCGTTCATGAGAACCTAGTAGGTAAATCTTCACATTATCAATACCAATTACAAAACTACTTTCTTTTAAAGAATCGATTTACATCTGTTGATAGTGTAAAGTTATACCCAGCATTACCTACAACATAAGCACTTCGGCTAAACACAAACTCAATTGTTTTGATCCGAGCAGAAAAACCAAACGACAAGCCTGCAGCACCTCCTGCATTTTCCAGTTTCAATTCCTGGTGGACTAGATAATTATAACCTACTAATACATTCACATTTTTGCTAAGCAATACCTCCGCTCCAAAATTAATGCGTCTGAAAATCTTATCAAGCGCTCCTGGTTCTTCATCACCTGCCACTGCATTGTAATAGGTAACATTCGATTTTACGAGATTATATCCGGTAAACGAAAAACGTAACGGCATGTGCTCCGGTTTAAAGGTAATACCAAGCTGCACATCAAACGGAAGTTTCGCATCGCTTGAGTTTGAATAATCTGATAACACCACACCAAGGTTTTTAATAACGAGTCCAACGCGCAAATCTTTTTTTGGATGAACGAATACTCCACCGATATCCAACATCATAGCGCTTGCGCGATAACCTGCCAGATTTGAAAATGCCATTTTGAAATTTGCACCGATTCTGAAATTTGAAATCTGATGGCTCTTGCTTATCACCAATGCTGTCTCCCCTGATTTATAATCACCAATCGAAGCACCCGTTGCATCATAACCTTCCAACGTTCCATAGCTCAAATGCTGAACACCAAACGTTAATGTTCCTATTCTCTTAAAATCATGTGCGTATGAAAAGGTAGCTTGTCCCACATCGGCTACATAAAACTGATAGCCAGCAGAAGCAAAGCCTTTCAATGTATCACCAACCAATGCAGGATTTGAATAAAAGAAATTAAGATCGCGATCCGACAGAGAAGCATTTACTCCTCCTAATGCAGCAAGTCGCGCATTGTTAGGTACATTCAAAAACTCAAATGATTTTTTACCACCGATCTGGGCGAGGGCAGGAATTGTAAGGAGTGTGAGTAAAACAAAAAGAAACTGCCTCAAAATAATTTTAGTTATCGGTTAATAGTTAAAAGTTAATCGAGTGTGTGAGCATTGGACAGGAGCACGATTAACCATTACCTTTTAACTATTAACCATTAACTCTGGCCTCCGAAAAAGAAAACACCATTGGCTTCGCTACTTTATCTTTCAACAAGGCAGCTTTCATCACCTCCTCCACGGTATCAACATAATGGAACTTAAGCCCTTTGATGTAGTGTTTTTCGATTTCATCAATGTCGCGCTTGTTTTTTGCGCTCATGATGATCTCTTTGATACCACTACGTTTGGCTGCCAATATTTTTTCCTTGATCCCTCCTACTGGTAATACTTTTCCACGAAGTGTAATCTCACCCGTCATGGCAAGATCAGCTTTTACCTTTCGTTGAGTATACATGGAAGCAAGAGAAGTGAACATCGTTATACCGGCTGATGGTCCATCTTTCGGAACCGCTCCTGCAGGAACGTGAATATGTAAATCATATTGTTGAAAAACACGATGATCTATACCAATAGACTCTGCATTTGATTTTAAATAGGATAATGCAGCCATCGCTGATTCCTTCATTACATCACCCAACTGACCTGAGATGGTTAATGTACCCTTACCTTTACTCAAGCTTGATTCAACAAAAAGAATTTCACCACCCACTTGTGTCCAGGCTAAACCTGTTACCACACCGGCAATTTCATTTCCCTGATACAACTCTTCATCAAATATTTCTGCACCCAATACTTTGCGCACCGTTTCTTCAGTGACGTTCTTTTCAAACTCCTCCTCCATCGCAATGGATTTGGCAACGCTGCGTACAAGTGTTCCGATTTTACGTTCAAGATTACGCACGCCTGATTCGCGTGTGTAACTATCTATCACTTTTGTAATTGCTTCTCTTGAGATTTTTACCTGTGACGATTTTACACCGTGTTCTTTCAATTGCTTTGGCACTAAATGCTTAACAGCAATCTCAACTTTCTCTTCAAGCGTATAACCCGTGATTTCAATAATCTCCATACGATCGCGCAAAGCGGGATGTATACTATCAAGAGAATTGGCCGTAGCAACAAAAAGTACTTTCGATAAATCGTAATCTACTTCAAGGTAATTATCACCGAAGGTATTGTTCTGTTCCGGGTCAAGAACTTCTAACATCGCTGAAGATGGATCACCACGGAAATCTGCTTTTATCTTATCGATCTCATCCAAAATAAAAACAGGATTAGACGATTGCGCTTTCTTGATGTTCAATAAAATCTTTCCAGGCATCGCGCCTACATACGTCTTGCGATGTCCACGAATTTCTGCTTCATCATGCACACCACCGAGTGACATCCGAATGTATTTCCGGTTCAATGCTTTTGCGATTGATCTGCCTAATGAAGTTTTACCAACACCAGGAGGACCATAGAGACAAAGGATCGGACCTTTCATATCTTTTTTCAACTTCAAAACAGCAAGGTATTCGAGAATACGAGTCTTTACTTTTGTTAAACCAAAGTGATCGTGATCCAGAATTTTCTTGGCGCGCTTTAAATCGAAATCATCCGCTGTGTATTCTTCCCAAGGTAAGTCGAGCATAAACTCGATGTAGTTCATGGCCACAGGATATTCAGCCGCCATCGGATTCATGCGCAGAACTTTATCCAGCTCTTTGTTAAAGTGAGCCAATACAGTCTTCGTCCATTTTTTTCCTTCGGCACGCTTCCGGAATTTCTCTACTTCCTTATCCGGACCATCAAAGCCAAGTTCGTCCTGCAATACCTTTATCTGCTGGCGCAAAAAGTAATCGCGCTGTTGCTGATCAATATCGGTATGTACCTTCTTTTGAATTTCATGTTTCATCTCCAACATCTGGATGTCTTTCAACATGTATTGCAAAAGCAATGTGCTGCGATCAATGATATTCTGAGTTTCTAAAATCTTTTGTTTATCCGCTACATCCACATTCAAATTCGAAGAAAGAAAATGAACGAGGAATGACATGGATGAAATATTATCCAGTGCCGTTTGAGCTTCCTGTGGAATCTCTGGATTTAAGCGAAGAATTTTTGTTGCTGCATCTTTTAAAGACTGCACCAATGCCTTTGCTTCTTTACCATTCGCATTTAAGATGGGCTCAGGTTGCAATTCAATGCGAGCTGTGAGGTATGGTTCTTCCTGAACAAATTCCTTTACTGTAAACCGGTTCTTGCCTTGAATGATGATGGTTGTATTTCCGTCAGGCAACACCAACATCTTGATGATGCGTGCTACCGTTCCGGTCATGTACAAATCATCGGTAGTTGGCTCTTCAGCTTGTGAATTTTTTTGAGCGATCACACCGATGATGCGATTACCCTGATAAGCTTTCTTCACCAGCTTAATCGACTTCTGTCTTCCAACAGTAATCGGTATTACCACACCTGGAAACAGTACGGTATTTTTGATGGGAAGTATTGAAAGTTCAGCCGGTAAGTCTTCCGGTTTTATATCAGAATCTTGTTCCGGATTGATCAATTGAATCAAGTCATCTGATTCTTCCTGAACGAGTTGTATGGGCAGCGATTTAAACATGTTTCTGGTTGTGTCAAACTGGCACGGTTAACGCACCATAGATTAATGGATTAACAGGCGTCCATAAAAGACAATAGTAGTGCCAAGAGAGTTGTAAAAGAAGCAAAATTGTGTCAACTTTAACGGGTTCGCGTGATTTTTTACCAAACAAAGGTTCAGTGAAAACCTATTTTTTAATCTTGGTTGCAGCCTTTTGGCTGTTTGTTCACGCTCCGCTCAAAGCCCAACGGCAAAAGAATAAGTTCAAAAAAGGCGGAGTGGTGCAACTTAACGATAGCCTGACAAGCTACGGCCAATCTGACATTTTTAATTTTCCCAGCATCAATACCACCAAGTATTATAAAGATGCCACCAAGCTCTCTAGAATAAAATCGCTGGAAGCGGTTGGAGCATATGAAGAGCATTATGCGATGTTAAAGGAATATGTCTCCAATTTCGGCATTGCAAATTTTTCTACTGATATCAAGTTGATTTGGGATCTGGCCAAAGTATCTGAAAAGGTAGGTCCTCCTGGTGAAGCTGTGCTACTTTATAAACTTCTGCTGAAGCATTATGCTTTGCCAGCCGCAACAAAAAAAATACAGAGCGAGTACGATACGCTAACCAAAAACGAAAAAGATCTCTATGTTCCGCTTCAACAATATTATGAGTTAGTCGCTTATCGAAAAGAGATTGATACACTACAACCTCCTCAAGGTGTGTTGTTGAATATGGGTTCAGGAATTAATTCTGATAAAGCTGACTACGGTCCAACCATTGGCAATGTTGATTACATGTTATTGTTTACTTCAAAACGGAATAAGCATGCCGACCCTATGAACAAAGCGTATAATGAAGATTTGTTTTATTCATTAAAAGCGGATGGCAACTGGCAATGGGCTGAAGAATTTAAAAACATTAACACACAATACAACGAAGGCTCCGCATGCCTGAGCAAAGATGGTAAGTATTTATACTTCGCGCGATGCAACTCACCAGACTCACATGGCAATTGTGATATTTTTTCAGCTGTGAGAAAGGACGATAGTGTATGGACAGACATCAAAAATCTGGGACCCAACATCAACACTGTGTCGTGGGATTCGCAACCTTCCTTATCTCATTCCGGTGATACCTTATTCTTTGCCTCTGATCGCATTGGTGGCTTTGGATATTCTGACATTTATTATACTGTGAAAGACAAAGATGGAAAGTGGCAGAAGGCATTAAACTTAGGCCCCATAGTAAACACAAGAGGCTTTGAAGTAAGTCCTTTTTTTCATCACAAGTTTAATGTACTCTATTTTAGCTCGAACGGTCAGCCATTGAACTTTGGTGATTTCGATATTTATAAATCGTACAAACTGGGAAGAGGTTGGGGTGAGCCAAAAAATATCGGGCCACTTGTAAATAGTCCGGGAAGCGAAAATTATTTCACCATCGATTCGGAATCAGGCCAATTGTATTATGCCAGTTCGATGAAAGAGGATATTAATAATTTAGATCTCTTTTCCTTTCCTGTTCCTATGGAAGCTCATCCGGAAGCAATCGCCAAATTGAAAGGTTCGTTGATTAATTCTGAAACTAAAAAACCATTTAAAGGAATTGTTTCCATTATTGACTTGGACAAAGGTGTAGAAGTAGCTCCTAAATTTTTGCGCGAAGACGGATCGTTTGATTTCAATTTGATCAACAAGAGAAATTACCTTCTCATTATTCAAGGCGATGATTATTTCCGTATTGAGGAATTATTTTTCATGGATGGCGATATGGAGATGAACCGGGAAACCGAACCGCTCGAAAGTAAAATTGCCTTTAAGTCGTTGGAGTTTGAGAATGGCAAGGCGGATATTTTAACTTCCATGCACGAAGATTTAGATAAGCTGGCCAACTTCATGATCGATCATCCTAAATTAAAATTAAACATTTCAGGACATACAGATTCACAAGGAAAAGAGGAAGCGAACCTTCGGCTTTCACAAGCACGTGCCGATGCCATTAAAGCATATCTCATTTATCAGTTCAAAGTAGAAGGAGATCGCATTAATGCTCACGGTTACGGAAGTGCAAAACCCATTGTTCGGGAAGAAACAGATGATCATCGAAAACTCAATAGAAGAGTAGAGTTTGAGATTACGAAACAGGAATAACTTAAAAGTATTACTGATTCTCATAAACAAAAAGGTCTGCCACCGAATAGTAGCAGACCTTTTTTATTTAGTATCAAATCGTTCCTAAGGAACAAAAATCTTAACGATATCATTTCCAAAAGCAAACACCATCAAAACCAGAAGCAGAACCATACCGATCTTCTGAGCATTCTCTAAAAACTTATCTGAGGGCTTTCTGCGTGAAATCATTTCGTAAGTGAGGAACACAACGTGTCCACCATCTAACGCAGGGATAGGTAATAAATTCATGAAGGCCAATACCATGGACAAAAATCCGGTAATACTCCAGAATCGATACCAGTCCCAGGTACCTCCATACGCTCTTGCTATTCCAATAGGACTGGAAATTGATTTACGAATCGACAACTCTCCTTTAAAAATTTTCTTAAACGCTTTTATCTGGACAAAAACAACTCCGAATGCTCGCTTTGTTCCTACTTGTAAAGACTCTCCCAATCCATAATTTATAGTTGCTAATCTGCTCTTATCCCACTCCTTAGGCTTGAAGCCAATAATGCTGTCATTTTTAAAAAACTCATTAAATGAAAGTATCTGGCCCGCTCTTTTCACCTGAAATGAAATAGAGTCTCTTCGCTCAGACTTTACAATTTTGCTTACCTCATCCTGATAGGTTACCGGTATGCCGTTTATCTGAATAAACTCATCATCTAGTTTTACTCCAACTTTTTCCGCAATGCTTCCTTTACTAATTTCTCCAACAATGGCTGGGAAACGTGGTGCAACAAAATTTGCAGAAGCTTCTTTACTATTGAAGATCTCTATCATATTGGTAGGAATCGGTATAACGATTTCCTTACCATCACGAAGAACCGTGTAATATGCATTTGTAGTTAACAATGCATCAGGCTTCATTACTTGTTGAAAGTCTTCAAAACTTTCTCCGTTAACTTTAATGATTTGGTCGCCTGTCTTTAAGCCAATTTTTTCAGCTTCCTCCATAGCATAAATACCTCCATTGTTATTCACCTCCTTAGCCGGAATATATTGGTCACCAACAATGAATGTCAGCAAAACAAAAATCAAAATGCCCACAACAACATTTACGAATATTCCTCCCAGCATTACAATCATGCGTTGCCAGGCTGGTTTAGAGCGAAACTCCCAAGGTTGAGGATCTTGCTTCATTGCTTCAGTATCCATCGACTCGTCAATCATACCCGAAATCTTCACATAGCCTCCCAACGGAATGGCACTGATAGCATATTCTGTTTCGCCTTTTTTGAAAGACCATATTTTTGGAGGAAATCCAATAGAGAATTGCTCCACACGCATTCCAAAATATTTGGCCGCCAATAAATGTCCCATTTCGTGGACTGCAACTAAAAACGAGAGGCTCAGTAAAATCTGAGCGGTCATAATAAATCCTTCCATTATCCTATTAGTTCTAAAGCTATAATTCTTGTCTTCTTATCTGTATTCACATAGTCCTCGTACGATGGACTCCTTATAAAATCAATTTTTTCCAGACATCGTTCCACTATCTCCGACATTTCCAGAAAACCCACTCTATCCTTCAAAAACTCGGCCACTGCCACCTCATTTGCGGCATTGAGCACACAGGGCATGTTTCCCCCTCGCTTTAACGCCTCGAAAGCGAGCGCAAGATTACGAAAAGTTTCTGTATCTGGCTTTTCGAAAGTCAGGGCAGGGTAATTGACGAAATCAAAACGAGGAAAGTCTGATTTAAAGCGTTCTGGATAGGACATAGCGAACTGAATAGGCAATTTCATATCCGGAAGTCCCATTTGAGCTTTTATAGATCCATCTTCAAACTGAACCAAAGAATGCACGATCGACTGTGGATGAACTACCACATCAATTTGCTCGGTCTTTAAACCAAACAACCATTTTGCCTCAATTACCTCAAGACCTTTGTTCATCAACGATGCCGAATCAATGGTCACTTTTGCACCCATGGTCCAGTTGGGATGCTTGAGTGCTTGTGCTTTTGTAACGGATTTTAATTCATCCTTTTTCTTTCCACGAAAGGGACCACCCGATGCAGTCAGAATTATTTTTTCAATCTTATTATGAAACTCTCCTACAAGACATTGAAAAATTGCTGAGTGTTCTGAGTCAACTGGATAAATATTAATACCCTTTTCCTTTGCCAACTTTGTTACCAGTTCACCAGCCACCACCAACGTTTCTTTATTTGCTAACGCGATATTCTTTCCAGCTTCAATTGCTTTCAGCGTTGGCTTCAATCCTGAATATCCAACCAAAGCGGTAAGCACTAAATCAATTGTATCCATCTGCACCACAGATGCCAAAGCATTTTCGCCTGCATATACCTTAATGTCTTCTGATGCGAGTTGATCTTTTACAAATTGATAATGTTCATCATTGACAATGACAACTGCGTTGGGTTTAAATTTCTTTGCTTGTTCAACTAACAATGTAGCATTGTTCTGTGCGGTTAAAACTTCTACCTCAAATTTATCTGAATGAGTAGCGATGACCTCCAGTGCTTGCGTACCTATTGAGCCTGTGGATCCGAGAATGGCGATGCGTTTCTTCAATTGATTATGACGAGTATGTTCAATTATTATTTCAGAGATATGATTGCTTTTAGATTAGTCTTCCCAAATCATCAGCAATCTTCCGATCATTCGCAAGACGAGGCACTTTGTTTTGTCCGCCTAGTTTTCCCTGGGATTTCATGTATTCGATAAAAGCGTTTTTCTTAAGACATGTAATTTTCAATGTGCGCAATATGTTTCCTGTAATTAGATCATCATAGTAAACATTGCATTGGCGCATTTGGTTATCGAGTTCCAACGAAAAAGCCTGCATATCGTTCGGTAATTTAGAAAACTCCACTAACCATTCATGATGCGGCATACCTTCTGATGGTGCAACGTTTGGTGCCACCGTAAATTCAGCCAACTCAACTTCTGGAAATTTCTGCATGGAAAGTTTCATGGCTTTCTCCACTTCTTCACCAATTACATGTTCTCCAAAAGCCGATATAAAATGTTTGATTCTTCCTGTAACTACTAAACGATACGGATTCTTTGACACAAACTTCACCGTATCTCCAATGGAATAACCCCACAAACCAGCGTTACTATTGATTATGAGCGCGTAATTTTTTCCAAGTTCTATTTCTTCAATGCACAATCGGCTTGGATTTTCATTGAAGTATTCAACCGTTGGAATGAATTCGAAAAATATTCCGCTATTCAACAGTAACAATAATCCAGGTTCAACTTGTGAATCCTGATACGCAATAAAACCTTCCGATGCCGGATAGGTTTCGATCGAATCAATCTTCTTACCAATTGATTCAAAAAGTTTAGCGCGATACGGCTCAAAGTTTACACCTCCATAGATAAACATGGAGAAGTTTGGAAATACATCTTTGATCTTTTTACCTGTGCGAGCTTGTATGCGATCGAAATACATCTGAGCCCACGGTGGTATACCGGAGATCAAAGTCATGTCTGAATTGATCGTCTCGTCAATAATTTTATCCAGTTTCTGCTCCCAATCATCAATGCAATTGGTTTCGTAGCTCGGTTTTTGATTGGTGCGCAAATAACCGGGCACATGATGGTTTACAATTCCTGAAAGGCGACCCGTTTTAATTCCGGCCTTTGTATCAAGTTCAGGACTGCCCGAAAGAAAAATCAAACCACCATCTAAAAAAACTGCATTGCCCGTTTCATGTACATAACTCAGTATAGCATTACGTGCGCTGTTAATATGATTCGGAATGGATTCTGAAGTTATGGGAATGTATTTCGTACCGGACGTAGTACCTGATGTTTTTGCGAAGTACGCTGGCTTACCTTTCCATAAAATATTTTCTTCGCCATGAACTACGCGCTCCATATAAGGCCTTAGCGCTTCGTAATCACGAATGGGAACCTGCTTTTTAAAGTCTTCGTAATTCCGAATGGAGGAAAAGATATGATCACGACCAAAGACAGTATCCTTAGCTTGCTCAATAAGATTTTTAAAAATTTCTTGCTGTGTTTGAAAAGGCTCAAGTGACCATTTCTTCGTTTCGGAAGCAATGTAGGCCGCGAAAGGCTTCGCTAAAAAAGACCGGATTCCCATGGCCGAAAGATAAGCATTAGACGATTAGTAGATTGAAGGATTTAAAAAATTCCGACAGGGATTGACTCGAATAAAAGCCACACCAAAAAATCAGTAGTTTAAAACCATAAGTTTCTCATACCTTTAAATCCGAAAGAAATATTGAACCATGTGTGGCATCACCGGCATCTTTGCTTTTAATCTCGTAGGCAAATTCAATAAGATCAATGTCACCAATGCCACGATGGCGCTGGAAAAACGCGGACCCGATTTTCAGGACATCTATCTGGATGATTGGGTAGGTCTTGGCCATCGAAGACTTTCTATTATAGACACCAGTGAAGGTGGAAACCAGCCCATGTGGGATGATAGCAAACGCTATTGTATTATTTTTAATGGCGAGATTTTCAACTTTCTGGAATTAAAAGCTGACCTGGAAAAGAAAGGAGTTCAGTTTCATTCCCACTCCGACACAGAAGTTTTGCTCAAGCTTTATATCCACGAAAAAGAAAATTGTCTGAACAAACTCAACGGCTTTTTTGCCTTTTGCATTTACGATCGACAAGAACAAAGTTTTTTTGTAGCCCGCGATAGGTACGGTATTAAACCATTGCTTTATCTTTTTGATGAAGATAAATTCATTTTCGCTTCCGAGATGAAATCGATCATTCAGTACGGCATCGAAAGAAATATTGATTACACGAGTCTCTATACCTACTTCCAGCTCAATTACATTCCAGCACCCCATACCATTTTCACATCGGTTAAAAAATTAATGCCCGGACATTATTTGAAAATGGAAAAACAGAAGTTAAGAATAGAGAAATATTATTCGATACCGTATTCTGCAGACACTGAAAAGAATAATCTACCGTATGATAAAGCAAAAGAAAAGTTAAAAGACTTATTAGAAGCATCTGTAAAACGGAGACTCATTGCTGACGTTCCCCTCGGTTCATTCTTAAGTGGTGGTGTTGACTCATCCGTTGTTACTGCATTAGCCAGCAAACACAAACCTGATCTTCATACTTTTTCAATTGGCTTTCGTGATGAGAAATTTTTTGATGAAACCGAATATGCCAAGTTGGTAGCCAATCATTTAAAAACAGAACATACTGTTTTCTCTCTTACCAACGATGATTTATACAAACATGTAAATTCAATTTTAGATTACATTGATGAACCATTTGCTGATTCGTCTGCTATCAATGTTTACATCTTAAGTAAAGAGACACGCAAACATGCAACGGTTGCCCTTTCGGGAGATGGAGCTGATGAGATGTTGGCGGGATATAATAAGCATGCAGCCTTTCATCGCATTATCAATAAAGGATGGAAAGAGAATTTGGCAGGATCGCTTCACCCACTTTGGAAAGCATTACCCCAATCAAGAAGTAATCCATTAGCAAACAAAGCAAGACAATTATTACGCTTTAGTGAAGGAACGAAACTCTCATCAAAAGAAAGGTATTGGAAATGGGCTGGCTTTGCTACGGAAGATGAGTCGCTGAAATTATTTTCTGAGAAATCAAAGGAACAAGTATCTCAACAAGATTACCAAAACTTAAAATCTGAAATTCTAAAATCAATCCCGGAGAAAGAAGGCATTAACGATATTCTCCTAACGGATACTCAACTCGTTCTACCCAATGACATGCTAACGAAGGTTGACCTGATGAGTATGGCGAATGGATTGGAAGTGCGCGTTCCGTTTTTAGATGTGGAGGTAGTAAATTATATTTTCAGCTTACCTTCTGAATATAAAATTACACCCGATTTACGAAAGCGAATATTACAAGATGCTTTCAAAGACATTCTGCCTACACAACTTTACAATCGACCAAAGAAAGGATTTGAGGTTCCGTTGCTGAAATGGTTTCGAAAAGAAATGAAGTCGTTGATTTTAGATGATTTGCTCTCAGAGAAATTTATTCAGGATCAAGGCATTTTTAACTACACTGAAATTTCAAAATTAAAGAATCAACTTTTTTCTTCCAATCCAGGTGACATCCATGCGCGCATCTGGGCGTTGATTGTATTTCAGTGGTGGTGGAGAAAATACGGTAAGAAGTAAACAGTTAATGGTTAATTGGAGTACTTACATTCATCAGATTCCTGAATGATTACGTTAGCTAATTATAGAATAGTAATGTGATACACATCTCGTTCATTTCGACTAATGTTCGTGAAGAAAAATCCACCGGGTTGCGAAATCTCTTCCACAAAATCGAATTGCGTACACGATTTCGGTAACGAAGAAAAGATAAGTAGAAAACGAAAAGGACTTCCGCCCGGAATCATTGTCCACAATGGAGCGATGGTAATATTTTCAGCATGTATTAATCCTGCTTTTGCACCAGATGCCCGATCTATCAAAAAAGTAGTCTTCCAAATCCGAATAAGCATCTCATCTCCCGGATCATCAACGTAGCAATGCACGTAGACATGTGAGTCCTCCAACGTTTTCGGGTCGATGGAAGTTAGTACATCCGTCTCTATCACAGGCTTAACAACAGGCAACTCCACGGTTTTCACAGTCCGGCCAAGCGTTGGATACAGATTTGGGTATAACTCCATGCCGCAAAGTTCGATTCTAAAAACCATTCGGCCAAAGCCACGGGATTTTAAACAGATGTTTTTTATCTTGGTGCCAAAGAAAGACTATGAGTAAACTAATTATCAGCAGCTTCGATGAGTTTGCCAGCTATTCAGGCAAAGAGCTTGGTGTTTCGGGATATACCAAGATTACACAGGAGCAAATCAATTTGTTTGCCGATGCTACCATAGACCACCAATGGATCCATACTGATCCAGTACGCGCTGCTGATAGTCCGTTCAAAAGTACTATCGCTCATGGTTATTTAACACTTTCCATTATTCCACATTTGTGGGAACAGATTGCTGAGTTTCACAATACGAAAATGATGATCAACTATGGCATTGAAAAGTTGAAATTCAATCAGGCCGTTGTTGTAAATAGTGAAGTTCGGCTAAGAGCGAAGTTACATTCCATTATTAATCTTCGGGGTGTAACTAAATTTGAAATAGAAGTTACACTTGAGATTAAAGATAACCCAAAGCCAGCGTTTACTGGGTTGCTTGTATTTTTATATCACTTTGTATAAAGTTTTTGCCACAAAGGCTCTAAGACGCAAAGGTTCACTAAGCTTTCTTGCACTCGACTAACCAATCCCAGGGATAAGGACCCTTCATCCAAGTTGGCGGTTCACTGAATTCGGAGCTCCAATCGTATTCTACCTTATCAAGCGCAGTAATTTTTAATCCGGCTTCGGTGAATAATACTTCAAGCTCGTTTGCTGAATAATGTTTTGTTGGAACTTTATCAATGTGAATGATACCTTGAATGATGTCTCGTTTGCTCCCATTGAAATAATTCAACTCATCCTGGTCAATGTCAGAAGGCTTTGTTCCTTCACGCTTATACCAATCGATTAATCGCCACGAAGAAAACATAACCGATTCAAGTGAGGGTAAAACCAACACAGCCTTACCTTTAGGTTTTAATGCTCGGCTGATATTTTCTAACATAAATTGATTCTTTTCAATCACTGGCAGCATCACCACGTTGCAACAGAAAATAAAATCAACTGGTCCGAGTTTAAGATTACGTTTCGAGAGATCTTTTTGTTGAAACTTAATATTGGTAAACGGTCTTGTCTTTGCCTGATTAATCAGTTCCTGAGAAATATCGATGGCAATAATTTCTTTGAACAAAGGCGCGATGTAGGTAAATGATTTTCCATTGCCACATCCAAAATCAATGGCTGAATGTTTTTTGTTTGCATGCTTCTTAAAATAGAATAAAAGTTTTTTCTTTTTATCGCTTTTAAAAACATCAAATATTTCGTTGTTATAATTATCTCCGATTTTATTCCAGTGGGATTCTTCGTTCATTTTATCGAGTTGATTGTTGAAATATTATTCGTACAGAAATATATACTGTAAATGTACATCTTCAGCCGTCTCAAGACAACAGCCCTGAAACCTTGAAGATATTATTTAGAAATGTATTCGAAATCTCTGGCATAGTCAAACTGCAAATCTTCGTTGAGTTTAGATAGCGCAGCGTTGATTTTTTTGAGTTGTTGATTATACAGATTAGCAATAACGGTACTGGATTGAAGATGAATTCCCGACTTCTTCATCTTCATACAGAAATAAATTCGAAGCGTTACTTCTGATTCGCTGATCCCGGAATATCGGATTTGCTTATTTACAATTCTTAAAATCTTTCGCAACACCTTCTTCATCAGATAAACATTACTCTTTGGTACGGTGGGAAATAACTCATCCATTTCTGCTTTTACACTTTCTACATATGCATTTTCATCCTGTGCTTCAAAAAGCAAATAAGTAAGCAGTTCCTTATTTTCCTTTTTAAACTTTGCCAATCGCAAACAAAAGTCCTGGACTTCCTTTTCATCCAAGTCCTGAATGGCTTTCTTTATTTCGTTTACGGAAGCAGCTTTCATTGCTATGTTAATTGTGAGAATCTAAGAAAACATCTAGGGCATGAAAATCTGAACAAAAGATTACTCCCTTTCTTGTGGTGCTTCGGTTTTATTCTCAATGACAATTTTCGTAGCACCAGCCCTTTGTATTATAACTAGCTTTCCGACTTCTTGCAAAGATTTACTTTCATAGATTTTCATTGCTGTGGACACATCAATTGCTTGCCTTGTTTGTTCATCTAAATCAAAGGTTAAGGTTATGAAATTCAAATGAACACCAAATGGCTCCAATACTTTATTACTTTCGGTGAGTAGCTTGGCTTCCATATCAGCTTGATCTAATTCCACAATATCTTCCGCGATGAATAATCCCTTGGAAACATCTTTTATTCGCTTATCAATTACCATATTTTCAGCGCCTTCAAATGCCGAGTTATCCAACGCTCCTTCGCTATCCGCATCGGCATTTGCCTTTCCCAAATACTTTGCTTGCTTGATAAACTCCAAAGGCTCTATAATCGAGTAATCGTAGTCAATATGCACCGATGCCCGAACTCTATCCTTCAAATTAGATATGAACTTGCTTTCGCCTTGCATTGGGTAATTGGGGATTACTACTTTCATGTAGCAAGCATTTAATCCGCCTTTCGGAACCGCATCGCCAGCTTCTATTTTTTTCCAGCTCATTCCACAATCCTCCGAAATAACAACTTGTTGATTTGATTTTGCGTAGTTGCAACTTTGTGTAGCAAACAAAACACAAGCGATAAACAGGGTCGAAAACTTTAGGTTCTTTTTCATTCTATTTTATTTAACATTCTAATACCTTTTTAAATACAAAAATCAATGATTGCCTCTTGCTTCATCATACTCCTTTGTGAGTGTCTTGATAATATCTGCCATCGGGCGAATACTCTTTACATGTTCAATAGCAGGACCTGCACACCAAACGGTTTTATAGGTAGCACCAAATGCAGCCTTCTCCACCGCTTTCATACCACGCAAAGCAATTATCATCTTTGCGTATTTCTTTAACGTCTTATTATTGTTTAATATCCATTCTAACAAATTAGCTTTTGTTCCGAGTTGTTGTACATAAGGTGTGTTGATAACAGTAAGTGGTGAACCTGAAAGTTTGTTTGTACGCACAATATCTTTAGCTCCATAATCCACCATAGCTTGTTTGTATTCTGGTGAAATATCCGCTTCATCACAGGCAATGAAAATTGTACCGACAGATGCACCGGCAGCGCCCCAATCCATTACTTGCTTCAAATCTTTCCCCTTGGCAATTCCACCTGCAGAAATAATGGGGATGTTGCAATTTTCTTTTAATAAGGTGATCAAATCTTTCGGTTCTATGTTGCCAGCATGTCCTCCTGCTTTTGCATTTACTGCTATAACAGCATCCGCTCCAAGTTCTTCTACTTTCTTTGCGTATTCCAAATCAACCACATCACAAAAAACTTTTATACCCAACGGCTTACATCTTTCTATTACTTCCCTTGGACTTCCCAGTGAAGTAATAATGTAATCCACTTTTAACTCAAGCAAAGTTTCAAGATGCGCTTTATACTTTGGGTTGGATTTATTTACAATCAAGTTGACACCAAATGGTTTTGATGAAAATGATTTTATCTCGCTAATTGCTGCACGCAATTCCTGATCAGTCCGATAATTCATCGCAGGAAATGCAGCCGTAACTCCATTCGATAATGCGGCCTTGATCATTTTGGTATTCGAAATCAAAAACATCGGAGCCACAATAATGGGATAATCGATGCCGAGTAATTTATCGAGTGTCATGTTGGACTGATTTAGAGGATTAGCAAATAAAGAAACTGTGTACTTCTATTCAATATGTTCCAATTCTTGTATAGCAATGCTGTCTCGCTTCTGCTGCCACAATTCTTTCTTCAACTTTCTCTTATACAGTTTTTCAAGAAAAGAATCCTCTCGCGGCTTTGCTGAGGTATCCGCTTGAATAAGGGAGTCACGTTGAAGAAGGGTCTGTTGAGCCAGTAATCTTAAATCATCATTTAGCTCATACAGATCACAAGCCAAGCGTTGTTGAAGATCATTTGGTAATCGTGGAAACTCTTCTTTTGAAAGTTTCTTGAATGTATCATCTTCATTTACCTGCTTCATAAAATAAGCATACATCGGTAATGCGGTTGTTGAACCTTGTCCGAGTTCAGTGCTTCTGAAATGAATGCGTGGATCATCAGCTCCAACCCAGGTTCCGACCACAAGCCCTGGCGTTACGGCCATAAACCATCCATCTGCATTTGACTGAGTCGTTCCGGTTTTTCCAGCTACATCATTGTACACACCATACTGCCATCTTAAACGAGATGCTGTACCCTCATGCACAACGGTCTTCATCATCTGCACAACCAGTTTCGCTGATTCTTCTGAGATAACACGTTTCGGTTTTTCTTCTGGTTTAAAATTGGTGAATACATTATCATCCAAATCATGAATGGCACTTATAAAGTAAGGCTTTGTTGTTATTCCATAATTCGCAAAACAGGAATAAGCGGTGGTCATCTCCATAAGAGAAATGGATGTAGAACCCAATGCAACAGATGGAACATTTTTAAACTCACTAACAATACCCATGCTGCGAGCCAGATCAACGGTGTTCTTCACACCCGCTTCAATAATCAACTTAACAGCAACGGTGTTCACTGAATAAGCAAGTGCACCAGGCATGGTATATTCCACTTCATAGTCGTTTTGTGAATTTCGTGGCGTCCACTTCTCACCTTCATCGTCAATGTAGGTCTCACGACCAGCAGAAATAAGTTCGCAGGGCTCAATACCTTTTTCGATTGCCTCTGCATAAACAATGGGTTTAAAGATCGAACCTACCTGACGTTTTGTGCTCGTTTTAACGTGATCAAATTGAAAAAAATCATGTTCAATTCCACCAACCCATGCGCGTACTCTTCCCGTACCAGGCTCCATCGCCAGGAATCCTGCACTTAAATATTTTAATGTGTGCTTAATTGAATCAAGCGGGCTCATGTTGGTGTCCAACTCCCCTTTCCAGGTAAACAATCGCATGGGTACTTTTTTATTAAAGACTTCCATGATCTGATCTTCCGTTAAACCTTGCTCTTTTAATTTTTCGTAACGAGGTGAATGCCGGACAGCATCCTGCACTACTTCATCTTTTCCTTTCCATGGATCTTCTTTACCCCAGTGATCGAAGAATGATTTTTGCACGATTGCCATTTGTTCGGCTACTGCTTTCTCTGCATACGTTTGAAGTTTCGAATCAATGGTGGTGTAAATTTTTAATCCATCTGTATAAATGTTGTATGGATCTCCATTGGGTTTGAGGTTGGTCTTGCACCATTCAATCAATTCTGCTTTTACATATTCGCGAAAGTAAGGGGCCAATCCCTGATGGTACGAAACACTATTATACTGAAGGTCAATCGGAAGCAACTTTATAGAATCCGTAATTTCCTTCGTTAAAAAATTATACTTCGCCATCTGCGACAGCACAACATTTCTTCTTGTTCTTGCGCGTTCTGGATATAACCGAGGATTATACGATGTTGTAGCTTTTAACATTCCAACTAAAATGGCAGCCTGGTTTGCGTTGAGTTCTTTTGCAGTAGTGGAGTAAAAACGTTTTGCCGCAGCTTCAATACCAAAGGTTAGGTCAGCGAATGGAATGGTGTTCAGATACATCGTGATTAAATCCTCTTTAGAATATATATCTTCTAACCGAAAAGCAGTGATTACTTCACGTGCTTTATTCATCGGCATCGAAAAAATCCAATACCTTTTTCGCGGATATAAATTTTTTGCGAGTTGTTGCGTGATCGTACTTCCACCTCCGGAAGATTCATCCTGCATGAAAATGGATTTGATGAGGACACGTCCTAAACTTTCATAATCCACACCATCGTGATCATAGAACCGAATATCCTCTGTTGCAATCAATGCGTTGATCACAACAGGAGAAATCTCATTGTATTTAATTTCAGTCCGGTCTTGTATATAGTATCGACCAAGTAATACACTATCAGCGCTATACACTTCAGAAGCTACCTGATTCTGGATGTTGCGCAGCTCACGTTTACTCGGTATTTCAATCCAGACAACAATTAACAGAAGCAATGGCGGACCCAAAACAATCGATGCAACAATTGACCACTTCTTTGCCTTTGGATGCGTTCGATAATACTCGCGAACACGCTGGTAGTATGATTCAATTACACGTAAAACAGGCTGGGCTTTCTGATAGGCAACCAGGAATAAGTCGCGGATTTGCCCTATTAATTTGTTCATGAATAGCTCGTCTGTGAATATGAAATATAATTAGTCCGCTAGTATAGAGCAACGCCAACGTAAGAATTGCCCCATTATAGCGGAATTATACAAAGGATTTTCCGTAAAATATAAACCAACAATCTCGCAAATCCGTACATTTGACCTACGTGAAGGTAATCCACTCTATATTATCTGTTTTACTGGCCTTGCTAGTGCTCGTTTCATCAACGAGTTTCAGTGTGAACATGCACATATGCGGTGGTCATGTATCAAGCGTTGCGCTCATTCAAAAAGCAGCTCCTTGTGCCATGGAGCGAATGCTTGCTTGTCATGGTGATGTGCATCAGGAAAAAAGATCGAACGGTTGCTGTGAAGATAAAAGTGTCACCTTCGAAGGAAAAGATTTTAGCTCTAAGGTTGAGCTTCTCTCTTTAGAACTTCAAAGTTCATCCTGGATTGCTGAACTGCCTTACCTTGTTTCAATTGCACCTTCACCTTCAATTCAAGCTCATCCAAGCTTTACACTTTACAAGCCACCGCTGCTTTCGCAGGATATTTCTGTGCTTGTTCATTCTTTCCAAATTTGATTTTACATCTCTTCTGATTTCATCTGCCTGTTCAGTAAGATGAAAATTCTGTATTGATATCATTCAATACAAATCTTGGTCATGTTATCAATACATGCGTCAAGTTAACTACTCTGTCTAAAGACTAAATACCCACGACTCAATACTAGTTTAGTATGATTCAAAATTTAATTTCCTTTTCCCTGCGGAACCAATTGTTGGTCTTACTTATAGCGGCTGGATTATTTGGCTGGGGAATTTATTCGGTAAAAACCAATAAGATTGATGCTATTCCGGATCTATCGGAAAATCAGGTTATTGTTTTTACGGAATGGATGGGACGTAGTCCTCAGATCATCGAAGATCAAATTACCTATCCGTTAGTAACGAATCTTCAGGGACTGCCAAAAGTAAAGTATGTGCGAGGTGCTTCCATGTTTGGAATGAGCTTCGTGTATGTCATCTTCAATGATGATGTTGATGTGTATTGGGCGCGCGAACGTGTGCTCGAAAGATTAAACTACGCTTCTAAATTATTACCGGAAGGTATTGTACCGACTCTAGGTCCCGATGGAACTGGTGTTGGACATATTTTATGGTACACCTTAGATGCTCCTGAAATGAGTTTGGGCGAACAACGCGCCATTCAAGATTGGTATGTGAAGTTTGGGTTGCAAACAGTACCCGGTGTGAGTGAAGTAGCATCCTTTGGTGGTTTCGAAAAACAATATCAGGTAACGGTTGATCCTACCAAACTTACCTATTTCAATCTTTCTATTCCCGAAGTAATTCAATCCATTCGCAGCAACAACAATGAAGCCGGTGGACGAAAGTTCGAGATGAGCGACATTGGATACATCATTAAAACTACAGGCTATCTCAAATCCATTGAAGACATTGAGAAGATTCCAGTAAAGACAGTCAACACTATACCCATTCAAATAAAAGATATTGCTTCGGTACAGATGACTGGTGAAAGTCGTTTGGGAATTTTTGATAAAGACGGTGAAGGTGAAGTGGTGGGTGGAATCATTGTAATGCGCTATGGTGAAAATGCAAACGAGGTAATTCATAATGTGAAAACCAAAATGGAGGAAGTGGCGAAGGGTTTACCAAAAGGAATGACCTTCAACATCATGTATGATCGAAGTGGTTTGATTGAAGAATCTGTTTCGTCCATTAAAGAAACATTGATAGAAGAAATTTTAGTTGTTTCACTTGTCGTGATTCTATTCCTCTTTCATTGGCGAAGTGCAATCACCATCATCATTCAATTACCGATTACCATTGCCTCCAGTTTTATTCTATTGAATGCATTTAACATCACTTCGAACATCATGTCGCTAACCGGAATCGCGCTAGCCATTGGTGTGATTGTCGATAATGGAATTATCATGACAGAGAATGCATACAAAAATTTAGCACACCGGTTTAGTCAGTCGAATGCTCCCATTGAAAACGATGAACGTCTTTCCATCATTGAGAAATCAAGCAAGCAAGTTTCGCGAGGTGTGTTTTATTCCACGATCATCATCATCACATCCTTTCTTCCCGTCTTTATGTTGAGCGGACAAGAGGGTAAACTATTTCACCCCCTTGCCTTCACCAAAACATTTATTCTTGTAGTGGATGCTTTTCTTGTTCTAACCCTTGCTCCTGTATTGATTTCTATTTTCATGCGCGGAAAGTTTCGGGATGAAAAACAAAATCCCATCACGCGCACATTAGAAAGGATATATGAGCCCATCATCCGCACATGCTTGAAGTGGCGTAAAACCACGATTGGTATCAACATAATTGCGTTGCTGGTGAGTATACCTCTCCTCATGAGTTTAGGAAGCGAGTTCATGCCACCCTTGGATGAACAGTCTATTTTATTTATGCCCGTTACACTTCCCGACATTTCAAACTCAGAGGCAAAACGAATTCTCCAGGTTCAAGATAAAATTATCAAGTCTGTACCTGAAGTGGATAAAGTATTGGGGAAAGCAGGTCGTGCCAGTACGGCAACTGACAATGTTCCCATCAGCATGATTGAAACCATCATCATGTTAAAACCAAAATCAGAATGGAGAGCCGGCATCACCAAAAAAAATATCATCAATGAACTTGATGCGAAACTTCAAATACCCGGAGTTGTAAACGGATGGACACAACCCATCATTAATAGAATTAACATGCTTGCCACTGGTATCCGGACTGATGTTGGCGTGAAAGTCCATGGACAAAATTTAGACACTATCTATGCCGTGTCTCAGCGCGTCAAAGCGCTGTTAAAAAATATTGATGGTGTTAAAGATTTATACGTAGAGCCGATCACCGGTGGAAAATATTTAGTAATTGATATTAATCGGGATCAGATTGGGCGATACGGATTGAGCATTGACGATATCAATATGATGGTAGAAACCACCATTGGAGGAACATCATTGGCTACTACCATTGAAGGCCGTCAACGTTTTTCAATTAATGTACGCTTACCTCAAGACTATCGAAACAGCATTGATCGCATCAAACGAATTCCCATTAAAACACCTGAATTTGGAATAATACCTCTTTCATCTGTGGCTGAAATCAAATATGAAAATGGTCCTCCAATGATTTCATCTGATAATGCTTTGCTTCGCGGAGCAGTGTTGTTCAACGTGCGCGATCGTGATTTAGGAAGCACCGTAACAGAAGCCATCGAAAAAGTAAATAGTGAATTGACGAATCTTCCAAACGGATACTTCATTGAATGGAGCGGACAGTACGAAAATTTGATTCGAGGGGAGCAGACCTTGTTGATTATTGTACCCATTGTATTGCTCATCATTTTCCTAGCACTGTATCTCGCATTCAAATCTATTCGCGAAGCCTTTCTTAGTCTGATCACGATACCTTTTGCATTGATTGGTGGAGCTTACCTGATTTATTTCTACGGTGTTAATCTCTCCGTTGCTGTTGCTGTGGGCTTCATCGCATTGTTCGGTATTGCTGTTGAAACAGGAGTGGTGATGGTGATTTATCTCAACGATGCGATGCAACAACTGGTGACACTAAAAGGTAATTCGAGTGAGACCATCACAAAAGAAGATTTGCGTGAATATGTAATCAATGGCGCAGCCAAACGCCTTCGTCCGAAATTGATGACGGTGTGTGTCTCGTTGTTTGGTTTAATACCCGTGTTGTGGTCGACAGGAGTAGGCAGTGATGTGATGCAGCCCATTGTATTACCAATGATTGGTGGTGTGCTTACATCATCAACTCATATTTTATTAGTAACCCCTCTGATTTTTTTAATGGCAAAAGAATATGAATTACGAAAATTCGGAAAAATTGAAATTCATGAAAGCAATCATTAAACAAGAGACATTAGACTTTAGACATAAGGTATTAGGCGTGAGACATAAAGCTCTTGATACTAGCAAACCGTCTATTGTCTTTTATGTAAAGTCCATTGTGTATTTCATTTTGATAAGTTCAGCGAGTCACGCGCAAGTTCTTCGATTGGATAGCGTGCTATTGAAAATCAAAGAACACAACCCCATGCTTCAGAATTTTCGTCAACGATCAAATGCAATGCGTGCTTATACTGCAGGAGCAACCAACTTGATGGCACCAGAAGTGGGCGGTGGAATATGGATGATGCCCTACAAAAAAGTAGAAGATGCTCGCGATAAAGGACAGATCATGCTTTCTGTCCAGCAGAAATTTACAAACCCCGCAAAATTAAAAGCAAGCAAAGGATACATGGAATCCAAAGCAGCGATTGAACTGGAAGGAGAATCTGCTACCTACAATGAATTGCACGCTCAGGCAAAGACAGCATATTATCAATGGATGGTGTTGGAAAAAAAGAAAAACGTTTTGAAAGAGAGTGAAGAGATTATCAATCTTATGATCAAGATTGCCAAACTTCGTTACCCTTACAACCAAAGTAAGCTTGGCAATATTTATAAAGCAGAAGGTCGATTGTACGAAATACAAAATATGATGTTGATGAATGAAAGCGAGATTCATCACAAAATCACCTTGCTCAATCAATTGATGAACATTCCATCAGAAGTTCACTATCAATTAGACACACTTCAATCCGCTCCATCCTTTTCACCCGAATCAATTGACACTTCTCTTTTTGTTTCAAGCAGAAGTGACATCAGAAGAATCGATAAGCTCATTCAATCCATGAGATTGAACCAGGCGTTGGAACGAAGTCAATCCAAACCCGATTTTAACATCAGTTTCAATCACATGATACCAAGAGGCTCTGGTATGCCGAGTCAGTTTATGTTGTTGGGCATGGTATCTATTCCTATTGCACCGTGGTCCTCGAAAATGTATAAGTCGAATGTGAAAGGTATGGAGGATGAAATTGAAGCGATGAAAAATGAACGTGCTTCGATCCTGAATGAACTACAAGGAATGACCATCGCCATGGTGAATGAAATACAAACGCTCAATAAACAACTCGAAAACTACGACAAGCGCATCTTGCCCTCGCTTCAAAAAAACTACGAAACCACAATGCTCGCCTACGAAGAAAATAAAGAAGAGCTACCAGCTGTGATCGATGCTTGGGAAACCCTGAACATGACACAGATTCAATACTTGGATACCCTTCAGAAGTACTACGAAATGATTGTGACCTATGAGAAGCAAATTGAAAAATAGAAAAATGGCCACTCAGATTCCAAAGCATGCAATTATAGATAGATTAACTTCCGTCTATTGTCTATTCTCTATTGTCTTATTACTTGCACTAGGTGGATGCTCAAATAAGAATGACCATGCTCATGCACAGGAATATATTTGTCCAATGCACCCAACTGTTCTTCAGAATAAGCCGGGTCAATGTCCGGTTTGTGGGATGGATCTGGTGTTGAAAGGAAAAGTCGGTGATGAAGTGAAGATAACACAAGAGCTCAACTATCTTTTAAAGCCAACGAATGTTTCCGTAGTCGGTTCAATTAAAGTAATAACACCCATCTTAAAATCACAATCAATCAATACAGAAACAAGTGGTGTAATTACCTATGATACCAGAAGAATCACCGCTGTTCCCATTCGCATCAGTGGCCGAATTGAAAAGTTAATGATCAAATACAATTTTCAACCGATACATAAGGGGGAGAAGATTTTAGAAATCTATAGTCCGGAATTACTAACTGCTCAGCGCGATCTCCTTTACTTGCAAAAATCAGATGCAGAGAATGTACAACTTATTGAATCCGCTCAAGAAAAATTAAAACTCATGGGTGTTACAGATCAACAGATTGCACAAATCACTTCATCCAGAAAAGAAATACATTCTATCCCGGTTTATAGCTCTGTGAATGGATACATTATGGAAGAAAGTGCTCTTCGGGGTTCTGCACCATCAACAACTTCGTCACCACCTGCTTCCTCTGCTATGAATAGGGAATCAACGATGCAAACTCCATCATCCAACAAACCGATACAAACCGAAATACAAATACGTGAAGGTATGTATGTAACGAGCGGTCAAACCATTTTCAATATTGTGAACACAGAACAAGTATGGGCTGAATTCCAGATTCTGCCAGGGGATCCAAAAGAAATTAAACTGAACGATCCCATTTCTCTTTCCTTTGATTCGGACCAAGAGGAAATTCAGTCCACAATAAGTTTCATTCAGCCTTTCTATCAAGAGGGAGAAAATTTTGTGAAACTGAGAGTGTATTTATCTAATCCTCAACACACATACCAGATCGGTCAGCTTGTGAAAGGTAAATTAAAAACGGAATCAGGAAAATCATTATGGATTCCAATTCGCGCAAGCATAGATTTAGGAACGGAAAAAATTGCTTTCACAAAACGAAATGGAACATTCAGACCAAAGTCAATTATCAGCGGGAAAACTTTTGATGATTGGATTGAAGTTATTTCAGGAATTACGATGCAAGATAGCATCGCTTATGATGCCCAGTTCCTGATGGATAGCGAGGGCTTTATAAAAGTGAAAAACTAGACCTAAGTTAATCGTGAAGAATAAAATGATTATGAAAAACAGCATATTGGTTTTTGGTTTGTTGAGTTGCTTACTCATTAATTCGTGCAACAAGAAAGATGAGCATGCACATCATGAAGCCGCGAAGGAGCAATACACATGTCCAATGCATCCACAAATTATTCAAGATAAGCCGGGCACTTGTCCGATTTGCGGAATGGATCTGGTGAAGGTAAGTGCAATCGTGAATAAAGCGATCATGCTAAGCGACACTCAAAAGAAACTGGCAAACATTACCACAACATTAGTGCGCATGCAGGACATTGGCAACAATACGATAATCACTGGAAAATTAGTTGCGGATGAGACACAAACTGAAGTGATCAGCAGTCGTGTTCAGGGAAGAATTGAAACACTCTATGTAAAAGAAATTGGGCAACAAGTTAAACAAGGACAAGCGTTGTATCAGCTTTATAGTGAACAGTTGCTTACCCTCCAACAAGAATATGTATTGGCCTTGAAGCAAGCGGAAGCAATTAAAGAAGAGCGTTATCAATCGTTTGTCGCTTCAGCAGAAAAGAAATTATTATTGTTTGGGATGACAAAAAGTCAAATCGAAATTCTTGGGAAGAAAAAAGCAGTTGATTCACGCATCACATTTTTTGCGCCTGTATCCGGTGCAGTAAAAAGTATAGAAGTAAATGAGGGCCAATACATTTCAGAAGGTGCCTTACTTTATCGCATCGAAAAACTTGACAAGCTCTGGATGGAAGCCGAACTTTATCCGGGAGAAACTCAATACATTAAATCGGGTGACGAAGTAAACGTGTCCATTTCCAATTCAAATCAAACTTCTATAAAAGGTAAGGTGTTGTTTATGAGTCCGGAATATCGGAAGGGAAGTCAGGTAACAATTGTGCGTGTGGAAATTAGGAATTCAGATTATACATTTCTGCCTGGTATGCAAGGGAATATTATTCTAACGCATTCTGACAAGAAAGCAATTGCTATTCCAGTAGATGCCGTAATTCGTGACGAAAGCGGAAATCATATTTGGATCTTGCAAAAAGACGGATCGTTTATATCACGTAAGGTGAAAACAGGAATTGAAAATTCGGAAATGGTAGAGATTACAGAAGGTCTTGCAGAAAATGAGAATGTAGTGATTACAGGTGCGTATCTTCTTTATAGCGAAAGCGTATTGAAGAAGGGAGCTTGAGAGAGCCTAACGCTAAACCCCTCTCCGGTAGAGAGGGATTTGCTGAAAGAGTTTAGAAAATTAAAACAAAACAATAAATCGAATGAAAACAAAACATGTATTCCAGTTGGCAACGAGTTTGGCTGTAGTTGTATTGATCGTCTCGTGCTCCGGAAAGAAAACTGAAACAACTGAGCATGATGATCATCAACAAGCGGCAGCAACAGAAGCTCCCGTAATAAAAGTATTTGAAAATGTAGATGCATCGGTAAAAACACAAATCAATGGATTGCTTGCAAACTATTTTGCAGTGAACAAAGCACTAATTGAAGACAACAATGAAGGTGCAAAAACCGAAGCAAAGACTTTTGCAGACAATCTTGCAAAGTTTGATATGTCAAAGCTCGAGGGTGAGCAAATGGATTTTTATCACGTTCAACTGGCCCAAATCTCAAACGGCTTAAAGCATGTTATTGAAAGTGTTGATATTGAAGAAAGTAGATCTGGTCTTTCTAACGTAAGTGAAGGTATGTATGCCTTAATAAAAGCATATCGCCCAAATGAAAATGAATTGTACCTTCAGTTTTGCCCAATGGCAAAGAACAATGAAGGAGCTTATTGGATTAGCGACACCAAAGAAATTATAAATCCATACATGGGTCAAATGATGCCGACTTGCGGAATGACAAAAGAAAAAATATAAAGAGAAAACGTTACAATTAAAATTGAGAAATATGAAAAACACATTATTCAGCCTTGCACTTTGTTTAGTTGCATCCATTGTTGCAACAGCACAGCATGATCATAGCAAACCTGCGGAACAAACAACTCAAGCAGCTGCGCCTACATTTAAAGATGTAAACGTTGGCAAAGCTTACGGGCTTTATATTCAGTTGAAAGATGCGCTCGTTGCTTCGAAGCAAGATGAAGCGAAGAAAATTTCAGGCGAATTACAAAAATCATTATTGGCCATTAGCACTGGTAAGGTTGCTGCAACTGAAGCTGCTAATATTGCCTATGCGTCAACTCTGGCTGATCAACGTAAAGCATTCTCTGTACTTAGCACAGAAATGTCAACGCTTATAAAAGCCAATTCACTTACATCAGGTCAACTCTATTTAGAGTATTGTCCAATGGCGAATAATAATGAAGGAGCGTATTGGCTTTCAAATGAAAAAGCTATAAAGAATCCTTACTTTGGACAAGCCATGCTTAGCTGCGGAATGGTAAAAGAAACGATTCAATAAATGATGTTGTAAACAGTATTTTACTTTAACTAATTTTCTTTGTGAACCCTTGTGTCTTCGTGGCGAAAGTATAGGCTTTTTTGCCATAAAGACACAAAGTCACAAGGGAGTCACAAAGTCAAGATAACATCAATCAATGGGTTGACCTTTTAATTCTTATATTAGAAGTATAAAAGAAAACCATGTTTCGATTCAACATTATCATTTGTATCATTCTTTGTTTTTACTTTTCCATTTCTGCACAGAGTAATTCTCAAAATTTCAAAGTGGTCGCTTTTTATACTGCAAAGAATGATGCAGCACACATCAGCTTTGTGCACGAAGCGCATAAATGGTTTTCAACTCTTGCCGCACAAAATCATTTTGCTTACGACTCCACTAAAAACTGGGATAATCTCAACAAAGAATTTCTTTCGAAGTATCAGGTTGTGTTGTTTTTAGATACACGTCCTGAGACACCAAAACAGAGAGAAGCTTTTCAATATTATATGGAACACGGTGGTGCGTGGATGGGATTTCACTTTGCTGGATTTGCTTTAAATGATTCCGACTTTAACCAGGATTGGGATTGGTATCACAATCAATTTATTGGAGCCGGGTCTTTTGCCAGCAATACCTGGCGACCTACCTCCGCTATTTTGCGCGTTGAAGATTCAAAACATCCTGTCACTAAACATTTACCTAAACTGCTTACTTCAGCGCCAAGCGAGTGGTATCGTTGGGAAACGGATTTGCGAAAGAATCCGGATATAAAAATCCTTATGTCGGTTGATCCGTCAAGCTTTCCATTGGGCACAGGTCCAAAGCAGGATGAAATTTGGCACAGTGGCTATTATCCGATTGTGTGGACGAATACAAAATACAAAATGATCTATACCAACATGGGGCACAACGACATGGATTATGAAAACAAAACAAATAAACAGTTATCCTCCTCGTTTAGCAGCAAAGATCAGAATACCTTTCTTTTAGATGCCTTGTTGTGGTTGGGCAGCGACAAAAAATAAACTGAGCTTTCATAGGTTCTTCTCTCCGGAATAGATTTTTAGTTAGCTCAATTTTTTTCTTATAACTATTGCAAGATTTTAAGCAAAAGAATTATTTCGCCTTCTGTTACATCATTATTGAATTTATTGCGTTAAAATAAAGTTGATTATAAAAAGAGAAACCATTTTTTCTAAAGTCTAATACCTAGCATCTAACATCCAGTTCAGAATATGAAAAACTTCATCAAAATATTAGTTATCGGGTTTATTGGAGGATTGGGGGGAGCCTACACCTTTCAGTACATTAACAAGCCAGCATCAGAGTCCAATGCACCCACATTTAATACGGTGTCACTGGATTCAGGAGCTTTCAACCAAAGAAACATTTCGTACTCATCTACTCCTGTATCTGTAGCGCTCGCACCAGTTGATTTTTCAGAAGCTGCAACGAAAACTATTCCGAGTGTAGTTTACATTAACAGCATTGCTAAAGGTATTGCCTATAATTCTTTTGATTGGTTTTTTGGTGGTGGTGGAAGTAGCACCCAAACTCAAGTGAGCAGCGGATCAGGCGTAATCTTTTCTGCTGATGGTTATATCATAACCAACAACCACGTTGTTGAATCAGCCGAGCGATTAGAAGTCATTTATAACAAACGTACATATACCGCAGAATTAATCGGCACCGATCCATCCACTGATTTAGCAGTGCTCAAAATCAACGAAACCAATTTACCGGCCATCGCGATGGGCAGTTCCAAAAACTTACAAGTAGGCGAATGGGTTGTAGCTGTAGGAAATCCGTTTTCACTTTCTTCAACAGTAACAGTGGGTATTGTGAGTGCGAAAGGGAGAAGGATTGGAATACTGGAAGATAAATTTCCAATCGAGTCATTCATTCAAACCGATGCTGCTATCAATCCCGGAAATTCAGGAGGAGCATTAGTAAATAAGAACGGAGAGCTTGTTGGTATTAACTCCGCAATTTTATCGCGCACGGGTTCATACACAGGTTATGCCTTTGCAGTACCGATTGACATTGCACGAAAAGTTTTTGATGATTTAGTTAAGTATGGCATTGTACAAAAAGCATTACTCGGAGGGCGTGTAGTGGAATACAATTATGAAAACACGAAGAAGTATGATCTGAATACCAATGTAAAAAATTACAACGGTGTATTGATAGAACAATTGGAACGAGACGGCCCTGCTATGCAAGCGGGTTTAAAATTAGGCGATGTAATTATTAAATTGAATGGAAAAGATATTAATACGCAAAGTGAATTTGAAGAAGAACTCAGCTATCACTATCCCGGAGACAAAATTAATATTGCTTACCTCCGTGATAATAAGCCACAAACTACTTCACTCACATTGGTGAATAAAAATGGGTCAAGTGATTTAATTAAACGGGAGATTATCAAATCCACTGCGCTTGGCGCTCAATTGGAATCAACACAATACGGTGTAAAGGTTTTTAAGATCAGCGATCAAAGTAAATTGAATCAAATTGGCGTGCCCGAGAATTTTACCATTGTTTTCATTAACCGGGTTCGTGTGGCTGATCCAAAGGAGGTGGTTGATTTCTTTGAAAAGTTTAAAGGTCGGGCCTCTATAATCGGAATCAATAGTTCGAAACAGCAGGTGGAGATTCCTTTCGTGATTAAATAAATCTATTTGAGCTTAAACGAGTTTAAGAACTTACTCATAGATTGATTTGAATCTTTTGTCGCATCGGTGATGGTTTCGATCAGATACATCTTATTCCGGACAAGGTAAAAGCGAACATTGATGATGGCAGTTGCATTTTGAATGCTTGCCTTTATCTCTCTGCCAGGGAATCCATTTAATTCAATTACCTTTTCAGATATGAGCTTTCCTTCCACATTGCTCAACATGCCATCAACGGAACCTCTTAACATTTTCGTTATTTTCTCCTCTGAAGCCCCTGCAAATAATGAATCCGGATATTCAGTATAGTTAACGAGATAGATTAGATTTTCATCCGTATCATCGGCTGAAGCATCATAGATATACATGTTCAGCTTGAGTTCCCCCACCGCGCTCGGAATCACTTGAGCTTCTTCAGCAGGCTTTTGTGGAAAGAGAATACTAAATCCGAAATTATTTGAATCCAGTAAATACCAGGTCTCTGTTAAAAAGGATAAAGAGATCAGACCACTTAGAATGAGGATGAATCGAACTGATCTCATATTGAATTGAAAATAATTGTTAGCTGACTCTCAACTTTAATTTCTTACCTAACTCTTCAACTGATGCTTTGAAGTTTGGATCAGTCTTCATCATGTCTTCAACGGATTCCAAAGCATGAATCACTGTGCTGTGATCACGACCACCAAAGTTATTACCAATAAGTGCTAAGGTAAGTTGAGTATAACGCTTGCAGAAATACATCGCCACTTGACGTGGAATAACAATCTCACGTTTCTTCACTTTGCCCTTCATTTGATCCAGGTCGATCTTGAAATATTCTGAAACGGTTTTTTGAATAAAGTCAACACTTACATCAGACTGAATTTCTTTGATAATATTTTTAAGAACTTCTTTCGCGAGTTCTAAATCAATTTCTTTCTTTAATAAAGTAGCATGGAATATCAATGAGTTTAACACACCTTCCATATCGCGAAGGTTTGTATCTACACTATAAGCAAGGTATTCTGAAACTTCGGTTGGTATTTGAATTCCATCCGCCAACATCTTTCTATTGATAATGGCCAACTTCGTTTCGAAATCTGGTTCTTGTAAATCAGCAGTAAGTCCCCATTTGAATCGCGAAAGCAATCTTTCCTGGAATCCCTTCATATCGCGTGGCGGACAATCACTCGTCATGATTACCTGCTTACCGGTCTGATGAAGCTGATTGAAAATATGGAAAAACATTTCCTGCGTCTTTTCGCGACCCGCCAAAAACTGCACGTCATCCAGAATCAATAAATCGACTTGCAAATAAAAATTCTGGAAGTCCTGAATTTTATGATTTTGAAGCGCATTGAGGAATTGATTTGTAAAGTCATTTTGATCAACATACAACACAACCTTATTCGGCATGTTGTTTCTGATCTCATTTCCGATGGCTTGCACTAAGTGTGTCTTTCCCACACCTACTCCACCATATAACATCAAGGGGTTAAATGAAGTAATGCCCGGCTTTTTAGCTACTGCGACACCCGCAGAACGCGCTAAACGATTACAATCGCCTTCAACAAAATTATCGAAAGTATAGGATGCGTTTAATCTTGAATTAACGGTTAACGGATTCAGTTGCTTTACAGAAAAAGGCGAATAGTCATCAGAACCAAAGGCATTGCCATTGATAGCGCTGCGTCTATTGCCCGAACCGTTGGCCGGATAATTTACCGATACCGATGGTGCTTGCTGATTACCACTATCGACCACCACAGAGTACTCCAATCGGCCTGTTGGGCCCAAAACTGTATGAATAGCCTTCTTTAAAACCGGCACATAATTATCCTCCAACCACTCGTAAAAAAACTGAGAAGGCACTTGAACGGTAAGCACGTCACCATCCACACGAAGTGGATTGATCGGTTTAAACCAAGTATTAAAATTCTCATCTCCTACATTCTCACGAATTACTTCGAGACAATCATTCCATACTGTACTACAGCTAACTTCCATTGAGCTCCTAATTGATTGGATTTGAATTCCTTTTTGGGGAAAGGGGAGACAAAGATGTAAAAAAAGAGGTCAACAAAACAATAGGATATGTCCTTGATTTTTCAATAAAAGTTTTGGATCGTAAAAAGCAAAATAGCTTTAATAAAACCCCACTTTTAAGAGTAATTTAACGCTCATCCACTTTACGCTGTTCAATATCCTATTTTGGCCTTTCTAAAATTCTGCTAATTCTGCCCCGGTTGATAAAAACTTGACTAAAATTGAGTTGAATTTGCTTTTGCATGCCTCACAAATCTATTCACGAGTTAATAAAACTTTCTTTTCCCTCCGTTAACAAAGAAAACTGGCAAGCAGCCGCTTCTTTGGAGATTGACGGTAAAAATCCCAACGATGCTTTGGCATGGAGTGAAAATGAATTGGCCTTTTTGGCATATTACGATCAGCATGATGTCCCTACACATTCAAAACAAAATAGTTTTCAGCTATCTCCCTCTACAGATCAATACTCAGGGCCACGTGCCTGGATTAATATGCCCAACATTACAGTCACAAATGAAAAAGAGGCCAATGCAAATGCGCTTTCACAATTAGCCTCTGGTGCGGATGGGATTTTATTTGACATTCGTAATCACTCAAACCCCAATCTTGATCTACTCCTCAATCAAATTGACTGGCCGTATTGTTCGGTTTCGTTTCGAGCGAACAGCAACAATTCGATTTCTGAAAATCTTTCAAAATACATTCAGAAAAAAAAATATGATCCTTCTGTTTTAACCGGAACAATATTTTGGGATGATGATGTTGAGAAAAATAACCTTTCAGGATTAAATCTACCTCTACTCAAAAAATTCCATTCGTATGGATTGATAATAAATCCATCTACTCCTGTAAACGAAATTTCAGAAGCTCTTGTAAAAGGAGTGCATCTTCTTGATCAGTTAGTTGAAAATGGAATTGACACATCGATCGCTATTCAACAAATTGCTTTTTCACTCCCCGTCTCAACAAACTTTTTTATTGAGATCTCGAAACTAAAAGCGCTGCGCATGTTGTGGTTTCAAATTGCTCGGTCTTATGGACACAAGAGTTATCAATCATCCTATCTACACATTCATATTCGTTCTGAAGCCTGGACAAATACTGCTTATCAACCAAATGCCAATATGCTGAAAAGTACATTGGCCTCTTTGGCCGCAGCACTTGGTGGTTGTAATTCGCTTACCGTCTATGCAGAAGATGAAAATTCAACAATGAATCGCATTGCACGAAATATTTCAAATGTATTGCGTGAAGAATCGTATATCGACAAAGTAGCCGATGCTACCTCCGGAGCATATGCAATCGAAAAGATGATTGATGAAATAGCACAGACCTCATGGTTAGATTTTCAACAAAAGGTTAAACAATCATGAAGCCCGATTTAAATTCTATAAAATACAATCAGTTTGCTATTGGCTCTTCAACAGGAGAGACAAATACTAAATCCTGGACCAGTCCGGAGAAGATTGAAGTGAAACCGGCTTATACTGCCCTTGATTCTAAGAATTTATCGCACATAGATTTTACAGCAGGCATTCCACCTTACCTTCGCGGACCTTATGCAACCATGTTTGCTACAAAGCCATGGACTATCAGGCAATATGCAGGTTTCTCTACTGCAAAAGATTCAAATGCTTTTTACAGAAAAAATTTAGCAGCGGGTCAACGTGGACTTTCTGTTGCATTTGACTTGGCCACACATCGTGGTTATGATTCCGATCATCCACGCGTATCCGGTGACGTTGGAAAAGCAGGTGTTGCTATCGATTCGGTATTGGATATGAAAATTCTTTTCGATCAAATACCGCTTGATAAAATGTCAGTTTCGATGACCATGAATGGTGCTGTGTTACCGATCATGGCATTCTATATTGTTGCTGCAGAAGAACAAGGCGTAAAGCCTCAACAATTAAGTGGCACAATTCAGAATGACATTCTGAAAGAATTCATGGTGCGCAATACCTATATCTATCCACCATCACCATCGATGCGGATTGTGGCCGATATTTTTGCATACACTTCGAAGCACATGCCGAAGTTTAATTCCATTAGCATTAGTGGATATCATATGCATGAAGCAGGCGCTCCAGCACATATCGAATTAGCGTACACACTAGCCGATGGATTGGAATACATTCGCACAGGAATAGCAGCCGGTATTGCCATTGACAATTTCGCTCCACGTTTATCTTTCTTTTGGGGTATTGGAATGAACTTCTTTATGGAAATTGCCAAGATGCGTGCCGCAAGAGTACTATGGTCGAAGATCGTTAAACAATTCAATCCGACTAATCCAAAGTCGATGGCTTTACGAACGCATTGTCAAACTTCTGGATGGAGTTTGACGGAGCAGGATCCTTACAACAATGTAACACGCACAACCATTGAAGCACTTGCTGCAGTGTTGGGTGGAACGCAATCATTACATACTAATTCATTAGATGAAGCCATTGCATTACCCACTGATTTTTCAGCGAGCATTGCGCGCAATACTCAACTATATTTAGAAAAGATAACGGGCATTACCAAATTGGTTGATCCAATGGGTGGTTCATATTATGTAGAAAGTCTCACATCACAACTCATAGAGAAAGCGTGGGACTTAATTGAAGAAGTTGAAAAACTTGGAGGCATGACGAAGGCCATTGAAAGCGGCATTCCGAAAATGCGCATCGAACAAGCTGCTGCTGCTAAGCAGGCACGCATTGATTCTGGTCGTGATGTAATTGTTGGTGTAAATAAATATCAGACAACTGAGAAACCTGATTTTGAAATACGCGAAGTTGATAACACCGCTGTTCGTAATGAACAGATTGAGCGACTCACTAAATTAAAAGCAGAACGTAATCCTATCGAAGTTGAAGCTGCTTTAAGTGCATTAACTGAAGCAGCTCAAACTGGAAAGGGAAATTTGCTTGAACTCGCTATTGATGCTGCCCGCAAGCGTGCAACACTCGGAGAAATTTCGACAGCATTAGAAAAAACATTCGGACGCTACAAAGCAACCATCCAATCCATTTCAGGTGTATATTCGAGTGAGATGAAAAATCAATCGGCTTTTGAAGAGGTTAGAAAATTATCCGATCGCTTTGCTGAACGCGATGGACGAAGACCCCGCATTCTCGTTGCAAAAATGGGACAAGACGGTCACGATCGTGGTGCAAAGGTAATCGCAACCAGCTTTGCCGATTTAGGATTTGATGTTGACATCGGTCCATTATTTCAAACACCAGAAGAAGTAGCAATGCAGGCAGCAGAAAATGATGTCCATATTGTTGGCGCTTCCAGTTTGGCCGGTGGACATAAAACACTAGTTCCGGAATTAATTCAAGCCTTAAAAAAAATAGGTCGGGGTGATATTATGGTGATTGCCGGTGGAGTTATTCCAGCGCAGGATTACGATTTTCTTTTTCAATCAGGCGTTTCGTTTGTGTTTGGGCCTGGAACGGTAATTACAGACGCGGCTTCTGGAATATTGAAAAAGTTGATGAAAGAATAGTGGAGGAACGAGGAAAAAAGGACGAGGAACAAGGTAGGACTTTCTGAATATCAATGATTTTCTTTTAACACGTACCTAGTCATTCGTACCTAGTACCTTTTTCCTTGTCCTTGTATAATTCCTTATCTTCGAAGTTACATCCGTAAACCCTCTTTATCATGAAGATCTTCCGATCGTGCATCCTCGCATTGTTTTGTATGGCAGCAAGTCATGTTGCTTTTTCTCAAAACAAAAAGATTGATAAAAGCCTCGCAAAGGTAGATACCTATTACGCTTCAGGCAATTTCTTAAAAGCCAGCAGTGGGCTACAGAAATTGAAAAAGTCACTTCAATCTAAACCTGATCATCAGTCGTACATGCCCGGCATTTACATTCGGGAGGCAAAGATTAACCTGGCATTAGGTACACTTACCAGTTTTGACAATTCATTGAACACGGCTCTTACCAGCAGCCAAAGCACATTTGGTGAAAATAGTACAAATTATGCCACGACTTTAATTGAAGTTGGTGAAATCTACAATGAGTATGGCAACTTTCGGTTGAGTGACGAATATCTGGATCGCGCCATGATTCTATTGGAAAAGAGTAATCAACTTACCGATGCGTTGAAATCAAGAATCGCATTGGCACAAGCGGAAGCTATGATTGGTCAGGGCTTTTGGAACGATGCGATTGAATTGCTAAAAGAAAATGAAAAATATTTTTCTTCTCGTGCCATCGAAAAAGAATCTGTTGTTGAGGGTACCTCTATTAAGACTCAGCGTGTACCAGAACAAGAACTTCCAAAACGTTATGGTGATTATGCTAAACTTCTCAACTTAAGAATCAAAGCAGATGCAATGAGAGGCAGAATATCCGTTGTTGGAGCAGATGAAAATAATTCTGATGCATCATATACCTATTCAAATGCCACCAGTTGGCTCAAAGGTAAATCCCGGTTTTTGGGTGAGACGAGTCTGGCAGAAGTCGAAGCGCGCTACATTATGGCAAAAGCTTTGAAGGAAAGCAGTACACCCCATGGAAATGAACTTGAATTCGACAATATATTAAATGACTTAAAACGGAAGACGAGTCCAACAAACACTTTGGCGCAGGATGTTTACCTCGATTACCTGGATGATTTATTATTGAAAGGAAATCGCGCACGCTATCAAAATGTGAAATTGGAATTTGAAAAGGTGCTAAAGAAGTTTCCAAGCGGAAGCGTTTTGCGCACGAACATGAAAGCTGTTGAGTTTGATTCCAAGATGGAGCAGGACAAAACAAAGAATTTGGAAAGTGGTGCGTTAGCCGTGCTGAACAGTCTTCCAAAATTTTACAGGACCACCGGTCAGCTTGTTGAGTTCTTATATGATGTAACTATAAAAGAAAAACGGTATGCCTCTGCTGAAACGTATCTGAATCAATTGGCTTCTATTAAAAAGGAATTATGCGGAGAGAACTCCCCTGAATATCATTTAGCCAGAATTTATCTTGCCAATTTCTATTTGGATTACACCAATAAAATTGAAGAAGCCGGTACTATCTATAAAGAAAGTTATTTTGGTGTGGTTGAAAAACAAATTGGCGAACAACACAAAGATCTACAAGATATTCTGAATCATATTGGCACATGGTATGAGCTCATCGATAAATATGATTTGGCCTTCAAAACTCTGAACGATGCTTCTGATAAAGCAAGAAAAAAATATGATTCAAAAGATCCACGTTATGGTGCCGAACTCGAACGCATTGCCAGTCTGAGTTTAAAAATCGGTCAATATGAAAAAGCAGAAGAAGACATTAATAAGTCTCTTAAAATATTAGAAGAGTACCGCAAGGATGATAGATATATTGGGTACTATATTCAGATCATTGAAACGCAAGCGAAGTTATACGGAATAAAAGGGATGTTTGATGAGGCTGAAAGCAATTTACTGCGAACTAAAAAATTAATAAAAAATGCAGATGTTGAAGTGGGGAGTGAGGTATCTACAGCAGAGGAACTTTCTTCTCTTTTTATTCAGTTGGGCAGATATTCAGAAACGGATGAGCTTTTAACTAACCTTATTGCTGAATACCAAAAACTCTACGGCAATAATTCATTAAGACTGATTGAACCATTAATTAACAAGGGGCGCATTCTTCTTACGAAGGCAGACTATACAGAGGCTGAACGTGTAGCACAACGTGCTAATCAAATCGCAATAAAAACGTATGGCGAGAACTCCACTAAAACTGCACCAACACAAAGATTATTAAGTGACATCTCGTACACATTAGGAGACTATGATCGAGCTGAAGTAAATATCCTAAAGGCCATTGCCAGTCAGGAGAAACAATTTGGGCGAAACCATATTGAAGTTGCCAAGTCACTATCGCAACTTTCATTAATTAAATTCTATAAAGGCGACAATAGAAAAGAAGTGGAAAAACTTATGCTTGAATCGCAAAAGATAATGGGCGCTAAACTTGGCCCGGACAATCCGCAATATGCTGAAATCCTGAAAAATGTTGCCATTCTTTACATTTCCGAAAAAAAATTCGATATCGCCTTTAGTTCACTAACCAGTGCTGAAAATATATGGAGAACAAAGACTGGCACAAAGAATAACATTAACTCGGCCAGTATTTATACTTTAACTGGTGATGTATACTATCAACTCAAGAATTATAAGAAAGCCGAAGAATTTTATAATCAGGCAAAAGATCTCTATGAAAAATTCTTTAGTACCACACACCCAGAGTATGTAAAGGTATTGTCAAAATTGAGCAAAGTATACTATCAGCAAAAGGATTTCAAAAAGGCTAAGAAGCTGATCGAAGAATCATTAGGCAACTATGAAAATTATATTAAGGAGTATTTCCCTGCCTTAAGTGAAATTCAGAAAACAAAATACTGGAACACCATTAAAGGTGATTTCGAATTCTATAATACTCTCGCTTTTGGAAATCTGGAAGACTTTAAAGATCTCACCGGAAAAGTCTACAACTATCAATTGCTCACAAAAGCATTGCTCTTGAGTTCGTCAATCAAAATTCGGGAGCGGATTCTAAGTAGCACCGATGAAGATTTAAAAACCCAATTCAATAACTGGGTGCAGAAAAAAGAACAGCTCACATTGGCATTGTCAATGAGCCCATCTCAACTTACTGAAAATAATATTGACCCGGCAGCGCTTCAACAAGATGTAGAACGATTGGAAAAAGAATTAAGTCAGAAATCAGAATTGTTTGGTCAGAGTTTTGAAGATAAACGCATCACCTACGAAGATGTGAAAAAATCCATCAAACAAAATGAAGTCGCCATTGAAATGGTCAGGTATCGGTACTTCAATCACGACTTCACGGATTCTGTTATTTATGCTGCATTGTATTTAAAACCAGAACTATCCCGGCCAAAAGCGATTCTGCTAAGAGATGGAAAGAAAATGGAGACACGGTATTTCAAATTCTATCGCAACGCCATTACTGGTAAGATACCAGATGAAATCTCATACAATATTTTTTGGAAACCTATAAACGATGAAATTGGTCAGGCAGCCACAATCTATTTATCAGCAGATGGTGTGTATAACCAAATAAATCTGGAGGCCATTCCAACGCCTGATGGTCGATATGTAATCGACAACTCAAACATTGTTTTGGTAAGCAATACCAAAGATCTATATCTCCGCAAGGTAAAGTCGAAAGGTACTTCTACTAATAATACAGCTTCCATGTTTGGAAATCCTACATTCTATCTTTCCGCTTCGAACGATCCAAAATGGATGGCATTACCAGGTACAGAAAAAGAAGTGGAACAACTTCAATTTATGTTAAAACAAAAAGGGTGGATAACGACTGAGTATATTGAAAAGACTGCTACTGAAGAAAAGGTTAAAGAACTTAACAGTCCGAAAATATTCCATATTGCTACCCATGGATTTACAAGACCAACTACACAACGAACACTTGAAGATGGGTTGGAAAGTAACGAAGCTATGCTAACCCAAAATCCTTTAATGCGCACAGGTTTATTGTTGAAAGGTGCCGGTGATTTAATGGACAAGACTGATTACAACTACAATATGGAGAGTGGCATTCTCACCGCCTATGAAGCGATGAGTCTAAACCTCGACCAGACTGATCTGGTTGTGTTAAGCGCATGCGAGACAGGGCTTGGCGATTTGGAGGCAGGGGAAGGAGTTTACGGTTTGCAACGTGCATTCTTAGTGGCGGGTGCGAAAGTATTAATCATGAGTATGTTTAAGGTAGATGATGATGCTACACAAAAACTCATGTTACGCTTTTATCAGAAGTGGCTTAACAGTAACAACCTTCGTCAAAGCTTCATCGATTCTAAAAAAGAGTTAAGAACGGAATATCCCGAGCCAATTTTTTGGGGGGCGTTTATGATGATTGGCCTCGATTAGTCAACTGTCCACGACCACGTTCAACAGTCGACTGTGGTCGGTGGACACTATTAAAAATATTCTTAAAACAATAACAATAGAGATAAAGAATGTCTTCAACACCTGTTATCACCACCCAAAATCTATCAAAGACTTACACCACCAAAGTACTAAACAACATCAACCTTGAAATAAAATCAGGTGAGATCATTGGCTACATCGGGCCGAACGGTGCCGGCAAAAGTACGACCATCAAAATTTTAACAGGCATCATTCCTGATTTTGAAGGTGATGCTACTGTTCTTGGGTTTGACATAAGAAAAGATACATTAGAAATAAAAAGACGTATCGGATACATTCCGGAAAATGCTGCTCTGTATGAAACGCTCACACCCTTGGAGTATCTTCATTTTATCGGACAGCTTTATAGCCTTGATAAAAACCAGACTGAAACAAAAGCAAATGAACTGCTTCGGGTTTTTGAACTTGGCAATCATAGCGAATCACGCATGACTACCTTTTCAAAAGGTATGAAGCAAAAGGTATTGCTTATTGCGGGCATGATTCACAACCCATCCATTCTATTTTTAGATGAACCACTTTCAGGGCTTGATGCCAATGCCGTTATTCTGGTGAAAGAAATTCTAATCCAGTTAAAGCAAAGTGGCAAAACGATTTTCTACAGTTCACACATCATGGATGTAGTAGAAAAAATTTCAGATCGCATCATTATCATCAACAAAGGCGAGATGATCGCGAATGGAACATATGCCGAATTAAATTCACAAGCGAACAGCGGATCGTTGGAACAACTCTTCACCGAAATCACCGGTAACAAAGAACATCAATCAGCCGCAGGTCAATTCATTAGCATTCTCGAAAACAAATGAAAGTCGAAACCATTCTTTTGAAATTCCTTGATCTCATTCAAGGTCTATATCGCGCAGCTGGTGTAAATTATGAACAACTGCGTGCCATTGTTGCTATCAAACTTATGATGGACAATCGCAGACAGGTGATGTCATTCAAGAAAAAAGAAAACCAGGAACCTGGAAATGCTTTCGCGATGACATTGCTCATTTATTCTATTCTTGGAATTTTTGTAGCTGCTTTTATTTATAGCATACCTTCTGTAGTGGTAAGTATGATTTTCTTTTTTAGCTACATCATGGTGATGATAGCCATGACACTGATCACTGATTTCTCATCCATTTTACTCGATACCAGCGATAACACCATTATTCTTCCGCGACCTGTTGATGGAAGAACTTTATTCGTTGCAAGGCTTACGCATATCATGCTTTATCTTGGTCAACTTACCTTAGGTCTTTCCCTTATACCCTCGATCATGGTAGGTTTTAAATTTGGTGTTCTGTTTTTAGTTTTCTTTTTAATCGCTTTAGTGCTTTCTGTTTTCACAGCAGTACTTATTACCAACGCCACGTATTTGCTCATCATGCACTTTGCAAGTGAAGAAAAATTAAAAAACGTAATCAATTATTTCCAAATCATTATGGCCGTTGCAATGATGGGTGGCTACCAATTACTCCCGCGCGTGATGGGTCGCTTCGAATTAGAGGATTACGTGTTTGAGATCGAATGGTGGGACTATTTGATTCCCCCAATTTGGATGGGAGGAGCACTTGAGATGTTACACTATCGGTTAATTGATACACCTCATATCATGCTAACTGCTTTAGGTATCATCGTTCCATTAGGAGGCTTATACATCACAAATCAATACCTCACACCTATCTTTAATAAGAAGCTGAGTGCACTGGGCAGTGCAACAGAGCAACCTGCAAAAACAAAAGAAGAGAAAGCGCAAAAAAGTAATCTGCTTGAGAATATAAGTTTGCGCGTAACAACCAATTCATTTGAGCGCGCTGCCTTTGAATTAGTTTATAAAATTTTAGGTCGCGATCGGAAAATCAAACTTAAAATTTATCCGGCTGTTGGGTACATTCTCGTTTTCGGTTTGGTGTTTATGATTCGTGGAAAGGATGATTTCAGCACACTCTGGAATAATTTACCTAACACTGAATACTATTTTGTGTTGATCTACCTCACGTTTATGATTTCGCAAGTTGCCTTGTATGAAATTCCATACACAGATGATTTTAAAGCGAGTTGGTTTTATTCTTCTGCTCCGGTAGATCGTCCCGGTGAAATTCTTTCGGGAATGGTAAAGGCAATTTTTGTAAAGCTCTTTTTACCGATTTACGCAGTAATAGCAGCCCTGATTCTTTTTGTTTGGGGCACAAGTGCTTTGGATGATATCCTCTTCGGGTTGTTCAACAACTTTCTTATCCTGCTCATTATTGCCACCATCGGAAAACGAATTCTTCCATTGACGATGGCGCCTAGTGCAAAGAATCAAGCTGGAAATTTTTTACGAGGGATACTGATGTTATTCTGCATGGCTCTGCCTGGTGGACTTCACTATTTATTAAGCAAATGGCCGTTGATTCTAATCGGTATGATACCTGTACAACTTGGTGCAATCTATTTGATTCTACAATCGTACAAAGCTACCAAGTGGAGTAATATCCAATTCTAATTAGTCACTGGTAACTCGGTAACTGGTGACCGGTAACCAATTCACTACTCCTTAAATCGAAGTTTGAAAAACAAAAGAGTAGACGCCAGCATCAAGGTCATAAAGTTGGCTGCAATAACCGGAATGTCGCGCACCAGAATACCATAGGTAAGCCAAAGCACTACACCCGCGCAGAAAAGAGAAAACATACCCAGCGAAAGATCTTTCGCAGAGCGGCTCTTCCAGGTTTTAATTACTTGCGGCAAAAAAGCAATGGTCGTTAACATACCTGCTGCCAGTCCAAGAAGTTGTATCGTGTTCATAAGGTTCTTTTTATAAGAGTCTATAACTATAGCTCTAACACGACAAAGGTAAAGAAACGTTTCAGGGAATGGTCGTTCATGTAATTTTATGTACAAGGATGACACCTAAAACGTTTGCATAAAATTTTGTTTCGAAATGGGATGTTCTGAAAACGTGTGTATTTTCCTTAGACAAGGCTAAAACAAACAAGGAATTCAAAACTTCAATGCAGTACCAACTGCAATTTGAAATTCGAATTCCTTGCTGAAGACTAATGTATTATCTAAACTTTCTCTGTGACCTTGTTCATTACTTTGGTTTGAACCTGGATTGACTCATGGTGAATCAGTTTCAACAAGTCGTTGGTAAATGTTGAATCAAGTCCCATTGCCTTGCCCAATGTAATACGGGTCTGAATAATTTCCTCCCAGCGATTTACCTGTAAGATGGTAACGTTGTTTTCTTTTTTGTACTGACCGATCTTCTCCGATATCTTCATACGTGCTGCCATCTTCGACATGATCTCATCATCAAGTTGGTCAATCTGCTCACGCAAAATACTCAAAGTATCTTTAAATGTTTTGTTATCGGATGAAACCGTACGAACAACCAGTGCATCGATAATGCGACCCAGTGTAGCTGGCGTTACTTGTTGTTTTGCATCGCTCCATGCTGCATCCGGATCGATATGACTCTCAATCATCAAACCGCACATATCAAGATCAAGCGCCTTTTGTGAGATGAAGGAAATCAATTCACGATTACCTGCGATGTGACTTGGATCGCAAAGGATATCCAACTCTGGAATCCTTGTTTTCAATTCGATGGCCATATCCCACATCGGTGCGTTGCGGAATGGTCCTTTTTCGAATGATGAGAAGCCGCGGTGAATAGCTGCAAGTTTTGTAAGACCTGCTTTGTTCAAACGTTCCAATGCACCAATCCAAAGTTCAAGATCAGGGTTGATCGGGTTCTTCACCATTACCGGAATGTCAACACCTTTTAACGCGTCAGCAATTTCCTGAACAGAAAATGGATTTACTGTAGTGCGAGCACCAACCCAAAGAATATCAACACCAGCTTTCAAACATGCATCAACGTGTGCGGCATTTGCTACCTCCGTAGTTACAGGTAATCCGGTTTCCTTCTTTGCCTGGATTAACCATTTCAATCCCTCTTCACCAGCACCTTCGTACATGCCTGGTCTTGTCCGTGGCTTCCAGATACCCGCGCGAAGTGCGTGTACTTTTCCAGTGGCTGCAATTTGTTTTGCAGTGGCCACCATTTGATCTTCGGTTTCAGCACTACACGGACCGCTGATGATGATGGGCTTGCTCGCGGTTGGTAACCATTTAGAAATGGACTGAAGTTGTAATACGTTTTTCATATTCTGTGTTCTGTTTATTTTACGTTTTCGACTACTGGTTTTACTTGTTTATGTTCTATTCCATTTAAGATTTCTCTTATGCGGTTGGCGCTGGTCATGATGTTGTGCAGTTCTTTTACATCGCGCTTCATTAAATAATACTGAAATTTCTGCAAGTGCATAATGTATTCCAACAACGCCTGACTTAAGTATTCTGCATTCTGTTCGAAAATTGGTGCCCACATATCAGGTGAACTTTTTGCAAGACGAACTGTAGAAGCAAAACCACTTCCTGCTAAGGCGAAAATATTTTTCTCATCACGTTCAATATCCAATACGGTTTGACCCAGTAAGAACGAACTCACGTGAGACAAGTGCGATACATAGGCTACGTGCTTATCGTGTTCTTCTGGCTCCATGAAAATGGTGTTCATTCCCAACGATTCAAAAACAAGTGTTGCAATAGACAACGCGTGGGGAGAAGATTTTTCTTTTTCGCAGATAATATTGGTTTTGTCTTTGAACAATCCTGAGAACGCTGCTTCAGGTCCAGAGTTTTCTGTTCCGGCAATCGGGTGAGCGGCAACAAACTGCTTCCGTTTTTCGTGATGCTCCACCGACTTACACAATAACCTTTTTGTAGAACCTGCATCAATTACAACTGCACCCGGTTTGATAGCATCTAACAAGCCCGGTAACAATTGACACATTGCGTTTACCGGAATGGCCGTGATGATTAACTCAGAAGTTGAAAGTGCTTTGTCTTCCGATTCGATCTTATCTACTATTCCAAGCTCAACCGCTTTCGCAGCATGGTCAACATTTCTGTCAATGCCAACAAGCTCTGTTGCCACACCTGCTTTTCGCAAATCGATGGCAATGGATCCGCCTATTAACCCCAAACCAATTATCGTAGTCTTCATTAGACTTTAGTATTTAGTAGCAAGTTCTTCGATTTTGATTTTTCAAACACTTGAATTCTATTTAATGCTTCGCTTAACATTTCAACTGTACAGCAAAGTGAAATGCGGATGTATCTTCTTCCAGCTTCACCAAAAATGAAACCTGGTGTGATGAATACTTTTGTTCCGTATAAAATTTCATCAATCCATTTCTCAACATCAACAATTGAATCAGGAGCTTTCGCCCAGATAAATAATCCTGATTGCTTTTCAGCGTATGAACAATCCAGTAAATCCAAAATCTTCTTCGCAGCTTTTCTGCGATCGCCATACATTTTATTTAATTCCGTGAACCATGCTTCACCGTTCTTTAATGCTTCAACTGCTGCATGCTGTAAACCGAGGAACATTCCGGAATCCATGTTGCTTTTTACTTTCAACACAGCATCAATGTATTCTTTCTTACCGGCAACCCATCCAATGCGCCATCCCGCCATGTTGTGAGACTTACTTAATGAGTTTAATTCCAAAGCCACCTCATCTGCACCTTCAATAGAAAGAATGCTCATCGGTTCGTCATTCAAGATCAGACTGTAAGGATTATCGTTTACAATTAAAAAGTTATTTGCTCTTGCCAGATCTACCAACTCTTTCAACTCTGCTCGCGATGCAGTTCTTCCGGTAGGCATGTGTGGAAAATTAATCCACATGATTTTTACTTTCGAAAGATCGCTGCGCCTTAATGCCTCAACATCAATTCCCCAATTCAATTCTTCCTTCAATGCATACGGGCGAAGCTTCGCTCCTACAAGGTTGGCAACAGATGAATATGTAGGGTAACCCGGATCTGGAATCAAAACTTCATCACCCTCATTCACAAACGCCATCGCGATATGCATTATACCTTCCTTCGAGCCCATCAACGGAAGAATCATATTTTCCGGATCGATCGATACATTATATATACGCTTATAAAAATCAGCAACGCCTTTACGCAACTGTGGAATACCTTTGTAATTCTGATAGCCGTGGTTCGCAGGATTTTTTGCAGACACAATCAATGCATCAACTGTTTCTGCAGATGGCGCCTGGTCCGGACTTCCGATACCTAAGTTGATAACTCGAAGTTCAGGAGAATCAAGTGAACGAACCTCGGCCAGCTTCCGGCTGAAGTAGTACTCCTCTACATTGGCTATTCGTTTCGCGGTTTGTATCACTTTTAATTAGACTTTAGTAGTTAGACATGAGATGTTAGACTGCGCACTGGTATTCCCTTGTTCTTTGTCATTCACACCTTTTACCTTATTTATATTCAATCTTTGCTTTCTTATACTCTCCTAATACATTCAGATTTTTTACCTGGCGCATTACTTCATGCATGGCGGTATCATAATTTTTTCTTCGCTTCCATTCCACATCAACATGAATGGAATATTCACTTGGCTTCCCAATAATCGGTATAGATTGTATCTTCGAAAGGTTAATGCTATTGTTCTTAAATGTTGTTAGCGCATCAGCCAAACTTCCAACTTCATTGGCTACTTCAAATGACATCGATGCTTTATTAGCTTCAGTAGTCTTTGTGCTTCTCTTTGTTAGAACCAAAAAGCGGGTGAAATTCTTCTTATGCGTTTCGATTCGCTTCTCCAAAATCTGGAGTCCATATTTCTTTGCTGCTTGCTCGTTGGCAATGGCTGCTGTGTCTTTCAACTTCAACTCTTTCACACGCTTTGCGGAAAGTGCAGTATCATCGCTTTCACGGATCTCAACACCTTTTAGTTGATGCAAAAACTCTGTACACTGACGTATCGCCATAGGATGCGACTCAATGCATTTAATATCTGATAATCTCACACCAGGCAGCGTCAGTAAGTTCATGTGAATGGGAATATAGAGTTCTCCTACAATACTGAAGTGGTATTCCTGCAACAGAAAGTAGTTTGGAAGAATACTTCCCGCTATTGAATTCTCAATGGCCATCACAGCAAAGTCAGCTTCACCATTCTTCAAGCTCTCACATAATCTATGGAAGGACAGACACTCAATGGTATCAATCGGTTCTTCAAAATACGTGAGTGCCGCGATCTCGTGGAAGCTTGTCGCTATACCCTGAATTGCAATGCGTAGTTTCTTCTTCTTTGCCATTTTCAAATTCCCTATAAAACAAAAAGTCCCGGCAGGCCGGGACTTTTTGAGTTTTTGTTATCGTTTAATCAACAATACACTGCTCGCTAAAGTCCCGCTCGGGTACTAAAGAAGTAGTAATAAAAACTAAAAAATGTATTGTTGACTTTCATTTCTGTGTTACTAATGTCCAAATATAAAACCATTTATTTCGGACTTGCAAGCTACAGCTGAAAACTTTACAGTATTTTATTGGGAACTAATGGTTGTTAGCGAAATAGTTAACGGTCAAAAGTCATTATTCAACATTCAAAAGCAATGATTCATATAGAATAGTTGAGGATTGTCCATAAATGCGGAAGTGCTTAGCACCAGTAATCAAATCCACGCTTTCCAATTCACCATGGGAAAGTTAATTATCGACTGCTGACCGCCATCCATCGACTATGGGCTACCAACCATTTCCCAATCCCCAAGAACCCTTAACTTTACCAGACAAAAATTCTCTTATGAAAATAATATCAAAACTTTGCCTAGTTTCCTTTTTGCTAATCGTCTGGAGCTGCGGACAAAAATCACATGACCATGAACATATGGATGGTGCCGGAGATGCTCTTGCCGGCAATGCCAACGAGGCACTCTTAAATGAAGTAGATAAACTTCATAACGAATTGATGTTGCAAATGGAGGATATCTATAAACAGAAAGAAGAGTTGAAGAATAAACTTAGTTCAACACCTGGCTTAACAGATGACCAAAAGCTAAAGATTCAGGACTCTATGGCGAAACTTGATTCAGCGGATAATAGTATGATGGACTGGATGCATAACTTCCATCCTCCCGTTGACAGTATTGTAGGCGAAGAAAAAGCTCGAGAATATTTAGAGAGTGAAATGGAGAAAGTGAAGAAGTTGCAGGAAGACATCAATGAAGCGTTGGAAGGTTCGAAGGTGATTTAAATCTACTTCAGACTAACTTAAAAGCATTATTTAAACACTGCACCGATAAGTTAAATTGCTTATCGGTGCAGTGTTTTTCATTTCAACTGACCCTGTACAAATCCATTTTCAACCTTAATTCAAGCCCGTTTGAGGATTGAAAATTTTCTACCTTTGGCGCTCATTACCTAAACTATGGATATAAAATACATTCCACTAAACGATCTCCACGCAAAATTGGGTGGAAAGATGGTTCCTTTTGCAGGCTATAACATGCCCGTGCGCTACTCATCTGATATTGAAGAACACATGACCGTGAGAAATGGCGTGGGTGTTTTTGACGTATCGCACATGGGCGAGTTTTTAGTGAAAGGTCCTGATGCGCTTGACCTGATTCAACGCGTAACCAGCAACGATGCTTCGAAATTAATTAATGGACAAGCTCAGTATTCTTGCCTTCCGAATGAGACCGGTGGAATTGTGGATGACTTGATTGTCTACAAAGTAGAAGATAACTTTTACATGTTGGTGGTGAATGCTTCCAACATTGACAAAGACTGGAACTGGATCAGCAAATTCAACACAAAGGGTGCTGATATGAAAAACGTTTCGGATGATACCTGTCTCTTTGCAGTGCAAGGTCCTAAGGGCACAGCGACTATTCAGAAATTAACAAACTTTGATCTCAGCACAATTAAATATTATCACTTTACGATTGGCGAACTAGCAGGTATTCCCAATGTAGTAATTTCCAACACAGGATATACCGGTGCCGGTGGATTTGAAATCTATGTGAACAAAGCATACGCTGAAAAAATGTGGCATTCCATTTTTGAAGCAGGTAAAGAATTCGATATCAAACCAATCGGACTTGGTGCGCGTGATACATTACGTTTGGAAATGGGCTTCTGTCTTTATGGAAACGATATTGATGATACAACATCACCATTGGAAGGCGGCTTAGGCTGGATCACCAAATTCACAAAAGATTTTACAAACTCTGCATCAATCAAAAAACAAAAAGAGGACGGTGTAAAGAAAAAACTGGTTGGATTTAAAATGATCGACAGAGGTATTCCACGCCATGATTATCCAATCAAGGATGCTACCGGAAATGTAATTGGCAAAGTAACATCCGGAACTCAATCACCAATGTTGGGCATTGGTATTGGTTTGGGATATGTGAGCACAGAACTTTCCACTCCGGGATCGGAAATATTTATTGATGTGAGAGGTAAAGCTTTAAAGGCCGTTGTGAGCAAAACTCCACTCATTGTCTAAACTCTGATGCGTGTGATGTTTGTGATATTGTATGATTCGTTGTGATACTATATGATAAAGACTGAGTATAAGTATTCTGAACTGACAGGAAAAATTATAGGGTGTGCTATGGAGGTGCATAATGCATTGGGTAATGGCTTTCAAGAAGTAATCTATCAAAGGTCACTGGCTCATGAGATGGAGTTACAAAAGATTGACTTTGCACGTGAGTTTGAAATGCCAGTCTTTTATAAAAAACTACAGGTTGGTCTAAGAAGAGTTGACTTTTTAGTTGAGACCAACATAAGTGTTGAGCTGAAAGCTCAAACGCAAATAGAACCAGTTCACTTCGCGCAAGCAATCAATTATCTTGAGGCATATAATTTAGAGGTCGGATTGCTAATCAATTTTGGCAACACAAAATTGGAGTTCCATAGACTCCAGAACAAAAAATACAAACCATCATAAGTATCATAAACATCACACGCATCAAAGTATGAAGACAATAGACGTTTGCTTAAGTCCGGATTTAATGCACCTCTACGATGTGAGCAATAAGGCTGTTGTAGTCGTAGATATTCTTCGTGCTACTTCGTGCATGACTACTGCTTTTGCACACGGCATTGAAAGCATTACTCCATTTGCAAAACTGGAGGATTGCTTAGCGATGAAATCAAAAGGATACTTTACTGCAGGCGAGCGTGATGGAAAGAAGGTAGATGGATTTGATTTAGGTAATTCTCCATTTGAATACATGGATGGAAACCTGAAAGGAAAAAAGATTGCCTTCACTACAACCAATGGAACACAAGCCATAGCGAAATCTGCAGGAGCAAAAGAAATTATTATTGGCTCGTTCTTAAATCTTTCGGCAGTTGCCGAATACCTTAAATATCAACCGCACCCGGTTCTGGTAGTATGTGCGGGTTGGAAAGGGAAAGTAAACTTAGAAGATACACTCTTTGCCGGAGCGTTAGTTGAGTTATTGAAAAATCATACCGAACCTGATTGCGATGCACCGCTTGCAGCGCAGCATTTGTTCAATCTAGGGAAACAAGATTTGTTTTATTTCCTGAAAGAATCTAGCCATGTAAAGCGATTAGCAAAACTGAATATTTATAAAGACATACAGTTTTGTCTTACCTGTGATCAATACAATCTCGTTCCAGTGTTGAGGGATGGGGTATTAATAGTCTAGAGTTCCAAGTTCAACGTTGTCAAAACCTTGAACTTGGAGCCTGGAACTTTACACCCTTACATAAATCTTTCGCTTATCCAATACATATCCTACCGCCCAACAACTCAGCATAAAGAAGAGGGCAAAGAAGAAGGATGCATTGATTGGACTCATAAAACTTCCGAAGAAATCTTTTGTTATCCAATCACGAATACTGTGGCTCTCGTTGGGTAATATCAATAGTAGAATCAATCCAATTTCAGAAAGCAAATAAATAAATAGCGGGTTCTTGCCGAACACAACAAAGAAATGCGTCCATGATTGTTTCTTTAACATTTCTATTCCATACATCAGAATCGACAATATAAAAAAGTCAAGTCCAACGGTGAGTAACACAAAAGAGCTTGTCCATAATTTTTTGTTGATGGGGAATACCATATTCCAGGTGAGTGCAAGAAAAATCAACAATGATCCAGCAAGCATCAACTTGGCAATGGTTTCATAAGACTTACCATGCTTGCGAATAAAATCGCCTGCCAAATAACCCAGAATAACATTCACGATTGCGGGTAATGTGCTTAAGATTCCTTCCGGATCGAATGCTACTCCTTCACCATGATAAAGATGTTTTTCACCAAGTATTAAAAAGTCCAATTTGTTTCCTGCGTAACCCGCTAAACTATATGGGTCATTCGGATCACCATATACATAGAGTATAATCCAATATCCAACCAGCAACAATGCACTCATTACAATAGCAAACTTCTTCGATCCAAATCGTATGATGACAGAAGCAAAGAAATAACAAAGCGCAATACGTTGCAGCACACCAAAAATTCGCGTCTCACTTATCGGTCTTAGCGTTCCTGAATTGAAATCAATAAATGGAAACCAATACATTAAATATCCCAGGAGAAAAATAATAACAGTTCGCTTGATTGTCTTTTTCCAAAAGACCGATCCATCCTGACCTTCAAACTTAAACATCGTAAAGGCCATGGCATTGCCAACGGCAAAAAGAAAAGAAGGAAACACTAAATCCGTTGGTGTAAAGCCATGCCATGATGCATGATTCAACGGGGCGTATGCAATACTCCAGTCACCTGGAGAGTTTACAATGATCATAAAGCAAACGGTCATTCCCCGAAAAACATCGAGGGCAAGGTAGCGTTGGTTGTCAGACATAGGTTTAAGAAAAGTTTAGACGTTCTTAAAACTACTAAAATTTTTAGTGCAGCAACGAAGTGATAAGAAAAAGAAAAGACACATCGCACACAACGAAAACACACACCGCGCACACGAGAACCAACCTTCAATTATAATGGCAAAAAAAATCCTCTCTTATTCCGAGAGGATTTTTTTTTCAAATTATTGCTTGAAGCTTAATTCAATTCGCTGGTACAAACTTAACGACTGAGTTCTTTACAGCTTTAACTGTGCGGAGGTAAGCATAAATCGCTCCAAGGTCTTGCTCAGTCATGTGCGCATACATTGTCCAGGGCATAATGGTATTGTATTCCCCTGGCTTTACATTTGGTGTTGTGTAAGATGAGTCCGCATACGCTTTAAATCTTTGTATAAATTCCTTGCTCGTCATTTTTCCGATTCCGGTTTCTTCATCCGGAGTAATGTTTACGGATATAACCTTTGATTTATCCGGAAAACCAAATTCCCTTCCTCCTGCATAAGCCAACTCCTCAATAATTTGTCCTTTGTCAACTTGTGTATGACATTCGATGCATCCAGAGGCATTGGTAAGATATGCACCATAAGCGAGCTGATCAGTTGGGTCTGGTCGTTTGGTTGGATTTCCTTTTTGAGGAATGGTATTCAAAATAAAATTCATTGGAAAATTAGACGTTGATTCCGGAACCTGATTTTCCATAGGCTCCAGTGTTCTGACAAAGGCAATGATCGAATAAATATCTTCATCATCCATTTTTCCATAGTGCGAATACGGCATTACCGGAAACATTGCTCTGCCATCTTTATTAACCCCTGTTGTTATCACGCGATAAAGTTCGCCATCAGTGTACCGGCTAATACCAGCTGGAGTAATATTTTTGGCAAAGTATACACCCGGAAATCCAACACTTTCGTCAAATCGATCGCCTCCTTTACCTAGTGTTCCCGGTGTGATCGGCCCTGAAAATTTACTCCAATCACGGGTGGAATGACAGTCGAGACAAACCGTAACGGAATGAGCAAGGTATCCTCCTCGTTCGATGCGCTCAGGTGTTGCCTCTACTTTAAGATCAGGAGCATCTCCAACATTTGGGAGAGCCGTTTTTACATAGGTGAGCAATCCTGAAATAGCCAAAATTATTATCAGCAAAACAATGCCGATAATCTTAAGAAATTTCTTCATTGGTTTAGGGTTTGGTTTGATCTTGAAAATAAAAAAAATAATTCAGCTTCGCTATCGGGTATCGTTACTTCAACTTTTCATTTTGTTTATGCCTATCGATATCACGAAGCGTTTTCTTTTCCATATTCTTTTGAAATGCTTCCGTTAGATTGACTCCAGTTTGATTAGCAAGACAAATCAAAACCCAAAGTACATCCGCCATTTCATCTCCCAAATCCTTATTCTTATCCGATTCTTTTTCGGATTGTTCCCCATATCTTCTCGCCATGATGCGCGCGACCTCTCCTACCTCTTCCGTAAGCATCGCCATATTGGTGAGCTCACTAAAATATCGAACACCATGTTCTTTGATCCATTGATCGACCTGGGTTTGGGCTTGTTCTATTGTCATAGTGAGACGTTAGTAGTTAGATATTAGTAGCAAGACTGGAAAGGAAAATTTTAAAGATGTTCAAGCAAAGATGGATTTAAAGTCTAATGTCTAATACCTAGCTACTAGTGTCTTGATTCTAACTCTTCAAAATCAATATCCAATACTTCATATTGCTTCCATCCGATAAAATCATAATGCCACCACTCGGAGCTATTTACTTTAAAGCCGTGCTTCTCCATAACTGTAATTAATTTTTCACGATTCTTCTTAACAATTGGATCCTTCACTACAGACGTTGGCCAGGCTTCTTTTTTAAAGGAATCAAATTCGGTTGGCATTTTCAGTTCTTCACCTGTACTTAGTTTTACAATGGTAAGATCCAGGGCACATCCCCGGTTATGACGCGAACCACGGTAAGGCGAGGCTACGTACGTTGTGTCATGATAAACTTCATAAAACTTTACAGTGGCTTTATATGGTCGATAGGCATCAAATATTTTTATTCCAAGTCCTTCCTTCTTTAATTCGGCTTGAATTTTCTTCAGCGATTCGGCAACTGGCTTTCTGGAATATGCCTTTGACAAGTTGTAAATTTTTTCTCCAGTGAAATTGTTAGTCGTAGCATAACGAATATCAAGAACAAGTCCGGGAACGAATTTTTCAAGATCAATCAATTCCTTATTGGCGTTGGCTTTTACTGTGGACAGATACTCTACATAGTTAGTTGGTGTCAATCCATACTTGTTCTGGCCACAAACCATCAACGAGCAAAAACAAAATACTACAATCAGGAGCTTATTCATATTTTTTACGATTGACTAAAGATAGAAATTTCTAACTTTAACGAGAACCAGAACGTACTATGAAAATTTTGAAACGAATCCTGATTGGGCTTCTTGCTCTTGTTGTCGCACTTGTATTATTCATTGTCATATACCTCCAGACTCAGAAACCAGTTTATGATGGCGAACTGAAATTATCCGGACTGAAGGAAGAAGTTGAAGTAAAATACGATGATGTAGGAGTGCCCCACATTTATGCAAAGAATGAAACGGACGCCTATTTCGCTTTGGGCTATGTTCATGCCCAAGATCGTTTGTTTCAAATGGAAATGCTAAGACGCGCAGCGGGTGGACGTTTATCAGAAGTCCTTGGACCCGATCTGTTAAAAATTGATAAGCTCTTCCGCACATTGGGCATTAATCAATTTGCAAAAGAACAAGCAAAGAAATTTATGAGTAGCGATAGCGCTGCATTTCAACGTGCAGCAATTGCTTATCAAAAAGGTGTGAATGAATATGTCCTCACTGGTAAAACGCCTATTGAGTTTCGCATCATGGGTATTCCAAAGGAAGAATTTACTCCTGATGATATTTATCTCGCCATCGGCTTTATGTCACTTGGTTTCGCTGAAGGATTGCAGGCTGATCCTGTTCTCCAAAAAATAAAAACAGAATTAGGAGCAGATTATTTGCGTGATCTTGCCATTGAAACTCCAAATGATGCAGTGCGAATTAAAAGTTTTAATGGACAGAAAAAAACAGGTAATTCTGATCGATTGGTCACTTCTATTCAGGAAGCTTTGCAACAATTACCTGTTGCTCTTTTTCAAGGAAGTAACGGTTGGGTGGTTGCGGGTGATCGTACACAATCCGGTTTCCCTATCTTAGCGAACGACACACACATCGGCTTCGGACAACCTGCAGTTTGGTATGAAGCGCATATTGAATATCCAGGCTTTCGTTTGTATGGGCATTACCTTGCCGGAATTCCATTTGCGTTGTTAGGAAATAATCAGCAATGCGGTTGGGGAATTACCATGTTTGAAAATGATGATACCGATTTCTTTTTGGAAACAATCAATCCTGCTGATTCAGGACAAGTGAAATTTAAAGATCAATGGGAAACTTTATTGGTTCGCGATGAAATTATTAAAGTGAAAGGAAAAGAAGATGTTGTTCTAAAGGTGAAATCATCTCGTCATGGTTCGATTATTAATGGTGTAATTGAGAATTTAGAAAAGACTTCACAACTCGTCTCCTTATCCTGGACACTCACACAAAGTGACAACGAAGCAGGAGAAGCATTCTATAAATTGAATCATGCTAACAGAATTGAAGAAGCGGAGAAAGCGATTTCAGTAATTCCTGCTCCGGGTCTTAATATTATGTATGGAGATGTTCATGGAAACATTGCCTGGTGGGCAGTTGGTAAAATACCAATTCGTCCTACACATGTTCAATCCAAATTATTTTTGGATGGCGCTTCGGGTAATGATGAGTATTTAGGATATTATGATTTTTCAAAAAATCCTCATGCAGTAAATCCTCCATGGGGGTTTGTGTATTCGGCCAACAATCAACCCGATACGGTTGAAGGCATTTTATATCCAGGTTATTATTATCCAAAAGCCAGAGCAGGAAGAATTTTTCAACTTGTAAGTGAAAATAAAAAATGGACCTTGGATGATATGAAGGCAATTAATCTGGATGCTGTTTCCATAACTCATCCGGCAGTGGCAAAGGAAATGGCACTGGTTTTAAAATCATTAAACAAAGTTGAGTATAAAGATTTGACTGTTCAACTTGAAAGCTGGGATGGCAATCACAAATCAACAGACACTGCACCTTCTGTTTATTATAACATGTTATCACAGATTATGTATACCTCAATGACAGATGAAATAGGTGCTAATGCCACAAAGGCATTACTTGCTACAGCCATTCCTAAAAATTCATACATCACCTTTGTACAAAATGACTCATCGCCATGGTGGGATGATGTTCGCACAAAAGATGTAAAGGAAACACGGGCGAATATTATTCAAAGCGCTGCTGATAAAACGCTTGAATTATTGAAGAAAAGCTGTGGAGAAAAACCAAGCGATTGGGTTTGGGGAAAAATACATACGCTTACACACGAGCATCCTCTTGGTGCTGTAAAGCCACTGGATAAATTTTTTAATGTAGGTCCGTTTAGTGTTGATGGCGGAAGCGAAGTGCTAAACAACTTAACCTTCTCGCTTGATACCACTGGATATTTCAAAGTAGATGTTGGGCCTGCACTTCGAAAGATTACGGATTTCAGTTCCATTGAAAATGGCGAAACGATTTCACCCACAGGGCAGTCAGGAAATGTAATGAGTGCGCATTACGATGATCAGGCGGAAGGATATGCTACCGGAAAATTCAGAAAGATGTTAATGAACCGTGAAGAGATTGACAAGGTATCCAATAAGAAACTGATTTTACTTCCGGAATAGGGACTGCTATTAATAATTGATAAAAATCTTAATGGATAGTGTACGGTTTTACTGTTGCTACAATGTCTGTTTTATATACTGTAACTATACCCTGCTGCACCTTTGACTTGGTTGGTGTTCTGAATCCCAATCAATTGGATTGGAACAAATGATTAGTTTATCCTGTTATGCACCCATCAAACAAATTAGGCCGATGAAAATTTACGGTCATAACATTCATTGACTAAAGAAACTATGGAATCGACACAAAATAAAACAGCGCTTATTACAGGAGGATCAAAGGGTATCGGATACGGAATTGCTGAAGCATTAGTAAATGAAAATATACAAGTAGCGATCACGGGTCGAACGAAAAAATCCGTTGACGATGCAGTTGCCAAACTAAATGGTTTAGGCAAAGGGGAAGCTATTGGATTTGAAGCGGATGTACAAAGTGCCGAATCTCAACAAAAGGTAGTAGCGGGTATTATCAAGAAATGGGGCAAGCTGGATATTCTCATTGCTAATGCGGGTGTCGGTTATTTTGGATCGATCGAAGACATTACAACTGAGCAATGGAATGAAACCATTGACACGAACTTGACTGGAGTTTTTCACAGTATCAAATCGAGTCTTGAAGAATTAAAAAAGACGAAAGGGTATATTATCACCATGGCCAGTCTTGCGGGCACCAACTTCTTTGCAGGCGCATCTGCATACAATGCAAGTAAGTTTGGATTGGTTGGATTTACACAAGCCGTTATGCTGGATGTAAGAAAGTATGGTATCAAAGTAACTACGATTATGCCAGGATCAGTTGCTACACCTTTTAATAATCATGTTGTATCGGAAGAAGACGCCTGGAAAATTCAACCTGAAGACATTGGGCAAATGGTAGTTGATTTATTGAAAATGAATCCGCGAACATTACCTAGTAAAATTGAAGTTCGCCCTTCGATGCCAAAATAGAAATCAGGATAAAAAAGCAATTCGGGTGTAGATCAATTTGTAATGGAGTTCTCTATACTCTGTTCTTTGTATCGATTACAATGGTAACAGGCCCGTCATTAATCAATTGTATTTTCATATTGGCACCAAACGTTCCGGTTTGAACTGGTTTATCCAGAACAAGCTCCACCTCTTTTACAAATTTTTCATAAAGCGGAATAGCAATATCTGGCTTTGACGCCTTGAGATAGGAAGGACGGTTGCCCTTCTTCGTACTCGCTTGTAGTGTAAACTGACTAACTATAATTACATCGCCCCCATTATCTTTTACACTTACATTCATCACGCCATCCGCATCATCAAAAATGCGCAGGTTGATAATTTTGTTTGAGAGCCATTCAATATCTTCTGCATTGTCAGCATCTTCAATTCCGACAAGAACAACAAGACCTTTGGCAATCTTAGCTTTTATAGATTTCTCAATTTCTACAGAAGCTTCTGTTACCCTTTGAATTACTGCAATCATTTATAAAGTGTTGGGGTGTTGAAGTGTTGGAGTCACTAAATGTTGGGGTTGAATCTTATCCGATAATACTTCAACACTTCGAACTCCAACACTTAATTACTATTTACCAATTGAAGTTCGTTTGATTCATGAATGAATTTTCCATTTTCTATTGATGAGGCGAAATGAAGCATGGCCTTCGCTACTTGTTCGCCTTGAATACCTTTATACTTCGATGGAATAAGGAACCCAAAAATCTTATAGATTATTTTCGCTGCATCCTCACCGCTTCTTTTCTCAATGCGTTCACCCATTAGCAACGAAGGACGAAAAATATGATAGCGCTCATATGCTACAGCTCCAATGGCTTCTTCGACTTCCCCCTTAATCTGATTGTAATAGATGCCTGACATCTTGTTTGCACCAAGAGCAGATACCAATAAATATTGTTTTGCACCCTGTGACTTACAAACCTTGGCAATTTCTACAGGGTAATCGTAATCCACTTTTTTGAATGCTGCTTTCGATCCAGCTTGCTTCATGGTTGTACCGAGGCAACAGAATACATCGTCTGTTTTGAAGTGAGAATACTGCTCGGTCATCTTGTCAAAATCAACGACAATGTTTTCGAGTTTGGGATGTTGAAAATCCAATGGTTTGCGAGTGATTGCTTTCACCAGATTATACTGATCACTTTCCAACAACAGCTGAAGAAGGTGTTTGCCAATCAATCCGGTAGAGCCGGCAATCAATGCAGTTTTCATTCTTTGAAATTAAAATACCTGATGAATTTCTTTCTTCAGCTCTGACAAAGCATGCGCAATCGGATCAACAGTCTTGATGATTGACTTCTCGAAAATCTTCTTTGATAAATTCAAGCTGGTGGATTCTGGTGTCATTTCGCTGGCAGCTTCATTGATCATCACAATTAAATCTTCCTTTGAGTTCTTGATCATATTCCAAACCTCCTCGCCAATGTAGATCTGTTGTGATGCATTGTGGTTGTATTCATTTCGGATCTCGGTTAACAATAACTGATGAAACTCACGGGCAGGCATACCTCCTGCGTTTAATCGCATTAATAGATTTTGCGGTGCCATGCGTTCCAGGAAAAGAGTCATGCGTTCGTAGGCCTGTAAGCGGTTAGGTAAAACGGTTTCGATACATTTGCCCCGGACTTCCAATTTCTTGATGTCGATTTCGCGTTGAACGAACAAGCGTACCACCAGATACATACCATAAAGCAAAACCGCAGCCGGCACCAGAATTTTTATAAACTCAATAAGAGCATCCATAGAATTATTTTGAAATTAAATATGTTCGAAATTTAGATAATTTTAAAGGCAATTTAGCCGAATTCGAAATGTTTGACTCCCTTCAGCCCGTAACCATTTCAGCCCGCGCGCTGGACGAAATCCGAAAGATCATGCAAACCAAAAATATTCCTGCCGAATATGGTCTGCGTGTGGGCGTTCGCGGTGGCGGATGTTCGGGTGTTTCGCTAATCATCGGCTTCGACAAAAAAAAAGAAACTGACATTGCTTACTCTGTGGTTGATGTGCCTGTATATGTAGACAAACGCCACACGATGTATTTAATTGGCAAAGAGGTGGATTTCTTTGAAGGCGAGGATGCGAGGGGGTTTATGTTTGTGGATGGGATGAAGTAACGTCTGGGTAACAGCAGTTGACGGTGCTTGTTGCTGGACGTTCAATCATTACCTTTTCCTTCCACTCTAGTAATATTTTTAATCTGTCCGCTGAATGCTTTGTTCGTACTCTGTACACTTTGGTCAAATACTCCGTCAATTTGCACGTACTTGTGATTAAGTTGATTTTTGTCAAATGCTACTGAGTCATTAAACGAAAGCAAAAATCCGTTTCGTGTTATTTTCTGTTCAAAATCAATCTTAGTCACATAAATTACATTGTCTATGGAGTCCAAATGAAGAAATCCATTTACTGTAACTTTCTTATTTTGAAATTGCTGAGGATATTCAATCAGTCGGGTTAACTTATCCTGCCCAACACAACTAATTAAAGAAGTAATCACCAGCCCCACAATTATTTTCTGTAACATCTTGATTTGATTAAATGCCGTCAATAAATAAATATTAATTCACTCAATACTGTTACTCCTAATACGTCTTCGTCATATCACTCGGAATGCAAATAATAAAATCAGCTATCTTCTTGTTTGCATCTTCTAACTTATCAATAGCAGCTTGCTCAACGGAATGAATGGTGACAATGTCGAGATTGGGATTGGCCTTCTTTAAATACAAATAAATACCTTCATAGTTTTGAGAATGATACGATCCATGATAATGAATGAAGGTGGATTTTTTGTTTTGTAAAATGAAGTGCGCCATGGTAGCATCCTTTACCGCTTGTGATCGCGCAATGTTTTCAGCACTACCTGCAGGCCCATGTCCTCCCATGGAAGCTATCATACTTTTGTAGCCAGGCAATTCAAGATCGATGGTAATTGGCAATGGAGCAATCCATTTCTTTGCTTCATCAGGTAATGTATTCAGTGCATCAATACCTTTTCGGAAAACCAAGTTCGCATATCGTCTCGGTACATTCGTAGCCACTGCTTTTAACTTATTTGCTTTGGCAAATTCAATTAAGGGTTTGTAATCATTTTTATAATTGTCCCATACTTTGGCTTCGCTGAGTAAATGTTTTTCTTCAATGATTCCATTTACGTATTCATCCAACACCAGTTGATCATCGGCCTCAAACATTTCCATGCCGATGGTGACATCACTATGTTTTGCATACACATCTTTCAATATCTGAAGTTCCAGCCAATGATCAATCGAGTTGTCGTGAAGTTCACCTACTAAAATAATATCGGCTTTGTCCAGTGCCTTTATCATCTTGTCGTAATCAACTGATTTTCCTTCAGCGTTGAATAATGTGTAAGCAGGTTTATCCTGTGCAAAAGCATTAACAGACAAAAACAGGAATACAATTAGAAATCTCATACGTACGATTTATCTTTTTTTCGTCAGGCTTACAATGGCCTTTCTGCATTTACCACCGATTGGGGGATTTAGTTTTGCAATTCGCAATTCAACGGAAAGAACGGCAGGCATCAAATGAAGTACATCATTGGCAATTTTTTCGACAATGGTTTCCAACAGTTTAGAGGGTTGATTCATTTCATCCTTCACAATCTTGAAAAGCGTTTCATAGTTGACCGTTCCCACCAAGTCATCGTGTTGAGCCGCTGTTGCAAAATCGGTTTCAACAGCAATGTCTACTTCAAACCAGTTTCCGGATTCACGTTCGTGCGGATACACACCATGAAAGGCATGGAACTCGAGACCTTCGAGGGCAACTCTTCCCATTACCCGATTTCGTCAAAGAATGATTTCTGAACTTTTTTGCCGTTGTTGTTCTCGACCAAAATGGTTTGCTCTTCCAATACAATTTCTTTTTCGGTAACGATCGATTTGCGTGAAAGCTCAAACTCTAAATTAGGGAAGATGGCTCTGCGGGTTTCGCGCTTCGCCATGGCCAGATGTTTTTCAGGATCAAATGTATTGGCACTGTTGCGTGTGCGTTCTACATGCTCTAATGCATCGCTACCTAATCGCTTCAGCTCACTGAGCAAGGTATCGCGTGAGGATTCAATCTTTTTATAATTATCAACCATTGCTTTCAAGCGATCTTCCATCTCGGCCAAAATTTCTTTTGCTCGCATGTCTGATTCTTCAATAGTATCTTTTGCTTTCGATTTTGCTTCGCTGATCATCGCGTCTGCTTTGAACTGTGCTTCGCGCAAATACAACTCGCCTGATGTGCGCGCTTGTTCTATTACATTCGCTCCTGTGTCTTCCGCAGTCTTCAATGTTCTGAAGAGCGAACTTTCTACTTCGCGCAGTTTGGCTACTTCGCGTTCAGCAGCTTCCAGGCGTATGCGGCATTCTTTATTTTCATCTAAAATTCTTTCCCACTCCTGAGAAAGCGATTGCAGAAAGGCATTGACTTCATCTTTCTCATACCCTCTGAAATTTTTCTCGAAGGTTTTTTGTCTGATTTCAAGCGGTGTTACTCTCATGATATTACAAGTTTAAAAAATGATATTCCAGGTTGATATCGTTCGGTCATCGCTGGCACTCAGCAATTGATCGTGATGGGAAGTCCACAAAACTTTATTGACAGAAGTGCCGTGCCCTGCATGACGGGACTTATCAATTACCTTCAGCAGCTTCAACTCTTCGGTGCTCCAAACCTTAATGGACTTATCCATGCTACAAGTTACAAAATGTTTGCCATCCGGGCTAAAATCGAGGTGGTTTATCGCAAACAGGTGTGCCACCACTTCGCCCGCCTTGATGTAATCGGCCTTCACATCCCAGACTTTAAACCGGGCATCACGCGAGCCACTGAAGAGAAAATTCCCATCGGGTGAATAACGAACAGTGAATACTGAATTGGTATGTGCCTGCCATTCCTTTTTCAGTTTTAGGTCATCCAGATCAAAAATCCGAATAGAATAGTCACTATAACCAACGGCCATTTCCCTTCGCTTTCTATGGATTGAGATGCTGCGCGCACTTTTTTCAGATGGCTCGGTACGGGCTATAATATTCAATCGCTTTAAGTCCACTTTCATTACCACTCCCTCACCCGTGGCCACAAATAGATGGTCAATATAGGATTGAATATCGAAGATGGCGGTCTTGGTGAGTTGTAGGGAGGCGATCTCTTTTTTGTTTTTCCAGTCCAGCAGGTGAATGCCTTCATAGTTATGGCCGGCAATGAGCAAATCATTTTCGGGATGATAATGTAAGGCGTAGATGGAGTTAGGAAGTTTAGCTATGAGTTCACCCGTTTCCGGATTATTCAAATCCCACATTACCACCATGCCATCGCCAGCACCCGAAAAGAACCGATGGGGCTCATTTGATTTTGCCAATGTATAAACACAATCACGATGACCGGTTAAAGTCTGGAGTCTGGAAACCTGAACGTTTGACATGTATAGCGCTAAACTTTGCGAAAGTTCTAACTTTCGGCAAAGTTAATCATTATGCCGCTTGAAAAATTAGTTGTGGAGTTGGGGCGCACGTGGGCTTTGTGGCGAATTGAGGAAGAAGAAGAGACACTGACGGAAATAGTACCATTCGAAAAAATATCCGATACCATCACCAGTCCTCAGAAACGATTGGAATGGATTGCTGGCCGCGTATTGGCGAAGGAGGTAATGGAGGCGATGGATCTGAATTATCACGGCATTGTAAAAGATGAATTTGGAAAACCATTTCCTGAGGGATATGATTATCAACTTTCTTTGAGCCATTCGTTTCCGTTTGTAGCAGTGTTGTTAGATAAGTATGAATCGGTTGGCATTGATCTTGGACAACCGAAAGAAAAGTTATTGCGAATTGCTCCGAGAATACATTCAGAAGATGAATTGAATGATGCTGGTGCCGATGTTATAAAGCATTGCATCTACTGGTGCGCGAAGGAAGCGCTCATAAAAATATACGGAAAGAAGGACCTTATTTTCTCAGAGAATATGAAAATCCTTCCATTTCAGCGTCAAACAGAGGGTAATATCATTGGAAAGATTATTGTAAAGGATATGGAAAGGGTGATACCTTTATATTATCAGGTTACTTCGGAGTTTGTTTTGGTGTTTAACAAAAGAATGCAATGAGCCTCATCCCCAGCCCTTCTCCGAGGGAGAAGGGAGGCCGGAAAGTTTTGAGGGCAGGGGTTAAATTGAGAGTTTAAAATTTTATTTATGAAAACGCTGTTCACTATTTTCTTGAGTTTGGTTGGCATTACTCTTTCAGCACAGGTACCAAACTTTACGCTTACCAATGTGGTAAATGGAAAAACGATTTCGCTGGATACTTATCCATCGTGTTCGGGGATATTGATTGTGTTCACCACCAATGCTTGTCCGTATGATGAATACTACCGAACACGGATTAATAAAATCTCTAACGACTACCAGGACAAAGTACCGGTGTTGCTCATCAATTCCAGTATTGATGCTGCTGAGTCTGCAGAGAGCATGACCAAAAAAGCGCAGCAGCTCGGCATTACTATTCCGTATCTGGCTGACAAAGATCAAACGGTCATGCAAAGTTTAGGTGCAACAAAAAGTCCTCAGGTATTTTTATTAAAAAACTCAGGCGGAAAATTTTCTGTGGTTTACGCTGGTGCGATTGACGACAACGCACAAGTCGAAAAAGATGTGCATCAATCGTATCTCAAGGATGCCATTGATATAATGCTCACCAATCAAAAGATTGAAACTGCGGAAGTGAGACCTGTGGGGTGTGCGCTTCGGAAAAAATAGAAAAAAAACAAGGAACAAGTGAAGAGGAACAAGGCAGGAATTTCGAGGAACAATTAATTCGTATCTCGTACCTTGTAATTCGTAATTTCCCTTTGACCTTATTAAAGTTTTTCAGAAGTTGCCGTGACTATTTATGAAAGACACCGAACTCAAAGCGCTCGTATCCCTCCTCGAAGACGAAGACACGCAAATCGTTTCGCAGATAGAAGAAAAGATACTTTCTTTGGGCACCACCATCATTCCTTTTTTGGAGCAAGAGTGGGAAGGTAATTTTAATCCATACGTGCAACGCAAAATTGAAGACCTCATTCATGTTCTTCAATACGAGTTAGTAAAAGAACGTACAAAGACCTGGTACGAAAGTGAAGATCAGGATTTATTAACTGGACTTTGGTTGATCGCTACCTATCAGTATCCCGATCTTGAATTAATTAAACTAAAGCAGGAACTCGAACAGATTTACTACGACACGTGGTTGGAGTTTAAGCCCGAGCTCTATCCATTCGATCAAGTAAAGGTGATTAACAGTGTACTCTTCAATAAATTAAAATTTGGAGCCAACACCAAGAATTTTCATTCACCCGGAAATTCGATGATCAACACGGTGTTGGAAACAAAGCGAGGTAATCCGATTACCCTTTGTGTGATTTACATGCTGGTGGCTCAAAAATTAAAGTTGCCAATACATGGAGTAAATCTTCCCAATCTTTTTGTGCTTACCTATAAAGATGAAAATCACACCCAGTTTTACATCAATGTATTTAACAAAGGTTTAATTTTTTCGAAACAAGATATTGAGAACTACATCAACGAATTACATTTAGCACCACAGTCTTCTTTCTTCGAACCCTGTTCAAGTCTTGAAATCATCAGGCGTGTTTTCCGCAATTTGATTATGTCGTTTGATAAAATGGGAGAGCATGCAAAGGCGGAAGAAGTGAAGGAGCTTTTGCTCATTATTGCGGATGGTGCGGATTTAGGAGTTTAGATTTTAGACATTAGAGATTAGACATCAGAATTAAGATATCTAAATCTCTTGAACAATTTCTTGCTCCAGAGGAGCAATCTATTTGTAGAAAATCATTAATGAAGATGCATTTGACTCCGGAGGAGTCACCTCTTTGTGCTCAACAATAATGAATATCATTTTAAAAACTGATACCGCAACACTAATCGCATTTGCAAATAGGCGGCTCCGCTGGAGCCGGAACAATAAACCTTGTGACTACAAATAGGTTGCTCCGCTGGAGCAAATGGCCTATAAAGAAAGGAGAATAGTTAGCTAGTAAATTCTTGCATCAAATCTTTGCGTCAAATATTATCCTCTCAGGTTTGAAATACACCAACATTAAATTTTTCTACTGGCGCATGATTGGCAGCTTCGATCCCCATTGAAATTGCTGTACGTGTTTCAACTGGATCGATTACACCATCAACCCAAATTCTGGAAGCAGCGTAATATGGACTGAGTTGTTCATTGTAACGATCCGTAATTTCTTTTAACAAAGCATCTTCCTCCTCTTTGGAAATTTCTTTGCCCTGCGCTTTTAATGTACTTACTCGAATTTGCACTAATGTCTTTGCTGCAGAGGCTCCACTCATTACTGCGACCTGTGCCGTTGGCCAGGCAAAAATTAATCTTGGATCATAGGCCTTACCACACATGGCATAATTACCTGCACCATATGAATTACCTACGATAATGGTAAACTTTGGAACAGTAGAATTCGCCATGGCATTTACCATCTTAGCTCCGTCTTTTATAATTCCTCCGTGTTCCGCTTTACTACCCACCATAAATCCACTTACATCTTGTATGAATAGCAAAGGGATTTTTCGCTGATTACAATTCATGATGAAACGGGCGGCCTTGTCGGCAGAGTCAGAATAAATCACACCACCCATTTGCATCTCGCCTTTTTTGGTCTTCACTACTTTGCGTTGGTTGGCAATGATGCCAACAGCCCAACCATCAATTCGAGCAGTTCCGCAAATCAATGATTTGCCATAAAGTGCTTTGTATTCATCAAAGGCTGCATCATCAATTATTCGTTTGATGATCTCCAACATATCGTAAGGCTTAGCGCGATCAGCAGGAAGAATTCCATAAATTTCTTCGGGATTGAATTTCGGAAGCTGAGGTGTTATCCGATCGAATCCTGCTAAAGAAGGCGATCCGATTTTATCGAATAAGGATCTTATATAATCCAGACAAGCTTCGTCATTTGGAAATTTATTATCCGTTACACCCGAAACTTCACAATGTGTTGAAGCTCCCCCTAATGTTTCATTATCAATATCTTCACCGATGGCTGCTTTTACTAAATATGATCCGGCAAGAAAAATTGAACCTGTCTTGTCCACAATCATTGCTTCATCTGACATGATGGGAAGGTAAGCGCCACCGGCAACACAACTTCCCATGATGGCAGCGATCTGAACGATACCCATTGATGACATCTTTGCATTGTTTCGAAACTGTCTTCCGAAATGTTCTTTGTCCGGAAAAATCTCATCTTGCATGGGAAGAAAAACTCCGGCACTATCAACAAGATAAATGACAGGCAATCTGTTTTCCATTGCAATCTCCTGTGCGCGAAGATTCTTTTTTGCAGTAATGGGAAACCATGCACCTGCTTTTACGGTAGCATCATTCGCTACGATTACACATTGCCTTCCTTTTACATAACCAATACCTGTAACGACACCGCCTGAAGGACAACCTCCTTGTTCGGCATACATTCCATCCCCGGCAAACAAACCAATTTCTAAAAATGTTGAGTCTTTATCGGTTAGATAAGCAATGCGTTCGCGGGCAGTAAGTTTTCCTTTTTGATGCTGGTCTTCTATTTTTTTTTCACCTCCACCCAACTTTGTTTTCTTCGATCGGGTGTGAAGTTTATAAATAAGTTGCTTCAGCTGATCTTCGTTCTTGTTGAATTCTAAATCGGTAGCCATGGAAGATTTTAAGAATGGAAAATGAAATGATTACAGAATCATAAATGAGTCATGATTCATTCAAAAGCAACTATAGGAGAGAAGAACTATTTCTTCTTCTCTGCCTGCTCTTTTAAATCTCGCTCAATCTTTTTACGACTCTTGCCCAAAGGAGACATGAAATGTTTAGGATTGTTATTAAAATGACTGGCAAGTGAATCGATCGTCACCAAAAGCTTATTCAGATTTACATATAGCGAATCTTCTGTCATCAATTTGCTCATGGTGTTATCACCTTTGTTAAGACGCGATAATGTTTCGTTCAACTTTGTTAATGATTCCTGTGCCTTATTCAGTGTACCATTCAGTTCCATCATCTTTAACGAATCGGAAAGTGTTTTGAAATTAGCGAGGGTAGGCTTCAATTCAGCCAGCGTTGTATTGATGTTGCCTGCCACAACTTTAAACTCTCCACCTAATGTACCAATGTTTGAGTTGGCTGTAGCCAACGTTTTATTCAACAAACCAGGAGTCTGCTTCAACCCGATAAACATCGTATCAATGCGCCCCATATTCGCAGAGAGCCCTCCCAAAAGTTCGTTCAAATGTTTCAATGTTTCTTGTAAAGTAAGGGCAACAGGCTGGGCAAAGTCCAACATGCCTTTTGCTACTGCTGCATGTATGGTGTCTTTGGGCTCAAGCGGTTTTCCTTTCGGATTAACGATCAACGTAACAAATCGCCCGCCTAATAATTCACCATTCAATTCGGCAGAAGAAGAGTCTGTAATGATAATATCCGACTCAATGTCCAATTCAACGATAACACGGTTCTTACTTTGTTGAATCTCAATATCACTCACACGACCAACAGCCAGACCATTTAAATACACTGCATTCGATTCGGTAAGCTTGTCTACATTTTGATAGATAACATAATATTTATTAGAGGTGGAAAAGAAATCGATTCCCTTCAGAAAATTGAAACCAAAATACAATAAGGCAATAGAGATGACCATGAAGAGGCCAACCTTAAATTCTTTAGATACTTTCATGTATAAACGTTTGAGGACTCCTCTGTTTCAGGGCGTTAATTTATGGATTCTACCTCACTTTTGTATTCTTTAAACGCCCGATAAATTCCGGAAGCAATTAAATCCTGACCTTCATCACTATTTAAGAACTTTTCTTCTGCCGTATTCGATAAAAAGCCGGTTTCAACATAGACACCGGGCATCGTGGTTTTCCACAAAACTAAAAAACCGGCCTGCTTCACTCCCCTGCTTACCCTTCCAATCTTACTTTTAAATTGATCTTCAATTTTCTGTGCAAGCTTCAAGCTGCTTTCCTGATAAGCGCTTTGCGTAAGTGAAAATAAAATATACGACTCAGGACTTTTTGGATCAAAACCTTCGTAACGCTCTTCATAGTTTTCATCCATCAAAATTACAGAGTTCTCGCGTTTGGCAACGTCCAGATTGCCTTCATCTTTATGATGTCCCATAACATAGGTTTCTGTTCCAAAGGCTTTTGTATTTGGATTGGCATTTACATGGATACATATAAAGAGATCAGCTTTAGCTTTATTGGCTATCGCTGCCCGCTCATCTAACGCCAGATAACGATCGTCCTTTCGGGTATAGATTACCTTTACACTTGGTATATTTTTTTCAATGTAAGCCCCCACTTTCAAGGCAATCTTCAAGGCAACGTCTTTTTCCTTCGCCAATTTTCCCTTTGTTCCCGGATCATGCCCACCATGTCCGGCATCAATAACTACTACATTTAGTTTAGAATCCTTAGGGGGAAATGTGCTGGACGAGTTTAGCAAGGTTATTGCTATTAGCAGCGCAGTTAAACCGATATTCCTCACGGGTCTTAAGATGTTCAAAGTATTTGCAATAACTTTACGCAAAAGTGTACATTTTTCAGTAAAAGCTAAAGAACTGTCTTTCAACTCTGCACGTGTGCGATATATTCTATTCATAGTTCTCCTTCTTTTTTCAGTTCAGGCTTCCTTCGGGCAAGTAGAAGGAGCCGTTAAAGCGCCACCTGGAACATTGCCCGATAAAACCGACTCGTTAGCCAAACCACTCAACTCAATAACCATTCCAACTGATTCCCTTTCCGTTCCTTCTGACAGTTTAAAACTGGATTCCCTTGCATTAAAAAAGCAAAGCGACATTGAAACCACCATTACCTATTCAGCAAAGGATTCTATTAATGCGAACATTGATGGCAAAATGATTTGGCTTTATGGTGATGCAAAGATAAAGTATGGTGAGATAGAATTAGAGGCAGAAGAAATTATAATCGATTATGCCAACACAACCTTAACAGCACATGGCATTCGGGATTCGCTCGGTCAAAGGGTAGGCTATCCTATTTTTAAAAACGGAGCGGAAGTCTATGAAACAAAAGACATTGTCTACAATTTTAAAACCAAGCGCGCACGCATCAGCGAAGTTGTAACCACCCAAGGTGAAGGTTTCCTACATGGTGACATCGTCTATAAAAATGAAAAAGGTGAATTGCTGAGCATCCGTAACACCTATACAACTTGTAACCAGGAACATCCTCACTACGCGATTAAGGCTACAAAAACGAAAGCCATACCAGGTGATAAAATTGTGGCCGGTCCGTTTTATATGGAGTTCAATGAAATACCCTTGCCTATTGGTTTTCTATTCGGCATGTTTCCGGATCAAAAAGAAAGTGCTTCCGGTATTCTCTTCCCAACCTTTGGAACAGAAAACCGAAGAGGTTTTAATATGCGCGGCTTCGGATATTTCTTTGACATTAGTGAAGAAGTTAAGTTGGCCGTTACGGCTGATCTTTATTCGAAGGGATCCCATGCTTTATACATAAATTCAAATTATCAGAAGCGTTATAAATACACAGGAAGTCTGAATTTTGCCTATTCAAAAAATCCAGGCTCTGATAATAAAATTGAAAGTCAGGATTATACGAAAGACTATCATATTGCGTGGAGCCACACACCTCAGACAAAAGGAACAGGTCGATTCTCAGCTTCCGTAAATGCGGCCACTGCCTCTTTCAATAAAAATAACAACATAGGTTACGGCACCCAACAACAGCAAACATCATCTTCTATTAGCAACACGTCAACTAAATTGAGTTCCAATATTGCCTTCAGCAAACGTTTTTCAGGAACGCCTTTCTCAATGGGTTTAAACTTAAGCCACAATCAAGATCTGGTTACTGAAATTGTTGACTTAACGTTGCCAAGTCTGAGTGTAAACATGACTAACATCTACCCCTTCTTGAGTAAAAAAGGAAAGACCGGACCACTTGATAATTTTTCCGTTGCTTACACAATGAACGCAGCCAACCGTCTCAACAACAACCTTGGCAAAATAGGCGTTGATCCGACAAAAGATAGTATTACATCTTTCACTCAAAATTTCGCTTCACTTTTTGAGAATGGAAGAAAGGGTATGCGCCATACAGTTCCTGTTTCTTTCTCTTTTAAGGCACTTAAATTTCTCACCGTTTCACCTTCCATTAGTTTTACGGATATAATGTATGGTGAAAAACAAGAGTGGTACACAGATCCAGAAGATGATGTTCTGAAAGCTAAAACCATTAGTGGATTCAGTAACATATTGAATTACTCCACCAGTGCAGGTCTTACTACGCGTGTTTATGGAACGTATTTATTCAAAAAGCAAACCAGCAAAGTACAAGCTATTCGACACGTTGTTAACCCATCCATTTCGTTTAGTTATACCCCGGACTTTACAACGAACAAAGAATACTTTCAACCCGTGGATACTACTTCGAAGGGAGTAGTTGTTTACCAATCCAGACATCAAGGATATTTATATGGAGGATCAACCACCGGAAAAAGTGGATCGATCGGTTTTGGTTTAGGAAACAATCTTGAAATGAAAGTTCAAGGTAAGGATGATTCAGTCGCTCGAAAAGTAATGCTGCTTAATAACCTCTCGTTCAACTCAAGTTATAATCTCATTGCTGACTCCTTCAATCTTGCGCCCATCAGCATTGCCGCTAACACCAATGTGCTGAACAATAAACTTAATGTTAACCTTTCTGCTTCTCTTGATCCATACAACTACATTACAGAAACCAATACCAGCGAGGAGGGCGATGTAACTCAAGTTGAGAAAAGATCAAAATCTTTAGCATGGAAAGCAGGAAATATAGGTCGTATAACCAACGCAACATTGGCCATCAGTACCAACTTGAACCCTAAAGCGCAAAGCAAAGAAACCACCAGTCGTGAAAAAATAGGGAAGTCTGATTTGCCCGAACAAGAGAAACAGTTTTTACTCCAAAACCCAGATGCCTATGTTGATTTTGAAATTCCGTGGAGTTTAAACATAAGTTATAATCTAAGCTATGGTCATCAGCTAAATAAAAAACCAACCATCACTCAAACCATCAACATGAATGGCGACTTGTCTATATCAAAGGCGTGGAAAATAACGTACAGCTCAGGCTACCATTTTGAATCGAAAGAATTCACCCAAACCAATGTTGGTATATCACGTGATTTACATTGCTGGACTATGAACGTAAACTGGGTACCGTTTGGAAGATTCCAGTCGTATAACTTTACTATCGCTGTAAAAGCTTCTATTCTTCAGGATCTGAAGATTGAAAGAAGAAAACCGTTTTACGATAATTTGTAATTGCACTTCAACTCATTGCTAGACTAAATTCTCCTTCACGGTTTTGTTCACCATGTCGATGGCGTTGTTAACACCTAGTTTCTTCATGATGTTAAAACGATGCGTTTCAATGGTGCGTACACTTTTCCCCAATGATTCCGAAATGTGTTTGTTCGGTTTGCCATCAATCACCATGCGCAGAATTTCTTTCTCTTTCTTGGTAAGATTATACTGATCTTCTACTGGTGAAGTACGGACAGCGGATTTCGTATTGAGTAATCGGTTCGCTAATACATTCGATACTGCGCCACTAAAATATTTATTGCCCCCATAAATTTGTTTCAATGCCTTTACAAACTCGCTTTTATCAGTATCCTTCAACACATATCCATAAGCGCCTGCATCAAGAGCTTGCAATACATATTCTTCCGAATCGTGCATGGAGAGAATAACAGCCTTTGTTGCTGGTGCGTAATCATTCAATTTCGCTGCCGCTTCCAGTCCGGTCATCTCGGGCATGCGAATATCCAGCACCAGAATATCGGGTTTATATTTCTTTGCGGCTTCCAAGGCTTCTAACCCGTTGCTTGCTTCACCTACAACATTAATTTCTGAATCAGACTCGAACATGGCTCTTAGTCCTTTACGAACCAGAACATGATCATCGGCCAGTACTATGTTTATTTTTTCCATGCTCAATAGTTCAAAGTTTCAGGTTCAATGTTCAAGGTTAATTCACATTCAATATTCAACATTCTCAATACTACTCCACTACCACCGCTTTGCGAATAGGAACATGTAACACTACACTTGTTCCTTTACCAGGGTCGGAGTTGATGTCAAGCTTTCCATTAATGTATTCGGTGCGCTCATACATATTAAAAAAGCCACGGCCCGATTCGATATTTATACTTCGTGCCTCTACCAGTTTTGTTTCGAAACCCTTGCCTTCATCTTTCACTACAATAACAAGATCATCCTCATTTTCAGTCAGGGTCACTTCAATGACTGGAGCTTCCGAATATTTAATAGCATTATTGATGGCTTCCTGAATAATTCTGAAAATATTGTTTTCGATTTTTTGAGGTAATCTATCTATTTCTCCTTCTGTTGTATAAATTAATTTAATATCGGTGAGCTTACCAATCTCATGAATGAAAACATTAAGTGCTGCTTGCAATCCATAATCTCCTAAAACAGTCGGTTTCAAATTGAAGGTAACTTTTCTCACTTCTTTAATTACCTGTTTAATAAGTTGACCAACCTCCATGAATTTTTGCTCTGCACGTTCTCCCTCCTTCAAATCGATGGACTCAATTTGGAATTTCAATGATGTTAACATTTGACCGATGCCATCGTGGATATCCATGGCAATTCGTTTGCGTTCTTCTTCTTGTCCTTCAAGAATAAGTACCGAACGGAATTTTTGCTGATTGATTTTCTTTTCAATTTCTGCACGATTCTTCTTATTCATGTTTTGCTCTGCGGCCTTCCGTTCAGTAATGTCTGTGCCCATTACCAACAACTCATCAATTTCATTTTGATTGTTGTAAACCGGTGTAATCGTAATATCCGCCCAACAATCATGTTGTTTTGAATCTTCAAAATATAATTCGCCTTGCCATGATTTTTCTTCCGATACATATTCAACTACCTCATCCATCCAATCATCTGCATTTTTCATCCCTGGAAAAAGGTCACATAGTCGCATCCCTTTCTTTATTTTCACGATCCCCGTACGATCCGCAAATAAATCCGTGACAAACGTAACGTTACCTCCCCGATCGGTTTTCGCAAACAAGCGTGGGTTTTCTGTGGGTTGATTTACAATAGAAATCTGTTCGTATGATTTTTCCAGAGAAGCATATAACTCACCAATCTCCTTCGAAAGTTTCCGGGCGTTCATTTCAGAATCAACTAATTTATTCACCGTATTGTTTACATGTTGTGTGGTCGGCCGGAAAATGAATATGATCTCAAGTGCAATCACTACAAGAGAAATAATCATCAGAATGTACTCCATGTTACTCAGTGATGAAACTTTTTCATGTGCTTCATTAGCGTATTGAAGCACGATGCGCTCCATGCCGCTCAGAAATACACCTTCGTGATTTAGTATACCTTGAATGTGTGGATTGAGATCGGTGTAAGGTGCTGATGGATTCTTCTTTAATAATGCAATGATGGTTTGAGCATCCTTGTGCATCGCATCAAAGTCAGATTGAATGGAAACAAATAAATTAACGATCGCTTCACTGTTTTTTCCGGGTAAGCGAAGACTGTCATTGCCATTGCGTAAACCGTCTTGCGAAATTTTCCAAAGTGAAACAGCAGCATCTAGTTGCTTGAGTTTTTCAATTCGATCAACTTCAGTTTGATCTGGTTTTAAGAGTAAAACCGTTTTTGAAATTTTCTGACTCAGCATTCGTTGCTTACCGGCAATGTTCACCACACGCGAATCGCTTTGCTGATCTTTCAAGTGAAGTTGAATAAGCACTTGCCCGATAATGGCAACCGTGGCTATGGCGCTCAGGGCCAGAATATACCACGTACCAAGTTTGCTGAACCGGTTCAGTCTGAGCTTTACGTCACTGTCGAAATTTAAGTGCATATACGTAGCAAGTTACTTAATTTTAGATTACACCTTACTGATTTCTATGGGCGGAAGTAAGTAGTGAAGACTGATATGCAGGAGTGATCGCGATCTATCAGATAAAAAAATGCCAGGCTTTTACACCTGACATTTAACCTAAACTGATATAAAGAAATGCCCTACTGCGTAAAGCCGATGTAAACAAAACCATCTTCCACCTTTACCGGGAAAATGGAAATTTTCTCTTCCTCTGCATTCAAACATTCACCACTGCGCAATGAGAAATTCTTTTTATGAAAAGGACACGCCACTTTTGGTTCATCCTGCAACGACCCAATCATACCCCGCGACAAAGCCATCTGCATTTTATGCGGACATAAATTCTGGCAGGCGTACCATTCGTTTCTCCGGGTAAAATTGAATACGGCAATTTGTAAGTCTTTATACTTTACACATGCCCCACCATTTTCCGGAAAGTCCGAAGTTCGTGCAGCTTTGTACCAAACTTTTATTTCGTTGTTATTCGTTACTGTGTCCATCTCTTTCGTTGTTCGTTAATAGTTGATCGTTGTTGGTTAGGTCATCTGTTATGGTTAAGAAACTTTGAACCTGAAACCTTGAACTTTAAACCTTTTTATTCCAGTCGATTGGCATTTTTTGTCCGCGTAAGTCAACAAAGGAAAGCGTATCATCTTCTGCATCATCGTTGATAAAGTGTTTGAACTTGGCACGCAACTCAGGATTCTCTACTACTTTCTTCCACTCACATGCGTAACCAGCGATTAACTCTTTCATTTCTTTTTCCAACTCTTCACCAATTCCAAGTGAATCATTCACCACCACATCATACAGATATTCCAAACCTCCTTCCATTTTATTCAGCCATGTTGCTGTGCGCGTTAATGGATCAGCTGTTTTAATATAGAACATCAGGAAGCGATCGATTAGTTTTACACAGGTATCGGTGTCAACATCGTTCACTAACAACTTAGCATGTTGAGGACGTGATCCACCATTGCCACATACATATAAGTTCCAACCCTTCTCGGTAGCAATAATTCCAAAATCTTTTGATTGCGCTTCAGCACATTCGCGGATACATCCGGATACGGCACCTTTCAGTTTATGAGGTGAGCGCAAACCTTTATATCGGTCTTCGATAAAAATGGCAAACGAAACAGAATCCTGAACGCCATAGCGGCACCACGTAGAGCCCACACAACTCTTTATTGTGCGAAGTGATTTTCCGTAAGCATGCCCGCTCTCAAAACCCTCATCGATCAACTCTTCCCAAATTTCAGGAAGTTGATCAACGCGGGCACCAAACATATCAATACGTTGGCCGCCCGTTATTTTGGTATAGAGATTATACTTCTGTGCAATTCGTCCGATCGCCATTAATTTCTCTGGCGTAATTTCGCCACCAGCAATTCGGGGCACTACTGAATAGGTGCCTCCGCGTTGAATGTTAGCAAGAAAGCGATCATTCGTATCTTGAATAGTATCTTGTTCAACAATCAGCTCATTCCAAATACTGGCAAGCAAAGAAGCTACAGCAGGTTTACATACTTCACAACCATCACCTTTCCCACACGTATCCAATACATCATTATAGGATTTAATACCTTTTACTTTAATGATGTCATACAATTCTTGTCTGCTGTAATCGAAATGCTCACAAAGGGTTTTCTTTATTTTATGGCCTAACGATTCTAGTGTGATTTTCAGAATGTCGTTTACCATCGGTGCACATCCACCACAACCTGTACAGGCTTTTGTATTTTTCTTTAGTTCATCAATGGTCTTTACACCGTTCTCTTTAATCTGACAAACCAGATCGCCTTTCGAAATATTTTCGCAAGAGCAAATCTGAGCAGAATCCGGAAGACTTTTCACGCCTGCACCTTCATCAGCTTTTCCGGGTGTACCTATAATTAAAGATTCGGGCTGCGCAGGTAACGGCATTTTGTTTACCACCATTTGATGGAACAAATTGTATTGCGATGCATCTCCAATTAAAATTCCACCCAACAAATATTTTCCATCCTCTGAAATATTGATTCGCTTGTACACTCCATTTCGTTTATCCTGAAAAGCAATTGGAATACTTCCTGGAGTTTCGCCAAACGGATCACCAAAACTTCCGACATCTACGCCCATCAACTTCAGTTTCGTTGACATATCAAAACCAGTGAATTGTTTTGATGTGTCATTCAATAATTGTTTCACAACAATGTCGGCCATTTCATAACCCGGAGCGACAAGGCCATACACCATATTATTATGGACCGCCACTTCGCCAATTGCAAAAATAAATTCGTCATTCGTGCGGAGTGAATTATTCACGATTACACCACCACGAGGATGCACTTCAATTCCGCTTGACTTGGCAACTTCATCACGCGGACGAATACCCGCAGAGATTACCAGCATTTCGATTTGAAGTGAAGAGCCATCACCAAATTCCAAACCTTCTAACTTTCCGTTGCCCGCAATTTTCTTCGTGCTCTTATTGGTATGAACTGTAATGTTGAGTTGAGAAAGTTTATGTGTTAGTACTGATGAACCCGCATCATCAATTTGCCGAGGCATTAACCGTTGCGCAAATTCTACTACGTGTGTTTCTAGACCAAGATCGAGCAACGCTTTCGCAGCTTCTAATCCTAACAAACCGCCACCGAGTACAGCGGCTTTTTTTATTTTCTTTCCATACTCAATTATTTGATTCAGATCTTCAATGGTACGATATACAAAAACACCATGACGCTCCACTCCTTCCAACACCGGAACAAAGGCGCTTGATCCTGTTGCCAGCACGAGGTAGTCGTAATGATCAACTTTGCCTGTATGTGTTTTTATTTTTTTGTTTTGGCGATCGATCTCTGTTACGAGTTCCCCGGTATGTAATTGAATATTGTTTTCAACATACCACGATGCAGGCGCCATCAGTAATTCTTCAGCAGTAGTGCCTGAAAAATAGCTGCTCAAATGCACCCGATCGTAAGCCGGGCGAGGCTCCTCTCCATATACTATAATTTCTACCTCCTTCGACTGGTTACGTAGCTTCTCACAAAACTTATAACCAACCATTCCATTGCCAACTACGATTATCCTGTTCATTGCAAACGATTTAAGTAAGTATTGTTCAATAATTAAGTAATTATACGTATTAATTTGAGAGTTCAAAACAATATTTACGTATAATTACGTACAAATAGTTGAAACATGAGCGACTTCAATCCAACGCTAAGTATTGTAGGTGCCGGCCCTGGCGACCCGGAATTGATCACGGTTAAAGGACTTAAAGCCATCCAAAAGGCTGATGTCATTTTATATGATGCGCTAGCCTCAAAAGAATTGCTTGAACATGCCCAACCCTCATGTAAGCTGGTTTATGTTGGAAAGCGGAAAGGCAAAAAAGAATTTTCGCAGGATGAGATCAATCAACTCATTGTGTTCTATGCTACTCGATATGGATATGTCGTTCGATTAAAAGGAGGAGACCCCAATGTATTTGGCCGGGGTCATGAAGAATTAGAGTATGCATCAAGACGCGGAATAAATATTGAAGTTGTTCCCGGAGTTTCAAGTTCGATTGCTGCACCATCTGCTGCCGGCATTCCATTAACGAAGCGTGGAGTGAATGAAAGTTTTTGGGTAGTGACTGGTACATTATCTTCAGGAGAACTTTCAAATGATATCCATCTTGCTGCACAATCAACAGCAACCGTTATTGTTCTGATGGGCATGAGTCATTTAAATGCCATTACCTCTATCTTTCAGGATTCACGTTCACCGTTCGAACCTATCGCTATTATTCAAAATGCTACATTACCGGAACAAAAAGTGGTGACCGGGACGATGCTGAATATTCATCAGCAGGTAATGGAAAATGAAATTTCTTCACCAGCCGTAATCGTCATTGGAAAAGTAGTGAATGAACGAGCAACAATGGAATGTCTTGTGCCAGTAGAAATCCACCGTGCATTGCAGCGATAAGGTTTATTTTTCAGAACTTTAGTGCATGACAACTTCAACCGATCAATTCAAAAAAGCCATTGAAGCTTTTGATGCCTACAATGAAAACGATCCGAATAAGGAAGAATATAATGGCAAAGTATTTTCGAAAGAAGTACTCTATGCTAACCGAATGACGGAGAGGCTCCAGCAATTTGCTCCTGATGCATCTGAATATGTAAAACTTGCAGCTCGTTGTCAACACATTGGAAGATGGGAGATTGCACGCGATCATTTCCCAATGGACAAGAAAGGATATCTCCAATGGAGAAATCAGGAGAAGATCCATCACGCTAAAATTGCTGAGGAAATTTTAAAGGCCTGTCAGTATGATACTGAAACCGTTGAGAAGGTGAAATTTCTTGTATTGAAGAAAGAACTTTTTACCAATGCAGACACACAATTGCTGGAAGATGTAATCTGTCTAGTGTTTATCGAATTCTACATCGATGCCTTTGCTGAGAAGCACGATGATGAAAAAATGGTCGACATCATTAAGAAAACGTTGAAGAAGATGTCTCCAAAAGGAATTGCTGCTACTTCCGGAATTAAAGTTTCAGACAAAATTAGATCGTTGATTCAAAAAGCAACTGCTTAATATAAGTACGAGGTATTACCTACGAAGTACGAATTATTGAGCTCTGTATATCCTGAATAAGAGATTCAATCGAGCGATCTAAAATTTCGAACACTTCCTGAAAGTTCTTTTCGCCACCATAATATGGATCGGGAACATCTGCACCTTTTGCTTGTACATCGAAGTCACGCATCAAGATAATTTTGTTTTCGTGCACTTCACCTTCCGCTAAACTCATAATATGTTGATGGTTCTTACTATCCATAGCCACAATCAAATCGAAATAGTCGAGGTCATGTTTCTTAAGTTGACGCGCAATGTGGTTCAGGGAAATTCCATGCTTTGCTGCATTGTTCACAGTGCGCGAATCGGGTTGGTCACCAATCTGATAATTAGAAGTACCACACGAATCGACCTCAAAATAGTGTGCTATTTTTTTTGCTTTTACCTTGTCTATAAAAATGGCCTCTGCTAAAGGAGACCGGCAAATATTGCCCAAACAAACGAATACAATCTTCTTTTGAATCATACTGTAAAACAATCGCTTAACTAAAATGAGGGCGCAAATTAAATCAAAATGGTTACTAATAGAATAACCCGGTATTAATGAAGGTAGAGTATTTTTTTAGCCTTTGATTTGAAAAGCCCGCCTCCGAAAAGAGGGGGCTTTTCTCTTTTTACAGCATACCTTTCTTCTATATTTACCATCGGTTTATTGACCTGCTTAATATCCATCTGATAACCAAAAGAAAATGGAATTCATTAAAGTAACATCGCAATTCGAAAACGGTATCGCGCTTATTCAATTGAATCGTCCGAAAGAATTAAATGCATTAAATCGAGAATTGATGCAAGAGGTGCGTGATGCTCTTCAGCAACTGGATAAAGATGAAGCGGTTCGTGTGATCATTATCACAGGTAATGAAATAGCTTTTGCAGCGGGTGCCGATATAAAACAAATGGCCGATCAATCTGCCATTGATATGTTGATGATTGATCAATTCAGCACATGGGACCAAATTCGCAAAACAAAGAAACCCATCATTGCAGCAGTATCTGGTTTTGCTTTAGGGGGTGGATGTGAGTTTGTGATGACTTGCGATATGGTGATTGCTTCTGAAACTGCGAAGTTCGGGCAACCCGAAATTAAAATCGGAACGATGCCAGGAGCAGGTGGAACACAACGATTAACGAAAGCCATCGGTAAAGCAAAAGCGATGGAACTCATTTTAACCGGGAGATTCCTATCGGCCGAAGAGGCACACTTCTATGGATTGGTAAACAAAGTTGTTCCAGTTGAAATGTATTTGTTTGAAGCCGTTCAACTCGCAAAAGAAATTGCACAGATGTCACCAGTTGCAGTGCTGCTGGCGAAGGAGGCTGTGAATCGTTCCTTCGAAACACATTTAGATGAAGGCTTATTGTTAGAACGAAAAAATTTCTATCTCACCTTTGCATCCGAAGATCAGAAAGAAGGAATGAAAGCCTTCATCGAAAAACGAAAGCCGGTGTACAAAGGGAAATGATGTAGTACCTAGAATTTATACGTATATCCAACTCGGATTACCTGTGTTTCATAGTAATCCTTTGAAATATACCTGAAACCTTCTCCTTGAATTTCCTTATTTATGATCATGGTATTGAGAAGGTCAGTTGCATTCAAGAACAGTTCACCTTTGCTTTTTTGAATTGTTTTCTTCAATCCTACATCAAGAGAGAATCGAGTTCCTATTTTTCCCTGAGGAATGATATCCGGTGCTAAATAAATGGCAGTTAACTGGACGTCAAACTGTTTTGCAAAATGTAAGAGGCCATTAAACTTTGCATTGCCCGAAAATATTTCCTGTTTGTCTGCCGTAAAAGTATTGGGTGATGGATATATATTTTGTACTGAAAATCTATCGATCACATTTTTATACCCATTCACATTTACATTAAAGCTAAACCACTTTATCACCTCCTGCGAAAGCATCATTTCAAATCCGGCTGTGTAACTCTTCTTTGCATTCTGCATAATGGAATAAATAAGTGTGCTGCTACCAACCGTACTCGCAATGCGTGTTATTGTTCCGTCCGACATGCGATCATACACCGCTGTATAGAAGTATCCTTTATCCCAACTCGTTTTGTACCCCAATTCAATCGAGTTTGTGAACTGCGGACGAAGTGCCGGATTACCAATCTTGATGATCTCTGCATCATCATACTTCGGGAAAATCCGAATGTCTACTTCATTTGGCCGATCAACTCTTCTGTTGTAAAAAACTGAAATCTTGTTTCGGTCATTCATTTTATACGCGAAACGCAAATTCGGAAAAGGTTGAGTATAGTTATATCCATCACTCTTATAGGTACTATGCTCGGGATTAACATCATACTGAACGTCTACATATTCTACTCGTAAGCCCGCTTCGACTTCAATCTTTTCATTCTCCATAACATAGTTTCCATACACAGCCGGAATGGTTTCAGTGTAGGTTGCCCAACCACCTGCGGTAGTATCCAGCGGTGAGTTTAGTCCAGGAATAAAAAGCATGTTGGTTGGAATACCTCTTCTGCGAAATTTTAAGCCTCCCTCAAATCTTCCAAATCTCAATGGGCGAACATAATCGAGTGTAAGATCAGAAACGCTTTCATCTGAAATTAATTTGAATGCATCATAACCTGTATAGGTGGGCATAATGTTGGTAAAGAAATACTTTTCATCTTCTCTATGAAACGTATAATTAAAACCAACATAGAGCAGATGCCCTGCTTGCTTAAATTTATGTTGATAGGTGGCTGTTGCTGTAACGGTTGTCTTTACCTCATCCTCCAGAAACTGCCACAACCTTAATCGCTCAGAAAAGTCTTCATTAAAAAAAGGTTCATCTCCCTCATCTAAAATCTTTTCTCTGCTATATAAAGCAGAAACCGAAACTACATCACCTTCTCTTATCGTCCAATCCAAACCAAGTTTCCCAGTTCCAATGGTGGTTGTTCTATTTCGTTTTGTTTGCTGATTGATAATTTGTCCATCATCATAGATGCGTTCAACAAATTCGTTTTTGTTAAGGGTTTGAGTGTATATATAGTCACCCTGAAAGAATGCATTAATTCCATTCTTTCTATAATTAAGCGAAAGTGATGGATTGACCTTTGGTGTAGCTTGATATTGCGGTCGAATGGTTGGGTAGTTTTCTTTCTTTATCCACAATGCACCGACACCAAAAGCAAGTCCTGCTTTTCCATTAAAACCTTCTTGCTTATTCTTTTTGTAAATAATATTGATGATTCCTGCGTTACCATTGGCATCATACTTTGCTGAAGGGTTATTGATAATCTCAATCTTCTCAATAGCAGATGCGGGAATATTATCCAACCCGGATTGATTTCCAAAACCTGTAAGTGCCGTTTGTTTTCCATCAATAAGAATGGCAACCTTATCACTTCCACGAAGTTGAACTTTGCCATCCTGAACCGTAACACCCGGTAGATTTTGCATCGACTGCAGTACGGAACCACCACTCTGGCTAATATTATCTTCTACTGTAAATGTTTTTTTGTCCAGATGATTTGCAACTTCATCCTGTTTGGCGCTTACTTCAACTTCATTCAGTATTTGCTGGTCTTCTTCTAATTCTATGGTGGCTAAGGTTAAAAAGTCATTCAGACTTCCCACAAAAAGAGACTGATATTTCGTGGCATACCCGATACACGAAAATTCAATTATATACTTTCCTTGTTTGATGCTGGTAATTGCAAATCGTCCTTCTTCATTTGTTATCGTCCCGGATACAAAAGCGCTGTCTTTCTCCGTTTTTAAAATCACATTGACATAGGCTAGTGGTGACTTATCCATTCTGGAATGCACAATGCCCGAAGCAGTGAGTCCGTTTTTCTGCGCAAAGAGAATAGATTGCGAAATGAGAATAAATGTAATGAGCACAATCCCTTTTACATTTAATTTCATCGGAAGTTTACTTGATTGATTCCTACTCTTCATTTCTGCCGGCTTGTCATTGATTTACAAATTTAACAACACAATTCTAAATTGATTCTGTAGAAGGTGCGTGGATTTGACAAAGGCTCAATCGGAGCAAGTGTAACAAGTGCTCATCTTCAGGATTACAAGAAGGTCTTGAGATTTACTTCTCTGAATTTGGTTTTAACTCGGAGGAAAGTTTTTTGGGTGCCACTTCACAGTATCCGGTAGTGAGCGCATCAACAAGCATCGATTTTTTCACTTTTTTCAGATTAACAAACGTCCAACCAAGTTTACCCCATTTATTGGGTATCGGAAAGAAAACCGATTTATCGTATGACGAAAAAACATTCTGATCAATCTCTGATAACTTGATGCAGGCCTGGTTATTTATAACATCCAGTGTTGTAAATATTTTCTTGCGCACGCGGAAGGAAGTCTTTTCAAAATGCGGTGCCTCTGTCACTTCGGGAAGCGAAAGAGCAAGTTGTCTGAACGTGTCTATGCTAACCATGATTGTAGTGACTTTAGGTTCTTAACTCTCCACCCATCCTTTTGCGAACGGACTGTATTAAAATTAAAAACATTCCCATCATTATGGAAACGTCAGCCAGGTTAAAAATACCCGTCTGGAAAATAACAAAATCAATGTGTAGAAAATCAGTTACAGAACCATAGATAATTCGATCATACATATTTCCAATTCCGCCACCCAGTACAAAACTGATTCCGACTAGTGCCGGTTTGGGCAAGTTCGTTTTTGTAAAAAGAAAAAACAATCCATACGTCATTACAAATACAGGAAGCGCGATAAGAAGAATAATTCTCAATGCGTTTGGCAGATCATTACCCAGACTTAAAAACGCCCCGGTATTTTCAATTTTTGTTAGTGTTATGTAATCATTTGCAAATCCAATTCGCTCATGGTATTCAATGGTTTGCCGCACAATACTTTTCGAAATTTGATCGCAACTTATATTTGAAATCAAAATCACGAGAATGATGAGTATTCTTATAATTCTTTTTGTTCTCATTGTTCTCCCTCTATTGATATACTCTTACATAATCAACCTCCATCCGCTGAGGCCAGATACTTTCATCCACACCTTCTTTACCTCCCCAGTTTCCACCAACCGCTACATTCAGAATTAAATGGAAACGCTGATCGAAAGGCCAGCCATTAAAATCATCCGTTGGAATTCTCGTCACAGTATGATAGAGTACTTCATCCACATAGAAATCAACTTTATCTTTTTCCCATTCAATGGCATAAACATGAAAAGTATCCTGCACATCGGCAATGGTAATCTTACCTTCCTTTTGTGTTTGCTTAATGTGGTTGTATGATTCTGAGTGAAGTGTACCATGAATCACACCTGGATCATATCCAACATGTTCCATAATATCAATCTCACCACTGGCGGGCCAACCTCCATATTTCCAATCGGTAGAAAGCATCCAGATTGCTGGCCATGTTCCTTTACCTCTCGGCAACTTTGCCTTTACTTCAATGCGGCCATAGAGCCAATCCCCTTTTTTCTTTGAAACCATTCGGGTTGAGGTGTATGCCTTGCCACCGAGTGAATCTTTGTGTGCTTCGATTATAAGTATGCCATTTTCTGCCCTAACATTCTTAAGGCTATCGGTATAATACTGCCACTCGTTATTACCCCATCCACATCCGTCAGGGCAACCATCGCCTAAATCATAACTCCACTTTGTAGAATCCGGGGTTCCAGAGTATTCAAATTCATCAGACCACACGAGTTTTTTTTCACTTATTTGGCTGCAACCCATCATTACAACCACGATTGCACATTGAGGAATAATCCAATTTTTCATTCAGGCACATGTTTGGCTCAAGTTACTAAATATTATGTGTGACGAAATATGTAATTTTCTTTTACCCTTATCGGTAACCAATTGACAAACCTTAAGTTACCCTCTTTGAAAACTTCAAAACCGGATTTGGAAGCAATTAGTGATAATGCCTTGATGCTAAAGGTAAAAGAGGGCGATCTTGATCGGCTTGGGCTGTTATTTGAGCGTTACAAGAAACCGTTGTATGGTTTCTTCTATGGATTGACCCGAGACACAGACTTAAGCGAAGACCTGATTCAAAATACGTTCATTCGGATTTTGAAATATCGGTACCTCTTTCGCGGAGAGGGCGATTTCAGAACATGGATGTTTCACATTGCGCGTAATGTGAATCACGACCATTTCCGAAAGAATAAGCTGAAGGCAAAAGACTCACTTGAATCGTGGCAAGATCGATTAGGCCATGACGAGAATAAGTCGACTGAAATGCAACAAGATGAGGAGATGCAACTTCTGTCCATGGCCATGGATAAATTACCCGAAGACAAACGAGAGATATTATTACTCAGCAAGTATCAGGAAAAAAAGTACAAAGAGATTGGAGAAATATTAGGATGTACGGAAGGGACAGTGAAAGTAAAAGTCTTTCGTGCCCTGCAAGAGTTAAAAGCAGTTTATACGCAGTTAGAAAAACGGATGTAATATGGAAAAGAGAATGATTGAGGAATTGATTGCGAAATACAATGCATCACAAACCAGCGCTTCTGAGTTGAAGATGATTGAGCAATTAATTGAATCAGGTGAGATTGAATTGAATGACTTAACTGATTTAACTCAGCTGGAAGAGCATGTGTTCAAAATGGAAAGTCCTTCGCCCAGTGTTGAAGTGGATAATCGATTCTATGAAATGCTGGCACAGGAAAAAAAGTCTGCTAAGCCTGCATTTTCCTGGAGCACTTTATTTTCATGGCCCGAACTCCTTCCAAAACTCGCGCTTGCCACCATTACATTATTGATTGGTTTCCTGGGTGGATATGTATTGCAATCACCATCTCAAAAAACAGAAGTAAGCGAGCTCACTAAAGAAGTTTCTGATTTGAAAGAGATGATGATGCTTTCACTTTTAGAAAAAGAATCAGCAACTGATCGCTTAAAAGCAGTGAGTCTGACAGGAGAAATGGATGCGAGCAGCAAAGTAACAAGTGCTTTACTCCAAACCTTGAATAACGATAATAATGTAAATGTTCGACTAGCTGCACTTGAGGCATTGCAACCTTATGTAAAAGATAATCATGTTCGCGAAGAGTTGATTCGCTCCATCGGAAAACAAGATTCACCGCTTGTGCAAATTGCCCTGGCAGAATTGATGGCCGCGATACAAGAAAAATCTTCAGTAAAAGAATTGCAAAAAGTGCTAGACGATACGAATACACCGAAGGGTGTGAAAAACAAAATCAAACAAAGTATTGACGTTTTAACATAACACAATATGAAAAATATAATACCAACAATCGGATTTATGCTGGTTGTCCAGCTGACCATGGCGCAAAGTTTTACGGAAAAGATTACGAAGGAACTTACTTTCGAAAAGAAATCAATTGACAATGCTCTTCAGATTGCAAACATCAATGGGAACATAAAAGTAGTTGGTTATGCCGGAGACAAAATTCTACTCACGGTAGAAAAGATAATCAATGCTAAAACGCAGGAACGATTGGAAAGAGGGAAGAAAGAAATTCAACTGGGAATTATTGATCGTGCAGACACCTTGATTCTGTATTCAGATGGACCTTGTAATCATTTTGAAAGAAGAGCAAATAACAAGCGTCATTCCGATCGAGACAAGAGATGGGGTTATACGTGGAACGATCACAATGAAAGTGATTGTGAAGAGAATTACGATTACACATTGAATTTTACACTTCAGGTTCCGGCTTCTGTTCATCTTCAGTTAAGCACCATTAATGATGGCGACATTCAGGTGGAGAACATGAAAGGGAGTGTCGATGCAGATAACATTAATGGAAGCATTAAACTCAGCAATCTCGTTCGTGAGTCATCTGCCAGTACAATCAACGGAGATGTAGACATTACGTACTCTCAAAATCCAGACAAAGCATGTCGCTTTTACACGTTGAATGGTGACATCAACGCTTACTTCAAAAAAGATTTAGCAGCAAGTTTAAGCTTCGAAAGTTTCAATGGAGAATTCTATACTAACATCGATCATATTGAAACATTGCCTGCCCTGGTGGAAAAACAAAAAGAAGGCAATGGAATAAAATACAAAGTGAATGGCAACCGCTACAAAATTGGAAAAGGCGGTGCGCTGCTCGACTTCGAAACCTTCAACGGAAACGTCTATCTAAAAGAAAACTAACACAACAATCAAGTACTGACCAATAGAAAATTAAAATCGGAATTATGAAAAAGCAAATATTAATAATTGGAATTATACTCATTACGTTTGGTGTAATGCTGATTACTTCCTCAATCGCATCGGCACAAGCCAACGAATTTACAGTTCCACTAAGCGATCCGGCCAAACGAGGAAAACTAAAAGCCAACATCAACTACGGTTCGATCACTGTAAAAGGAACGGCACGTAAAGATGTATTGGTAAAGTATAAATCAGTCGAAGATGACGAGGATGACAACGAAGGTGATAATGACAATGACAACGATAATGAAGATAAACACAATCACCGTGTCGATGTCAGAGTAGATATCAAAGTAGGTTCAGATGATAAAGCTAAATCGAAAGATGGTTTGAAACGAATTTCGGGTGGCGGCATTGATCTTGAAGTATCAGAAAATGCAAATTCTGTTAAAGTGAAGTCTGATTCTTGGAACCATAAAATAAATTTGGAGATTGAAGTGCCTTCTGGTTTTGATTTGGAGGTAAGCACATACAACGATGGCGATTTGATGATTACCAACATACAAGGTCAAGTCGAATTGACGAATTACAATGGTGACATCACTGCATTGAATATTTCAGGCTCCGTGATCGGCACATCGTATAATGGTGAGATCAAAGTAACATTGGACAAGGTGACCGATGGTGCACCGATGTCATACTCTACTTTTAACGGAGACATTGACATTACTTTTCCTGCTACACTGAAAGCCTCTTTGAAAATGAAAACTGAACAAGGTGAAATTTTTACTGGCTTTGATATGAACATTAAGAGCACGGGTCCTATTCAAAAGAAAGATGCTAAGTCAGGAGTATATAAAGTGGTAGTCGATGAGTGGAAATACGGTGATGTAAATGGAGGTGGTGCCGAGATTTCAATGAAGAATTACAATGGTGATATTTACGTAAGAAAGAAATAATCACCCCTAAACATAAAGCAAAAAAATGCCAGACTCATCATCTGGCATTTTTTTCTTAATTCTTCTCTATTTATAAATCTCATTCAATACAGCTGCAAGACGAATACCTGCCTGATTGATTCGTTGGCGGGCAATGTGAAAATATTTATAGGAATATAGATACCCAAGCTTTCCATTTCCATAATCATACACTTGTTTGCGATAGCTCATGCTTTCATCCGCCCAGTCACGCACAGAAGATTTTTGCCATGCTGCAAGTGTAACTGCATCAGGCGCAATTAATGATTGACCTAGTTCTGTGTAGCTCAGTTTGGTATCATCGATCATGTCGCTATCCCAAACACGGTGAAGATTACTATCCGTACGAAACCACGTTACTTTTATATCATTTCCTCCGCGATCATTCCCACCACCAACATGAAGAGGCTGATGAATATCACCAATTAAGTGAATCAACATTTTAACATGTTCTTCCTCCTGCTTTGCGTTTAACTTCTTTGATTTTAATTCAGCAATAATGCGTTCGATCGTTCCGATGACGTCACCTTTTGGATTCTTCTCACTGGCGGCATAGGTATCTCCATCCTGAACCGTTACCCAATGCCAATCTGATGCATAGTCATAAGTGGAGTCTGACCGAATATCATCCATCCAGGTACTGGCCATGGCAATCGACTGACCTTTTAAAATGCGTTCGAGTTCTTTCTTTGCCTTTTTACTAAGGTATTTTTCGGCAACATAACCAGTAGCCCGATGTCCGGTAGCGCCCCAACTAAAACCAGTGAGACTAAGGAGTGTAAAACTGATGGCAAGGATTATAATTTTTATTTTCATATCTAAAAAAGTTGGGCGCAAGTTCTTGCAAATTCTTACAATCTGAAACGGTTGCCGTGTTAATTTATAATCATCTTTATAAACCTTCATTCTCCTTCCATAATCGGATGTATAAATGGATGAAGTGATCCAAAAGCAGTTTTTACTGTTGTCCTTAATTGTATATCTTTCGTAAAAGGCGATTCTATGCCACAAAACGTTAAACTCTCTGCTTTTCTTGTTGCCAATCAATTTGATATAAAAGCCATCAAAGCTTTTCTCGACATCAAACCATTGGCCGATACTTCATCTGAATTGTTCTATGAATTTGCCGGACAGAAGTATCAATACTTTTTCAATTTCGGTGTCGTTGTATTTTCGGGTTATACCGAAGATGAAATGAAATGGGCGATTAAAACCGTTCAGTCTTTTCAACGCGACCCCAGCACTAACTGGATGCGTGACGATCACGAAATCAACGTTCAGGAAAACAGTGGAATCGTTTTTGAGTTTGATGAACTGACGGTTGATAAGGTCGACTCAAAAGTGATTCGAATCACGATGTTTAATCTTGCCCAATCGGTAGCTCTTGATCACTATCACGGAGTAACCGAAAATCTCTTGACGGAAGTGAAAGGTTTTGCCGACCAGTTGGAGCGCACAGGTAAGTTGAAGATCAGCCGCAAGAATATGATGCGATTTCTCGGTCGCGCATTAAACACTCAAAACGACATTGCCGAAAACATTTACATCTTCGATGCGCCTGATCTGGTGTGGGATGATGAATACCTTGATAAACTTCATCAAGGGCTAATGAAGCATTTCGATTTGCGCGTTCGTTTTAGTGAAGTGGAGTATACCCTTCGTATTATTGAAGACAATCTTTCGGTGTTTCGTGAAATCATCCACCAACGCGAAAGTAATTTATTGGAATACATCATCATCTTATTGATCTTAGTAGAGGTATTTGATCTGATCATTACAAAGATCTTAAAGATCGCAGCGTGATGGTGGTCTTAAACACAATCCATGCATAAAGAACTCGTTTTAGGTTTTGATATTCAGGCACAGCCCGATGAAGTTACCTGCGGGCCAACGTGTCTACATGCACTCTATAATTATTATGGAGAAACTATTCCACTAAAGCAAGTTATCAAAGAAGTAAAGCAACTGAAGCTCGGTGGAACGCTTGCCGTGATGTTAGGCAATCATGCTTTAAAGCAGGGATATAAGGCACATATCTATACCTATAATCTGAATGTATTTGATCCTACCTGGTTTAAACACTCATCAAAAAAAATGGTGCAGTATTTAAAAGAGCAAATGGAATTTAAATACAAGCGCAGAAAACTAATGGTGGCATCTCAAGCTTACATTAAATTTCTAGAATCAGGGGGCGAGTTGCGAAATATAGAACTCGATGAAACCTTAATTAAAGATTATCTCAAACGATCCATACCAATCTTAACTGGTTTAAGCGCAACCTATTTATACGGCACTGCCAGAGAGATTCCGCAATTCGATATTTATGATAGTATAAAAGGGGAACCTTCAGGGCACTTTGTTGTCATCACTGGTTATGATGAAGATAAGAATTGCGCTTACATTGCTGATCCCATGGAACCGAATCCATTAGGTAAAGGTCAAGTTTACAGTGTAAGTTTCCCGCGTTTGATTAATAGCATTATGCTGGGTATTGTTACGTACGATGCTAATCTTTTAGTGATTGAACCGCGGAAAGGGAAAAATCAAAACAAGAACTAGTATTCGATTCATGCTCCGATACCTGCACCTATCAGAAGTTAACGTTCAAAAAATCAAATTGACAATCAGTCAGAAAATAAATAACGATGATACCGAATGAAGAAAATTACATTAATCATAATCCTTTTCGTAACTTCAGTTTATCAAGTACATGCTCAGCCTACCATTAGTTTTACCTTCGATGATGGCGCAACAGGAGACATGCCAGGATATTCATTCGAACAATGGAATAAGATGTTGCTTGATCATCTTGATAATGCCGGAATTAAAGCAGTTTTTTTTGTAACGGGTTTTAATAAGATGGATAAGAAAGGTAAATTCTTATTGAAGAGCTGGGATGAGAAAGGACATAAAATCGGGAATCATACTTTCTCACATCTCAATTACAATAGCAAAACTGTATCCTTTGAAAAATTCAAATACGAATTTCTTAGCACCGATACGATCATTAATAAACTTGATAATTACTTTCCCATGTTTCGGTTTCCGTATTTGAAAGAAGGCGAGACAAAAGATAAAGTTGAACTTTTTAGAGCGCTTATGGCGGAGCATCATTACAAAAATGGTCACGTAACCATTGATGCCTCCGATTGGTATATTGATAGTAGGTTAAGAAATCGGCTAAAGGAAAATCCCAAAGCAGATATTGAAGGTTTCAGAAAATTCTATCTGGAACACCTATATAATAGAGCAATGTATTATGATGAACTTGCTTTTAAATTAATGGGGCGCCATATTAAACACACGTTGCTCTTGCATCACAATCTCGCTGCTGCTTTGTTCCTGGGTGATCTTATTACAATGTTTAAAGAAAAAGGCTGGAAGACAATTGATGGTGCTGATGCCTATACAGATGAAGTATTTTCTAAAACATCCTCAACTATTCCTGCAGGAGAAAGTCTTATTTGGGCATTGGCAAAAGAGTCTGGGAAATTTGAAACGATACTTCGGTATCCGGCTGAGGATGGTGATTACGAAAAAGATAAAATGGATGCACTGGGTTTATAAATTAATAGAATGATTATGGATCAAACTTCATCAACAAAATAAAAACCGTTAACCATGATGCCCAAACTGATTATTGTTGAGAATCCGGATCATTGGCAGTTTAATCACGAAGACGTGGAAGTCATTACTCCATCCAAATACATTTCAGGAGAAGCGTATCAACAAACCAAAGGCTTAAAGGTTTTGAATTTATGTAAGTCATATCAATATCAAAGTATTGGTTACTATGTGTCTTTGTTAGCCGAAGCACGCAAGCATAAGGTACTTCCCGGGGTATCCACTATTCAAGATATGCGCTTCCCTTCCATACTTCGCGAAGACTCGCAGGATTTTGATGATTTGATACAATCCTCATTTAAAAACGAGACTCGTGATAAAGTAGAGTTTGATATTTTCTTTGGCAGCACACAGCATGAGCATTTAAATAAATTATCGAAGCAACTTTTTCAATACGTTCAGGCACCATCGTTAAGCGCTACATTTACTAAACGAAGTAAGTGGGTTCTGCAAAGTATTAAGCCGTTGAGCTTAGGCGAAGTTGAAGAAGAGCACAAGCCTATCTTACGAATGGCGCTTGAAAAATATCTGCAACGCAAGCGTGATGTTCGTCCGGACAAAAAGAAATATGATCTGGCTATCTTAATTGATCCAACGGATACCAATCCACCCTCCGATGAGAAGGCCATTCAGAAATTTATGAAGGCTGGTGATCAGGCCGGATTTAACGTGGAGCTAATTACAAAAAATGATTTTGATGAATTAATTCAATACGATGCACTTTTCATTCGCGAAACAACTTATGTAAACCATCATACTTTTCGGTTTGCAAAAAAAGCGCAGTCGCTGGGATTGGCTGTGATTGATGATCCTGAATCGATCTTAAAATGCACGAATAAAGTTTACCTTAACGAATTACTCACCGCTAATAAAATTCTCACGCCAAAATCATTTGCTATCAGTAAAGAAAATTATAAAAGCCTACCAGAAAAATTACACTATCCTTTTATTCTGAAACAACCTGATGGTGCGTTCAGCAAGGGTGTTTTTAAAATTCACCATGCCGAAGAATATAAACAGGTATGTACTACGATGTTTCAGAAATCAGAATTGCTCATCGCACAGGAATTTCTACCAACACCGTTCGATTGGCGTGTAGGAATTATTGATGGTCAGCCTCTTTATGTTTGCAAATATTTTATGGCCACCGCGCATTGGCAAATTGTAAACTGGAATACGGAGAAACAAAATCAGGAAGGCGCAGTAGAATCCATTGCCGTTGACCAAGCTCCTTCCGGGCTTTTGAAAACAGCTTTAAAAGCAACAGCTTTGATTGGCAAAAGTCTATACGGTGTTGACATGAAAGAAGTAGATGGAAAATTTTATGTGATTGAAATAAATGATAATCCCAACATTGACTCCGGTATTGAAGATAAAATTTTAAAAGAAAAACTATACACCACCATCATGGATGTGTTTTTAAATAAGATCAAAACAGATAAATAATTTAAAGTACTAGGCACAAAGAACGAGGTACAATTTCTTCACACCTCGTCCTTCGTACCTTATACCTTGTACCTAAATTTCCTCACTATGCTCCATTTGTTTCAAGCCTTTGGTGTAGAATTGGAATACATGATTGTAGACCGCGACACCTTAAAGATTAAACCCATCACAGACGAATTACTCAAACATGAGTTGGGTCAATACGGCAGCGATGTTGAGAAAGGAATAGTTAGTTGGTCGAATGAGTTGGTGTTGCATGTTGTCGAGTTAAAATCTACAAGAACGGAAAGTGATCTGCCTACATTGATGAAGCAATTTGCTGAAAATGTAAAATACATTAATACGGTTTTAAAAAAATGGAACGCCATGCTGATGCCTACCGCTGCGCATCCGTTTATGAATCCATCAACAGAAACAAAACTCTGGCCACATGATAGCAATGAAGTATATGCTGTATACAACAAGATTTTTGATTGCCGTGGTCATGGTTGGTCTAATTTGCAAAGCACACACCTCAACCTTCCGTTTTCGGGTGATGAAGAATTTGCAAAGTTACATGCTGCCATTCGGTTAGTACTTCCCATTCTTCCCGCACTTTGCGCCAGCTCTCCAATTCTCGAAAGCAAACGCACAGGGGTTTTGGATACACGATTAACGTACTACAAAGTCAATCAGAATCGGATCCCTTCCATTACTGGTCAAATCATCCCCGAACCCATCTTCTCAGAGATTGATTATGAAAACATCATTTACAAAAAAATAAGAAGCGACATTGCTCCATTCGATCCCGAAGAAATTCTCGATCCCATTTGGGTAAACTCACGCGGTGCCATGGCACGCTTTGATCGTGGCTCCATTGAGATTCGCATTATGGACATACAAGAATGTCCGGCTGCTGATATTGCCATTGTTACATTAGTTATTGAGACTATTAAAACATTGGTAGCAGAACGATTCATTGATTATAAAACACAAACCACATGGACAACGGAATCGCTTGTCGCAATGCTTGATCAAACTGCATCAAAAGGACAGGATGTGCTGCTGAATAATCGTGATTACCTCAGCGCATTTAATTTTCCATCTTCATCCGCAACAGTTGGAGCTTTGTGGAAACACATTGTTAATGATCTTCTTATTAATGGAAACACCGCAATTAAAGAATGTAAATCAGAACTTGATGTAATTCTTACAAATGGAACATTATCACAGCGCATCATTAATGCCCTTGGTAGTAATTTTTCCAACGAAAACATGGTGAAGATTTACAAACAACTTAGTGATTGCTTAGAGGAAAATAAACTGTTTTTAAGTAAGAGCTAACTACTATGGTAAAATGGATTTTGCTCCAATCTTAAAAAACATTGCCAAGCACGTAGTACTGGAGAAAGCTGAGGTTGATCACTTCATTTCTCTTCTTACCATTAGGGAAGTCTCAAAGAAAAAATTCCTCTTGCAGGAAGGCGAGCGATGTTCAACCATCAACTATGTTCACTCCGGTATTCTACGTGCCTATTGTCACGATAAAGATTTTCATGAGCGGGTCATCATGTTTGCTGTTCAGGATTGGTGGATAACGGATATCCATGGATTTGCAACTGGTAATCCCGCTGTCGTAAACATTGAAGCAATCGAAGATAGTGTTGTGTTTGAATTGCAAAAGAATGATCTGGATGAGCTCTATATAAAGATTCCCAAGTTTGAGCGCGTCTTTCGAATTTTGATGCAAAACTCCTACATCCGCGAACAATTGCGAACAACACAAAATTTAACTTTGCCTGCAGAAGAACGATACCTAAATTTCGTAGCAAAATACCCATACGTTTATCAACGTGTTCCGCTAAAACAAATCGCTTCGTACTTAGGTATTACACCCGAGTTTCTAAGTGTGATCAGAAAAAAGAAAGCGAAGTGATTTCTTAATGTACCTTAAGGATATTCCTTTCTATATGTATTTCCTTTGCCTTAAGAAAAAACACAACTATGTTCATACTTATTGCAGGTCCATATCGCAGCGGCACAAATGATCAACCCGAATTAATGGAGAAAAATTTAAGACGCCTTGAAGAAGTGTCACTACCATTGTTCCGCGCGGGTCACATTCCGATGATTGGTGAGTGGGTGGCATTACCATTACTTCGTGTAGCAGGTTCTAAAAAACCGGGCGATTCAATCTATGATGAAATTGCTTATCCTGTTGCCGAACGCTTGCTTACTAAATGTGATGCCGTGCTTCGTTTAAAAGGTGAATCAAAAGGTGCCGATCAGGATGTGCGAATAGCTAAAGAGCGCGGACTAAAAGTCTATTATAATCTCGAAGATATATTAGAAGGAAAGTAAAACTTCTACTGCGGTTTGGATGGTTTCTCTTCAAATACAATACCCAATGATTTGATCCAGGCATTAATGGCGTCTCTATCGTTTTGATTTATTTCAGCCTCCTTATGAATCCATAAATAAGAATCAAGTGGCATCCAGCCTTCATTTATTGCATCCGAAATTTCTTCGAGTTTATGATTTGCCTTTCTTTCGGGATAGGTTTTAAATTCGGAGAAGTTCAATTCATCTTTTCCTTCGTCTACATGATGCTGCATCCACAAACCAACTGGTTGAACATTGGTATACCATGGATAGTGGGTATTGTTGCTATGACAGTCATAACATTTCCGGATTAAAATCTGATGAACAGATTCTGAAATTGCGTACTTCTTTGAGATGTCTTTCTCTGTGATGATTTGTTCAGAAACATTTCGGGTTGGACGAACAAATTGTAGCAGTATCAAAACAACTAGCAGAGCAATTCCAATTTTCTTTTTCATTTACAATGTTTATAATGTTGTGAACACATTCCTTAATATTTAAAAAGCTAATTTACCTTCTCAATTATAGTTCGCAATTCTGTCTAAATTCTGAATTCTCTCCTAACTATTCGTTCTATATCATTCACGAACTAAAAGTTTAATGAAATCCTGACTTCTTCAATGGCTCCAATAAATACTCCAAACCATTAAGTTTTATCTCATAGATTGTGGCCAGTAGCATTCCTAATTTTCCGGGAGGGAAGCCCTTCTTTGCAAACCACTCCAGATAATGTATCGGCAAATTACAAAGTACACTACCCTTGTATTTACCAAACGGCATTTTCATGGTAACAAGCGTGACTAATGCATTGCCATCAGGAGTTTGCTGTGATCCTTCCATTTTATGATTTTGAATTCGGAAAGATAGCAATTGAAATCACTGTCGTTGCCATTTTTCCCCATTCATTAAATCGAATCGAATAACGCCATGTTCCTTACTGTAAAACATAGTCTGAATTTGAGTTGAGGTGGAATCAATACTTCGCCAGGTTTCAAAATAAAGCACATTGACATACGATTTTCCACTCACCTCAAGCTGATCGATTATTTTTGAGTTAGTGCCTTGTATCAGGGACGGATTTGTTTCGAACTCGTAAATTGGAATGGACACTTGAAAATCCCAGTCCAACTCCATGTAAGAATCCTCTATTGAATCGGGTATGGCAATTTCAAAAATACTTCTGCGATGTAAAGTATCTCCAAGTTTATGCATCCAGGCTCGCCAAACATCATACTTATACGTGGCACACTGAAAATGCTCACCCCCAATGCCATCATCATAATTTTCTAATGTAACCGAATCAACTGAATATGCTCTTTCGCTGCCTTGATCATTCCGAAAGCGAAAAACTTGCCCAACTTGATATGGCGTTGTCCATTGCAAGTCCGAACTGCTTAATTTATGAACTGGAAGATCGTCTCTCTCTTCGCAACAAGAAGAAGCCTTCACAATTAAAGCAATACCAAAGATGATGTTGAGTATATTTTTTACCATAACTCATTGACACTAAATTAGCATCAATGGTTGAGATTCCTTTGCGAATTAATAGAGACTTAATACTCCAAATTATTAATTAACACCCGGCTGCTTCAGCACAAAACCACTCTTTGTTTTTTCAGCATCTACAATCCTCTTAACATCAGCCAGGAGTTTCTTTGCATCGTAGATGATTCCGTCTTTAACAGTGTACTTAACTCCACCAACCCGCACTACCTTATTATCGTCTGTTAGTTTGATAGCGCCTGTTCCATAAAGCACTTGAAGATTTTGTAATGGATTTTCTTCGACAATCACAAAGTCGGCAAGCTTACCTAATTCTACTGATCCAATTTCTTTTTCCTTACCTAATGCCTGTGCACCATACAAGGTTGCCGAACGAATCACTTCTAATGGATGAAATCCTGCTTCACGCAATAACTCTAGTTCGCGGATATATGCAAAACCATATAGCTGAAAAATAAATCCTGAGTCAGAGCCTGTAGTTACGCGACCTCCTCTGTTTTTATACTCGTTGATAAAGGTCATCCACAGCCGATAATTTTCTTTCCATTCGATTTCTTGTTCGGTTCCCCAATTGTGCCAATACGAACCATGCGAAATTTTGCTGGGCTGATAAAATGCCCACAAGCTAGGCAATGTATAATCTTCATGCCATTCCGCTCTGCGAGCACGTTGTAAATCGCGACTTGCTTCGTATATATTGAATGTCGGATCAATTGTAAAATCAAGGGCCAGCAATTCGTTCATTACGTTATTCCAATGTTCCGAGTATGGAGCAGCTGCTTGTTTCCATAGTTTTCCCGCTGCTTCAAAACGATGTTGTTCATTTTGGTAATTGTAATCAAGCGGATAATTCTCAATGGTCTGTTTAGTAAACAACGCTTCGGGTAATCCATACCAATGTTCCATGGAGGTTAATCCGGCTTTTGCCGAGTTTAATACATTCCAGCGAGCAACACCCATTTGATTATGGTGACACGCTGCACGTAAACCCAATTCTTTATTCTTTCGCAATGCGGCATCCATAATTTGGGGAGCAACACCAAAGAATTTAATTCCATCGGCACCTTTGTTTTTGTTTTCAATAACCCACGCAACGGCTTGCTCAGGCGCAGATATCTTTTCTTTGCTTCCTTGTCCGAAAGCAGTGTAGGCTAAAATGCGCGGAGCCGTAATGGTGTTTGCTGAACTCTTCTTCTTATGATCGAGCACCCAGTCCAAACCATTGCCCGCAGATGGATCGCGTATGGTAGTAATACCATGGGCCATCCAAAGTTTAAATACATACTCCGCATTTGGTGCCTGACTTCCTCCTATGTGCCCATGCATGTCAATAAAGCCAGGCATCAAATACATTCCTTCTGCATTTAACTCCTTTCCGCCTGGTTCAAGCTTTGGCCTGCGGTCAGGATTAATGGCAACACCAGGATATCCAACCGTTTCAATAGAGACAATTTTATTTTGCTTTACTACAATATCAGTCGGGCCAATGGGAGGTGCGCCTGTCCCATCTATCAACATCACACCACGAATAATCAATTGTGGATACGGTCCATCGCCATCTTTTGATTCTGGTGCCTTCTTCACAGTCTCTTGTGCGCGAGCAATGAAACCGATGGCGATAAAAAGGAGGATCATGAACTTCTTCATATTCTTTGTTTTGACTATTTCAAGCTAGGCAACTTTCCGATAAAAGAAAATGACATAAAAAGTCATTCCGTTTCATCGGTTAAGGATTGGTATTGATGGCCTTCATTTCCTTTTATGATAAAGAATCAATCGAATATTGACTGGATCAAGAATGAACAATCACTGAATCACCATAGAACCTACAAGACCTATTATTAAGTATGGCAATTGATAGGTTGCCTTCGCTGCATCTATGTAGCTAGATGATTGTCAAATTATTCAAGTAGAAACACAAGTGCCGTAATCAACCTAAGATTAGCACCGAGGGAAATAAGCTAAAACCAATTGTAATTCGGCATTTATAGTTAAACCAAAAATCTTATTGGGTAAAACAAGGATAACCCGGAAGAGTATTTCAATTTCAGTAATACCCAACTTGTTACAAATTTTGTAATTTCTTATCGTTTTCGATTAAAATTATACCCTACCTACAACGATTTCGGGAATTTTTATTCAAAAGTGGTTCATTTTTTACCCTATTGTTAAATAATTGCTACTGTTTATCAATAAAACAACCAGTACCTATAACCAAAATTTAATTGCGTATGAAAAAATCAATCGTCTTTCTGGTCCTGCTCATCGCCATCAGCATCTTGGCGGTCTTCATGCCTGCAGTTCCCAAGCAGATCGTAACCGAAGGTATAAACTCCGGTGATGTGGCTTGGATGCTTGCTGCCACGGCCCTTGTCCTCCTCATGACTCCAGGGTTGGCCTATTTCTATGGAGGAATGATCGACACCAAGAACATCATCTCAACCATGCTCCAAAGCTTTATTGCAATGGGTGTAATTAGCGTGTTGTGGATTGTTGTTGGTTTCAGTCTTGCTTTTGGAGAATCTCAAGGAGGTCTCATTGGCGATCCTTCAACCTTCTTCATGTTTCAAAATGTATTGGACGGAAAACCTTGGTCATTAGCACCTACTATTCCGCTTGTATTGTTTGCCTTCTTCCAATTGAAGTTCGCTATCATTACTCCAGCCTTGATTACCGGTACTTTTGCTGAGCGCATCAAGTTTAAGTCGTACTTATTATTCCTTGTCCTTTTCTCTCTATTAATCTATGCTCCATTAGCACACTGGACATGGCATCCTGATGGATTCCTTTTCAAATGGGGAGTTCTTGATTTTGCCGGTGGAACAGTTGTTCACATGTCTGCAGGTTTTGCTGCCTTAGCTGCTTCTATTTACTTAAGAGATAAGGCAGAAAAGAAAACAACGATTTCACCCGCTAACATTCCTTTCGTATTACTTGGAACTGGTTTGCTTTGGTTCGGATGGTTTGGTTTCAACGCAGGTAGTGCATTGAGTGCCGGGGCATTAGCCGCTTCTGCTTTCGCTACGACTAACACTGCTGCTGCTGCTGCTGGTCTTGCATGGGTTTTATTTGATGCGGCTCGTGGCAAGAAGCCATCTGCCGTTGGATTCTGTATCGGTTCAGTTGTAGGTCTTGTGGCCATTACACCAGCTGCTGGTTTTGTAACTATCCCATCCAGTTTATTCATCGGAACATTTGCTGCGATTATCAGTAACGTAGTGGTACACTGGAAATCAAAGACTTCGTTGGAAGATACTTTAGATGTATTCCCTTGCCACGGTGTGGGTGGATTAGTTGGTATGGTGATGACTGCTCTCTTAGCGAATACTGCTGTGAATGGTGCGAACACAACCGGCAATGGTCTTTTCTTTGGTGACACTGCGTTGTTTATTGTTCACATGAAAGCCCTTGCGATTGTTGTTGGTTACACTGTAGCAGGATCATTCCTCATCCTTAAAACAGTTGATTTGATTTTCAACTTGCGCATTTCTGCTGAAGAGAAGAAAGTGGGTTCAGATTTCAGTCAACATGGAGAACACCTGTATCCTTTGAAAGAAGAATTAGCCTGATAAACCGAATAGCCTGGCTCGAAAGACCAGGCTATTTTTTAAAAATATCTCATAACCTAAACTGAAAAACGAAGAAGTCTTTTACTAAACTAAATCACCACAGCTTAACTCATTAGGGCTGTAATCTTGAGAGGTAATAAATTAAGAAAACAACTGACCTCAAAAGAGAAATAACATAGTAAACACTTTTTCAAAACCTATCAACTGAATTTTTATAAACCCCTTATACATACAACTATGAAAAGTTTAAAATTACGAAGTCTCTTTATACTGGTTCTCATAACGGCTTATCAGCTTGGCTTTGCACAAGATGCTGCACCAGCAGCACCGGCAGCTGAAGAGAAGAAAGAAGAAGAGAAGAAATTTTCGTTTGGAGGTTCTGTCGATTCCTATTTTCACTCTTCCTTCGGAGTAAAAAATACCGTTAGTGGTTTTCAGCCCAATGCACCAACAACATCTTTTGCTAACCTGAAAGGTTTTGGCCTTGGTATGATCAACCTGATTGCTTCTTATCAAGGTGAGAAAGCTGGATTTGTTGCCGATGTAGTAATCGGTCCTCGTGGATCTGATGCGGTTTTCAATTCAGGTGGATATGGCAACTTGCAAGGAGCGGGTAGTGGTCATCTTGTAAATCAACTTTATACATATTACAAATTTTCAGATGGTTTCACTTTAAACCTTGGGCAGTTCAACACTTTTGTTGGATATGAAGTAATCTCTCCAACCATCAATGTAAATTATTCTACTTCTTATTTATTCTCGAACGGACCATTCAATCACACTGGTCTTCGCGCTGATTTTTCTTTTGGTGAAGGCTTCGTTGCGAAGGCTGCTATCATGAACCCTACTGACATTCTTGAATTCAACCCTACCAATACATACACCTATGGTGCACAGATTGGTAAGACAAGCGATGGTGGTGGAATCTGGTTAAACTTCATATATGGTGATCAGGATGGAACGTTGACAGAAGAAGATTTTGACGGAACTTTTGGTCAAGAGACGTATTCGAATGGAAGTCTTTTTCAAGTGGATTTAACAGGTGGATATACGCTAAGTGACGCGTTCTACCTTGGTTTTAATGCTTCCTATCAAACAATAGCGGATGGTGAATTGTATGAAGCTGACGGTACTATAATTGATGGAGGTAATGATGCCACTTCATTCTTGGGCTTCGCTGTATATCCTAAGGTTACACTTTCCGAAAGTTTCGCTCTTGGATTAAGAGGCGAGTATTTCTCAGTAAAGAAAAACCATCTTTTAGCATCTCCAATTGCTACCGATACTGAAGGTGATGGAAGTGTTATTGCTGTAACACTTTCCGGAAATTATAAAGTAGGTGGCTTTACTTTTATTCCTGAAGTAAGAGTTGATAAAATGTCTGAAGACACTCTTTTTGTGAACAAGGATGGCGATGCTAAGGATCTTATGCCGACATTAACTATGGCCGCTGTTTACAAGTTCTAATATCAAAACCCCGGATGATACTTCAGACGGTCATCCGGGATTTACAATATCAATCAAAACGTAACTACAACGAATATGTCAAAATCAAAACTTGAATACATCTGGCTCGATGGATACAAACCAACTCAGAGCCTTCGTAGCAAAACAAAAATTGTAAGAGAATTCGATGGCACGTTAGAAAGCTGTCCGGTATGGTGCTTCGATGGAAGCTCTACTGAACAAGCACCCGGTGGTTCATCTGATTGTTTACTTCAGCCGGTAGCGATCTTTCCAGATCCAGCTCGCAAAGATGCATACTTGGTAATGTGCGAAGTAATGAGCCCGGATGGAACTCCACATCCAACCAATGGTCGTGCTACCATTGAAGATGATGACAATGATTTTTGGTTTGGATTCGAACAAGAATATTTTTTATGGAATACTGAAACAGATAAACCTCTTGGTTTTCCGTCCAGCGGATTCCCTGCACCACAAGGTCCTTACTATTGCTCTGTAGGTGCAAAGAATGCTTTTGGTCGCGAGATTGTAGAAGAACATCTTGATCTCTGTATTGAAGCAGGCATCAACGTTGAAGGAATAAATGCTGAAGTAGCAACAGGACAATGGGAGTTCCAGATTTTTGCGAAAGGTGCAAAAGCTGCTGGCGATCAAGTTTGGGTTGCTCGCTACCTATTGGAAAGAACAGCTGAGAAATATGGTATCGCTATTAACTGGCATTGCAAACCTCTTGGTGCAACAGATTGGAACGGATCAGGCATGCACGCTAACTTCTCTAATGACTTGTTGCGTAACTGCGGATCGAAAGATGTGTATGACACGGTGTGTCAGGCATTCGCTCCTTATGTAAAAGAACACATGGAAGTATATGGTGCTGACAACAATTTACGACTTACTGGTAAACACGAAACGCAATCCATGGACAAATTCTCTTACGGTGTATCCGATCGTGGAGCTTCTATCCGTATTCCGATTGCAACGGTTGAAAATAATTGGAAAGGTTGGCTTGAAGACAGACGTCCTAATTCCGCTGCAGATCCTTACAAGGTAGCTGCCCGGATTATTAAGACTGTGAAGACAGTGCCGGCTTACGCGACTGCGAACGGTCGATAAAGATTACCCTTTCAGGGCGTCTGGTTGTAGTTGAAGTCGGGTAGCAATGCCCGGCTTCTTTTTTTGCCTTCTACTTTATATTTTTTAAAACTTCTTTTTATTTTCGGTCACGATATACATGCTATGATTCATCCGCATACCGAGCTCCAGTTCATCAGCACAGAAATTGGATATGGAGTTGTTGCCACAAAGTTCATTCCCAAAGGAACCATTACGTGGGCCATCGATAAACTCGATCGCATTTTTACACCTCAACAAATACAAAATATGGAACCCGTTTATCAACAGGTTCTGGACACCTACTCGTATCGCAATCCGGAAGGAAACCATGTGTTGTGTTGGGATAATTCACGATTTGTAAACCACAGTTCCAACTCAAACTGTATTACCACTGCTTACGAATTCGAAATCGCCATTCGCGATATTCATCCTGGAGAACAACTTACCGATGACTATGGCTATCTTAATCTGGAAGAACCTTTTGATGTAGTGCCAGAAGAAGGTACCGATCGACACACTATTTATCCAGATGATTTACTGAGGCATTATCACATCTGGGACGAGAAACTTCTCAGTGCTTTTGCTTTGCTCAAAGATGTTGAACAGCCGCTTTGGAATATTTTAAGTGATCGCACCAAAGAAAAAGCTACACTCGTTGCACAAGGTGAAGATAAAATGGATTCGATTTTAAATTGCTATTGCCCGGAGCATGGAAAAATTAATGGAGAAGCAAAGCTGATAAAAATTCATTCTCCGAAAGTAGCCTATCCTTTTTGATCTTCCTGTAATCCAATAAAAATCATCAGTTCACGTTCCAACTTCTCCCTATCCTTCCATAAATTTCTGCTATACACCCGATGGTGTTTCCAATTCTTTTGCGTGAGCAATGCCGGAGTATAGGCATACGTATCCTTTGGCGACAGGCTTGAAAAATATCGACCATCATCGGTAAGAATAATTCCCACATATTGATTGGCTTGCCTTACCGGAACATCCGCAAATGGCAGCGCATGATTTTCAAATGAATATTCTTTCAATCGATCTTCTGCCCATTGTTGAAGTCGATTACTCAGGTACCAGTTACTATTTTGCTGAAGTACTATTTGCTCCAGCTTAAATTCTTTGCGATCAACCTGTCGAACGTATTCCAAATATTTGCGCAGCAACTTCGGACCATCATTCTTAATATCATCAATCTTAAGTTGCTCCGGCCAAATGCTGGTGAACAAAATTATTTTCTCGCGCGCCCTTGTAACGGCAACATTCAATCTATTCTCGCCTCCTGCAGCGTTCAGACTTCCGAACTGCATTATCATTTTTCCTTTCTTGTCAGGAGCATAACCCACTGAGAAAATAATGACATCCTTCTCATCGCCCTGAACGTTCTCGATATTCTTTACGAAAAGTGAAGAGGGAATAGTTTGCCCAACTTTCATCGCCTCCGCTTCCAACAGATCCAGCACCAGCATTTGTTGTGGTGCATTGAAGGTAACTACACCTATGGTTTTTGAAGGATATTGCTTCAACATGTTCATCACACATTCAACAACAGCAGCGGCTTCGATTACATTGGTTTGAGATTCCCAAATACCTTCAACTTTACAATATTGAATTGCAGGTTGATGTTGATTGAAAATATGACGGTCAGGAAGCAATTGCAATCGTCCTTCATAGAAGAATGTATTTGAGAAATCAATCAGCTCTACGGACTGACTTCTATAGTGGCCTTGTAAGTGAACGGTTGGGAGATAACGTTCTGTAAGTTCGAGCAACGAATCAATTTCCAAATCAGGATTTTCTTCATCACCATCCCAACGAACATGATACAATTCGCTTGGACGAAGTTGTTTATCATCACCCGCTACCAGAATTTGTTTGCCGCGATACATTGCTGGCACACCGCGTTCAGCAAAACATTGTGAGGCCTCATCAAAAATAACAAGATCAAATAATTCCGTCATCGGGAAAATAGCAGAGACCGACTCTGGTGAAGCCATCCAGCAAGGAATAAGTTGAAATACCTCATTCTGAAATTCTGAAATTACCTTTCGAAGCGGCCACACTTTTTTCTTCTTCGATACCTGATGTTGTAAATCGCGATAGGTAACAAGATTGTTCAGGCGATTATACTCCAGTGCATCATACACTTTTTCGCGAGCTCGCACCATTAAAATCTCTTTGCTTAGTTTTTGTTTTTCGGCCACACTGTGCTGAAGCTCGTGTTCTATCTCTTCCATCTTCATCGTGGAAACGGACCGAAGAATAGGATACTTCGTTTCGATGTGATCGATCCACGCCAAGCGTAAACTGTTTTGAAAAAGAGTTTCAATTTGTTTGGCATCCCATTCTTTAAGATGATTGTTCAGTTTTACTAAAACGGATTTTTCATTTAACGTTAGCTCCTCTTTAAGCTTGTCATACTCGCAAATATTGTCAAAATCCTTGCGTAATGCTTTTGTATACAACGATACCAGCCCAGCATCTTCGGAAAGTTGACGAACTTGATACGTTGATAGATGAACTAGCCAGCTCGCTTTTTTCTCAGGGGTGGTTTTTACAATAGAAAGCAATTCATGCAGCATGGAAATAAATTCCTTCCGGGAATACATCTGCACATTAATTCCTTCCTTTATCTCGCGCAATGAATTGAAAATGATCTTTGCGCGAATTGCAAACTTTTGTTTTTCAAACCACACTTGAAGCGATTTCTTCTTGTAGTCGACAGGTAATTCAATTAGCCAACTCTTATCCTTTAATGCTGTAAGATGGTGTTCGAGATTCAACCGACTATCAATACGTTGTTCTAATACATTTAATCCAATTTTATTGTAGGACAATCCGTTTGCTACCAGCACACGCTTCACTAAAAACTTATCATCCGAAAATAATTCCCACCGCATCAGGCGTATAAAATTCTTCCGTGCCCGCATGCGATATTGCAATACTTCCTGAAATTTTCCGAGTTGATCGTTTGTTACTGTTGACTCTGGATTCTCGCCATCAAAACAACTTAGACTTACTCGCTCAACGTTTGCCAACCAAAGCATTGAAGTTTCATCATCCTTTTCCGAAATCATCGTCTGAAAGAATCGATACGTATCTTCATCTTTTAAGGACGCGATCATACCCAAAATATCATCTTCTTTTAAATGAAGAGATTCCGCTTCTTCCAATCCAAGTTTAACACCAATCAACTTTTCAGTCTTCTCACTTAGTTGTTTTAGATAGACCGGAATATCGCTTACCGCATGTTCAATTTCTTTCTCATTCCCTAATCGAAACGATGCAAAAGATTTTCGCTCGCGCCATGGATAATCTTCTACATCAAACCACGAAGCATAATTGCTGTATATTTTCAGTTTGCGAATAAATTCATTCAGCTCAGGAAAAGAAAAGAATTGATATTCCTGCTTGATATTGATGGAAGGATGATGAGGATCAGAAGTGAGGTATAATTCTTTTACAGATATCCCACATTCTTTATCATCAAACAAAGCATGCTTAAATTCTTCGAGTTCTTCCGTTAATTGATCAATCTTTCTACAGAGCTGAAAAAACTTGCGTTCGGTATGTATGACGTCAATGTTTCGATTGCGCGCTTTGTATTCTTCAATGCGACTAATCTGATTATCAATCGCTGTAAAAATTTCTTTCCGATCATTTCGAAAATCGTGAACAAGACCAAGAAAATCACCAACACCCATATCGCGCAAACGATCATACACCACATCTAATGCTGCGCGCTTCTGACAAACCAATAATGCCTTCTTGCCTGATGCAATGGCATCCGCTAATAGATTACATATCAATTGAGATTTACCTGTGCCCGGTGGACCTTGCACAACAACAGATTGCCCATTCTTTATTGCCTTGATGGCATTCTCCTGATAAGCATCCAGCACAAAAGGCGTGAATAGCTTTTCTTCCTTAATAGGACGTTGCTGAATATTGTGGGATGAAATACCTTCCCCATAATCGAATGTGTTTTTCTTTAAGAAAAATTCTTCAAGATCCGTAATGGAATTTGTTTCAATCAGATGTAAATAATCCGGAACCAATTGTGAACCTGCTTGCGGAAAAATGCCTAACACAGCTTCCGGAAAAAGTTTAAGCTCACCATTGCGATGCGTTTCCTCAAATGCTTCCTTTTTAAATTCCTGAAAGGGCGTCAGCTCATCACGAAAGTTATCAGGATTAAAATTAAGCTCAACTTTATCTTTTAAGAGTTGATACAACTGCGTTCGGAAAACAGTGCTATCAGAACTGAAGTCATCGAAGTTGGTATCAATTAATTCTTCATCAAGCTTTACTGCATTGAAAAAAGAAAAGGCAAGCAGAAAAGATTTATTGAATGATATACCAGCATCCTGTCTGGATTGAAGCACCCAATGCTGACCTTCTTGAACAATGGAGACTGGAAAAAAAAGTAAAGGGCATCGAACGATTGAACCATCGGCAAACTTTCCGTGTACAAAAGGCCAACCAATGTGCAAATCATTTGAACCTCTTTCCTCAAAAATAAAACGATCAATTCGTTGCAGTCGTTTTAATTTCTTGCTCGCCTCATTATTGGCTTCCACGCGACTATCTAATACCTGACATAGTTTTTTATTTTTACCAGCGATTAGTGAGTTGATGATTTCGAAAGAACGATCACCATTTAGAAAACTGAATTCGTGCACATCGATCAATTGCTCCGCATGCAAGCGCAACAATACCAACGATCGGTTATTACCCGAAAGATTAGTAAGCCTTCGCAGATAAGTTTGCAATGTATGCTTGGTGGATGCTGACATGTTAAAATGGACGATCGATTCGGGAAATAAATTTCGGATCAATCATTGAATTTCAAATATGGCGCGATTTTCCGAATGGTTTCAGCTTCTACACCGAGTATATTCCCAATATCCGCCAAAGCCTTAAATTCCCCATGTTGAAATCGGTAGGCTACAATAGCCTTGGCTTCTTTGTTCGATAGGTATGGGTGAATGGCAAGTTCTTTTTCGCTTATTGTATTGATATTGATTTTAGTGGGATTAAATCCATCCGGAATAAAGGATTGCTTCACCAATCGGTTTACAATTGTAGAATCCAATCCGTACACCTCCTTCAGTTGATCCATTACAATAAAACCGCCCAAAGCATCGCGATATTTTAGTATTCGCAGAGAAAGTTTATCTCCGATCCCGTAAATCTTTTTGAGCTGAGCCGTATCGGCAAGATTCAAATTAAATTTCTCAATTGATTTTTTCGCAAAGGGCTTGGATTTGGATTCAAACGCTGGTTTGAATTCTAACTTTTCTGGTAGTGATATAAATGCATACAGTTGCTGATAATGAGCAGTGTCAACTCCATACATTTTAAGCACATCTGACTTTACCTTAAATACTCCTCCTTTCTCTCTATAATGTATCATCCGGTTTGATGCACTTTTTGAAAAGCCAAGTGCTTGCAGATCATTGGTTGAGGCTTTATTTGGATTGAAGGAAAAGAATCGCGATTTAATTTTCTGTTCATTAGATCCCTTAGGGATTGAATCCTTCACATCCCACAAAGCAATAAGACTGTCCAGCTTTTGCCGATCTTGAGAATAATCTGCTGTGCGATTCGTAATCCACCATCGCCAAATCGGCTCGGAGAAAATCAGAACAATCATCAGAGGTAATAAAATAAGAAAGGCATTGGTCTGCGAGCGCGAAAAACCAAAGAAGTTTCTAACCCAACGTTTTACTTTAATCATATAACCGCTAACAATCTTAGAAAAATACAAAAAAGTTACTGGCGAATCCAACTGAAAGACAAGGCTTTAAGAGTATCACTAAAAAAATATGGAGTACAGAAAATCCAATCATAGGATCCACTTCGTAAGTCCTGGAAAACAAACCTATGAAAACACTAAAAACAATTACCCTCGTTGTGTTAGTGGGATTCGTTGGACTCTTTGGTTACGCCAACATCCGACAACTTTCCATTAGCGAAAAATTAAAATCAGTTCACCTGGCTTCCTTTACCTTAAAGGGAGATTTAAAATCGGAAGAGAAACTGGCACTTGAAAAGAAGGTAAGTGCATCGTCAGGTGTAACGGCTTGCTCTGTGAATCGTGAAGGAAATGTAGCCTCGGTCATTTTTTACCCTGAACAAACAAATGAAACTACATTGGCTTCCCTTCTTTCTAATGATGGACATTTAACGGTCACTCAAAAACAGCTTGCTACTTCTGGAGGCTGTCCGGTTCATAAAGTGAATGCCAATTTCAGCGCCTTTGTAGCCGTACTAGATATTCGAAACTAAAAACCCAATCAAACTTTTATGCTTATGAAAACAACATTGTATCGAGGTCTTTTCGCAGGACTATTATTTGTATCCATTTCGATTGTTACGAGCTGTAGCGATGATGAAAAAACCGTTGTTCCGGAAACGCTGTACACACGCTTAGGTGGTATTGAAGCCATTTCTGCAGTAACCGATAAATTCCTGGCAAACGTTGTTGCTGATAATGTTATTAATGAACGTTTCTCTGCGACAGTCGCAGATGAATTTCGTCTTCGCTTACTAAGGACAAACCTTATCGATCAAATTTGTGCCGGTGCAGGTGGTCCTTGCCAGTATAAAGGCCTAACCATGATGGAAGCCCATGACGGAATGGACATTAGTGTGGCAGAATTCAATGCCCTTGTTGGCGATTTAGTAGCTGCCCTTGATTTTTACGAGGTACCCACTGAGGAGAAAAATGAACTTTTAGCTGTGCTTGGACCTTTACAATCTCAGATTGTAGGACAATAAAAAATGATGAAAAGTACCTTCTCTATCGCCCCTAAGTTTATTACTTGGGGGCGATTTATTTTGGCGTCTATTTATACTGATTCTAAATTAAGGACTAATTGACTTTTGTCACTTGACTTTTTCGTCTAGGCTATACTTTTGCACATCAACTATGACACAGAACTTTAAAGCGCTTGTACTTACTTATAAAACGGCTCCTCTTGCCGTGCGCGAACAGGTTTCGTTAAATGAAGCCGCAGCGAAGCAACTTCTTCAGTTTATCCGTGATTTTTCGGCTGCTACCGATGTATTAGTGGTATCAACCTGCAATCGGACTGAAATCTATTACACATCTGAAAAAGACTTTTCAGTTGAGATTTTTAAGGGATTAGCCATTATTAAGAATTTAGACCCTGGCTTTGAAAAGCATTTTGCTTCATTTGAAGGTGTTCAGGCAATTCAGCATTTATATGAAGTAGCTATCGGTTTGGATGCTCAGGTAGTTGGCGATTTCCAAATCTCAGGACAGGTAAAAAATGCCTATCAATGGAGTGCTGATGAAAATATGGCTGGACCGTTCCTGCACAGATTAATGCACACCATATTTTTTGCCAACAAAAGGGTTGTTCAGGAAACTTCCTTCCGGGATGGAGCTGCCTCAATTTCGTATGCAGCTAAAGAATTGGCTGAAGATCTCGTTTCCACTACGCGCGAACCAAAGGTTTTGGTTGTAGGTGTTGGTGAAATTGGCCAGGATGTTTGTCTTAATATGATCAACAGTGGTTTCAGGCAAGTAACCATTTTAAATAGAACGATTGATAAAGCAGAAAAGCTTGCGCAGCGATGCGGGTTTGCTTTCGGCAGCATCGATCAACTTAAAGAAGAGATTTTAAAAGCTGATGTTATCATTAGCTCGGTTTCCGGAAATGATCCCATTATCAATCGTGAATTGTTGAAAGACTTAAAGACGCTTTCTCCAAAATATTTCATCGACCTTTCCATACCACGAAGTGTTGAATCTTCAATTGATGAAATTGCAGGAGTGATTTTGTATAACCTGGATGACATTCAGGAAAAAACAAATGAGGCCGTGGAAAAACGCAAAGCTTCTATTCCACATGTAAATACGATCATAACTGAATCCATCAGCGATTTCGAAGACTGGTCAAAAGAAATGGTAGTTTCTCCAACCATTCAAAAGTTAAAAAATACATTAGAGCAAATCCGCAAAGAAGAACTCGCCCGTTTCTTAAAGAATGCCAAAGCTGAAGAAGCTGAGAAGTTAGAGGAAATGAGCCGCTCACTAATGCAGAAAATTTTAAAGTATCCTGTACTTCAATTAAAGGCAGCGTGCAAACGGGGAGATGCTGAATCGCTCACCGAAATGTTACACGAACTTTTCAATCTCGAAAAGACCGAAGAGAAGAAGCACTAAGACTTCCAGACTCTTTATCATTTAAGTTCTCTCCATCTCTTTTTTTATCCTGTAATTATCTTTCTCTACCTTCGACCTATTCACTAAAGACCAACGGCCCTTGGCGACTGAGGAAGAAAAATTTACGAGTCTGATCAACCAACATCAGGGACTTATTCATAAAGTCTGCATCATGTACGAAAATGATCCGGACGTTCGAAACGATCTTTTTCAGGAGATTGTCATTCAATTGTGGAAGTCATTCGGATCTTTTCGGGGTGAGGCAAAGATTACAACCTGGATGTATCGCATCGCACTCAACACCGCTATCTCGGGCTTTCGTAAGCAGAGTCGAAACATTAAGACAGAAGATATTCGGGAATCTCACTTCAACATCTCTGACAGCGGAGAAGATAATCGTGAAGAAGATTTTCAAAAGCTACAATGGGCCATACAGCATCTTTCGGAGATTGAACGTGCCATGATTATGATGGCGTTGGAAGAAGTTCCGTATGAAGATATTGCTGAGACGATCGGTATCACACAAAACAATGTTCGCGTACGGATGAACCGCATTCGCGAGAAACTAAGAAAATTGATGGACACGTAACATGGAACTGGACGAGCTAAAGAGTATCTGGAAAAACAATCCGCCTGGCTTTCAGTCGAAAGATGAAAGTGAGATTGCGATGATGTTAAAAAAGCAAAGCACATCGATTATTGAGAAACTGAAACGCAGCGTTTGGTTTGAATTGATCTTCACGCTTGTTGCAGGCATAGTTATGTTGATCTATGCTCTTACATTACCTTCCGGTGCACTTAAATGGACCTCTGTTTCCGCATTGATATTGTTCGTTGCTTACCTATTCTATTACGCCAAAAAACTTACGATGTTAAATCGATACGCTTCGGCTCACGAGAATATTAAATCAAATCTGGAATTGCTCGTCAATAATCTGGATAGCTACCTTAAATTCTACAAACGCAGTTACACTATTTTATATCCAATCTATTTTTGTTTGATGTTACTCTTTATTGGTTTAGAGCGAGGCGCTGATGAATTTATTGCTGCCATTACCAAGCCTGAGAAAATTGTTACCCTCATTCTCCTTGCTGTATTCTTCTTCTTCTGTAGCACCTGGCTTACAAAATGGTATCTCAAAAAATTATACGGCAATCACCTTGAAAAACTAAAATGCTTGTTACACGATTTAGAGCAATAGCATTAATCCAGAAGGCCTGTTAAAGCTTCATTCAAAGAGGCTGATATTTTCACCTGATCATCTTTTGAAGAGAATCTCTGATTGATCTCAATTTCAATACCTGCATAATCTTCATCAATAAATTTTGTCCGAAGGTACGTTGTGAAGCCATCATCTACTCCCGCATATGGCTGATTAAAATCAATTTGAAAAGATGGTAGTGTAAGTAAAAGTTTTTCACGAATGTGTTGACAACATGTTAATTCAACTTTTCTCAATGGGTCAAACAACAAACCGATATCCGTGCTTCTCTTTACATTGTTCAGTTGCGGAGTAAAGGTGTGAATAGAAAGATGCAACACTGGTTTGGGCAAGGATTGAATGACTAATTCAATTTCATTTCGATATGGAAAATAATACTGTTGTTTGATTTCCTCTTTTACCTTATCAGGTAATGATTTTGAATAATCAGAGAAAAGTTCAGCATGATCAATCGACCGATTTGCTTCAATAAGTAAACGCGTAACATCGCAATGAAAGAGGGAAGCATTTCTTTTTGAAGCAAGTAACCGAGCTATTTCAATCGCACCAGGATCCCATCCTCGATGCGATTGAAGAATTTGATCAGCACCACTAAAAAGAGACCGATATTCTTTCGGAACATTGTTACCGGCATGCTCGCAGGTAATGATGATGGAAAGAAATTTTGGATGCATCATTTAATCATGATGAACAAATATTGAGTGGACTACTTAATGCTAAAGCCGAGTCCTACCGTTACTGTATTGTATTTCTGAAGTGTGTAGTCTCCGTTAATGTAGAACGGTCCAAATTTCAAACGAACACCACCATTCAGTTTCAATCCATTATTTTTAAAATCAATTGCGACTGGATCTTTTACGTCAAAACTCAAAGAAGAATTTGATTCAATAGTATAATCTCCTAACACATCTACTTTTGTTTTTACCATCTGATAGCCAATACCTCCATACACAGTCAGCACTGAAATCTTTTTGGAGATTAATGCCTGAATAATATAAGAATTGAATGAGTAGTCCATTTCACCATTTTGACTATCAGGAAGATCATCACTAGAATCAGTATTTCTCAAATCCGTATTCCCGGACACGTTATTATACGCCAGTAAAACTGAAAGGTCAAAGGGCATTAATTTGATTCCTGGAATATGCTGTTTGATGTCATGCATTACACCAATGCCGAGCATTTTTACTTTTGAGCCACCCACGGTTTGTTGAGGCACAAGTCTGAGCTTGAGGTCTGTGTTTTTTATTATACCCACACCCAACTGAATCATGGGCACTGGCACTGGTGCCTCACCTACTCCAAGGGCACCTTTTACATCAAGTCCTTCCGGACCGTTAATATCAAAAGACTGGTTCCCAACTCCCCCAGCTCCGTCAGGATCATAGGTAAACGTATATGTAGTTTCATCCTTTGGACCCATAACAGAGGGAGCCCCAGCAGCTGAATTAGTGATGTTGTCAAAGGTAAATTGTGAAGTTAATCCAAGCTTATACGGATCAAAGTAATTTCTAGAAGACGGTAAAAAAACAGTATTTAATGAAACACCAATATCCACCCCAAAAGATTTATGTGCTTTCGCGGTAGTATACCACCCCCCGGTCATTCCGTAAGAAACTCCTTCAATAGCAGGTTGCACATACGCGGTAATTAACTTTGAAACATCCTCGGGGGCAGCTTTCAAAAAATTAGATATATCGGATTCGTTTTGAGCATAAGCTGCCTTTGGAAATAGGCCGGTACAGAAAACAGTCACTAAAATAATCCCGCAATTTCTTAACTGATGCTTCATTGGCTTGTCTTTATTTATAAAATGTAAAGTAAAGATAATTGAACTTTACGTAAGTAAATAGGTTAAAATTTCTTTGTTAAAGGCTGCGCTTTGTACTTTTACAATGAATGATTCTATTATACAATACCCTTCTATTATTCATGCGTGCTGGCATTCAAATGGCCGCACCATTTTCATCGAAAGCAAAGGCCTTTGTATCCGGAAGAAAAAATGTATTTAGAGAGCTTGAACAAAAACTTCAACATCCTCATCCTCGTGTTGTCTGGATTCATTGCGCATCCCTTGGAGAATTTGAACAAGGCAGGCCGGTCATCGAAACTGTTAAAAAAGAATTTCCTGAAACCTTTATCCTTCTTACCTTCTTTTCTCCATCCGGTTATGAGATCAGAAAAAAATATGATCAGGCTGATTATGTTTGCTATTTTCCTTGGGATACTCACCAAAATGCAGAACGGTTCATCGCAATTGCAAAACCCGTTCTTGCCGTTTTTGTGAAATATGAATTTTGGCATCACTATTCGCTCGCATTAAAAAATAAGAATATCCCAATTCTTTCGATCTCTTCTATTTTCAGAGAAGATCAACTGTTCTTCAAATCCTATGGCACATTCTATCGCAACATCTTAAAAAACTTTAGCCACTTCTTTGTTCAGAACGAAGTGTCACTGAAGCTTTTGCAAAGCATAGAAATACGGAATAGTGTTCTTGCAGGAGATACACGATTTGATCGGGTGAATCAGATTGTAAAACAAGGCGAAGAAATTTCAATTGCTAAAAATTTTAAGGGCGATCAAAAAGTGTTTGTTGTCGGTAGCTGCTGGTCGGAAGACCTTGAAGTGCTTATCCCAATGATAAATGAAAACAAACTAAAATTCATTTTAGCACCGCACGAACTCTCCGAATCCTTTCTATCTGAAATTGAAAAATCATTAGAGGTAAGTTCAATTCGGTATTCTCAAGCCGATGGGAAAAACCTGGTGGATTATCAAGTGCTCATTGTTGATAACATCGGTATGCTGTCAAGACTTTATCGGTATGGAGAATTTGCCTTTATAGGAGGCGCTTTTGGAAAAGGATTACATAATATACTAGAAGCTGCATGCTATGGTGTGCCCATTTTCTTTGGTGATAAGAATTACGAAAAATTTCAAGAGGCTACTGATTTGATCAATCGTGGAGGAGCCTTTGAAGTGCATGATTTTTCTGATCTGAAATCAAAGTATGAAATGCTGAATACACCTGAGAGTTTTCTGTTGGCCTGTGAAGTTACACGTCAGTATGTAGAAGTTAATCTTGGTGCAACCGAAAAGATAATGACCTACATTCGAAAATTATTCAACGCATCATGAAGGGAATTGTACTGCGCTCAACCGGATCGTTCTACGATGTGCTGGCAGAAGATGGCAAGAAGTATAATTGCCGTATGCGCGGTAAAATTCGGTTAGATGAAATCAAAGAAACAAATCCGGTTGCGGTTGGTGATAAAGTTGTTATAGACCTCGAACATGAAATTGGTTCCATCATTGAAATTCTTCCACGTGAAAATCACGTGCTAAGACAATCGGTAAAAAAGACAGGGCACTCTCATGTGCTCGCAGCAAATGTAGATCAGGCATTAGTTGTCGTTACATTAACTTATCCGCGCACTTCTATTGGCTTTATTGATCGATTTCTTGTAACAGCAGAAGCGTATCGAATACCGCAGGTAATTGTATTTAATAAAAAGGATTTGTTGGATGAAAAAGATCTGGAAAAACAAGAAGAACTAATGATGTTGTATGAAAGTCTAGGAGTGAGATGCTTTTCCGTTTCAGCTTTGCAAGATGATCAGCATGAGATTAGAAATATTCTTCAAAATAAAATTACATTGGTAATGGGCCATTCTGGTGTTGGAAAGTCGACATTACTCAATAAAATTTCACCCAAGATTAATCAGACTATTGGTGATATCTCTGATTTTTCAAATAAAGGAACTCACACTACAACTTTTGCAGAAATGTTTCCATTGGATGCAAAGACATTTGTTATTGATACACCGGGTGTTAAAGAATGGGGCCTGGTGGACATGAATCAACAAGAGCTTTCGGATTATTTTCCAGAGATGCGCAAGTTGCGATTGAATTGTAAGTTTGGCGCGCGCTGCTTACATTTAAATGAGCCTGGTTGTGCAGTCTTAAAATCAGTTGAAGAAGGAAAGATTTCCATTACGAGGTATCAAAATTATATGAGCATGCTATTGGGTGAAGACAATCGAAAATGAAATACACCATCGATAAATCGGATCTTCAATATTCCGCTGATGGAAAAACGTTCCGCGGAGACGATCGTGTATTGCTAGATTCAGCCATTGACCTCACTTCAAAAACAGAATGGACGAAGAATGGATTCACTATTGAGAATCTATTTAACGAAAGTGATTCTCAAATTTTTAAGGCCAACACAAAATCACTACTATTAAAATGCTGGCGCGATGCCGGGCTTTCACTATCAGAAGATTTTACATTAGATCAGTATCACAAACTGGTTCACGCCAAAGAGGAGCACTTAGTAGCAATCGAAAAAACGAAATTGCTTACAGTAGAATCATTTCCAATCGATATCCGTATTTTAGAAAAAAGAATTTCTGAAATCTGTAAGGAAGAACTCATTGTAAAAAATCCATACGACAATCAATCCATTTTTCACTTCAGGGTAATTCGTCCACAGCAGCCAGATAATAATCCTCTGCATCGTGATGTTTGGTTGGAAGATTACAAAGACTGTATCAATTTGTATATTCCAGTATGTGGAAGCAACGACTTGTCATCTCTGATTATCATTCCAGAAAGTCATCATTGGCCTGAATCTAAAATTGAGCGAACACTTGAAGGTGCAAAGATTGGAACTAGCAAATACAATGTTCCTGCTGTAACTAAACTAGATTCAGAAGCCACATTTGTGCGTCCAAATCCAAAAGAGAATGAAGTTCTTGTTTTTTCTCCGTATTTAATTCATGGAGGCTCTGCCAATCTAAACAACGATATTACACGAATTTCAATTGAAGTCAGACTTTGGCGAAAATGAAATTACTCCAATTTCTATTTTTAATTTTCAGAAAAGGATCTCTTAATCATTCCTTGTATGACTTTGAAGAAGAGCGAAGAAGAATACTAAGCTCACTTCCAAATCAAAAACTGCCCGAAGATTCCAACAAGAACAATACAATTAAATTGAAATTGCTAAATACAAAGATTGGTTATTCACTCATCTCCAATCTAAGTTATTTCCGACATGCAAGACAAATGAATGTCATGCTCTTTGTTTCTTCAGCAAAACACCTTATCTATATCCGAATTTTAAAATCAGCCAGCACGTCTATACTCAAAGAGCTCCTGCCAACAATAGATAAAAATTTAGCAGGAGATTCTCTTTCGGATGAACAAGTTGATGCGCTTGCTTTTCGCTATGCAAAAAAAGAACTGAACTCAGAGGAAGAGCGCTATTCAAAATTTGCGTTGGTTAGAAATCCATTTCATCGGATCGTTTCGGTTTACCTGGATCTTTTTGATCCTGAAAGTGATCACTTCTCTTATGAAAGTTATTGGTTTGGAATATTGAAAAGCAAAATGTCTTTTCAGGAATTTGTAGAGACCATCTCTGAAATACCTGATTTCTTCAAGGGTCCTCACTTTGCTCCGCAGCAATACATCCTCTCCAACATCACTCCGTTGAAAAACATTTCGTATTTCAGAATAGATAAGGATCAGGAAGTGTTGAACAATTTCTTAACAAAACATGAAATTAATTTGCCTCACCAAAACAAACATGGTGAGTTATATAATTACATGACTTTTTACAATACCAATTTGGTGAATAAAGTATATGAAATATACAAGCAAGATGTAATGATCTTCGACTACAAAGCCGAACATAATCAATTACTAAACTTTATTTCGGCTCAGGAAAATCGAATAGTGTGATACATATTCCGAATCCATTGAAATGGAATTGGTAAATGGCGAATGGCAATAAGTGTTCGATCAGTCCAGATAGGCTTAGTTAGCTCACATAACAATTCAAAAAACAAGTTTGCTTCATTTACATTTTTTGAAAACACCGATTGCCTGATCTCATATCGAACACGTATGACAAGGGCTTTGACTTCTTCCTTGCTTCTGTTTAGTTTCTGAGCTTTCTTACAAACAAGATAAGTTGAATGCAATTGCTTGTCACCATGCTTATACCAACCGGTTGACATCGAGTTACCCGATCTTCGAATTTTAGTCAACGATTCATTAAGAAAGAAATATTTAAATGAACGGGAGGACCTAACCCAAAAATCAAAATCTTCATAGGCAAGGCTTTCATCATAACCCCCTATTTTATCAAACACAGACCGTCTTACTGTCATTGTTGGTGATGCAATAAAGTATCTGGATAAAACCTTTGCATACACATCACCTTGTGGTACTTCCGTTAATAGTCGCTTGCGAAAAAGGTAAGCATAGTGCTGTCTCAAAAATTTTCCCTCTTCATTTACATAAGTTGCATCGGTGAATATAACTCCAACATCTTGTGGAAGAGACTGAAACTGATCGATCTGCTTAGCTATCCGGTGGGGCATCATAATATCATCAGTCGCAAAATCAATAATGAATTCACCTTTTGATAAGGCGAATCCCAAATTAAAAGCCTTACAGTTACCAATATTATTTTCAATTGATAAAAATTGGATAGATGGAAATTCAGCAACCAATTTTTGAATTACGTTCTGGCTTGAATCACTACTGGCATCGTCCACTACAATGATCTCAATATTTTTATAGGTCTGATTAATTACAGAACGGATCGCCTCCTCTACAAACCCCTCATGATTGTAGCTCAGACAAATAACAGATACAAGAGGCTCGTTCATATGCTCTTCTCGAATGAATATTTCACAGCTCGATCGGCACCTAACTTTAATTTAAACTCCATCAAACCCGTATTTAGTTTATCTCCCATCATTGAGGTTCCCAGATCAATCAGAGGAATTTTATTTGCATAACAATAATCATGAATACCTTTTACTAAAAAGGCTATGGGAGTAAACTCGTTATACGATGCATCATGATCATGGTAAAAGTCATAGAGCACTTCATTGCTTATGCGAATGCAAATGGATGCGGCAACAAGTTGATTGCCATCCTTCACAACAAACAACAATACCTTATCAGGAAACTGAGCGTATAATTCATTCACCTCTTCCAATGACATAGAGAGCTCATAATTCTTTTCCCTTCGGCATTTAAGAAGAAACGAATAGATACTTTTTAATTCATCAGTGTCGGCATTGCTAAACTGAAAGTTGCTTCGTATTGCTTTTTTCAACCGTTTCTTTTTCGAATAATGAATCCGCTCATCAAAGGACTCCGTTACTCTTAAAATACATCCTTCTTCTTTCTTTGAAATTTGAAAACCGCTTGTACGCAAAATATCTTCAGTCAAATTAAATTCATTTTGATCAGTTAATCGCAACGGAAGCTTGATGAATATTCTTGTTGCTCCTGACTTTCGCAATTGCTGCTCGGAAAATTTCACAAAATTCAAAATGATTTCACGCTGAAGGCCTTCACGCAAATCGAAACCTCCATGTGGTGCCCTGAATGGACTTTGTGCAAATCCATTATACAAATGAAAATGAACAGCACCTTCCACCGTATTGCTCTTTTGATTTAGTATATAAAAGGAATGCCAGTTGCTTTTAGCTTGCAACTGCCGATGAGCTTGTTGATTGAATAGTGATTCGGTAAAAGAAAAACTATACCGTGATGAAACAATACCTTCGTGAAAAATGAAGTCTTCCAATTAATATGGAATTCCAAGTTTTTTGTAAATAAAATGCATCAGCCATGCCGGGCCAATCAGTAAGAACTGAACATCTTTAAAAAATGATGGTTTCTTACCTTCTACTTTATGACCGTAAAACTGACCGATCCATGCCACCACAAAAATGCCAAGGCTGACGATCCACAATGATGCGATGTCCAAATTCACAATGAGATTTACAGCAAAGAGACAGAACACCGCAAAAATCATCATTCCAATACTTAGGGGGATAGAAAGTGATACATAATACACCACAGCAAGTACCAATGCCACGGTGGCCCAATTTGCATACGGATTACCTTCACCCAGAACAGATTGCAACATGCCTGATGGAATGGAGGCTACAAGACCCACAATGCTGAAAAAAATAAGTGGCACACAAATCCAGTGGATGGTTTTGTTCGTTGCGTTTTGATGGCTCTCACCATATTCGGAAAGAAGTTGATCAATTTTTCTCATATGCTTGTTGAATACATTTTAAAATCAGAGAGTCTTCATTTCACTAACCTAAATCTACATCAATAGAAAAGACTTGTCAACTTACTACGCTTTGGTTTTTACTTTATCCCAGTTCTTAATCTGCCAAAACACCTTGCCCGTTGTTAAATGATTGTTCTTCTCATCATGAATTTTTACTTCACATGGAACAATAATGGCATCCTGTGTTTTCAATGGTTCATAGACAGAGTTCTGGAGCCACTCCGGTGTAACCGAAAATTGGGCAAACGAATCCATTTTGCCCTGATAGTGGTAATCCATTTCCAGGCGTTGCATAATGATGCGATACTTCTTAGCATCTAATTTATTCAACAGTAAAAATCCTGTTGTGAATTCTGAAATTGTAGCAAGGGCACACGCATGCAATCCACGAATGTGATTGAAGTTTCTTCTTCTATAAGGAATCAATGTTTTTAGATGATGTTCCCCAATTTCAACAATCCGAAATCCGTGTGGCTTGTTAAAGGGAATCATCCTGTCAAGGGACCAGTTCAGTAGTTTCAGGTAAAAACTTGAGGTCTTGGCTTTTTCAATTATTTTGGCGGGCTCAAACATATTGATCAATTTACGATTACGAGATACGATTTTAAACTAAATGTAAGATGAAAAAAGTAATTGTTTTAGGTGCTGGTCTGGTGGGTAAAGCCATGGCGATTGATCTCGCCAAAAAATTTGATGTCACTTCTGTAGATATAAATGAAGAAGCCCTGAAACATGTGGCAAGTTTCGGCATCAAAACACAAAGGGTTGATTTGTCAAACCACTCTCTTCTAACCTCAATACTTCAACCATTTGATATTGTAGTTGGGTCTGTTCCTGGATTTATGGGATTGCAAAATGCAAAGACAGTAATTGAAGCAGGGAAAGATATGGTTGATATTTCCTTCTTCCCCGAAGATCCATTTCAACTGGATGAACTTGCGAAGAAGAAAAATGTAACCATCGTGACAGATTGCGGTGTTGCACCGGGTATGGGTAATATCATTTTGGGCTATCACAACAAGCGAATGAAAATCAACCACTACGAATGTCTTGTAGGTGGATTGCCCGTTGTGCGTGAATGGCCTTATGAATATAAAGCAGTGTTCTCTCCGATCGATGTAATTGAGGAATACATTCGTCCGGCACGTTATGTTCAGAACAACGCAGTGGTAATTAAAGAAGCCTTATCTGATCCGGAACTTATACACTTCAAAGGCGTTGGCACATTGGAATCCTGGAACTCGGACGGTTTGCGATCATTGATTAAAACAATGCCGAACATTCCGAACATGATCGAGAAGACGTTGCGTTATCCTGGCTGCATTGAATACCTAAGGGTTTTACGCGACACTGGCTTCTTCTCTTATGAAGAAGTAGAAGTGAAAGGTGTGAAGATCAGACCGGTTGATCTTACCGCTAAACTTCTCTTCCCGAAATGGAAATTAAAACCAGGGGAAGAAGAATTTACTGTGATGCGCATCCGAATGAGCGGTGAAGAAAATGGAAAAGCAAAAACCTACGAATACAATCTCCTCGATCGCACCGACAAACCAACTGATACATTATCGATGGCACGTACAACAGGATACACTTGCACCGCTGCGGTTCATCTTGTTCTAGATGGAAAATTTACTCGGAAAGGTATTTGTCCTCCGGAATATTTAGGTGAAGAAGAAAGTCATTTCAACTTTGTTAAATCCTATTTACAAGATAGAGGCGTGAAGTATGATGTCTCGGTTCAATAATTCAAACGAATATCGGTTCTGCTGAAAACAAAAAAGTCTGACATCACTGTCAGACTTTTTTGTTTTCATATGAGAATCAGATTAACCGATTGTTACTCTCTTAAATTCTGCAACTGCCAATCCTTTTGAAACGCTGTCCAAATATTGAGCAACCGTTTTCGAATTATCTTTTACGAATGCCTGGTGAACCAAAGTATTATCCTTGAAGAATTTCTGAAGTTTACCTGCAGCAATTTTCTCAACCATGTTTTCAGGTTTGCCTTCTGCTAAAATCAAAGCCTTAGCAATTTCAAGTTCCTTGTCGATGATGGATTGATCAATTGATTTCTCATCAACTGCAACTGGATTCATGGCAGCAATTTGCATCCCTACATCTTTACCAGCTTCCGTAACATCTTTTCCGTTTACACCTTTCAATGAAACAAGAACACCAAGTTTAGAACCTGCGTGGATGTATGGAACAACTGCTTCACCTTTCATGTGAACAAACTCACTTACTTCAATCTTCTCACCGATCTTACCGATCAATTCAACAATCTTATCATTCAATGTAAGATCGCCAGCCTTCAAAGCCAACAATGCATCTTTATCTGCAGGCTTATTCGCAAACGCAGTTTCAACGATAAGCTTACCTAAATTTTGGAATTCTTCGTTCTTACCAACGAAATCTGTTTCGCAATTAAGCGCGATCAACATCGCCTCTTTATTATCAGCACTTACCTTAATAAACACAGATCCTTCTTTTGCATCTCTGTCCGAACGGGAAGCCGAAACTTTCTGTCCTTTCTTTCTTAAAATTTCTACTGCCTTCTCAAAATCACCTTCCGCTTCTGTAAGAGCTTTCTTACAATCCATCATACCGGCTCCCGTCATTTGACGAAGCTTGTTTACATCTTGTGCTGAAATTGCTGACATATTGATTTATGATTATTTTTTTTATGACTAAATAAAATACAGACTGGCTATAAAAACCAAACATCGGCTACTGACCGATGTTTGATTGTTTTGTCGACAACCGAATATCCTGATTGGGATCAGGACACAACGGTATTTGTATATTAAGCTTCTTGAACTTCGTCTACTTTCTTCTTTTCTTCTTCGTCCTTCTTATGAGACGCATCTTCTTTATCCTTCTTGCGCTCATTCAATGCTTCTTCAATAACGCCACACACGTGTTTCGTTAAAATAGAGATTGATTTGAAAGCATCATCATTTGCAGGGATTGGAAAATCAACTCCATCAGGATTTGAGTTTGTATCAACCAATGCAAATACAGGGATATTTAATTTTTGAGCTTCAGTAACAGCGATATGTTCACGTTTTACGTCAATCACAAAAAGTGCTGCCGGAAGTCTGTTCAAATCAGCGATACCACCTAACAATTTTTCCAACTTCGCTTTCTCACGAGTGATCATGAGACGCTCACGCTTTGCCAGGTTTGTAAACGCTTCGTCCTTCATCAACTTCTCGATGTGAGAAAGTTTCTTCAACGACTTGCGGATCGTAGCAAAGTTAGTAAGCATACCGCCCAACCAACGTTCTGTTACGAAAGGCATATTCAAACGCTTTGCTTCTTCAGTAACAATATCCTTCGCTTGTTTCTTTGTTGCTACGAACATGATCTTTCTGCCTGAACGAACGATGTTACGCAAAGCATACGATGCTTCGTCTAAACATGCCATCGTCTTATTCAAATCGATGATGTGGATACCGTTGTTCTCCATGAAGATGTACTCAGCCATCTTTGGGTTCCATTTGCTGGTAAGGTGACCAAAGTGTACACCTGCATCCAACAATGTTTGATATGTTAATTTTTCAGCCATTCTCTTAATATTAACGCTTGCTAAACTGGAACTTTCTTCTCGCCTTCGCTCTACCTGGTTTCTTGCGTTCAACCATTCTTGAATCGCGTGTTACCAATCCTTCTTTACGAAGTGCAGATTTGCTCTCAGCATTTGCTTCAACCAAAGCGCGGGAAATACCCAAGCGAATTGCTTCCGCTTGTCCTTTCACACCACCACCTTCTACATTGACCGTTACATCGTAGTTGTTATCCTCTTTTACTATAACAAAAGCTTGTTTTACCGTAATTTGGTGAATTTCAGAAACGAAATAGTCTTTGAAATCGCGGTTGTTCACCTTGATATCACCTTTGCCGGGCTTCATGTAAACGCGGGCAACAGATGTTTTTCTTCTACCGATTGTGTTTATGATCTGCATTGTATCAGAACTTTAGTTCTTTAGGTTGTTGTGCCACATGAGGATGTTCAGTTCCTGCATAAACATGCAAGCTTCTGTAGAGTTCGCGACCCAGTCTGTTTTTTGGTAACATACCGCGAACGGCATGTTCAATCAAACGCTCAGGATGCTTTGAACGAGTCAAAACAGGAGTATGCTCGCGTTGACCACCTGGATAACCAGAGTGAGTAAAGATTACGCGATCAGTCCATTTTTTACCGGTTAATCTAACTTTCTCTGCATTGATAACAATTACGTTATCCCCGCAGTCTACGTTAGGGGTAAAACTTGGCTTGTGCTTGCCGCGAATGATACGTGCGATTTCACTCGCTACACGACCCAATACCTGGGAATTTGCGTCAACGATAACCCATGCCTTCTCGACAGTAGCGTTATTTGCGTTGATTGTTTTATAACTATTATGATCCATTTTAATTGATAATAATCAAATTAAGACTCCACCCCCTTCAAAAAGGGACACAAAGGTAATTTCCATATCCCTGAAATGCAAGCCTCCCTAAGATTTTGTCTGTGGCTTTGCGATTCAAACTAGGTATTTAGCTCCAACTGGCGGATTAAAGCCTGCATATCCTTGGGATAAGGAGCTTCAATTTTATGTCGGGTACCGCTTAAATCGTCAAATTCAAGCGAATAAGCGTGCAATGCCATCCTTTTCATGAAGGGCTGCTCTTCGGTTTCTTTCTTTAAATTAAATCTTCTTTTTATGCTTGAAAGAAAGAAAGGTTTTCCTCCATAGGTCTCGTCACCACTAATTGACGCACTTAATACCGACAAGTGAATCCGAATTTGGTGCATCCTTCCGGTAATGGGTCTGCAAGCTACCAGAGTATAGGCTCCGTAAGTCTTTATAGTATTGAAATAGGTTTGGGCATCCTTACCCTCCGATTTGCTAATTCTTACTACCCCATCATCTTTTTTCAAAATGGGCTCATCCACTAATTTTTCTTCAAAATTATGGACACCATCCACCAATGCGTGATATAGCTTTGAAACCTCACGATGCTCAAACTGCAGGCTGAGGTGCCGATAGGCCTCCGGATTCTTGGCAATGGCCAATACTCCTGATGTTTCTTTGTCCAACCTATGGCAAACCTGGGCATCGTCAGAATATGCGCGGGCCAGGCTCAAAATGTTTATGGGATCGTTTCGGTCTTCCAGTGTAGCCACAAAAGGTGGCTTATTGATGAGGAAAAAGTCATCATCTTCAAAGAGAATAGCCTCTTTTAGATTAATTTTTGAAGGTTTCAATGGTTTTTAGTTCTTAGGAGAATCAGAGGGCTCGGTACCGTCTGGCTTAACGCGCGGCAATTTAAAACTAAAAGTTGAACCTTTGCCCAGTGTGCTCTCAACTTCTGCCTTTGTATTGTGTCCATCAAGGATGTGTTTTACGATGGCAAGCCCAAGACCTGTTCCTCCCTTTTCCCGGCTGCGGCTCTTATCTACTCTATAGAAGCGTTCAAAAATCCTGACTTGGTCCTCATCAGGAATACCTTCTCCTGAATCAATTATATGGGTAACAACATTCTTTTTATTAACCTGAAAACTCACCGTCACTTCAGAACCATCGTGAGAATGCTTGATTGCATTTGAAATCAAATTGGTCATTACCTGGTTGATCCGCTGCCAATCCGCATAGACCAATACTTTATGACGATGTGAATCGATTTTTAATCGTACGTCTTTCTTATCGGCCTTTCCTTCAAACTGTTCAAATACCTCCTCGGTCAATTCAAACATATCAACCGTCTCGAAATGCATTTTAATTTGACCCGTTTCGATATGGGATAAGGTAAGTAAGTCTTGAACCAGCATATCTAGCCCATCGAGACTTTTGGCTGCCTTTTTCAGAAACTTGGTACGTACCGTCTTATCATTCACAGCGCCATCTAATAAGGTATGCACAAAACCCTGCGCTGCGAAAATGGGGGTTTTTAATTCGTGTGATACATCTGCAATAAACTCCCTGCGAAAAGCCTCCAGCTTACGCAGCTCATCAATTTCTTTTTGCTTCAGTTCGGCAAACGAGTAAATATCTTCATTGATAGTTTTGATAGGATTGAGACTGGTGGTGTTATGCCGATCAAGTTTAGAAAGCTCTTTTTTCTTGAGCTTCCCCATCAACTTGTAAATTTTATTGATCTCTCTGAAAATCAGAAATTCCAATACAACAAAAATCAGGATATAGGAAACAGAAAAGCTAATCGCGAAAGCAACCAGCAAAACGGTTACATCAACGCTTTTAAAAAGAGAAAGAAATAATGAGGTAATGATCGCTATGCAAAGTGCAAGAAGAAGAGCAAGGCCACGCGAACTATAAACCATTTCAATTCGATGATGTGAAGATTTGAAAATTCGTTGATGCCTTCATCTTAATTTAGGTTTCATTAACGAATCAGCAAATTACCGAATTAGTAAATCAATTCAAGTGAAATTTGTAGCCTACACCTTTTACGGTCGAAATGTAATCTTCACCAATTTTCTCGCGAACCTTACGGATGTGAACATCAACTGTGCGGGCAAGTACATATACATCCGATCCCCAGATATTTTGAAGAAGATCTTCTCTACTGAAAACTTTATTCGGATTATTCGCTAAGAAATACAAAAGCTCGAATTCCTTTTTAGGCAAGTTGATTTCTCGACCACTAATATTAATCGTGTAGCTAACCCGATCAATCGTAAGATCACCAATGGTAATGGTGCTGGAAGGATTATCTTTTTTCGAATCTCTTCTAAACAGCGCATTAATGCGACTGATCAACGCACGCGGTTTAATCGGTTTGTTGATGTAATCATCGGCACCAACATCAAATGCTGCTACTTCTGAATACTCTTCTGCACGTGCAGTAAGAAAAACAATAAAGGTCTTTTGTAATTCCGGAATGTCGCGAAGCTGACGGCACGTTTCAATGCCATCCATCTTGGGCATCATCACATCTAGCAGCACAAGATCCGGTGAAAATTTCCTGGCAATTTCTAATGCACGGACACCGTCTAACGCGGTCTTCACGTCATAGCCATTCTTTTCCAGATTGTACTTTAATAATTCGAGGATCGGTTCTTCATCGTCAACGACAAGCACTTTGTGCATTTGCTTGTTTCCCATAGATAAACTCTTTGACACAAAAGTAGACAGAATTGGGGGGCATAAAAAACGCTAAATCCTTTATTAACAATTCCTTAATAGGCGTAACAATGGGATGTTTTGAGTTTTACCTCCCGCAATCGATGCTTTACAAGAAAGGATATTTCTCACTGAGTAGTTTAATGTACAATCGCAGATCACTTTTGTAATTCACTTTAAAATCATCCCAAAAAATAACCTGCTTGGATTGGTACGTTCTGAAGTTCATAAAGTAAGCATTGTTAGGCAATGCATCTTTAAATCGAGTTGACGGTTGCTTCGTCAAAGCCAACGATAGTGTATCCATTGACATGACAATTTTTTCAATCACACTCTTCTTGATTGACTTCTTTTGATCGATTGGATCGTTCTCTTTCATGGTTGCATAAAGGCTATCCAGTTGTTTAGCTCCACCCAACATATGATTTACATACTTCAGATAATCTTCGTCCTCCTCGATGTAGGTTATGTATTCTTTTGAATGAAGACCATACTTATGAATCAGGAATTTCTCTGTTCCGCGATCGCCAATAAACGTGGCCAGGTTCTCATTAAAATTGATACTATCTTTTACAAAGATGGTGGAGTGCGACATTTCATGGATAATCAGATTGGCGAGATCACCCTCACTTCGATTCAACATCTTACTTAAAATAGGATCGGTAAACCAGCCTAGTGTTGACCAACCTCCAGGATTGCGAATGATCACATCATAACCTTCGCCTTCTAATTCCTTCTTCAGGTTTATTGCCTTCTGTTTATTGAAGAATCCTTTATACGGAACAGTACCTACGATCGGAAACTTCCATTCTTTGGGGTTGAGCTGAAATGCTTCTGCCGCCAATACCACCCACATAATCTCTTCACCTTTTTGATCGTAAAGCGTTTTGTAGTTTTTGGTGTCTTTCATACTCAATGAATCGATTGCGTATTGACGCACCTCATCAATCAGTTTCAAGCGGGCTTTAAGCGAATCCGGAAAGGTGGGATCAGCCATGAAATCTTCCACCGGCTTAGCATTCCAAATGATATTGACTTGTCCGTAGCCTTGGCCGATGCCATAGCTTACAAGGTCCCAATACATCACAACAAGCGCGATTAGTACAACGAACAGACCCAGAAAAATTCCTTTGATTATTTTACCTATTCCAACTTTCATCGAATTCGAAATGCAGTTATTTTTTTATGCTTGCAATATACTGTTTTGGAAAAAATGACCTCATCAAGCTTGCTCACCTCAACTATCTGACAGCATTTTAATTAGGGTTTTGTGCCTCAAGCAAAGCAGTTAACGAATGGTTTTCACAAATGGTATTTCAGTCTTGAGTCCATTTTTATTTTGATTGTGATGTCGTAATTTCAAGCCGTCTAAACCCGTTGGCTGTTGTTAGTTAGAGTTGGTACTATTCAAAAAAGCCCATCGCTCCTCACGTGCAGCCTCGCCTTTGACGACCCCATTAATTGTAATGTGTAATTAACGACAAACAACTATAAACATGAGCGATGCAAAAGAAAAACTGAAAGCACTTCAGTTAACAATCGACAAAATTGAGAAAACATACGGCAAAGGAACAGTGATGAAACTGAGTGATGAGAAGGTGGAAGATATTCCAGCCATTTCAACTGGATCGCTTGGTTTGGATATTGCCCTGGGTATTGGTGGGCTTCCTCGCGGGAGAGTAATTGAAGTTTACGGACCTGAAGCATCTGGTAAAACTACGTTGACGATGCATTGCATTGCGGAAGCACAGAAACGTGGTGGACTTGCAGCGTTTATTGATGCTGAGCATGCTTTCGATAAATCATACGCAGAGAGATTGGGTATTGACACAGAGAACTTATTGATATCTCAACCCGATAACGGAGAACAAGCATTGGAAATCGCTGATCATTTAATCCGTTCTGGTGCAATTGATATTATCGTTATTGACTCAGTGGCGGCTCTTGTTCCGAAAGCTGAATTAGAAGGTGAAATGGGCGAAAGCAAAATGGGTCTGCAAGCTCGTTTGATGTCACAGGCATTAAGGAAGCTAACGGGTACCATTAACAAAACAGGTTGCTGTTGTATCTTCATCAACCAGCTTCGAGAGAAAATTGGCATTGTGTTCGGTAACCCGGAAACAACAACGGGTGGTAACGCCTTGAAATTCTATGCATCGGTTCGATTGGATATTCGCAGAATAGGGCAAATCAAAGAAGACGCAGACAACATTACTGGTAACCGTGTGAAGGTGAAAGTGGTGAAGAATAAAGTAGCACCTCCATTTAAAGTGGTTGAATTCGATATCATGTATGGACGTGGAATTTCGAAGTCAGGTGAGATTGTGGACTTAGGTGTTGAATTGGAAGTGATTCAAAAGTCCGGTTCATGGTTCTCATATAATGGAAACAAGTTAGGCCAGGGTCGCGACTCGGTAAAGCAATTGATCGAAGACAATCAGGAACTGATGGACGAATTGGAATTGAAAATAAAGGCGAAGATCAATGGTGATGCCGCGAATAAAGAAACAGCCAGGGAAGCAAAAAAAGAGGAAGCGAAAGAAGCGAGAGAGCTTAAAAAAGTAGCAGAAGCAAAGTAATATAAGTTACGAGGTGTGAATTACGAGGTACGATTCAATTTGTACCTCGTAATTCACACCTCGTTCTTTTTTTAGTTAGCCCGAATAGCTGCAACCGGATCTAAGCGCGCAGCCATAGCAGCCGGCACGATACCAGCGATCAAACCAATAGTTGACGAAACCCCAAGGCCAAGCACTATATTATTAATGGACAGGGTGACCACAAGACTTCCAAACGGAAGGAACGTTATTAAGTAAACCAGTAACAATCCGGCCAGTCCTCCAATCAAACTCAGAAAGACAGCCTCAAATAAAAATTGAAAGAGAATGAAGTAGTTTTTCGCGCCAAGTGATTTTTGGAGACCTATAATACTGGTTCGTTCTTTTACGGATACGAACATGATGTTGGCAATACCAAATCCACCCACCAGCATTGAGAATCCACCGATAATCCAACCCGCTACACCAAGGATATCAAAAATTCCACTGATGGCATTGGCAATAGCCTCGGGACGATTCATTGCAAAGTTATCTTTCTCAGTAGGTCTCAATCCTCTACGAGCGCGCAGAATTCCGCGCATCTCATTTTCCAGTTCAACCAATCCAATATCATAGTCCTGCCCTTTGATACCAATGACCGATTGTGTCTCATACCATCTTCCGGTGCCGGTCTGGTAAAACTTTCTGAATGAATTATACGGTATGATACAATTGTAGTCGTTGCTCGTACGCCCCAAAAAACTTTCGCCTTCCAACTTCACAACACCAACCACTTTAAAGTTGAGGTTTTTGATCTTAATGTTCTCTCCAACAGCCTCCACACCATTTTTAAACAGAGCTTCGGCAACTTTATAACCAATTACTACAACATTTCTGCCTCCTTCAATTTCATCCTGCGTCAGGTATCTACCTTTCTCTACCGGAACTTCAAAAAGATCGTTATATCCTTCCGAAGCACCCATCAGTTCAATTTCACCAATACTGCTGCTCCCTTTTTTGATAACCTGATTTCCACGGCTCGCAAAAATGGCCAGTCCGTTTTCGTGTTTCAGATTGTCTTTAAAAAATTGGTACTCACCATACGTTGGAGTTGGTCTTCTAAAATATTCCCACCATCGGTAAACCCCATCACTTTCAGGAACGAAAGGCTGTTTTTGTAAATAAATAACACCCGATCCTAAGAAATTAAGACTGTCTCGTATGTTTTTCTCAAGTGAATCCACAATGGTAAGCACCGAGATAATGGCAAAAATCCCCACCGTTACACCCAACAAGCTAAGGATGGTGCGCATTAAATTCGATTTGAGTGCCTTGCCTGCAAAACGGAGGCTCTCATAAATTTGACCTAAAGTCTTCATCCGGTTTTCTAAAATGATTTAATGTATCGTTCCTGTTGGTCGACCTCAAAGGTCTGTAATTACTTTGTAAGACTAAAAAAGCGCGTTTTTGTTACCCAACACAAAAACATCCATGCTTTTGTCGCAAAAGTCAATTATTGAGCTATTTTTGCAACCTCTAAAAATTTAACCCTTTATTGGGCATCCTTTGCGTAAAAAATTATGAAGTTATCGGAATTTAAATTCGAGATCCCCAACAATTTAATAGCCCTAGATCCAGCAGAAAACCGCGATGAGTCACGGTTAATGGTGCTGCACAAGGATACTGGCAAAATCGAGCACAAGGTATTTAAAGATATCGTGCAATATTTTGGCAATGGCGATATCATGGTAGGTAATGACACATTGGTTTTTCCTGCGCGCCTCTACGGACGTAAAGAAAAGACTGGTGCTAAAATCGAAGTGTTCTTGCTTCGTGAACTCAATGCTGAAATGCACTTATGGGATGTATTGGTTGATCCGGCACGTAAAATCCGCGTAGGTAACAAACTCTATTTTGGCAATGGCGACTTAGTGGCTGAAGTCATTGACAATACAACTTCAAGAGGAAGAACAATACGTTTCTTATTCGATGGAGATTCTGCTGCTTTTGACAAAGTAGTAGAGACATTGGGCGAGACTCCTCTTCCAAAATACATTAAGCGCAAAATCAAGCCTGAAGATAAAGATCGTTTCCAAACTATTTTCGCGAAGCATAAAGGAGCTGTTTCTGCACCTACTGCAGGTTTGCACTTTACAAAACAATTAGTAAAGCGCCTTCAATTGAAGGGCGTTGATATGACCTTCATTACACTTCACATTGGTCTTGGAACATTCAGACCTGTAGATGTAGAAGATCTTACAAAACATAAAATGGATTCTGAAAACTTCATCGTGAGCCAGGAGGCTGTTGATGTGGTGAATAAGGCACTTGATAATAAGAATCGTGTGTGTGCTATTGGAACAACATCAATGCGTGCACTTGAATCAGCCGTATCGGCAACGAATCGCTTGAAGGCTCGTGAAGGATGGACAGATAAATTCATCTTCCCTCCGTATGATTTCAAAATCTGTAATTCAATGGTCACCAACTTCCACATGCCGGAGTCAACCCTATTAATGATGGCGGCAGCATTTGGTGGATATGAGTTAGTGATGGAAGCATACAACGTAGCAAAGAAAGAAAAATATAAATTCCTTACTTATGGTGATGCCATGTTGATTATCTAATCATCATCTCACGAAGTAATTATGAAAGCTTTCAGGAAATCCCTGAAAGCTTTTTAATTTTAAAGAATACCTAAAGTCAGTACGTGAACAATATCGAGTACGCATTAATTGTTGCTGGTGGAAAAGGCACACGCATCAAAAGCAAATTACCTAAACAGTTTTTGGAACTGAATGGCTTACCCATTCTGATGCACACCATCAATGCTTTTGTACGGTACTCAACTTCTGTTCGCATCATTCTTGTTTTGCCTGAAGATGATTTCGAAATCTGGAATGCGCTCTGTGAGAAATTTAATTTCAATATTCCTGTTATTCTTCAGCGTGGTGGTGAGTCACGATTTCAGTCTGTGAAGAATGGGTTGGATAAAATTGAAGGGGAGGGACTGGTAGCCATTCACGATGGCGTTCGTCCATTAGTAAGTGAAGATATTATTGGTGCATCGTTTCGACTTGCTGCTGTTCATCAATCAGCAGTCGCAGCAGTTCGGCTGAAAGAGTCCATCCGCATGACAGATCAGGACAATACAAAGGCAATGGATCGGTCCCGATTCAGATTAATTCAAACACCACAAACTTTTCAAGTGGACTTGATCAAAAAGGCCTATCAACAAAAAGAAGATGTAAGCATGACGGATGATGCGAGTGTTGCGGAAAAAGCCGGACACATCATCTCACTGTTTGAAGGAAGTTACGAAAATATCAAGATCACCACACCGGAAGATTTGATTGTTGCAGAAGCGTTGATGAACGCCCGGAAATAATTTACCATGCACGATCAATTTAAAATCTCAATCAGTTCGTTGGTAGAATTTACAGAAGAAGAATATCAGCTTTTTAGAAAAAGGTTTACCAAAATCAATTTAGCCAAAGGCGAATATTGGTTTCGTTCGGGCAAAGTATGTAATCAATTAGCCTTTGTCGAGTCCGGAATCTTGCGCCAATATTATGTGATGGATGATGGTAATGAAGTTACCTGCCACTTTGCACTGAAAGGTGAGTTCATTACCTCCTACCAGAGTTTCAGACAGCATATTGTTTCGAATGAAAATATTGAAGCGATCACTGAGTGTGAGTTGCTGATAATCGATCAAGCCGATTTCGGCAATCTGATGTCAGAATTTCCTCAAACAATTTTGGTTTGGGATTTATCGCTTGAAAAATTCATTCTTCAAATGGAGGACCGTATCGCGATGCTGCAAAGTTTGTCCGCTGAAAAAAGATATCTCTATCTTTTCAAACATCATTCTGATTTTCTCCTTTATATACCACTTCAATACATTGCCTCTTACTTAGGTATTACACCACAACATTTAAGTCGACTGAGAAAAATCATTTCTTAACAATTGTTCAGTGCATCGGTAATCGTTACTACAATCTTTGCGTCATTGTTTAAATCATCAAAAACATGACGCAGAAAAAGAAAAACATTCTCATCATTAATGGTCATCCCGATAACGAAAGCTACAACTTCGCCTTAGCACAAGCCTATAAAACCGGAGCACTGAATGGCGGTGCAGTTGTTGATGAAATTATTTTAAGAGATCTTCAATTCAATCCGATTCTAAATTATGGTTATCGAAAAAGAACAATACTTGAACCCGATCTTGAAGCAGCGTGGAAAAAAATAATCTGGGCTGATCATCTTGTTTTTGTATATCCTGTATGGTGGGGATCGACACCTGCTCTTTTAAAAGGTTTTATCGATCGTGTATTTTTACCGGGCTTCGCGTTTAAAAGAAAAGAGAATTCTTTGTGGTGGGACAAACTCTTAACCGGAAAATCAGCACGAATAATTTGTACGCTCGATCAGCCCAACTGGTATTACTGGTTAGTGTATGGCAGTCCGAGCCACCACACCATGAAAAGAGCAACACTTCAGTTTTGTGGTGTAAATCCAGTTCGCATCACCGCGATTGGTCCGATCCAACTTTCAAAAGACACCTATCGAGCCAAATGGTTGAATCGAGTGGAAGCGTTGGGGCGCAAAATGTTGTAAAACAAAAAAGCTGACCCACTGGTCAGCCTTCAATATGATATTGGAGATTATACCTTCTAAATTCCGTTTCTAATATTCGTCTTCGTTAAAGAAGAAATCTTCTTTGGTGGGGTAATCCGGCCATATTTCTTCAATGCTTTCGTATGGTTGTCCGTCATCTTCCAACTCTTGCAGATTTTCAACCACTTCGAGCGGAGCGCCAGAGCGGATGGAGTAATCTATCAACTCATCTTTGGTGGCAGGCCACGGTGCGTCTTCTAAATAAGAGGCAAGTTCAAGGGTCCAATACATAGCGTTATTCCTCCTTTTAATTTTGCGCAAAAATAGAATTAATTAGACCATTGTCAATAGTCTGTTATACGATAGTTGGAAAACCTGAAAACAGAACGATTTATCACCAGACAGGTTAAGTGTCCAATATGGACAATCAACTAAAAAACGCCATATTTACGCCTCCAAAACGATTTTACATTCCACATGGCAGACGAAAAAATAATTTTCTCGATGACGGGCGTGAACAAGATTTACCCACCCCAAAAACAAGTACTCAAAAATATTTACCTCTCTTTCTTCTACGGTGCCAAAATTGGCGTACTCGGATTGAACGGTTCGGGGAAATCGTCCCTGTTACGCATCATTGCAGGCATAGATAAGGAGTTCCAGGGTGAGGTAGTATCTGATCTTTCCTTTTCAGTCGGTATGTTGGAGCAAGAACCTCAACTCGACAAAACAAAAACAGTAAAAGAAATTGTAGAAGAAGGTGTAGCGGATGTGGTGGCCCTGCTTCGCGAGTTTGATGCCATCAACGAAAAGTTTGGTGATCCAGCGGTTATGGAAGATCCGGATGCCATGGATAAGCTGATCACCAAACAAGGTGAGATACAAGAAAAATTAGATGCGGTTAACGCATGGGAATTGGATAGCAAATTGGAGCGCGCGATGGATGCTTTGCGTTGTCCTCCATCCGATGCAAATGTTGAACATCTTTCCGGTGGTGAAAAAAGACGCGTGGCACTTTGCCGCTTGCTGTTGCAAGAGCCTGATGTTTTGTTGTTGGATGAACCGACTAACCACTTAGATGCTGAATCGGTTTATTGGTTAGAGCAACACTTAAGACAATACAAAGGAACGGTAATAGCAGTAACTCACGACCGTTACTTTTTAGATAATGTAGCGGGATGGATTCTTGAATTGGATCGCGGTGAAGGTATTCCATGGAAAGGAAATTATTCTTCCTGGTTAGATCAAAAACAAAAACGCTTAGCACAAGAAGAGAAGACCGAATCCAAAAGACAAAAAGCTTTAGAGCGCGAATTGGAATGGGTGCGCATGAATCCGAAAGGACGTCAGGCAAAAGGTAAGGCCCGTTTGGGTGCTTATGAAAAATTACTTGGACAAGAAGGAAGAGAGAAAGAGGAAAAAATTGAACTCTACATTCCACCCGGACCACGCTTAGGTAATAAAGTAATTGAAGCGACTGGTGTAGCAAAAGCATACGGTGATAAACTGCTGTATGAAAATCTAAACTTTACCTTACCGCCTGCAGGTATTGTTGGAATTATCGGGCCGAATGGTGCTGGTAAGACAACACTCTTCAAAATGATTACGGGCAAAGAAAAACCCGATGCCGGAACATTCGCTGTTGGTGAGACTGTGCACATTGCTTATGTCGATCAGGAGCATGATGACTTGAAACCAGAAGACACTGTTTTTCAAGCCATCACCGGAGGTAATGAGTTGATCATGATTGGTGGAAAAGAAATGAACGCACGCGCTTATGTAAGTAAGTTCAATTTCGGAGGCACGGATCAACAGAAAAAAATAAAAGAATTATCAGGAGGTATGCGCAACCGCGCGCATTTGGCAATTGCATTAAAGCAAGGTGGCAATCTTTTATTATTAGATGAACCGACCAACGACTTGGATGTAAATACACTCCGAGCATTAGAGGAAGGTCTTGAAAATTTTGCGGGTTGTGCGGTTATCATTTCTCACGATAGATGGTTCTTAGATCGTGTTTGTACGCACATCCTTGCCTTTGAAGGCGACTCACAAGTTGTTTGGTTTGAAGGTGGTTTCAGTGAATATGAAGAGAATAGAAAGAAACGCTTAGGTGATGATCAGCCTCACCGCATTAAGTATAAGAAACTTGTTAAGTAGTGATCAGTTAATGGTTAATTGTTAATGGTCTTAAGGTTTATAGATTTTGGTATTGCACTCAAATCCCACACCCCCAATTAACGATTAACCATTAACTATTAACTTTTCTCATGAGAGCATTCTACACCATCCTCCTCCTCGTTCTCTCCAATACATTCATGACGTTTGCCTGGTATGGGCATTTGAAATTTAAGGACATGAAGTGGAGTCAGAGTTTGGGATTGGTTAGCATCATTCTAATCAGCTGGGGTATTGCTTTGTTTGAATACATTTTACAAGTGCCTGCCAACCGCACTGGCTTTAAAGAATACGGAGGACCGTTTTCGTTGGTACAATTAAAAGTAATTCAGGAAGTAATTACGCTTACTGTTTTTGTAATCTTCTCGCTGATATTTTTCAAGAACGAAACCTTTAAGATGAATCACTTGATTGGTTTTGCGTTCTTGATTCTTGCAGTGTATTTTATTTTCAAGAAATAGAGGACAGCTCGTCTTTACTAGCGTTATCAAAACAAAAAGTATGAAGAAATGGATTTTTAGAATTCTGATTTTGGTAATTGCCCTTTTGGTCATTTATTATTTTAAACCAGACAAGAAGTTACCATCCAATGCAAAGATCGATAAGTTAGTTGTTAAGAAGAGCGAAAGAATAATGCAAGCTTATTCCAAAGGAGAAGTGATTAAAGTCTACTCAATATCATTGGGAAGAAATCCTTTAGGTGATAAAAAATTTGAAGGTGACAAGAGAACTCCTGAAGGATCTTATACAATTAATGATAAGAATCCGAATAGTGGATTTCATAAAAATCTTGGAGTATCCTATCCAAACAAAGATGACATCAACGAAGCAAATAAGCTGGGATTAAAAACTGGTGGTGAAATTAAGATACATGGACTACGAAACGGATTAGGATTCATTGGAAAGTTTCATCGACTCTTTGATTGGACTGCTGGATGCATCGCTCTAACTGATAATGAGGTAGATGAACTTTATGATCACGTAATCATCGGCACGCCAATTATTATTAACCCTTAATTTCAGATTTAGATTATTGCACATTTTAGCGACATAAGGGCAATACATTCCACCCCACATCTCCTCTATTTCCCACTCAAATCACCTATCCGGCCCTTCCCGACTTTTGGTTTTTTATTAATGTTTTTTGAGTAATTTTGTTCCTCTAAACAAAAAAATTATGTTCAGCGGACTAGGAATGTCAGAGATTTTAATCATTGCAGCGGTTGTTCTCATATTTTTTGGGGCAAAAAGAATTCCTGAATTCATGAAGGGTCTTGGTAAAGGCGTGAATGAATTTAAGACTGCATTGAAAGATGTGAAGAAGGAAGTGGAAGACGGTACTAACCTGGAAGACGGAAAATAGTATTGAAAGTGTACGCTACATTTCGCGAAATACAGAGCGATCTGCAGCAAGGTAAATTTTCTTGTCAGGATCTCGTTCGTCATCACCTCGATAACATCAAAAAAAAATCGCACCTCAATGCTTTTTTGAGCGTGTATGGTGAAGAAGCGCTTACACGCGCAATTGAAGTCGATCAAAAAATAAAGGAAGGCAAGGCAGGAAAGTTGGCGGGGTTGGTAGTGGGCCTGAAAGATGTACTTGCCTATAAAGATCATCCGCTGCAAGCCAGCAGCAAAATCCTTAACGGTTTCATTTCACAATTTAACGCCACAGCAGTTCAGCGCTTGTTAGACGAAGATGCTATTATCATCGGTCGTCAGAACAATGATGAATTTGCCATGGGCTCATCCAACGAAAGTTCTGCTTTTGGTCCGGTTCTTAATGATGCCGATAATAGTCGCGTTCCCGGAGGTTCTTCCGGAGGATCGGCAGTAGCCGTTCAGGCAGATATGTGCCAGATTTCATTGGGATCAGACACAGGCGGCTCTGTTCGCCAACCAGCTGCGTTTTGCGGTCTCGTAGGATTGAAGCCTACCTATTCCAGAATTTCACGCTACGGTTTAATTGCCTACGGATCATCCTTCGATTGTATTGGCATTTTCGGAAAGTCTGTTGAAGATGTAGCACTCGTGCTTGAAGTGATTTCGGGTGCTGATGAAAATGACAGCACCGTTTCCAGAAAATCAGTTCCCTCCTATTCAAAAGAATTATTTGCCGATAAAGGCAAAGTTTATAAAGTAGCATACGTACGCGAGATTGACAATTCAGATGGATTGCAAACTGAAATTCGCCAAGGTATAAAAGCCAAATTGCAAGAGATAAAATCTGCAGGGCATTCCGTAGATGTAATTGATTTTCCTTTGATGGAATATGTATTACCTACCTATTACATTCTTGCAACAGCAGAAGCCAGTTCGAACTTATCACGTTACGATGGCGTGCGTTATGGTTATCGCAGTACAAATGCAGATGACTTGAATGCACTCTACAAAAAAAGTCGCTCTGAAGGGTTTGGTAAAGAAGTGAAGAAAAGAATTCTGCTGGGCACGTTTGTGTTAAGTGCGAGTTATTATGATGCTTATTATACAAAAGCGCAAAAAGTAAGGCGTATCATCCGGGACAAAACCAAGGAAATCTTACAGCGGTACGATTTTATTGTGATGCCTATAACACCCACAACAGCCTTTAAATTGGGTGAGCACAGCGATAATCCGCTTGAAATGTACTTGGCTGACCTTTTTTCCGTTCAGGCTAATGTGGCGGGAGTTCCCGCAATTGCATTACCTTTGGGATTGGATAATCAGGGATTGCCCATGGGATTTCAGGTTATTGCAGATGATTTTGAAGAAACTAAATTATTGCATTTTTCTAATTCGCTGATGAAGCAGCCGTCACCTGTGATGTAATTGCTTCGATGTGTTCTTGAAGAAGAATTTTTTACACATCAAAAAAGAAATGAATATGAAAAGATTTTTTCTTTTTACAATTGGCACACTCGCTTCTCTTTCTGCGTGGTGCCAGATTCCTCAACCGGACTCCGTGGTGATCGATTCACTCGAAGTTGCTGTGGCCGAAGAAGACATGTTGTTCAAAGAAGACACAACCGACTTCGTTTATTTCTCCATGCCCAGTGATTTGGAATATGTTCCAGGTGATGATGATCCTGCTGTATACCGTGATCGATTGGCTTGCTTAGAAAAAACTATGCCGTTGGTGTATAATGATCGCATTCACTCTTTCATTAATTACTTCACAGTACGCGATCGCGAATACACCCGCATGATGATGCGCAGAAAAGATTTATACTTTCCACTATTCGAAAAATATCTGAAGAAATATGGATTACCAGACGAACTCAAATATTTATCCATCATTGAGTCTGGCTTAAATCCAAGAGCAGTATCACGCGCAAGAGCTGTGGGCTTGTGGCAGTTTATGTCAGCAACCGGAAGATATTATGGATTGCACAACGACTGGTACATGGATGATCGTATGGATCCGGACAAAGCAACTGATGCAGCGTGCCGTTACCTCCGCGATTTATATGGAATGTTTCACAATTGGGAGCTGGCACTTGCAGCTTATAACACCGGACCAGGAAATGTAAAGCGAGCCATTCGCAAATCAGGATACAAACGTTCCTTCTGGGAAATCTATCCAAACTTACCTCGCGAAACACGTTCATATGTTCCTCAGTTTGTTGCCATAGTCTATACGATGAATTATTTAGATGATCATAACTTTATCGATGAAGGTCAGGAGATGACACAAGCTTTCGATACGCTTCATGTCACGAAGTTCTTTCACTTCGAAACATTCGCCAAGCTTACGGGCACTTGCGTTGAGGATTTACAAAAATTAAATCCATCGATTCAACGCAACGCAGTTCCTGATCTCAACAAAACATTTGTATTGCGCGTACCTACTGAGTCCAAAAATCAATTGGAGTTAAACCGATTTGCAATTTTAGATTCAGCTTCGAAAGTCGGTAAAAAAGAACTGGAAGTACTTGCACGAAATACAGAAGGAAGTACCTATGGTCGCGACCGCATTGTGTATCGTGTAAGAAGTGGCGATGTGTTGGGCTCGATTGCGATTCGTCATGGTGTAAGTGTAACGAGTCTTAAAAAATGGAATAACCTTCGAGGCAATACCATTCATGTTGGGCAACGGTTAAACATTTGGTCGAAGCAAAGTAATCGGGCAACAGGTGTTGTTGCTTCTGCCGCAAAGACTAAACCTGTTCCGGTTCCGGATTCAAAATCATACATTGTTCAACCCGGTGATACCTTGTGGGATATTTCAAAAAAATATGAAGGTCTTACCATTGAGAAAATTAAAAGTTTGAACAATCTTGGGAACAGCAAAATCAAAGCTGGCCAGCGGCTGATCATTGGTATATAATCTCTTCCGCCAGAGTCAAAACAAATCTGCAAAGAGGTTTACCACGAAACTGTAAACAAAATCGTACGCATTTATTCGTTAACTGTACAGTTTGTGCGACTTTATATTTCAAAGAAATTCAGTTGCTAATCATTCACGACAATCAATAAAGATAAATCCAATCTTTATTGATATTTTCACAAAATCACCATCTAAAAACAACAGTCAATTGTTGAATCGATTCATGTTTCCATTATTATCTTTGCCCACTTAAAAACACTTCCATGTCGATTAAAATCAAAAAGCAGGACGCACTTGATTATCACACTCAAGGGCAGCCCGGAAAAATTGAAGTCGTACCTACCAAGACATTAAGTTCTCAACTTGATTTAGCACTTGCTTACTCACCTGGAGTGGCTGAACCGTGTAAAGAAATTGCCGCCAATAAAGAAGATGTTTATAAATACACTGCAAAAGGAAATTTAGTAGCCGTAATCTCAAACGGTACAGCCGTATTAGGTTTGGGTAATATCGGACCAGAAGCATCTAAACCTGTAATGGAAGGTAAAGGTGTACTCTTTAAAAAATTTGCGGGCATTGATGTATTTGATATTGAAATTGACGAAGAGGATCCGGATGCTTTCATCAAGATTGTAAAATCTTTAGAACCAACCTTTGGTGGCGTTAACCTCGAGGACATCAAAGCGCCAGAATGTTTCAAAATTGAAACCGAGCTTCGTGAGAAAATGAACATTCCGATCATGCACGATGATCAACATGGCACGGCCATCATTTCAAGTGCTGCATTGTTGAATGCGCTTGAAATTGTAGAAAAGAAAATTGAAAAAGTAAAGATCGTAGTGAATGGTGCGGGGGCCGCAGCTGTGAGTTGCACGAAGCTCTACATGGCTCTCGGTGCACGAAAAGAAAATATTGTGATGTGTGATAGCAAAGGTGTGCTGAATAAAAAACGCACAGGTCTTGATGATATTAAATCGCAATTTGTTACGGATCGCACCATCGATACTTTGCAAGAAGCAATGAAAGGTGCTGATGTGTTTGTCGGACTTTCCGTTGCCGATGCCATCACCGCTGACGATTTGAAAAGCATGTCGGACAATCCAATTGTGTTTGCCCTGGCTAATCCCGATCCGGAAATTAATTATCATTTGGCAAAAGCCTCTCGTCCGGATGTTATTTTAGCAACAGGTCGTTCGGATTATCCTAACCAGGTAAACAATGTGTTGGGGTTCCCTTATATATTCCGTGGCGCATTGGATGTACGCGCGCAGGAAATAAATGAAGAAATGAAACTCGCAGCAGTCCATGCCTTGGCCACACTTGCAAAAGAAGCAGTGCCCGATATGGTTGTGAAAGCTTACGGTACTGATAAGATTCAATTTGGTCGTGAATATTTAATTCCGAAGCCATTAGATACACGATTAATCACGACCGTCTCACCGGCCGTTGCAAAAGCAGCAATGGATTCAGGTACGGCAAAGAAAGCAATCACCGATTGGGGTGCCTACAATCTTGAATTGCAAAAACGCATTGGCATTGATCAGAAATTAATGTCACGTGTTATTGATCGTGCTAAGCAAAATCCGAAACGTGTTGTTTTTGCTGAAGCGACACATCATAAAATTTTAAAAGCAGCACAAGTCTTAAAAGACGAAGGTATTGCAATGCCTATTTTATTAGGCAACAAAGCAGAGATACTTCGTCTCATTGAAGAACATGGCCTGGATCTTCAGGATTGTCCCATCTTCTATCCACGTGAAGAAGAAGAAATTGTAAAGCGTTACGCAGAAGTGCTCTATAAAAAACGTCAACGCAAAGGACTTACCTATCAGGATTGTGTTCGCTTAATGCACGAACGAAATTATTATGGCGCCATGATGGTGGAGTTTGGAGATGCTGATGCATTGGTGAGTGGTCTTACGAAAGATTATCCCAAAACTATTCTTCCATCGCTTCAGATTATTGGAACGGCAGAAGGTGTAAATCGTGTGGCCGGTATGTATATCATTACGAACAAGAAAGGCACATTCTTTTTTGCCGATACAACGGTTAATTTAAATCCGGATGCGCAACAACTCGCTGAGATCATTGAACTCACGGCACGTGGTGTAAAATTCTTTGATATGGATCCACGCATCGCAGTGCTTTCATATTCCAACTTTGGTTCATCCGAAGGAGAAGTTCCTGAAAAGGCAAGACAAGCCGTGAAACTAGCGAGACAAAAAAATCCTGACCTTGTCGTAGAAGGAGATATTCAAGCGAACGTAGCATTGAACACCGAGATTCAACAAGAAAACTATCCATTCAGCGCACTCTCCAAACAAGGAGCGAATACATTAATATTCCCGAACCTCGCTTCTGGAAATATTGCTTACAAGTTATTGATGGAGATTGGTGGAGCCGAAGCGATCGGACCCATTCTACTCGGGATGAAAAAACCAGTTCATATTTTACAATTGGGAAGTTCTATTCGCGAGATTGTGAATATGGCGGCTATTGCTGTAGTGGATGCGCAGTTGCATGATCAGAATGATCATCTTTAGTTAATTGTTCATTGATCAAAACAAATTCAGAGTTTAGAATAAATAAAGTGTTGGCATGATTTCATTTTTGAAAGGTAAGCTTGTACAAAAATATCCAACACATGTTGTGATTGATGTCAGTGGTGTGGGCTATCATGCTAATATTTCATTGCAGACCTTTTCAGAAATAAAAGATCAGGAAAATGTTTTGCTCCATACCCATCTTAGCATTCGGGAAGATGCTCATGTGTTATTTGGATTCAGCAATGAGGCCGAACGAAAACTTTTTCAACAGCTCATATCCGTGAATGGCGTTGGCCCCAACACGGCCATTGTCATGTTGTCTTACATGAACAGTTCGGAAATAAAAAATGCTATTGTAAGCGAAGATGCGGTGGCCTTGCAAAAAATAAAAGGCATAGGCGGAAAAACAGCTCTTCGCGTCATTATCGAATTGAAAGACAAGCTCAAAAAAGAAAGTTGGGAGGACACAAATCCCGCGCTTTCTGTTGGGCCACACAATACCGTGCGCAGAGAGGCGTTATCTGCTTTGCTCACACTTGGTCTGCCAAAAGCAACGGCCGAGAAAAGTGTGGATACCGTCCTGAAAAAATCAGGAAATACCATTACCTTAGAAGATTTAGTTAAGCAGGCTCTTAAAAACGCATAGGTACGTTTGACTCTCGTTACATCGAACCAAATTCCGCTCACTCTTGGCCGATTGCTAATAGCATGGCTCGGCTTTTTGTGCATACCTGGTGAGGTTTCTGCACAGGTCACTACACCTGTAGCCGAATCAGACACGACCAAAAACCAAACCTACAAATCCAATCGCAGGCCTACCTTCCGTCCTACAGATCGGTATGGTGATCCATTCTCCAATACCTCCACTGCATCGCCTCTTTTCCTAAAAGATCCGAATCAAATGAAGCTCGATGTGGAGATTGACACTGCATTGAATTACACCATTTATGAAAAGATTGGAAACTTGAATTATCGGCCTACATCCAGTATGTCGTTTATTGAGTTCAAGCAGTATCAGGATAGACAACTTTTAAAAAGTTATTGGCAAGGTCGATCACGTGCGCAGGATGGAGAGAGTGCCGTAAGTGGCCGGGGTATATTACCCAAGATTTTTATAAGCCCAGTGTTTGATCGGATTTTTGGAGGCAATTACGTAGAGCTTGTCCCACGTGGATTTGTGACACTTGATTTTGGCGGTCAATGGCAACGTATCAACAATCCGAGTATACCCATTCGCCAGCAAAAAAATGGTGGTTTTAATTTCGATCAGCAAATTAACATGAGTGTGATCGGAAAAATTGGTGAGAAGCTTGCTGTCTCTGCCAACTTCGACAATAACAATTCCTTCGACTTTCAGAATAACATGAAGGTGGAGTACACCGGATTCAAAGAAGATATCTTACAAAAGTTAGAGATTGGTAACGTAAGCCTGCCGTTGAACAACACCTTGATACAAGGCGCGCAAAATCTATTCGGTGTAAAAGCGCAAATGCAGTTTGGAAAAGTAAATGTGACCGCCATTGCCACAACGCAACGAGGTAAAACTTCATCCATTGATATTGGTGGAGGCGGAGGTGGCAACACTGGACAAGGAAGGCCTTTTGAAATTATTGCCTCTAACTACGATGAAAACCGTCACTTCTTTTTAGGACATTTCTTCCGAGACAATTACACCAAATGGATTGCTAGCCCACCTCAAATTAACTCGGGCATAAACATCACCCGTGTAGAGGTCTACATTATTAACCGAAACAACGACACACAAACCTTGCGTAATGTCGTAGCCCTGATGGATCTGGCCGAACCAAGCCGTATTTACAATACAAGGAATATTACTGGTGTTACTAACTCGCCAAATGCCAACACAGCAAACAATCTCTTCTCGGATGTTACCGGATTAAATCGCGATGCCTTAGGAATTAATGGGGCACTTCAGAGTTTATATAATTCGGATTCATTAATAAACGGAACGGATTTTGAAAAAATGGCGCAGGCTCGAAAACTCGCCCCAACCGAATTTACTTTCCACAAACAACTCGGCTACATTACCCTTACCCGAAAATTACAAAACGATGAAGCGCTAGCGGTGGCTTACGAATACACGTACAGTGGTACAGGCAGGGCATACAAAGTCGGGGAACTTTCTGAAGACTATGCCAACCTGAAAGACGATGAAGTAATTTTTCTTAAAATGTTGAGACCGCGCAAGGTCAGTATCCGGGACAACACCAAGAAAATTATTCCCACCTGGGATTTAATGATGAAGAACATTTATAACCTGAACGTAAACCAATTGGCGCGTGAAGGTTTTCAGCTTCGTATCATTTATCGTGATGATCGCACCGGTATAGACAATCCACAACTACAAGATGGTGACGCTGTACTTCGAGACCGGCAGCTTGTTGATATTTTTGGATTGGATAGGTTAAATCCTGTCAACGATCCTCAGCGCGATGGTAATTTTGATTTCATAGAAGGTATTACTATTAACTCTACCACCGGACTCATTATTTTTCCGGACACCGAACCCTTTAGTAGTTCGCTCCGAAAGGCCTTTGAAAAACAGGATACAAAAAATACACTCATTCAGAAATATTCGTACGACACCCTTTATCACACTACAAAGGCAGATGCGGAATTGTATGCCACCAAAAATAAATTTTACATCAAAGGGCTATACAATGCAGGTTCATCAAAAGAAATCATGATTCCCGGCTTAGGTGTTTCACAAGGTTCCGTGAAAGTATATGCCGGTGGAATGCCATTGAATGAGAATACGGATTATTCAGTAGATTATACTTTTGGAAAAATTACCATCCTTAACGAATCCATTCTCAACTCAGGAAAAAACATTGAGGTAAAATATGAATCGGCCGATCCATTCTCATTTCAAACCAGAAGTTTGCTCGGTACTCGCATTGACTACAGGCCTTCAGACGATGTAAGCTTTGGTTCAACATTACTCTATTACAATGAAAGGCCAGTGATTAGTCGCAACCAGATTGGAACAGAGCCAGCACGCAATTGGGAATATGGCTTTGATTTTAATGTAAATAAAAAAAGCCGCCTGCTTACCAAAATAATTGATGCATTACCTATAATTCAAACCAAAGAAGCTTCTACTATAAATGTAACAGGTGAGTTTGCTCAGTTACTTCCTGGTACCTCGAACAAAATAGATGGGGAGGGCACTGCCTACTTAGACGACTTCGAAAATTCTGCAACACCCTATTCATTAATTAATGCCAACGCATGGAAACTTGCTTCCACACCAAAAGACCCAGACTTTGATAATAGTAATGGTCAACTGAACAATATAAGTGCTGGCGATAAACGTGCAAAACTGGCTTGGTACACTGTCGATAATCAATTTTACCGTGCCTCCGGACGATACAAACCTGATTACTTTACTGAAAGCGTTCTTCAAAATCACTATGTACGTGCCGTTAATCCACAAGAAATTTTTCCAGCACGAAATGTTTACCAGGGAAATTTTTATGAACAGATTTTTGATGTAGCCTATTATCCAAAAGAACGTGGGCCCTATAACTATAATACGAATCTTGATAACAATGGCTTTCTGCCCTCCACTTCTCTCGAAGATAATTGGGGTGGTATAACCAGTGCCATTCGCACAGAGGTGGACTTTGACAAAGCCAATATTGAGTACGTTGAGTTCTGGTTACTTGATCCATTCATCACAACAGATAATGGATTAATCGATGATGGTACTGGCACTGCACCTAAACATGCAACAGCCGGTCAACTTATTTTTCAATTAGGTAGTATTTCAGAGGATGTAACACGCGATGGACAGCACGGATTTGAAAATGGATTACCACCTACCACAGGCAATTTATCAGAAGCTAACAAAACTCCCTGGGGCTATGTAACGAAGCAGCAATACCTTACCAGTTCGTTTGACGACAAGCCTGAAAGCCGCTCCAATCAGGATGTTGGATATGATGGTATGCCTGATGACATAGAAACTGCATTTTTTAGTGAGAATCCTGATAGCTATTTGAATAACCTTAGTCCCGCAGCTAAAGCAATTGTTGCAGCCGATCCGTCTGGTGATAACTTTCAGTATTTCTTAGATTCAAAATACGATGAGGATAAAGCCTACTTATTAGAACGCTACAAAGAAATCAATGGTCATGATGGCAATTCTCCTATCATCAGTGGAAGTGATGAGGTAACGCCATCGGGTAGCACCATACCCGACAATGAAGATCTAAATGCCGATAATACCTTGAGTGAATTAGAGGAATATTATCAATATAGCATCGACCTTGCACCAGGGAAATTAGCCATCGGAAAAGAATACATTACTGATCAAATTCTTGCCTCTCCTAAAAACGTTCCGGGAGAAACTGTAACGTGGTATCAATTTAGAATACCCGTGCGCCAGTTTGAAGAAAAGTTTGGCAACATCGATGGATTCAAATCCATAAAGTATGTCCGTATGTTGCTTACGGGTTTTAAAGATCCTGTTGTGCTTCGCTTTGCTAATTTCAGATTAGTGGGAAGCCGTTGGAGAAGATATACGGGAAGCTTACTTCAAGATGGTCTTGTTACAACGCCTGAAATAACGCCTGATAATTTTGTGGTCTCAGTAGTGAACCTGGAAGAAAACAGCTCTGTTCAGACCACTAATACAGGTGCCGCAAAAGAAAAATCACCGTACCGTATCCCTCCCGGTGTTGTGCGCGATCGTGACAATACCTCAACTGTTTCACGCTTGCTAAACGAGCAATCTGTTCAAGTATGCATAGACGATTTGAACGATGGCGATGCCCGGGCAATCTATAAAAATGTAGGGGCCGATTTATTCAACTATGGTCGTGTTAAAATGTTTTTCCATGCGAACAGTGCATCGAATGATGATGAGATGCACGCCTTCCTGCGACTGGGTACTGACTTTGATCAGAACTATTATGAGATTGAAATTCCACTCAAAATAACGAAGCCTGCCAACACTCAAATTGAACGCGAAATCTGGCCTGAAGCCAATGAGATCGATCTGGATCTGAATGAATTATATGCACTAAAAGCAGAACGAGACCGCGGAGGTTTTTCACTTTATGAAAGCTTCCCGGTAAGTGGTCCTAAACAAGTTGGTCGTCATCTCATTCGAATTTTTGGAAGACCTGATTTAAGCAGTGTGCAGCTGATGATGATTGGTGTAAAGAATCCACGAACTAGTGACAAGCGTCCTCATTCGGTTTGTATCTGGGCGAATGAACTGCGGCTTACTGATTTTAATCGTACACCCGGCTGGGCTGTCAATGCCACGTTAAGCGCAAAGCTTGCCGACTTTGCCACCGTGACCGGTACGGTTCGTCATAGCACTTTTGGTTTTGGTGGTGTGAGTTCTAAAATCTTTGAACGCACACGAGAAGAAACTACGGCTTATGATGTTTCTACCATGGTAAATCTGGACAAACTTATTCCCGGAAACACAGGTATTAAACTACCCATGTTTTTAAGTTATCAAAACACGACAAAAAATCCTGGTTATGATCCAGCCAATCCTGATATGAAGTTGGATGCGCTTAAGAAATCATTCAGCAGTGATGAGCAAGAGTCTGCCTATTTAAAATTGATACAGGATGTCGAATCGAGGCGAAGTTTAAATTTTGTGAACGTGCGGAAAGTAAAAACAAAACCGAATGCCAAGACTCACATTTATGATATCGAAAATTTTTCGCTAAGCTATTCCTTCAGTGATCGCCTCCGAACAAACTTTACTACAAAAGAATCAAAACAAGTAGATCAGAAAGGATCGATCGCGTATAACTTTTCTCCCAAAGCAACCGGAATAGAACCGTTTAAAAACTCCAAAGCTCTTAGTTCTCCCTGGTTGAAATTGATAAAGGATTTTAATTTTAGCTTTTTGCCAAGCAGCTTAGCGGTGCGCTTCGATCTGGATCGATCGTTCGGGAAAAATATTTACCGAAATGATGGGGGAAGTCTATCCACACCAGCTTATCTAAAATATTTTACATTCAACCGCCAGTATAACCTGCGCTGGAATCTCACCAAAGCACTTTCACTTGAATATGCTTCCCGTGCGTATGCCATCATTGATGAACCTGATGGTGATATCGATACACAAGAGAAAAAAGATGTTGTGATCAATAACCTGAAGAAGTTCGGGCGTATGAAAAACTTTGAACAGAACATAACGCTCAACTACACCTTGCCTCTTGATAAACTCCCTGTAACGGACTGGCTTGGGGCAGACTATCGTTACCAGGTAAACTACAACTGGAAAGCAGGGCCATTAAATAAACCCGATATAAATGGGGAACCCGATGGGCTGAATGATATACCTGATGAATTTGACTTCAAAAATATTATCGACAACAAAAAATCACAAAACCTGACCGGGCGTGTTGATCTGTTAAAGCTTTATAACAAAGTAAAGTTTTTGAAAGAAATTAATACGCCACCAAAGCCAGTACCCACACGAAAGTCTACCAACCCAACCGTTAAGCCACCACCCGATACGGTACGAACAACCCCTCCTTTCATTAAAGGACTTGCTAAGTTGATTATGTCGGTTCGATCAATTAATGGTTCCTATGAACGATCTGAAGGCACAATCCTTCCGGGTTATTCAGGCACACCAAAATTTTTTGGAATGGATGAAAACTGGAAATCACCTGGATGGGGTTTTGTGTTAGGCGATCAAGATCCAAATATTCGTACTTCTTTAGCGGATGCAGGATACATCACTAAGAATCCGAGCATTACCACACCGTTCAGTCAAATGCGAACTGATAATTTTAATCTCCGCGCCAACATTGAACCTACTGCTGATTTAAAAATTCAAATTGATGTAAAGAAAGAATCAAGTAGTTCCTATCAGGAAATATTTCGTTATAACCTTGACTCCGCCCGGTATGAATCATTAAATCCGAATAGAAGTGGAAGCTATCGTATTTCATATCTTACTATTAAAACAGCTTTCGAAAAAAGCAATGATGAAACAGAATCGAGTGTGTTTAAAAAATTCGAAGAAAACCTCATCGCAATAAAAGACCGATTTAACTTTATTAATGGTGGTGGTGAACTTTATGACACCACTTCACAAGATGTTTTAATCCCAGCCTTTATCGCTGCATACAGTGGCAAGAATGTTAATACGATTGGTCTTACTCCTTTCCAAAAAACACCAATGCCTAACTGGCGGCTGGATTACACAGGTTTAAATAAATTAAAAGGTTTTAAAGATATATTTCAATCGGTGACCGTTAGTCATGCTTATCAATCTTCTTATTCTGTTTTAAATTATTCCAACTCGCTGGAGTTTAATGATCCAACCTCGCAAGATTATCTTAGCATTGACCACTCTGTAGAAGATTACAATAGTAATTACTTTGGTAAAACTGTAGATGGTAAACTGGTACCTATGTATGTAATCAGTCAGGTTCTTATTTCTGAGCAGTTCTCTCCTCTTATTGGTATAAGTGTTCGCACGAAGAGTCGCATAACGGCCAACTTCCAATACAAGACTAAACGTGATCTCGCGCTGAATGTATCGAACGCGCAAATCACGGAACAAACAAGCAAAGATGTTTCATTCGAAATGGGCTTTACTAAAACAGGAATGAAACTTCCGTTCAAATCGCAGGGTCGCACGGTAGTATTGAAGAACGATCTTACTTTTAGATTGAACGTTACCATCTCGGATCAAAAAACAATTCAGCGCAAGATTGACGAGCTCAACATTATCACCAATGGTAATGTTAACTACCAGATCAAACCCAATCTGAATTATACCGTAAGTCAAAAGCTAAGCATCCAGCTCTATTATGATCGCACCATAAACGATCCGGTCGTTTCAAGCTCCTATAGAAGAACCACTACCCGCTTTGGCGCACAGGTTCGGTTTAGCTTAGCACAGTAAAATAGTTTGGAGTTTAAAGTTTCGGGTTCGCAGCTCCAAGCTTTGAACTTGCCAATCAAGGTCTTATTTTTGAGCCCATTTAAAACCTAGACTATGAATATTCCTGACGGATTAAAGTACACAAAAGACCACGAGTGGGTTAAAATTGAAGGAAATACTGCCTTTGTTGGTATAACCGATTTTGCACAAGGCGAGTTGGGTGATATCGTTTATGTGGACATTAGTTCAGTAGGACAGGAAATAGCAGAGCACGGAATTTTTGGAACTGTAGAAGCTGTTAAAACAGTTTCTGATCTCTATATGCCCATTAATGGCAAAGTGCTGGAAGTAAATCCCATCTTAGATAGCAGCCCTGAAAAAGTGAATTCTGATCCGTATGGTGATGGATGGATGATTAAAGTAGAAGTGAAGGGTTCTGTTGCCGAACTTCTAACGGCAGCTCAATACAAGGAACTTATTGGTAAGTAATTAGTTTTTAGTTGATAGTTGTTCGTCTTCCGAATCGAGCAATCATCAATAAACAACAATCATGATCGAACTGCCTGTCATATCACAAGAAGAAACAAGAAAACGTAAGCCGAACTGGCTTCGGGTAAAATTACCTGTTGGCCCGGATTACGCCCGAGTGCGCAAACTGGTGGATGAGTATAAACTTCACACCATTTGTGAAAGTGGAAATTGCCCGAACATGGGTGAGTGCTGGGGAGCAGGTACTGCCACGTTCATGATTCTTGGAAATGTATGCACGCGTTCATGCACGTTCTGTGCTGTTGCCACAGGTCGCCCCACCGAATACGATCTTGATGAACCTAAGCGTGTAGCAGAAGCGATTAAATTGATGGGCGTTAAGCATGCCGTAATAACTTCTGTAAATCGTGATGAATTGAAAGACCGCGGTGCAGAAGTGTGGTACAACACTGTCGTGCAAACAAAAAAAATTAGTCCGGAGACTACAATTGAAACACTTATACCCGATACAAAGGGAAATTGGGATGCACTCTATCGCATGATTGAAGGCAAACAAGAAGTGGTGAGTCACAACATGGAAACCGTTGGAAGACTTTACCGCATGGTTCGCCCGCAAGCGAAATACGAACGCAGCTTAGAACAGATAAAAAGAATTCGTGAAGCGGGCATGCGCACCAAGTCAGGTATCATGCTAGGCTTAGGCGAAACAAAAGAAGAGCTTTACAAAGCAATGGATGACTTGGCTGAAAACGGCCTGCTTATCTTAACGCTTGGCCAATACTTGCAGCCTACCAAAATGCATTTGGAAGTCGCAGAATTTATTCATCCTGATACATTTGAACTTTACAAAGAAGAAGGTTTGAAGCGCGGACTAAAATATGTTGAGTCTGGTCCGCTTGTGCGCTCATCGTATCATGCTGAGCGACATGTTAATGTGCCTTTGAATTAGAGAATCAGTAATCAGTAATCAGTAATCAGTAATCAGTAATCAGTAATCAGTAATCAGTAATCAGTAATCGAAATAAGAATTTTTCAAATCTTATTTCTTAGCTCAATTTGCTATCTCATCTGTGATTGTCAGATTGAAAGAACTTAGCTGAACCACATATCTCCGAAGCGGAGTAATGGCCAGGCCACTGGTGGGTTGTCCTGTGCTTAAACTAAAAGTAGAATTGCTACATGGATCAATTATGAATTGACCCGAGATGTCTACATCCACCGTTGCACACGCTTCATTTGGATGAAAAGAACTGTTGCGCTCATACGCAATGTAAGTGGATGCATTTTTTCGATATAAAATAATGCCACGCACTCCACCACCAAAGTATTCATAGCCTCCATCAAACTGTAATGAAGGGTAATTAGCCAGATTAATAATAATGTCAGTAAATTGAACATAGGGTATTGGATCATCTGAGAGATCGGGTTCACAACTGCTAAAGAAAATTAATGAGAATAGCAGGAAGCTTAATGTAACACTCTTCATCACACGATCCGTTTTCTCCATCTTCATTAAATCAATCAAATATTAATTATTAACGCTCACCTGTGAAGCCTAGTATTCATAAAAACCTTTTCCTGACTTGCGACCAAGATGACCGGCATTTACTTTCTGCTGTTGTATTTTGCTTGGCCTGAAGCGAGGCTCATGATGAAATGCTTCATACATAGAAGTTGTCACTGAAAAATTTGTATCGACTCCAATTAAGTCCATCAACTCGAACGGGCCCATTTTAAAACCCACATTCTTCATCAAGGCATCGATTGTTTTAAAATCTGCCGTTTTTTCTTCTAAGGCTTTTAGCGACTCAACGTAAAATAATCTTGCAACACGATTCACAATAAAACCGGGTGAGTCATTTGCCAGTACGGTTATCTTTAAAAGTTTTTCAGAAAAATTTTGCAGCGTGTTGATTGTTTCATCATTTGTTTTGGCGCCCGAAATAATCTCCACCAGTTTCATTGCTGGCGCTGGATTAAAAAAATGAAGCCCTGCAAATCTTCCCTGATGCTTGAGAACCGATGCGATTTCCGTAATGGATATGGAAGATGTGTTGCTGGCGAAAATGCAATCACTTGAATTGATTCGTTCTAGTTCAAGAAATATTTTTTGTTTTACCTCCAGTTTTTCAATAATCGCTTCAATCACCAAATCAACTTGCAGTTGGCGAAAATCTTCAACAGCGCGAATCCTAAGAAGTAAATTCTTTCGTTGCTCTTCAGTTAACCTGCCCTTCTCAACTAAGGCCGATGTATTTTTTTCAATCGATAATAAAGCGCCTTTAATTTGTTCGGGTTGCGCATCATAGAGCAAAACTTCATAACCCGATTGAGCACACACTTGTGCAATGCCCTGGCCCATTGTTCCAGTGCCGATAACACCAATGGTTTGAAGCGCTTCTATTTTCATTTACACTGTGCTTTGAAACTGGCGAAGGAAACGTACATCGTTCTCTGAGAACAAACGCAAATCATTTATCTGGTAACGCAACATGGTGATGCGTTCAATGCCCATACCAAAAGCAAAGCCTGTATATTCTTCGGGGTCAATTCCACAATTACGCAATACATTTGGGTGGACCATGCCGGCTCCAGCTATTTCTACCCAACCAGAATATTTACAAATATTACAACCCTTGCTGCCACAGATAAAACAAGAAACGTCAATCTCAGCACTCGGCTCCGTGAAGGGAAAGTAGGAAGGGCGCAAACGAATTGTTGCATCTTTGCCATACATCTCTTTTGCAAAGTGAAGAATGGTTTGTTTCAAATCGGCAAAGCTTACATTCTTATCTACATACAAACCTTCAACCTGATGAAAGAAACAGTGCGCCCGCGCAGAGATCGCCTCGTTGCGATAGACACGTCCCGGCATGATGGCACGCATGGGGGGCTTCTGCGTTTCCATCATTCTTATTTGTACGTTAGATGTATGCGTGCGCAATAGCATCTCCTCTTTATTTGTCTCACTTTTCTTTTCCACAAAGAAGGTATCCTGCATCTCCCGAGCCGGATGATTCTCAGGAAAATTCAAGGCAGAGAAATTATGCCAATCGTCTTCTACTTCAGGACCATTGGCAACATTAAAACCGAGACGTTCGAAGATTTCAATAATGCGATGTTTGGTAAGAGACAGTGGGTGAAGGTTCCCTATTTTATTTGAAACCGGTGGCAACGAAAGATCGATGTCTACCTTGCTTACAGCAGATGTTTCAACCTGCTGATTCATCTCCACCAGTTTTGCTTCAGCAGTTTGTTTTAATTGGTTTAGGATTTTTCCAACATTCTTCTTCACCTCTACCGGCATTGTTTTCATTTCTTCAAACAATTCAGTAATCGCCCCCTTCTTGCTAATGTATTTCAGCCTGAAATTCTCGACAGCCTGCTTATCACTTGCTGCGAATTCTATTACTTCTTTTAAAAGACTATTGATACGCTCTTCCATTCAACTCTAATGATGAGATTAAGGAGCAAAAATACACTTTTGATGATTATCACATCGTAATTGGTACCCAGTAAAAATTACATTTATCCCGGATACCTCCATTGATTTTCACAATCCTTTTTAAAGATACCAAAATTTAAGATGTTTGATTTTAATTCAACTCATGGCCAAAACTCCCTTCACTGTACTTTACGAAGACAATCACTTACTGGTGGTAAATAAATCGGCTGGTGTTTTGGTACAAGGTGATGCAACGGGTGATGTGCCATTGGCTGAACTTTGCAAAGCCTACATCAAAGAAAAGCACGATAAACCTGGTGCCGTTTTCCTGGGTGTGGTACATCGACTCGATCGACCCGTAAGTGGTGTTGTGGTGCTGGCGCGTACTTCTAAATCACTTGAGCGGATGAACGCCTTGTTCCGCGAACGCGAGACAAAAAAAACATATTGGGCCATTGTCAAAAATAAACCCGTGCACACCGAAGGCACATTACTCCATTGGTTATTAAAAGACGAAAGCAAAAACAAGTCAACAGCTTTCAAAAAAGAAACCGTAGGAGCACTACGCTCAGAACTTCATTATAAAATTATAGGAACACAAAGCGGACATTGGTTGTTGGAAGTAAAACCTGTAACCGGAAGACCGCATCAAATTCGCGTTCAATTGGCCAGCATGGGTTGTGTTATAAAAGGTGACGTGAAATATGGAGATGATTCTGCAAATGATGATGGAAGTATTTACCTCCACGCCAGAAAATTGGAATTCATTCATCCTGTGAAAAAAGAAAACATGATGGTGCAAGCGCCTCTTCCTGATTATGGACTTTGGAAATCATTCCTGAACTTGACCTCGAATTAACTTAATGTCAACACCACACTGGCTCGAACGACTAAAACAGCGCTGGCATCTGCATAGTATCATGCAGGTAATTGTTGTGTTGATTGTTTTTGCCTGTACCGGTTTCACGGTTTTATTCATTAAGAAACCTTTGCTGGAATTACTGGTAGGTGAAGAAGGTAAGTCAACTATTGCTTCAGTTTTATATTATATTTTCATATTGCCACTCTATAACATCATCTTGTTGGGATATGGATTTCTCTTTGGTCAGTTTAATTTCTTCTGGGAATTCGAAAAACGTACCGCGCGAAGAATAGCGTCTCTCTTTAGGAGGAAAGGTTAATTATTGATCTGAATCAGTGGCTACTCACAAATTAAAAAGCCCCCGGAAAATCCAGAGGCTTTTAATTTTTTAGTTCGATAAATTCGTTGCTAAACTACCACGAAGCAGCGTTGTAAAATGGCTTCGTGTTGATTCCCAAACTTGGTGTAGCACCATTGCCTGAGGTCGCTTACTTCTTCTGCAATCAGCAATTTGATTGCCTTTCGAAGCTCTTTTTCAAAGAGCGCTGCACTGAAACTCACCTTTGTGAGCACTAATTTTACATAATTCAACATGGCAAAAACTGATAGAGTTTAAAAAATTTAGTTTCCTAACAAGTGTTAAGTTAAAGAATTGTAACAAAAACCAAAAGAACAATCTTCAACTTTCGTTCATCCTTCAAAAAGAGGGCTGAACTTCTCTTTTGAGACGTTTTTTATCGTCTTTTATTCAAACGGTTGAAGTGGTTCTTTTAGACTGTTTTAGGATTAGGCTATTTTTGTAACGGAATTTTTATCTGGAGGATTATAAACATGACATTCTTTTTTTTGAAACGCTCTTTTTTGATTTTTTTCTTGCTTTGGTGCGCTACTTCGGCCGTAATGGCACAAAATATTCAAATCGTTTTGGGCCCAAATGAAATTGGCGAGAACCAGGCATGGACAATTACAGTAACTGTTCAAAACGAACGCCTCAGGAGTTACGATAATTTTCCGGATATCACTGGATTTGTAAAGCGTGGAACATCCAGTCAATCAACAACCAATATTGTTAATGGAAATATTTCTTCATCGCAAAGTGTGATTATGACTTACCTGCCCAGTAAGCAGGGTACGTATACAATTCCTACTTTCACAATGAAGGTGAATGACAAATCATTTACTGTTGCCGGCAAAAAAGTAAAAGTAGGACCACCTGTGCAACAGCAGCGTGATCCGTTTAGTGGTTTCTTCGATCGCGATCCCACCGGAACTGCGAATCGTGGGGAGCCAGAATTTATTGATCTGAAAGAAGATGCCTTTCTCGCGCTGACTACCAATAAAAATGAAGTATATGTAGGAGAAGGTTTTGAAGCCACACTTTCATTTTTTCTTTCAGAACAAAATCAGGCGCCTTTTCAATTCTATGATTTGAATAAACAGTTAACTGACATCTTAAAGAAATTAAAACCAGCTAATTCCTGGGAAGAAAATTTCAATATTGAAAACATCAATGCTGAACGCGTTACGATAAACGGTAAGGTATACGATCAATATAAAATTTACCAAGCTGTTTATTTTCCGTTCAATGCAGAACCGATTCATTTTCCAAGTCTTGGATTAGAGATGATCAAATATAAAGTCGCAAAAAATCCATCCTTCTTTGGACAGAATAGAAAAGAAGATTTCAAAACATTCTATACGAAAGCAAAAACCGTGAGGGTAAAACAATTACCTCCACATCCTTTGCGCGATGTTGTAGCGGTTGGCGATTATCGTTTAGATGAACGCATGCGCTCGACCGATTTAGAAACCGGACAAAGTGCAGCCTATGAATTTCATGTTATTGGTGAAGGAAATATTTCAGCTGTCGAGAAACCGAATGTAAAACAAGATGGTGCCTTTGAATGGTATGAGCCCAATGTTCGTCAGGATATTAATCGCGATAACAATCGTGTGACCGGACGAAAATCATTTAGTTATTTTATGATCCCGAAAGAACCCGGGCAGTTTAATTTAGGCGATTATGTTCAGTGGGTTTATTTCAATCCGAAAGAGAAAAAGTATGACACTTTAAAATCGCAGTTAACAGTATATGTAACGGGTGAGAGTAAAAAGAACGAAGTCATCCAGTCAAACGATCTGGGAAGTTTCTACGATAAAATTGGTGTGGCTGATAATACCTTGCTTTCTGTGCGTGATACGAGCTGGCAAATGTGGGCCTTCAATGGGTTTATTGCCGTGATGCTGATGGGTGCAGGGTATTTGATTTTCAAAAAGTAAATACATTATTCCTGTGCTTCTTCTATCTTCGTGCTCGCATGAGCAACATATACGGAACACTTTTTAAAATCTCCACCTTTGGTGAATCGCATGGCCCGGCCATCGGAGTAATTATTGATGGCTGTCCGGCAGGATTAGCAATCGATGAAGTTTACATTCAGTCCGAACTCGACCGAAGAAAACCGGGTCAGTCTAAAATCACAACCCAGCGTAAAGAGGACGATACCTTTAAAATTCTCAGTGGCGTTTTTGAAGGTAAATCAACCGGAACACCAATCGCGTTGGTAATCGAAAATCAGGATCAGCGCAGTAAAGACTACAGTCACATTGCTGAAACGTTTCGTCCATCACATGCGGATTACACTTACGATGCAAAATATGGTAATCGTGATTATCGCGGAGGCGGAAGAAGTTCTGCACGTGAAACGGCTGCCCGTGTGGCAGCGGGTGCTATTGCAAAACTTTTGCTAAAGCATGAAGGTGTTGATATCGCTGCATATGTATCGCAAGTTGGAGAAATTACAACACCGCATTACACACAACTTGATCTTAGCAAAACAGAAGACAACATTGTTCGTTGCCCGGATCAAGCTAATGCCGACAAAATGATTGAACGCATTGACGAAGTTCGTCTTGCGCGAGATACCATTGGAGGTATTGTAACTTGTGTTATAAAAAATACACCTGTGGGTTTAGGTGAACCCGTCTTTGATAAACTTCATGCTGAACTAGGTAAAGCCATGTTGAGCATTAATGCTGTAAAAGGTTTTGAATATGGAAGTGGCTTTGAAGGTGTGAAGCAACTCGGCTCACAACACAACGATGAGTTTTACAATGAAGGTGGACGCATCCGAACCAAAACAAATCACTCGGGAGGAATTCAAGGCGGTATTTCAAATGGAGAGGATATTTATTTTAATGTAGCCTTCAAGCCAGTTGCTACCATCATGCAAGATCAACCTAGCGTTGATAAGCATGGTAATGAAGCAACGGTCAGTGGCAAAGGCAGGCACGACCCCTGCGTTGTGCCTCGAGCTGTACCGATTGTAGAAGCAATGGCTGCTTTAGTGCTAGCTGACTTTTTGTTGCGAGGGAAGGTTTCGAAGTTGTAATCAATGCTGTTAATAGGCTTCAGCTATATCCAAATAAAATCCTTTCTGATCTTTCTTACCAAAACCCTGATCGACTCGAATATTTAATCGATCACTTTTATTTAACATCAAACGCAATCCAATACCTGCATTCGGCTTTACAGAATTATCTCCGATAGAATACCACTTCACTGGTGTGAGTGCCGCACCAGCCCAAATGGTGAAACCTAACCTCCACCAAACGTGAGCGCGGTACTCGGTCTGAAATGCATAGAGATTATTGTAGCGATAGAAACCTGTATAATATCCGCGCATGGTATTCGCTCCTCCAATGTCAGCCATGTCTTTAAAGGGAACATCTCCTCCATTAAGGTTGGCTACAAACTGAAGTGCAAGGGCATCAAATTCACTGAGCCACGTTACCGGGAAATATTTTCGCACATCTAACTTAAAAGATTGAAAGGCATAACTCGTTTTGTTGAACGATGGCTGAACAAAAAATAATGCTTCGAGGTAAAATCCCTTTCGGGGATAAACGAAACTGTCACGCGTTTCAATAGTAAGTGCCGGTGCAAAACCAACGCCCCAATAATCATCATAGCCCAGAGGCTTATCCATCTGCAAGTGCCCGATGCCTGAATTTACATTGCTGATTTTATTGAACCGAAAAGCGCCACCGAGAAATACATGCTTTTTTAATTTCTTGTAAAACCGAAAGTCGCCAGCAATCTGATTGTACTCAATTGTATCTTTTTTAGATAGCGGATCTTCATTTTCAATTCCAAAATAGTATTCCGGAAAATAGGTATAATTAAACTTTACCTGAAGAATGGTTTTATTCTTCGGCATGTAGACACGCGTTTTAAAACCAAGGTCATATTGCTTTTGCTGTGTATATAGAAAATAGGTTTGAGCATAGGATGTAGTCGTAAGCGAATCAGGAACTTTAACGGTTTCAAAGTTGGCGGCTAATAATCCTCCAAAGCCCAATCTGGTTTCCGGTGAATAATAGATAACCGGCAAGGGGGTAAATCGAAAACGTTTCGCAGCCTTTACACTGTCTTGTTGACCAAGAGAATCGGAAGAATAGAAAAATAATATCCCAATTGCGACAAACCAGATGGAAATTCGAATCATATACAATTAACTTTACAACACGTGATGGAAGATGCATCACCTATTGAAATAATACATTACGATGGGATCATTTTTTTGTAATTTATTACAATCATTCGACACTTATATACCAACAACTTAAATCTTCGTGGAAGCATTAATCGCAAACAACGTTACCAAGCGCTACACCAATCATGTGGCGCTCGACCAGGTTAGCCTCTCCATTCCGCAGCAAACCATTTTTGGCTTGCTCGGCCCCAATGGCGCTGGCAAAACCACCCTTATCCGTATCATCAACCAAATCATCAATGCCGACAGTGGTGAGATTTCAATCTTCGGAGAGAAACTCAACGAAAAGCATGTAGGCACTATTGGTTATCTGCCGGAAGAACGAGGGCTTTACAAAAAATTAAAGGTAGGTGAACAGCTTATCTACTTTGCACAATTAAAAGGCCTGAGCAAAGCGAGGGCTGTGGAATTGAGCAAAGCCTGGATGAAGAAATTTGAGATCACCGACTGGTGGAACAAAAAGGTAGAAGATCTCAGTAAAGGCATGGCGCAAAAAGTGCAATTCATCAGCACGGTGATGCATGAGCCCAAACTTATTATTTTGGATGAACCCTTCTCCGGTTTCGATCCCGTAAACGCTCAATTGATTACACAAGAAATCTTAGAGCTAAAAGAAAAAGGATGCACTATTATTTTTTCAACACACCGCATGGAAACAGTTGAAGATTTGTGCGATCATATTGCCCTGATTAATAAATCACAAAAGATTTTAGAAGGATCAAAAAAGCAGGTGAAGGAAATGTATCGCACACATACATTTTCGGTGGAGCATCAAGGAACATTTTCACTTTCATCTGACAAGTATGATGTAATAGATCAGAAGAATGTGGAAGACAATCATTTTAAATCCACTGTTCGCATTAAAGGATTGTTAACACCCAATCAATTGATACGCGATTTAACTGAGGTAACAGAAGTGCAAAGTTTCATAGAAAAAATTCCAACGATGAGCGAAATATTTATCACACTGGTGAAAGGAGGTTCAGATGAATAAGATATGGTTAATCATTCAGCGCGAGGTTTTGAACCGCGTACAGAAAAAATCATTTTTAATTGCCACCATTTTATTGCCTTTGATTTTTCCGGCCATTATGGCAATACTAGTTTATGTGGCAATCGAGCAAAAAAAGAATGCCACCAAAAACGTTATTGAATATGTAGATGAAAGTGGGTTCTTTTCACCTGATACATCCAAATTTGTTTTCAAAAAGTTTGATGGGAAATTTTCTGATGCAAAGAAAGTCTTTGACAATGACGACAGTTATGGACTTCTTTACATTCCTGCGTTTGACCTTTCAGACCCAAAAGGTATTGCATTTCATACCAAAGTGAATCCGAGCCCCACTGAAATGGGTGATCTGGAAGGCATGTTGGAGAACCGCATCAAAGAACTAAAAATGCAGAAGTTTAATATCGATCAAAAGATATTGGATAGCTTAAAAACAAATGTGTCAATTCAAAATTTTGGCCCGAATGAAAAGAAATCAGACTCGAATATATTGTTCGGTGTCGGCATGGCCGGAGGAATACTAATGTATATGTTCATCTTTATTTATGGTGCACAGATTATGCAAGGTATTATTGAAGAAAAGACCAGCAAGGTGGTTGAGGTAATTGTCTCTTCAGTCAAACCTTTTCAATTGATGATGGGTAAAATCATAGGACTTGCTTCGGTTGGATTATTGCAGTTTCTTATCTGGATTATATTGATCACAACGGTATCATCAGTAGTGCTGGGACTTTTTGGATTAGAAATGCCTCAGCAACAAATGGTAGAGCAAATGGGTCAGCAGAATCCACAAGTACAGCAAGCTCAATCGGTTGAAATTCTGAATGCTCTCAGTCAGATTCCATTTACCTACATCATTTCCGTTTTCTTATTCTTCTTCCTGGGAGGCTACCTTCTTTACGGAGCACTCTTCGCTGCAGTTGGTTCAGCGGTTGATAGTCCTGCAGAAGCACAACAGTTTATGTTCCCCATTACTATTCCATTATTAATTTCTTATTTCGGATTGTTCACATTCACTTTGCAGGATCCGCACGGTACCGTTAGCGTCTGGCTTTCCATCATACCTTTCACATCTCCTATTGCTATGATGGGGCGCATTGGTTTTGGAGTTCCGGCCTGGCAATTAGCGTTATCAATGGTTTCTTTAATTGGCGGTTTCATTTTAACAACCTGGGCGGCCGGAAGAATTTACCGCGTGGGTATCTTAATGCACGGTACAAAAATCAATTACAAAGTGATGGCGAAGTGGTTTATGATGAAAAACTAGTCGACAGGTAATAGGTATAATTTACGAGGTACGATTACCGGTGTAATTTACGAATGATAAGAAATCGTAAATTACACCGCGTAAATCGTACCTTTCTTTTGTTGATGACTACCAAGAATACTGCACCAACGGTTGATTTTTATCAGAATAACACCAATCTGAAATGGGTGGTTTTGGGTATTTCTGTGCTGATCAGTATTGGATCGATTTATTACACCAATGTATTGGTTGATCAACTCAAAGAGCGCGAGCGTCAGCAGGTACAACTGTATGCCAAGGCTATTGAGTTCTTCGCAAATGATGAAGGGACATCGGGTGACGTAAATTTCATTGCTCAGGAAATTCTTTTTCAAAACAATTCCATTCCCATTATTCAGGTTGATGAGAAAGGGAAAATATTATCCATTCGGAATATTGATGTAAAAGAAAAATGGACCGAGAAAAGAAAAGAAACTTTTCTCGCCAATGAAATCTCCATGATGGGCAAGTCGTACGATCCCATTCGCGTTACGCTGCGCGATCCACAAACAGGCGAAACTTTCGGAACGCAATACATCTACTATAAAAATTCATTTTTGCTTACACAGCTTATCGCCTATCCTTTCATTCAACTTTCGGTTATTGCCATCTTTGCCTTCATCTCTTATCTCGCCTTTAGTTATTCGCGAACTGCGGAACAGAATCAGGTCTGGGTTGGTCTTGCAAAAGAAACAGCACACCAATTGGGCACACCTATTTCTTCATTGATGGCATGGGCAGAAGTAATTCGGGATTATCCTGAATTGAAAGAGAAGGGCATAGTAGAAGAGTTAGAAAAAGACATTCAGAAACTGCGCATGGTGACAGAGCGTTTCTCCAGTATTGGATCGGTACCTGTTTTGAAAAAAGAAAATGTTGTATTCCTCATCAACAATGTAGTGAACTACTTACGGCCTCGCGTGTCATCCAAAATAAAAATGGAGGTATTTACACTATCCGATAACATTACGGCAAATGTCCATGCTCCATTGTTTGAGTGGGTAATTGAAAACCTCTGCAAGAATGCAGTTGATGCCATGGGCAATAGCGGTACAATCGCGATCAAAATTTTACGAGGCAATGAGGGCAAGGTATTCATTGATATTTCCGATACCGGAAAGGGAATTCCCCGATCTAAAATTCAAATGGTATTCCGTCCCGGATTCACCACTAAAAAACGGGGCTGGGGCCTTGGACTCACCTTGGCGCAACGAATTGTGGATACCTATCATAACGGGAAAATTTTTGTCAAAGCCTCCGAAGAAAATCAGGGGACTACATTTCGTATTGCTCTGAATGCTGCATAAGTCAAGGGCTATAAAAAATTGACAAGAGGCAAATTTTTCTTACAAAATGGTTGATTACACAGTAGAAATTGGTGCTTAAACGGTGCCGCTGTGAAAGATTATTCTTCGCATTAAAACCCTACAAATCTTTAGAATTTCGGAGTTTTTTGCCTTCAGTTATCGGCTTGATATTTACTCATCAAAATCCCTAATTATTCACAGTTCGCCCTTTGTACTTCGTGCTTATCTCCCTACTTTTGCGCTCGCATTTTTAGGACAGAAATCTCAACAAAACAGATAAAATGGCAAATATTGGCAAGATCACCCAGGTAATTGGTCCGGTAGTGGACGTAGCCTTCGATGGCGAAGGTTCTAAACTTCCGAACATCCTTGATTCCTTGATTGTAACAAAAGGCGATGGCACTAAAGTAGTGTTAGAGTGCCAGCAACACTTGGGCGAAGACCGCGTCCGTACCATCTCAATGGAAGGTACTGAAGGGTTGGTTCGCGGAATGAAGGTGACGGACACAGGATCTCCAATCCAAATGACCATTGGTGAAGATATTAAAGGCCGTTTGTTCAATGTAGTAGGTGATGCTATCGATGGTATTCCTCAACCAAAAGGCACTGGATCACTTCCAATCCACCGTTCTGCTCCAAAATTTGAAGATCTATCTACTTCAACTGAAATTCTTTTCACGGGTATTAAAGTTATCGACTTGATTGAACCTTATGCAAAAGGAGGTAAAATCGGGTTGTTCGGTGGTGCCGGTGTTGGTAAAACCGTATTGATCCAGGAATTGATCAACAACATCGCGAAAGCGTATGCTGGTCTTTCTGTATTTGCCGGTGTGGGTGAAAGAACTCGTGAGGGTAACGACTTGCTTCGCGAAATGATTGAAGCGGGTATCGTTGATTATGGTGATGAATTCATGCATTCTCTCCACGAAGGTGGTTGGGATCTTTCTAAAGTAGATCAGGAGAAATTAAAAGATTCAAAAGCAACCTTCGTGTTCGGACAAATGAACGAGCCTCCTGGAGCACGTGCTCGTGTGGCGCTTTCTGGTTTGACAGTTGCCGAATATTTCCGTGATGGTGATGGACAAGGAAAAGGTAAGGACATTCTTTTCTTCGTTGATAACATCTTCCGTTTCACGCAAGCAGGTTCTGAAGTATCAGCCCTTCTTGGTCGTATGCCATCAGCCGTAGGATATCAGCCTACCCTTGCAACTGAAATGGGTTTAATGCAAGAGCGTATTACTTCTACTAAGAATGGTTCGATCACATCTGTACAGGCCGTTTACGTTCCTGCCGATGACTTAACTGACCCTGCTCCTGCAACAACATTTGCTCACTTGGATGCAACAACTGTATTGAGTCGTAAGATTTCAGAACTTGGTATCTATCCTGCGGTAGATCCTTTGGATTCTACTTCCCGTATCCTTCGTGCTGATATCGTTGGTGAAGAGCATTACAATTGTGCGCAACGTGTGAAGAGCATTCTTCAGCGCTACAAAGAATTACAAGACATCATCGCTATCCTTGGTATGGATGAATTGTCTGACGAAGATAAGCAAGTGGTTCACCGCGCAAGACGTGTACAACGTTTCTTGTCACAACCCTTCCACGTAGCAGAAGCCTTCACAGGTTTGAAAGGTGTTTTGGTTGATATTAAAGATACCATCAAAGACTTTAACGCGATTATGGATGGTCAATACGATCACCTTCCTGAAATGGCCTTCAACCTTGTGGGTAACATGGCACAAGCCATTGAGAAGGGCGAGAAGATGATGGCAGAAGCAAAAGGCTAATTAATTCGGTAATTCGTTGATGAGTTGATTTAATAATTACCTCATCAACGAATTATCACATCAACGAATCAAACTATGCATTTAGAAATATTAACACCTGAGAAAAAAGTATTTGAAGGCGAAGTATCATCCGTCATTTTTCCTGGCTCTGATGGTTCGTTTCAAGTTTTAGATCACCATGCTCCGCTGATCAGTTTACTGAAAGAGGGGAATGTTGAATACAAGGGTAAAGAGGGTATTCAAAACCTGGCGATAACAGGTGGTGTTGTAGAAGTATTAAAAAACAAAGTGATTTTACTGGCAGACGGAATTGCTGTATAGCGTTTCATCCAGCTGAATAAAAAAGCCTCGAGTGATCGGGGCTTTTTTATTGCTCTTATGGTTCTAAAATTAACCTTACTGTTTTTCTATTACTGTGATTGGGAAGTCATTACCAGTGATGTATCCGGTTGGATATTGAGCTGTTCCGCCATACTGTTTAGTGAGTTCTGGCACACGGTCTTCCATATAGAATTTAAGTTCGTTTACGGTTAGTTTCTTGTCGCCATTATCGCCTTTACCATCCATTGCTTCTAACAAAGCATAGGTAAATACTCCGTGCTTTAATTCCTCGAACTCAGTTGCAAATTGTTTTGAACCACTGGATGCGATCGCTACAATCCCTGTGCTGCGAGCAAGCTGAACAATAGCTTTCTCATCCGTAGCCGCACCCCGCACATTAAAATTCTTTAACGCTGCTCCTGAGTGGCAAGCATCCAGCAACATCAATAGCTTTTGTGACTTCACTTGTGTGAACATCTCTCTCACTTCACTCATCGAGATGGCCTTTGTCTGAAGTTGTTTTGGATCGCCATAGAGCTTGGTTACATCAGTAGGCACAAAATAGAACTGATCAGCGTTGTCTTCATCAATTGTTCCGTGACCCGCATAGTAGAAAATAAATAAGTCCTCGGGCTTCGCACTAGCTGCAATTGCTTTAAAGCCTTTGAGAATATTCTCTTTGGTGGCATCCTGATCGTAAATACCAATGGGGTTAACCCGTTTAAATATCGACTTACCTTTCTCCTGCACTTTTTCTAAAAACGCCTGTGCGTCTGACCGCGCATAGTTTAAGTTGTAAGAAGAGTTCTGATATTGATTAATACCCACTGTTAAGATATGAAGAGTCGATGTGGCTATAATTTCACCTTGATATTCAATCTCCAAAGCATCAGCACGTGATTCCACTTTTTGGAAGTTCACCACTTTCACTTTGAATTCGTTGCTTTCGTTCGCCATTTCCACAGCGTATGTTCGCACAATCTTATCATCTTCACCTTTTGTCTTCAGATTTTCATTATCGGTAATGATGAGCTTATCATTTTGATAGATGTTGATTTCTTTGATCCCTCCACCTCCATCAAATACCTCCACGGTAAGCGGGATGGTTTTAGCTTGAGTATAGAACTTACCTTTATCATAATGGAGCAAATCGGTTGATCGCGTAGTGGCAGTAACATCAAAATAGGCAGCCGAAGGCCTTTGTGTTTTACTCAAATCAAAAATGCGTTCACCGGATTCACGCAGGATATCTTCTACACGTTTGCCTTGAATGATACTCTTCTCCATTTGCTTCGGCCTGTACAAAATCTCGAAGTATTGTTCTGCTGCATAAAAATCAGCAAGCTGCTTGATGCCTCTGTTTACATGCCATCCAAAATACTGACTGCCGGATGAAGAGCATGAGAAATATCCTCGAGGAGTCCAGCATACCCATTCATTATCTTCAGTAACAAATAAGGTTGCAAATGGAATAACAGTTTCACCTAATGAGTGGAGTGTCTCTTCCAGATTCTTGTAGGTTTTATCACCATTTGATTTCAGGAAATTAATAACCGTAGTCCACGCTGCTTTTGAAGGTTCTTTGGTAAGGGAATCCATTGGCAAGGATTCAAAAAATTTAGTCCAGTCATCTCCCTGACCTTCGTATGCTTTTCGAATGCTCGGAGCATAACCGGTTTCAGAAAGCTTCCAGAGAATAATGGATTGATCTTCTCCACCGGACGCCATATATTTTCCGTCATTACTAATTGCAACAGCGCGAACGGCTCCATAATGCCCAACGAATTCCTTGTTGAGGTATCCATTCTTATCATACATTTTCAAAGAGAAATCGCTGGCCACAACAATATTTCCATCGGCCATACCCTGAAAATCGAGTATACGTCCGTCTTGATTGGGGTCTGTCTGAATTAATTTTCCTTTTGGAAGTTCAATTGAATTCTCACTGGTTTGAACGAGTTCTTTATTAAAATCCTTCGCAGAAGGACTAAAGGCAGAAGGATTTCGGTTAACGGTTAACGAAGCAAAATCGAAACTCGATTTAAACTGAGGCTTGCCATTCTTCGTAACATCTTTGCAAATAAAAAGATCAAGACCCTCACCAAAACCTAAATCCTGAATGGCACTTCCTTTACCCTTTATTCTTCTAATTGTTAAACCATTGATTGGGTTCCATAAGAGTATCTCGTTATTCGTACCACCTGCTGAAGCCACCAAATAATTTCCGCTTCCTGACGGTGAAAAAGCCGCGCTAAACACCGTGTTGTCGTGTGCTGCATAATCTGTAAACTTGGCACCTTCAGGTACTTTCCAACTCATGCCTTTGCCTGTTACGTCCAGGCCTACCAATATTTTTGAATCCGTTGAAAAAGCAATTGCATTTATAGGATCCGTTAGCTTGTCAAATTCTTTCACAACACTTCCATCGGCATGCCATAGAATAAGAGCGTTATCCAAGCTACTGCTGGCCATGTAATCACCATCGGGTGAGTATGATACTTTATCAATATTTTCTTTATGCTTCTTTAAAACGCGAGGCTGGAATTTCGTAATACCTTTGTCGAGCGTAGCGAGATTAAAAACTAAAATATCTTTGCTTTCATGTGACACTGCCAATTCTTGTGTTTTCGAATTAAACGATACACATGAAACCTGAGATGGAATAGGTATTGTAGCGACCATCTTTAAGATCGGCTCATTGTCCACCTTCCAAATCTTAACGGCATTATCTGCGCCTCCACTTGCGAGGTACGTTCCTGCACCATTAAAACTTAAACTTAGAATAACATCGGTATGGCCGATCGCAGTACTTACCTGAACACCTTTCTCAACATCGATAATGATGATGTAATTGTCTTTTTCGGAATTTACTTTATAACCTGCAACGGCCAATAATTTTCCATTGGGAGAAATTGCCGAAGCATATAACATTCCTTCCGGACCGTCACCAATTTGTGATTCAAATTTTTTGTCCATCTCACCATTCTCGGCATTCCACAAACGAATGGTCTTGTCTTCTGAAATGGAGATGATTTTCTTTCCGTCAGGTGTAAAAAGAAGATTATGGATTTTGGCAGAGTGCCCCATCGGATTGATGACGATGCGGGGAGCCTGGGCAATACTTTGTTGAATAGTCAATACAAGAACAAGAATGCCCAACGAGTAATTTAACCTTGACTTGAACATAGTTTTTTGGGATAAGTAGTAAAGTTACTTATTTTTTACAGCTAATAGAATAGCTGCCCAAGAGTTGATGATACGCGAAAATTAAAGGCTTTTAGGGCGATTTGTGATTCGGTGGGATCGCGTTTCACCCCTCTTCAGTCACTGATCGTTGCCTGCCTCTTGCAACTTATCTGCCTGCCAGAAAAACATTCCGAAGAACGCGAGAAAGGAAGTAAAGATTAAGATCATAATAGTAGTGGTTTGTGATACAAAGATGATTCAAACCCGAAGAGTAGTTTTTCAAGAATAACCTGATGTGTCACCAAAGTAAGATTTCTCAACCTTCTACAGATTCCTGAGGAACCATCCATCCCAAAAAGCCAGAATTTAATTTCTACCCCATTATATTTCGAAAAAATACCGAACCTAAAAATTTTGTCATGATCGCTAAAAATCAAGCTACGCGCTGGATTGTCCTTTTGATTCCTTTCCTCGTGGGCTTTTCTTACGCTTTACCATCTTATGCCCAGGAAGAAGACACTACAACGGTACCCAAAGACTGGTTTCTGCGCGATCCTGAAACCGATCACGTTCAGGGTGTTAGTGCTGACCGGACATATAATACATTATTAAAAGGCAAGCCTTCACGCACCGTTTTAGTGGCTGTGATTGATTCGGGAATAGATATAGAACATGAGGATCTAAAAGATATTATCTGGGTAAATGCTGATGAAATTCCAAACAATGGTGTTGATGACGATAAGAACGGATATGTAGATGATATTCACGGATGGAATTTTATTGGCGGAAAAAATGGAAATGTGGCCGAGGATACCTATGAAGTAACACGCGAGTATGCCCGATTAAAACCCAAATATGAAAATGCTGAAAACAAAAAGATCAGCAAGAAGAACAAAGCCGAATACGAGTATTGGAAAAAAGTAAAGTTCAAGTACGAGCGCGATTATAAAGCGAACAAAGAAAAATTCGACCAGTATGATCAGCAATACAATATGTACAGTAATGCGCTAAAAGTGATCAGTTCCTGTGATAGCATTATCAGTTTGACTTTAAATGGAAAGCCGGTAACGAAATCATCCTTAACCGCGATAACATCAACCGAACAAGATGTTGTTTATTCAAAGCAAACATTGTTAAAAGTATTGGAGAGTGTTGGTGACGATGTTGAAGTTGGCGTTTTCCTGGAAGAGATAAAATCCTACCTCATTCAATTAAAAGAAGCGGTCGAGCATTATAAGGTAGCGGTTGTCTATGGATATAGCCTGGATTTTAATTCGCGAACAATCGTTGGTGATAATCCAGCTAACCTATATGAAAAAGGATATGGGAATAACGATGTGAAAGGTCCAGATGCACAACATGGAACTCACGTGGCTGGTATTATTGGTGCAAACCGAAACAACAGCATTGGTATTAAAGGTATTGCCGATAACGTTCGCATCATGTCAGTGCGCGCAGTGCCGAATGGAGATGAGCGTGATAAAGACATTGCCAATGCTATCCTCTATGCTACCAATAATGGTGCGCAGATTATTAATATGAGTTTTGGAAAATCATTCTCACCCAATAAAGAAGTGGTTGATAAAGCCGTGAAGTATGCAGAATCCAAAGGTGTTTTGTTGATTCATGCTGCAGGTAATGATGGTGATGATTTGGATAAAGACACCAATTTTCCATCGCGCACCTACAAAGATGGAAAGCAGGCAAAAGCATGGCTTGAAATCGGAGCATCAGCCTGGGGAAGTAACGAAGATTTTGTGGGCTCGTTCTCGAACTACGGAAAAAAATCAGTTGACTTATTTGCGCCTGGTGTACAAATCTATTCTACCACACCGAACAATACCTATGAAGATTTACAAGGTACAAGCATGGCCTGTCCCGCTACCGTTGGTGTTGCAGCGATGCTGTTGGAATACTTCCCTGATCTAACGGCAGAGCAATTGAAATCAATTCTCAATCAATCCACGCGCAAGTTTGATGGATTGAAAGTAACAAAGCCCGGAACCACGGAAATAGTGCCCTTCAATCAACTTAGTATTTCTGGAGGAATTATTAATGCGTATGAAGCGGTGAAGATGGCTGCAAGTTTAAGCAAGATGGTGGGTAATAAATGAGTTAACGGTTTGAAGAGTTTATAATCTAAGAGATGCGATTTTCTATTTACGATCGTTAATGGAAAATCGTTCTGTGAGGACACAAAACGAGGAGAGGGATTGCATAAATACTTAATTGCAAATAATACATCTTCTATTTAAACTACAACATCGAATACAATCCAATCATCTTTAGGATAAAAGTATTTTTCCAATTGATTTTCAGTTAAGGGGAACCATCGTTTTTCAAATTGCCAATTATGCAGGTGACGAATTGAGCCTAATATTGTGTCCTTAGTAATAAGGTGAAGGATGACCAAATTATCTTCTAAATAACAAATCATATTTTTATCAAATTCACCTTTTATTCTTTCAATAGTTACAAACTGTGGATTATAATATTTTCCTGTTTCATCTAATATCAAAACATCAGACTTCAATTCCTGCGTAATTGAATCAATGTCATCTGTATATCCTGCTGTAAATATTATCTTGTATTTCAAATTATTTTAATTAGGCCAACTATTATTATATCAGAAAGCGAGTTGATACCTAAAGTATTATTTCTTCTCCAACTCCAATGCTTTCAGCTCCACCAACTCCGGTAGCGTTCGGTTCATCTTCAAAATCTTAATCCGGTATCCTTCTGCTACAATCTCTTCACCTTCTTTCAGATCGAATGGTTTTTGAGTTAGTAATAATCCTGCTAACGTTTCGTATTCCTCTGATTCCAGGAATGGTGGCTCAATAATTTTATTAATATCCCGCAAAGGTGATGTGGCTAATACTTCATATCCATTACCTACCTGTGTAACGATTTGTGTTTCGTGATCATGTTCATCCTGAATTTCACCTACCAGTTCTTCCAGAATATCTTCCAGCGTAACAATACCAATTGTTCCGCCATACTCGCTGATCACAATGGCCATCTGCACTTTCTTCTTTTGAAATTCGCGCAGCAAATGATCGATCCTCTTATTTTCTGTAATGTAATAGGCTTTGCGCATTACCTCCGCCAGTGTTTTACCACTTTTCTCTACAAGGTTTTGAAGGATATCTTTTGCGTAGAGTATCCCAATAATTTCATCGAGGCTTTTATCGTAGACCGGATAACGTGAATAGCCTTCACGAAAAACAAGAGTGGCGGCATCCTCTAATGAGATGTTTACATTTATCGGAGAAATTTTTAGCCGAGGCACCATTACCTGCTTTACTACACGATCATCAAAGTCAAAAACATTTTGAATCAACTCGCGCTCGCTGCTTTCAATTGCACCACCTTCTTCACTTTCAGCAATAATTAATCTCAGCTCTTCTTCTGAATGGATGTCGCGTTCGCTAACAGGTTTAATTCCGAAAATCTTTAAGATCAAATTCGCAAAACCATTTAACAAACGAATAAACGGTCTGAAGATGAAATAGAAAATTCTTAGCGGGATGGATAAGAAAAGTGTTGTCGATGTTGGATAGCGTATGGCAAGCGACTTCGGAGCCAATTCCCCAAATACAATATGCGCAACAGTAAGTACGGCAAAGGCAATAGGCAAAGCGATGCGATGTGCCAGTTCTTCTGTCAGTTCAAAGCCGAGTCCATGAATGGTATTAAGTATGATTTTGGATACAACATCTTCCCCAACCCACCCCAATCCAAGACTGGCAAGGGTAATACCCAATTGCGTAGCGGCCAAAAAGCCGTCCAGGTTGTCAATGATGATTTTAGCTGCCCGTTTGGATGCAGTGCCTGTTTGAATGGCAATCTGCGAAGACCTTACTTTAACGATGGCAAACTCTGCCGCTACAAAAAACCCATTTAGGATAACCAGGGCAATGGTAATTAGAATATCAATGGCCATATTTTCTCAAAGATAGCAGTATTTACAGCTTCCCTGATAATTCACTTTGTTTGTTGATGAATAGGGGATCCTTACAAAAATACCCTTTTAACCATGAAAATAGACGGTATTGACCGTCAACAGCGTCAATCCAACTGGATTGGAGGCCCAGATTCTCGATGAAATTATTCGATTACCCCGTTTAGAACCACAACCTTCTCCCAGCTATCTTTATTTTCCTCCACAAATTTCTTGTGAGCGGGGTGGATGTCATAGGCAATAATATCAGATTCCTTTTCAAAGGTAACGTAATGCATTACGTCAAACTCTGGTTCGGTTTTACTCTCTCCTTTTACCGTTTTTCCTGCCCGGTAAGAAAGAACTTGTTTTACTTCCTTCACAAAAACTTCAAATCCGATCATGTGTTTTTTCCGGACATCAGATGACGCATCCGCTTTGAACTTAAATGCCACAACGCGTTGAAATTTAGGCTTGGGTTTCTTGTCATCTTTTACTGTAGTAGATGATGTCAGGGTGAGCGTTAGAATTAAAGCGGTGAAATAGAATAATGCTTTCATGTGTTAAGATTTTAAAAATTGAATGTTTCGTTTTAGTCCTTCAAGTTTGGTGCGTTTCACTGCCGATCGTTTAAATAGCTTTTCAAAAACTTCATCGGTAATCTCAACCCAGTCTTGATTCGTCATCTTTTCTAAATCAGAATGTGGAGCAAAGCTCGATTCATTTGTTGGTTTTGAAAATTTATTCCACGGGCAAACATCCTGACAGATGTCGCAACCGAAAATCCAGTTTTCAAATTTACCTTTTACTTCTGCAGGAATTTCTTCTTTGAGTTCGATGGTAAAATACGAAATACATTTACTTCCATCCACAACATAAGGCTGTGGTATTGCATTGGTTGGACAAGCATCCATACAGGCGGTGCAGGTTCCGCAGTAATCTTTTGCAGGACCATCATACTCTAATTCAAGATCCAGAATAATTTCAGCAAGAAAAAAGAAACTTCCCAATTCCCGATTGAGCAACAAACTATTTTTCCCTGCCCAACCTAAACCACTTTTACTTGCCCAGGCTCGTTCCATTACAGGTGCAGAGTCAACAAATACACGACCCTCAACCTCTCCTACTTCATCCTGAATCTCCTGCAAGAATAATTTCAGTTTCTCTTTGACTACATAATGATAGTCTTCTCCATACGCATACTTAGCAATTTTAAGAGCGCCTTCCTTTGCTAAATCTTTTTGGGGATAATAATTATATACTAAACTGATAACTGATTTTGCTCCCGGTACGAGCAAGGTAGGATCAAGTCGTTTGTCAAAATGATTTTCGAGGTAACTCATTTTGCCTTGATAACCACGCTTCAACCATTCTTCAAGCTTAGGAGCTTCTTCTTCTAAAAATTCTGCTTTTGAAATACCACAAAAACTAAAGCCCAATGATTGGGCTTTAGTTTTTATAAACTGGGTATGTTGTTGAGCATTCACAAAATGTTTTTGACTACCAAAGTTTTATTGGATAATCACCTTTGTTCACCAACTCCATAATTTTTGCAGACACCATTTCCTTGTCTTCTTTGTAAGTAACACCAAACCAAACATTACCTCCGGAAATTACTTTCACACTTCCTTTACCTTCTTGTATCAGTTGGTTAATGAATAGCGGAATAAAGAATTCTGCTTTTATGTTTGTAGCGTTGTTTTTTAAGAAGTCAATAAATTTTTCTTCGGTATAACCGAAAATGCTTGGATGAAAACCCCAGAAGTTCATAGAGGTTGGAGTCTCAGGATCCATCTCCAAATCACCATCTTTTTCCTTCGAAATAATTTTTCCGTTCTCTTTTACAATGGTGGTGCGTTCTACAACCGAGATGAGATTGTTATTCGCATCGCGATCACCACAACCGCGGGATACACTTCCATATTCTGACAAAACATTTTTCAAGGTATAGCCCACCATAGCATGTGCTCCCTTGGTTTCGTCTTTGAAAAAATTAGCTACTGATTCAAATGCATAGCGGCCATAAAAATCATCAGCATTGATAACAGCAAAGGGTTCTTTGATTACATCTTTCGCGCAAAGCATTGCGTGTCCTGTTCCCCACGGTTTTACACGTTCGGGATTTTTATACTCAGTCGGTATCAGTTTATCGAGAGATTGAATAACAAATTCAACTTCAACTTTTCCCTGCAGACGCGGCAAGAACATTTCCTTCACGGTTTCCAAAATTTCATCGCGCACAATGAACACTACTTTAGTGAAACCCGCCCGAACAGCATCGAAAAGGGAATAATCCATAATGGTTTCACCGCTTGGGCCGAAGCCATCAATCTGCTTAACACCACCGTAGCGGCTCCCGATTCCTGCGGCTAAAACGAGTAACGTGAGTTTTTGAGGGTTTTTTGCTGTGCTCATCTGTTTTGGTTTAATTCTATTTTCAATTTATAGTTGGTGTTTGCGCAAACATTCTTATTTTTCGATGATTTTACAAGTTCCAGAACCAGTTTTGAAACTTGATTTAACAGGTCGAAATCTAATTCTGAAGCCTTATATCAAGTCTTCAAAAATATGGTTTTACTTTTAGATAGTAGACCGACTGGAATAAACTTCGCAAAAAGATATATAAACCTAGACCAAACCTATATCCAAGCTCATGAGCAGTAAACAGAAATCATACCTCGTTCCCATGATCATCATCGGAGCATTGTTTTTCATTTTCGGGTTTGTTACCTGGGTTAATGGAACATTGATTCCTTACCTTAAAATTGCCTGCCAGCTTGAAACGGATTTGCAATCGTACTTGGTAGCCACAGCTTTTTTCATAGCCTACTTCGTCATGGCAATTCCATCTTCATATGTATTGCGGATGACAGGATATAAGAAAGGAATGGCACTAGGATTGTTCGTGATGGCCATTGGTGCAATTATTTTTGTTCCCGCTGCTAACACTCGAAATTTTGATTTATTCCTTGTCGGATTATTTATCATTGGAACAGGGTTAGCATTATTACAAACTGCATCGAATCCTTATGTATCCATCATTGGCCCCATTGAAAGTGCGGCTATGCGCATCAGTATTATGGGCATCTGTAATAAGATTGCCGGCATCCTGGCAGGTCTCATTTTCGGTTACATTGCATTGAGTGATGCAGATGTTCTGGTAGAAAGTCTCAAGACAATGGACGCAGCCACCAAGGAGGCGACATTAAATGAACTAGCAAGCCGTGTTATTGTTCCATACGTTATCATCGCGGGTGTATTGGTTGTACTCGCAATCGCCATTTTATTCTCAGGACTTCCAGACATTAACGATAATGGTGAAGATGAAAGTGGAGCACCAGCTGCAAATTCTAGTAAGACCAGCGTCTTTCAGTTCCCTCATCTTGTAATAGGTGTTCTGGCCTTATTCTTATATGTAGGTGTTGAAGTAATGGCCGGAGATACCATTATTAGTTACGGCAAGTCTCTTGGAATTGAATTATCTACAGCCCGATATTTTACTCAAGGTACATTGGCCTTTATGTTAGTGGGGTACATTGTTGGGATTATCGCTATTCCAAAATACATTTCTCAATCAAAGGCATTGGCTATCTGTGCAATTCTCGGAGCGATCTTTACTGTTCTGGCAGTTTTTACAAATGGATATGTATCCGTTGGATTCATTGCCGCTCTTGGTCTCGCCAATTCATTAATGTGGCCCGCCATATTCCCTCTGGCAATTGACGGATTGGGTAAATTCACAAAGATCGGTTCCGCTATTTTGGTGATGGCCATTGCTGGTGGAGCAATTTTGCCATTGATCTATGGAAAAGTTTCATTGATGTGGAATTCGCAACAAGCTTACCTACTCATGGTTCCATGCTATTTATTTATATGGTATTTCGCCAAAAAGGGATATCGTGCCGGAAAAACGGTTTAGTACAATACCCTTTCAAAACGATTTAGAAAACCTCGTCAATATGGACGGGGTTTTATTTTTTTAATTCATTTTGAAAAAAATAATAATCTTTTGTCCAGATCCGTGCGATTGATTCGTCAAGTTGTAAATTATGTTTAACCAAAAATCATTTACAGTATGGAAAAGTACATGTTCATTTTTCTCGGAGGCGATCCAAGCAAGCTTTCACCGGAAGCACAGCAGGCAAACATGCAAAAGTGGTTTGCATGGGTAGAGAAACTCACCAAAGAGCAACGTTATGTATCCGGTGAGGCGCTGTTGCCAGGTGGCAAAACCATCACCGGTATTAAGAAGACCGTAACAGACGGGCCCTTTACAGAGAGCAAAGAGTTAGTGGGAGGATACTTTGTTGTACATGCAAAAAATCTTGATGAAGCCGTTACAATGGCCAAAGAATGTCCTGATTATGAGCTCGGTGGAATTGTTGAAGTCCGTGAAGTGGTGAAATTTGACATGTAATCAATGCAAATCAAAATCACGTTTTTCGCGTTGTTGGTAGTGATGCTATCGTGCATTGCTCCTGAAAACAAAGACAACAATACTGTAGTCGCGACTCAAGACAGTACGAATGTAATGCTTGCTCAAAAAATGTTTGACGCATTCAATCAACATCAGTGGCAGGTAATGGCGAATTGCTACACAGACTCTGCATTGTTTTTGGATCCCGCTTTTGGCAAAACGTATCTGAAGCAGTCACGAGCAGAAACCGTAGAAAAGTACGCACGGTTTCAGCGTGCCTTTCCTGATATTCACGATAAAGTTGTGGCAATGTATCCATCGGAAAACAAGGTTATCATTGAGTTCATTTCTACAGGTAAAATGGCCAATGGTGCTTCATTCCAATTGCCTATTATTACCGTGTTAACCTTTGAAGACAATCTGATTGTTAAGGATGCCACTTACTACGATGTGGAAAATTCTGAAGATGAAGGAAATTCTGAAGAAGGTGAAATTCCATAACTTTATGAATGCATGAACAACAGGTAAATCAACAGGTCGGCCATCTCTTTCGTCATGAGGCGGGAAAGATGGCCGCAGTGTTGACGCGCTTATTGGGCTTTCAGCGATTTGACCTTGCACAAGATATTGTACAAGATACGTTGCTAAAAGCCATGAGCGTTTGGAAACTCAAAGGCATTCCAGAAAATCCTTCGGCCTGGTTATATACCGTTGCAAAAAGAAAAGCAATTGATTGGCTACGCCAGCAAAAGCTTCATGAAAGTATTCATGTGGAAATTAGTCTGGCATTACAATCCGAGTGGACTCTCTCTCCTACTGTTAATCAACTTTTTCTTGAGAACGAAATTGAAGACAGTCAGCTGCGAATGATCTTTGCCTGCTGTCATCCTTCTATTCCATATGAGTCACAAATTGCACTCACCTTAAAAACACTTTGCGGATTAAGCATTTCTGAAATTGCACAGAGCTTTCTGACCAACGAAGAGACGATAACAAAACGATTGTATCGTGCGCGTGAAAAAATACGCGAAGAAAATATCAGCCTCGAAGCGCCAGCACCCGCTACCTTGCCCGGCAGACTGGATGCTGCTCTTCACACAGTCTATTTGTTATTTAATGAGGGGTATAACTCATCACATCCCGATCAATTAATTCGAGATGATCTCTGTGAGGAAGCGATTCGATTGTGTTTACTACTGACAAAAAATGCGTTAACTGATTTACCAAAAACAAGGGCCTTACTGGCGTTGATGTGTTTCCAGGCTTCTCGAGGAGACTCAAGATTAAACAGTGATGGCAACATCGTTTTACTAAAAGATCAGGATCGATCGAAATGGAATAATGCTTTGATTGCAAAAGCAAAATACTATCTCGAACAATCAGCAGAAGGCGACACGATTTCCGAATATCATCTTGAAGCCATGATTGCTTCCTGTCATGCTGAAGCATTGTCATTTGAAAAAACAAACTGGAAATTAATTTATGGTCTTTATTCAACGCTGCTGGAAATCAAAAGCAGTCCGATTATTGAAATGAATAAGGCGATTGCTTTAGGATATATGAATTCATTTCATGACGGCTTAGAGGCATTAAAAAAAATCAAGGGGTTAGACCAAAGTCATTTATATCACTCTGCGCTGGGTGATTTTTATTTTAAAGCTGGGAATAAAAATGACGCTCTTCTTTCGTACAAATTAGCGACTGTGCTTACACACTCGAATATTGACAAACAATTGTTGATGCAGAAAATTGAAGCCTGTTAAAATCGGTTTTAGCATCAATAATTGGGATCAAATTGAAATGCCGCATAAAGTGAGGGAGCAAAGATATAACCCATATCATTTATAACCATCGAAAATGCATGCTCACCAAATGATGGCACCGTGGTGTTTCTATGGGTAAAAGAATAATCTGAATTGAATTCATACCATTTCTGCACTTGTTGAGATTCTGTATTTGCTAAAAAAATCCTGTCTCGTGATTTTACAATTAGGATAGCGTAACCCAGGTTAATAGATAAAGGTAACTCATTCCATTCATCAGTGGTTGGATTATAGATCCACAGTTCTTGTATTCGTGTTCTTTGGATATCGTTTTTCACACCACCCAGCATAAAGTACTTGCCATCAAATTCAAAAAACTGAATATGACGTGGATCCCAATCCTGGATAACGTAATGGGTCGTTCCTGGAAAATCTTTTTTCTTTGTCCAGCTATCTGCTAATGCATCATACTCATACACTGGATTCTGCGATGAAACTCCGCTAGGATCATAAAACACACAATACGCCTTGCTGTCAGAGTCAGAGGTGAACCACCCCAAAGCTTTAGCTTTAAGAGGAACATCCGCCTTCCACGACCAACCTTTTGTGGATGGATCGAATCCCCAAAAATCTGAGTAAGGCTCAAAATATGTACTCCCTCCTCCAACAAAACCTTGTCCGTTGATAGCGAAACTAATTAAGTCATATCGTGGTGGTACTGGCGCCATGGGTATCCAGGAACTGGTGGTAAGAGAAGGATCATATTCAAGAAATCCATCCCATAATCCATTGTACTGACCAAATCCGTAATATGCTTTCGTGCCTATTGAAAAAAAAGCACCACTATAGTAAGGCTGAATAACGTTGTCATAACTTATTGATAACGGAAATGACAACGGTAATGGTGAGGTTGCAATTTGGCTTTCATCTCGTGTCACAGTTAAATATTCCTGATGTCCTTCAGGTCGATACGAGATTTTCATTTTAAAACTATTTCGTGTTATGGAATAAATCTCTTGCTGTACATTTCCGATTCGTGCCATCATATACCCACTAAAATTATTTCCATACACCGTAACAACATCACCGCCATAGAGATGTTGATAAGGATCCACTGAACTAATTACAATATCAGAAATCTTGAACCCATTATACTCTTCAACTTCACCTTCTACAATTACCTTAACAGAAGGATTTGATGAATATATAAAAGGTACTTTTACAAGGAGTGCTTTTCTTCCAGCGGAAACTACTTCTGCCGGAGTTCCATCAAAAAGAACGCTGATGAAATTTTTGTCGGACGGAAAGTAATTTCCTTTAATGGTTATCACTTCTTCAAAAAATGCATCTTTTGGTTCAACCGCTGTAATCGTGTGTCTTGATTTAATAAGTGGTTTGGTCGCGGATACTGTTTTGTCTACTACTGACAGGCTTAAGGAAATTTCTCCATTTGCAATACCTGCAGGGATTTTCACTCCAATGGAATTAGTGGTCGAGTTAAAAATACCCGATGATGCTACCGTGATGTTATTCACCTTAACAGAGTTGAAATATGGATTAAAATTTTTGCCAGAAATAAGTAACTCATCTCCAACGGCAACGGTGTCTTTTGAAATCTGAGTAATACTAGGTGCCTGTTGGGTAAGGTCAAATAATGCATTGCTTACAGAAGTATTTCCAATTGCATCAACATAAAAATTATACTTACCTGGCAGTATATCCTGCGGTAAAATTACTGTAATTGTGTCGGGTGAAGTTTGAATAATTCTTGAAAAAACTGAGCCTAGTTTCACTACAATATTTTTCGAAATGTTAGAAAAGTTGTGTCCAACAATAGTGACTGTATCACCCCACAGACCTTCATCAGGACTAAAGTTTTCAATTACCGGGGCCAAGGATCCTAAACTCACAAACTCTACAACTTCACCGTAAACAATAAAGTCGTTTGATTTAGCATACGCTTTAACGTAGTACTTAATCCCTTCGGCAAGGCTTCTTACAACAGGAGTTTCAAAACTGCCGATCCCGGATTTTGCACCAAGCGATATCTTCTCAGCATTTTCCAACGTTAAACTGTTCTGTTTCGACCAGATAAATCCATGATCAAGTATTGCCGTAGATGAAAATACTATCTCAGCATGAAAAACAGCACCTCCACTCGTAATATTACTCACCCTATGCGTTGTTACACGAGGATAAGGGCGAGGATCAGTCTCCTCTTTTGAACAGGTCACTAAAAATAAAAGGGTAACGATTGCAAGGCTAATTTTTTTCATCCTACTAAAATCTTAATCCTAAAAGAAACTGAAGATTTGTTATTCTCGAATTGGATTGAAGGAATGAACCCAGGAAGCCGTTTGTCTTTTCATACCTTATCTCAGAGAAAACTTTATACCTCCCAAATACGTTTTTCGTGTAACCAATGCTAAACCAAAACCCCTGCTGACTTTTCCCAGACAGTGCTCCTTCATCGGTTGAGGTAGTCACTACTCCATTAACTTCCTTCTCGCTTACAATCTTTAAGGTAGATGTAAGTTTGAAGTACTGAACAAGTCCTAACTTAATGTAGGGTGTTTGATTTTCTTTGAGAAGGTTATACCGGATACCCACAGGAACTTTGAGAAAAGAAGCATTAATGATAAAATCATTCCTCGTACTGCCGTTAGATTCTATACTCTTGGAATATCCCTGATATAGGTTATTGACATACCACGTCTCTACCGAGAAAGAAAATTTGCTATTTATACGGGGTGATGAGATGTCAATACTTCCCCCTCCAATAATTGTTCGGCTAATGCGAAAGGCATCATCTTCAAAACCATCAACCTTAAGATTTGATGTTGAGAAACCGGTAAATAGCTGAAAGTCAAATTTAGTCCATGGCAAGTTTCTTTTGTAAGCCAAACCAGCACCACCTTTACAGCGATTATAGTTTTGAATCAAATTTGTCAATTCTCTTTGATCGTACCGTGTTGCATTCGCAGATAGTCCACAGTCGGAAATAGCAATGTTAAGTAAACCAACATATTCTTTATTCTCTTTAGAAAAACGGCCTTCATCGGTCTGAATCTCCCGTTCCTCATTCTTGGTAAGTTTTATCAGCGCATCTTTTTTGATATAGAAAACATCTTTGTGGAGATACAGACTAATGCTTCCTTTGATCAGCACTTCAATGAAAAACTTCTTTTCTAGTTTATCATTGACCTTCAATAGTTTGGACTCAAATCGTTTATCATTGATAAAGCCATACGCTTCTAAATCTTCTGGGCTGAATTTCTGCTTGCCGCTTTTCTTGCTTTCCTTAAAAAAACAATACTTGGCATTACTCTTCATGCCACGGTAGTCCACTAAACCAGGAACAGAGTCGCGATTATTTTTAATAATGTATCCAGGTCTGAAATCTCCTTGCGCTAATGCAGAAAAACTAACCGTTACAGAGAGCACAATGAATAGATATCGAATTTTCACACAATAGGTTTTATTAGCTTGCAATCTATGAAATTTAACCAAATTGATTTGCAGGACTACTCCAGGATTTTATCAATTACAGAGGCGATAATAGCTTCCCGCTCCTCCCAACGGCCAGGCACTAGTATGTAGGATATATTCCGTATCTCTAACTCTCTTTGAAACCGGTTGCGCATTTCCTCACGCTTTGTTCCCAAATCCCTCAAGCCATCCTCAACCCAGGGCACATCGATATCAAATAAAAAATACAAATCGTATTGAACTTGCTTTTCCAATGCAAAAAGAACAGCTGGGACTTCGTTCAAATAAATCTTAGAGTAGATTTCAGTTGTAATTAAGTCCGTATCACAAAAAAGAAGTTTGTTTGCCGTTTTAGTCTTATCAATAATCCGTTGTGTTTGTGCATGTCCGATTTTAATAATATCATCAACTGTAAAATCATTGGATGTTATGATTTCACGTGCCACTTCCGGAACGAACTCAGTTTGATATAGCTCAGCCATTCTCTTCGCCATGGTTGATTTACCCGTGCTCTCTGGTCCGTAGAAACAAATCTTCTTTACAAAATACGGTCGAACAATTGGCGGAATAAAATTCCAATATACAAAAGGTTTTTCTCTGATGAGAGACGCGGAAACCGGAACGCTTTTTCTTTCGCAATCAAACATTACATGTTCAGCACCTAAATTTTTGGCGAATGGTTCTCCATACTCTTCAGAAGAAACAATGAGATCAACAGGTGGATAAACTTCTCGGATGCGTTGAGCCCACCGTTTAGTGCGATGATCCAGCGGCAATGTATCATCATCAAAATCATCTTTGATTTTATAAATGTGAATTGCCGGTTGATCCTTAAATATTTCTTTTATCCAGGAAAAACGCAAATCACCATCAATCCCATCGCTGCCAGTAAAACTCATTGATACAATTAACTCATCGCATTGCGAAGCCGCTAAATTTATTAAGGCGATGTGACCCTGGTGAATGGGCATGAACTTACCAATAACGAGGCCTCTCTTCATTTTACATCCGTCAAAAAACGTTGATATTGTTTTACGAAAAGAAATCCGATAAGGCATCCAAGTGCATCGGCCAGAATATCCATCAAATCGAATGATCTACCCGGTATAAAGAAATCCTGAACAAATTCAACGATGATACTATATCCAAAAAAAACAAAAGGAATCAGAATTAATAATTTAGGTAAGCGTAAAGCCAGAGAAGGTCTGTGAAAAACAGGAATGCACCAAACTGTAACCAGAATCGTAAAAAGTGCAACATGAACTATTTTGTCCATCTGAATTTTACCAAACCAATCTTCTTCAGGCAGTGCAGAGCCGGGAAGAAAAAAAGCAACACTTGACAAGAGAAAACAAGCAATGCCGGGCCAAAACGATTTAAGAATTGCTTTCATGCTGAACGTTATACGATTTGTATTCACGAATCCAGTTCCATAAACCAAACGCTGCCAAAAGTGTGAATACCAAATACTCCACACTAAAGAATTTTGCTCCCTTAATAAAATATAAAACCGTTGCTACAATATCGATCACAATCCAGATAATCCAGCATTCAATTCGTTTTCTGATCATTAAAAAAGTTGTAATGATACTCATCACTAAAATAAAGGAATCGGCATACGGGTAGGAACTTGGTAAATTAAAAAGGTAAGGAAGCCATTCATGAAGATTACTTGCAAGCTTACCGATTAAGAATGTTCCGGCCACACCTCCAACAAACAGAAAAATGAATTGCTTCAATTTCATGAAACTTACTTTCAGCTCAAGCTTATTATCTTTTTCTTCCGGTTTTGGATTTGCCCATCGCCACCAACCAATCAAATTGGTTACAAAAAAGAAAACCTGGAGGAACATATCAGGATATAGCTGTATCTGATAATAGAAGAAAAAAGAAAGCGAGACATTAATGATACCCAAAGGCCAGCTCCAGATGTTTGCTTTAGCAGAGAGCCAAACCGCTATCAATCCGGCAATGACGCTGAAAAACTCCAGATAACTCATGGAGTAATTCAGAACTGTGAAGAAAATGTTATTGATATCGAAGAATGACATTCTGTTTTTCTACTTTTAAAACTTAAAGATAAACTTTACAATGAATGCGCGTTTAATTTTAATGCTACTTGTTCTGTGTTTCACGAATTCAGTTGCCCAAAATCGAAAAGAAAATGCGGAATTGCTTGGTGATAATTTTGAATGGTCCGATGGAAGCATCATGCTTGCCAATGGTGAAGAGTTAAAGGGGCTTGTTAAATTTAATGATCGCAATGGTGTACTGGCGTATAACGATGGTGACAATTCAAGGCCATTCAGCCCACGTAACGTGTTGGGATTTGAGTTTTTTGACGAAAGGCTTCAGCAGCAAAGAATATTCTATTCTTTAGAAGATGAAGATCCCCAGACGAATGTGAAAAGACCATTATTTTTTGAATTGTTGCGTGACTATAAAACTTTTGCCATTGTATTGAGGACAGACCGCACCGAAATGAAAGAAAGAGTAACAACATCTCCGGGATTTCCAAATGCAGGAATGGGTTACACTCCCGGAATAACAAGTTCAAGTATCGAACTATCTCAGACCCAAACGGTTTGTATTTTGAATAATAAAGGCGAAGTGTTACCCTACTTTAAATGTATAGCCATTGAAGATGGGAATAGATCTTGGTTTAGCAAAGATGATATAAGGACAAAAAATAAAATGATCGACAGGGATATTTTGTCTGAATACCTTACTGAGTCTAATTATTCTAAATTAGTCTCATATGCCGATGAAAATAAATTGGATTTCAAGAAGCTTGACGACTTTAAGAGAATACTCAAATATTACGATTCGTTAATTTCTGATTAGTGGTGATTTTTTTGTGTCCGTATTGATGTGATATACACCAATCATAATGCTATAATTTTATACACACATTCTTCGCCTCTGTAAAAAATTTAATCGCTTCCCATCCGCCTTCTCTCCCCACTCCCGATTGTTTCATGCCTCCAAAAGGTGTCCTCAAATCTCTAAAGAGCCAGCAATTCACCCAAATGATTCCACTTTTTACTTTTGCTGATACACGATGCGCGCGCTTCAGGTTTTCTGTCCAAATGGTGGCGGATAATCCATAGCTGTTGCTGTTTGCATAGGCAATTACCTCCTCTTCAGTATCAAAAGGCATAATGGTAACAACAGGTCCAAAAATTTCTTCCTGGTTTGTGCGGCACTGTTGATCTAAACCAACAATCACAGTCGGTTCAACAAAATATCCATGCTGACACATGCCTCCAATTTTTGTTTGCTTACCTCCGGTTAAAATTTTTCCACCCTCCTGCCTTGCGAGTTCTATGTAGGAAAGCACTTTGTTCATGTGCGCTTCCGAAACCAATGCACCTACATTTGTTTTCTCATGCATGGGATCGCCTACTACTAAAGCTTGGGTACGTTTTACAAACTCAGCAACAAATTTTTCATAAAGACTACGTTCAACCAAAATGCGCGAACCGCACAAACAAATTTCGCCTTGATTGGTAAACGAAGAATTAATAGAAGTCGAAAGCGCTTGTTCAAAATCACAATCTGCAAAAATGATGTTTGGGTTTTTCCCACCTAACTCAAGTGAAAGTTTTTTAAACATAGGTGCTGCTGTTGCTGCAATCTTTTTTCCAGTAACTGTTCCACCTGTAAATGAAATGGCCGGGATGCCGGGATGCTCAATAATCGCTTGTCCTGTTTTTGATCCTAGACCATGGACAATATTTAAAACACCTTTGGGCAAACCCGCTTCAATACAAAGTTGAGAAAACAAAAAAGCCGTCATGGGTGTGAGCTCCGATGGCTTGGCTACCACGGTACAACCAGCTGCCAGTGCAGGAGAAATTTTCCAGGTAAATAAATAGAGCGGAAGATTCCAGGGAGAAATACATCCCACCACACCAATTGGATTTCGAAGGGTGTAATTGACGGCTTCATTTCCTGTAATGTGTGCTTCACTTGAAAAGTGCATGGCACCCGTTGCAAAGAACCGTATATTGGATGACGATCTTGGGATATCCAAAGTCGAAGCGAGCTTTACCGTTTTCCCTGAATCAATACTTTCTGCCCATGCCAATTTATCTAAATCACGATCAATGAGATCTGCAAGATTCTGAAGAATGGCAGAACGTTTTTCAACCTGCATTGTCGACCAAGCCGGAAATGCATTCGTTGCTGCATCAACTGTTTTTTGTACATCACTGGCATCTGAATCGGGAATGAGACTATACACTTTTCCCTCGGCCGGATTGTAATTGTCGAGGTATTGACCAGATTGTGGCGCGACTAATTCTCCGTTAATATAGTTTTGAATTTTCTGCATGATGTGATTTATAAACTTCCCGTCCTTCCTCCATCTACCGGAACATTAATTCCATTAATGTAACCCGCAGCTGGCGATGCCAGAAAAGCAACAGCTGCAGCCACTTCACTTGCTTCTGCAATTCTTCCAGCCGGAATTTCTTTTACCAATTCCTTTTTTGCTTCTTCAAATGTTTTGGATTGTTTATCAGCATTGGTTTTAATGATCGATTCCAATCTGCCCGTCATCGTAGCACCTGGCAATACATTATTGACAGTAATACCAAACGGTGCTAACTCCAGTGAAAGTGTTTTTGACCAATTGGCTACCGCACCTCGAATTGTATTCGATACACCCAATCCTCGAAGAGGCACTTTAACAGAAGTCGAAATAATATTGATGATTCTTCCAAACTTCGCACGCTTCATACCTTCCACAAAAGCCTGAACCAAAATATGATTGCAGAGTAAGTGATTTGAAAATGCTTTTACAAAATCTTCTGGTTTCGAATCAATGGCTTGACCTGCCGGAGGCCCACCTGTATTATTAATTAAAATGTGAACATCAACTTGTCTTCCGTATGTCTCCACTTTTTGTTTTACGTCTTCCGGAAAAGTAAAATCAGCAACAAGGTAATCGTGTTGTTGTCCGGAAGCAGTGGGAAGTTCTTTTACCACTTGCTGAAGTTTTTGCTCATCGCGTGCGATTAAGGTGACACTCGCTCCCAATAAAGCCAATTCAATAGCCGATGCTTTGCCAATACCTTGTGTACTGCCGCACACCACTGCCTTTTTACCTGTTAAACTTAAATTCATGGTGCAATTTAAAACGTACTTATTGGTTTCCAATTCTAACGCGTAATTTGCACATTAGCGCATTGAATTATTAACCCATTAATGTATGGCCATTCGTAAACCTTTTAACCTGAAACAGTGGATTAATGATAACCGCGGTTTGTTAAAGCCACCCGTAGGTAATAAAAATTTATATGCAGATGCAGGTGATTACATTGTGATGATCGTTGGCGGGCCCAACGCCCGGAAGGATTATCACTTCAATGAAACCGAAGAATTGTTTTATCAACTGGAAGGAAATATAAACGTCAGGATTCAGGAAGATGGGAAAGCAGTTGATATTCCGATTAAAGAAGGAGAAATGTTTCTACTTCCATCCAATACACCCCATCGTCCTGAGCGACCTGAAGGATCAGTGGGTTTGGTGATTGAATGCAAACGCGAAGACCCTAACATGATGGATGGTTTGATTTGGTTCTGCGACAACTGCAATACCAAATTGCACGAATACAAATTTCATCTTGACAACATTGAAAAAGATTTCCTTCCACGTTTTCGTGAATATTACGGATCGAAAGAATTTCGCACCTGCAAGAAGTGTGGAACTGTAATGGAAAGCGATCCACGATTTGTTTAATGATTATGAAAATGAGTGTTGGTATTCATACGTACATTCGTGGCAAGTCTTTTTAGCCACGAATGCACGAATGTTTTCCGAATAAAATTCAAGTAACGTGAAATTTCAAAACTCCATTCAGTTCGCCAGGAAGCTTGATCAAACTGATCCGCTAAAAAAATACAGAAATCAATTTCTTATTCCCAAGGTAAACGGCAAGCCATCGATTTACTTCACGGGTAATTCATTAGGGCTTCAACCCAAGTCCACTGCAAAATTTATTAAAGATGAACTAGAAGACTGGGCAACACTTGGTGTGGAGGGACACGTTCACGGAAGAAGACCCTGGCTATACTATCATAAGTTTACCAAGAAAGTTCTATCTGAAATTGTTGGCGCTAAACCAAGTGAAGTGGTGGCAATGAATCAACTCACCGTCAATTTACATTTGATGTTGGTTTCATTTTATCGCCCCACAAAAAAGAGATTTAAAATTCTGACCGAAGCCGGAGCTTTTTCTTCTGATCAATATGCCTTTGAATCGCAATTAAAATTTCATGGAATAAGCCCTGTTAAGGGTTTGATTGAATTAAAGCCGCGCAAAGGTGAATACGCATTGCGCACTGAAGATATTCTACTTGCCATAAAGGTACATGGAGAAGAATTAGCACTCGTCATTTTTGGTGGTGTTCAATATTACACCGGGCAATTTTTTAACATCAAGAAAATAACAGAGGCTGCACATAAGGTAGGTGCTGTAGCGGGATTTGATTTGGCTCATGCCGCTGGTAATGTTCCACTCGCGCTACATAAGCACAACGTTGACTTCGCTGTATGGTGCGGTTATAAATATTTAAATTCCGGCCCAGGAGGAATTTCAGGTGTCTTCATTCATGAGCGCCATGCAGAAGATTTTACCTTGCCGCGCTTTGCTGGCTGGTGGGGACACAACGAAGGAGAGCGCTTTCAAATGAAGAAGGGCTTCAAGCCAATGACTGGAGCAGATGGATGGCAGTTGTCGAATGTACCGATCTTTCAAAGCGCAGCACATCTTGCTTCACTGGAAATTTTTCAGCAAGCCGGAATAAAAAATCTTCGGACAAAAAGTGTTTTGCTTACAGGATACCTTGAATTTTTGTTGAATGAAATAGATTCATCTAAAAAGCTATTTACGATCATCACACCACAAAATCCCGATGAACGCGGATGTCAGCTTTCTATTTTAATGAAACAAAATGGACGAAAAATATTTGATCGTATTACGAAAGCAGGAGTGATAGCCGATTGGCGTGAGCCAGATGTAATTCGGATTGCACCCGTACCTTTGTATAATTCATTTGAAGATGTGTTTGTTTTTGCACAAATTTTCAAACAATCGATTTAAGTCAAATACCTTTCTGATATTCATCATATATCATCCGAAAGAACTTCATTACATTCGGAAATCAAAATAAGCTATGCAAAGTAAAAACGAACGAATCGCGATTGTTGGTGGTGGGTTAGTGGGATGTCTTCTTTCACTCTACTTAAAAAAACGAGGATATTCTGTTTCTGTATTTGAGCGGAGGATGGACATTCGAAGCCACGTTCTTGGCATGGGCAGATCCATCAACATGGCACTAAGCAATCGCGGGCTTCGTGCCCTGGAAGAAGTAGGACTTGCTGAGCGCATGAAACAAGCTGCTATTCCAATGAGCGGACGAGTGATGCATGATCTGAAAGGAAATCTTTCGTATCAACCCTACGGTGAACAAGGGCAATACATTAATTCAATATCGCGAACCGGATTGAACATGGTGTTAATGGAAGAGGCCGATAAAAATGGCGTTGAGTTTTTCTTTGAGCATCGGTGTTTGCATGTTGATGTTGATAAAAACGAAATTGAATTTCAACATTATGGAGGTACAGTACATAAACAGTTCGATCTGATTATTGGAACAGATGGTGCCTTTTCGGCTGTGCGTGGAGCTTTACAAATTACAGATCGCTTTGATTATTCACAGCAATACATTGAACATGGTTACAAAGAACTTCGCATTCCATCTTCTGATTTAAGAAGTCATCTGATCGAAAAGAACGCGTTACATATTTGGCCGCGTGAAAGTTTTATGATGATTGCACTGCCCAATCCAGATGGATCTTTTACGTGCACACTCTTTCTTCCATTCGAAGGTGAAGCCTCATTCGATCGGCTAAAAACAGAAAGCGAAATACAATCCTTCTTTCAAAAAACATTTCCAGATGCTATCGGCATGATGCCAACACTTGCAGAAGACTTCAGGGATAATCCAACGGGTTCCCTGGTTACAATGCATTGTTTCCCCTGGATAAAAAATAAAACGGTGGTACTGGGTGATGCTGCTCACGCGATTGTTCCTTTCTTCGGACAAGGTATGAATGCCGGTTTTGAAGATTGCAGAATTCTCAATCAATTACTTGATCAACACAACGATCATTGGGATACAGTTCTTCCACTATTTCAAGCGTTACGAAAACCTGATGCGGATGCCATTGCTCAATTGGCATTGGATAATTTTATAGAGATGCGCGATCTCGTAGCCGATGCAGAATTTTTATTGCGAAAAAAGATAGAAGCGAAACTTCACAAACTTTATCCGGAGAAATGGATACCGTTATATACCATGGTAACGTTCCGAGAAGAAATTCGGTATTCAGAAGCGTACGTCATCGGGCAAAAACAAAAAAAGATAATGGATGAGGTGATGAAGAAACCGGATATCCAATCGAATTGGGAGACGTTGAACTTTGAAGAGATTGTAAATCAATTACAAGTTTAAGGTTCAAGGTTCCAAGTTCAAGGTTAAATACAAGAACCTTGAACTTGGAACTTGGAACCCTGAGCTATTTTTTTATCAGCAGTTTGTATTCTTCAAATCTTGCCAGCACATCGTTAACATAATTAATTGGCTCTTCGCATTTGCAATATCCTGCGGGCGCAATCGGATCAAGGTAATATGCCGGGTTTGATTTCTTCGACAGGTAATACTCAACATTGTCGTGCCAGAGCGTAGGATTCTTTCCATACTTCTGTGTCAGCTTTCGTGCATCGATAATGTGAGATAAGCCAGCATTATAGGAGGCCAGAATAAATTTCAAACGTTCATTGTCATCGGTTATATTTTTACTCCAGTATTTATCGAGGTATGCTAAGTAGTTAACGCCTGCCCGAATATTTTGTGCCGGATCTTTAGGATTTACAGCTCCGAATCGTTTCGCGGTCTCCGGCATTAATTGCATCAAGCCTTGAGCACCTGCCCACGACACGCCTCCGTGACTGAATTTAGACTCTTGATAAATCACAGCTGCAAGTAAACGCCAATCCCAACCTAGTTTCTCAGCACCTGCTTTTATCAAATTATCATAAGGCGAAATCTTATTTCCTTTAACCGATGAGTAATCACTCTCATGATGGATTAAAGATGTTCGGGGACTTTTAAAATAGCGGTTATACACTACCATAAACGTGGATTCTTTTTTTATTCGAGTCAACCACACATTAATAGCATCTAAAAGTTGTGGTGAATTTTTTCGAACGGCCCACGCGATTTGTTGGGGAACACTGAGCACTGTTGAGACATCAAGATTGGGATAGTAGGTTGAATTAACCTGCGCCAAGGTGTGCGTTGCTACTGTATAATCAATTTCTCCTTTCGCTACTTTGTCTATTAAGGCTTCTGTACTTTCAGTTAGTGTGTCTGCCTTTATATTAATGTCGACACCCATTTCTTCTGTTAAATGTTTCAATCGCAATTCAAAGCTGGTGCCCTTCAATACATGTATATCTTTCCCGGAAAGTTCAACCGGGTTGCGAATTAGGCTGTCTTCAATTTGTTCACGCGATTCATTTTGCCAATTCTTTGGTTTTCGCTGTACCAAGACATGGTATGAATTAAAATGAGGTCGTGTAAAGGCAACCAATTCTTTTCGTGATTTATTGATGGAGAGCGGAAAGGCCAGAATATCACCTTCACCTTTATTGATCTGTGAAATAGCATGATCTACACCCGAAGTAATTTTAATTTTCAGATCAACTTTTAAATTCTTGGCCAACAATTGCAGCAATTCATACTCGTACCCCATCGGCCGACCCTTGTAAATAAAATAACTCACTGAATTATTATCGACAAGGGCAGTAATATACCCTCGTTTCACAATAGCCTCCAGATCAATCTTTACCTGAGGCTTTGTATAGAGCTCCTCTTTCTGCTCATCGTTGCACGAAAGACATAGCAATAGAACAATACTGATTGTAAGGATGTACCGCGAGTAAGCCAACATAGGTAAGTCAAAGTAGGAAATCTGAGGATAAAAAAAAAGAGCTCTGTACAGAGCTCTTTTTAAATAGAGAGTAAATTAAATCAATTCGATTGCAATACCGCATCGATCGTATGAACTGCACCGTTATTGTGGACATTATTAACTGCTGTAACAACCGGATCAGTTGCCGCATTTGCATCAACAAGACTTATAATAGGAGTTGGATCTGCACTCAGCGCAATTGTAAATGACTTCCCTGTTAATAAGGTACTCATCACCCGTCCACTAGAGAGGTCTGTAGACAAAAATCTTCCAGACAAAACATGATACTTCACTAAATCAGCGGCTTCCGTTTCGCTCATTGCTTTTACTGTGGCAATAGCATCAGCTTCAGTTGCAGCACTTAAAAATGCAAGGAATGCATTGTCGGTTGGAGCAAAAATAGTAAAGTCCGGGAGAGGTGCTTTATTTGGCACCAATACGAATGCCACTTTTGACTTGCGAAGTGCATATGCTAAAATATCAAAGTCAGTACCAGTAGCATCTGCTCCGGTTTCAAGTCCACCTGATATCGTTGGTGTTGGTGTTGAGTAACTAACACTCATACCGAATGGAGTCAGAACGGTAGTATTTGTAGCAGGTGCACTTAACACTTTATCAATGGCATGAAGAACACCATTGGACGCGTCCACATTTGCTGTTGTTACTTTGCCTCCTGTCGCGCCAGTGTTTGCGTTAATCAACACATCAGCACCTACCAGGGAAACGGATATCCTTGCACCATTAATCGTGGTGAACGTTTGTGCACCCGTAATCTGAGCGGACTTAATTTCAGAACTGATAAGATGATAGTTCAAACGCGTGGTAAGTGTACCAATACTCAAAGGCGTTGAAGTGTTGGTCAAGCTTTGAAGTTTAAGAATAGCATCTATTTCTGAAAGGGAGGGGTCTGAATAAACTCCCTGCAAATAGGTAAGGAAAGCGGCATCATTAGGAGCGAACACCGTAAACTGTCCCGAATTATTATTATTTAAGGTTGAAGCCAATCCCGTTTTGTTCAACGCTGTAGTGAGAAGATTAAAATCAGTACTAGTCGCTGCAAGTGCTGTAATCGTAGAGCCTTCAGGTGTTGCAGGTGATTCAAAATCATCTGAACAACTGCTTGTAGTTAGTAAAACTACACCAGCCATCATCATCAGCTTATTGATATGAAGCGCAGGACTATTATATATTTTATTGATTATGGATTTCATATTCATTATTTATTTTTAATGATGGTGAGTGACATCGGAAGTGTTCTGCGATTGCCTGATAAGACAATGGTGTAAACTCCTTTTTCATCAAATTCATAATTATCAATTCGCGCTAACTCTGTGGCCCCTTGCATTACCACAATATTGTGCGCTACGGGTGCTGCATCATTAGCGTTGATCGTTGAATTGTATGCGTTGTTCGTTACAGATCGAGAACCAACAGAAGGAGTAAAACCAGGGAATGCTAACTGATTGGAAGTTAATCCTTGGGTAACCGATGTTCCGCCAACAGTTAATCCAACAGTTCCTGAAAAAGGAGTTCCTGTATTTGGACTGGCCATGACAAAGCGAACAGCACATTTTCCAGAGGCTGGTTTTGGGAAACGTGTAGTAGATGGTAAAGGAAGTTGATCCGTGATAACTAAAAAGCGTGGGCCTCCTGGATCAGAGCTGCCTAAAGGTACAGTACCTATTGGAACTGTTCTGCTTTTATTATAGGCTGGTAACCTTTTACGTTGTTTCACAGAAATCATATTACTATCAGGAAGTACGGACTTATCAGGATCCAAATAATTTAAAGGGTCAAAATAAGTCGTATCACCAAAGTTAAGAGCGTTTAATGTTCTTAGAGGCTTTGGTCTTGTAATGGAATCGAGAACAATAAAAGTGTAATAGGCACTATCAACAGCTTGGAAATTATTAGTGTTATTATTCCCTGCTCTGAAAATTAGATTATTACTTCCGAGCACACCGCCAATTGTTCCGCTTGATGCTTTTGCTTTAATCGAAGTATTTGCTAATACCCCATTTGAGGTAATCGCTATTTTTTCATAAGCTGCTTGTGCCTCGCCTGTAGAAACACTTGCTCCACTTTTCAAGTTGTTCACAAACAAGTCTAGGGATGGAGCATCAGGCGATGCATTCACCAGTACAAAATTTGCGTACGAATCGCTGGCTGTTGTTGTAATATTCGGATCACTTAATTCTACATCCTGGCATCCAACAACGAATACCCCTGTACCGACAGCAGCAAATGCAATTAGTTTATTTATAAGTTTCATATCTGTTCGTTCAAGTTTGTAAATACTAAATCGTTATTTTCTCTTCAGGTTTAGACTAGAAGATGTATCTGAAACCCATTTGTATTTGCCAACGACCATTAACCGTTTGGTCTGGAATGTACGATTGAGAAAGTGCTGTTCCGTCTGCATTTGTTTCAAAAGTATAAACCGGTCTTCCTGTAGTTGCTGCCCAAGGCTTACCTAATGTTGAAGTAGGACCCGTGGTTGCAACAGGTGAACCCAATGAACCTGCTGTGTGCGGTTGTTCGTATCCTAAGAAGCGAATAAGCTGTGTACGTGATGTGTTCTGGAATAAGCCTGCCTTTGAGCTGAATAAATTCAACGCGTTCTCTAAGTTCAACGAGAACTGAAGGGTATTGCGTTTGCCTCTTACATCAATATAAAAATCCTGAAGTAAACTAAAGTTCAATCGGTTTACCCATGGTGCGATCGCACCACTACGCTCTGCATATTTTCCTCTGCGCTCACTCAAATATTTATCTTGTGCAATGTATGCATCCAGTTCAGCCCAAATCTGATCGATGGTACGTGAATCATTTGCACTCGCTGTGCTCAACACAATCTCATCTTTACTTCTTGGTATGTAGATAAGGTCATTGCCGTTTGTACCATCACTGTTCACATCACCATTGTAGGTATACGAGAAGTTTCCTCCAGAGCGACCTTCGTAGGTAAAGCCTAACGTAGTGGCAAAATGTTTGAAGTACTCTTTGCGATACGAACCAAATGCAATGATGCGATGTGGAGTTAAGGTATTTGCGTAAGAAAGACCAGGATTGTTTGGACCTAACACATTTGCCTGAGACGAGAAGATACCACCCGCTGTTGAACCACTTTGCGGATTTACTTCGCGTGAGTCAGTATAGGTATAGGCTGCCGACACCTGGAAATTACGATTGAATGTTTTTGCTAATTGTGCCGTGAGGCTCCACTGATATCCTTTGCTGGTGTTTTCCAATACCAGTGCCTGAAACACATCTCCATTTACTCTTCTATCGTTGGAAACAATTGCACGGTCAGCACCCGATGCTCCATAAAGTGGACGTCCATCTCCTTGAAGTGTTGCTGTTGCAGGAGCTAAGTTTGCATCACGAATAAAGACAGCATTGATATCTTTTGTATAGATAAATTCCAACGTACCTACTATTCCATAAGGAAGTTGTTGATCAACTGCTACATTACTTCTCCATACCTGTGGAAATTTGAAATCTTTCGAAACGGTGTTGATCGCTGGAACAATAGCCGAACGTCCATAGTTACGATCAAGTGGATCGGTAATCAATGGAGGTGTTCCATTCGCTAAATCAGAGTATGCACTTGATGGAGCATCTGCTGGTAAAACGTAAGGCGTTTTGCTAAAATCGTAAGGAAGTCCATCGCCCGTGTTGGCAAACGGAACATTCGTAGAATTAAACTGACCAAAATATAAACCATTATTGCTAACCGTGTTTGATAGCCACACAAAAGGTATGCGACCGGTAAGCACACCGGTTCCTCCTCTTACTTGTGTTGTTCTGTCACCCTTTACATCCCAGTTAAAACCAATACGTGGAGATATGAGTGGTTTCACTTTCGGCCATCCTCCTACGCGAATTTGCTCACCGTTAAAATCAATCGCGTTTACATAATTATTGACAGGCAGGTCTGTTAAGTAGATTGGAACATCTACCCGAACACCACCCGTTATCTTCAAGTTGGTAATTCCTGTGTATTCATCTTGTGCGAAGAACCCCATTTGAAGGGCTTCCCATTTTGCAGCAGTAGCAGAAGGACCGCCTTGTACTGACACATATTGAGTAGTGTATTGAGCGGGTCTGGCTGTTCCTGTTGTTGTAGGATCTGCATCAGCAATAAAATCGGCAATACTGTTATAGCGGTAAACACCATTGATTACTTGGGTGAATACGTTATTAAATTTGTAATATTCATTCGCGGTACCCAAGGTTACCGTATGATTCTTGAGGTAAATAGTGAAGTTGTCATTTAACTGAATAACATCCTGATCCAGTTTGTTATTGGGTGTAAAAGGATCCGGACCAAAAGTAGTAAGGTTGTTTCCATTCGGTCCTAAGATATCAACCAACGGAAAACTAGGTATGGCTAATCCGCCAGCATTTTCACGTATGTCGCGGAAAGCACTAAAGCCTGCTACCAGATTGTTAGAAAATTTTCCATCACCCAATGTAGAGTTCAACTCTGCTGTAACAGAAGATTGATTATTGTTGATTCTATAATATGAAGATGAGAATGACAATACGTTATTGGTATTACCCCGGCCGCCTGGAGGGCCACCTACGAAACCACCTGAAGTACTAGGCGCCTGATCTTGAAAAGAGTTGGTGATGTTTCCTCGAAGCGTCAATTTATGTCTGCTGTTAATGTTGTAATCAAAACGGACAACATAACGTTTGCTCTCGGTTGCGCGATCAAAGTCTTTATAAACTCCAGGATCGTAGCCTAATGTGTTCTTCAAGAAATCGGACAGACCCGCTAAACCAGTTTCAGGATCATTATCATCAGTGGCTTGTGTTTTACCAGAAGTAGATTCATTCTTATTTGCTCGCACAGGGTTGGTATAGAACGGATCCGTACGTGTTTCAAATTCTACGTTGGCAAAGAAGAATAATTTATCCTTGATGATTGGCCCGCCTAAACGAAAGCCAAAATTTTTGAAGTCAAAGCTGGGAACTGGAACCTCGTTGCCATCCACTTTTTTGCCAGCAAAATTTTCGCTTCTGAAAAAATAGTAAGCGCTTCCACTCAATTCATTATTACCACTACGCGTAATAGCACTTACACCTGCACCTGTGAAATTACCCTGACGCACATCATAAGGAGAAAGTGAAACGGTAATTTCCTGAATAGCATCCATGCTAAACGGTGTTGCGTTTGATTGCCCGCCTGGCAGAGGATTTAAACCAAATACGTTGTTTACGGTAGCACCGTCAATCGAGAGGTTATTGTATAAATTGCTTCTTCCCCCAAAACTAAAATTACTTCCACCTGCCTGAGGTGTTAAGCGAGTGATGTCACGAAAATCGCGACCGATAGAAGGAATACTTTGAATTTGAGTTACACTAAAATTAGTGGATGCTCCCATCTTATCTGAATTCATCACAGGATCTTGTGACCCTGAAACAACAACTTCTTCAAGTTGCGTTGATTCATCAACCATCTTGTAATCCAAAACCAGATTCTGACCTAATTGAAGATATACATTTTCATTGGCTTGTTCTTTCAATCCAATAAATGTAACCTTCACAGTATATGGACCGCCTACACGCATTGCTGGTAAATGGTAATAACCATCAGCGCGGGTAGCAGTTCCATATTGCGTTCCGGAAGGAGTATGCACGGCCACAACATTGACACCGGGTATAGCCTCCCCTTTTTGATCTGTCACCAGACCACTCATGCTGGCGGTGGTTACACCTTGTGCAAAAGCAGCCATCGATGCTGTCAACACAAAGCTCGTAAACAGTAAAAATTTCCTCATAAATTTTGGGTTAGGTTAATGAATCTTGAGATGCACAAATCTATGGTATGCCATCTAACTTACCTTTATCAGGGCTTTAAATCTTTCCACATTTTGTTTACATGGAGTTAACACTACCTCATGTGCCGTTTATAAAAATCAGGGTAATGCTTTGAAAAAGAATGCTTTAATTAATGAATTATTAAGATAACCTAAATTCACTATGAAGTCAGTTTTACTAACACTCACTTTTCTGTTATCGTTTGCAATACTTGTCATCGGCCAACCTGACCTCTCCTATTACCTTCCGGAAAGCACACAATACGATCCGAAAATACCGACACCTCAATCCATTATCGGACATGAAGTGGGCGAATGGCATGTTACCCACGATCGACTGGTCAATTATATGCATGCCTTAGACAAAGCTTCTGACCGCATTAGTTTAGAAGTCACCGGATATACACATGAAGCACGACCGCTACTATTGCTTACGATAACATCTCCTGAAAACCATCAGAACATTGAAAACATTCGCGCACAACATGTACAACTGACTGATGCAACAAAATCGGGAAGTATGGATACGAAAAATATGCCCGCTGTTTTTTATATCGGCTTTAGTATTCACGGTAATGAAGCCAGCGGAGCAAATGCCGGATTGTTAATGGCCTATCATCTTGCTGCTGCACAGGGAAAAGAAATAGAAGACTATCTAAGTCATACCATCATATTGTTTGATCCATCCTACAATCCGGATGGATTACAACGATTCAGTTCATGGGTAAATTCAAGAAAGAGTAAATCCATTTCGGCCGATCCAAACGACACAGAACATAATGAAGCCTGGCCGGGTGGACGATATAATCACTATTGGTTTGATCTTAATCGCGATTGGCTTGTGGCTCAACATCCTGAATCGCAAGCACGCGTGAAAAGTTTTCAAAAATGGAAACCAAATCTTCTGACTGACCATCATGAAATGGGGACCAACTCTACTTTCTTTTTTCAGCCTGGTGTGCCGGCACGCAATCATCCACTCACACCTGAAAAGAATTTAGAAATCACCAAACGCATTGGAGAGTTTCACGCAAAAGCCTTAGATGAAATCGGATCGTTCTATTATACGCAAGAAGGCTTTGATGATTTCTATTATGGAAAAGGTTCAACGTTTCCGGATGCCCAAGGCGCTATTGGAATTTTATTTGAACAAGGTAGTTCGCGCGGACATGCACAGGAAAGCATAAACGGAGTAGTACGTTTTCCATTTACCATTCGTAATCAATTTACAACTGCACTCAGTTCTCTGAAAGCTGTGAATTCTATGCGCGAGGATCTATTAAACTATCAGCGACAATTTTATAAAGATGCAATTGCGGATGCAGCCAAAGATCCGATAAAATCTATTGTCTTCGGATCAACTCAGGACAAAGCACGTTCGTTTCATTTGGCTGAAATTATGGTAAGACAAAAAATTGATGTTTATAAACCTACTTCATCACAAACGATAAATGGCAAATCATACGATGCAGAATCGTGTTACATCGTACCCACGAACCAGGCACAGTACAAACTCCTTAAAGGAATGACGGAAAAGCGTACTTCTTTCAAAGACAGTATTTTCTACGACATATCGAGTTGGACATTGCCACTTGCATTCGGAATGGATTATGAAGAATTAAAATCAGTGCCCGCCTCTATTGAAAAGATCACAGAAGCTAAAATGCCAGTAGGTAAACGAATTGGTGGCGTGAGTGAATACGCCTATGTTTTTGAATCGTATGGATATTATGCACCGCGTGCTATGTATCGATTACTGAAGCACGGATTGAGATTGAAAGTAGCAAGTGATCCTTTTTATCATACGGATGGAAGAAAGTTTGAGCGAGGGGCCATTGTATTACAAGTTGCCGGACAAGATAAAAATGCAGAGCAGATTGAATATCTCGTAAATGAAATCATCGCAAAAGATGGCATTGATGTATATGCCTTTAACACGGGTCTTGATTATAAAGGACACAGCTTAGGCAGTTCAAGTTTTCTTCCCATAAAGAAACCTGAAATCGCCATGCTCGTGGGCGATGGAATTTCGGCAACGGATGTAGGTGAAGTATGGCACGTGTTGGATGTACGATTCAATATTCCGGTAACACTTATTCCAGTTGATGTTTTCAACCGCACCAATGTATCGAAATACAACACCATTATTATGCCACCTACATCGGGATCGCTGAGTATTACGGATGCCGGAAAAGAAAAATTAAAATCGTGGACACAAAATGGTGGAGTTATCATTGGTTTAGAAAATGCATTGAACTGGCTGAACAATGCAGGAATCGGAAAATTTGAAATGAAAAAAGAGGAAGAACTGTCTGCCGGACCGGCAGGGAAAAAAGATGCAGTCAAGCCAAGAGCGTATGGTGACATTGATGAATTTACAGGAGCACAAGAAACCAGTGGTGCCATCTTTGAAGTGAATGTAGACCTCACCCATCCGTTGTTGTTTGGGTATTACAATTCAAAAATGCCTGTCTTCAAATCCAATAACTTGTTTATGGAGAAAGCTAAAAGTGCGTATGGAAATCCAATTGTGTTTACAGTTTCTCCTTTGTTAAGTGGCTACATTTCCAAACCGAATTATACAAAACTAAAAGAATGTGCAGCAGCCGGAGTGTCCGTTGTAGGTCAGGGTCGTGTTATTGGTCTTACAGAGAATGTTAGTTTCCGGGCATTCTGGTTAGGGACTAATAAACTATTAATGAACGCCATTTTCTACGGACCACAAATTGATTCGAGTTCCGGAAGATGATGAATTAAAAAATGATTTAAGGAGTCAACGTCTTTAGGTATACTAAGCTTTGAGGAATTTGCGTTTCAGAGAGTGATGATTCATCTTCAATGAAGAAATGTTTGATACCGAGTTTTTTGGCTTCTTTCATAATAGCAGCAATGCCTACATCACCTGTACCCAACACAACATTCGTTTCATCATCCGCATTTCCATTTTGATTTCCCTCTGTGCCCAGCTTACGATCTTTAAGGTGCATGAGCAAAAACCGGTTCGGGTATTTTTTAAGTAATGCAACTGGATCTTGTCCAGGATGTTTCACCCAAAATACATCCATTTCAAAATTGACATAACGTGGATCCATATTGGCAACCATGTAATCGAACAACGTTCCATTTTCATACGGTCTGAATTCATACCCGTGTGGGTGATAACAAAGTGAAACGCCACTCTTTGCTAACGTTTTTCCCGCTTCATTAAAAACGAGTATTGCTTTTTTTACATCGTCAATGGTAAACTCATTACCATTATGTGGAATCCAGGGGCACATCACATATTTTGCTCCATACGAGCGTGCTTCATCAGCCACAAATTGTGGATTGTTTGCCAGTCTGTCGAAGTCAGCACCGAAGCTTACCATAGACAATCCATTCTGCGCTAATAGTTTAATATATTCTTGAAAGGATAGCCCATAAGTATCACCGCCCTCAATCTCTTTAATACCCATCTCTTTCACTTTCGCCATTGTGCCCGGAACGTCTTTAGCAAATTGATTGCGTAAGCTGTAGAGTTGGAGTCCGATTTCCTGTGCCGTAACATTCGGTTGAATCTGGAGGAATAAAAACAGAAATACAGCAACGAACTTGCTGATCGTACGAAAGGAAATCATAGAATTAAATTGAGGGTTATTTTATAAAGTGAAATTAGAAAAACTAATGGAAGAAACAACTTGATGCAGTCGCTTTAAAATGCAGCTTCATTCCTATGAGCATATTCATTTAGCCATTCGGGCGCTACGGAAATGAGAATTTCTATACTTTATCCAATGATCATTCAAATAAATGCAAGGGTCACTTAACTATTTGCCTTTTGAATAGTAATTGACTTTTGTTAAACTTTGTATAAACTAAACAACCAACGTTTATGAAAAAAATGATTCTTGTGCTCCTTCTTGCAGTTGCTGCAACCGGGGCGTTTGCTCAATTCAACAAGGGAAGGATGTTAGTAGGTGGAGCAGTCGGATTTCAGACCTATACTGAAAAAACAAAATCCGGTAGTACCACCACAACCGAGGGGAGGTCTACCTCCATTTCTCTTACACCTCAGTTTGGCTATTTCGTTATTGACAACCTTGCTGTGGGGGCTGGGTTAGATGTTTCTCTTAGTAAATTCAAGCCCGATTCCGATAATGATTTTGAATCATCTTCAAGTTCGTTCGCATTTCAACCTTTTGTGAGATATTACATTAAGCCCGGCATATTTTTCCAGGGAGCGGTAGGATTTGGTTCGGGGTCAGACAAACAAAGCTACCAAGGTAATTCAGACAAAGATAAGTTTGGTCTTTTTAACTGGGCGCTATCGGGCGGATATGCTCTTTTCTTAAATGATTATGTCGCTGTAGAACCTATGGTTGGCTTTGGTATGAGTACAACAAAATATAAAGAAGATACCGATCAGGCCGAGTACAAAGCAATTAATTCCGGATTATTTCTTCGCGTTGCGTTCCAAATTTATTTGGGTGATCGGGAAGACTAATAAGGCTCTAACGCTACCCAGTGGTAATTTACATTCATGCACTTGGATTAATTACCCTTTAACATCTTCCCAAGTCAGCATGGACTAAAACAAAAAAGCATCACTTCTCAGTGATGCTTTTTTTGGTAAAGGGTTTGGTTATCTATTTCGATGTTACCAATAAAGGTGTATTGGTAACGATGGTAATCAAATCATCATCATTTACGCTTCGTTTCTCATCTGCAACAACCAGGAAGTTTTCATAGAGTTGATCCAACTCTGATTTGTTTGGTTGATAACCCAATAACTCCAAACGATGTTTCAATGCAGCACGTCCGCTACGCGCTGTCAGTAAAATTGAAGAGGTAGAAACGCCCACATCAGCAGGATTGATAATTTCATAGTTCTCTGAATTCTTCAGGAATCCATCCTGATGTATTCCTGATGAGTGTGCAAATGCGTTGGCTCCAACAATTGCTTTGTTAGGTTGAACTGGCATGCGCATCATATCCGAAACCATTGAGCTCAACGCATACAATTTTTCTGATTTAATGTTGGTATGTAAACCTAAATCTTTGTGTGTTTTCAAAATCATGGCTACTTCTTCAAGTGAAGTATTTCCGGCTCGCTCGCCAATACCATTGATCGTTACTTCCGCTTGTCCTGCTCCAGAAATTAAACCGGCAATGGTATTCGCAGTTGCCAATCCTAAATCATTATGACAATGCACTGAGATAGTTGCTTTGTCAATGTTCTTAACATTATCAAATAAGTATTGAATTCGTTTCCCATATAAATGAGGCAAGCAATATCCGGTTGTATCGGGAATGTTTACCACATCAGCACCTGCAGCAATAACCGCTTCCACCATTTGCGCGAGGAAAGCTAAATCAGCACGACCCGCATCCTCAGCAAAAAATTCTACTTCAACGCCTTTCGATTTTGCATATTGAACAGCCCACACCGCTTGTTCTAAAACTTTCTCGCGGGTAGTGTTGAATTTATGTTTGATATGGATATCAGATGAACCAATACCCGTGTGAATACGTCCACGTTTTGCACGAAGAAGGGCTTCTCCTGCTACATCGATATCTTCTTTGCGGGCACGAGTCAATGCGCACACGCCCACCTTCACCGCTTTCGAAAGTTCGACAACAGAAAGAAAATCGCCTGGACTGGATATAGGAAATCCAGCTTCAATTACATCTACGCCCAGAAGCTCGAGCTCACGTGCAATGATGACTTTTTCATCGGTGGATAATTGACAGCCGGGCACTTGCTCGCCATCGCGAAGCGTAGTGTCGAAGATTTCAATTTTTCTGCTCATGGTTAATTTGTTATCGGTGTTCTGTTTGTAGTCTAAATTATTTATGCTGGCACTTGGCAGTTAACCAGTATGCGCGCCTGGTTGCACACTACATTACCCATTACTTCAGTCCCTAAGATCTTCTCATGAGGTGTTGAAGCGTCAGCGATGTCACGTGTTCTGTATCCTTCTTTTAAAGTTTGTTGAATGGCTTTGATTACGGTTTCTGATTCTTCTTTTAAGCCAAAAGAAATATCAAGAAGTAAAGCAGCCGAAAGAATAGAAGCCAATGGATTTGCTATTCCCTTGCCTGTAATGTCATGCGCACTTCCATGGATGGGTTCATACAAACCAACGGTGTCTCCAATAGACGCAGATGCCAGCATACCCATTGAACCTGCAATCTGTGACGCCTCATCCGTAAGAATATCACCAAAAAGATTTCCAGTGAGTACTACATCAAAGTATGTTGGACTTTGAATGAGTTTCATAGCGGCAGAATCAACGAACATGTGATCGACTGTTACATCAGGATACTGCTTGGCAACTTCCTGAACAACTTCTCTCCACAAACGTGAACTTTCTAACACGTTGGCTTTATCAACCGATGTTAATTTCTTGCTTCTTGTCTGTGCTGCTTTAAATGCTTTGTGCGCAATGCGTTCAACTTCGTAACGTGAGTAAATCATCGTATCATAAGCGGTATCATTACCATCCTTACGACCACGTTCTCCGAAATAAACATCGCCAGTAAGTTCCCGGAAAAATAAAATATCAGCCCCCTTCAAGATTTCTGGTTTAATGCTGGAGGCAGAAAGTAATTCATCAAATAATTTTATCGGACGAAGGTTTGCGTACAAGCCCAACTCCTTTCTCATTTTCAACAAACCTTGTTCAGGACGAACTTTTGCTGATGGATCGTTATCATATTTTGGATGACCCACCGCACCGAATAAAACAGCATCACAGTTTCTCATCTTCGCTAATGACTCATCCGGAAGCGGAGTACCCGTTGCTTCAATGGCTTCGTGTCCGATAGTAGCATAATCGAAAACAAAATTGTGCCCGAAACAATCAGCAATTTGTTCTAATACCTTCTTACCGCAAGCGGTTACTTCTTTTCCGATTCCGTCTCCAGGCAGTATTACTATTTTCTTTTTCATTTTTTCTTTTTCAACTAAATCTCAAAACTCAAGACTATCTACTCAATACTATTAATGCGCTAATTCAAAATGTTTGATCTCATCGCGTAAGCTCAACAGGTAATCGATGTCATCATATCCATTCATCATACAGGTTCTTTTGTATGAATTGATTTCAAACGACTCTGCACTGCCATCTTCCAACACCACCTTCTGTTCATCAAGGTTCACCGTGATGATAGTCGATGGATTCTTTTCAATCGTTGTGAATATCTTTTTCAAAAACTCATCTGAGACTTGTAGTGGAAGCAACGCGTTATTCAATGCATTGCCTTTAAAAATATCTGCAAAGAAACTGGAGATCACGACACGGAAGCCTGCATCATAGATTGACCATGCTGCATGTTCGCGGCTACTGCCACATCCAAAGTTTTTTCCGGCTACCAGAATTTTTCCTGAATAGGTCGTATTGTTCAGTACAAAATCTTTTGGTGTGTTGTCGCTGTTGTAGCGCCAGTCACGAAAAAGATTTTCACCAAAACCTTCGCGCGTTGTCGCTTTCAAAAAACGCGCTGGTATAATCTGATCGGTATCAATATTTTCAATCGGCAGTGGAACTGCCGTGCTTTTTAGTGTTATGAATTTTTCTTTTGCCATGTCTCTCTCAATATTATTTTTCTCCGCCCTTCGGGCCCCAGAAGATTGCCCAGGTTATAAAATCCTCTGAAAAATTTTCAAAGCGATGATCCTTTCTTGCTGGAACAAACAACACATCACCCGTTTTACAAGAATTCAAAACGCCTTCAATTCGTAATTCAGCATTTCCACTCATCACGATATACAGCTCATCTTGTTCATGTGTTGTCTGGAAGTCTTTCACATGAGGATGATATAAAATCACCGACATGCTGCCATTTTTAAAAGCTTCAATATCCCAAACACCATGCGGCCATTTCTCCGTTGCTGGCAGTGGTAATTTTGCGAGGTAGTCTTGTAATGAAAATACCATGCTCGTTACACTAACTCTCTTACGTCTGTTACCTTTCCGGTGATAGCAGCCGCTGCTGCACTCAATGGACTAGCCAAAAATGTTCTTGACTTTGGTCCTTGTCTTCCTTCAAAATTTCTGTTCGATGTGCTGATGCAATATTTACCTGCCGGAATTTTATCTTCGTTCATTCCCAGACATGCCGAGCATCCGGGTTGGCGAAGTTGAAAACCTGCTGCTTCAAAAATCTTATCGAGTCCTTCTTTGCGTGCCTGATCTTCTACTTGCTTTGATCCAGGCACAACCCAAACTTCAACACCATCTGCTTTCTTTTTACCGGCAACAAGTGACGCTACCAAACGTAAATCTTCAATACGGGCGTTTGTGCAGCTGCCGATGAAAACATAATCAATCGACTTACCTAACAAAGCTGAGCCTGGCTCAAGCCCCATGTAGTCAAGTGACTTAGAGAATGATGTTTGTTCTGAAATATCTTTTAACTCTTCGAGTGTTGGAATACGATCCGTTACACGCATGCCCATACCTGGGTTGGTTCCGTAAGTAATCATCGGGCCGATGTCGGCAGCGTCATACTTTAATACTAAATCGTATTCAGCGCCTTCATCTGTTTTTAATTGTCTCCATTGCTCGACAAGACGGTCATACTTTTCTCCTTGTGGTGCAAACTTTCTTCCTTTGATATAATCAAATGTTGTTTGATCAGGGGCAATCAATCCTCCACGTGCTCCCATTTCAATACTCATGTTGCAAATGGTCATGCGCGCCTCCATCGACAAATCGCGAATCGCTTCACCTGCATACTCTACAAAATATCCGGTAGCACCGCTCGCTGAAATTTTCGCTATTACATACAAGATGATGTCTTTTGCCAATACACCTTTCCCAAGTGTACCATTGACTTCAATTCTCATGGTCTTGGGACGATACTGCAAAATGCATTGTGTCGCCAATACTTGTTCCACTTCGCTGGTACCAATACCAAAAGCAATATTTCCAAATGCTCCGTGTGTTGATGTATGACTATCGCCACATACGATCGTCATGCCGGGTAAGGTCAATCCTAATTCTGGACCGATGATGTGAACAATACCTTGGTACGGATGACCAAGATCATATAACTCAATTCCAAATTCAGGGCAGTTCTTGCGAAGGGTTTCAACTTGATGACGTGATAATGCTTCTTTGATGGGAAGATGCTGATCAATCGTTGGTACGTTATGATCGGCCGTAGCCGTTGTACGTGATGGATTAAAAACTTTGATACCACGCTTACGCAAACCATCAAATGCCTGCGGACTGGTTACTTCATGAATAAAATGACGGTCGATGTAAATTGCATCCGGATAACCCTCACTGTTTTTCACAATGTGAGCATCCCAGATTTTGTCAAATAATGTCTTTTGTTGTGAGGCCATGTTTCTTCTTAATTCAACTTCTCTTTTCAAATGTGTAACAAGTGTTAGTTTGTACACGAAGGTTAAAAACGCAACCGCCCCATCCTTCCCGATAGCTATCGGGAGTGGACGGGGCGGAATACAAAGTTCTGATGTTATCTTCTCATCTCATACGAGATGTACTTTAATCAAAAAAATAAAACTTTTTAAGAGAGATATCTTGATGTGCGAAGATGAAAAAAGTTAAGGCATGCATCAACGAATTGTTAATAAATTTTTAACCAAACTCACAAGTGTTTGGTAGCGATTTCGCATTGCAAACGGTGGATGTACGCGTTTGAAAAAAATCTCACCACCACGACAATGGCAATGCAATTTCATTTACTGAATCAACAACCAAATCAGGTTTGAATGCATACTTTTTTAAGTCATCAACTTTCGTAATTCCACTTAAAACTAATATGGTTTTATATCCCATCTGCACACCGCCTTGAATGTCCGTCACCATAGTATCACCAATCACAGTAGTCTCTGCCGTTTCCAAGCCAAGTGCTTTTCTAGCGGCACGCATCATAACCGGTCCAGGTTTCCCTACCACAAAGGCATGAACGCCTGTGGCCTCTTCAATCATAGCAGTGGTTGCTGCGATTCCAAGATTATTCCAACCTTTCATCTTTGGCGATGGATCGCGATTCGTAGTAATAAATTTTGCGCCTGCTAAAATCATGTCAACAGCACGTTGAACCATTTCCAGTGTAAAGTTCCTCCCCTCGCCCAATACAACAAAATCAGGATCGTTATCAACCAATGTAATTCCGTTCTCATGAAGACTGGTTATCAATCCTCCTTCACCTAGCACGTATGCTGTACATTTTTGAGTTTGGTCTGCTAAGAACTTTGCTGTCGCCATCGCGCTGGTGTAAACATGTTTCTCCGTTACATGTATGCCCAACTTGGTGAGTTTCCGTACCGCTTCCAATCGCGTACGCTGACTATTATTCGTCATGAACATGAATGGAATATTTTCCTTTAATAAGCGCGCAATGAATACATCCGCTCCGGGAATCATGGTGTCTCCACCATATACAACACCATCCATGTCAATTAATAAACCTTGTGCCATTTCTATTTTGATCTTTATTTTTTCAGATCGAAGATAGGAATTTTAAAGATCAGGGCTTCATGATCTTTGTGTTATCAACAAAATGTTTTGTCTTTACAATCTAACAAATCAATTCAACGCTGTTGTCCTAACAACTCTATCTGTCTTTAAGAATCGTATTGAGAACCCTTACGCCAGAGGCGTAACCTATTTGTAGAAAACGTATGTGTTAGTGCATTTGCCCCAGAGGGGCAACCTTTTTGTCTGGTTTTTAATCGTAGAACTCGAAGAGGTATTCATCTTTGAATGAAATATCAAACAGCTTCAATAATTCCACATACTCTGATTTGAAAGAAATCTTAGCATGATGGATCTTTTGATTTTGAATGTACTTACAAACATGATCAATCTGAGATTTACTATACGAAAATGCTCCGTATCCGCTTTGCCATTCAAATCTTCCCTTCGCAAATCCTTTATCATTGATCCAATTGTTGCTCGCCCTCTTTATATCCTTCACTAAATCGGAAATTGAAAATGCAGGATTTAAACCAAGGAAAATATGAATATGATCCGGCATGCCATTAATGGCAAGCATTTTATGTCTGTCGGTTTGTACTACAGCGGTGATGTATTTATGAGGTTCATTCTCCCAGATTGGTTGAATGAAATTGTTTCTGCCTTTTACAGAAAATACTAAATGGATGTACAATTGTGTATAGGTGTCACCCATAATTCGTGCTGCTAACAGGTTGCCCCTCTGGGGCAAATTACCAAAACGCGTTTGATTCTACAAAGAGATTGCCCCTCCGGGGCAAATACATCATGTTATAAAAACTAATATTACAAACCCAATTTGCATCCCCGATCATACGGTAATTTCTTACGCCAGAGGCGTAACCTCTTTGTAGAAACCCATATTCATTTTGAAGCTTTGCCCCGGAGGGGCAACCTATTTGTGTTTTGCATTAATGACACAACTCAAAAAGGTAACCTGATGTCGGAGAAATGGTTTACACATGCTACTCCTACTCTATTATCCTATTGAATTAACAACCGAAAAATTGACAGTCGTTTTTTATACCAAATACTCAAACAAATTCTCGTTCTGATTAACGAGCGTGTAGTTGAGTTTGTGTCCATCCATTCTCTCGATCAGCAACTTAAAATCATCTTTTGATTTTACTTCTATGCCGATCAGTGCTGGCCCGGTCTCTTTGTTATTCTTTTGAATGAATTCAAAGCGAACGATATCGTCATTCGGTCCAAGAATATCATTTACAAATTCTTTCAACGCTCCCGGACGCTGAGCAAAGCGCACAATAAAATAATGTTTTAATCCTTCGTACAATAACGAGCGTTCTTTTATTTCCTGCATGCGGTCGATGTCGTTGTTACCACCGCTCAACACACATACTACTTTCTTACCTTTTAACTGATCAGCATATTGATCAAGGGCTGCAATCGACAAAGCTCCAGCTGGCTCTGCAACAATTGCATCTTCATTGTAAAGTTGAAGGATAGTCGAGCTTACTTTTCCTTCCGGAACAAGAAGCATATCGGACAGTGTATCCTTACACAATTCAAATGTGATATCACCAACCTTCTTTACAGAAGCTCCATCAACAAAACGTTGAATAGAATCCAACACCACAGGCTTGCCCGCTTTCAATGCTTCCTTCATTGATGGCGCACCTTGAGGTTCTACTCCAACAATTTTAGTTTGAGGTGAAAAGACTTTGAAATATTGTGAAACACCAGCACAAAGTCCTCCTCCTCCAATGGGCAAGAAGATGTAATCGATGTTAGAGAGTTCATCTATAATTTCTTTTCCAACTGTTCCTTGACCTTCAATCACTTTTATATGATCGAATGGAGGAATAAACACCATGTTATTCTTTGCTGTAAATTCCAATGCATGTGTCTGGCATTCGTCAAACGTATCTCCAATCAAAACTATTTCAATGTTTTCTCCACCGAACATTCTGACTTGTGTGATTTTTTGCTTGGGTGTAATGGCAGGCATGTAGATCACACCTTTGATATCTAACTTACGACAAGAATACGCTACGCCTTGCGCATGATTACCTGCACTCGCACAGACTACTCCACGCTTACGTTGCTCTTCCGTTAAGCTTTGAATCAGATTATAGGCACCCCGAAGTTTGTACGAACGAACTACTTGTAAATCTTCACGCTTCAAATAAATCTCCGCTTTAAATTTCTCAGAAAGTTTACGATGAAACTGCAAAGGGGTTTTCAACACCACCGATTTTAAAACTTCGGCTGCTGCGTTGATATCCAGGTTAACTGCTTTCGTCTCGGATGCCATTGTTTTGTTGGCTAAATAGTTACTTCTTATTTCTTAACGGCAACGATTATTCCCGTTGCCCATACTTGTTTTGTCAAAACCAAATCTTCTCGTTTTTCTAAAAGATCAACAAGCTTGATTGCTTTTTCATGATGACCGTCAGGCCAGTTCGGCTGTGGCATCATATCATCAATAATGTAAAGACCACCTTTGTTCAACATCGCCAATACTTCATCTAGCATTAGATATTTACCATGCCATGTATCAGCAAAAATGTAGTCATACTTTTGATATCTGTTCGCTTCAACCCAATCTGCGCCATCCGTGCAAACAAGATTTAAGCGCTTATCATTACCTAAAAAGGATTCCGCGATCTCTAAGAACTTTGCATCAAAATCAATTGATGTAAGCGTAGAGTCACCATCCATACCATCTAAAATCCACGCAGTTGATAAACCAGTTCCGGTGCCGAGTTCAAGAAATTTAGCCGATGGCTTTGAGCTTGCTAATGTTCTGAGCAACGAACATGTCAGCACATCAGACGCCATGGTGAAGCCCGACAATTTTGTCGCTTCATCAATACGACTGTAGGCTTTCGGAAAGTGTTGGTTTATCTCTTCGGTCATGTGTTGAGGGTTGAATGTAAAATGAAGAGTCTATAAACCAGTGTGCCGACTATTCATCGGCACACTAGCAAATGAATTCTGAATAGATTAGTTAATCATGCTTGCTTCAACGGCATTCTTCTCTGGTCTGAGTGAACGCACCGCTGCGCCTGCCTGCCACAATTCGCTATCACGAACTTCTTTCAATTCTTCAGCAAGCTTCTCGCGATAGTCAGGTTTGCTACATGTATCAATTGTACGTCTTGCTTCTTCGCCAGTAGCAACGCTCTTATACAATTCCTGGAATACAGGTAGTGTTGCCGCTTTGAATTTCTTCATCCAATCTAATGCTCCGCGCTGTGCAGTTGTTGAACAGTTGGCAAACATCCAGTCCATTCCGTTTTCTGCAACGAGTGGCATCAAACTTTGAGTAAGTTCTTCTACTGTTTCGTTGAACGCTTCAGATGGTGAGTGACCATTTGCACGCAATACTTCATATTGTGCTTCGAAGATACCAGCAATAGCACCCATCAAAGTACCACGCTCTCCAGTTAAATCAGAGTACACTTCTTTTTTGAAATCAGTCTCGAATAAATAACCAGCACCAACACCAATACCTAATGCGATGGCTTTTGTTTTTGCATTACCGGTTGCGTCCTGGAACACAGCGTAGCTCGCATTGATACCTTTACCTTGCAAGAACAATCTGCGAACAGAAGTACCTGATCCTTTTGGAGCCGCAAGAATGACATCAATATCCTTAGATGGGATGATTCCAGTTTGTTCTTTGAAGGTGATACCAAATCCGTGAGAGAAATATAAAGTCTTACCCGGTGTGAAATACGGTTTGATCGTTGGCCACAATGCAATCTGACCAGCATCTGAAAGAAGGAATTGAACAACTGTTCCTTTCTTCACTGCTTCTTCAATTTCAAATAAAGTCTCGCCAGGAACCCAGCCATGTTGAACGGCTTTGTCCCAGGTCTTAGAACCTTTGCGTTGTCCAACGATTACATTGAATCCGTTGTCGCGTAAGTTCAATGCTTGAGCAGGACCTTGAACACCATATCCGATAATTGCAATCGTTTCATTCTTCATTACATCCAATGCTTTTTCCATTGGAAACTCTTCGCGGGTTACAACTTCCTCTACGGTTCCGCCAAAATTGATCTGTGCCATTTTTATTGTGTTTAATTGTTTACGGTTTGATTTTTTTTTAATTCTTACTTAGGCTGCTACTTCAGTGTGTTTTGCACTGAGCTCGATATACACATCACTTCCTTCATAATAAAGGGCTTGTTCAACTTCAATCAGTTTTTCCAATTGATGTTTTACCTTTTCCATTAAGTCAGGGGTAGTGTGTACTAATATTAACGCCATGCCTCTTGTGAAATCATTTTCATTTTCGTGCGCCATTAATTTTTTGATGCGCACTCTTCTGCGATTCAGAATATTAACGATGCGGTTCAATACCGAAAAGTTATTGTCTGAATGTATGGCTAATGTGAAATTCTGTTTCATAACTAGACTTTAAATTTTAGACAGGAGACAAAAGACTCTTGCCTTTTCATTTTGTCGATTTTACTTTTTAGGTATTTCTAAAATAACTTCTGCTACTCCCGCGCCTGCCGGCACCATTGGAAACACATTGTCTTCTTTACCGACTACTGCCTCCAGGAAGAAAGATGTTTCCGCATCCAGCATTTCTTTTAATGCAGCTTTCAGGTCTTCGCGCTTTTCTACTTTACGAGCAGGAATGTCGTATGCTTCTGCAAGCTTCACAAAATTCGGGTTCGACATCTCTGTAAACGAATAGCGTTTCTCATGAAAGAGTTGTTGCCATTGGCGAACCATTCCAAGGAAATTATTATTCAACACTAAAATCTTTACAGGAATTTTATACTGCATGATGGTCCCTAATTCCTGAACCGTCATTTGATATCCTCCATCACCAATCACAGCAACAACTTGTTTCGCAGGCATGCCTAGCTTCGCTCCCATTGCTGCAGGAAGTGCAAAGCCCATTGTGCCCGCACCGCCCGATGTTACATTGGTGCGTGGATTTTTGTATTCATAATAGCGAGATGTTGTCATTTGGTGTTGTCCTACATCCGTAACAATGATCGCTTCTCCATTGGTCATTTGAGATAAATGATGAACAACTTCTGCCATCATCAACGGACCTTCAGGATTAAACTCGTTCTTAATGACTTTCTCAAATTCAATATCCATCAGTTTATGAAAACTGTTGATCCACTCCGGGTATTGATTTGATTTACACTTCCCGATCAAAGCAGTTAAAGCCTCTTTAGCATCAGCATGAACGGCCACTGTTGCCGGAATTATTTTGTTAATCTCAGCACGATCAATTTCAATATGAATTACTTTTGCCTGCTTGGCATACTTACTTACGTTTCCGGTAACGCGATCATCGAAACGCATACCAACTGCAATGAGTACATCGCACTCATTCGTGTTCACATTCGGTCCATAATTTCCATGCATGCCTAAGTAGCCTACATAGTTTGGATGATCAGTTGGGAAACCACCCAGGCCCAACAATGTCGAAGCAACGGGGATACCTGTCTTTTCTGAAAAAGCAATCAAGGCTTCCGTTGCGCCTGATAATAAAATACCTTGTCCCGCAAGAATGTAGGGACGCTTCGCTTCATTGATCAGTTTCGCTGCTTCCTCAACTTGTGAAAGTTGCAATTCAGGTTTTGGTTTATACGTCCGAATATTTTTGCAAGGAACATATTCTGCCTCTGCAATCAATTCGTTTTGTGCATTCTTAGTGATATCCACCAATACAGGTCCTGGTCTTCCCGTGCGAGCGATGTAGAATGCTTTCGCAATGGCAGGTGCAATATCTTTTGCTTCCGTTACTTGCACATTCCACTTCGTAACCGGAATGGTTGTATTGATCACATCAATTTCCTGGAACGCATCGGTACCTAACAAGTGCGCAAACACTTGTCCCGTGATACAAACAATAGGAGTTGAGTCGATCATTGCATCGGCTAAACCCGTAACGAGATTCGTTGCCCCTGGTCCTGATGTTGCCAATGCAACTCCTACCTTACCTGATACGCGTGCGAAACCTTGTGCCGCATGAACAGCACCTTGCTCATGACGAACCAAAATATGAGTGAGCTTATCGGCATAACCATAGAGGGCATCATACACCGGCATGATGGCACCGCCTGGATAACCAAACAATGTATTGACATTCTCTGCCACAAGGCATTGTAATAATGTTTCAGAACCTGAAATCATTTTGGCGGGCATTGTTTCCTTTTTGGAACTGGCCTCTCCCGCAGTTTTAGTTTTCGTCAGTAACGCATCCATCAGCTGCTGTTTTTACTTGTTTTGCATACTTCAACAGAACTCCACTTTTCACGCGCAACTCCGGTTGTACCCAGGCTGCTTTACGTTTGGCCAGGGTTGCAGCATCTACCATCAGGTTTATGGTGCGGCCCCGGACATCTATTTCAATCGGATCATTGTCCGACACTAAACCAATTAACCCACCGTCATACGCTTCGGGTGTAATGTGACCAATCACGAAACCGTGAGAGCCACCCGAAAATCTTCCGTCAGTAATAAGCGCGACACTCTTGCCTAGACCTGCTCCCATAATCGCTGAAGTAGGCTTTAACATTTCCGGCATGCCGGGTGCGCCTTTAGGACCAACGTTCCGAATGACGACTACATCACCCGCTTTTACTTTTCCTTCTGATATTCCTGCATTCAAATCAAACTCACTGTTGAATACACGTGCAGGTCCGTTGAACTTCTCGCCTTCTTTACCGGTGATTTTTGCTACCGATCCTTTCTCTGCCAAGTTCCCGTAAAGGATTTGCAAGTGACCTGTCGCTTTAATCGGATTCTCCAATGGATGAATTACGTCTTGCGTAGTGAAATCAAGTGACTTCGCATCCTTCAGATTTTCTTTAACCGTTTTACCGGTAACGGTAATGCAGTCACCATGAATAAATCCTTTCTCCAATAAATATTTCATCACCGATGGAACACCTCCGATTTTATGAAGGGCCTCCATCAAATATTTTCCACTTGGTTTTAAATCAGCGATCAACGGAGTCTTATCCGAGATGCGTTGAAAATCTTCTTGCGTTACTTCTACTCCTACTGATTTCGCCATCGCGATTAAGTGAAGCACGGCATTCGTTGATCCTCCCAACACCATCACGACTGTGATTGCATTCTCAAATGCTTTCTTCGTCATGATGTCATGCGGCTTCAAGTCACGCTCTAACAAAACTTTTATCGCCTTACCTGCCTGAATGCATTCTTCTGATTTCTCTTTGCTCAATGCAGGGTTCGATGCTGAATACGGCAATGACATTCCCAGTGCTTCAATTGCTGAAGCCATGGTGTTTGCTGTATACATACCTCCGCAAGCACCTGCACCCGGACAAGAATTTTGTACGATGCCTTTGAAATCTTCCGGTGTAATGTTACCCGCCATTTTCTGACCAAGCGCTTCAAATGCTGAAATGATATTCAGCTCTTGCCCCTTCCAATGTCCTCCGGCAATCGTTCCACCATAGACCATAATCGCAGGACGATTTAATCTTCCCATCGCGATTAAGGAACCCGGCATATTTTTATCGCAGCCTACTACTGCAATCAGTCCATCATAGTATTGCGCGCCACAAACGGCTTCAATCGAATCAGCAATAATCTCGCGACTCACCAAAGAGTAGCGCATACCTTCTGTTCCATTGCTGATTCCATCACTCACTCCGATGGTATGAAAAATCAATCCGACTAATTCGTTGCTCCAGACAGCAGTCTTTACTTCTTTCGCCAGATCATTCAAGTGCATGTTACACGTGTTGCCATCGTAACCTGTACTGACAACACCTACCTGCGCTTTCTTTAAATCTTCTTCTGTTAAACCGATTCCATACAACATGGCCTGCGCGGCAGGAAGCGTTGGATCTTGTGTAATGGTTTTACTGTATTTGTTTAGTTCAAGCCTCACCCCGGCCCTCTCCGAAGGAGAGGGAGCAGTGCCTGCCAATATTTTAGATTCTTCCTTCATTAACAATTGGTCTCTTACTAGTTTAAAAAATGGTCTCTATGTGTGAGTGTGTTATTCTGAATCTTAAATCACAAATCCAAAATCTTAATTGATAATTAACGAGGAGAGGTGAAGCAATTTTGCAACTGCTCCACGTCCTCGAGCATCTGGTTGTCAGATGATGACGTAGCTAAACGATTTCTCGAGTACCTGGCATTTGTATGCTTCTTGTACAGTAGCACCCAAACTGTCGAACCATTCTTTGCGCATCGGTTTTGCATCGATCGATTCGATGCCTGCAATTTCTGCAGCCGTTCCACACAAGAATGCACTGTCAGCACCCTCTAAATCTTCTTGCTTAATAACTTTTTCTTTTACCGGGATGTCCATTTCATTACAGATGTTGATCACCGATTGACGGGTGATGCCCGGAAGAATATGACCTACTGGTGGTGTATACAGCACACCATTTTTTTCTAAAAAGAAATTGGCTCCCGGAGCTTCGGCAACATTGCCATTCATGTCTAACATCAACGCCTCATCGTATCCGCGAACTTTCGCTTCGCTTGTTGCAAGGATCGAGTTCACATAATGCCCGGTAACTTTCGCTTCCATCTTCAATGAATTTGGATTCGGACGTTGGTAGGATGAAAGACCTACTTTCAATAATTTATTTCCATGATACTTATCCCACTCCCATGCACAAAGCATTAAGAATACTTCGCTTGGTTGAGTCAAGGTCATGTTCGGTCCGCAATACACTAACGGACGGATGTAAGAGTCTGACAAATTATTTTTCTCCAGAAGTTGATACGAGATCTGAACCAGCTCTTCTGTTTCGTAATCGAAAGGAATGCCTACCAATGCACAGCTTTTTTTCAAACGTTCGAAGTGCTCGTTGGCTTTGAAAATTTTCACACCATTCATGGTCTGGTATGCGCGGATACCTTCGAAAGCACCATAGCCATAATGCAGTGTTTGGCTATACAAATCGGTGTGCGCATCCATTGCCTTAATGAACTTACCGTTCAGAAATAAAATGGTGTCTTTAGTGTAATACATATAACAATTGTTAGTTTGTCTTAGTCCCTATAAAACAAAACCGTCCCGCTTGAGGGCGGGACGGTTCGTTAGTTTTTTATATTGATGCTAAACTACTGTCGCCCCACCGGGTTTAAGAATAATAATCACGACCAGAAGCAGCACATTAACGATAGCGATCGTCCGGTAGGAGATCGTTAAGTGTTGTGCTATTTGAGTTGTGTTCAGCATTTAATTTTGTTCGAGTACAAGTCTCAAGAATTAAAAGGTGTAATTCAAGTTAATGTCAGAAAAAATTTATAAATGTCACAAAACGAGTGTTAGTTTATTGAAGGATTTTCAACAGGTGAGATGAGATGGGTGAGTTAAAAGTGAGATTTTCAAAGGCACGCTTTTTAAAATCTCGCTTTCTCTCCTCACACTGTATACTTCTTATTATTCATCTTTCAACACATCAACCGGATTGGTTAATGCTGCTTTTACCGAATGATAACTGGTGATCATAATGGCCATTAATAATGTACCTATACCAACCAGGACAAACATCCACCATGAGGGTGTAATGCGATACGCAAAATCTTCCAGCCACATTTGCATGAGCCAGTATGAAAGTGGTGCGCCAATCACAAAAGCAATGACAATCAGTTTTGTATATCCTTTTGAAATCAGCGTTACAATATTCCATACCGAAGCGCCAGAGACTTTTCGAATACCAATTTCTTTTGAGCGTTGTTCAAGTGAATAGATAATCATACCCAACAATCCTAAACATGCAATCAGGATCGCCAGGCTTGCCAATACTGTTAAGCCCTTTCCAAACTGTGCTTGCGTTTTGAATGTTTCTGCGAATGCCTGATCAACAAATTCATATTGAAAAGGAGAATCACCCGCATGTTGTTTCCACAATTTTGTGAGCTGTGCAAAAGTGGTTTCCCACGACTCACCGCTTTGTTGCGTAATGCTCAAGGCCACAAATTGTTTATCGCCAGCATTGATCGCGGGGCTGGAATTCTTGATGTGAAATATGGCCATCGGCTCTATCGGTGTTGCCAACGACCAGTAATTAAAATCAGCCACCACGCCAATGACTTCAAATCGCAATTCGCCACCCGGAGATTCTATTTTTTTTCCGATAACCGATTCATCTAAATTCCAACCCATTCGACTGATGGCCGCTTCATTCAAGATCACACGGTCAACATCACCCGGTGCATCGGCAGAAAAATTCCTTCCTACTTTTAATTTAATATCAAGGGTTGGAAGGTATCGCTCATCCGCAGTAGTGTAGTTGAGGGAAAACGTTTTTCCGTTCATACCGTCAGCGGAAAACTTATCGCCACCCCAAATAGTAGGTGGCAACGAAGTGCACCATGAACTCTTCGCGACACCTTGAATATTGGCAGCAGCATTGGCAAAACCCTCGCCATCGCTTACACCTTCAATGTGTTTAATGAGCAGGAGATTTTCTTTGTTGAATCCAATATCTTTTGATGATACATAATGCAGTTGCTGAAACACAACCGCGGTGCAGACAATCAAGATGATGGACACACTAAATTGAAACACTACTAAACCATTGCGGAACAATTTTCCTTGCTGCCCGCTTTTCAATTTGCCTTTCATCGCTTCTATCGGATGAAAACCACTGAGGAAGAACGATGGATAACTGCTCGATACAATGGCCATGAATAAAACAAGAGCAAAAAGTGCCAGTATTAAATTCAGATCGGAAAACAAATTAATGGATAAGGTGGCTCCGGTCATTACATTGAAGAAAGGCAACAACACTTGTGTAAGCGCTAAACCTGTGACCAATGAAATCAAGCAAAATGTAAGGGCTTCAATAAAATAATTCAAGCTCAATCCTCTTCGACCGAGTCCAAGAACTTTGCGGATGCTGGCTTCTTTAATTCTTCGTGTGAATTGGGCTGTGCTTAAGTTCATGAAGTTGACACACGACAACAACACAATAAAAATTCCTGCACCAATAAGAGAATAAATAATTTTAATGTTCCCTGAATCATTCAAACGATTCAATACGATGGAATCCGGTAAATGAATACTCGTCATCGGCTGTAAAAACAATTCCCACTTCTTTCCCGATTTAATGTAATCATCAAACGTAGTGTTCATGATACGTTGCAAAGTCTGTTCAGCATGTTTGCGTGGAATAGCGGCCAGTTTGGCTTCTACATTTTTCATGTTGGTATTTTCCCTGAAGCGCACATACGTTTCAAGCTGTGTCCATATCCAGCTCCAATACACTTTCTTTACCACCGGAAAACTGTTCATGGAAAGCAACACATCAAATTCGATGTATGAATTATCCGGAGTATCTTTTACAACACCTGTTACCTCATATGTTTTTTGTTCTGCACCTCCACCCAAGCCACCGAGGCGAACCATTTTACCGATCGGATCTTCAGCACCAAAATATTTTTTGGCCGTTGATTCTGACATGACCAATGTATTCGCCTGTAACAACGCATTCTTTGAGTCGCCTTTCACAAAAGGAAAGTTGAACATCGAGAAGAAGTTTGAATCGGCTGCGAGCACTTTGTCTTCTTCAAAAGACAATACTTCATTCTTTGGATTGGTATAGGAAACAATAAAATTACCCGGTGTATGAATGCTCGTCATCAACTCGACCTCCGTTAATTCTTCCTGAACAGCATACGCCACACCCGGACCTGTTGATGCAAATTGCTGATCGCTTTCTTCCCCCCAAATGAACGTCTGATTGACACGATAAATGCGTTCTGAGTGATCATGAAACCTGTCATAACTAAACTCATGACGAACATATAAGTAGATCAACAAAGTGCTGGCAATACTGACCGTAAGGCCCAGCAGGTTGATGAATGAAAAAAGTTTTTGACGCTTAAGGTTTCGGAAGAAAAGAAGGAAGTAATATCGGAGCATGGGTAAAGATTTTTATGGAATTGACAAAGCCTATACCATAACGATATAGTGCCATATCATTAAAATTTGGCACATTAACTTAAGGTGTGGCGTTCGGTAATGAAGTCAGATGTCCGTTACCGGATAGAAGATAAACAACGACTGTCTTAGAAAAAACTAAAAACTATCCCAGATACTCAACAATGCCATCGCGAATGGCTGTGAAAGTCTTGACTAGGGTTTCTTCATTTTCCTCTAACAAGGTAACACGGAAACCTTGAAGCTCCGAACAGAAAGAAGAAATTGGAACAACACAAACGCCTTTTGCTCCTAATAAATAATAAACAAAACGTTTGTCCAATGCGATGTCATCCTGATCGACCCACCCCTCTACTAATGATCGAATCTTTGGATCTTCAATTTTTATTTTCTGCTTTGCATTTAATGTTCCTTCTCTAAAAATGATGGTGTTATAAAATGCACCAAACGTTTCATTGAACGTAAGCTGAGGAACGGTACGCAAAATATCAGCTATGATCTTGCTGCGCTTGCCGATGTTCTGATTGGTCTCTTCGCGATAAACTTTGAATCTTGGATCACCGAAAATTTTAGGGATTACAACTTGTGGCAGTTTGGTTGAACACACTTCAATCATCTTGGCATTATCCAATGCCTGGCAGAAGCGATTAAAATCCTTATCCTTATCGCGGTTATAATATTCCATCCAGCCACAGCGCCCACCGGGCCAAGGAAGTTCTTTGGAAATTCCTTTCATGGAAATACCGGGAACATCACCAATGATTTCAGCCAATGCATATGCACGCGCGCCATTGTAGGTAATGTTGATGTAAATCTCATCTGCAATTAAAAAAAGATTAAACTCTTCCGCGATCGCTACAATCTTTTTTAAGGTCTCCAATGGATACACCATTCCGGTTGGGTTATCCGGATTGATGATGAGAATGCCGACAATATTCGGATTATATTTTACCTTATTATATAAGTCATCCAGATCCGGATACCATTTATTGTCCGGATCGAGTTTATAGGTAATCGGTTCGTGCGCAGCATGTGCTGCCTCTGCACTGGAGTGTGTAGAGTATGCAGGCGAGGGACCGATCACGCGTGACGTGCGCGAAATAAATTGATAGACTTTTGAAATCGCATCACCTAAACCATTGAAGAAACAAATGTCTTCAGCAGAAATCTGAACACCACCCGCAGCATTGGTCTGCTTTGCGAGAAACTCCCTGGTTTCTAACATTCCCTTTGAAGGACAATAACTATAAGTATCGTCTTGTTTCATCAAATCAGAAATAGCATCTTTAATCCATTGCGGAAGTTTGTGATTTTTCTGGATTGGATCGCCAATGTTTTCCCACGAAATAGTAAGGCCAAGTTTTCTCAGTTGATCAGCCTTCTTTACGATCTCCCTGATTTCGTAACTGAGCTCACTTGCACCTTCGCTTAATAATTTTTGTCGCATGCGTAAAATTTCAAACAACGATGTTGAGAGTTTTGATGGAAGGATTCAAGGAGAATGAAAAATAAATTTTTATAACGAGTGTTTGGTAGTGAATAGTCTACAGACGACTGTCCACTGACCACAGTAGTAACTGCTGTCGACCGTGGTCTGTGGACTGTTGACAAATTATTTTTTCACCAGCCTCACTACATTCTCAACATGTGTTGTATGCGGAAACATATCAACGGGTTGAACGGCTGTGATGTCATACTTTTCAGCTAGAATTTTCAGATCGCGTGCCTGTGTTGCCGGGTTACAGCTTACATACACAATTACCTTGGGCTCGGCTTTCAATAACATCTTGCAAACATCTTCATGCATGCCGTTTCGTGGTGGATCGGTAATGATCGTGTCAGGTCTTCCGTGAACGGAAAGAAATTCATCATCGAGCAAATCTTTGATATCGCCTGCGTAAAAATCAGTGTTCGTAATGCCATTGATTTGTGAATTGACCTTTGCATCGTCAATAGCGGCTGCCACGTATTCTAATCCAATTACTTTCTTTGCTTGCCCTGCTACGAAGTTTGCAATCGTACCTGTTCCTGTATATAAATCATACACCAACTCATCTCCTTTTAAATCAGCGAGCTGCCACGCCACCTTATACAATTCAAAGGCCTGATCAGAATTGGTTTGATAAAATGATTTTGGTCCTACACGAAATTGCAATGTGCCCGATCCGTCTGGCTTTTGCATTTCCTCTGTGATATAAGGATTGCCTTTCCAGCAAATAATATCCAGATCGTGAAAGGTATCGTTGCGCTTGGAGTTAATGATGTAGTTGAACGAAGTGATCTGCGGAAAATCTTTCGCCAGGCGATTCAAAATTTTTTCAGTCCAATCGATTCGATCTTCTGTTACCTGGAGAATAATCATGGTCTCACCGGTATTGGCGGTTCGAATCGTGATTGTTCGTAAGAACCCGGTTTGTCTTCTTAAATCAAAAAATGGAATGTAGTTTTTAATAGCTTCATCCTTCACTGCCAATCGTATTCCGTTCGATGGCTCTGGTTGAAGAAAACATTCCTTCACATCGAACACACGATCAAATTTTTTCGGCATGTGATATCCTAATGCCGGCTCTGCAGGAATGATTTCATCTTCTGCACCTTCTTTCAGTGCAATTGCTTTTCTTTCGGCCACCTCTTCATACGTTAACCATCGATGCGATGAAAAAGTATAATCAAGCTTATTGCGATAGTACTTGATTTTATCCGAAGCAATAATCGGTGACATGGAAGGAAGTGACAATCCACCAATGCGTTCTAAATTATCAACAACCTGCTGCTGCTTATAGGTAAGCTGAATACCATATTGAAGATGTTGCCATGAACAACCTCCGCACAATCCGAAGTGTGAACAAAATGGTGTGGCACGATTGGTCGAAAGCTGTTTTATCTGAACAACTTTCCCTTCTAAAAAACTGCTTTTAATTTTAGTTAAGGAAACATCTACCACATCTCCGGGTGCTGCACCCTCTATAAAGAGTACCAAACCGTTTACCCGCGACAAACATTTGCCTTCCGCAGCCATGGTTTCGACTACAATATTCTCGATTACGTCTCCTTTTTTCATAAAGCGCGCAAAATACAGAATAAAGCTGTTTTTAGCCTCCAACTGATTTCATATCTTTAGAGTCTGGCTAGAAGGTATGAGGAGATTTTTACTGATAATCGTTTGCTTTTATGCATTGCCCGCACTGGGTTCGCACATCGTTGGTGGCGAGTTTTTGATTCGTTATATCAAAAGAGTCAACACGTGTCCTACTTGCCAGGGTGGTGGTGGTGTTATGGATAGCATCAAGCTAATTTTATACTTTGATAGGAAGAATGGAAATATTGGCGCACGAGATAATTCCATTACCGCTGCTATTTTCCGCAAGAGCGACAATCAATTTATGCAGTTTGTCCAATTTGGCGCACCCTCTTCTTCGAACGTTAATTACAGTCAACCCGAATGTTCACGCGGTGAAATTCAGACAGACAAATTAGTTTACTCCACCACGGTAACACTTGCCGATCTAGATTATGACGATCCTGGAGGTTATTACATTATTTGGGAACGATGTTGCCGTAATTATACAATTACCAATATTTTTAGTCAGGACACACAACTTGGTGGCATTGGAGCCGGTCAAACATTTTTTCTGGAGTTTCCTCCAATTGTTAAAAACGGAGAACCCTTTATTAATTCTTCGCCCAGACTATTTCCTCCGCTCAATGATTATGCTTGTCCACGGAAACCATATTTCGTTGATTTTGCCGGGGTAGATGATGATGGAGATTCGCTTACCTACACACTGGTAACACCATTCAGTACACAAACTGTGGACCCTGTACCGCCCTTGGCTCCATTACCCTACCCACCAATTCTATGGCGTAATCCATTTAGCATTGACAACATTCTTGGTGGCAAACCCGATTTAAAAATCAGCCTGGATGGACTTCTCACGGCTACACCTACTAAACTCGGGCTGTATGTATTTGCTGTTCGATGTGATGAATTTCGTGATGGAATAAAAATCGGTGAAGTGAGAAGAGATTTTCAAATGCTGGTGGTAGATAAATGCCCTGTTGCAGAACCTCCTAAAATTCTTGGTAAAAAATTGGAGGAAATTAATTTTTCACCTGACAAAAACATGGTCGTCACATTTGGTAGTGAAGTGTCGGATGCCAATCGCTGTATTGAGGTCAAGGTCTCTGATCCTGATGCCTTCAAACTGGATGATCTTTTTGAGGAAAATATAACCATCAAAGCCATTGCATTAAACTTCAAAAAAGACATCAGTGGAATACTTCCCACAATTACAAAAAAAACGCTGACGAATATTGACAGCATAGCGACTTTTAAAATTTGTTTTGATCAATGTCCTTATATCGAAGACGGTCCCTTTCAAATCGGCATTGTAGCCTTTGATGATGCTTGCAGTCAACCGCTTTTCGATACCTTGAAAATTACGGTAAACCTAACACCTCCCCCAAATGAAAATGTGAAGTTTATAACGCCAAGCTCGAATATCTCAGCAGTCATCCGTGAGGGTGAATTACAAGTATGGGATATTTTTGCTCGTGATGGTATCAGTGATGATGATCCGATAATCGAATCCGTTTTTACAGATGGTTTTGTCCTTGCCGATTATGGAATGGAACTCAAGCGCATTAAAAATGCAGATGGAGAGTATCGCGCACAACTAATCTGGGACCCACGCTGTGATGTATATGACTTTTCGGATAAAACATCTTTTGAAATAAAAATCAAGTTGGAAGACGATGATCTCTGCGACTACATTCATCCGGCAATCTTAACCTTTAGGCTTCAAATCATTTTCAATGATCACGATCCCATCATCAAATATTCTGACTTAACACTCAATACCAGCGCACGAAGAGTAGATGGTTTAAAGCGAAAAATAAATGAGTCCCTTAATTTTAATGTTCTGGGAACCGATGTCGATAATGATTTTCTGGTATTGAGTGCGAAAGGCATTGGTTTCAATATGGCCAATTACAATATTAGTTTTCCAGGTGATCAGAAAAATAGTCCCGTATCCTCCATTTTTAACTGGGACATCGCCTGCGACAACGTTAACCTCGATGTCAAGGATGAATTTGAATTTCAGTTTATTGTGGTAGATGATCAGAACCGGTGCGGACTATACAGAGCCGATACATTAAATGTATCGGTAAAGCTTTACCCGCAGGATAATCTCGGTCCAAAATTATTTGTGACCAATCTCAATCCGACAATGACATTAACCACTGATAATACACTGGATGTAACGCTTGGACAACAGATCGAACTAGATGTTGCTGCCCTTGACTCTGTTCTTGCACAAGCCGATATGTTGCATCTCGAATTGCTGAGTGTGACTACGGATGGTACTGTTCCTCCACAAGGATATAGTTTCACTCCGAGCGATGCTCTGAATGAAGCGCATGGAATCTTTAAATGGAATCCCGATTGTTCTATTTTCTCCAACGATGATTACGAAAACAATTACACCTTTACCTTTCTGGCCATCGATGACCGATGTTTCAATGAAAAGGCCGACACAATAAAAGTGGATATAAAAATCAAAGATGTCGATGGTGGTGATACTGACTTTAAGCCAAACAATTTCATTTCGCCCAATGGAGATGAGTGGAATGAATTCTTTGCCATGGTAAAAGCCGATCCGAATACTGGTGAACTGGTTTCTATCTTGCCAAAAGATAATTGCACTGGCCGATTTGTTGAGATCAGTATTTTCAATCGCTGGGGCAAAAAAGTGTATTCCAGCGACAACCGTGATTTCAAATGGTATGCTGATGGAGAAGCCAGCGGTGTTTACTTCTATCTACTTACGTATAGTGACAAAGAGTATAAGGGATTAATTAATGTTCGGTATTAGCGATACAAAATGTGATTGTAATTAGAAGTTAAGCATCAGCAAATTATTTTCCTTCACGAAAGCTGTCTCTCCATTCCATTTAATTCGCAGCCACACATCTTTTTTGCCCATCAGTTCAAAGCGATGTCCTTCATCAATCACGGCAATGACATCAGCACCAGAAGATGGTCCAGCCATTACATAGGTCCGTGGATGCGAAACAATTCCGGAAGAAAACGAGTGGCTGGTATTAACGTGAATTAAAAAACTAATGAGGATAATTACCATCACAACCGCTGGAAAGATGACATTGCGTTTTTTGCGCTTCAAAAATAAAATCACACTCATTAATAAGATGGCAATAGCAGCCAATGCAAAAGAAATGGGCAGCGCATATTGCTGATAGACAGAGAATATTTTGTTCCGATCAGAATATTCATAGCCCGAGAGGTTATACTTTTTTGCCAGCTCTTCCATTTTATCGCTCACGGCCTGATCATGTGTACGTGCGAAGTATAAATTCAAACAATAAAGAGCAGGACCAATATGCCCAAGACCTTCATGGATAAAAGCCATCTTCAACAACATGGCAGGTGTATATTGTTTTTGGTCCAAAATAGTTTGATAGTGCTCAAGAGATTGGACATAACGTTTGACTTGAAAAAGAGAATCGGCTTGCTTAAGACGAAAGCCCAAAACCTGAGCCTGACTCATCGCAGTCGAACCAAAGAAACTAATCCCAAGAATGATGAGAATTTTTATAACGTGTCTTTGCATATTTTTTTTATCCTGTTACCTTTGCGACCTCAATTACGGAGATGCCGCAATTTGACACAATTTTAATGATTCTGTAGCTCAGCTGGTAGAGCAATACACTTTTAATGTATGGGTCCTGGGTTCGAATCCCAGCGGGATCACACAAAAGCCTGATAAGAGATTATCGGGCTTTTTTATTTTCTAGCCGAAAATATTGTTTCTAGGATCATGAGGGTCTGTGAGCAAAATAAGTACACTGCTTGGTTTTGAGCCCGATAGAAATTGTTTGATACCTCGCACGTAGAAATGTGTCAAAAGTCTGGTGTTTAGGATAAATTCATAGGCATAGCTCTAACCTAGTTTTGTGTCGTCAACAAATAAAAAAGACAACACATTATGGGAAAGACAATTTTTATTACCGGAGCCTCCAGGGGGTTCGGGAAAATCTGGGCGAAAGCATTCTTGAAACGTGGCGATAAGGTAGCCGCAACTGCACGAAACCTTGAAACACTAACGGATCTGGTGGAAGAATTCGGAGATTCAATTCTTCCAATCAAGCTGGATGTGAACAATCGTCAGAACGTATTTGCTGCCGTAAAGAAAGCGAAAGATCACTTTGGCGTAATCGATGTACTCATCAACAATGCTGGCTATGGCCTGTTCGGCACCATTGAAGAAACAACCGAAAAGGAAGCGCGTGATCAAATAGAAACCAATGTATTTGGATTGTTATGGGCATCACAAGCAGTGCTACCCTTTATGAGAGCACAGGGTCATGGTCACATCGTGCAAGTATCAAGCGTGCTGGGTATTGTTACGTTACCTGTTCTGGGTATTTACAACGCATCAAAGTTTGCAGTAGAGGGGCTAAGCGAAACACTGGCATCAGAAGTAGCCGCTTTTGGAATTAAGGTTACGCTTGTTGAACCAAACGGATTTTCAACGGACTGGGCAGGTGCTTCTGCAGTGTCAACAACACCCATGAAAGAATACGAAAAAGTGAGAGCGGATTTTCAAGCAGGGCTGACGGATGATATTTTCGGAAATCCGGATGCAACACCCGAAGCGATTTTAAAACTGATCGATTCTCCTAATCCTCCGCTTCGCCTGTTTCTTGGAAAAATGGCCCTTCCGTGGGTTAAGCAAGTAACAGCGGCCCGTCTTGAAACATGGGATAGCTGGCAGGAAGTGGCCGACAAAGCACATGGAAAATAAAACAAACTTATTTTAAACGAAATGGGTTAATCGTACAGCCTTTGGTTCTCGTGCTGAGTCAGAGGCTGTACTACTTTCACAATATGAATCACTACAAAACGATCAGCGAACTGCATCAGGCCAATGGATTTCCGGCACCCGAGAATCCACAGATCAGTATCATTAATTGCAATCAATCAAGCGCATGCTCTCTTGGAAACGGAGAGTTCACCACTGATTTCTTTATGTTCGGTTTCAAGAAAATGAAATCTGGTGTTGTGTTGTATGGCCGCACAAAATACGATCATGACCATGGCAGCTTGTCTTTTGTAAAACCGAGACAAGTAATCGAAATCAGAGATGTGCTATTGGAAACAGAAGGATTTCTTATGTTCGTTCATGAAGATTTTCTAAACGGTCATGCGTTGCATGCTGAAATAAAGAAGTATGGATATTTTGAATATGAAATTTCTGAAGCGCTGTTCCTTTCGCCAAAAGAAGAGGAGATAATCAGGGATATAACCGACAAGATTAAATTAGAAATACAAAATAACCAGGATGAATACAGTCGGGAAATAATACTCGGTCATGTTGATTCATTTCTTAAGTATTCTCAACGCTTTTACAAACGCCAGTTCATTAATAGAAATGAGTTGTCGGGCAAAACCGTTTCGAAATTCAATGATCTGTTAAGAGATTATTTTAAAAAACAAAATCTCAGAGACAAAGGCCTTCCTTCCGTTTCTGACATGGCATCCCAGTTAAGTCTCTCTCCGAGGTATCTCAGTGACATGCTGAAACAGGAAACGGGCAAGACCGCGATGGATCTGATTCATATCTACCTGATATCCGAAGCAAAGAATTTACTTAAAGTACACGATCAAAATGTTTCGGAAGTAGCGTACGCATTGGGTTTTGAAAACCTTCCTTATTTTTCAAGATTGTTTAAGAAGGAAGTTGGCGTGAGTCCAAATCAATACCGAAAGGTTTCCCTTAATTAGGAACACAGTTGCAGACGTTGTTTCAAGTCGCGCACACTCGCAGCTTTCGAATTACTTCAGTCTGAACTTAATTTCTCTCCAGACCAGCTGATCATTTCATCGTAATACCATTCGCAGAATAAAGGGTTAAAAAAAATTCGCTATCTCAATTTCATGTTCTGCGTTCAAAACTACCTACTTTTGAGCTATGAAACGGTTAACCATTATCGCTTGCGTTTTGTTGACACTAACAGTCACCTCCTTAAAAGCGTACGACACCTTACTCTACCAAACAGCTTTTGAAGCTTCGCGTCTTAAAAAGGCACTTGCCGGAGATGATGTTGATCTGCTCTCTGTTTTTCTAGCCATTGACAGCGACTCGGTGACCTATATGCGGTATCGCGAGAAGCTCAACAATTTTTACAGGCTACTGGATCCTAAAGTATTGAACATAACCTCTCACAAGCAAAAAGCGAAACTCATCTTCAAAGAAGTACACGCTCATTTTTTCACCCGATACGAAGAACATGTTTTATTCAGCCAGGTATTTAAAGACGGAGTTTACAATTGCGTCTCTGCTTCCATGCTGTATACCCTCATTTTGGAGAACTACGGAATCCCGTTTGATATTAAAGAGAAACCGACTCACGTATACCTGGTAACGTATCCCAATGATGAAAATATTTTATTCGAAACAACCAACCCCCGAGGGTTTTATGTACCGGATGAAAAAGCTAAACAGGAATATCTTGATGGACTTATCACCATGAAATTTACTACCCGTGAACACGTAAATTCTGTTGGGCAGGCCAACGCATTCAATGAATTCTTTTACAATAATCAAAACATCTCACTCAATCAGTTAGCGGGCCTACAATATCACAACCGGGCAGTGACATCATATGAGGAAAAGAACATCAATCGGGCCATTCAATGTGTTGCGAAACTGAATTTGCTCTACCCACGCCCCAAGCATGAGGCAATGAAAATTACTTTTCTTAGTGTTGCACTCAGCAATAGTAATTTCGATTCAGTAAATGATATTTTATACCTGTGTCAATATGCCAATGTCATCCGAGACATAAATGATCGCAAACAAGTAATCGTGCAGTTTGATCAGATCCTTGAAAAGAAGTTATTCAAAGAGAGCAATGACACGCTTGTAGCAAAGGCCTTTGAATTGGTAACGAAAAATATCGTTGACAAAGAATTAGTAGGCGATATTTCTTACTCCTATTATTTATACATGAGTCAGTGGTATTCTATGAAAGGCGAGATGAACAAGAGTCTTACATTCGCAAGCCAGGCCTATCGCTACAATCAGAAAGATGCAAGGTTACAGGAACTCATTGTGAGAGCCATTATGTTAAAAACCGACAAAGTAAAAGACAAAGAAAAAAATATCGCTACGCTGGATGCCTACATTTTAGAGTTTCCATTTATTACAACGAACCGAAATTTCAGGATGTTTCGTCTGTATCAATTATCAATGTCTGCATACAATTTATTCAATCATGATAAGGGCGCTGAAGCGTACAAGCGAATGGAGGAATTGGAGGTTGGATTGGAATCTGAAAAGGAGTTAGCAACCGCAGACGAGGTATACCTCGGGATGCCGTATGCCGAAGCTGGCGCATATCACTATCGCAGAAAAGAATATACCAAAGCCAGAGCCATTCTTAAAAAAGGTTTAGAGATTGCACCAGGACACTTTGAATTGCTCGAACGTCTTCGCATTGTTGAAGAAGAGTTTAAGTAATGATTGCTTAAATTCGGTGTACTAAATTTATAATATTCCTTTCAACTATTCAAACACAAGTACCTTCCAAGCTGAGGCGGTACTCCGAATTCGGCAGAGTCTTGAAGCAGAGACTTTGTTGTGACAGAAATGTTAATATTCATGCAACCTTATCATGAATCAGCCAGTCTTTCCGAGGCAGATTATTTTCCATCATCGCTGTAACTTTTTCCAATAGCGAAGTATACTATAGATATAAATTCCCGCTGCCATGCTTAGAAATTACCTGATCATCACCTTCAGAAACCTCCGGAAAAATGGCTTCTACTCTTTTATTAATATATCCGGCCTCGCCATTGGTATCACCTGCTCGATCCTTATCATCCTTTGGGTAGCCGATGAGACCTCGTTTGATAAATTTCATCCCAAAGCCGACCGCCTTTACCAAGTGTGGGTGAATGCCCATTTCGATGGTCGCATTAATTCATGGACCTCAGTACCACTTCCCACGCACGAAGCCATGAAACCTGCCGATGCGAATATTGTCCACGCAGCCGTTGCCGACTGGGGTGGCGACCACCTGCTTGCATCAACGGATGATAAACGAATTAATAAGCGAGGATTCAACGTCAGCGAAGAGTTCCTCGAAATGTTCCAGTTCCCACTCATTGCGGGCAATGCCGAACAAGTACTCGATGAGGCCAGCAACATCGTCATCACCGAGTCTACCGCGAAAGCTCTCTTTGGTGATGAAGATGCCATGGGAAAAATTATTCGTGTGGATAACCAGCACGATCTCAAAGTTGCCGGTATCCTGAAAGATATTCCTTCCAACTCCTCATTCCAGTTCGATATCTTGTTGCCATACAAACATTGGCACATCACCAACGAGTGGGTAAGACGCAATGAAACTAACTGGGGCAATTATTCCTTCCAGGTTTTCGTGGAGCTCAACGATGCTAAGAATAAAGCCTCGGTTGAAAACAGCATTCGTAACATGCTTGAAAAACATGGCGAAGACAAGGAAATAAAGCACGCATTTTTTCTCTACCCGCTTCTTCGCTGGAGATTGTATTCCAATTTTGAAAACGGTGTAGAGCAGGCCGGCATGAGCGACTATGTCCAGCTCTTCACCATACTAGCCATATTCATCATCGTGATTGCCTGCATCAACTTCATGAACCTCGCCACTGCACGAAGCGAACGAAGAGCACGCGAAGTGGGCATCCGAAAAAGCATTGGATCAAACCGCAGCCAGCTCATCTTCCAGTTCATTGGCGAATCAATGATCATTGCTTCTATTTCTTTTATCATTGCTGTCATTGCCGCTCAAGTGTTGTTGCCGTACTACAACACCCTCGTTGAAAAGAAATTATTTATTGACTACACCAGTAAGGAGTTCTGGATATTCTCATTAGGATTGATACTGGTTACCGGTGTTGTTGCCGGAAGTTATCCCGCCTTTTACTTGTCCGGTTTCCAACCTGTAAAAGTATTGAAGGGTAAACCTACCATTGGTAAAGGCGCGAGCCTTCCGCGAAAGATACTCGTTACGATACAATTCGGTTTCTCAATTTTCCTCATCATTTCCATGTTTGTGATCTACAACCAGATTCAACTCGCCAAAGGACGCGACATCGGGTACTCACAGGAAAACCTCATCACCGTTCCCCTCAACAAAGATTATCACGACAATCTGAAAGCGCTGAAAGTAGAACTCCTGGCTTCCAATGTGGTGGAATCGATGGTACGCGCTAACAGCGCGATTACCGATGTTAACTCGAATAACTTCGTGGGCTGGCCTGGCAAACCCGATGATTTAAAAGTGATCTTCACCACGATTGTAACCGACTACGACTGGGCGAAAACCATGGGCGTGAAAATGATTGAAGGCCGCGATTTTTCGGAAGACTTCAAATCCGATAGTATGGCCATCGTTGTGAACAAAGCCGCTATCAAGATGATGGGCCTCAAAGATCCGATTGGAACCGAGCTTGACCTGTGGGATAAAAAACGCAAACTCATTGGCGTATATGATGATGTCCTCATGGGATCGCCTTACGAAGAAGTGAAGCCGATGTTTGCCGTGCTCGATGACTGGTGGGGATCCATTACCATACGATTAAAAAAGACAAACGACCTGCAGGCTTCATTGAAAGCCGTAGAAACGATCTTCAAAAAATACGGACCCAATTATCCGTTCGAATACACGTTCGTGGATGTGGAGTTTCAAAAAAAATTCACCACCATTAATCTTACCAGCAGTCTTGCCAGTTTGTTTGCTATTCTTGCTATAGTGATCACTGGTCTGGGGTTGTTTGGCCTGGCTGCATTTACAGCAGAGCAACGCACAAAAGAGATTGGTATCCGTAAGGTTCTGGGGGCATCTGTTTCCAGTCTGGTCAATTTAATATCCCTTGACTTTTCTATCCTGGTCGTTATTGCGTTTATCATCTGGGCACCGTTGTCATGGTGGGCCATGACCAGCTACCTCCAGCGTTACACAATCCGAACAGAAATTTCATGGTGGATATTTCCAGCTACTGGTGCCATTGCCTTGGTCTTTGCCCTGCTGATTGTAAGCACCCAAGCGTTACGAGCTGCTCACTCGAATCCGGTAAACTCGTTACGAAATGAATAGAGCTAATGGATAATGGATCCTTCTCTAAAAGAATACAGGCACTGGAATTAGGTTCCTGTTCTACTGTACTCCGTCCGCGAAACGAAGCCTCGGTAAGGGATGTGAATCATTCCTGTAGGTATTAATAATGCCAGAATCACTAAAAAGCTGGATAGTAGATTATCTGGCTTTTTTTATTTTCAAGCTGCATTGAAAGATGAGGTAATAACGAGCGTATTTTGCAGTACAAAACTAAAATCGATGACCGAAAGAGAACTCATTAAATTGGAAGGAACCATCCGAGCGAAAATGGAAGATATCCGAAAACAACGCGTCAGTATGAAAGACTCGGGTATTGGTGGCTTACTTAATTCATTAAAGAAAGTAGACGAAGCACTCTATGACAAAATCCTTCCGGAATATAAAAAGATAATTGCAGAGAGTAATCTCTTCAAGTAGAAGTACAGTGCTCGTTCTGCCAAACGATCACAACTTTACATCATGCACCATTCCCTGCTAAAATGTACAATCAATATATCCTGTATTTGACTTCAATACATTCAGAATTTGTTTGGATGTTCATCGCGAAGGGATGGATGAAAATGAAATCGACTAACACCAATGAAAGACTTTATACATGACCGATCCAAAAAAAGAATTACCACAATCTAAAATTCTCACCATTGACATCGGGGGTTCAACCATCAAGGGAACCGTTCTGGATCAGGACGGAAAAATAGTACAGGATTATAAAAAATTACAAACTCCCGATCGGCCAACACCCGAAAGAGTTTTAGAAACCATAAAAATGCTGGTCAAAGATTTTCAAGATTATGATCATGTATCGGTTGGATTTCCAGGTTATATAAAAAATGGAATCGTGATCACCGCTCCGAATTTGATTAACGATGCCTGGAGAAATACCAATCTGAATAAACTCATTGGCGATGCAATACAAAAACCTGTGCGTACTGTGAATGATGCAGATTTGCAGGGCCTTGGTGTAGTAAGCGGTGAAGGTTTGGAAATGGTCATTACGTTAGGCACTGGATTTGGAACTGCCTTATTATTGGATGGGAATCTGTTACCGCATCTTGAACTCGCCCATCATGCCATCACAAAAGATTATACCTATGACAAATATGTAGGTGATGATGAATTAGAACGCAAAGGCCCGGAGAAATGGAACAAGCGGGTAAAAAAAGTGCTTACGATGTTGAAAACAGTTTTCAATTATGATCGCCTCTATATTGGTGGAGGTAATTCAAATAAGCTTACGTTCAAACTGGATGAAAATATGATCATCATCACCAATAAGGATGGTATCAGAGGAGGTGCCAGGTTATGGCAACTGGACGAAAAGCTGTTTATCAAATCGGGCACCACTCCATCGCACTAACATTCTCACAGTCAATTTTTCCCGATGGGAGTCACCGGCCTCTCGGACTCTGATGCTTCCGTAAGCTTAATCGTAGTTAGCATTATAAAGAAAAATTAAAATTTCGGTAACCATCTTACGGTTTGAGAGTATAATAACTACATTTAAGTCAAATATACTAAGAATGAATCGGCATCAACTTGGAGAATTTGAAGAAATTGTAATGCTTACGGTTGGCATCCTTTATAAAGAGGCCTATGGCGTGGCTATCATTGACGAAATGGAACAACGTCTTAATCGCAAGGTAAGTATCGGTGCTCTGCAAACCGTATTAAGACGACTGGAAGACAAAGGGTATCTGACATCTGAATTTGGAGAATCCAGCAACGTGCGGGGTGGTAAACGAAAACGATACTTCAGTCTTACATTACTGGGAACACGCGTATTGCGCGAAACACAGGAACAACGTGTTGATTTATTTAAAGCGATACCGCGTGTGGCATTTCCTAAATCATGAATCAACTGCCCGACATACAACCACCTGAATTTTTCCTTCGGTTCTTCCGATGGTTCTGCGATCCTGCGATTGCGGAAGACATCGAAGGCGATCTGCGGGAAATGTTTCAACGCGAGGCTGCAAAAGGAAACATCGCACAAGCGCGACTGCGATTTTCAGTTCACATCCTTGGATTGTTTCGTCCGGGGATTGTAAAAAAAATAAATTCGTCTCCATTCACTCAACCATCTCCTATGCTCAAAAATTATTTCATCACCTCCATGCGCTCGCTGATGCGTAGCAAGGGATTCTCCCTGATTAATATCATCGGACTGGCGGTTGGTCTTGCAACCTGTAGCCTTATTTCATTTTACGTTTACCACGAACTCAGCTTTGACCGCTATCATAAAAATGAGAAACGTATTTATCGTATAGTCGAGAATCTTAGAACAGAGAATGAAATGTTATTTCAGTCCGTAAGCTCTCCTCCCATGGGGCCGCGCTTATTGAAAGACTTCCCGGAAGTAGAAAGTTATGTGCGTTTTCAGAAGTGGAATTTACTCGCAGAGCGAAAAGGCATTTCCTTCTATGAACCCGACAGCTATATTGTAGACAGTACTGTGTTTGATATCTTCAGCTTTGCGCTTCTGAAGGGCGACAAAATGAGCGCATTACGCGAACCGTATTCGATCGTTCTCACTGAGACGATGGCAAAAAAATATTTTGGAGATGAAGATCCTGTAGGACAATCGATTAAGATGGACTACGATAATTACAAAGTAACGGGCGTGATGGAAGACGTTCCTGAAAATTCTCACTTCCGTTTTTCTAATTTGATCTCGTTCTCAACCTGGAGTCGAAATAACAAAGACAATGAAGACCGTGCATGGTTTTGGAATGGCTTCCACACGTATTTGCTGCTACGCGATGAGTCATCAGTAGACAAATTGCGAGCGAAGATGAAGGACTTCATCACTCGAAATATTGAGAAGGGTGGAATGTATTATGAAGATCTTCCGCTGCAACCGCTTTCCAGTATATATATGAGTCAGCAACGTTCCTGGGAGAATGGAACAAGAGGCAGCATGAACAATGTGTATGTTCTTTCGATCATTGCCATCTTTATTCTCTTGATTGCATGTTTCAACTATATCAACCTTGCTACTGCACGCGCCTCCAGGCGCTTGAAAGAAGTGGGTCTTCGAAAATCACTAGGTGCTCTACGAAGAATGCTGGTAGCACAATTTCTTGGCGAATCCATTATCGTAACGTTGCTTGCTGCAGTTTTTGCGTGCTTTCTCGCATGGATGGCACTTCCTGCTTTTCGCACATTGGTTGAATCACAACTGAGCTTTTCGATATTACCAAATGCATGGGCTATAGCCGGTGGTGCATTTATATTGGTGCTGTGTATTGGTGTGCTTGCAGGAGCGTATCCTGCCTTCATGATCTCCGGCTTTCAACCCCTACAGATCTTCAGACCTTCAACCAAAGGAATATACAGTAACAATAACTTCAGAAAATTTTTGGTTGCCTTTCAATTTGTTATTTCGATCACGTTGGTAGCCGGCACTTTGCTTGTTGATGATCAATTGGACTTAGTCCGTAATCAGGATCTTGGTTTTAACAAAAACGCCATGTTGATCGTGCCCACTAATGGCGATACCGCAATTGTAAAACACCTTGATGCCATTAAGAATGAATTGAAGAAAGCGCATGGTGTACGTTCCGCTTCCGGATCAAGGAGTGTTCCCGGTCAATCGACCAATAATCTGTATACAGAAATCGAAATGACAGATGGTAAAATGTCTCCGACCAATATCAACTACAATTTCGTTGATCATGATTTTCTCAGCGTCTACGACATGAAACTTCTTGCTGGTCGTGACTTCCTTCGTGAAGTAAAGGCAGACGACACAACAGCATACCTGATTAACGAGACAGCCGTGAAAGATTTCGGCTGGACAAACGAAGAAGCTATCGGCAAAAGAGTAAACCGATATGGAAAAATCATTGGTGTGGTGAAAGACTTTAACTACAAATCACTCCACACGAAAGTAGAACCTATCCTCCTGGCACTCACAACAGACGTGGGTCGTATCTCCATCCGCATTGAAGAAAATGATTTATCGGCTACCGTTGCAAGTGTACAGAAAAAATGGAATGAACTCATTCCATACCTTCCTTTCAACTATTCTTTTCTCGATGTTGACTTCGATCGTCAATACAAAGCCGATCAACAACTTGGTAAAGTAGCAGGTGTGTTTACAGGCTTGGCTATTTTTATCGGATGCCTTGGCTTGCTTGGACTCACCTCCTTTGTTGTAGACCGCAGAACAAAAGAGATTGGTATCCGTAAGGTATTGGGTGCATCTGTTAGTAGTGTAGTGATCTTGATTGCGCGCGAATTTATCTGGCTGATCCTCATTGCTCTTATTGCGGCAACACCCCTTACCTGGTATTTGATTCAGCAATGGGCACAAAACTTTACATTGCAAGCCGATATCAACCCTCTTCAATTTTTAGTGGCAGGACTTTCGGTCCTCACCTTTGCATGGCTTACTATCAGTTTCCTTTCCCTTCGGGCCGCCACGGCAAACCCAACTAAGGCGTTACGGAATGAGTAGAGAGGTAGGTGTCGCAAAGATTGAGACTGAAATTTAAGGCATTATTGGTTTTGATTGCAAAACAGGAATGCGTAAATAGCAGATGAATTGGAGCCCACCAATCCTTAAATATTTTTTAAATATCTAAGGATTGGTGGGCTCTGTTTTTTTCTAAAGTTAGCTGCATGAACCAGAATCAACGGTCGGTCATTATTAGCATCGGGGTCTTTTTTTTGGCAATCACGCTAATACTGTTTTCTCTTCGGCAGAATACATCATCCAATGCGTTGCTGATAACATTGGTCATCATTGGACTCATTATGATCTGTATTCCTCTTTTCGTCCACAAACGTGATAACACGTAAGCAGTTGTTTAAAAAAAGTAAAGAATGAATATACTTAAAGACCAACTCCAGGAAGCGACAGATGATGAAGTGCTCAGTGTTGTATACTTCTTTATTACAGCTGCTTCCATTGTGCTTTTAATGCCCATACTGATAATCATCATGGCGATACAGTTATTCTAAAAAGTGTTTGCCAGAAAAAATAAATTTTAGCAATGGAGGTTATTGAATAAACGGGACACTTGCATCCGAAGAGGGTCAATTCGTTTCTCGTGGAAAACTCTGATGAGGTGTATTTAATAGATCCTTTGTAAACACAACATTCAATTCAGGCGAGTCCAGTCTTACCACATCACTAACATCTCCCAGGATTTCATCTACCAATCCAAATGCTTTTGCCTCGGGAGCACTCAGGTAACGATCACGGATAAAGAAATCTTCAATCTCCTTCCATGAATGACCTGAATGTTTTCCCATCAAATGAAATAGTTGAATTTGCAATCGCTCTTGCTCACGAGTTGCAATGCGCACATCTTCGGTATACCCGCGACTTCCTCCACCGGTGGGATGCATGTGAATGGTTGCATGTGGCAACGCATACCGTTTCCCTTTTGCTCCACACGTTAACAAAGCAGTACCCATACTTCCGGAAAAACCAACGCACAACGTATGCACCGGTGCTGAGATCATTTGCATGGTATCGTAAATAGCGAGACCGGCATACACCACTCCACCCGGACTTTGTATATAGAGTTGGATGGGAGCTTTCGGATCAATGCTATTGAGATAGAGTAGTTGCGCCACAATTACATTGGCTACGGCATCATCAATGGCAGATCCTAAAATAATAATGCGCTCTTTTAACAAGAGACTGAAAATATCATACGCGCGCTCTCCCCGCGAGGCGTTATCAATCACCATCGGAATCATACTGGCTGAAATCATAAATGAAATTAAAAGAGTTGAAGGATGCTATTGCGGAATGTTGTGTCCTCCGCATGATGAAACCATTGATCATGAAGTCGCTCCGCGCGTTCTTTGATTCTTCTTCGGCTGTAAAATGGAAGTATCCTGTAAATTTTCCGTTGCAGAAATAGATTCAATTGCAACGCTTCATGGTTCCGAATCCGTTCTTCAAACACACACTTTTCTGTTGAGTTGAATTCATTGTTCAGATATTGTTCAATGGCATTGATCTCATTCAAAGAAGTCCTCATAAGCAATGGATTTAGTTTTGATCACTTCTCTTACTTTCTCCAGGCACTTGTATTTCTGCACCGAAGCAGAATGCTCACTTGAAAAATGAAACCGTGCTGAAATATTTACAAGACTTATTTTCTCCACGTAGAAAGAAACCAGCAAATCCATGCAGCGCTTGCCTGTGCGCTCTAATACTTGAATCAGTTTGATTTCATTCAGCGTTGGCTCGCGTGGAAGTACAACAGCAGGCAGGGTCTCATCAATATCAAAATGCATGACATCATGCTTACACTGGCGCAGCCACAGGTGTTTGGCAATACCTGTGATGTAATTAATGTCCGACTCAATTGTCTTGTCGGCCTGGTGCTGCTCATAATAAATGGCCAAGGCATCATGAAAAATATCACGGGCATTATCAAATGATCCACCATGCTTGCTAATATATCGCGCAACTTGTAAAAATGCTGGCTGGTACACACGCTCCAGTGCTTCGCCTACCTTTTCAGCAGCAATGTGTTCGGGTATTAATTCTAAAGTTTGCATATGGCTTTAGTAGTAGTGCTGGTATGAGCATCATTATCACCTGCATACTAATAATATTTTATGAAAAGCCGGCTGAAAAGATTGATTACATCCTATCAGAGTCCTCTTCGAGTGACTCTGATAGAGGAGAAGCAACACACAATCAAAATGTAAAATGATTTTATGATTCTGCAGTTTTCAGAGGCCGGTAATCTTGTTACTTGGTGTAATAAAGAACCTGACCATTTTTACTTAGTATCTGTTTCCCCTTCACGTGACCAACGGCTATCCCTTTGGGGTCATAGAGAAAACCATTGGAGAAGGAACCGATGTGTTCATCGGCCACATTGAAGAGATGCTTGTCGTCTTTGCTGTAGGCTTTGTAGTTCCCGTTGATATCGTAATACTTTGTCATTGCTTTTTGATCAGGCCAGGTAGATAGGCTGTGTCTTCATTAACGGTATTTGCTCCTACAAAGGTGATGCTTTTATAAATCACTTCCTTATGCTGGCTGACGTGAATGAAAAACCATTTACATAAAGTGGCAATCTCATTCAAATGGTACAAACGTTGAGAGAACAAAAGCAATCGGTTTCCAACTTTCGGCATCTAACCGAGCTATAAAGACGAAGCGGTAATACCTTTATTGTCATACAGTTGCAGCAAGGGAACAGGAGGTTAAGCATTGAAATCATGATTGAACAAGGCATTATTTTCGCTTCGAATTCGAAAAATCCTACTTCTGCAATGATCGACTCAAGCTTTCGTGATGCATGAGTAGCCAGCGATCTAGTTTTATAGTATTAAAGACCACTCCATGAAATCCTCTTATACCATTACCTCCGTTACGCACAGCCGGAAGTTAAATGCGTTAATTCTTTTCCGCCTGTTCATTATTCTTACCTCCGTTGTTATAGTTTGTCTCAGTCTTATGAGAAGTAATTTCTAAAATCCGGATTTAAGACCATTTCCACAATTTTCATCGAATAGGTTATCTCAACCTGCCCACGGATTTTTCTTGTCCCGATCAAGCGGCTGTTTCGATTTTGTCTTCGCCCGGTAAGACTTGCTCTTTTTCTTATGCTTTTTCTTCGATTTAGATTCCGCTGGATAGCCATAGGCTGCCCGCCCTGAGCTTGTCTTTGGTGCTTTCCGGTGTTGAGCCAGAAGACCCGCGGCAGGGATAGCAATAAGAAATACTAGTATGATGGAGATGGCTTTCAAGTTCTTCATAAACCAACGAATTAATTGTTCAAGAGCATTTAGTCTTTTCTAACGTAAGAGAGAGGAATAAAAATATGCAAACAAAAAATGATTTCAGAATTGAATTCTTTCCCGCAGATGGCGCGGATTAAAAGGCACGCAGATCTCCAGCATCTGGAGAAAATGTTTTTGATTTTCCACGACCGAGTAATTAACTCCACAGGTGTAGAGCGGATCGGCATAATTTGTTGAGCAACCAATGGCCTTACGACTATTCATGATACCTAATGCTAAACAAAATCAACGGTTTGAGTTGGAATGTTATTTGACGAATTCAATAACTAAAACCAATTGATTATGGAAAACAATGCATCACAGATCAAGAACCTCACGCAGGAAGAGGCGATTGATAAATTTAAGGAACTGGTTGATCATGAGTCAACCTGTCTCTTCACCACACGCTTAACCCAGGTTCCGCTTACAACGCGGCCAATGCACGTGCAGGAAGTATGCGACCAGGGAAACTTCTGGTTCTTAAGTTCCAGTGACAGCGACAAAAATCAGGAGATTGCAAACGACTCACGTGTGCAATTATTCATCAGCAATACTTCTAACTACGAATTTCTGTCTGTATATGGCAAGGCGAGTATTTCCCGCGATCGCGAAAAGATTGACAAGTACTGGACTGAAATCACCAAAGCCTGGTTCGATGGAAAAGATGATCCCAGAATCACGGTTATTAAAGTTACACCTGAAGAAGGTTTCTATTGGGATACCAAAGACGGAAAACTTGTTTCGATGGTCAAGATTTTAGCCTCTGCTGTTACCGGCAAAACAATGGAAGAAGGTGTTGAAGGAACGATTTCCGTGCGATGATCCTATTCATCCAAATCGAATTACAAAAAGGCCTGAGAAGATGATCAGGCCTTTTTACATTCTTCATAATGATTTTCCCATATATTAAAAACCCAACATATAAGCCGAAGCAAAAAATACATGAGCATTAGCTGTGATGCCACGAATGCACGAATTAAAATGCAATCGATCTGTTGGAAAATGCTGTTGAATTCCTCTATGAGTAATCGGATAGCGTGAGCTGCTCCACCAATCTTATTTTTTGCTACCTTAGGCTTCAAACCTAAACATTCAACACCCATCATGAGATTATTGATTCTGTTCCTCTCCGCTTTTATGCTAATGATAGCATGCAGTCCCTCTACTAAAACTCCCGATGCCAATGATGGACTTTCCTCCTTCAGTGCAAGCCGGTTGGAGGGCTACATTAAAACTTTGTCGTCAGATGATTTTACAGGTCGTAAGCCCTTCACAGAAGGAGAAACAAAGACTGTTAATTTTCTGGAGAGTGAGCTGAAGAAGATCGGAATAGAACCAGGCAATGATACGAGCTACAGGCAGAACGTTCCGCTCGTATCCATGACGTGTGTAGCTGATTCTTTGATGACAATAAAAGGAGCAAAATCAAAATTCAATTTAAAAGGATACAAAGACTATGTGCTCTGGACTCAACATGCGGAAGGTGCATCGCTTGAAGATACTGAATTGGTCTTTGCAGGATATGGAGTTGTGGCCCCCGAATACAACTGGAATGATTACGAAGGCATCGATGTAAAAGGTAAAGTAGTAGTGGTATTTGTCAACGATCCTGGATTTGGAATAGGTGATTCTACTTTCTTCAAAGGCAACACCATGACCTACTATGGCCGCTGGACTTACAAATTTGAAGAGGCTGCGCGCCAAGGTGCGAAAGGCTGCCTAGTGATTCACGATGACGTGCCGGCAAGTTATCCATTTGGTGTTGTGCAAAACAGCTGGAACAGTTCGAAGCTTTATCTTGGTGACCAGAATACAGTAAATACATCGTGTGCCATTGAAGGATGGATCTCATTACCAGCATTGAAAAAATTATTTGATGCTTCTGGTTTTAACTATGCTGAAAAATTATCAGCAGCACACAAGAAAGGTTTTCGTGCCGAGCCTATGAAGTTGAAGGTCTCAACCAGCGTAAAAGCAACTCCTGTATATAATAACTCAAGCAACGTGGTGGCCCAAATAAAAGGCTCAACACATCCGGATGAATACATTATTTACTCTGCACACTGGGATCATCTCGGTATTGGAAAGGCGGATGACAAAGGCGATTCAATCTACAACGGTGCCATGGACAACGGAACCGGAACAGCGGGATTGTTAGAGCTCGCCAATGCTTATATGAGTTTGAAAACAAAACCAGAAAGAACCGTTGTCTTTTTATTTGTCACAGCAGAAGAGCAAGGTCTTTTAGGATCAGCATACTATGCCACTCATCCAATCTTTCCAAAAGAAAAAACAGTAGCGAACATTAACATTGACGGACTAAACATCAAAGGCAAGGTGAAGGATATTTCATTGATTGGAATCGGGCAGTCTGACCTTGAAGATTATCTTAAGCAAGAGTGTGAAAAAGTAAATCGATATACTACCAATGATCCATTGCCATCAGCCGGATATTATTTCCGTTCTGATCATTTCCATTTTGCTAAGATTGGAATTCCTGCGCTCTATACACACAGTGGAATTGACCTTGTTGAGGGAGGAAAAGAAAAAGGTGAGCAATTGGAAAATGAATACCGCGCCAAACATTATCACCAACCTTCGGATGAATTTGATCCCGCTACCTGGCAACTTGAAGGAAGTGTCGATGATCTGAAATTATTATTCCTGGTTGGCAAACGCCTTTCAATGGAAACTACATGGCCTCAGTGGAAAGAAGGATCAGAATTCAAAGCGATTCGGGCGAGCTATATGAAGTAGCTTAAGGTCCGTAGATAGAGTTAAAGTGAATGAAAGATGAAATGAAGTTTTCACACCATCGTTTCATCTTTCATTCACTCTATAATATTACTTAACGCGAATAGGATAAGGAACAAATTCTATTTCGTCTCCTTTTATTTTATCGAAACTTTGATTAGCCCATTTTTGCTTAGCTTCTTCAATGCGTTCCTTTTTGGAGGAGACAAAATTCCAATCAATAAATCGTTCTTCTGAGAAAGGTTCTCCACCAAAAATATAGAGTGTGCTATTGGCGTGAATAACAAATTCACAAAGTGTGCTGTCTTTCGCCACTAGAATTTGTTTCGGTCCATATACATTTCCATCGCTTTCAATTGCGCCTTCTAAAATGTAGAGACCTGATTCTCCATAAAGATGTTTCCCAATGCTCAACGTTTGCTGCGTCTCACTTTTTATTTCGATCATATATAATTTGCTGTACACCGGCACTGCTGATTTGCGACCGAACCCTTCCCCTGCTACAAGCTTAAACTGAACATCACCTTCACTCCACGCAGGAATTTGATTTTTCTCAATGTGAAAAAATTCAGGATTCATTTCTTCAAGGTGCTTCGGCAGTGCAACCCAAATTTGTAAGCCGTGCATGCTCTTATCAGAGTGACGCAAATATTCAGGAGTACGTTCTGAGTGTACAATTCCCTTTCCGGCTGTCATCCAGTTTACAGCTCCTGGCTTTATCTCTACTTCATTGCCTAACGAATCGCGGTGCATAATACTACCTTCAAACAAAAAGGTAAGGGTGGAGAGACCGATATGCGGATGCGGAAGTATATCAAAGTTTTGTCGCTCGTTCATTTTTACAGGTCCCATGTGGTCGATGTAAATAAAGGGGCCTACCATTCGCTTTTGCCGGAATGGAAGCAGTCTTCCTACCATAAATTTTCCAATGTCGGCTGCGCGTTCTTCTATGATGAGATTAATATTGGACATGTTTATTCTTTTTTGTTGATAGGGAATGACAATATCTGGTTTGCGATTGTCCGTTCAAAGACGGTTAACACCCTTCGTTCAGAATCGTGATGCATTGAATATATCCTTTACTATTTTAATCCCTAAATTAATTCTATGAAAAATATAAAAAGCACCTTCCTTGCCATTGTGATACTGGCACTCTTTTCTGAACTGGCTTATGCTCAGAAATTACCTGCCCTTGATCCTAGCCCCGCTGACATCGCCTACCTTCGACAAGATGGAAGACGATCTGCTCCTGTAATACGAGTAGTCTATGGTCGTCCTCAGAAAAAAGGAAGAACCATGCTGGGAGAAACAGAACCTTTCGGAAAAGTGTGGCGCACGGGTGCCAATGAAACAACCGAGATTAAATTCATTAAAGACGTAACGCTTGGCGATAAACAAATTGCTGCCGGAACCTATTCACTTTATACCATTCCGGATAAAACAGAATGGACCATCATCCTTAATTCAAAATTAGATACATGGGGTGCATTTGAATATGACGAAACCAAAGACGTAGTACGCTTCAAAGTTCCGGTCGATAAACCAGAAGCTGAAGTAGAAGCATTTACAATTGCGTTTGATGGTGGCAAAGGAACTGCTACGATGATGCTGGCGTGGGAAAATACATTGATTAAAATTCCTGTCAAATTTTAATTTAACTAGTGGTGCCACCGCTTTGAGCATTGGCACCACTAAACGCTAATCAGTTTGACGTAATCATTCATTCCCCGAAAATTAAATTTTATTAAAAACATGGGGTATCGGTGATTAACTCTTCTGAAATGTTAATCCAGGATTTAGTGCTTATCCTTTTTCACAGCGAATTCTTCCAGGTATCCGTAGGCTGTTGAAAATATATCTTTATCATGATCGCTCATCCGGGCAGACGTTCCTCCATCAATACAATGAAAGCCAAAACACAGGAGCATCGACCATCCATCATCAACAGGAGCCATGTTGGCTTCAGAGTGTATATTATCAACTTTTAATTCCTGCAGCTTTTTTAGTATAGCAACACGATCTGATTCTGTGAGTACATAAACATTATTTTTCGATGCGCTCATTGCTGAATTCCGAATGTAAGTGCAAGAGTCGTGGGTAAAGGTCAGCTTTGTATTGCTACCATCCATACTACCACTATAAGATAGAGTGATGATAAAATCCTTTGTCCAGGTTTTAGGTAATTTAAAGTCATCACCAATTTGTGCTGAAACCTGCACGCTGGTAAGAAGGATAAGAAGGGAAACAAGACGTGTTTTCATAACGAATTAAATTAAGTATAACACGAAGATGCAAAAGGTTGGCGGATTCCATAAAAATCTGAAAATGAATCATTCAAAAAAGTGAGTTGCAATTTTAGCAACCTTTCCGGTTGGCTTGCGTCCATCAACTGAATACCTTTGAAAATAAATACCTTGTTATGGTTCGATTAGCAACACCAAAAGATTTTGATTTTTTTTACAACCTATACATGCATCCGGATGTCAATCCTTTCCTGCTGTACGAAAGAATGGATCAATCTTCCTTTACACCAATCTTTAATGAACTTCTTGCCGATAATCTTCTTTATGTTTTCGAAATGGAAAATAAACCAGCGGGCATGTTTAAATTCATTCATCTTAAACACCGGAATTCGCACATGGCCTATTTAGGTGGCTTTGCCATTGATCCCGCACAAAGTGGAAAAGGGTATGGTGTATCAATGATGAAAGAAATTATTGGACTTGGGGAATCAAAAGATTTAGTTCGAATTGAATTGAGTACAGCAGTAACCAATACCAAAGCAATTGCTGTCTATGAAAAATGTGGTTTCAAAAAAGAAGGTGTACTAGAAAAGTACACCCATCTTAAAAGCGAAAACAAATTTATTGATGAAGTGTTGATGGCGTATTTGTACCCCTTACTTCCTTAAAAAGATCTTAAATTGAATTAATGAAGAGATGTAAATCGCTATCCATAAATATACTTCTTCAATAATCCCTCAATCTCCTTATAAAACAATTTCTCATTTCCTTCCGATAACGCTGCACTTCCGGTGGCATTAAAATCATCCACAATCGGTTTATACCATTCCAGGTCGACCGGAACAAGAAGTTGTCGCTTCAATTCGGCTTTTATAAATTCTACTTTTACTGCCGACAGCTCCATGATCTTGTATTGTTCAGAGAGGTAAGCAATCAACGTGCGTTCATCCAGGAAATCCTTGATCAGATCATTCCGTAATTTCCAAATTACGGATGCGATGTTGATGGTTTCGTTTTGGGTAGTTGAAAAAATGTTAGGGTCTTCGTTCATATCGAGTTAAGTTAAAAAAATCAATTCAATGTTCAGTGTTTTTTTACAATATACGTCAAGATGTTTCGCCAGGTAGGGTGATATTCCTTTCGTCTTAAAATCAGGTTCAATATAGGATTAATCTGTTCGTGGCCAAACTGAACAAACGCTTCCCGATATTCAACCGAAGGTATTTGCTTTTGAAAATCATTGAACTCTTTTTTCCACACCTTCACGTTAAAGCAGAATTTTTCTTCCAGCAGCTCCCACACTTTTTCAATGTGAAGCGAAGAGAGTTCGTCTTCTACATCGCGTGGCAAGGTGCCATGCACTAACCGGCTTCTCGTTGACTGTTCCATGGCGTAATTATTTTAAGAATTTAATCCATGCCTTGCATCGTTACATATTAAACAAGATGTTACTGAAAAAAAGTGTGTTGCGTTTCCGGAAAAAGTTGTGGTTGAAAAAGCGTTGCTTTGATCACCTGGTTTATCTCACTGTAAAATAAAGTATTGTCCAATGAGGTGAATTCATTCTTCAGAACAGCATCAAACATTGGAGCATATACAATACTATCAATGCCATCATGTTTCAATAGGCTAAGCGAATCTTTGATTTGCTCCATTAATTTAGGAGCTGCCTTCATGGAAAAGGTGTAATCAATGTAGGCACTCAATCCACCCTGGAGAAGTTTATCAATCAAGGTTGCGCGATGCTCCTGCAAAATCGTTCGAAGCTGAAGCGGTACCAAATACATATTCCAATCCTCAATTTTCTTTACACCATTGGCTGTTTTGATTGTTTTCATAAACTAATATTGTTAGTGACAACAAACCTAATAAACTAATTATATTAGTGAATACATTCTAAGGGATTTAGTTTTGAATGCCTTTTTTTTGCTGATTAAGGGGATTTTCCTGAATAAAGAATCAGATTTCATTCACCACGCTTAAATGCGTTAAAAAAAAAAGCCCCGCTGGACAAATACCAGACGGGGCAAACGATGGGCTCGCTATTTCAATTAGGAAGTATGATTTGTGTCGCTGATCTTATTTGCCAATATCACGGTCTTCTGAATAACCTTATCCAGTTTCATTGCAGTCTCTTGCATCAACTTAACGATGTGCTGATTATCCGGAGTAAGAGATTGTTTATCCAGAATATTAATCAGACCCAGCATGGTTGAAACAGGCTGTCGTGTTTCGTGTGATTGCGACCACGCGATATCCACAAGTTGCTTGCGCTGGTGTTCATTCTGAAGTTGAAATTTCTTGCGCTCGCTAATGTTCAGCACATGAAGCAAGACGCCAATTAATTTTTCGTCATCAAAAACGGGAGTGTATTCCATACGCACCCAGTAGTTTAATTGAGGATGGCTCATCTCCCGCTCGCGTGCTACCGGACTTTTGGTCAGAATAGCGTTTTGGAAATCCTCCTTAAAAATTTTAGGAGAGACTTCATCTCCATCCTGCCGATAGAGCAGCAAGTCGTCTCCGATGAACATGCTTCTTCCATATAAAACCTTGCATGCATCACTGGCAAATTTGTTGAAGAACAGAATGCGATAATCAGCAGCAACCAAAAAAATGGAAGTTTTGGTGCTATCAAAAATGGCTTTTAATATTTGCTGCGAGGTGGCAGTTTCGTATTGAATTTCAGAGGAGGGACTGTCGTCCTTATTCATATAAGTTTAATTATGGCTAATTGACTCTTAAATATAAAAGGAATACATATTCACGCAAAATGTATTCTTTGTTTCGGCACATTTCATTTTTCAAACGGCACAAAACGTATTTACTCATTCATTGCATTGCTTCAGTAAAATAGGAGAGCAAACGTGCTTTAAAAATCAAAAGAGAATTTACTCAGCGCAGACAGTAAAACTCAAAGGTTATCCGTCAACATGTGGTTATAAATTTTTACATTGCCTTGATCTCAATAGCATACGATTGAAACGATCGTGTGACTTATGTTGAAGCACCTCATGATGCAAATCAAACTTAATTCTACTAACACGATTACAATATGACAAACGACAAAGAAGGGCAGGGCAATTCAACAGACCGTAGAACCTTTATTAAACAAACTAGTGTGTTAGCATCAGCCGCATTTCTCGGCCTCACCTCCTTTCGGCCGAAGTCTAAATATAAAATGGGCTTGCAGCTTTTTTCTATTCGGGAACCTTTGTCGAAAGATGTAAAGGGAACGCTGAAGAAAGTTGCTGTATTGGGTTATGAAAATCTTGAAACGTATGGATTTGATCCTGCTCAAAAAAAATACTACGGCTATGAGGCAAAAGAATTTCAAACATTATTAACCGATTTGAATTTAACAACCACTAGTGGTCATTATGACTTTACTGGTTTTCTAACAAAGCCGGATGATGATCTGATGCGCTACGTTGATCAAAGTATTGAAGGCGCGCATGCGTTGAATCAAAAATACATTACCTGGCCTTGGCTCGATCCGGAATCGCGCACCATTGACAAATTTAAACTGGTTGCAGAAAAGTTAAACCTGATTGGTGAACGTCTGAAAAATACAAATGTATCGCTTGCCTATCACAATCACGATTTTGAATTCATCGACCACAATGGAAAGATTGGTTATGATGTGATCATGAACGAAACCGATCCGACACTCGTCAAATTGCAGCTGGATATTTATTGGTCGATGCATTCTTCAAAGTTGAGCCCGCACGAATTATTCAGCAAACAGCCCGGACGATTTGTGATGTGGCATATAAAAGACATGGATAAAAAAACTCGGGATTACACTGAACTCGGCAATGGCAGCATCGATTATAAACCCATTCTGCCTGATGCTAAACTTGCCGGACTGGAAGATTACTTTCTTGAACAGGGAGGTAATTTCGCTAAGGATCCAATGCAGAGTGTTGCGGATAGTGCAGCATTCATGAAACAGTACCTTGAGAAATATTTTGATAAGTCATAATCAACAATCTGCTGTAGCAAAAATTAACTAGCTCTCTTTTTAAGAGCTGCCCGAAGCATAACCACAGAAGTATACAATATCACCACAATAACCACCCATCGAAGAATCTCCATAGGCAACGATTCTACAATGTACGCTGCTATTAGAACAGCAACGGTTCCAGTAATGGCTATGATAAATGAAGCACGCTTGTTATACGCTCCTTCTTTTATAAACTTCAAAGATGCGACTGGCATCAGAAAAGCGCACGATCCCATCATGATGGGAAACGCTACCTGTGGTGACATGCCCAATGCAAAAACCAACGCCATGCAAGGAGCATAAAGTCCAATACCGGCAGTCATTAAAGCACCCAGTACAAAATTCACAGCCACAGCGAAGGCAAGCATTTTACCTTCCAGGCCAAGTGCTTCTCCACCTCCCTGAATCCAGTTCATGTTGGTTGACACCATGAAACATGCTGCTACGAAAAGTCCAATGCCCATTGTTAGTCGAATACCAGTTTCTGGCAACTTAGCCACCACGCCTGCACCCAAAAATGCTCCTGCACCAGACGCCACGATCATCAACAAAAGTGTTAAAGGATCAACCTCAACTATTTTAATAAAAATAAAAGCCTGGGCAATCGTTGGAATAGCATTCGCGACATTGAGCGTTCCCGGTATAAGTTTGTCTTCTGATTGCTTAAAAAATTTAAACATGGCAGTCTCGAGCGAGAATGAGCCAATGCCCAATGTATCAAAAAAGTTACCGACAAAGCCAATGGCTCCCGTCTTAAACCAAGAGTTTGCTTCCAGATTATTTTTATATCTGATGTAATCTTTAATTAATAAGAAGGCTATCCATAAACCAAGAACAAGAAGCGTTACCAAAATTACAGTTATCATTCAATTATTGTTTGCCACGAAAATGCAGATAAAAAGCACTTGTACAAAATCTTTTTGCCAGGCGGGTATTCTGCGTCAGAAGAAGGTATAAATAGTATCATAAGGTGAATACATTCTATAATTAGTGCTAAACTAAAGTGCTCTTTTAACGCGTGAGAATTTACACGAAGCGAGATAATCATCTCGAATTGTTTTCATAACTCCCTGATCCCTTTTCCTTTACAAATTCGGATAGAATGTGGCATCATTTTTAGTCTATATATCATAGATTAAAACAATACAGCTATGAAAAAGGCATTGCGTAGAGGAATGATTCTGGCTTTCATCATGGTGAGCGTGCTTAGCATCAACACCAGTAAAGCTCAGGGAAGTGTTTCGTTACAGGTATTTTACGATGAACTTCAGCCTTATGGAAATTGGATGGAGTACGGCAACTATGGATATGTATGGAGACCCAATGTAGGTTCGGATTTTACTCCGTATGCTACCAACGGTTATTGGATCAACACGGAATATGGAAATACATGGATGTCTGACTATTCGTGGGGATGGGCACCGTTTCATTATGGCCGATGGTTCTATGATGACTTCCAGGGATGGATGTGGATTCCGGATACAGAATGGGCTCCGGCATGGGTAGCCTGGAGAAGTGGTGGTGGATATTATGGATGGGCTCCATTAATGCCTGGTCTTAGTATTAATGTGTCGTTCAATTATTATAACAACATACCACATCATTACTGGAATTTTGTTCCTTATCGATACATTACCTATCGCACGGTGCATCATCATTGTGTTGGGAGACCTCAGGTGATTAACATCATTAATAACACCACCATTGTTACACACAATTATCGCAATGGAAGAAGAGGAGATTTCTTTACCGGTCCATCACGAACGGAGATTGAACGAACCAATCGTGAACGTGTGCAGGTTTATGCTGTTAATGACAGAAATCGTCCGGGCAGATCAGAGATCGATCGTGGTTCGGTAAGCTTTTATAAACCGCGAATTGAAAATACACAAGATGGAAGAACACATTCTGCACCTTCACAAGTAGTGAGAGGTGATCGAAGCAGAAATGAAAATGGAAACAGAAATCAGGAACTTGATTTGCAAACTAAAAATGAAAATCGCAATCGGTCATTTGATAATGCCAGTCAGGATCAACAGCGTTCCAATCATCAGCAACGATCACAACAAACTCAAGGGCAAAATGAAAATCGTCAAGCTCAACAAAATGTTCAGGACTTCAATAGGAATAGTCAACAGCGGAAGTATGTAAAACCGCAACAGTCTTTTGAAAGGCAACAAACCAATAATAGACAAAGCTTTCAACAAGATCGTACTGTGACAAAACCGAATAGTCAACAGCGCTCAAGTGTGCAACCTCAAAGAGAGCAGCAGTTACGCAAGAGCTCTTTCGATCAGAGAAGCAGTCAACCTTCGCGTAGCACAGGGCAAAGTAAGGGAGGTTCTTCGCGCAAGCGCCACTAAGGAGTAATCTATAAAATTAAAGCCCTTCCAGGTATTGATATTTGGAAGGGCTTTTTCTTATGTATCCCTTTGTAGTTTAGTACACGGTTCAAGAAGTTGGTTTTATTTTAATATGATCGGTATGCCAACAGTAAATTGTAATACCCTATTCTTTGACTCGTTATACTCGTTCACATTCGTAAAGCTATTACCGTAACGAACATCCACTGCAATGCGATTGTAAAGTGAAACTCCGGCTCCTACTTGCAATCCGAAATCAATGTTGTGATCAAAGCTTGCTTCATTTGGATCTTTCGATTGAAAGAATTTAATATCACCCTTCGTATTAATAAACTCTGTTGTTTCTACATCATCGGTTTGTGTTGCCACCGATTTATAACGCCCACCTAAACCAAATGCAACGGAGGGTCCAACACTAAACGAGAATCGGAAGTTGTCTGGTCCGATTTCGTATTTCGCCAATATTGGAAATTCAAGGTAGCGGATTGAATATTCCTGATGGGAGTTAATAGTATAATAGGCTTCGTTAAAGTAAAATTCACCTACGGCATCAACCTTGAATCCCTTTTCTACATATGATATTTCGGGTTGAAGCGAAAACAATCCGTTGCCATTTAATTTAATTGGAATATTATAGCCAACGCCTAAGCTGCAGCCAGTCTGGCCTTTGAATTTATTGCTCATCTGGGCTACAAACTCATCTGCTTGCAAAGAAGAGAATGATACACCTACTTTTGGAATTAAGGTTTGACCGTAACCGGAGAAATCGATAAAAACACTTATCAGAACGATGCCTACTACTTTTTTCATTTTAAATTAAGGTTGTTGTTGTTTGATTTGAATTTTTTCATTTCCTGGGAATTGTTTCCCATGCGCAGTTTTACGGGCATAGAAAAAGGAAGGCCTACGCTAAAAGGAGTATTTCATACGCGAAATGAAATGCTTTGTAAAAAAATATGGCAAAGGTTGACCTAGGAAATACGGCCGTTAGAACCTTATTTGATAAACTGAGAGACATCGAATTAAAAAATTATTCGCCTCTCAGCGCCTCAACCGGATTGCCCAAAGCAGCTTTAATTGATTGAAATAAAATTATACTTAACGAAATGGAAAGCATGACGATAGCAGGCGCAGCGAACATCCAAAAATTCAGTTCTGTGTGATACGGATATTTATTTAAAAACTTTTCCATTACATAATACGCCACCGGACTTCCTATAATAATGGAGTACACTATTAAGCGAGTGAAATCCTTGCACAGCAACACGGTCAGTCCTCGGATTGACGCGCCCAATACTTTCCGCACACCAATTTCTTTTGTACGCCTCTCTGTCGAAAAAGATGCCAGGCCAAACAAACCCAAACAAGAAATAATAATAGCCATAACGGTAAAGCATGTCGATAATGCAGAAGAGACCAATTCTCCCTTAAATTGTTTTTCAAACTCCTCATCGATAAACCTAAATTGAATAGGAAAACCTGAAGCATTTCTTTTATACACCGTTTTCATGTATTCTAGTGAAGGCACAAGCGCTCCGGCCTTATAACGAACGAACATGGTAAGCGCTCTATCAAAATCTTTTTTAGAATCTTTCAACCTAAAAGAGGTTGGATGGGATAATTGTTGAATGCTTAAATTATTGAAGTCCTTAATCACCCCGATAATTTGCCCCTTCTTTCCATCACCATTATCGAGATATTGACCAATTGGATTACTGAATCCCATGCGATTTACAGCCTCTTCCGTTATGATAAAACTTGTACTATCAGAAGGAAAGTCAGGTGAAAAATTTCTACCCTGAATAAATGTAAAGCCTAAGGTTTCGAGGTAATCATAATCACAAACGGCTTCATTAAAGTATGAATCATCATCGGGGGATTTTCCATTCCAACTATAATAAGACTCTCCATTTATTTCCATTGGATTACAATCGCCACGCGAAACTGATTCAATCAAAGGATTTTGCAACAACTCATTTCGAAACGCGCTATAGTTCTTCGCTATCTCATCGTTTGCTTCAATATACACCACATTGTTTTTATCAAAGCCAAGATTTTTATTTCTCATGAATTCAATTTGTTCATTCACGACAAGTGCAGCGATAATAATGACCATGGATAATCCAAACTGAAAAACAACAAGGCCTCTCCTTAAATCTGCTCCGCTGAAAACTGCTTGAAGATTTCCTTTTAGTACGGAGGCTGGACGAAATGAAGAAAGAAAAAATGCCGGATAACTTCCAGCGATAAGGCCTGTCAGTAATGCAATTCCAATAAGGCTAATGGTGATAACAGGATTGAAATAGTCTAATGCGATATGCTTTTCAGTAAAACTATTAAACAACGGAAGAAACAAGTGTACGATCAGCAATGCAATGAATAAGGATAAAAAAGAAAGTAAAATTGATTCCGTTAGAAATTGACGAATTAACACGCTTCGCGATGCACCAGCTACTTTCCGAATCCCCACTTCACGCGAACGGTTCATCGATCGCGCTGTCGATAAGTTCATAAAATTAATACAGGCAATAATCAAAATAAGAATGGCGACAAGACTAAAAGAAACTACATAACTAATACGTCCACCCGATGGTTTACCATTAGTAAAGTTGTCATGCAAATGCCAATCCAACATAGATAAAAGGAAGGGGGGTGGAGGAGGTGAAGATGACACCTTTTCATGCTTCCGAAAATACTCTACCATTTTCAAATCACCCAACTGCTTGTTGCTTTTCTCGATCAATTTTATGAGTGTAAACTGCCATCCTGATCCGTCATATTCAATTAGATTTTTAGCATCCTTTTGAATGTAAAGTTCAAAAGGAAGAATAAATTCAAATTTCTCTGTGGTATTCTCTGGAAGATCTCCAAACACGGCCGTCACCGTGACATCCTGTTTATTATCCATGCGCAATGTTTTCCCTAAGGCGCGTTCAGTTTTAAAGAACCGAGTAGCCATTTTTTCCGATATCGCAATTGAGTTGTTATTTGGAAGCGCATGAAGAATATTGCCTTCTATAAGCTTTAGGTTTAATACATCAAAAATTGTCTTATCAGCATAATCACCTGATTCGTAATTCGAATATTCACCGTGTTTAAAAAGTTTCAGTTCAGACCATGCTACCCTTGCCACTTGTTCGATCTCCGGAATTTCTGCTTTCAATTCCTCTGCCAATAGTCCGGAGGTCCAATGCGCGGTAGTGATTCCCTGATCTATGAAGTTATGATTCCACATCACTTTATACACCCGTGCATTATCTTTGTGATACTGATCGTACTGCATTTCATCCAACACCCATAGAAAAATGAAAATGCTACAGGATAACCCAAGTACCAAACCTGAAACATTGATTGCTGAATAGATGGGATTACGCAAGAAATTTCTTAGCACAATGGTGAAGTAATTACGGATCATAAGCAGTAAAAAATTAGATTAAAAAACAGGCTATTTTAATTTACCTCAAACCTCGCGATCTGGAGTAGTTCAATAATTCATGTTAACGCGCGAGTTCACTCCTTCTCCCTCTATTCTGCACAACGATTATTAAACAAAGCTTAACAAATTCCTTTATCAACGGCTGGTGAATAAAGTTACGCACAGAATTTAAGCTAAAAAAATAAAATCACGCTGTATAGTTACTGAAATGAAGATCATTTGGCGACAATGCATACCTTTATCTTCATTCCACTAATGCTTTCTATTTATGAAATTTAAAATTGCCTTTATCTCAATAGTTTTTGTAGTGCTGTCCTGTCATGAAAAATCGGAAACCAACGATTCAATTACATCAAACCTTCCACTTCAAGGAACGTGGGAATTAATTTCAGAAACTAAAATTGAAAATTCAGATACAACCTTTACTCCAGCAAGCAAAGATCAAAAAATGATCAAAATTTTAAACGACTCGCATTTCAGTTTTCTACGACATGATTTGAATAAAGGAAAAGATTCAACTGCCGCGTTTGTTGCCGGAGGGGGATCATACAGCTTAAAGGACAACCAATACACCGAACAGCTTGACTATTGTAATTTCAGAGAATGGGAAGGGAATACTTTTGTTTTTACTGTTGAAATTCAAAATGATACATTGATCCAAAGCGGAAGAGAAAAAGTGGAAGGCACGGGTATCGATCGAATCATCATTGAAAAGTATTTCCGGGTGAAATAAGGAAGGTTTGATTTATCGTTTCAAATCTGGCTTAGATTCTATAACCGTAAATTATTTTTTCACTGGTGTCAAGTGTGTCAATATACACAACCATTTGTCATTCTCTTTTTTGTAAACGTCTGTAATCCATTCGTCCGCTTCTAAAGGCTGTCCTTGCCAAGTTCCGGTATTTTGGCCGCGACCCGTTACTAATGCAATGTCACCATACACTTTTACTCTCAATATTTCCTTCATCATTGATGAATGAGTAAGTAATCCTTGTTCAAGAACCTTAAAAAATCCCTCCTGTAGAATTATTCCACCTTGACTGTCAACCAGAACCCAGTCGCTTGTTACACATTTTTTTATTTCGTCAACGCGGTTAGAAATTACAGCTACATTGAAGTCGTCTTCAATTTTTTGAAACTGCTGGATTAGTTGTTCGTTTGTCATATTTTTTCTTACAAAGGACCTGAATCTCATCTGTATTAAATTGGAAAAAATCGACATTTATATCAGAAGAGCTTTTGTAAGAAATACGCTTTAGGGTTGAGTCCAGAAAAATCTTTAAAGTCTTGTATAAAGTGTGACTGGTCATAATATCCAAAATCCAAGGCAATTTCAGTGAGGGATTGTTTTTTGTAGTTAGCCTTTTTCAGAAGTGCATTGAATCGTATAATTCTTGCAAATGATTTTGCTGTAAAGCCGGTAATACCTTTGAAGTTTCTTTCAAACTGTCTTTGAGAAACTGCACAATTATTGGCCAGATCTTTAATGCTTAAGCCGCCATCGCTTCGTATTATTTTCTGAACAGCAAAAACAATTTCGGGCTTTGCGAATTCTTTTATTCTGGCATCAAGAAACTCGGAAATTATACTTACCCTTTGCTTATTATTCTCTGCTTCAAAAACTCGCTCTTGTATGTTGCGATCATCAGGTTTAAGAATAGAAAATAAGTCAGGAAGCTGATTAGAAAAGTCGACCGCAGGAATATCAAATAATGTTTGTAATGCATACGGATAGAGCTTAACTCCAATCATGCCAAAACTTTCCGAAATGATGAACTGCCTGTGTCTGTTGGTTTGTCCGTGAATACCCGATGTAAAAGAGGTAAGCGTTTGATTATCTTCTGTTAATTCATCAAATGTCCCCTTATAATGGAAAATCAATTCTGGAGATGCGTTCGCCACTGTCCTAATGGTAAGACTCTCATCATTGCTTATGTTACCTTCAAATATCCAAAAATGCTGAACGTAGTCAGCAAGTTTTTTGGATGGTTTAATTGTGCAATAATTCATTTCCTAAGTGTCGATATACTTTATGTTAGAATGACCCCTATCGCTAGCATATAAACAGTGGTGAGTTTACGAAGTCGAATCTGTCTACCGTTAACTAAGCGTTGGACGAAGATAAATATTTGAAACTTAAACTGAACTCACCATTGATTATATGGATTCTTGTGATCAGTTGGGTCTCGTTCGTTATTCCCAAGTCATCACCTTCTCGAGACCGCCAAAACTGGAACTACGATGGCTACTGTCAGGAGAACTCGTTTAAGTATTAATTGTCGAATAAAAAGTCCGCTACTAATTAATATTTTTTGCGTCTCAATTGTCAGTGAATCTTTTAAGCTAATGAGCCCTTTTCCCATTGACATCATTGTCGCTTGTTCGAATTCTATTACTGTCTCTCCTTTCTCGGTCTTCCAATTTACATCTCGCCCCCAGAAATTGGATGAGAGTATAAATTTCTCACCGGTTACAAGCCTCAACGTTTGTTTTCCAAAAAGTCCACTGTCAATCTCACCGATTAATTTATCGTCTTGGGTTACTGAAACATCTCCGTCCCAAAAACTCTTTTGAATGAATTTCAATTTTGTTTCCTTGTCAGTATATACTGCATTACAATTCCAAGAACTGTAAAAAGTCAGTTGTCCAATAATTTCCTGTTCAATTGAGAAAATAAATTTTCTCGCACTCCAGTCAGTATGTCTCCAATTTAAAGTCCTCATTCTTACATTTCTTTAGCAAACCCAATTTGTCCCAACGTTTATACACTGTGTTATGGCTGGTGTTTATTCATTTTCAAGATATTCATTCTATTCCAAATTATCCCAAGCAGATACATTGTCTTTTCTTATCTGAAGAACACCGTATAGGACTGCTACTCCTACTAATCCAAACACGGATTGCACTACACTTATCCCAATACTTAAATTAATAGTTAACGTAGCAATACTGGTAACTGCAAAACCCCAAAATCCTATTTTTTTCCATTGAAAAAGTAAAACTGAAAAAATAGTATTCCCTATTCCAATAATTCCTAATAAAAATATCATGGTAGACGAAACGTTACCTGGTAAATTTTTTGTAATCATATCACTTGCAAAAAGATAAACTATTGCCGTCAACGAGTTAAGAATGATCATCAAAATCAACCAGGCCGTTACACATCCATGTCTTTGTTTTGCAACATTTGAATTTTCGTTATTCGTTTCCATTTTAGTTTATAGTAAAGGTTTAAAAACTTCTTTGCCACAACCGAGCCCGCAATTGCTTTTACCTTTTGCTAGGCATTGGTTCGTTCATTTTTTATTTATCTATTTTCTTAATCAAGTCATCTGTAGTACCAAACTTACCATCCTCTCCAGCTGAGATTAAAGTATAGTCAATCGAGTCTGTCTGTATATAGTTATATTTATTTTCCCAACCATCAGTCAGCCAACTACTCCAAAGTGGTTTCGATCTTGCATAGGATTCAAAATCAGATGGGTATCTTTTATACTTATGGAAATACTTATCTAATTGATTTGCGATCTCATTCATCTCCTTTTCTGTATGTTTCTGATTGAAGAAATGGTCTGATACATATTTTCCGCCAACACTAAAGGAGATTAGAGACAAATAAAAAATAGCAGGGATTATAAAGATCATTATAACAAGACTGAATATGAGGTTTTTAATCGCTCTACTTTTCCCTTCCGTCTTTTCTGTCTTAAGAATATATCGATTTCAGACCATATCATCGTACCAGTGAACAGAAATGGAAAAGGAATAAATGGAATAATAAATCCAACAAAAAGGGATAGGAAAATCATCAGCATTCCTTTCCAATAGTCTCGGAGAAAAAGCTGACCTGTACCCGGAATAACGATTGAGAATAGAAAAGGTAAAAGTGTTTTCATTTATTCGAAGTCTTAAAACACGCAGTCTCTATTTTCGGGTTCATGAAGTGGTGGGAGTTTGAAAAACTAAATTGCCCGCCACAGCCGAACGTTGTTTGAAAAAAATAAACTACAAATTTACACTGAACCCCGCCATTGATTATGCATTTTGTTGGCAGCTGCACCCCGTCCGCACTCATCTTCGCCAAGCATTAATATTTTTCGTCAACAAAGTCCGCCCAGCCTTTTTCAAAGTCAGATTCACTTACACCTAAAACAGTATTAATGTCAACGTAGGATGTAATTAAAATGGGTAATTTGTCTTTGCCCCATTTCTCAACTATATATTCGATAATAGTGTAACCAACATTATAAATTTGATTGCTATTATTCAAGTCTTTCAGGGTAAGATGCTTTTTCATTCCGTACTTCACACTCATATTATTTACAATACCTGCTTCGTAGTCACAGATAGCTTCCCAAAACCATTGGGGATATTTGTTGATAAACTTCTCCTCAAATAATTTATCAAATTGCTCTTTGTCCCCGTTTGCTAATTCTCCTTGCTCTTTTTTTATGAGAATATTCAACTGAACGCAGTGAGTAAATTCATGAATCGCGGTCTTTACTGGGTCGTTTGGAAAAATGCTGTTAAACCAATTTGTCCAGAGGATATGAAATTCTTTTGGGCCTCTGCTTGTCCCATTTGCGTTACTATTCAAAAGTCCTGTTCCTTTATTGAAGTCAGTCTGGGTCGCATGAACAAATACCCGAATAGTATCGTGGTCTGGGTCATTTAAATTGTTTCTAATCCTGTCGTAATTTTCTTCTAAGTTGTCAGCAACGTCTTGTGCTTCCTCCCTGTAAATTCCCTGGTACGAAATGACAAAATGGTCTGTTCTTAATTCCGTTAATTTGTCCACGACCGAAATACTTCTAAATGTCTTTACTCCGAAGTAGGTAATAATCAGTCCGCCAAATACTAAAAGGATAATCTTCAATTTCTTCATTGTCCTATGTTAGCTATCTCATTAATTGTTAGTACGTCTCTATCCAAGGGGTGTTGCTGCCAACATTAGGATATGCGCATCTCCATTGCCGTTTTACTCCCGTTTTCCGCAGGTATACGCAACTGTATTGCGCCTATCTGCCATTTAGTATCGGTAAACTCCTTCCCGAAAACGCAGGCATTGCTTGTTGTCAGCCTTCAATGCTATACATTCAATCCTAAATATCCAAGTCATCAGGCGGTACTTTTCAAATCTTCGTATGCTTGGGTTCGATGATTTTTTTACTACGCACTAACTCTCAACTTCGCTTTTAAACTTCTCACCTGCAACGCGGCACCTATTACAAACAACACAAAGCAAACACCAACCGCAGCCTGTATGCGCGAGTCATCAGGGCTTGCAGCAAGTGGTGCATCCAATGGAAGCCGTGTTGCCGATTCTGTAATGGCAGGAATGAAATGAAAAAAGAACGTCAGGGAATAGCAGACTGTTTCAACATAGGGCGAACGTTTACCAAAATTTTGCTTGCTGGCGGCCCAAATAATACCAAACACCAATAGTGTAACAATGCCCAATACATGAGGCTTTCCAAAGCCACCGTGCTGAAAAATTCCAAAGCCGGTTAAGCAAACAAGGATCGTTGTGATTACATAAAATTTTCCAAGGCTATTGTTCCATGAAATCTTTCCATCGCGAAGAAGGACAATCGCTCCGGCCGCAACGGCAAAGAGACTGATGATGGTGTGGACGATACCAAGCGAAGTGAGACCAAACATAGTTTTAGAGTTAAGGTTTAGGATAATCCTCTTCAACAAAAGAGTGTTCTTAAATATAGTTTCTTTACATTAAAAAGTCATAGCATCTTAATCTATAAATTGTTTTAATTTAAATATTTCAATTACTACGTAGCTTTAATTTAAACAGAAATCGAATGCATTTGCACCTGCTTCTTCACTGGTCAGGTGTATCAGCATCTACAAGAGTACACGCCCATGTTTTGAACATTACTTTAATATGCCGTATTTTATAAAAAATGATTTATGAAAATATTGGTGTGTGAAGATGACCTTGTGGTACTGAAAGTAATTCAAACAGCACTCGAAGGTGAGCCGGTTGAAGTCACTGCCGTTAAGGACGGAACACGAGCCCTGGAACAGTTACGTGAAAATACGTTCGACCTCATCATCACCGATATTCACATGCCCCACCATAATGGTGATGAAGTTTTAAAGCTTGTGCGCGTAGACCAGAAAAAGAACACACCGATCATCATGATCTCGTCTGATACCGAAGAAGAATTAATTGCCTTAGCCCTCAAGCAAGGTGTGAATGAATTCATTAAAAAGCCCATAGACGCCATTACCCTGCGCAAGAAACTTAAAAAGTTTTTGACCGTATAAATCACCTTTGTACAACTTGCATTTTTCAATACTTTGCCACAAGGAATCATTTTAAGGATTCCAATTGAAATGTTATGAAGGTAGTTTTATCCATTGTCCTGTTTTTAAGTTTTCTAAAAATTAACGCTCAGGATGCGGAAATCTTTAAACCTGATTCCGTCAAAAAAGAAATAGTTGCCATAGAGATAGAATCATCCTTGCGTGTCAATGGTGTTATGAATGAAGAGGTTTGGAAAAAAGCTGCAGCCTCTCCTTCCTTTATACAAATCGAACCGTTCCAGGGAAATAAACCCAATCACCCTACTGAAGTGAAAGTGCTTTACAATAAGCATTATTTGTACTTCGGAATTTTTTCTAAAGATTCGCTGGGGAAAAAATCGATTCGCGCAACGGATTTCAAACGCGATTTCAACTTTCGTCAACACGATATGGTAACCTTATCGTTTGATGCTTTCAATGACAATCGAAACGCCATCGCGTTAGCCACTAATCCGTATGGTGTACAGCGTGATCTTTTGTCGTTTGATGATCTCTATTATGATACAGATTGGGATGGACTCTGGCGCGTTCGTACATCACGAACCGATTCCGGATGGGTTGCTGAAATTGCCATTCCGTGGAAAACTTTGCGCTATCCAAAAACCACGGACTCTCTACAGCAATGGGGTTTCAACATCTATCGCAACAGACGGCTTACGAATGAGATCACGGCATTCTCTCCTTTTCCGCGTGCTTACAGTTCATTGCGCATGGCCTATGCCGGGACATTGAAAAATCTTCAACCCCCTCCTCCCACAACAAACATTCGCATTGTTCCTTATTTTTTAATGTCGCGCGATCGTTACGAAAATTTTCCAGATGGCAATCCAAGTGAAACAAATTATAAAGTAGGTGGTGAATTAAAGTGGGCGATAAGTCCACATGCCATTTTAGATTTAACAGCCAACACAGATTTTGCGCAAGCCGATGCCGACCGGCAAGTGAACAACGTTACACGGTTCTCTGTATTTTTTCCGGAGAGGCGTCAGTTCTTTTTGGAAAACGCTTCACTCTTCGGAGTTGGAATCGGACCACAAGATGATGGATCAGGTGGAAGCATGCGCATGCAACCGTTCTTTAGCAGAAGTATAGGACTAGATAATAATGGAAAGCCCGTTCCTATTGATGCTGGTGGAAGATTTGTTTATCGCTCATTGAAACGAAACTATGGCGCGATTGTGATGCGGCAGAGAGGTAATGATGATACACCTGCTACTAATTTCTTTGTCGGAAGATTCTCTGAAAACTTTGGCGAGCAGAATCGTATCGGTGGTATGGTGTCCGTTAAGAATCAACCCGACAATACCAACATTACCTCTACCCTAGATGGTTTTGTACGGTTCAGCGATGCGCTCTCTGTAAATGCCATGGCCATTCATTCCACATCCACTAATTCAGGTCAACAAGGTTTTGCTGGCTTTACACAATTTCAGTACTTCACCAATCAGGTTAAAATCTGGTGGACCGAATCGTTGGTCAGCAAAAATTTTAATCCGGAGATGGGATTTGTTTCACGCTACGATGTTGTAGGTACAACACCCGGAATAAATTGGTACTATCGTGGACGACTGTTGCCCATTAAAAAATTCATTCGCGCTTTTGAACCCGGCTTTCTTCCAGAGATGTATCACCAGGCGTCTACTGGTAAGTTAATTGAACTTCAGCTTCCTCTGTTCCCTGTGTGGTTCAATTTTCAGAAAGGCGGTTACTTCGGCTACTCCGTAAATCCAACCTATCAATATCTGACAGAACCATTCGAACCTCTTGACATTACGATTACTTCTGGAGGGTATAATTATTTCCGTCAAGGATTATGGTTTAGCACCGATCCCTCACGAATCATAAGCCTCGGTGGTCAAAGTGAATGGGGTAGTTATTTTGATGGAAAATTAATAACACACGATGTGAGATTGCAATTTGCTCCTATTCCTCATGTCTCTGTAACTACACGGTTCAACCGCAATCATTTTAAAGGCGTTGGAGAAAATAACACTACCACTATTGTTGATTACTACAGTATTGAAGGGCGGTTTGCGCTGAACCCAAGAATTCAGCTCATCGGATTTTATCAGAAGAATTCTCAAAATGATTTTGATAATTATAATATCCGGCTCTCTATTGAATATTTACCATTGTCGTACATCTACCTGGTTTATAATCATAGTGGCTTTAACACACCGAATACTGTTCCTGTTAACAGGCAACAAGAAGATCATGCCATTGCTAAAATTAGTTTTCTGAAACAATTCTAAAATTTCCTGATTGCTGTTCTAAAATGGTTCGGCTTGAGCTCATCGCTAGTACAAAGTGCGAATGTTTCGTGCCAGAACAATTTGCGCCAGATGAAAATCGTGCATGGCACGAGAAAGAGTGTTGAATCGAATCGAACCGTCAGCGGTTCGATTCGATTCAACACTTAGAAATCTTTTTTGAAGAACGGACGCGGGCGTCCGTTCTTCAAAAAAGCTCTTGTGCGCCACCGATGAGATAAGTTGAGAAATGCCAATTATCATCTGGTGCAACGTGAGTGCGCTCGACAAGCAGACATCGGCTTTCGCTTGACTTTATAGGAATAACTCTTTGATATATCCAGTTTTAATTTCTTAAATACTTTCCTAAAGTAATTCACTTCACGCTCATCGCCAGTACATAGTGCGAATGTTTCGTGCCAGAACAATTTGTTCCAGATAACAATCGTGTATGGCACGAATACGAGTGTTGAACCATATCGAACCGTCACCGGTTCGATATGGTTCAACACTTAGAAGTCTTTTTTGAAGAACGGACGCGGGCGTCCGTTCTTCAAAAAAGCTCTTGTGCGCCACAGATGAACTGAGTTCAGAAATGCAAACTGTCATCTGGCGCTGCGTGAGTGCGCACTTTAATCAAGCGCCTTCTTACCATTGTTTAAATTAAACTGTCCGATTTTGGGATCATTTCATTATTCCTGTAACCATATTTTTTTTATGGAGTATTAACAAAAGTGCATTTGCTTCAAGACGAAGGATAATATCCACTCGTTATACAAGTTCGTGGTATGTGCAACTTAATTCAAGTGTTTAACATCTTAACGAAGTCAATACCTCCACTCACAACATTATGTTCAAAAATTTCCTTACCCTCGCCATTCGCAACCTGCTAAAAAGAAAATTGTATTCCTTCATCAACATTTTTGGACTGGCCATTGGTGTGGCGGTTTGTCTTGTCATTTTAAAATATGTTGATTTTGAAACAAGCTATGACAGCTACCATAAGAATGCTGCCAACATTTACAGAGTAACAACAACGAGTTATCGTAACGGTGAGCTGCGCGGCACCAGTCCGCTCACAGGTTATGCTCATGGCCCTTCTATGCTGACCGATATTCCTGAAATAAAAACATACGTTCGAACTCATCCTATGTATGGAGGATCCGTGGTGAGTTATAAAAAACCAAAAGGTGATCCCGCTACTTTTCACGAAGACAACATTCAGTTTGTGGATTCTACCTTTCTTGATGTCTTCACCTACACATCCATCCAGGGAGATTTAAGTACCGCGTTGGATAATCCAGAGTCAATTGTCATTACAAAAAAAACTGCCGAACGCTATTTTGATATCGGTGAAGATCCGATCGGAAAAACCCTGAAGGTATCGGGTGGATGGTCTGATGGAGATTATCAGGTGACTGCCGTGATTGAGAATGCTCCTGAAAATTCACATCTCTATTTTGATTTTCTCATTCCCATCCACAAGCTTCTAACCAACGGACAATACACCAACGACAACGGATGGGGCTGGTATAATTTTATAACCTACGTTGAATTAAATCCGCATACTGATGCAAAAACAGTTGAAGCTAAAATGCCTGCTTTCGTTGACAAGTACCAAGGTAAAGACCTGGCAGAATCAAACAGTAAAAATGTAATTAACTTTCAGCGCCTTGAGAATATTCATTTAAGTCCGGGGTATACGAATGAATCAAGTCCAACCATCAATACCAATACAATTTATTTCTTCCTGGTCATTGCCATTTTTATTCTGGCCATTGCCTGGGTTAACTATATCAATCTCTCTACTGCGCGAGCAATGGAACGTGCCCGTGAAGTGGGTATTAAAAAATCGATTGGGGCCTTGCGAAGTCAACTCATTTCACAATTTGTTTGTGAATCTATCCTGGTAAATTTCATAGGTGTTGTCGTTGCTGTTTTGATCTCCATTACATTGTTGCCTGTTCTTGGAGACATTGTTGGCAAAGATTTTTCGTTTGACTTTAGTGATCCCCGCTTCTGGATCATTCTCTCTGGATTATTTTTGATTGGATCAATCATCTCTGGTATTTATCCTGCACTCGTGTTATCTTCTTTCAATCCAACAGAAGTATTGAAAGGGAAATCTGAAAAAATGAGCGGAGGATTTTCGCTTCGAAAAGTATTGGTTGTATTTCAGTTTGCTTCATCGCTGATTCTCATTGCCGGAACATTTGCCATCTACAGACAAATGACCTACATGCGCGACCAAGATAAAGGATTAACAATGGATCACATGCTCATCGTCAATGGACCGAGCATTGTCGAGCCTGGAACTGGTAGAGCCAGGCTTATTTCTTTGAAGCATGAGCTCAAACAAATTCCAGGTGTATTAAATGTTGCTACCTCTGGAGCAATACCCGGTGGCGGATACAATTGGGGTACCGGAATGCGCAGGGACGGTGCCGAACAATCCGAAAGTAAAACAGGTAGTGTTGTTTGGATTGATCCAGATTTTATTGAAACGTATGGCATCACTTTGTTATCGGGAAGAACGTTTAATCCGGAAATTAAATCAGACATGGAGTCGGTACTCATAAATGAAGCCGCACTTACTGCTTTCGGATTAGGGGATGCAGAAAATGCATTGAAGGAAAGAATACTCTTAGGCGATGATACTACTGCTATTCTTGGTGTGCTTAAAAATTATCATTGGAACTCTCTAAAAACAGAACATACACCTTTCCTTTTTAAAGCCGATACCATTTCAGGAAGGAGCTATTCGATTCACATTAGTAGTACAAACATGACTGAAACGATTAAGAAAATTGAAAGCCAATACAAAGAAGTATTTCCCGGAAATCCATTCGACTATTATTTCCTCGATGATTTTTTTGATAGACAGTATAAAGACGATCAGCAATTCGCAAAGATCTTTAGTCTGTTCGCGATACTGGCTATCGTAATTGCATGTCTTGGATTATGGGGACTTGCATCCTTTACTACTACTCAAAAACTAAAAGAGATTGGAATCCGAAAAGTATTGGGAGCTTCTGTTGGCAGTATCCTTTCATTACTGTCGTGGCAATTTTTGAAGCTCGTGCTAATAGCCAGTATTATTGCTTTGCCATTAACATGGTATGGTCTTGATACATGGCTCGGAAACTTCGCCTTCAGAATTGGATTGCAGTGGGATTTGTTTGTAGTGCCTGTAGTCATTTTAATCATTATTGCGCTGGGCACTGTGAGTTTACAAATACTTCGTGGTGCGAATATTAATCCGGCAAAAATATTGCGATCAGAATAATATTGATCAATCTCTAGCGAAGCATGATACCGGCAGCAAATCTGCCGGTATCACCTTTTCGAGCAGAGAAAAAATGATGGTTATTTTTTACTGAACACAAATCAGAAACTTCAATGCGCGAAGCGTCAACACCAAACTCAAGCAATTGAAGTTTGTTGGCGCTCCAAAGATCAAGCTTCGCTTTGTTATTTGCTTGACGAATCATAAGGTCATTTTTCTCTCCAAACGCTTTTTTAATTTCTTCAATCACTTCTTCTCCTACCTCATAGGAGTCCTGACAAACAGAAGGTCCTATGCAGGCGATCACATCTTCGCCCTTTGTGTTGAATTGCGAATTCATTTCCTGTAAAGTTTTATCCAGAATCTTAGCTACTGTTCCTCTCCATCCTGAATGAACAGCACCAACTGCTTTATTCTTTACATCATATAAAAGGATCGGAACACAATCCGCTGACATCACGGCAATGCAAATACCTTTTGTGTTTGAAATCAATGCATCGGTTTCAAGTACCTCTTCTTTTAATGTATGATGTGTAACGTTTACGATTTTTGTTTTATGAATTTGAGAAGGGAAATACAAACTCGACTCCGGTATGTCCATTGCCCCGGCTAATAAAACTCTGTTTTGAAATACCTCATTCCTATCGGGCACACTTGAGTAGCTCAAGGTAAATTCTTTCTCCTGATGATTTGATTTTCGGTCCGTAACAAAATGCTTTATCGAAGATTCCCGTACTAAACTATCAAACTGCCAAAGATTCAGGTCTTTTATCAGAACGTTCTTCATATTCCTCTTTTAGAAATGATTTCAATTTTCTCAATCATATTACAAACAATAGACAGGTGCAGTTCCTAAAGTGCAACGCCTTTAATCATCAAACTTGATTTTATTGACTGTTCCTTTAGGTGCAGAAATTGCAATCTCTCTTTGTCAAGTTTGAAGTTTTCAAAATCATTTTCTGTTTCAAATGTAACCAGATGTATCTCATAAGGAGCCTCGGCATTAGCCTCTACTATTGCATTCGCATCAGGTCGAACCCTTAATAGTAATTTGCCATTGTATTTTAGAATGATGGGAATAGCGACTTCTTCAAAGCGATGGAATGTATTTTCTTCTCCTGCCTTTATATAAATGAGCTGCGTTATGTATATCATGATATTTTGTATTTACGGAAATATGTGGGGTTATAATTCTTTCCAAGTCAATTTCATTTTCCTATTGAAGATGCTAGTCGTGTGGCTTATCGTAAAGCTTTAAATTTTCAGAAAGACGATTAATGGTTTTCGCTAACCGATCAATTTTTGTTTCCTCTTTCTTTGCCGAATAAACCCATTCAATATAAAACTTCCGTTCACTCTCCGAAAGCGAATTGAAAAACTTCAACGCGTTTGGATCATCCTCCAAACACAGGAGCATTTCTTCCGGCACTTCTAGCGGTTCATTATCGGGATAGAGGATGATATGAACTGAGTCACCAACATCCTTTTTTATCTTCTTCCTGATTTCAGCTTTCACCGGTAACATCAAATGGCCATTACCCATTGGCATCAAATGGTATTTCCTTATTTCAAATCCATCAATGGTGCCTCTTACCTTCACCCAGCCGAAATGCGCTTTCTTATCTTTTGAAATCTCCGGGATGCGTGCAAAGGTCCAGCCTCCCTTGCCATCAAATTTTTCCAAGCGATATTTTTTATTGACAAGAGGTTTCATTCATACTTTCATCAATAGTTTTTAAGTCACTCACTTCTTCGGTTTTGCACTCATATAAAAGGTAATCGTTCCTCCTTTCATGATTTCATCATGAGTAAAATAAAGTCTTTTCAGTGCAATACCATTTACCTCTATCTTCTGTACGTATACATTTTTGTCGCTCTGGTTTTTAACATCGATCGTTAAAACATTACCATTTTCATGATTCAGTATTGCATGTTGTATAGAAGGACTCCCGATTGAATACTGATTCGATCCTGGTGCTACAGGATAAAATCCAAGTGCATTGAAAATATACCAGGCACTCATCTGCCCGCAATCATCATTGCCTCCTAATCCATCCGGTGTTGCCTGATATTGCTTTTTCAAAATCATTCGCACACGCTCTTGCGTTTTCCAGGGTTGACCTGCCCAGTTATAGAGATAGGCAACATGATGAGCCGGTTCATTGCCATGAACATAATTTCCGATGATACCCTCGCGTGTGATGTCTTCTGTTTCAGCAAAGTATTTATCAGGAAGATACATGGTGAATAGTGAATCCAGATGTGTGACAAAACGTTTTGCTCCTCCCATTTGTACAATCAATTGATTTGGATCTTGCGGAACATACAAACTATAGTTCCATGCATTACCTTCAATGAATCCCTGACCATGCGTACTTAATACATCAAAGTTTTTCTTAAAACTTCCATCCGCCAGTTTAGGACGCGTGTATTTAATAGAAGCATCAAATACATTTTCCCAATTTTCAGCTCGCTTCATAAACTCATCATAAATATCATTCCGATTCAACTTCTTTGCGAGTTGCGCGATGCACCAATCATCGTACGCATATTCAAGTGTCATGGAAACGGAAGAAGAACTCTTTTCATCGGGTACATATCCTAAAGTAAGGTATGAATCAAGCCCTCCATAGAATTTTTGTCTCGCGGTTGTTACGCATGCGTCCAGTGCTTTTTGCAAATCGAAATCTGCATTGCCTTTTATGGCAGCATCCGCAATAACCGATACACTGTGATACCCAATCATACACCAATTCTCATTGGCATAATGCGACCATACTGGCAACATGGGATGAACGCTTTGATCGTAGTGCGCTAACATGGATTTTACCATGTCGGAATTTCGTTTGGGCTGCACAATATTAAAGAGTGGATGTAGTGCGCGATAAGTATCCCAAAGCGAAAAGGTAGTGTAGTTTGTAAAATTCTCTGCCTTGTGATTGTTCTGATCTAAGCCACGATAGTCTCCATTTACATCCATGTAAGTAGTCGGGCCAAGGAAGGTGTGATACAGAGCTGTATAGAAATTAATTTTCTCATCCTTTGTCGTTGTGTTAACGATGATTTTACTCAATTCATTATTCCATAATATTTGTCCATCCAACTTTACCTTATCAAAATTCCAATGTGGAATTTCCTCCTTCATATTTTGCAATGCACCTTCTGTACTTACTGGAGACAAAGCTACTTTCACTTTTATCTTTTCATCCTTTGATGTTTTAAAATCAAAATACAATTTGATTTGCCTGCCCGCGACTTCAGGAAAATTTTTCCGCAGATCAAACTTTCCCCAAAATCCTCTGTACACTTGAGCCTTGGAGTAATCTTTATTTCCATATTGATAAAAAGGTTTTGAAAAAGATATGGCGAAATAAACTGTTCGTGTTCTTGCCCATCCTGTTGTTTGCCTATAACCCGTTATCAGCGTATCGTTTTCAATGCGAACAAACGTCCATACATTTTTATCTTCATAATTATAAATGCCACTCATCAGGTCAATAATAATATGCGATTGATCTGACTGTGGGAATGTGTACTGATGAAAACCCACACGATTACTGGAAGTAAGTTCAGCCAGGATGTTATGATCTTCCAGAAGAACTTTATAATAATCAGGTTCAGCTACTTCGTTGCTATGGGAGAAAACAGAACGATATCCTTTTTCAGGGTGATCTTCAGTTCCCGGATTGAGTTGCAGCTTACCTTCCGTTGGCATAATCAAGATGTCACCTAAATCAGAATGACCCGTTCCGCTGAAGTGTGTGTGACTAAAACCAACAATCGTTGGATCATCATATTGATAGCCTGCACAATATTTATAGACTGGTCCATTGTATTTCCCCTGATAGTCATACGCAAGTGTATCCGTCTCAGGACTTAGCTGAACCATTCCAAAAGGAACAGTAGCACCCGGATAGGTATGACCCATCTTGTGTGTGCCAATTAACGGATTAACAAACTGAATTAAGTTTTCTCCCGATGAGCTTTGTGCCATCACAATGCTGGGGGAAACAAACAGCAGAAATAGTAAGGTCCTTTTCATATAAAATAAAAGGTTCCAAAATACATCAATTCAACTGATGCATCAATTGGCGACTTACTAATTGAGAATAAAAATTGATGATTTCAGGTATGAACGAACAGCAAATTATTCCAATGGAGCTCGCGCAAACTCAACAGAGAATTTCTCGCACCAGACATGTACAAACGGATATTGCGACAGGTCAGGATTGCCCGGTATTTCATAAACCTGTTTTCCACTTATCGCCATCAGATTACCAACGCGAATATACTCTGAGGCAGTTTCATCTTTACTGAGATACACTTTGAGATCAGGACCATTTTGTGAAGAGTAAGGATCGAACACAATATATTTTTTTGCCGAGAGTTCATAGATTTTTACTGTTCCACTGGCTACATGTCCACCGATGCCGGTAAACATACCTTCTTTCAAAGCTGTCGAATTTGCAAAATCGATGTCGGGAGGATTGGATGGTGTAATGGGTGTAGCATCTTCCGGATTACAAGCCATCATCATTGAAAATAAGAAGATTGATGTTAAGAGTTTCATATGATATGCTGTTTCATTTTATTTTACCTTATCGTATAGCTTACTCCAAAACCGAGCAACAATGACTTTCTGCGAAAGCGATCATTTGGCTCCGGATATTGTTGCACTTCTGTTTCGGTAGTATATTCTGTAAATAAAAATTGTGCACCTGCTCTTACACTCCATTTATTATTGAGTTTGTATTTGGCAAAAAGTTCTGAATTCAAACTACCCCGATCATTATCACTAATGAGCAAAGCATTAAAACTGGTCGGTTTTGCGCTTGTGTTTTTACCTGTGAAACCATTGATATAATTAGCCGGTTGCTTTCCGCCAAAAGAAAAACCAATAGCATCGATATTAAAACCCGCTGTGAACCGGGAGGAAAGCTGGTACTCTATAGTAACACTAACATTGATCATCGTTACCTGTGGTGACTTCACCAATAGTGTATCGATGTTCTCATCAATATTTTCTTTAAAGATTACAAGAGGTCCTGTGCTGCCTGAAGTTAAATTAGCAGGTGCCGTAATGTAATATTGATTTGCTCCCAGGTAAGAAGTGATGCGACCACCCAAACCAATGGCTAACTTCCTTGACTTTCCGATTTTCCATAAATGTGAATAGTGTAACGCTAATGCTCCCTGGTATTTTCCAAAACTAAAAGTACCATCGAATTGGTCGGTGGTTTTTGCTTGTTGTGCAAAACCTGTCCATGAGAAAATTGAAGCGAACAGAATAAGATAAACCCTTCGTAACATCACCCGTAATTTTCTATAAAGATGAGCTGTATTACTCTACTATTCTGTCGTGTAGATGACAAGAGTAGGGTTAATTAGTAAACGATGGTTCACAAGTGTGTTTTTATAGAAGAGGAGCAATTAAAAATTTAGTTTGGGCTGAAGTGCATGTCGATCTATATTCTGATTTAATGCATCAATTAATTTTAGAACGCTGGACAATGTTCCTTCGTCCGTGATTTTACCTTCGCTGCTCACTTTGGTTTTTACGAATGGGATTACAAGTTGTGTGTCATCGGTAACTCCTGTTTGAATTATGTTTAATGTATCCATTAATGATGCGTGTCCTTTTTCTCCCATGGAAGAAGCTGTGATCAATGCCAGAGGCTTGTGCGAAAATTCACAGGACGAAACAATCCAGTCAATAGCGTTTTTTAATGTTCCCGGAACACCCATCGCATATTCTGGTGTGCAAATCAATATTCCATCTGCTTCTCTCAGCAACCTGCGAAAGGTTACTACTTCCTGCGGTGGATTTTCATTGTCTAAATCCGGATTAAAGTGAGGGATATCAGTCAACCCTTCAAAAAGCGAAATTGAAAAGATTGAAGATGAAAGCTCTTCAATAGCGTTGATCAAATTTAAGTTGGACGATTTCTTTCTTGTGCTGCCAGAAATAGCCAGTATTTTTTTCTTGTTCGTCATCGTTATAGCATTATGCATTTCCGTAGATTTTGAAAACAGAATCGCGCAAAGCATTTCCATTGGCTGATGTAATGAACGCCAACACCTCAGCAATCTCTTCAGGTTTTACCCAATCTGAAAAATTAGCGGATGGCATTGCTTCTCTATTAACAGGAGTATCGATAACACTGGGAACAATCACGGAGGTAACAACATTTTTAGACGCACCTTCTGCATTCAAGAAGTCGGCTAGTTTGAATAACAATGATTTTGAAAGAGCATAGGCCAATAGATTCTTACCCGCTTCAGCTTTCAATGCCGGTCGTGCGCCAACCAAAATAATTCGTCCACCAAATGATTGTTTCAGCATTTGAAGAAAGAGGGGACGAGCAGCATAATAGGCCGTCTCAAAATTTAGTGCATACATTTTCTTTAAACTTGCGCCATCGGTTTCCTTTATTCCACCTGCTGCAAAGCCTCCCACTAAAAGTAACGCAGCATCAATGCTGTGATGCTTATCTATAATTTTTGCAATTACCTCTTCAACATTTTTTTCATCTGTGAGATCGGCTTCAACTGTTTCAATATCACCTGTCACTTCAAAGCCCAATTTTTTACCAGGCGATATTGTTGCAATAACCTTATGTCCTTCTGCAGTATATTTTTCTATCGCTGCTTTTCCGAGATTTCCGGAAGCTCCTGTAATGAATACATTCTTTTTCATGGATTGTTACGATTTTATCTTCTATTCATCCAGGAAGTTTCATATCGACTGGTGATGAACATAAGCTAAACCAAAGATGTTGAAAGATAATTCAATTCGGGATCGCAGGTTATTCATTTTTTATTTCATTTAGGTTGAATATTTCGCTTATCCAATCCTTTTACGTTCCTATTCCAATTTTCATCATCCAAAGAGGTGATGTTCGTCATGAAATAATTCCATTTACACTTCTACATTTCAGTTGTGAACCACACTTCGGAATTCAAAAAAATAAACTATCAATAGTATGACTGCAAAAAAAATAGGGATCTGGATGGATCATGAACATGCTCACCTAACCGAGTTCACAGTTGATCCGCTGATAAGCAAAACCATAACCTCTGAATTTACAAAAGAGGTGAAAGAGGAAAGTCTCAGCAATGGTGAAAACCATATGCATGTAAAAGAACAACATAAGCAATCCGAGTATTACAAAAAACTGGGTGAGGTTATGAAACAGTATAAGGAAGTTCTACTGTTCGGGCCAACAAATGCGAAAGCAGAACTATTTAATACTCTTTGCGACAATCACCTTTTCAAAGATATCAAAATCAAAGTCGAGCAAACGGATAAGATGAGTGAACATCAAATGCATGCGTATATTAAAAAACATTTTTCCGCACACTGATTCAGCCGGTTTTCTGGAAATACAAAGGATGTCGCCTAATTCCTTTATGAGATTACGAAACAATTTTGCTTTGTATGAATTGCCAGACAGTGTTTAAATTTTGAATCATTTAATACTAACAGGCATATCTCTTTCACCAGAATGTGTTCTCATAGCCTCATCTTGTTTGAACCTTTTCAATTGGCTTTGCGTACTTAGAGCAGATTGATATATTTACATCATTCGATACGAATGGCACTGAGTACAAAACAAATAGAAAAGATTTCGAAGGCTCTGGGTGATGCAAATCGCCTGAAGATCCTTCAACACATTTCAAAAAAGGGAGGATGTGGACAGTGTGCTGACATCCAGGAGGAGAGTCCATTGGCTCAGCCTTCCGTTAGTCACCACATAAAAGTATTGGTAGAAGCGGGGTTGATTGAGGCCGAAAAAGAGGGAAGAAACCACAAATACAACCTAAACGAGAAGCTTTTAAAGGAATATACGACTAGCATTACTCAACTGAAATTCGCCTAGCGGATTTTTTTATCAAAATATATCGAAGAATTTGAATGTATCAATGAACTAATTGAACCTGAAAAGCATTTAAACAGACATGCCCGGAGATCGGGCTATTTTTTAAATTAAATACATCGAAACATTTAAATATATAATTAAATCAACCAATCCATGAGTAACACAAACACTGCCTTTACAACCTACCCATTGGGAAATATCACACTTGCCAATCGCTTAGTGATGGCCCCAATGACCCGCAGCCGCGCGATTAATAATCTACCCAATGAATTAATCGCAGCATATTATGCACAACGCGCTTCTGCCGGACTCATTATTACAGAAGGTGTCTCTCCTTCTCCAAACGGATTAGGGTATGCCCGCATCCCGGGATTATTTTCCAAGGATCAAGTCAATGCCTGGAAACTGGTAACAACTGCTGTTCATAAAGCTGGTGGAAAAATTTTCGCTCAGCTCATGCACACAGGCCGGATAGGTCATGCATTGAATTTGCCAGAAGGCGCACGCATCGTTGCACCTTCCGCTGTTATTGCAGCAGGGCAAATGTGGACCGACAAAGAAGGAATGAAAGATCATCCTGTGCCACAAGCATTAAGCGCTGAGCATTTAGTAGAAACTAAAAATGAATATGTTCAGGCTGCGCGCAACGCAGTCGAAGCAGGCTTTGATGGCATTGAACTTCATTCAGCGAACGGATACTTACTAGAACAATTCTTATCACCACATTCAAACAAACGAACCGATAAATATGGTGGAACCATTGAAAACAGAACTCGATTTGTGTTAGAGGTTGCGAAAGAAGCAAGTGACGCGATTGGGAAAGATAAAGTAGGTATTCGTGTTTCACCGTATGGTGTATTCAACGAAATGCCACACTATCCAGAAATAGAAGCGACATACACTTACCTCGCAGAAGAATTAAATAAGATTGGTATTGCTTACATCCACGTTGTGGATCACAGTTCAGGTGGTGCACCTGAAGTTCCGCTTTCGATTAAGAAGACCATCCGCGAGAAATTTAAAAACACATTGATCCTTTCCGGTGGATATACATTGTCAAGAGCTGAAGAAGATCTATCCACTGGTTTTGCTGATTTAGTTGCCTTCGGAAAACCATTCATTACAAATCCTGATCTGGTTGAACGTCTTCAAAAAAATCTGCCCATCAACAGTAAACTTGATGCCAGTACCTTATATACACCAGATGCAAAAGGATACACGGACTATCCAGTATTCCAGGATGAATTGATAAACGCTTAATTATTATTTAAAACCATAAATTACAAATCACATGTCAACAAAAATTAAATCGATCTCTGCAATTGCTGCTCGCATCCTGCTCGGACTGATCTACTTCGTATTTGGTCTTAACTTTTTCTTTCATTTTATTCCAACACCTCCACCTTCAGGTGGCGTTGCGGATGCTTTCACCGGAGGTTTGTTTCAGTCTGGTTATTTCTTTCCTGTGCTGAAGTCAATTGAAGTGGTGCTGGGCGCGTTGCTGTTAGCCGGAATTTTTGTTCCGCTTTCGCTGGTTATCCTCATGCCCATCAGCATTAACATTTTATTGTTTCATGTGTTCCTGGCACCTGCCGGTAATGTGATGGGAATTGTTATTGTATTGATCCATCTTTATTTAGCCTGGGCTTATCGCGATTCTTACAAACCGCTGTTTGCTCCAAAAACATCCGTCAACCTGTAAAAATTGGACCCTTCAACGAAAGCGAGGCAATGATTGCCTCGCTTTTTTTATGTCTATTCAATTTTGGATTCTTAAACCACATCGCTACCTTAGTTAACTGCCGCTATTTCAATTTGTCTATCACTAAACAAATAAAGCATGATCAAACTTAACACTATCCTTAAAATATCCTGTCTCTTAGCTTTTGTTCTTTCTTTCAACATTACGAATGCACAAGTATTAAGTTCAAAGCAAATTGATTCGCTGGTTAACAAAACGATGGAGGTAATGCCATTGGCCGGTATCGCTGTTGCCGTTGTAAAGGATGGAAAAGTTATTCATGCCAAAGGATATGGCGTGGCAACCATTAAAGGAAATGAAAAGGTAGATGAGAATACGCTTTTCGCAATCGCATCCAACAGCAAAGCATTTACTACCACTGCACTTGCCATATTAGTAGACGAGGGAAAACTAAACTGGCAGGACAAAGTCGTGGATCATATTCCGGAATTTAAAATGTATGATCCGTACGTCACGGCCAATTTCAACATACAAGATTTGCTGACACACAGAAGTGGCTTAGGTCTTGGTGCGGGTGACTTAATGTTTTTTCCAGATGGAAGTGATTTTACGGTGCAAGATGTTATCAAAAGTTTTCAATATCAAAAACCAACTTCCGCCTTTCGAACAAAATATGATTATGACAATTTACTTTATGTTGTAGCTGGAGAAGTAGTGGCAAGAGTAAGCGGCATGAGTTGGAGTGACTTTGTAGAAAAGAGAATCATGAAGCCCTTAAACATGAATCGGTCTGCAGGTGTTTATCAAAATCTGAAAGACAAAAAAAATACAGCAATGCCACATTCCGTTGTGGATGGAAAACTAAAACAACTTGAAACCTACACAAAGAATGATGCTTCGCTCGGTGCTGCCGGAGGAATTTATTCGAGCGTCAATGATTTGAGCAAATGGATGCTCATGCATTTGAATGATGGAAAATATGGAGAGTCGTTAAACATGCAACTGGTCTCATTGGAGAATCACAACGAAATGTGGATACCACATACCTTTATTGGATTTAATAGTAAACCAAGTCCCCAGAACAAAGTGCACTTTAATGCTTATGGTTTAGGGTGGGGAATTAATGATTTGAATGGTTATGTTGTATTTAGTCATACCGGTGGATTGCCCGGCATGCTTTCTAAAACTACGTTGATCCCGGAATTAAATCTTGGCGTTGTCGTATTAACCAATACCGATCCAGGAGGTTATAGTTTTCAAACCATTTCCAGATCCATTGTTGGTTCGTATTTAGGAATAAAAAAAACAGATCGGATAAGTCAGGCTGCGAAATCAATTAAAGAAATGGAAAGTGAAGGTGACTCTGTTACTACTGCGGTCTGGAACATTGTGAAGAACGCAACAACGGACAAACTTAAGTTAGATCACTATAAAGGCAAGTATCACGACAATTGGTTTGGTGATGTGAACATTACTTTGAAAGATGGACAGTTATGGTTCACTTCTGTACGATCACCCAAACTCAATGGCAAAATGTTTTTTTATAAGGCCAATACCTTTGCCATTAAATGGGACTACCAGGATATGGAATGTGATGCCTTTGCCACGTTTACATTAGATGAAGAGGGCGTTGCAACTGGCATCCGCATGAAAGGTATATCACCCAATATCGATTTCAGTTTTGATTTTCAGGATTTGGATTTGAAAAAGATAGAGAGTAAAATCAGAAATAATTAAACAATACAACACTCGCATTCAACTACATATCCAATCGATTTCCTAACCAAAGAATTGAAAGAAAAGCCAGAAGGTTGTTTACAATATGCATGACAATACCCGGAAGAAGTGAATGCGATCTACTTCTAAAATATCCGGCTAGAAATCCAAATAGAATATAGAAGGGAATAAATTTCAATTCCATATGCAATAACGCAAATAGTGTAGCCTGAAAAATATTTGCCCAAACGAATTGAAAATGCTTTTCTATTGCTGATAAAATGACTCCGCGAAAAATAACTTCTTCATAAATGGGCACCAGTATCACAACAAACAGAGCACCAATCATCGGATGATAATATTTGTTAATGGAAATAATACTATCGTTAATCGAAAGAAGAGGCGCTAAATCAATTGAGGCGAAATCAAATATCCTGAAGAAACCAATCAAAAGACCGGCAGCAAATTTCAGTAAAAAAGCTGCGCCAATACCTCTTCCGATTGATTCTCCAGACGACCACGTGCCTCCCCAAAAAACTGACAGATCAGATTTCTTCACAAAAAAACAAGTAATGATAAGGATACCTGTCATGAAGAACAGAGATGAATCTGCTTCAACTTTACTAATGAGATCCCCCACCTCTTCTGATTGGTTGCCAGTGTAAACTGAAATCCAATCATTATAATTAAAAACCAACTCCCCGATCAGGTCCCATGTGAGCCACAGAAAAGATAGCATCCAGAAATGCCTTAGTCTCCATCGAAAATCACTTTCGGGTAATATCAATCCCTTTCTGTTTTTCAAAAACAAACCGATATTATAAATAGGAAGAATCCATAGATACGGTAAAATGAATATCGTCAGAAATACTAACAGCAACAGTAGAATATGTGCAACATCAGAAGCGCTCCAACCCACAGTAGGGGCATACCAGAAAAGTTTGAGACGATTTATACCAAGGGCATCGTACCAAAAATTTTCGTTCACCATTCTGGTATAAACGGCTTTGGCCGAATCAGCATTTCCGAAACGCATGTCATAGTCTAACAGTTTCTGCAACGACTTTGGGTGCGACCATGTACTTTCCGCTTCTTTCACAAGATATTCACGCGCCTCTGACGCCAATCCATTTTCAATAAGTGCTTGTGCCAGGTTTCCACTGTCTATCCAATTGGCCGTGTCACGTCTTGCAATTTGAAAAGCTTCAAGTGCTTTATCGGGAGCGCCAAGCTCTAACAATAATTTCCCTTTTTGATTTAATTCATACACAGTATTAGTGGAATCAATATCAGCAATGAGAACGGCAATGGCTACTGAATTTAATTTTTGCTTTTTATACTGCTCGGCCAGAAACAAAGAAAGATCCAATGTGTCATTTTCCTTTCGAGCCATTTCTGCATACCGAATTGCAGTTGCTGTACCTTCATCATCATCGTAATGCCGAGCGAGCTGCTCATAAATTTTCCAGATTCCTTTGCCTTTCCATCGTATCGAGTCTTCATCGTATTGCTGAATAACATTCTCCAAAAATAGTTTAGAGGAATCACCATAAATGTGATCGGCTTTAAACAATAACACTTCTGGTTCATTCGGAAATTTTACAAACAGGCTTTGCAGACACGCATCAAATTCTTCATACTTCGGATTGTACTCTTCATAATTATCATAATACGCCTGATCAATGACTTTGCACTTTTCAATTTGCACCAAATAGTCTGATGGATTCTTCTCCAGATAATTATCATACAACCTGATGATATCATTATAAGAGGAATCTTTAGCACTATTTAAAGTATTGAGATAGTATGTATGGCTTTCAGGTTTTACCAATGTTACCTTTTGCGCCATGAGCAAAACGGGTAACATCAGACATGCAATCAATACACTAATTCTTTTCACAAGTATCATTAAAAATAAAAGATCAGAACGCCATTAGAGGACCATACAAAATACCGGAGTTTTTCTTTCTCGCATTGGAACTCGTTACCTCACGCGTAACAAAACCACTCACCAACGCATTCCCTTTATTCTTATTCCAATAATTTGTTTGCGTGCTGAACAGCCCATTGCTTACATCAATGCCCATACAGGAAAGAGAACCAAAAAAAGTATCAACGGTCTCGTTCAAACTTGATATCGTATAAATATACATCGTATTGTTGCCCGTCAAACTTGCCCATCCATAGCCGAGAGTCGCTATGCTTTCGTTCATATAAATGGGATCTGCATTCAATACAGTCTCACCTTCTTCATACACCATTAGCATTCCGTTATCTTCAAACCAATACGAATACGAAATATCCCCTGCATAGGTCAGTTTTGCTTTATAGACATTACGTGAAGCTTCCTTGCTTTCCAGCAAAAGCTCAACCGCTATCGGATCGCCAAAAAAACTGGACTCCGAATAATTCCAATACTTTCCAACGGCAAGAAAAGGAAAGTTTCCAAATGAAATAGCGGGTGTTTTACCTTCTACATTGGGTGTAGTGCCTATAGTATAATGCACAAGCTTGTTCTGGGTAGTTTCATCAATGGAACCCGTCCCCAACATTCCAACGGAAGGAGAATAATATTGAAAAAGGTCCTGACCACTGGGTGAATGTATTTTTACTTTAACCCCATCCGTCACAACGCCATCACCCGTGGTGATCGATACATTCAGCGCCTCAATAGAATAGGTATAGGTAACTCCACTCTTTGTAACATTCCATGAAGTACCAACAGGCGCTCCGAATTTGCATTCGAGTTTGTAGGTCGATGGATCGCGGAGCCGGATCGACATATACAGATTGTTATCCTTTAACGCCCAATACTGTGTAGCTGCAACCGTAATCGTTTCAGATGAGTAGCGCACCAAAAAGGTATCCGTTGCCAACTGCTTTTCAATCAGAAGCCGTAATGTGTCTACATTGAAAACCTGATCGTTATAAAAAAAGGTCTGTTTTGTCCCCACTTTTAAAAAAGTAACATCCACAGGTGCGTTCGGGGTTGGATCATCTCCACCACATGAAAAAAGTACGGCACTCAGGATAGCGAGGCAAATGATTTTGCTAAAGAACGATGTCATGATTTTTGTTTAAAATGAAATACAAATTGATCTCAATTTCCAGTGGCTGCTAATGAACAACTTAAACGAAAGATTTTCTCTGCAACGGCTCCGGTAAAAGATATCGCAAACTAGGAAATAATGTAAACTTCTAAAGCTTCAATGGGAATAAAAGTTAGAAGCATGGAAAAAAAACAGTAGGCTAAAGGTGTAACCTCTAGTTTATGGACACCAGTCTCGCCACCGCCAAAGCAGGTGTGTGAAAATTACGAAGAAGAAGAAAAAATACTTCCACTATTCATTTCGCAATGAGTCTATTGGATTTGAAATGGCGGCCTTTGCAGATTGATATCCTACAGAAAGGAATACAATAATCAACATGGCCATTGATGTCAAAATATAAATGCTCCAATTGACTTCAGCATGGAAAGCATAACCTGACATATACTCACGAATAAGGTACCAGGAGACAGGAAAGCCAATGAGTAAACTAACGATGACGAGATTAGTAAAATCACCACAAAGCATCATGACGAGATTTCCAACGGAGGCACCCATTACTTTTCGGATACCTAATTCTTTGGTTCTTCTTTCAGCATTGAACGATGCTAAGCCAAACAGACCTAAGCATGAGATAAGAATAGCAATAAGGGTAAAACTTAAAGACAGTTTTCCAATGACAGCCTCTGCCTGGTACTCCTGGTTGAAAACTTCATCGAGGAAAATAAATTCAAAGGGATAATCAGGATTGTGCTTCTTGAATATATTCTCAACCTGTTTTATGTTTTCAGCAAGCGGTAAGTCGCCACCTAACTTGATGAAATAGTGGGAGCCAACATTTTCAGAATACATGAAGATCATCGGTTCAATACCAAACTTCAAATTGTCATTATGGAAGTCTTCTGTGATACCGATTATTTTTCCTTTGCCATTCCACATTTCAAGCTCATTGCCAACCGCATTTTCAAGTGACAGTCCCATCACTTCCGCAGCCTTCGCGTTAATGATATAATTAGAAGCATCCTGACCCTCAATAAAGTTTCTGCCATGCTGGATATCAATATTCAAAGTCGGAATGAAGGCCGCATCGCATCTATATATTTTAAAGAGAATTGAACCGTTATCGGGCTTGTTTGCCCAAACAGGATCTGTTGTAGTAATGGGGATGGTAAATATGTTATTCCCGCCAAAGGCAATACTGTTAACAGAGGCTAACTGATGCAGGTCGTTTTTAATTGCTGCATATGATTTAACGATACCTTCATTTTGGTCAACCACAATGATATTGTCTTTATCAAATCCAAGATTTTTTTCACTGATAAAAACAATTTGTTTGTACACAGCAATGCTTCCAACAATCAGTATTATAGAAGTAGTGAATTGAACGATGACCAGCGATTTGCGAAGCGTATTTCCAGTTAGACCCAACTGAGTATCTCCCTTCAAGACTTTAACAGGATTAAATCTCGATAAGATAAAGGCAGGATAACTTCCCGCAAGCAATCCGCAAATCATTGTAATTCCCAAAACTCCAGTAAGGAACACAGGGTTGCCGAAATCTAAGTTGATCGATTTGGTTGTGACTTCATTAAAGAATGGGAGAAGAAGTTGAGCAATTACAATGGCGAATATCAATGCAATGAAAGACAGCAGCATCGACTCGGAAATAAATTGAACAACAAGACTATTTTTTTGTGCGCCTATTGATTTTCGAATTCCTACTTCGCGACTTCGACTGGTTGCTCTGGCCGTTGAAAGATTGGTGAAATTAATACACGCCATCACAAGGATTAACGCGGCCACTGCACCGAAAAGATAAATCTGTTGTATTCTGCCACCTGCGTTCGTTCCGTTTTCAAATTCATTGTATAGCCTTGACTTTACATATGGAAATAAAAAAGGCGCAGTAGTACAATCGGGACAGTTATTCTTAATTAAACCTGCAAACTTCTGATTGGCCATGTCAACAAAGGCGGATGACTTTAGCAATACCGTTGTTCTTGTGCCACCACTTCTCCAATGCTGTGTCCATGGATTTTCTTTTGTGAAAAGTTCGAACGAAGCAACAAAGTCAAACTGAAGCGTTGAATGTTGAGGGATGTTGGCAAAGACACTCGTAATAATAAGTTCATTGGATTGGCCCAAACTCAACGACTTTCCGATAGGGTCTTCGTTTTTAAATAATTTTTCTGCTAGTCTTTCAGAAATAGCAATTGACTTAATGTCAGTTAACGGTTTGGCGTCATTGCCTTTTACAATAGGAAAGCTAAGGATCTTGAAGAGTGTTGGGTCAGCATAAATTCCAATTTCATTGTACGCTTTGGTTTCATGCTTTACTAACAATTCTGTTTCAAAACTATACTGGGCTGCAACTTCTACTTCAGGAATTTCTTGTACGATTACATCCTTTAGCTTAGCCGGAGTGGCTGGATAGGTTTCAATTTTTTCATCGGGATATGTATTGTTGACGAATACCTTAAAAATGCGATCGGAATTTAAATGGAAGCGGTCGAACGATAACTCGTCAATTACCCAAACGAAAATAAAAATGCTGGTGACAAGTCCTACCGTCAGGCCAAGAATGTTTATGAAGGTGTAACTTTTATGACGGAGGAGATTTCGGAGCGAGGTCTTCAAATAATTCGTAAGCATACAATAAATCTAAATTATTCCACAGGTTTAGTGAATACGGAAAGATAACAATCGTGCCAATACCAATCACGTAAACCAGCGTCAATTCAAAGTATGTTTTAATTGCTCCGTTCAGTATTGAACATAACTATGTCAGATTAGGACATTGTAATTAATACAAGCGGGACGCTTGCATTCAAATAGGCACAAGCGAGACGCTTGCGCCAGAGGGCGTAATTCAGTCCCTGATTCTACTGTTTTGAATATAAGGTTGTGAAATCACCATGCGGATTATTATCATTGGTAATGATCATGTAATCATCATCCATATAAAGTATCTCAAGATTCGAATTTTTATATGCCTTCTTTTTGGTCCCTAATATTATTTGACACGTTTTTTCATCAACTCTGTAAACGTCCTTTTTAAAATACGGTCTCTTGGAATCTATTGTTGGATTACTATAGGAATACGTTCCATCCATTTGAAATTCGAAGATACCAGGGTCACTGTGAATATGAATTATCTTTTTTAAACTATCGACATTGCCGATCACATTTTTATAACCACCCACACTACCGATCGACTTCCATGCACCATATATCTTATTCTTTTGGCAATCATTTTGTCCATAGCTCAAAAGGGTTGCCTGTATAATGAATATACTCGTTATGAAAATATTATTTGTTTTGATTTTACTCATATAGTTGCCTACTCAAGTCAATTGATAATATTCTAATGCATCCACCCAGATTAGCTCTTTATTAAGTCCGATAGTTTTTGTAACAATTGTCCTGAGAATATCTTGGTACCCAATTTCATCTTGAACAATGTCTCTAAAAACTTTGGAATCATTTTGATCCAGCGGGATCACTCCTTCAGCTAACTCGCAACAGCCATATCCGTCAAACGAAATTCTTTTTAGGCAAACTTTATTTTGTTCAACATTATCAAAGTCCAAAAATATACACCCGTCCATGTAGCCTAAATAGTAGTCCGCTGGTCGAGAAGCTGGCATAGCGGTAACAAAAAAGTTCTGATCTCTCATAAGCAATTGCACCTACAATTGTATATAAGCAATATTACTTATATCTCCATATTGTATACCTCTAAGATATTCGTAGATATTCACATCTGCAATGGAAGGATTAACAAGCTTCCATTAGCAGGTATTCAGTCAATCTTCTTTCGATGTCTGTCTCCATTTTTGTCATACGTGAAAAGATGTTGACCTTGATAATCACAAATTACACACTCAAATTTTGGATTGGAGTGAACGAATTGCATAACAAATTCCTTTGCGTTCGCAAAGTTGTCGAAGATTTGAAACACGTCACTTTCGTTTTCTCCTTTTAGAAATACCGTTAAGTTCTTTTTGTAAACATGTCCTGTTTGGATATCCGCTATAAGAACAGAACATTTATCTATCTCTAATTTAGGTGCGTCCATTTCGTCCAATTTTTAAAGCTTCAGTGCCTCCTCTGGCGCAAGCGTCTCGCTTGTGCCTACTCCGATTTAAGCGTCCCGCTTATTGTAGTACAAACAACAAGCGTGACGCTTGATACTTCTAGACACAAGCGAGACGCTTGCGCCAGTGAGGGAAACGCCCAACTAATCAAGATCAAATCGTTCGTATTTCAAATTATATTTGTTTACTTTATTCTCTTCTCGATAAATGTGTAGGCCAATTAACTCCTGAACGTTTAGCAAAGCATCTCCATCTAATTCTAAGATTTGTGATGCTCTATTTCCCAAGCCGTTAAATGATGTTCCAATGCAAAGAGCTGATTTTGCTTCACCTGCGACATACCATCTATCGTGAAATGGACATTCAAAAGTGTCCTTATCCCATACTATTTTTATAGTTGCATTCAGAGGTGGTTGTGAGGAAATTTTCTGCCATGACCGGATATAAACTTCCTTGTTTGTGGATCGGTTTAAATTTTCTGAATCACAATGCGAATTAATATTATTTTTCTTGCTTGTAAGAACTGTAACCTTGCAAGTCGGTTTTATTTCTTGAACATACAGCAAGATTTCCAATTCCTTTTCACTGAAATAAGGATCAATGAAAAACATTTTTTCATCAATATTATTTTCAAGCCATGTTTTAATGTGATCTAAAGCTAATTCCCTTTCTCCCGGAGCAATTATTGGATTCTCACCCTCTGATGATCGTCTGTCGGTAGTGCTGTATAAGCTCTTCATCTTATTTACATTGTCGGAAGATAGTATTGCAATTAATTTAGTATTCTCTATTGTTGCTAAGAAGATTGAATTTAGAGTATCGGAACCTTTGCTCTTTTTTTCAAGTTGTTTATTGGCATTTTGAATAAAATACAGATAGGCCTCAAAAGCTTCTGTTAGTGAAAACGAAGAAGCCTTCTCAATTACATACAACGTATCCATAATGTCTTTGGAAACCATCCGTCCAGAATTAAATTCTTCAAGATTTTTATGGAAGACTTGTTCAAATTGTAGTGAATCCAAACTAGAGAGTTTGCTGTATTCATTACATGCTGCATTAATTTTGCTGTTATTTTCAATTCGCTTTAAGAGAGGAGCTTTTAATTTTTTCCTAGCCTCATCTTGATCTAATAACGTTACACAGTTCTCTGCTAGTTTAGGATCATGTTGATGGGCAACATCAATTAGATTTCTTAAACCAACAATTTCACCATCTTTACTTTTGAGAAGGTCTTGAAATGCTTGATTAAGATATTTATTAAATTGACCTTTATCAATGTCTAGAATAGTCTCCCATGCGGAATCGAACCGATTAGTCTTGTCAAATATTGATGGAATTGATTTAATAAGTGTGAATGCCTCATCAATAAGTTCAAGTTTTTTATTCTTTTTGCCTTCGGTTATTGTGCCTGTTAGTGTTACCAATATTAATGCTCTATCTGAGAGATTAGGAATCTGTCTGGCCCTTTTTATTAGTTTATCCCAATCATCTTGCTTGTAGTGTTCAAGCGATAGCAACTCTGCGTCTGAAATTATCTTGTACCCATCATGCTGAATTCCTTGTGATGCAGGAAACTTGGTATTAATAATAGAACGAAGTTTTTGCTTTATAAAATTTCGATGTTCACTTGAAAGTAAATTCTTATTTTCTTTTATTGAGTTTACAACTTGGTTAATAAAAAGATAGATAAGTAGATCGTCTTTCAATTTTTCTATTAATGAACAAATGTCACTTAATTCTGAATATTCAATTTTAATTTTCTTTTGATGATCAGCAATTGGATCATCGGGTAAAAGCTTTGTCAATATGAAATCACAAATATTTTTTATTGATGGATCTTTAGCACCTCCTGGCAAATTAAGCCAGTAGTCATTAAAGAATACATTCTGGTTGTATAGATATAAAGCTGGCGCTATTTGTATTATTGATGCAATCTGATTTACATTTTTCAGGTTACTCCACCCGCCTAGAAGAGGATGTATATACTGTTTGTAAATAGCATCGAATAAATCCTTTTTGCCATAAGAAAATGCACGCAGCGCCACCTCCGACCATAATTCTAATTTTTTACTTGAAGACTGTATTTGGTTAAAAACTCCGTTAAGTTGTCTTAGTTCTATTTCTAGATTTTCCCTATTTGGAATTAGTCCGCAGAAGGCTCTAATGCATAGCTTAGTGCTATTGATATATGTATTTACTAATGAATTTGATGAGAATGGTTCATTCTGCTTTAGTTCAGTTCCAAGAGCTAGATACTTTTGAGCTTCTTCTTTTGAATAGTCAGCTAAATCGCGTGCAATCGTAAATGCAATTTGAATTTTACTAGCTCGCAGGTCAATGCTTTCCAATGAGATTCTAAGCTCCTCAAGTAACGCTTCAATTGTGATCAGATATTTTCCTTTGTCAAAATTCATGATTTTTATTGCATGGGTTATGACATAGCACTTATTTTCGATATGAGTTATTCTTTTAATGAGATCATAATAATTTAGTAATGATGGTATGAAGACTATAACCTTTTCCTTTTCATTATAATACCGTTCGATAACCTCAATTATCACTTCTTCTTTATCCAAGTCACTTTCAATCGCTTTATAGAGTTTATTTACTACGTTTAAGTCTATATTTTCAACTTTACTATTCTTTAGATATGTAATTACTGCTAATTTATAAGCGCCATCCTTTCTAGTTTGCGTATTCAGTTTACTGATAGTTTCGATAACAAAATTTATATTTTGTGATGAAATTTGTTTCACGATAAATTCTACCATCTTGAAATGGTAGGCAGTATCCTTCAATAAACTATTAATATTATTCCGAACCTGGACTTCAATAGACTCAATTGCACTAATGTTATTTTCAATGTCGTGATCATTATCATTCCTAATAAGCCATGTCCAAAGGAGTGCGAGGCAGTCTGTTTTTATAGAAAGGTCATTTAAATCTGTTATTAAGTAGTATACATCAAAAATTCGATCCTTCGATTTAGCGCTGTCAAAAATATTAAGTGCCTCTGCAATTGTAAGCTGAAGTGTAACAAAATCCTTTGTTGGTCTATCAATTGTATTTTTTTGTGCATCAAATAATAATATCAACTTCTCAATTTCACCATGATTTTTTATTTTCGGTAGAGGTTTTGCTATCTCTGACAATGATGTGGCATTTGGGACACTTTCAATTGATGTCTTCACTATTTCTTCAAGTGTATATTGAATAGCATGTCCTACATTTTCATTTTCAGGATTATTAGATATCCAACTTTTTAAAAGAAATAATTTGTGACTAAATTTTGGCAATCCTTTAACATGTTCGATAATTTGTTGCGCACTGTAGTCTCCTGATAGAAATTTAAGAGCATTAGTTATGTTTTTGACGTCACTATTTTGAATTTTAGAGTTAATTACATCAATATCAACTATCTTCTTATTGTTTCTTGTGTTAGCATCCGATGCGGACAACGCTAAGTAGGCAAATGCATAATCTAGCGAGTTATTACTTGCGGTATTATTTGATATTTTTTCAACTAAGTCGATTGCCAAATCAAAACAACTGTAAACTAACAGGCCTGCAATTTCGAACGCTCTTTCTTGAATTTTAGACAGATCCAATTGTTGATATAAGATTCGTATTTGATCGATCAAATTCTTGTCCTCGTCTAAATCCTTAAGCCTTCTTTGTTTCGCCAATGTGGCTAGCAGTTTCAATCGATCCTCCTTTAGGAAAGCACTATTTGCCAAGGCTAATGCTTGATCGTAATCATCCAATGCAATTCTTGCTTCTATCTCACTTTCCCAGAGTTCATTTTTTTCGAGCTCTTTAGCCGATGACTTATGTAAAGCAAAGCGTAAAATTGCCTCATTAAATTTTCCTGAACTATTTTTTTTTGAAGCATCAAAACCTTGGGAGAAATGAGAGTTAACATTACCCATTGTCCTGTGCTTTTCCATAATATGAATAAACGCATCAATAGAATAGAATTTTGTAAGTTTTTCCCAACGTTTAGCTTTTTGATACAGATATGGAAGATTGAAAACACTTTCTTCCGAAGTCGAATTGACCTCATAGTAATCTATTAGTAAATAATTAATTTTATCTTCAGAATCTTTCAACTTATTTCTTGCAAACTTTCGAAATGTTTCAGTTTTAAATTGAACAACGTCATTTGATATTTCTATAAAAGAGAGATCATCAATCTTTTCTTTAAGTATTTTTTCATCAATCTTTAAGATGCTTGAAATAGAACTTAAACTTAATTGGGTATCTGTAAATGCGACAAGAGAAAGGAGTTTGCTTTGGTCTACATCCTCTGATTTGACTTTAGACCATAGCAATTTGAGAAAATCGGTCTTTTCTGAAATTTCTGGTGAATTTAGGAAGTTGTCTACGCCACCGTTCTCAAGACATAAAAGTTTAATCTCTTTTAGTTTTTGTGGAAACCCCTTATCACTTAATTTATGAAGTTCCTGAAATTTGCTTTCTTCATTGCAGATATCTTTAAGATAAAGTTTTGTTTCATTTAACCCGAAGTTTGAAATTGGAATATCCTTACTTCGTAGCTTTTTTGAGCTTAAAATGGAATTCAATTGATCCTTGGCACCGGAAAAAATAAATTTTGCCCTCCCGAAGGGAAGGCTATCAAATATCGAAATCAGATTTTCTAATTGATCTTTATTTATATCATTGAATCCATCAAAAACAAAGTACAGCGGTTTTTTACTACTTTTTATTTTTTTAAAAAGAAGGCTCGATATTGAGTTAAATAGAGCAGTGTCAACTGATTGTTCTTGATCAAACTCTTCGTTTTTACAATAGAAATGTATTTGCCTATAGAGATTTTCAATTAGGCAATCGTAGCTAAAGGTATAGGTATAATTTACTTCAACAAAATGAGAAATTGCATTTAAAGAGTTCTGCCATACAAAATCTAATAACAAAGTAGATTTACCAATGCCACTTTCCCCTTCTATAAATACTACATCATTTTGTTCGAGAATTTTTTCGATCGAATTTATGATTGAATCCCTATTAACTAGGTCGGTTGGGGTTTTAAGAGCTCCACTAATGTGGGCAAGATTAATAACATTTGGCAGAGATGACATGTGAATTGTTTAGTATAAGTTTTTTAGAAATTTGACTACACACCGCACTGGCTTGAACAACAAGTGTACACAACAAAATTTTTTATTCTTTATTATTTTGCCTATAGCAACTCGACATAGTTAATAACCCTTTATTGCATACCTCTAATTATATATGTTCATGCTCCCCTTCATCAACGAAGAAGTAGTTTTGAATAAAATTAGATATCTGTCGATTCCCCGTGGGCTGATGATCAGATTGGATCGGGTGGGTCAAGGAATCTATTTCAATGTAAAAAAGTAATTTGTATGTTCCAAGAGGCAACCCTTGGTCTTGTTCGTTTGCATTTCATAGGATGGGGGTTGCCACGTCAGCATGTGAAGCGAAACGCTTCACGCTTCCCTGTCTGCCGACAGGCAGGCTCGCAAACACGTGGGTCTCGTTTGCACACGCGTGGGCTTCGTTTGCAATGACATGGGCATAAAAAAACCTCAACGCAGTAATACGTTGAGGTTTCTTTATAACGAGTTAATGTATTTCTACTTTATCGGAGTGATGATAATATTTCTGTATTCAATTGGTCCATGATCTCCCTGCATCATAATCGGACCGGGCTCACCTTCTTTGCTGTCGATGGCGCCTCCGGTAATTCCGGGGATTTCCTGATTGACAATGATGGGTTTGTTATTGCCCACGATCGTAACCATTCTGCCTCTTAATGTAATGTCGTATGATTGCCACTCGCCTGCATCTCTTGCCACCATTTCACTGGGCGTAAGAAATCCATAGATCGCACCCAGGTAACCAACCCATGGATCTTTGCCTTTGTCATCTTCAATCTGAACTTCATAACGTCCGCGAAGATACACACCACTGTTGCTGCCTTTCTGATAACGGAATTCGATGTGCAGTTTAAAATCATTGAACTTCATTTCCGAAACCAAATTCGCTCCTGATTTTTCACTGGTTAAAATTCCATCCTTTACCTTCCATTGATTCTCACCCATGGCCTGCCATCCCTTCAGATCAATGCCATTAAATAAGGTAATCGGTTCACCGTATACCGGTTCGCCTTCACGCTTCAGCGATGGAGCGCGAACACCGGTCCAGTTGTATTTTTTTCCATCAACATACACCAATGTTCCACTGATGCCGGTCGCAGTAAGCGTACCTTCAAATTCTAAATCTTTCGTTTCTTTTTCCCACTGCGGTGGAATGGTAAAACTGAATTTCCCGTCTTTAAAATTTACTTTCGAGATGGGGCGTGCACTTCCGTTTGCATATACAAACCGGCCAAAAAGCATTTGCACTCCGGAATGTGTAACCTCCAACCACGAAGGTAATTCTTTACCTCCCATCAAAATGGTTAAGTCCCACCGACCTTCAAGTGAAGGAGCATCTTCATTTCCCTTTGCTTCAACAGCAGAGAAGGCACATACTAAAAACATAAGCGCTACGATTGGTTGCAGCATCGTACGCATTCTAAAATTTGAATTTCTTTTCATGTTGGTTGTAGTTTATATTCTCACGTCATTTAAAAATGACATCAATCAAAGATGATTTAATTTGATTTATTTTCACAGCAATACTTTACGAATGGTTGGTGTGGAAATAACACACTTATTTTCCCAGCATCGGAAACAAGCGCTTGATTTCATTCGTGTTGGGCTGAACACCATATTCACAAATCTCGAAGGCTTCAGCATTCTTTACTTTGACAGCGCGTTCTTTTCCATACCATTTCTCCAATGATTTTAAAAAGTCAGGAGTGATGGGCTCTGCTATTCTTTTTCCTAACCAGGCAAGTCGATCGGCTGGTGATGCGGGAACCTCTGCAGCATAACCACCAATCCAGGGAAGCCATTCATACACTTGTGATTGATGTGCATCCAGTGCAAAAACCTTTTTGTCAAACACTGATGAAATGTCAACGGTGATGTCCGCACGAAATGGATTAGGTCGTTGAAAATTATCCTGGAAGTATAAGAACACCGGATTCTTTTTTAGGGGTGGTGTATCGGGTGCTACATTGGGAACGGCCACCATGTAAGCTGCATCCTGAACGAGCACGCCTGTATACCGATGATCAGGATGATAATCATTTGGACGCGGTGCAATCACTACATCCGCATTCCACTCTCTGATCTTTCGAATGATTTGAAGACGCACATCAAGTGTTGGCGTTAATTCACCATCGTGATTGTCGAGCACATCATACTCTACTCCAAATCGTTTGCCCGCTTCTTTTGATTCTGCTATTCTGCGTTTCGCCAAGGCTCCACCTCCCTGCGATTGATGACCTGCATCTCCATTCGTAACCGAAACAAATTTTACAGCATAACCCATAGACGCAAATAAAATGGCAGTACCTCCACCACCTTGATCGCAATCGTCCGGGTGAGCGCCAATCATAATAATGCGAACAGGTTCACTTTTATTTTGAGCAAATGAATACGAAACAATGTATATTAAGACCAGCAGCGTGAGTGTAATTTTTTTCATAGTGTGATAATTAAGATGAGAGAATGAAAATATGGTTTTTTTAATTCAAAGTCTAATGCAATGAATACGAACGGTTTTACAATTTGGTGTGCGTGTGTGTTTATGGTTTTCCTTCCTGAATTTACCTACGCACAAAAACAGAAACAGGCAGAAGGAAAAAAAGCTGTGCTTACGATCAAACACACAAATGATTTTGATATCACGGGTGATACTGCTTCCGCATCCTGGAGCGCTGCGAAGTGGCTTACCTTACCGAAGCGAAACACGTCAGCCATAAACTATCAAACGAAAGTGAAGTTGCTGTATTCTGATAAAGGTATTTACACCTTGTTCTGGTGCGAAGACAAAAAAATCACAGCTACGTTAAAAGAAGACTTTGCTGATTTGTTTAATGAAGATGTCGTTGAGATTTTCTTCTGGACCGATGAGCAAGTTCCGCTTTACTTTGAATACGAACTATCCCCATTAAATTATGAGCTCGCGATTTTAGTGCCGAACATGAAAGGAAAATTTCTGGGCTGGAAGCCCTGGCATTATGAAGGCGATCGAAAAACTCAGCATGCCGCTCACATTATTAAAGAAGGAGAAAACACATTGGGATGGACGGCAGAGTTTTTTATTCCCTATACATTACTCACACCACTCAACAACGTCCCGCCCGTTCGTGGCACAAAGTGGCGGATGAATCTGTATCGAATTGATTATGATAACAGCGACAACGAATGGGAATGGCAACCCACCACAACAACGTTTCATGATTACGAACGATTTGGCACGTTGGTGTTCGACTAAAATTTATTTGGTCGTTTAAGATAAATCTAATTCCATAAACAATAAATACTGTCTAAACTCTTCTGGAATTTCAACCTCTGGATAAACGGGAATGTCTTTAAAACCGAAACTGCGATAAAGAGAATGTGCAGCTTCCATAAACTTCGGACTATCGAGTCGTACTTTTTTATAACCTGTTTCTTTTGCAGCTTGGATTATGGATTGAAGTATAGCCCGTCCTGCTCCAATCTTTCTGAACGATGGCTTTACATACATTCGCTTAACTTCACCTATTTCTTCGTTGATACTTTTCAGACATCCTATTCCGCAGGCATCGTTATCTATAAAGGCCAGTATAAGACGCCCATTCGGTGGTAAGAATTTGTCAATCATTTTTATATCTTGTTCTACCTGTTCATTCGGATTATGCGGATGCACACCATAATGCATTTGCATGTTATCGTTTCCCCAAGTGAGGTATTCAATCCATAATCGCCTGATAAAATCAATGTCGTTGGGAAGTTTCGCATCACGAATTTCAACAACGGATTTATCATTCATATTTGTAGCTTTTAAATTCTATCGCCTTGGTTAGTCTAATGTCAACTTCTCGGTCCACGTATTTCCATTCTTCAGTCTTTCGCAGCTCGCAAACAAGTTCTTCAAAGGCATCAGAATCTTTTGGTGCATATTCAAACCAAGTCAAAAAATCAAAGGGCTCATTAAAATCTCTGCAATGATACAATCTCCGAGCAATGGCTGGCAAGTATTTTAGTCCCGTGGTAATATGCTTTGATTGCGCTTCAAATATTTTTCTTCTGTCATCTTGCGCTAGTTTCCACCAATCTTCAGATTTATGAATTGGAATGAGTGCAGCTTGGAGTGCTTCTATTCGTCCTAGCCCTGCCTGAATTGAAACTAGCTTGTCTTCTTCGCTTTTTTCTGTATAACGAAGATTACTACGAACTCCTTTCAACTTCCAAAGTCCTTCATCCGATTTTGTTGTAGAACTTGGGATAACCTTTAAATAGGGAACAATTTCAAGAGAGTCACCAATTACGGCTTTAATTTCCTTCACTTTCCATAGTCCACTGTCACATCCAACGAAATCAAAAATATTATCCATTATGATAAGTTTGTGTATACGCTCATAAAATTCATTAATCTTAGGCTTATCAATTGTCATATTGCGGACGAATATCTAAATAAGTTAAGGCAAAGTGTCCGCTGAGTCTAGGGCTGTCGACCTTTACGTATGTGACGTTGTGGGTTTAAGATTAGTAAATTGTCCCACTACACCAAACGTTAAAACTAAAAACTTAAACAGAGCCCCACAATGGCACATACATTGTTGTGTGCAGTTCTACTTCGTTATTCTAGACCGATACTCAGAGTCAAAGGACTTTATATCCATCATCCAAAATTCAATCTTGTCACGAATCTGAAGTCTGTCCGTACTGTCAAATTTTTCCACGTCATTCATCTCGTCAAGTCCCATCCAACTAAGTGTTGCGTAGTACTTACCTTTTATGTCACTGTCTGGCAACCAACTTATATCAATATTGAAATGATTTATCTTCGGGATTTCATATTCTCCTCGTTCATTGACCAGGCATTCCTGAATCCACAACACATCTTCAACAAATCCCTCGTCCCAATTATTTATAAAACTACTCCCCTCGTCAGCCTGCGGATCCGAGTCATACAGTTTATTGTCCAACACCGCCCAGCCCCGAGGTATCCTAATTCGTACTAATTCTTTCATATCTTATTATGCTTGTCTGAATTGCACACAACATCCGTATATCAGACACCAGTGTCTAATATCTAAACATTTTCGGAAATAACAGACATTCTGATATATCATTTATAGGCTACTGCAAATGTCGCTAAACGCTAATGTCCCTGTATTTAAAAACATTTGGTGCCATTATGGATGATCTCAAACCGGCAACACAGCCAACTCTCCATCAACTTGATTATACTAGCAGATAAATTTTGATTGAGTCAATCCATGAGAAAAAATCTGGCAGACAAGGTTGGTGAGCGTAAAAAATTCAAAGCATTGTTTACGCGCTTTGGGAAAAAAGTGAATTACAATGGATATTCCGAAACCACCATCTTGCTCACCAACATTGTTGACACAGAAACCAATTTAATGGTGACCGATCATCACTGGTTTGCTTACACAAAAGGTTTTGAGAAGGTTCAATTAAAAGAAGGACTCTCCATTGAATTTGAAGCACGCGTAAAACTCTATAAAAAGGGATATGTAAATAAGGCACTGGCCATCAACAATAAACAATCCGACTACAAACTCAGTCATCCTACGAACATCCGTTTGCTGCAATAAAATTCGAAAATAATCCCCGATCAGGGTTTCTACCTGTCAATCAGGAGGTTTTAAAAATACACGCGTAAATATTCAAATGAATTTAGTTAATGTGTAATACTTACACATTAAAAACTACTAATATTGTTAAAGCACTATTTACGCTTTGTATGTGCCCTAAATCCATTTTCGTAAAACGTAGTCAATCAAATAGAATAACCGCCAATTAATTAAGTAAGTATGAAACAATTGATACCGCCAATGAAAGTCCTGTCTGGGTTAATCATCATGCTGGTCACGCTGGCTTTCAGCTATCGAACAGCAGTCGATGAATCACCACGCATTTTAGTATTCAGTAAAACCGAAGGCTATCGTCACGCCTCTATTGAACCTGGGAAACTCGCGTTCGAGAAGATGGCAAAAGAGAAAGGTTTTACAGTGGACATGACAGAAGATGCAACACAATTTACTACTGCTAATCTGAAACGATACCGTGCCATTGTGTTTCTCAATACAACAGGAGATGTATTGAATGCCGATCAGCAAGGAGAGTTTGAACGATACATTCAGGCAGGTGGTGGTTATGTCGGAATTCACGCAGCAACAGATTGTGAATATAACTGGCCATGGTATGGTCATTTGGCTGGTGCCTATTTTCTGGATCACCCCGGTCCTGAAAACGTTCTAAATGGAAAATTCTATGTCGTACAAAAAAATCATTGGGCCACTCAAGGAATGCCCGATGAGTTTGAGCGCAAAGATGAGTTTTATAGTTTCAAACAAATTGATCCAACCATTAATGTATTAGTAAAGATTGATGAGAAATCATATAAAGGGGGCAAGAATGGCGATGATCATCCCATGAGCTGGTATCATGAGTTTGATGGTGGTCGTGCATTTTACACGGCCATGGGTCACACCGATGAAACATTCTCTGAACCACTTTTCTTAAATCATGTTTGGGCCGGTTTAAATTATGCCATGGGTGGTGCAACGCCTGCTCCATTAGATTATTCAAAGGCGCGTCCGGAAGAGAATCGTTTTTCGAAAGTAATCTTAAAAGAGAAACTGAATGAGCCAATCGAATTGAGTGTGTTGGGTGACGGACGTATTTTATTTATTGAACGTCACGGAGCCGTAAGACTTTATAACATCGCCACTAAAAAACTAACCACAATCGCTACCATTCCGGTGAGCACAAAATATAAAGATAAAGAAGGAAAAATTTCAGAAGCGGAAGATGGATTGCTGGGTCTGAACAAAGATCCCAACTTCGCAGTCAATCATTGGATCTATCTTTATTATTCTCCTGCCGGAGAAGCAGCAAAAAATATTCTTGCACGGTATGAGTTGGTCGGTAATGTATTGAACTTAGCTTCTAAGAAAGTACTATTAGAAATACCTACACAACGTGAGCAATGCTGCCATACCGGTGGATCAATTGCGTTTGACAAGAGTGGCAACTTATATCTCTCTACAGGTGATAATACAAATCCTCATGGATCAAACGGATACAGTCCAAGTGATGAACGTCCTGACCGCAGTCCGTGGGATGCACAGAAATCTTCTGCTAACACAAATGATTTGCGCGGAAAAATTATTCGCATCAAGCCATTGGCAAACGGTACCTATTCCATTCCCGAAGGAAATTTATTTCCAAAAGGAACAGCGAATACAAGACCTGAGATTTACACCATGGGACATCGCAATCCCTACAGAATTTCAATCGATAAGAAAACCGGATTTTTATATTGGGGAGAGGTAGGGCCTGATGCAAATGCTCCTGATCCTAATCGCGGTCCCGCAGGACATGATGAAGTTGGACAAGCACGCAAGGCTGGAAATTTTGGATGGCCACATTTTGTAGGTGATAATAAAGCCTACAATAAGTTTGACTTTACTGCGAATCAATCAGGTGAACTTTGGAATGCAGAAAAACCAACGAACACATCGCCTTACAACACAGGACTAAAAGAATTGCCTCCGGCTCAAAAAGCATTTATCTGGTATCCGTATGGGGAATCAAAAGAGTTTCCACTTGTTGGAACAGGCGGACGTAATGCCATGGCCGGTCCTGTTTTCTACAGTGAAGATTTTAAAGCAGCACCGCGTGCTTTTCCAAAATACTATGATGGAAAATTATTGACCTATGAATGGATGCGGGGATGGATCATGGCTGTAACAATGGACAAGGAAGGAAACTATTCTTCGATGGAACAATTCATGCCAAGCTATCGATTCAGCAATCCGATGGATATAGAGTTTGCAGCGAATGGAGATTTGTACATGCTGGAATATGGTTCCGGATGGTTCTCTGCTAATGATGATGCACGGTTAGTTCGCATTGAGTATAATGGAGGAAACAGAAAACCACAACTTCAGGTAGTAGCAGATAAAATGGGTGGTGCCATTCCGCTCACTGTTAATCTTTCATCGAAAGGAACAAAAGATGTTGACGGTGATCCATTAAAATATACGTGGACCATTACATCCAAAACCGGTTTCAATAAAGTCATCAACACACCTGATGCTGCCATAACATTCGCGAAGGCTGATGTTTACAAAGCAACGTTGACGGTGAGCGATGGCAAAGGAGGAATTTCTACCCAGTCATTAGAGTTGACTGCAGGTAACGAACCACCGGTGTTGGTATTTGATATGGGTAAGAGTAATAAATCATTTTATTCTCCCAATGGAACCTTCAACTACGAAGTAAAAGTAAATGACAAAGAAGATGGCAGTTTAGCGAATGGCAAAATTAAACCAGAACAAGTATCCGTTAACATCGATTACCTGGCAGAAGGATTTGACAAAATTGAAATTGCACAAGGACATCGCTCGGCTGATGCATCGACAGCGTATGTGAAAGGTATGAAGCTTATTGCAGCAAGCGATTGCAAAGCATGTCATAGTGTTGATAAAAAATCAATCGGCCCAACGTATAATGATGTGTCGCAGAAGTATAAAGGCAAAGCGTCATCAGTAGAGTTACTAACAAAGAAAGTAATTTCAGGAGGAAGTGGTGTTTGGGGTGAAGTGCCGATGGCCGGTCATCCACAACTTTCAGCAGCTGATGCATCTGAAATGGTGAAATACATTTTAAGTCTTGCGGATGAAAAAGCTAAAGTAAAATCATTGCCAATTAAAGGTACGTACACAACCAAACTAAAGCCGGGCGACAAAGGTGTAGGCGTTTATATTTTGAGAGCGTCTTATCGCGACAACGGAGCGAATGGATTACCTTCTCTTTCTTCTGAAGAAACGTTCACCCTTCGCAATCCTAAACTCAGTCCTCATAAGTTTGATGAATTCTCGTTCGTAAATAAAATGTCATTTGGCGGAAATGAACTCGCTATTCCAACGAAATCAGGAAGTTTCATCAGCTTGAATCATATTGATCTCACAGGCATCAAACAATTAGAGCTCATGGCAATGGCTCCGAAAGCGCAGTTAAATGCTGCTGGTGGAAATATTGAATTAAGAATTGATTCACCTACTGGTCAGGTTATTGGACAAACTGATTTTATCGGAGATTCCGGTGGAGGCTTCAGCGCAAAAGCCACAACACTCAATGTTCAACCCACTGAAGGAGTTCACGATATCTTCCTCGTATTCCAAAATTCAAAAGCTGAGGCGGGTCAATCACTAATGGTATTAACGAATGTTGAATTCAAAACGGATACACCGGTAACAGTAGATTCCGCACCAACTACGGAATCAAAAGTAAATTTGAATGACTACTCCGGAAAATACATCATGACAGGTTTACCTTTCCCATTCATTGAAGTGAGTGTTAAAGAAGGCAAGCTAATGATGGACGCAGGCGGACAAATAGGAGAAATTACTCCAACCGATACACCTGATAAATATGATGCCAGTGGCAAGGCCATGATCTTCTTCATTCGGAATGATGCTCAGAAAGTAGTGACTATGAAAATGGACGCTATGGGATTCAGTTTCGAAGGAAAGAAGGAATAGCAAAGTCAGATTGACATTTGCATGAATATCTTAAAAGCATCTTCTGCCAACGAACGAAATGGTAGAGGATGCTTTTTCTTTTAATCGAATGTTGTTTTGTTAAATTGTTATGGATTTCAACGCTATCAATAATTCTATGAACAAGATGCTATCAAAATTATTCTTTATCGGATTCTTGATTTCAAGCATTTCCATTTGCGCACAGAATCCAAATCCGTTACCCGCTTCGAATAACGTTAATAAGAAATTACGCGTTCTTGTTCTTACCGACATTGAAGCTGATCCGGATGATGCTCAATCGCTTGTCCGATTTCTTACCTACGCCAATCAATTTGATATTGAAGGCATCATCGCTACGACATCTATACATCAAAAGAATCGCGTAGCACCTGAAAGCATTATCAAGATTCTTCAAGCCTATAATAAGGTTCAACCGAATTTACTCTTGCACGAAAAAGGCTATCCTTCATTCGATGAATTGAAATCAAAAGTAAAACAAGGTCTTGCAGTCTATGGCATGGAAGGTGTTGGTGAGGGAAAAGATTCTGAAGGCTCTGAATGGATTATCAGAACATTGGAAAATAAAGACGACCGACCATTATGGGTTCCAGTATGGGGTGGTGTGAATACATTAGCACAAGCGCTTTGGAAAATTAACAAAACAAAAAGTCAGGCCGAAGCGGATCGTTTGATTAAGAAAATAAGAACGTATACCATTTCTGATCAGGATGATGCAGGACCCTGGATACGAAAAAATTTTCCCGGAGTGTTTTATATTGTTACACCGGGTTACAATTATTCAAAAGCTACCTGGTTGGGTATTGCGTTTCCGTTGCCCGGCTCAAATGCAGAAGTTGTATCGGGTGACTGGCTTGCTAAAAATATTCAGCAAGGTCATGGTCCGTTGGGTGCAACCTATCCTGATGTAGCCTATGGTATGGAAGGTGACACACCTGCGTTTCTAAATCTAATCACCAATGGACTCAATGATCCGGAGCACCCAAACTTTGGAGGTTGGGGAGGGCGATATGAATTTTATCTTCCAAAATTCGAAGACTCAAATCAAGGAAGATTCAAAAGGGAAAACTGGCCAAAGGATGAGCCGGAAACACGACCTATCTGGACTAACGCGAATGATTCAATTGTTTCGCCCCTGGATAAAAAATCTTATGTTGGAAATTGGGAAACGATCTGGCGATGGAGAACAGAATATCAAAATGATTTTGCTGCGCGCATTCAATGGACAACTAAAAAATTCAACGAAGCAAATCATCCACCGGTTCCGATGCTGGCACATGCGGAAGCATTTAAAGTAAAATCAGGAGAAGAATTTCGTCTCAATGCTGACGGAACAAGTGATCCGGATGGTGACTCGATGAGTTATCTATGGTTTCAATATCGCGAAGCAGGTAGTTATAAAGGTAATGTAAGCTTTGCACCATACTCTCCTGTTATTTATAATCTCCAGGTAACAGCTCCAACAGTGGATAGCGAAAAAACAATTCACTTCATTTTAAAGGTAACGGATAAAGGAACACCAGCACTAACGCGTTATAAAAGAGTGATCGTAACAGTCGTACCGAAGTAGGTCTGTTACGATCACAAAAATTTTATCGAGAGATTTTTAAGTGAATCTATTTGCCTGTTAAGCTCTTGATCAACTTCGTCTCTTCTTTATTATAAGGCATTCCATCTTTTCTGAAGATATCATGGAACCATATCTTAGGTTCTTTTCCATCCGGCATGGGTGTATCCCACGCGTACATCGTGTTTGTTTTTCCTGCTACCAATCCCCAATTGTACGCTCCAATGTTTTCAGCCTTCAACATCGGCATAATGTTTTCGAAGCGGCTACCTCTTGTGCGCGCCATGTATTCCGTACAAATTAATGGACGACCATACGTTCTTAAGCTATCAATCCATTGCTTATGTTCTTTCTCGTCTGAATAGTTATGATACGTTGTTACATCCGAATTGGCCAACTGATAATTATTCAGATCAGTCAGTTCCTTGCTCCAAACTCCTGCTGACAACGGTTGTGATGGATTAACTTCTCTTCCCCATTGGAATGCTTTCTCTAACAAAGGCATCGATTTATTTCCATATCCGGAATTACCTGGTTCATTATATAAATCCCACAACACAATTCGTTTGTCGTTTGCAAAATGAGTGAGTACATCTTTTTCATATCGTTCCAATACATCAACCAATGTTGAGTCTTCATGAATTTTATCACCGGGATCGCGTACCCAACCGGAGTTATGAATACCGGGCCTAGGGTCTGGCTGTTTCCCCGACTTGTATGTTGGAGCCCAGCAATCGTCAAACAAAACGAAAAGAGTCGAGATATGATGCTTATCAGCGATGGTCAAGTATTGATCCACACGATTCTTAAAACCGGTTGAGTCAATTTGCCATGCAAGGTGATGTAAATAGACCCGCATAGAATTAAGACCAATGGATTCGGCCCAACCCAATTCACGATTGATGGTTGTTGTATCAAACGTTTCGGCTTGCCACATTTCAAGTTGATTAATGGCAGAGCTTGGAATAAAATCGCTACCGCGCAGCCAGCCTTTATCCTTATACCATTCGTTTGCTTGTTCTTTTGTCCAAACTTCACGAACAGGTTTGATTTCCGCAGCAACGTGTTCAGTTGGTTGTTCCGATTTTTTGCATCCCATCATTGCCAACCCAAGAAGGGCAACGAGCATTAATTTATTCTTCATGTTGATACTTTATATTTAGAAACTAAAGTAAGCAAATTCATTCTTCAATTACCAGAAGAATCCAACGGTTGTAGACATGCCATAAAGTCAAGAGCATTTCATAACTTTCATTTGTATCCCATATTCAACTATTATGAAAAAGAAGAAGCTAATTTCATTGTTCTGGATAATGCTGGTGTTTCTTTCCTTTAACTCCTGTCAATCAAAGAAAGAGGAGATCAAGCCCGGTCATGAATACCTGGAAGAGATAACCATCACACAACTTCAACAAGGTTTTAAGAGTGGAAAATTCACCATCGAACAAGTGGTTCGCGATTACCTAATTCGAATTGAAGAACTGGATCGAAATGGCCCTACTCTAAACTCCGTCATTTATATAAATCCAGAAGCGATAAACATCGCAAAGGAACTTGACAAAGAATTAGCCAATGGAAAAAGTCGTGGCCCTCTTCATGGTATTCCGGTTATCTTAAAAGACAACATAGACACACATGACATGCCAACCACTGCAGGGGCAACTGTATTACAAAATTCATATCCGCCTCATGACAGTAAATTAGCTGAACAATTGAAAAATTCCGGTGCTATCATTATTGCCAAAGCTAATTTGAGTGAGTGGGCTAACTTCAGAGCAAACATGTCTTCGAGTGGATGGAGTGGTATTGGAGGTCAGACTAAAAATCCCTATGTGCTCGATCGCAATCCATGTGGATCAAGTTCCGGATCTGGTGCTTCTGTTGCCGCTAATCTTTGTGCATTTGCCATTGGTACAGAAACGAATGGATCTATCGTTTGTCCTTCCAATAACAACGGTCTTGTAGGACTAAAACCAACGGTAGGATTGCTGAGCCGGTCAGGTATAATTCCCATTTCATTTACACAAGATACTCCGGGCCCAATGGGAAGAAGTGTAGAAGACATCGCCATCAGCTTAGGAGCACTGACAGGTATTGATTCTGCTGATAGCAAAACACTTGCTTCTTCCGGAAAATTTTACAAAGACTATACTCCCTTTCTAAAACGTGATGGGCTTCGAGGCAAACGTATTGGTTTATTAAAAAGTGAAATGGGTTTTCATGCAGGTGTTGACACACTGACGAAGCAAACCGTTGCGTATTTAAAAAGTCAGGGCGCTGAAGTGATTGAATTGGATTTTTCGATGGATCGAAATGCTAACCAGTCGTCCTTTCAAGTTTTGCTTTACGAATTTAAAGATGGGCTTACAAAATATTTTTCGAGTCTTGGAGACAAGGCTCTCGTAAAAAATGTAAAAGAACTAATTGAATTTAATAAAAAGGATTCTGTTGAACTTCTTTTCTTCGATCAGCAACTATTAGAAATGACGGAAGCCAAAGGTGATTTGAAATCAAAAGAATACACAGAAGCCTTGAGTAACATGTTAAAGGCAACACGTGAAAATGGCATTGATAAACTTTTAAAAGATAATAAGCTTGATGCTTTGATGGCGCCAACCGGTTCACCTGCATGGAAAACTGACCTGATTGATGGCGATCATTTTATGGGAGGAAGTTCATCTTTGGCAGCCATTTCAGGCTATCCCTCTATTACAGTGCCAATGGGTTTTATTCATGAATTACCCGTTGGAATATCTTTCTTTAGCACCGCATGGAGTGAGCCCTTACTAATTGAGATTGCCTTTGCTTATGAACAAGGTACGAAGCATAGAAAAGCACCGAAGTTTATACCATCCAATTAAACACAAAGCGGTAGAAGTATCTTCTTGCATTAACTTCTTCACTACCATGATTTATAAAATAAAAATCCCTGAACCATAAAGTCTCTTTACGATTCAGGGATTTGATATTACTCCGACTTACTTTGTCTATTTCTCTGGATACAACACTACCTGCACATAGTTTTTCATATCCAAATATTTATTCGCCACAGCTTTTAAATCAGCAACGGTTAAAGCATCTACCTTTTTCTCATAATTAAATATCTCGGCAACATTGCCTCCATACTCAATACTTTGTTGAAGCTGGCGCAACCAGAATCCATTGTCTTTCATATTCTCCTGATGTTGCTTCTTCCAGGTTTCTTTGACTTTATTTAAATCTGCTTCTAGTGGCCCTGCTGTTTTTACTTTACTTAATTCGCCAAAGGTTGCCGTGATCAATTTATCAACATTCTCCGGACCGCAAGGCAAGGAAATACCAATGGTGTAGTTTTCGTAAGGAAACTTGTTCATTGATCCATACATTCCACCGCCATAAATTCCACTCAATTCTTCGCGCAAGGTTTCAATGAGTTTAATATTCATTAACTCAATCAATGCCTGAAGTTTCAAATTCTCGTCATCCGAATATTTTGTTTCGCCCGTAAACTGCATAGCGATGAAACTTTTCGGTTCAGTTCCCTTTCGAACTTCTTTTTTCACAACACCACGCACAGGGCGCAGGCCAATATCCTTGAATGTTGATGTTACTTCCTTGTTTGTAGGTAAGCTGGCAATGTACGTTGCGATAAGTGGTTTTATTTTGGTAATATCAAATGCACCAACAATCACAAATGTATATCCATTCGCATTTGCAAATCGTTCCTTGTAAATTTCAAGTGCGCGTTGTTCATTAATTTTTCCAAAGTCGGCTGCACTTGGAATGCGTGGTCCACGTGGATTACCTTTATAAACTGTACGCAGCAATGTATCTTGAAAAACGGTTCGAGGATCCGACATCATGTTTTGATACATGGCCTGTTGCTTGGTGACAAACGAAGTAAAGAGTTCATCATCCTTGCGTGGCTTTGTAAAATAAAGGTTAACCATCTGCATCATGGCCTCAATGTCGGTTGAACTACATGTGCCACTCAATCCTTCTGAAATTGTGCTGATGCGAGGCGATACGTTTACTGATTTTCCTGCTAATACTTTTCTAAGATCGGTTGGTGAAAATTCACCAATACCCATTTGCCCAACGACAGACGCTGCATACTCAGCGTTGTACCGATCTTTAGTGTCATACAAAAACTGACCACCAAAACGAAAGGCACTCATTACCACTTGATCATTTTTAAAGTCAGTAGTTTTCAGGATTACCTTTACGCCATTGTTCAATGTAAGTTCAAAATAGCCCGCTTCTTTATTTTCCTTTTGGAACATAATGCGGCCTGGTGCTGGAGGTTCTGCAATTAGACTGGCTGCTACTGCTTTCTCTTCATATGCTTTAATATCCGTCTTAGCGGCAGTTTCTGCCATGACCAATAACTTATCACTTGCAGGTAATTCAAACTCAGTTTTCTCTGGAGCTGTAATGGCAATTAATTTATTTTCAGATGTCGGTATTGCCGTTGATGTGAACTTGTTTATCTCTTCCAGTGTAATGCCGTCTACATATTGCTTGTAGTACGCAAACTCATTTTCAATTCCAGGAATTGGTTCCTGCTCTAAAAAGCTACGAATGTATTCATCCGCATAATTTTCAGACTCAGTTTTGTCGCGCTCGCTGTACGCACGCTCCATACCTTTCATCAGATTCTTTTTGGTGCGATCAAGCTCGGAAGCAGTAAAACCAAATTTACGTGCACGCTCATTCTCCTGAATAATCGCATTGACTGCGGGCTCAACACCGCCCTTACTGATTAGCGCAAAGGAAGAGAATGTTTCATGCCCGCGTAAAAAACCACCTAAGTTACTTCCACCAAAGACAAAGGGAGGATTTGCAGATTGCGTCAGCTCTTGCATCCGCTGACCTAACATCGATTGGAAAATATTTTTTACAATGGATTGGCGATAGTCTCCAACCGTTACTTCCTCTTTTGATGGTTTGGTTGAATAATAGATTTGAAGAACACTGTTCGTTGCTTCCTTATCGGTTACTACAGCGGCTTCCGTAATTTTTCTTGGTGGAATTGGACCCGAAACACGAGGCCTTGGTTTGGCAGGATTCTTTAGTTTTTCGAAATGACTCTTCACCATTTTCTCTGCCTCTGCAACTTCAATATCACCTACCACAACAACGGCCATTAAATTTGGTCGATACCAGTCCTTGTAGAATCTTTTAATTACGTCATACTTAAAATTCTTCAAGATATCTTCTTTACCGATGGGCAAACGATCAGCGTATGTAGATCCCGCAAGAAGCTTTGGCAAAATCACTTTGTTCATCCGGTCTTGTGCACCTTTACCTAAGCGCATTTCTTCCAACACAACTCCGCGCTCTTTATCAATCTCTTCATTATCAAACGACACCGCGCTAGCCCAATCTTCTAATACTAAAAATCCTTTCTCTACATTCTCGGGTTTGTCGGTTGGGATGGGAAGAATATAAACGGTCTCATCAAAACTGGTGTAGGCATTTAAGTCCGCGCCAAATTCAACACCAATCGTTTGGAGAAAATCAACGAGCTCGTTCTTTTTGAAATTTTTAGTTCCGTTAAACGCCATGTGTTCAGTGAAATGAGCAAGACCTTGCTGATCGGCATCTTCTAAAATAGATCCGGCATTCACCACTAAGCGAAGCTCAACTTTCTTTTCCGGTTTTACATTTTTACGGATGTAATAGGTAAGTCCGTTGGCCAGCTTACCAATTTTAACATTCGGATCAATGGGAAGTTTGTCTTCTGGTTTTGTTTGTGCAATGGCCAGTTGCGAAATAATGAAAAGAGCTATCAGTGATACACACTGAATAGTTTTTAAAACGTGACTGTGTTTTTTCATGTAACGAGAGTTAGGTTGATTAAATTTGGAAAGTCGTAAATTAATGTATTGATATGTCTTGATTTTATATTCTAAGAAGGTGACATCTTAGTATCCCCATTTTTCTTTAATAATGGATAGCATCTCGCTATGCATATTGGCATTCGATGCACAAAGCTCTCGGCTATATAAAAAAGTATCTCCACCCGAAAAGTCTGTTACTTTTCCACCGGCTTGTTGAACAATAAACGCGCCCGCTGCTACATCCCATGCGTTGAGATTGTATTCAAAAAAACCTTCCAATCGCCCACAGGCAACATAGGCCAGATCAATCGCAGCACTACCTAGTCTGCGAATACCATGCGACTTCTCTAAGAATTGTTTGATAATATCCAGATAGACATCCTGTTTTTCAGAATGATAATACGGGAAACCGGTTGCCAATAAACTTGCACTTAGTTTTGGAATTGGTGAAACATGTATGACCGTGTTGTTACAATATGCTGGACTACCTTCAATAGCGTGAAAACATTCTTGCCGCATAATATGATAGACAACACCCAATATTGTTTTTCTTCCTTTTGTCAATCCAATGCTGATGGCAAAAATAGGGAGCCCATGAAGAAAGTTTGTGGTGCCGTCAAGCGGATCGATAATCCAATTGAATTCATTGTGACTGGATTGTTCTACTGTTCCTTCTTCTGTAATGAATCCGGCTTCAGGAAGAATTCTATGTAACACCTCCACCAATCTTCGCTCGGCTTCCTTGTCAACATACGATACTAAGTTGTTGAAACCATCTTTCTCTTCAATCTTCGAAAGATCGAAACTGGCGCCTTCTTTTCGGATGAATGCACTCACCTCCTCACAGATTTCAATCACACTTTTTTCGATGGCTTGTAAATTCATGTGCACTTCAATTTGGTATTACTTTTTGCAATGGTGAAGATAACGATCAGTGCCGAAACCTATGCACCTGTATGGAATATTAATTCACTGCTTATAAATATGTATTTCCCATAATTCTAAATTTTAAAACTAGCCGCAAACCCTTTGTGCCTTCTTTGTGTCTTTGAGTCTTGGTGGCAAAAAGAGCTCGAAATTAAAGCCACTAAGGCTCTAAGTCTCAAAGGTTCACAAAGAATATCTTGTAAAGTATACCTGTATCTATTTTCATCGCTTGATTTGAAAGGTTCATAAAACAGATGATTGGTAGTTGATGCGGATTGTTAATTATCCTTTCCTCCCACCACCATCACAATCTCACCCTTCACTTCTTTTGCCTGAAAGTGTTTTAGAATTTCTTCCAGTGATCCGTTTACGGTTTCCTCAAACATTTTAGTTAGCTCGCGGGATACGGATGCTTTGCGATCAGCTCCAAAATATTCTATAAACTGCTCCAATGACTTTATCAATCGATAAGGTGATTCATAAAAAATCATAGTGCGTTCCTCCTCTGCCAATTTCTTCAACATGGTTTGCCTGCCTTTTTTGTGTGGCAAAAATCCCTCGAATACAAACCGATCACAAGGCAACCCGGATTTAACAAGAGCCGGAACAAAGGCCGTTGCACCGGGCAAACAATCTACTTTTAAATTAGCCTGAAGACAGGCACGGATAATTAAGAAACCCGGATCAGAAATTCCAGGTGTGCCAGCATCGGATACCAATGCCATGGTTTCACCTTTCTCTAAACGCGAAATTAATCCCGAAAGGATTTTGTGTTCATTAAAATTATGAAAGCTCTGAAGCGGTTTTGCAATCTGATAGTGTTTCAATAAAAAACCAGATGTTCGGGTATCTTCCGCAAGTATAACATCCACTGATTTCAAAATATCAAGCGCACGCAGAGTGATATCACCCAAATTACCAATGGGTGTAGGAACAATATAGAGTGCTGGTTTCTCAGGCGTATGTGCAGTCATTCCAAAAAATTCTAAGCACTTAACGCGTCAATAGCCTTTGCTAGTTTTTTATCAAGATCCGTTACTTTGTTTCCCGCGTCATGTGTTGAAAGTTGGAAAGAAACCATATTCCATGTATTTGTCCACGTAGGATGATGGTTCATCTTTTCGGCAACGATGGCTACCTTGGTCATAAAACCAAAAGCTTCGGTAAAGTCTTTGAATTTAAAAGTCTTAACCAGCGAGTTGTTCTCTTCTTTCCAGTCCATGATAAAATGAGTTTAAATTTTACTTTCTGCCTCCAGACTATTCGATTTACAATTTTATCAGCAGGTTTACCACTTTTGTTCTTCTAACGCAACGAATGAACCCATTTAAGAGAACATTAAAGTGCAACGATACCTTCTACTACTGAAGCTTGAATGTAAACTTCAATTACGGCATCACTTGAGATCATCATCATTTGAAAGGTGACACTCGTGTAATTTCCATTCTTCGATTTTTTCTCTGTAGGTATGTGCTTCGGGAAAAGGCTTTTCACTTCCTCTTCTTTTCCGGAGGGTACAATGAACTTAAAGATGTAGAGTGATGGCCAGGAATAATACTGGTCGAGTTTTTCGCGGAAAGAATTTTTCCACTGATCATCCATTTCCATATTCAAAATTCACAGGATTTTCAGAAAAGTAAAATAAAGGGGGAAGTTTCTTTCCCGGAATTCCGTATAAATAAAAACGCTCCCGATAGCCATCAGGAGCGTTTTTAAAGGAGGTATTTTCTACCTACTAAAAGAACTTATAGCGCTTATCAACAATATTCGAGTTTAACTTTATTGCTTCAGCAATATCGAAACCACTGCGAGATTGGATGCTTTGAGCAAGTTGATCCTTGTAGGCTGCATAATCCTGAAGTGAAGGAGCAATGGTTTTATTTTGAAGTTCAAGCATTACTACACCATTTTCTCCTGCTACTGGTTTAGAGCGTTTTCCGTTTTCTAACGAGAAAGCCAAACCTACTGCTTGCGGATCAAAACCAACTGTTGGCATTGAATTGCTACTCATTTTCAAGTCGCTGCTCGAGTAAACATTCGCATCGGAACCAAACGTTTTCGCCACTTCTTCCAACGTGCCGGTAGCCGTTGATAATTTTTCGCTAATCAATTTACCTTTCACCAGATTTCTTACAGCCGGAGTAATCTCAGTTTTCACTGCATCTAATGGCCGATATCCTTCTTCAATTTCACCGGTCATAATCGCTACGACATTTTGATCCTGAAGATCGAATACTTGCGATAATTTTCCAGTAGATGCATCACGAAACAACCACTGCACAACTTGACGGGCATCCGTTAATGTACCAATGCTGCGATCCGCTCCACTCACATTCTTGCCATCCAATACAACCAGACCCGCTAGTTTTGCATGTTCTTCAAAATCAGAAACGCTCTTGATGTCTGCCGCAAAAGCTTCTGCCTTGCGGAATGCTTCGTTGATTGTTGCATCGCTTGGTGTGATGGCCCGTTCAACTACTGCAAGTTTGTAAGCATTGTTATCTTTCGTGTTTGTTACTTCAATAATATGATAACCAAATTCAGTCTCCACAACATCTCCAAGCAATCCGGTTTTTGCTGAATTAAATACAGCATCGTTAAACGGTTTTACCATTTGGCCTTTTGGAAACCAACCTAAATCACCACCGCGACTTGCTGTTCCATCTGTACCGAACTCACGGGCTTTTGCCCCAAAGTCAGCACCACCTTTAATTTCTTTCAAAATATTTTGTGCTTTTGTTTTTGCTTCTTTCTTCGTTGCATCACTTGTATCTGCCCAACGAATTAAGATGTGCTTAGCACGTGCATTGAAAACGGTGTCTTTAAAAACACTGGACACCTTCACTACTTTGTAGGTTTCGCCATCTAAGAATGGTCCGAAAACTTTTCCCTGAACTAAACTATCCTGATTAACGAATGCTGGGAGGTTTGCCACTGTATATTTAGTATAAGCATCTTTTCCATCACTATTTGCTGCTGCATAAATTGAATCTTCTGAAGCGCTTTTAAATTCTGCCACAGCCTTCTTTAAATCCTCCAAAACACCAACGGAGTCATCGGCTGATGCTACCACCGGAATACTTACATATTTCAGATCGCGGGTTCCGGTTGTTTTAAATTTCTCTTTGTTTTTATTGTAATAATCCTGCAGATCGTTATCGGTAACATTTGCCGATGAATCGCTGATCGCATAAAATGGAACATAAACGTATTTCACTTCGGCCACATCGCTTTGAAGATGATATTCACGCTCCGCTTCTGCTGCTGTTACATAATTCGTTTTAATAAGAAGATTTTCGTACTTAACACGGGCACGGCCGGGTTGTAAATCTTTTTGAAAAAGCTCCCAGCGAACACGTTGCTCAGAAGTTTCTGGCATTGATTTCAACTGGTTAATGTAGTTACCCAAAGCAGCACGATCGAACTGTCCGGTTTCCTGATTGGTAAAAGCCTGCTTCACGTTCGGGTCAATGTTTGTCCCGCTAATCATATCCACGACTTCCGTTGCGCTCACCTCAACACCTACTTTTTCATATTGTGATTCGATAGCATGACGCGCAATTAGCAAATCCCATGTCTGTTGACGAAGACCTGTCATTTCTCTTTCGCCAGGTTCACGGCCAAAATTGAGGATATAATTATTCTCGCGCTCTTGCAGAACGGATTGAAATTCATCGTAGGATATTTCTTTGCCCGCTATTTCGCCAACCGAATTTCTTCCCCAGTTTAAAATGGAAGAGTTACCGCTAAAGATGTCGCCTAATGTAAAAGCTGCTATCGCAACAAACACAAAAACCACCACCCAGGTGCCCATTTTGCTGCGTAAAGTACCAATAAATGCCATAGTTTAATTTTTAAAGAGCCGCAAATTTAACCCGTTATCTCTATTAGAAAAATATCGACCTTAAAAAACGGATAGAAGGTTGAAAAAAATGAAATCAAACCATTGCATACGCTGAATTTCAGGGTTTTAGCAGCATTTTTGAACTTGATTTTAGATCCTCATAGAGGGTAAAAGAACAGTAAGACTCCGGCTATTTCTTCCTTTTGAACACAAAAACAAAAAACAAAACTGAGGCTATCATAATAGCCCAATAGGCACTGCCGAATCCATATACCATAGTTTGGTGTATGCCAATAATAAAAAAAACAAAGGCCAGGGAAAGAATTATAATTTCTGAAAGCTTCATGATAATAGAATGGCCATTTATTCTTTTACCTCAATTTCTCCGTGAACCCCTTCAGGGTCACCAACAGTGCCAATCGTATAATCGGATAAGTCTTGTTTGGCGGTTAAGCCCGTGCCGTAGATAACATCGCCTTGCTGGCGAATGGTAACAAACTTCTCGGTGAAGATGTCTTTCTTAGAAGGCTTCCAGAAAAGTTCTTCCGTATTTAACTGTTCATTCTTTTCAACATTCTTCACTTCCACATTACCGCGACCGCGCCATTGGGCTTCGCTCTTAAAATAAAAAGCGTGGTCAGCACGGAGAGTCGATTCAAGTCTTCCAAATTCATTATAGAATTCCATATATACTCCCTTTGGGAATTCACGATCTCCATTCTGAAATTCATACAGAAGTTCGGCCTTCATTTTTACTTTTACCTGCTCATTTTGAGAATAGAAAAGTTCAACGTTTTCAGCTTCTTGCAAGGGTCCGGTGTACTCCAATGGTTCTTTGATTTCGGCTGTGTTGCAGCCCGAAAGAAAAACGACTATGAAAAGCAAAAAACTTAGCTTCATATCAATATGAAATAAAAACGATTTTGAGCTTGTGGTATTCGTACGTAAAAAGAGATAGCATTCCGCTAAAAAATTTAATCAGCACAAAACTTGATTTCGCGCGTTCAAATTTAATCGAACCTCCTCTTGACAAACCACTGATCGTTAAAGGTTATCCCTACGTAAACTTTAAAGTAGCTCTCTTGAACAAGATTAACTTTCTTATCTCCACGCTTACCTACTTTAAACGCCAGGTCTAAACTCGAACGCCCTGCCGGCAGCGAAAGGCCAAAATTAATGCCAAGATCTTTTAGCTCCTGATTATTAACTAAGAAAGGATATTGCTCTATACTTCCTCCAATTCTATAAGTAATGCGTTTTAAAAAACTCTCAAGAGCTTGCGCATCGGGTGTATACTCTCCGCCAATCGAAGCTTTGTACTGTTTGCCTCGTCCATTCTCATAATCAGCATTGAGACTCTTAAAGCTTGACCAATTTTGATACATGAATTCAGTTCCTACAGCCCATTTCAGGCCCTTGCTTATTGAAGCGCCCACTGTTATTGATGGTGGTACATAAACTGTTCCTTTTGCTCTGTCCAGTCGCTGAATTTCGATGGTATCACCCGATGGTGATAAACTAAAAAAGTTAATATTTTTAGTTGCCTTCAGATCAACACCCAAATTATATACAACACCAAAACTCAATCGGTAATCCTGCTTCTTAAATAAAGAATCCTTACTGAAAGAATAACCTAACCCAAGCGTAAAGTCTTTTACAACTGTTTTCTCTTCGGTTGTAACAATATATGGAACAGGCTGACCTGTATTGTTTACGATGTTTGAAAAAGTGTTGTCAAGAGAACCAAACAAATAACTTGCTTTGACACCAACACTCATATCCGGAGTTAGCCGAACGCCATTTGACCAGTAGAATTGGGATAATCCTCCAAAGCCATTGTTTAAAACATTTTGGGTAACTGTATCAATGGGAACATTTGTATTGCGATCTCTTACGACATCTGAATACGAAAAACCATAATCCACATTGGTATAAGGCATCAACCCGATTGACGTTGTCCATCTGTCGACTTTGACAGGAAACACAGTTACCAGGTAGTTTAACGTTCCTCCAATATTTTCTTCGTTTAATGTATCGCTCTTTATAGTTCGTTTCTCACCGTGGATACCCGCTTGAAAAACGGTAAAACGATTAAATACCAATAGGGCTGGATTTTGATTATTGGCAAACCAAAACTGAGGCTGGCTTACACCGATACCACCCATTCCCTGATTATGGGCAAGGGCATTGCCATATGGCTCACCGATACCAAAGCTTGTAACGGGAGAGCGTGCAGATTGAGCCCAAACATTTGCCGAAGCGAATACAACAGCCAAAAACAAAATAACCTTCTTACTGATTGACATTATAAATTAAAATGCTGTTTAAACCGCTTAGTACTAATTCCGGGAGCGCAAATATGGACGCTTTCAGTTTGTTTTCAAAAAAACGAGCATCACCTCCACATAAAATCACCTGTAAACCTTCAAATTTCTCTTGATACCGATAAATAATTCCATTCAATTCTTCAATCACTCCATTTAATACTCCACTTTGAATGCAGGTTTCAGTGCTATTTCCAATCAGAGCCGCATCCTCCGCCATTTGCACTAACGGTAGCTTAGCCGTAAAAGTGTGAACTGCATTAAAGCGCATCGAGATTCCGGGTGAAATACCGCCTCCTAAAAAAACTCCTTCCCGACCGATAAAATCATACGTAATACAAGTGCCTGAATCAATGACCAGGCAATGACTTTGGGGAAAAAGCTGATGAGCTCCACATACTCCTGCAATCCGATCCACCCCTAAGGTCATTGGAGTAGCATACCCATTTTTTATGGGCAATGGAAGTTCGTGGGAGAGAATGAATTTTTGTTTCACTCGCTTTGCCCAGGAAGAAACAAGCTTTGCATCGGTGGTCACTGAGCTAATGATGATGCAATCAGCAGAAAAGTTTTCCAGAAAATTTTGTAACGATGCAGACTCGGCAAAGACTTCTTTGCGCACCAATATGTGGTTCTCAAAAATACCTACCTTGGCAGAGGAGTTTCCATAATCAACAACCAAATTCATCACTCTCTTTTTATCAATTAACCTTAAAAGTATGGATTCGAAGGAGAAATATAAAGTTATAGGAATTATGTCGGGCACGTCACTAGATGGTGTTGACCTCACATGTTGCACTTTCGAAAAAAATGAAAAGGGCTGGATATACAAAGTTGAGTGCGCAGAAACCGTGCGATACCCAGCTAACTGGAAAAAGAAATTGACAGAAGCACATTCTTTTTCAGCAGAAGAAGTATTGACTTTAGATGTAGTTTATGGAAGATATTTAGGCGAGCTCTCCACTTCCTTTATTTCCAAAAATAAAATCAGATCGATCGATTTTATCTCTTCGCATGGGCACACCCTTTTTCATCAACCTAAAAAGAGTTTAACATTTCAAATCGGAAACGGCATGAGCATTCATGCTGTAACAAACCTTCCGGTAATTTATAATTTCAGAAACCTTGATGTCATTCTGGGTGGAGAAGGGGCTCCGCTTGTTCCAGCGGGTGATGCGTTTCTCTTTTCTGAATATGATGTTTGTCTAAATCTTGGCGGCATTGCAAATCTTTCGTTGGACATAAAAGGTAAGCGTATTGCCTATGATGTTTGCTTTTGCAACATGGGTCTGAATTACCTAATGACAGATGTGAAAAAAGAATTCGATGCGGGTGGCGCGCGCGCAGCCAGCGGAGAAATTGATAATGTAATGCTGACTGCATTGAATAAAGTGAATATGAGTCTTCGAAAAGAAAGGCCTTCGCTGGGACGGGAAATTTTCGAAAAGAAAATCATTCCTATACTAAATCGATCGAAATCTTCTTTGCAAGATAAACTCAGAACATTTGTTGAATCAGCAGCGATTGAAATTGCGGTTGCTATTCGTTCCAAAAAAAATCCATCGGTGTTATGCACTGGCGGAGGTGTTTTTAATTCTTTTCTCATGGCCCGCATATTAGAGCACACTGCCGACAACGCTACTCTGATTATGCCGGAGGATGAAGTAATAAAATTTAAAGAAGCGATTGTCTTTGCCTTTCTGGGTGTATTGCGTGTTCGTGATGAAGTGAACTGTTTAAAAAGTGTAACCCACGCATCACGTGATAATAGTGGTGGTGCATTGATCGGATTCTAAAAATTATAATTCTCGTTTTATCTTTGGCGCATGAGAGCACTCCTACAAAAATTTGAAAATAAACGTCCCGAAATTGTATTCGAATGGAAAGACAGTGAAACAGAAGCCGAAGGCTGGGTCGTTATTAATTCTCTTCGAGGTGGAGCTGCCGGTGGAGGCACGCGTATGCGCAAAGGCCTTGACAAACGCGAAGTAGAGTCGCTTGCCAAAACGATGGAGGTTAAGTTTACAGTTTCCGGTCCCCCTATTGGCGGTGCTAAATCTGGAATAAATTTCGATCCAAATGATCCACGCAAGCACGATGTATTGCAACGTTGGTATGCAGCGGTAATGCCACTCTTAAAGTATTATTATGGAACAGGTGGCGATTTGAATGTAGATGAAATTCACGAAGTCATTCCGATTACGGAGGATGTCGGTATCTGGCATCCGCAAGAAGGAGTTTTCACGGGTCATTATAAACCAACGGAACCACAAAAAGTAAATCGCATTGGCCAGTTGCGACAAGGTGTTGTCAAATTAATTGAAGATGAACAGTTTGCTCCATCGTTAAAGATGAAATACACCGTAGCCGATATGTGTACAGGTTATGGTGTGGCACAAGCGGTAAAACATTATTACGAATTGTGGGGAGGTAATTTAAAAGATAAACGTGCCATCATTCAAGGCTGGGGAAATGTTGGTGCTGCCGCGGGATTTTATCTCGCGCAATCGGGCGTTAAAGTAGTTGGAATAATAAGTCACGAAGGTGGACTTATTAACCAATCAGGGTTCTCTCTTGATGAAATTCGGCAGTTAGTGATCAATCGAAAAGGAAATAAACTCGTGTCAGATGCAATGCTTTCATTCGATGAGGTGAACAAAAAAATATGGGATCTCGAATTTGAAATTTTTATTCCGGCAGCAGCGTCTCGTTTAATTACAAAAGATCAGGTTGATCGAATGATGGCATCGAAGCTTGAAGTTTTTTCATGTGGAGCGAATGTTCCCTTTGCTGATCCTGAAATATTTTTTGGCGCTACGGGTTTATATGCGGATGAGAAATTCTCCGTGATTCCCGACTTTATTGCCAATTGTGGAATGGCTCGTGTCTTTGCTTATTTCATGGAAAGCGAAGTGGGTATGGATGACGCCTCAATCTTCAACGATATATCACAAACTATTCGCAATGCAATGGTGAAGACACACGAAGCGAATCCACATAAAACCGGAATTGCTCAGGCTTCATTTGAAATTGCGCTGAAAGAATTAGTGAGAGAATAAAATTGATAGAAGGAAAATGGTAGCCTTACTTCCGGCTTCCGTAAAATAGGGTGAGGAAAAGTGTTGGGTAAACAGAATATTTTTTAGCGGCTGGCATTTGTTCAATTTTTGATGTGTATGCATCCACTAAAAACCCAGCCTCAAAGCCAGTAACCTGACTCTTTGCCGTTCCTAATTCAAAGTTTAATGCTGCTTTAAAATTTCCTCCGATTTTTACTTTGGAATCACCTAATCCTTGAAAAATTCTTCCTGTGCCTAAAATTTGCTGAGCATTTATGCTTGGATTGTATTGCGCAGTTTGAGAATTGTATTGGCTATTATCCCCGGTATACTCAACATAATAGGGTGCCTGAAGTCCGATGGAGGGACCAACAGCAAATACTCCCTTTATTTCTACGCCTTGTTGAGGAGCCTTTTTAAAAAGTATTATATCCCGTCCATATTGAAAGCGAAACGCATAGAGATAATTACTTTTTCCGAAAACATAGAAATTACCAGTTTGGGCTGAAGTAGTTCGTACTTCTTGGGGATGTTTGACATTCATGATCTCCAATCCATACGTTTCTAACATGGTCTCATTTAACTTCTTTGCTTTCTTGAAAGTAAAACCACCAATCAGACCACTGGAAGTATTTTTACTTATTCCCCAGGTAAACTCTGAACGGTACTCATAGCTATCCTGTGTTTGGGCAAATACCCCAAAAGACAAGGTCGAAAGCGCAAAAACGAAAACTGAAATCTTTTTCAATGGAAACGAGTTGACTGGATTCTTTGGAATAAATTTAGATTTTAATTTACCTAACGCAAATATAAAACCCAAGTTATTGACCAATGGTTTCAATGAAAGCTAATTATATAGGCGGTTTACGCACTGAAGTAACCCACCTTAAATCCGGAAATAAAATTATTACCGATGCTCCCCCTGATAATAATGGTCGTGGCGAGGCTTTTAGCCCTACCGACCTTACCTGTGCCTCATTAAATAGCTGCATGATGACGCTGATGGGAATTCTCGCTGAACGCGAACAAATTAATCTTGCTGGTTTAAAGTCTGACATCGTTAAGGTGATGGCAGCGAATCCACGAAAAATAGCTGAAGTGCAGATTACCTTCACCCATGAAAATCTGGTGGCCACTGATATTCAGAAGGAAAAATTGAAACGTGCTGCATTGACTTGCCCGGTTGCATTAAGCTTAAATGATGAGTTAAAACAAACCATCGTCTTTAATTTCTAACACAAAAAAAGACCTCTCGAATTCGAGAGGTCTTTTCATTTATTCTTTCCTGATCTTATTCTTATGCTTCCTGTTCAATATGAACAAACGATTCGTCTTTTGCTTCAAGCGAGGAAGTACCCATTAGCCACACATCCACTGCTCTTGCAGCTTCACGGCCTTCAGAGATTGCCCAAACAACTAAGGATTGTCCTCTACGAACATCACCCGCAGCAAAAATTCCTTCTTGCGCAGTCATGTAATTTTCGGTTTTGATGTTTCCGCGTTCGTCAAGTTCAAGACCAAGCTCTCCTACAAATCCACCCTTCTCAGCACCAACAAACCCGATAGCAAGCAAAGCTAGTTCACATGGGATGATGCGTTCTGTGCCGGCAATTTCTTCAAAGCCCATTTTACCCTGATCATTCACTCCCCATTTTATATTAACAGATTTTAATCCAGTAAGACGACCGGTATTATCACCAACAAATTCTTTTGTGAGAATAGCCCAGTCGCGATTAACACCTTCTTCGTGAGAAGAAGAAGTATTGAGTATCATCGGCCAAAGTGGCCATGGATTATTTTCAGCTCGTGTTAACGGAGGTTTACCAAGCAATTCTATTTGTGTAACTGACTTTGCTTCGTGACGATTGGATGTACCTACACAATCTGATCCGGTATCACCACCACCAATCACCAATACGTTTTTGCTGGTTGCTAAAATCTCTCCTGAGAAAATCCGATCGCCAGCACCGCGTTTATTTTGTTGCGTTAAAAATTCCATCGCAAAATGAACGCCTTTGAATTGTCTTCCAGGAATTGGAAGATCGCGTGGAGCAGAAGCACCACCACACATTACCACAGCATCAAATTCATCGCGCAAATGTTTTGCACTGACGTTTACACCGATGTGTGAGTTCGTTCTAAAAATAATACCTTCCTGTTCCATCAACCGAATTCTGCGGTCGAGTACTTTCTTCTCTAGTTTAAAATCAGGAATACCATACCGTAACAATCCGCCAATTCTATCACTGCGTTCAAAAACCGTTACCCAATGTCCGGCTTTATTAAGTTGAGCTGCTGCAGCTAAACCAGATGGGCCGGAACCAACAACAGCAACACGTTTTCCTGTTCTGTTTTTCGGAGGAGTTGCTTTTATGTAGCCTTTTTCAAAAGCAGTTTCTGCAATTGTTTTTTCAATGTATTCAATTGTAACCGGTTTATTATTGATGCCTAACACACAACTCGCTTCACAAGGCGCTGGGCAAATTCTTCCGGTAAACTCAGGAAAATTATTTGTGCTGCTTAAAATATTGATGGCCTCTTCCCATTTACCTTGATACACGGCATCATTAAAATCAGGAATGTTATTGCCAAGCGGGCAGCCGTTGTGGCAGAACGGAACGCCACAATCCATACAGCGCGCTGCCTGGTTGTTTAGTTTCTCTTTCTCCATTGGAGTATAAACCTCCTTATAATCTTTAAGACGTTCTTTTGGATCGCGGCTCTTTGGCATCTCACGATTGAACTTCATGAATCCATCTACTTGTCCCATGCTCTATTTCTTTTCTGGTTGTCGTCTGAATCTGTTGTATTATTTCGCTGTCTCTTTTGCGAGTGTCGGTTGTGCTGGGCGCACTTTCTTTTTTGCTAGCACTGCCTTGTAATCCTTCGGCATTACTTTCACAAAAAGATCAACCGCTATCTCCCAATTCTCCAATACCCACTCTGCAGGATCGCTGCCTGTATATTTGAAATGCTTTTCGATCATCGCCTTCACTTCCGCTTTGTCTTCATCTTCCATCGACTCAAGCTCCACCATGTCTTTGTTACATAGTTTTTCAAGTGCATGTTCCGGATCGAATACATAGGCAATACCTCCGCTCATACCCGCTGCAAAATTTCTTCCTGTCTTACCTAAGATCACAACACGGCCACCTGTCATGTATTCGCAAGCGTGATCACCCACACCTTCCACAACAGCTTTCACACCTGAGTTACGCACGCAGAAACGTTCGCCTGCTTGTCCGCGAATAAAAGCTTCACCCGATGTAGCACCATAGAAAGCTACGTTACCAATGATGATATTGTCTTCCGGTTTGAATGTTGATTCTTTATCAGGATACACAATCAGCTTACCACCCGATAATCCTTTACAGAAATAATCATTGGCTTCACCTTCCAGTTCGAAGGTTACACCCGGAGCAACGAATGCTGCAAAGCTTTGACCCGCTGAACCTTTGAATTGAAAATGAATGGTATCCTCAGGCAAACCTGCTGCTTTATATTTTTTCGAAATCTCATTCGAAAGCAATGCACCAGTTGAGCGATCAGTGTTGCGAATAATAAATTTTGCTGTTACGGGTTCGCATTCATCCAATGCAGGTCTTGCTGCTTCTACTAATTTCCAATCGAGCACTTTCTCTAATTCGAAATCTTGTTCGATCTGTTTGTAAAGTCCAATGTGTTCGCGAACCGGCTCGAAGTGTAGGATTGGAGACAAATCCAATTTCTTTACTTTCCAATGATCAATATCCTGACGAACACGCAATACATCTGCGCGACCTACCATTTCATTTACGGTACGGAAACCTAACTCCGCCATTACTTCACGAAGATCGTTTGCCAGGAAGGTGAAGAAATTCACTACGTGATTTGGATCACCCGTAAACAACTTGCGTAATTCAGAATCTTGTGTTGCAATTCCAACCGGACAAGTATTCAAATGACACTTGCGCATCATAATACATCCTTCCACCACAAGGGCTGCCGTTGCAACACCCCACTCTTCTGCTCCTAATAAAGTAGCAATGGCGATGTCACGACCTGTTCTGATTTGTCCGTCTGTTTGAAGCGTTACTCTGCTTCTTAAATTATTCTTTACTAATGTCTGATGCGCTTCTGCTAAACCAAGTTCCCAAGGTAAACCAGCATGGCGTAATGAACTGAGAGGTGATGCTCCTGTTCCTCCATCAGCACCAGATATTAAAATCGCATCTGCTTTTGCTTTTGCTACACCTGCTGCTACTGTACCTACACCCGCTTGCGAAACCAACTTAACGTTGATACGAGCCGCGCGGTTTGCATTCTTCAAATCAAAAATGAGCTGTGCTAAATCTTCGATCGAATAAATATCATGGTGAGGTGGTGGTGAAATCAATCCCACACCCGGAGTTGCGTGACGCACGCGACCAATCCACTCATCTACCTTATCGCCTGGCAACTGTCCGCCTTCTCCTGGCTTGGCACCCTGCGCCATCTTAATTTGCAATTCATCTGCATTAGCGAGATAATAACTCGTAACACCAAATCTTCCGGATGCTACCTGCTTAATCGCTGAACGCTCCCAATCACCATTTTCTTTTTTATCGAAACGAACTTCGTCTTCCCCACCTTCACCACTGTTACTCTTTCCACCTATGCGATTCATCGCAATGGCCAGCGTGCTGTGTGCTTCGTGCGAAATGGATCCGAATGACATCGCGCCTGTTGCAAAGCGTTTGAAAATTTCGGTAACGGGTTCTACTTCTTCAATGGGAATGGCACTTCGTTTTTTGAATTCTAATAATCCGCGTATCGTTAATGATTCTTTTGTCTGGTCGTTAATGCGCTGCGCATACTTTTTATACAGGCTTATGTTATTGGATTTGGTTGAGTATTGAAGCAAGTGAATCGTCTCCGGACTAAACATGTGCTTCTCTCCTCTTCTCTTCCATTGATATATTCCACCAACCTGAAGTTCTTTACTTTCTTTTTTATGGGCCAGATCATGGCGCACCAAAACTTCCTGAGCAAGATCATCAAACGATAATCCTTCAATTCTGCTGATGGTTCCGCGGAAGCATCGATCAACTACTTCACTGCTCAATCCTAATGCTTCAAAAATCTGTGAAGACTGGTACGACTGCAAAGTACTGATCCCCATCTTCGACATTACCTTCAACAATCCATTACCGATTGCCTTTTGATAATTCGCGAAAGCTTCTTCATCAGTAAGCTGTTTATGGAATGCTCCTTCTTTATTCAGATTGTGAATGGTTTCAAGTGCCAGATATGGATTAACTGCACTTGCACCATATCCAATAATGGTAGCGAAGTGATGAACTTCCCAAACATCTCCAGCCTCTACCAAAATTCCGGCTTGCGTACGAATTCTCTTTTCAACTAAGTAATGATGTATGGCACCGGTAGCCAGCATTGATGGAATCGGTGCATACTCTTCACTTATTTTTTTATCCGAGATAACAATGATTTTCTTTCCGGCACGAACCGCTTTCTCAGCTTCCTGACAAATCCGGGTGACGCTCTCTTCTAATCTTCCCGGTTTTCCGTCCGCTAAGAATACTGAACGGATGACGGCATATTCAAAACCATGTTCTGGTAAGTGTTTTAGTTTTTCAACATCTGAACTTAGAAGAACAGGCTGAGATATATGTATTTGATTAGTATGCTCAGGGGTTTCTTCCAGCACATTTAAGCTCACACCAATACGGGTGAATAGCGACATTACCAATCGCTCACGAATTGGATCAATTGGCGGATTACTTACCTGTGCAAAATGTTGCTTGAAATAATTCGAGATGTGTCTGCTTTCTTTTGATAACACGGCAATCGGTGTATCATCTCCCATCGAACCAATCGCTTCATATCCTTTCTCGGCCATTGGTGTCAACAACATCTTTACATCTTCCGAAGAGTAACCATAGACTTGCTGACGTTTTGTTAAGGTCTTATCGTCATAGTCATCTTCCTGCCAATCTTGCTCTGGCTCAAGACGCAGCTTCAAACGGTTTTGAATAATCCAATTGTAGTACGGCTTACCTTCATAGATAGCCCGCTTTACTTTTTCATCGTCTAATACTTTTCCTTGATCAAGATCGACCAACATCATCTTACCGGGTGTGATGCGACCTTTCTCTAAAATATCTTTTGGATCAACAGGTAATGCACCGGCTTCTGATGCCATCACTACTCTGCCGGATCGTGTAATGCAGTAACGAAGCGGGCGAAGACCATTACGATCTAGTGTAGCACCAATGCGGATACCATCAGTGAAAACCAATGCCGCAGGTCCATCCCAAGGCTCCATCATTGAAGCATGATATTTATAAAATGCTTTACGATGTGGGTCCATTAATTTATTATCCTGCCATGCCTCCGGAACCAACATCATCATAACATGTTGAATCGGTCTGCCTGATAACACTAACATTTCCACCAATGCATCAAGGTTAGCGGAGTCAGAGCCATCTGGGCTAGTGATTGGTAATAATTTTTTTATTTCATCATCCGAGAACAATGTCGATTTGAACAATGCCTCTTTCGATTTCATTTTATTTACGTTTCCGCGAATGGTGTTGATCTCACCATTGTGCGCAATGAAGCGGAAAGGTTGAGCCAATCTCCAATTTGGAAATGTGTTTGTAGAAAAGCGTGAGTGAATTAAAGCGAGTGCCGTTCGTACTCTTGGATCCTGAAGATCAAAGAAATACCTACGCACTTGTTCAGTACGCAATTGTCCTTTATAAATTATGGTTCGCGCAGAGAAGCTGGTAATGTAAAACTCTTTGTTGTTACCCTTTACATCGCGGGCAATAGCGTGAGACGTATAGTTACGAAGCAGAAATAATTTGCGTTCGATGGCTTCAATTTCAAATGCATCGTCTTTAACTTTTACAAATACCTGTTCAATCACCGGCTCCACCTCTTCTGCACCAGGGCCGGGAACACTGTGATCAACCGGTACGCTGCGAAAGCCAATTAATTCAAATCCAATCTCTTTAATATTTTTTATCAGAACATCCTTACATGCTTTTAGAACCTTCTTGTCGCGAGGAAAGAAAACCATACCCACGCCATACTTGCCCGGTGCAGGAAGTTCAAAACCAAGGCGAGAACTTTCTTCTGCAAAAAACTCGTGCGGAATTTGAATGAGGATACCTGCTCCATCGCCTGTCTTCGGACTGCTTCCGCAACCACCTCTGTGCTCCATGTTCTCCAACATCGAAAGTGCATCGCGAAGTACTTGATTTGTTTTTGTTCCGTTGATGTTGGCGATGAAACCTGTACCGCAGGCATCATGCTCCAATTCGGGTGTGTATAAACCCTGATTCGTTGATTCTATTTCTTCCATCTCTTTCATTTCAGCTTGGTGGTTGTCTCGCTTTGGCTATTTTATTGACCAAATTAATTTTCGAAGATACCAAACAAACGGTATAAAATTTTGGGAAACAGCTACATATCCAGAATATTTCGAATATTTTCAGAAATAATTCAGAAGTCTTTAAAATATGCAAGACGATAACGTTTGCAGAGTCTTCAATTTTTAAAATTTGAAAATAAAGCGAAAACGATTGAGGCTTAGAACAGTTGTTAGCTAACGTTCACGAGTTGTTGACTGCCTGTTCTGAAAATAATTTTACAGCTCTCACCATTTCCTTTTTTCCGGGAGGGCCGGGGATCGTTTCAACGGTTAGACCAAGACTTTTCAGATCGCGTTTGAGTTGACCTTTAGCACAGTAGGTAACGAACACACCATTCGCGCTAAGTGCATCCGTAACTTTTTTCAACATACCTATTTCCCAAAGTTCAGGTTGTTTATTAGGAGCAAAGGCATCGAAGAAAATAATATCGAAAGATGATGGACTGAGCGCAATATCCTGAAGTTTGATGTGATGCTTTTGAAATTGAAAGTTCGGTAAGATGCTGTGTTCTTCTTCCCACGCAACACGATGCAGTGAATCAAAATATTCTTTCAAATTGAGTGTATCCGTGTAATTCAACTTTGCCCACACTTCTTCTTCTAACGGAAAAGCTTCAAGTGTTTTATACTGAAATGATAAAGAAAATTGCTTTGCTGCTTGAACTGTGAGCAAAGCATTTAAGCCAGTACCAAATCCAATTTCTAAAATGGAGATGTTTTTTGGATTAAACCTTTCAAAAAAATAAGTAAGTCCGCTTTGAATGAAAACGTGAAGTGATTCCTGAATGGCGCCATGAACGGAATGATACGTTTCGTTAAGCTCTTCATTGAATAATGAATGAGAACCATCAGAAGTAGTGATGATTTTAACGGAAGACATTATTCTTTTTGTATCAACGCCACAGCATATGCACAAACGCCTTCTTCACGACCAACATAACCAAGTTTTTCATTTGTCGTGGCTTTGATGGAAACATCCTCTTCATCAATGTTCATCAAGGGTGCAAGCACACGTTTCATCTCATCAATGTGCGGATTCACTTTCGGTTTCTCTAAAGAGATCGTACAGTCAACATTACCAATCTTCCAACCCTTATCTTCCACCATGCGCGTAACTTCTTTCAAAAAGAATTTACTGTCCATTCCTTTCCAGCGATTGTCGGTGTTGGCAAAATGGAAACCAATATCGCGTAAGTTTGCTGCGCCAAGTAATGCATCACAAAGTGCATGGATCAATACATCTGCATCTGAGTGACCAACGGCACCTTTCGTTGCATCCGTTAATTGAATTCCTCCGAGATAGAAATTTCTTCCCTCCTCTAGTTCATGTACATCGAAACCCATGCCTACTCGTATTTTCATTTCGTTGTTGGCGTTATGAATGATCAATTATTCGACAAATAATACATTACACTCGAATTCTCTTCTCTTAATATATTAGCTGCCACTCGCTTAATATCACTTGTCGTTACACTATTAATCTTATTCCCTTCTTCGTTTACCAAATTAGCATTTCCTGATAAGGAAGAAAAAGCAAGATTCATCGCACGATTAATCACCTCAACTTTTTCAAACTCCATACTGGACTCTGCCTGATTTTTTACTTTCTGCAATTCTTCTTCTTCAACACCTTTCGATATGATTGTCTTCAGGATTTCATCTACTGCTTCTTCTGCTTTCTTTAAATCAACTCCTTCCTTCACTCGTCCACTGATCACAAATAAACCTGGATCAATTGTGCCCATTACAAATGAAGAGATTGATGTAAACAATTCCTGTTCTTTCACTAACTGCTGATACAATCTACTGGATTGTCCGCGGCTTAGCATATCACTCATTAAATCAATCGCATAGTAGTCTTCATCAAAACGACCAGGCATGTGCCATGATTTATAAAATGCATCGGCTGGAACTTTTGCTTTTACTTCGAGAAATTTCTTTTGCTTTTGATTGGGCTCAATAGGAAGTGCGCGCTGCAATTTCTTTCCTGCCGGTATTGGTCCAAACCATTTTTCTGAAAGACTTTTTACCTGATCGTGTGTTACATTTCCCGCAACAACAAGAACTGCGTTATTAGGTGTGTAATGTTCAAAAAAGAAATTCTTCACATCGTCCATGGTAGCGTTTTCAATGTGACTGATTTCTTTACCGATGGTAGCCCATTTATACGGATGCACATTATACGCCAGTGGGCGAAGTTTTAACCAAACATCTCCGTAAGGTTGATTAAGGTATCGCTGCTTAAATTCTTCGATCACTACTTTGCGTTGTACCTCCAATACATTGGGATCAAACGATAAGCTCAACATACGATCGCTCTCCAACCAAAATCCGGTTTCAATGTTTGCTGCTGGAACCGTTAGATAGTAGTTGGTAATGTCTGTGTTGGTAAACGCATTGTTCTCGCCTCCTACCATTTGTAAAGGTTCATCATAGTTCTGCACGTTGATTGAACCTCCAAACATTAAATGCTCAAATAGATGAGCAAAGCCGGTTTTTTCTTCACGCTCATCGCGCGAGCCAACATCATACAAAATATTCATTACAGCAATCTGCACGGTTGGGTCTTCATGCACAATTACGCGCAGGCCATTGTTTAATGTAAATTCACTGAAGTTGATCATAGGACCTCAAAAGTAATTGACTTTTTGGATTTTGTTAGAAAAGATTATGCATCATCCAACGCTTTCTACCTGAACAGGGAGTGTGATTATAAAAGTAGTGCCTTTATCGATAGCAGACTCCACAACTACCTTGCCTTTCATTTTCAGAACAGCCTCCTTCAATATATACAGTCCAAGACCCGAGCCTTGTGTCTGATCGGTGGCACGATAAAACATATCGAAGATGTGATCGAGATGGAATGCATCAATTCCTCTTCCATTATCCTCCACCGTAAGAATAAAAGATTGCCCCTCTTGTACAAGCCTGATTTTAACATAAGGCGTTTCTCTTCCATCGTATTGATGAAACTTAATGGCATTCGAGATCAGATTGTTCAACACAATTTTCAATCGCATGGCATCGCTCACAAAAGGATTAGTTGTGTCGGCTTCCGCCATAAACCTGATCTTTGAAAAATTGGGTGCGTATTGATGATCGTTAAGTAGTACATTTATAAATGATCTGAAGTCGATCATTTCATATTTCGCTTCCATGCGTGTGTTACGTGAGTAACTCACCACATCACGGATAAACTCCTCAAGCTTGAGAACACTTCGCTGCATCATGTTGAGGTATTGAGTTTGCTGCTCACCAGGATTTTCCATTCGTGAAACACTGATGAGTCCCAACACTGATTTTAACGGAGCACTTAAATCGTGAGAGGCACTGTACACAAATCGATCAAGTTCATTGTTGCGTTGGGTTAATTCATCATTCGCTTGCTGCAAATCTTTGGTGCGCTCATCAATTAATCGCTGAAGGTAATCTCTTCTCTTATTTAGCATTCGCGATGTGAGAATGTAAGAAGTCCAGGCAATGACAAGAGCAAGCACAACAATTAAAAAAATAAAAGAAGGTTGTCGCCAATAGGGTTTCGCAATAATGATGCTCACCAAAGTAACCTCGCTCCATCCAAGTCCGGTGTTTTTTTTCGCGCGAACTAAAACCTGATGATTACCAGATGTTAGATTCGTGAAACTAAGTTGATTGTTTCCCAATGCATGCCAGGTCGAATCCCTGTCATCTATTCGCCATTGCAAATTGATTTTGTTCTCGGGAAAGGTAATGGCAGAGAACTGGAGATTTATAAAAGACCCGTAAGATGCCTGCAACCCTTCCATAAACCGAACACGGTTTCCATTTACCCTGGCTTCTACACAATAGGGTTGAGCTGTTGGCTTATTGTGAATGATATTTTCAACTTCCCTTGCTACACCAAAAGATGTTCCTAACCAGATTTTTCTTTGATGATCAACAAAAATACCGCGCACAGTTATGGTGTTAGACGGTAGTCCGGAATTTTCATCATACAACCAAAACTCTTTTGTTATTATGTTATATCGAAAGAGTCCATGTGAATTGGAGAATAAAATATTCTGCTCATCCCACGCTTCAATTGAACCAATGGCAAGATTGGTAAAGGCTTCACCCAAATCAATGCGCTCTATTTTCTGATGATCAAATTTTAAAAGTCCTTCGGTGGAAGCGAGCCACATTTCATCACCTACCGCTACCATATCATGAACATTAAAATCACCCTGCACCTGAAAATTTACAGGCAGACTAATGTTTACAAAGGTCTCCGATTTATGATCCTTAAAGAATAAATATCGATTGGTGCCGCTTGCTGCAGCATACATACCGCGTTTCCCTTCGCGTACTGCGTTAATTACGTTTTGGTGACTGGTGGGCATTGGGTAGCGCTTCACTTCAAGGAAATTCGTTATCATCAATACATTTGAATTACCTGCTTGCGACCCCCAAAGATTTTCGTGTGAGTCGAGATAAATATCATGAACAAATTCTCCTTCCTTTTTAAACTCCCATCGCTTTGCAATTTTATCATCCTTGAAAAGCATGATGGATGAAACGTTCGAAACCCAAAGACCATTTTCAGAAGCCTGCATTCCCTGAAAATATTCTTCATGATTGTAATACAGAATTTTTCGTTCCCATTCGCCTGATGCTTTTGGTAAAATCCGTACCAGCGTTTCTTTATTGCAATAATATATCGCGTGATTTTGTTTGTCTTCGGCAATTGCCTCAATGAACTTGGATTCCGAAAAATCATCCGCCAACACAAACAAATTCTTCTGGACCAATACAATACCTTTATCAGTAGCGGCCCAAATGTCGCCCTCGTTGCTCATGTAGCTTGAGTTGATCCCATTGAAAGAATGCTTAAGTGCTTCACTCTTCCAAGTTGATCCATTGCGTTCCAGACGAAAAAGCTCTTCACCATAAGTACTAAGCCATAAAGTAGAGTCTGGAGCAAACATTAAGTAGCACGCATTCTTAACATTCAAAATTTTCTTCTCAATGGTAAGTTCTTTGGCTATGATTTCACCTTGATATAATCCATCACCGGCAGCGATCCACAACTTGTTTTGACGAAATAACGCGTGACTACAATTACGCGGAAGATTTTTAGATAACAATTCAAACTGCTGTGTTTCCTCATTGAGGCGAAAAACTTTTCCGGCAAATGAGATAACGAACATCGTACCGTCTTCATCTTCCACAAAACTAAATGCGCGGATAAAAACGGGTGATCTATTTTCAATTCCAAAATCAAATCGCTTTATCGACTTTCCGTCAAACCGCACTACCGCATGAGGCTCATCTAACCAAATGTTTCCAGCACGATCTTCATAAATTGATTTCGGGTAGGATATTGTGGAATCAGTGATGGAGCGGGCGCCACGGAGAATCGTCTTAAAAATAACCGTGTCAACCTGATTTTGAATTTCAATCAAATCCAGATCACCTGCCATGAGTAAGCGGCCATCTCTCGTCCGCAAAAAGTTTTTTGCATACTGACTTCGTAACGCTTCTTTATAGGTGGTAAAATGAAGGCCGTCATATTTTACAAGACCATCGTCAGTTGCAATCCACAAAAAACCAAGGGAATCCTGAGACACCGCCTTAATAACATCACTCGGCAAACCCTGTTCAACACGATAAAGCCCAAAGCGATACTCTTGTGCAAAAAGCATCGTAGTGTTAAACAATATAAAAATCAGGAATATCAAGCGCATGGGCTGCACTATAATTATTAAGAATGTTAAACCTTTTTTAGTTGATTTCAAAGGTTTGCAAAAACACGATGCGGTTCAAAAACTACATTAACTTTGCGTCCATTTTACAAGCATTATGATCTTCAATCGCAAAAAGTATTCAGACGAAACCTTAAAAAACCTTTACCAATCGCTTCTTCTTCCGCGGATGATTGAAGAGAAAATGCTCATTCTCCTCCGTCAAAATAAAATCAGCAAATGGTTTAGCGGTATCGGCCAAGAAGCGATTGCGGTTGGGGTAACACAAGCATTAGAAAAAGACGAGTACATACTGCCCATGCACCGCAACCTGGGTGTTTTTACCGGGCGAGACATGCCTTTCGATCGCCTCTTTGCACAATGGCAAGGAACCATGATGGGATATACTAAAGGACGTGATCGTTCCTTTCACTTTGGAACGAATGAACATCATATTGTTGGAATGATTTCTCATCTCGGCCCGCAAAATGGTGTGGCGGACGGAATTGCACTGGCCAGCAAATTGAAAGGAGAGAAAAAAGTAACAGCCGTGTTTAATGGTGATGGTGGAACAAGCGAAGGTGATTTTCATGAAGCGATAAACGTTGCTGCAGTTTGGGATTTACCTGTCATCTTTATTATCGAAAACAACGGTTATGGTTTATCTACACCAAGCAATGAACAATTTCGCTGCAAACAATTTATAGACAAAGCAATCGGTTATGGAATAGAAGGTGTGCAGGTTGATGGAAATAATATTCTTGAAGTATATGATGCGGTACGTTCTATTGCTGAACGTATGCGTGAAAATCCGAAACCGGTTTTATTAGAATGCTTAACCTTCCGCATGCGCGGACATGAAGAAGCATCCGGAACGAAATATGTGCCGAAAGAATTAATGGAGACTTGGGCACAGAAAGATCCGGTTGAGAATTATGAAAAGTTTTTAATCAGTGAAGGTATTGTTGATGCGAAATACATCGATGGCATTCGGAAGAATATCAAGAAAGAAATTGAAAATGGTTTAGCCGTTGCATTTGAAGAAACGCATCCGCCCGCGGATACTGAAATAGAAATGAATGACATGGTTGCACCTTTCGTGCAAACTGTTGTTTCTCCTTCAACTGAAAAAAATTCCGAGAAAAGATTTATCGATGCGATTAGCGATGGCTTACGTCAAAGCATGGAGCGCTACGATAATCTGGTATTGATGGGACAAGACATTGCAGAGTATGGTGGCGTATTTAAAATCACCGATGGCTTTGTAGAAAAGTTTGGAAAAGGGAGAGTGCGTAATACACCTATTTGTGAATCAGCAATTGTTGGTGCGGGGCTAGGTCTTTCCATTAAAGGAATGAAAGCCATGGTCGAAATGCAGTTTGCTGATTTCGTTACCGAAGGCTTCAATCAAATTATAAACAACTTAGCGAAAGCACATTGGCGCTGGGGACAACAAGCCGATGTTGTTGTGCGCATGCCAACCGGTGCGGGTACTGCTGCAGGACCGTTTCATTCACAAAGCAATGAAGCATGGTTCTTTCACACACCCGGATTGAAAATCGTTTATCCATCCAATCCATACGATGCAAAAGGTTTGTTGAATGCTTCCATCGAAGACCCAAACCCTATCCTGTATTTTGAACATAAAGTTTTATATCGTTCCATCAAGGCAATGATTCCCGATGATTATTACACGGTAGAAATCGGCAAAGCAAAGCTTGTTTCCGAAGGCGATGATCTTTCCATCGTTACCTATGGAATGGGTGTACACTGGGCAACTGAAGTCATTCAGGAATTAGGTAATGTAAAAGCCGATATTCTTGATTTGCGAACCTTATTGCCTTGGGACAAAGAAGCCGTGGCAGAAACGGTTAGAAAAACCAACCGTGTGCTTATTCTTCATGAAGATACCCTTACAGGAGGAATCGGTGCTGAAATCAGTGCCTGGATCAATGAGCATTGTTTTCAGGAGTTAGATGCCCCCGTTTTGCGGGTTGCCAGTCTGGATACTGCCATTCCTTTCGCCCCAACCCTGGAGCAGAACTTCCTGCCCAAAGTGCGACTTAAAGCATCGCTTGAGCAATTGCTAAAATTTTAGCTACCTTAGCCTACTATTACCATTTTTTTGAAGGCAACCAAGGAAAATACTGCTCCTTATTTTTTTAAAGCCTGGAAATTGCTCGGCTTGGCCATGCTTTTCATTCTGGTGTGCCAGATTAGTTTCGCTCAAAATACAAAGGGTGCTGAGGTGAACCGCGGTGGCGGACAAAAGCGCGAAAGTCGTTTCCGAATTCCAATAAAAAAGAAGAAGAAAAAGGGAGGAAAGCCTTCATTTAATAGAGCACAAGCCAGGGGTATCTCTCGTGCCACTGCCGCTAGAATATCTGCTTCCAAACCACACAAAGTATATTCACAAAAGGGTCCGTTCGTTAATAATAATTCTTCAAAAAGCAGAAATAATCAAAAAGCATGGAGAGGAACTGCGTCAGGTTCACGATTAAAAGTGAGAAGCAACACGGGCAAAACAAGAAATGTTTTTCCACAGTATGGGCGTTATGTAAATAACCCATCGCGAAAGCCTAAGAATTCAGAACCAAAAGTAACATCCAATCGCTCAACGGTCTCGCGACTTAACCGATTACAACGAAGTCATGCAAGGTCTTCTTCGGGTGGCGGAAAGCAAACGGTAATTCCGAGATCTGCTTCACATTCATTCATAGCCCGCAAGAGTATTAATGTGTACGCCAACTTCCACCGTCCAAAACCCAAAGGTGAAAGAGCCCACATAAAAGATATTACCGGCAGAAAATTAAGAACCAAAAATTTTGAGACACAAAGACCAAAAATTCAAGCTCCTTCATTCAAGCCCTATTATGGTCGTAAACGCGTTGGAGATAAACCGTACCAAGGTCGCGCAGCAGGATCTTATCAATCGGCATCGCGAAGAAGTGAACGTGCCTGGAGAGGAAATATATCGGGCAATAAAATAAGAGGTCGAAATTTTTCAAGCAAACCACGTGTTGAAGGTCTTCCTATTTTTCCAAACCAGAATCGAAGAGCTCGAGGTAAAGATCGTTTGTATCGTGGTGCAATGCCTACTTCAGGATATAGATCGGCAAGTCGACCCGGAGAATCTCGCACAGGTAAACGCCCATTGCCAGTACGAACCCCTGGAGCAGGTGCTTCTCGCGCTGGAACATACCAAGGCTCAATAAAACTTTTTGGAAGATCGAATCCCGGTTATAATAATCAAGGCGAAGGTTTTACAGGCTATAAAAAAGCAAGAAGGCCTGTGAAGGGTGGAGGAACCGTTAGTGGAAGGTCATGGAACAACAGATCATCTGCCTTGCCCGTGCGAACACCTAATCCAAGTGCGAGACGAGCAGGAATGTACCAGGGATCAATTAAGCGATTCAGTAAATCAGAACCTGGGTACAGCGACCAGGGAGAAGGGTTTACAGGATATAAAAAAGCAAGAAGACCCGTGAAAGGTGGAGGAAGTATTAGCGGAAGAATGTGGAACAACAGACGATCTGCTTTGCCAGTGCGTACACCTGATCCAAGCGCAGCACGTGCAGGAAAATATCAAGGGTCGATCAAGCGCTTTAGTAAATCGGAGCCTGGCTTTGGTGATCAGGGTGAAGGGTTTTCTGGTTATAAAAAAGCAAAGAGACCGGTTAAAGGCGGAGGAAGTATTAGCGGAAGATTATGGAATAATAAAGAGAAACCACTTCCTGTTCGCACACCACCCCCAGCCGCGCAACGTGCGGGCAACTACAAAGGCAGCATCAAGCAGTTCGCCCAAACTCCTACAATGATGGATCAGGGTGAAGAGTTCACGGGCTTCATTAAACTTCGAAAGTTCAAAAAGAACTATGTAAAGAATCCAAATTCAGCTGAAGCAGCATTAAAGAAAAAGTACCCAAGCAAATCTACTTACTCCGTTGATGGACTTCAGGTGAAGGTAAAAGAGCGTGATTATGTTCAAAACAAAAATGCAGCGAAAGAATCCACACTAAAAAAGAAACCAACAAAAGCAACGTATCAGGTTGGTGAACTTCAGATCAAAGTAAAGGAGCGTGCGTATGGTAAAAAACCACATGCTGCAGAAGGAAGTATGCCTGGCGTTAAACCATCTAAATCTTCTGTTAAGGCAAGCGAGTATGCTCGTGGTGTTAAGCGAACATGGAATTACATCCACAATCCAAGCAGTGCGGATGAGGCACAAAAGACACGTGAGCCAGGAAAAGCCTTTGGTCGTGCTACCGATTACCAGGGAAATATTAAGATGCAGAAATTTCACTTGTTTGAAAAAAACAGACACTTGCATCCGGATGCTACTTTCGTAAAAACAAACAAGAACAATGTTGATGGTGAAAGAGACTTATTCACCAATGTAAAATTGTGGTGGGCGAAATTATTTAAGAAACAAGCAACACAGCCTGACAATTTAAAAGACAAAGGGAAGCGACCAAGGTATGATAAGCGTGAAGATGGACTGTGGAATGACTAATGTAATATGATGAAGTGGACAGCGTTGGAAGAGTTGAATCAGATTGAAAAAATCGTAGAAGAATCAACTGAACAGAATATACTTATTTTTAAACACAGCACGGCTTGCTCAACAAGCAGAATGACCCTCGACCGGTTGGAGCGGAACTGGAATGAGGAAGAGATGACGAAACTTAAACCGTATTACCTCGACTTACTTTCCTTTCGCGCACTATCCAATGCGATTGCACAAAAATTTGACGTTGAGCATGAATCACCTCAAGTACTGATTATCAGAAAAGGAAAATCAGTTTACGATCAATCGCATTTCGGAATCGATTATAAGAGTGTGAAGGAATTTTCTAACGCATCTTAAGAATTTCTCCACAATAAGTGAGTGTCTTAAAAAGAGGTGTGACATTAATGAATAATCAGGCCGAGTATCAATCCTCCCAAAATAATAAATGGGGAAGGTAAGCGAGTGAACGCCAGCAGGCAGAAGGTAATTATCGTTACTGCGAAATTCATAAACGTATTATCGAGAGGCTGAAATAAAATTACCGCTGATGCCGCAACCAATCCTGCGCTCGCTGCAGTGATACCTTCTAATGATGCGCGAACCGCCCTATATTTTTTTAAACTTTCCCAAAAGCGAATAACAAAAAATATCAGGAAAGTACCCGGAAGAAAAACGCCTGCAGCAGCCATTATCGCTCCAAGTATTGCACCCCCCATTCCATAATCTCGCATCGACAAGGCACCAATGTACGAGCAAAATGAAAATACCGGACCCGGAAGCGCCTGGGCTACCGCATACCCTGTTAGAAATTCATCATTTGAAATCGGATGGTGATAGCGCTTCGGAGCGTACTTCTGTTTGAGTTTGGTTTTCAACTCTGTAACTTTTGTAATCCGATCATCGGTCTTTGATGCGTCCACAAATTCTGTATAGAGCAAAGGCGCTAACACTTGTCCTCCTCCAAAAACAAGACTACCGTTACGATAAAAATTTTCAAACAATTTAACCGGGAGCGCTTTTGTTGCCGTACTCAATGCTCCAGCAAAAATTAAAACGCCTGCCCATAATAAAAAATTAGACCATGGCACAATCAGTTTCTTCTTCTCTGCTTTTGGTTGCTCCTTATACTTTAGCGCGGTGATCAATCCCGAACCCAATAATATGATTGGAAAAATAAAAGGTGTTTGAACGAAGTATGAAACAATGGCCGCAAAAATCATCAGCACAATACCCGTCTTTGTGGAGATGGTTTTGAGACTGATACTGTATGCACCATAACTCACAAAACCAACAGCCATCGGTTGGATGAATCGGGCAAACTCCATGGATACATTATTTTGCTCGACACTCGACATCATGATCGCAGCAATGGTCATTAATGTAACAGCAGGAAGCAACCAAACTAATAAGGTAAGGTAAGCTAAGTTCGGTCCGCCAATTTTAAAACCAATTGCAGTGAGTGTTTGAGTGGAGGTTGGACCTGGAAGAATCTGACACAATGAATTTATTTCCATCAGGTCTTCATCCGAAAGATACTTTCGTTTGCTGACCAATACTTTTTGAAAATGTGCCAGGTGCGCCTGAGGTCCACCAAATGTGGTAAGCGATAGCAGGAACACATCGCGGAGGAAAATAAAGAAGCGGACGCGTTGTATCACTGGCGGCTCCTTTTATTTCTTTAATCCAATTTCACGCAAGCGTTGATCAAGAAACTCTCCAGCGGTTATGTCATCCCAATGTTTTGGATTCTCTGCATCAACACAACTGGGCAAAGCTGCAAGGCTCATCTCCGATCGTGGATGCATAAAGAATGGAACAGAATACCGAGGAGTGTTCATCAAATGTCGTGGCGGATTGACAACCCGATGAATAGTTGATTTTAATTTTTTATTGGTGAAGCGCTCTAACATGTCGCCAACATTGACAACCAATTGATCGGGAAGTGCCGTTATCGGAATCCACTTTCCATCTCTGCGCAATACTTGCAAACCATCGGCACTTGCGCCCATCAATAATGTAATAAGATTGATGTCACCATGTTCCGCGGCACGAACTGCATCGGCAGGAACCGAGTCTGGTGATTCGATGGGGAAGTAATGAATCGGTCTTAAAATGCTGTTTCCACTTTTTATTTTTTCATCAAAGTAGAATTCATCTAGCTCCAGATAAAGCGCGATGGCACGAAGCATATAAAGTCCGGTCTTTTCTAATGCTCGGTATACTTCAATAGCAACCGGTTTAAAATCGGGTACTTCTGTTGGCCAAACATTTTCAGGGTAATCTTCCTTTTTTAATTCAGTCGGTGAAAGTTCTTGTCCAACATGATAGAACTCCTTTAAGTCACCTGTATTTCTTCCTTTTGCGTGCTCCTTACCTTTACCTGTATGACCGCGTTGACCAGCCAAACCAGCGAGCTCATATTTTTTCTTTACATTATCCGGAAGGGCAAAATAACTTTTGATTGCAGTATATAATCTGTTTTGCAAATCATCAGTCAAAAAATGATTGCGGATGGCGGCAAATCCAATATTGGTATAGGCTGCACCAAGTGTGTCAACAAATTTTTGCTTTTGGCTGGCATCTCCTTTGTAAAAGTCGGCCAGATTGAGCGATGGTATTTCATCGTAAAGTATGCTCTTCATACCGTTAGCAGAATGGTTTACTGCAAGCTAAAAATTTTTACCTACATTTAATTCGTACTGAAATTTGAAACTTTAACGATATGAAATTGCCAGACGAAATTGCCTCCATATCGGCACAATAATTGGGCTCAGCAATTCCATATTTCTTTAAAAATCCACATCTAAAATATGAAAACAACCCGCAGAGAATTTGTATCGCAAGCGCTGAAAGCGGCTGCGTTAACTACTATCGGAACGCCCCTCGTTATGCAGGCCGCAAATGCCTCTTCTCTTGAGACATCAACAAAAAGTAACAATGAAGTAAAAGAAGGATCAGTTTCCGGCTTACAGTTTTCGCAAGTTGCATTGCCCTATACCTATGCTGCACTAGAGCCAAGCATTGATGCTATGACAATGGAAATCCATTATACAAAACACCATGCAGCGTATGTTAAAAATGTAAACGAAGCCATTGCAGCCGACAAGATCGATTTCGCAAGTGAAAAAGATTTTTTTGCCAACGTATCCAAGCTTTCGGCAAAAGCCAGAAACAACGGAGGTGGCGTTTGGAATCACAATTTCTTTTGGGAGAGCATGAAGCCCGGAAGCACAGCACCAACAGGGAAAGTAGGCGATGCGATAAACGGAGCTTTTACATCGTTCGATAAATTCAAAGAACAATTTACACAAGCTGCTATGACGAGATTTGGTTCGGGATGGGCATGGCTTGTTGTAGAAGGTGGAAAATTAAAAATCGGTTCTACACCGAATCAGGATAATCCATTGATGGATGTTGGTGATTTGAAAGGAACGCCACTTCTTGCCCTTGATGTGTGGGAGCATGCTTATTATTTGAAGTATCAAAACAAGCGTAATGAGTATGTGGCCAATTGGTGGAACATTGTTGACTGGAATCGCGTTGCGACAAGAATGGGTTAACCTTTACTCTGCCTGATTTATATTTAAATTCCGAAGCCCTGCTGCCCAATATAGCAGGGCTTTTTGTTTTTCGTACTCAGACAATACCTTCACCAGTTTCGATTTGGATTGAATAAGTTTCTCCTGTTGTATGCTGATTTTAAACAGATCACTTTCTCCGTTTTCTAAATTCAATAACTCCGCTCGTAAAAGCATTTCATAGTTCGCTACCATTTCACGCTGCTGCTCAATTATACTGGTTGTGTTCACCAACTCATTGTAAGATGATTGAAGCTGGTTGACAATCTGACGCTCGGTAAGATTTTGTTCAAACGTTGTGTTTTCGATCTTCAATTTTGCTTGGGCCAGTTTTGATCTTTCTTTTCGCAGAAAAAGTGGAAAGGCAAAGTCAACACCAAACTTATAGTCTTCTCCAGGATTAAAGGATGTATTCCAATTCGGGCTGAAGGGTTGATTAAGCATCACATAACTCACATCCAGTTTTGGTTTTAAAAATTCAGCTGCGAGTCTTCGTTCATTTTCAAGTTGATTAATCTTTACGTTAAGCTTTCGCAACTCCGGATGATTTTCACGCGCCTGATCCACCAATACCTGCAAGGTTTGGGGCGTCATTGCCCACGGCTCAGGTTGTAGAACAGGAGCGAAACGCCCTGACAATGCAAGTGGATTATTTAGACTATCCCACAGATAGGTTGAAAGCTGAACACCTGTATTTAAAAAGCTGATTAAAGCCTCCTGCTGTTCAACCTTGCGTTGCTGCAATGTAATTTTTGCCTGAATGGTATCCATGGGAGCGGCCTCTCCCAAATCATAATTCATTTTTACTCTTCGGAAAATTTCAGAAGCAACACTTACCCCTTGGTTTAACAAACGGTAATTGTAATAGGCAAAATACCATTGCCAGTAGTCTTTCGCTGCATCTAACAAAAGTTTGTTGATCAGCTTTATTTGCTCCGCCTCATTCATTTCGCGAAGTAGTTGCGCCTGCCGAAGAGCCGTTCTTCTATCATCGGTTACCAAACCCTGGCCAAGTGGCAACGATACCCCTGCATAAAATTGTTGGTAGTTAAAGTCACTCGAGATGTAACGCTCGGGGTTAAGATAAGTCCCTGAGTTGCGCTCAATACCTACCTTCGGATCGATTGGAAATGTTGTTGGAAATTTGAGCGATCCATTTAAAATATTGTAGTACTCTGTATCCTTAAATTCTTTTGTAAGCCACTGCACTTCAAGTTTTGGATCGAAAGCTCCACGTGCCAGGCGAATTTCCTGCCGCGCAAACTCACTCAGCAAGGAAGCTTGCTTTGCTACGGGATGATGCTCCGTTATAAGAAAATAAAAATTTTCTATGGGTAGAGGTAAAACTGAATCGGGCAATAAAAAAATAGAGTCACGTTCTTGCGCCTGCAGAACAGTAGAGAAAAGTGTCGTAAAAATAAAACCAATCACCAGCTTTCTCATTTCAACTCTTCGCTATTTCCAACTTTACCACTTTCATTTTTGTTTAGAACATCTTCCAATGGCTCCTCATACAAGCTTGGCGGAAATCCATTAAGTTGTCGCCAGAGTTCATACCATACCGGAACATCATCCAACATAGCCCAACCCTTTGTACCCGATCCAACACGCAATTGTTTAGGCCAGGCTTCATCATTTTTATCGGGCACAACTAAGATTCTAAACTCACCAGGCTTTGAATTAATATAGTCTATCACTTCAACCTTTCCTCCAAAGGTACCCACGCTTACACTTGGCCATCCTGAAAATTGAAGGGCTGGCCATCCATCAAACTGAATGCGCACTTCCCTACCTCTGCTAAGCAACGGAACGTCCATTGCTCTGATGTACATTTCCACAGCAACATCGGATGCATCCGGCATAATCGTGCAAACAGCTTCACCTTCCTTTATTGTTTCGCCAACTCCTGCTTTCATTGCTTTCACAACTGTTCCCGATTGTGGCGCCAGGATTTGATATTGCTCATTGCGAATTTGCATGTTCGCGTATTCGTTTCTGTATTTGATAAGATCTCCTTGTCCATCAAATAGATCAGCACGCGTACTGCTTAGATCGGATTCAGTCTTACTGATTTTATCAAGGTACTCGGCTTCTACCCGGCTCAATTCAATTTCGGCCTGTTGAAGATCGGCTTTGCTTCCCCGGTACTTATATTCAATGTCCTGGAACTTTGTAAGGGGTATGTTACCTGCTTCAAAAAGTTTTTTATTTCGTTGATATTGATTTTCTGCGTTGCTGAAACGGACACGTTCCGCCTCTAACTTTGCTTGCGATTGATCGATCTTATTTTGCATGCCTTGCCTCAATGCAGCAATTTGTCTCTCTAACGCCCGAGCTTTACTTTCTTTTGAATTCAAACTATTTGCTTTTGCTTCAATTTGCTCATTCATGCGTTGCAAGAACATTGGATCAAAATATTTTTCTTTTACTTCCGTAATGGTAATAATCGTATCACCTTTTTGAACAAACATACCCTCACGCACATGCCATTTAGAAATTCGACCGGCAATAATGGTTTCTATGGTCTGAGGTCTGTTCATTGGATTGAAGGCTGTTACCTTGCCACTTCCTCTGATGTTTTGTTGCCAGGGCAAAAACAAAACAATAAGAAAAATAATGAAGATCGATATTATCCAGATTGACAAAGCCCGTGCAGCATGAGGTGTCTTTAACGAGCGCAACGAATAAAGACCGTCATGCGGAACGTCCTTTTCTATTTCTTGTGTTGATAATTTTAGCATGGTGTTCTTAATTCAATCGTTGATTTATTCAATGTAATTATCTACTAAACCATCACGCTGAAGGTCTTCAAATTTTCCAATGGCTTCAATCTTACCATCTGCCAGAATCACTACTCGATCACATTCTGCCATTACAATTGGATCGTTCGACACGGTGAGCATGGTCCATCCATTACGTTTGTCAATCATCGTGTTCAGCATTTCAAGCTTGTCCATTTTACTTAAGCCTGCAAAAAAATCATGAAGTATTAGTAACTCAGGTTTTTGCACAAAACAACTTGCAATCAGCAATCGATGGTTAAACGTAGCCGAAAAACCTTTTCCTCCACTCAATACATTTGTATTCAATCCATTCGGCAATTTGTTAATGTCATCTGATATTCCAGCCTTTTCAATTGACTCAATTACATCGTCCATACTTTTTACCCGCTTGCCATGCGTGAGGTTCTCTAATATAGTGCCATCGAAAATATCTTCCTGCGAAATAACGGTAACAACGTGATCACGCATGTGGGTAAGATCAAGATCACGAATTGAATAGTTATTAATCGTCAGACTACCATCGAAACCAGGGTGAAGCCCAACGATTGTATCCATTAATGTACTCTTACCACTATTACCTTGACCTGAAATACAGATGCGTTCACCCCGTTGTATGTCAAGGCTAATATTATTCAATGCTTGTTTCGGTGCGTTCGGATAGGTGAAGCTGACGTTACGCATTGACAGTGCGTATCCTCCACCTTTAAAATCCCGCGGAAAATCTATTCCTCCTACCCGTTCCAGTGGCAAGTCTGTGACAGTAGCAACTTTATCTACAGCGGTGAGAAGATCATACACAACATCCATATACATAATAATTTTCTCAACAGCATTTAAGAGCAAGATGATAATCACCTCCGAAGCAACAAATTGTCCTAAAGTAATTTCGCGATTAATCACTAATATGGTTCCCATAATCAAGAGACCGCCCGTAATGGCTGCCTTAAAAAGAACGATGAATGAAAACTGTGTAACCAAAACTTCGAAGTGAAGCTTGCGGTATTTAAGATAGTTGTTGAGGTTAAAGTCTGTGCGCTTGACTGGTAAATCCGTTGTGCCGGCTAACTTAAAAATATTAATTGCCCTGGCTAGTTCTTCTAACCACTGTACAACCTTGTATTTATATTTCGATTCACTGATGGATGAACTGAGACCACGAGCACCGGTAGCATAAAAAATGAGAAAGAGCACTAATACTAACACCATGCTGAAAAAGATGAAGAAGGGGTGATAGAGGGAAAGCAAAATCAAACTAAAAATAATTTGAATGGCTGCTGAGGCCAGGTCGATCAATAGTTTAGGTAATCCCTTTTGGATGGTGAGTATGTCAAAGAAACGGTTTACTAGCTCCGGAGCGTAATTTCCCATAAGCGATTCAACCCGAATGCGCGGAATGCGAAACGCAAATTCAAATGCCGCTTTTGTAAAAATTCTGCGTTGCAGGTGTTCAACTAAACTGATCTGCATAATCTGCAAACCTCCGGTTATTAAAATACCTACGATAACAAGACCGATTAATACATATACTGAACTAAAAAAAACTCCACCCGAAACCAGCTCTACAATAGTTTGAATACCAATCGGCAAAATCAGACTGAGCATACCCACGATAACAGCATAGAAGAATATGTAATAAATCTGTTGCTTTTCTGATCGCAACAATCTCACAAATCTTCTCACTGGACTCATCTTCTCTGCTTCCTGAGTCTCATCAAAACTATATTCGCTTACGAGGCTCTTATATGGAAACACGGTAAAGGTCAATACTCTTCCTTCGGCATCTTTCAATAAATTATCCGTTGGCACTTCATTTAATAGTACTGAGGTGTTTGCTTTACCAACCTTTAAGACTTCTACTTTACCCCTGCTCTTTTTTAATAAGATGGGTATTAAATTCTCATTTTGTTTTTCAAACACCAGAACACAAGTGTTCTCCTCATTAATAAATTGGCTGAACTCCTTATCCACAATGGGATATTCAAGAAAAAGGAATTTAACTTTACTTCCTGCCTCAATCAGGTCACGCTTAAATTCTGTGAATTCTGAGATTCCATAATTTCGTTGATTAGCATCCACGAAACGTAAGGCATGAGAATCAAAATTATGTTTTAGCATCAACGATGCTTCATGCAGTATTCGTACGATCTGATAATTATCGAGCATAGTCTATTGCTTTTTTGTGATCGTTGTTAATATTAATTCTTCCATGAACTGACGCAGCGTTTCATAATAATCGTGTGATTTAATCTTTACATCCGTAAGGGACGGAAGATGCTGCGCGTAAAATATCTGATGATTAGCCGCCAGCATCATGGTGCTGACGAGGGTGTGAGGATGTTCGTATTTAGGATTGATCTCCAAAACAATTCCCGTTATCTTTTTGCATATCGATTTATAGGGCAAGAATAAACCCTCTTTGTTATCGGCATCTACTTGTTTTGTAAGATATGCTTTATCAAATTCTGAAATGGTGATGCGTTGCAATGCCGGTTCTTGAATAAAGGCGAACGATGGGTCAAATTTTTTCTCTTCGGCCAATAAACCTATGCAAATGCGCATTCGCTCTTTTGGATCCTTTACATTTTGCGTGCAGAAATCCATCCGAAGTTCTAACCAGGTCCAGTACCAATCAATAAGGTACAATAGAAGACGATGTTTATTTTCAAAATAACGGTAAACACTTGCTTCGGTAGACCCAATATCATCCGCCAGTTTCTTAAACGTAAATTGCTCGAATCCTAATTGATCAATCAGCTGTACGCTTTGCTGGAGGATGTTCTGGCCCAACTCCGTGTTTTGCGGATCACGCAAATAAAGGTTTTCATTTAGTTTTAGGGTCAATAGAGCCATAGTAGCGTTTGTGATAGTAATGCTATCATAAACGATTGTAAAGCGATGTTGTTTAAAAATTGGTTAAAAAAATCGCAAAATTGTTTGCCCTGACTAGGTGGCGACCCTTAGAACAAAATGATCCGAGAATTCAGAAAACTGGAATTGAGGTAACGATGTTAATTACCTTGACCTTTTAATATCTTTTAATTCTTCCAGAGCAATATGAAGTTGCTGGATTACACCCTCAAGCTGTGAATTAGTTGTTGCAAATTTTTGGAGTGTGTGTTCGTTCCTAATTTCTGATTCCTTCAACATTTGCTTGCATCTGAACTGAACGCTCTGTGCATGTATCGGCTTGAGATTTTTGATATCGGGAAAATGTTAAGAATAAAGTGGTTTTTTACAGCAGTTAGATCTTCAATAAATTCTAAATATGTATCGGTCTATTCTCCGTTGCCGCCAAGCATGCTTCCTTAACACCTTCCATATAGGTAGGGTGAGCATGTGACATGCGCGCAACATCTTCTGCTGATGCGCGGAATTCCATTGCCGTAACTCCAGTGGCAATCATATCTGCTGCGCGTGCACCGATGATGTGCATACCTAAAATTTCATCCGTCTGTTTGTCTGCTAATACTTTGACAAGTCCATCTAGATCCATGCTGGCACGCGCGCGACCCAATGCTTTGTATGGAAAGCTTCCGACTTTATAAGCCCTACCTTGTTCCTTCAATTGTTCTTCGGTCGATCCTACACTCGCCACTTCGGGCCAAGTATATACAACTCCCGGAATTAAATTATAATGAATGTGAGGCTTTTGTCCTTTCAACACTTCTGCAACAAACACGCCTTCTTCTTCTGCTTTATGTGCTAACATCGCTCCGCGAACAACATCACCGATAGCATAGATATTATCTACTTTTGTTTTGAGATGATCATCAACAGGTATCTGGCCTTTAACCGTTTCGATTCCTACCTTATCTAAACCAAGTCCATCAGTATAGGGTCTGCGACCGATGCTTACCAAACAATAATCACCTTTAAATTCTAAAGCAGCTCCGCCATTTTTTGGCTCAGCTTTCACAACTACCTCTTTACCTTTATTCTCAACAGCCGTTACCTTGTGTCCAAGGAAAACTTCCATTCCCATTTTCTTAGCGACCTTTAGTAATTCCTTACCCATTGTTCCATCCATCGTTGGAATAAGACTGTCTAAGAATTCCACCACGGTAACCTTAGAGCCTAGGCGAGCATAGACAGAACCAAGCTCCATACCGATTACACCTCCACCAATAACGATGAAATGCTTTGGAACTTCTTTTAATGTCAATGCCTCTGTGCTCGAGATAATTCTTTTCTTATCAAATGGTGCAAAGGGAAGTGGTGTCGGTTTCGATCCGGTTGCAATGATTACGTGATCCGTTGTAACCGATGATTCTTTTCCATCTGAAGTTGTTACTTTAATGGTATTCTTATCAACGAATGATCCAACACCGGTTAATACATCAATTTTATTCTTCTTCATCAAGAAGGCAATACCATCAACATTCGCTTTCACAACATCACCCTTCCGCTTAATCATCTGTGCGATGTTTACTTTAGGAGCAGGTATATCGATACCATGCTCTTTAAAGGTATGTTCAGCATTATGAAAATGTTCTGAGGAATCGAGCAATGCTTTGGAAGGAATACAACCTACATTCAGACAGGTTCCTCCTAAGGTATTATATTTTTCAATGATGGCCGTTTTAAAACCAAGTTGTGCGCAGCGAATTGCCGCTACATATCCACCCGGGCCAGAGCCAATGACTGTTACGTTGTATTGCATAATAATTTTCTTTTGATGCTGGATATAAAAAAATCGAATACCTAGAGACAACCGATCATTTCATCGTTGTCGATCTAACTATTCGATTATGAAACTACACTCCTAAAATTAATCTTCCGGGATCTTCCAATAATTCCTTAACGCGAACTAAGAAACTCACCGATTCTTTTCCATCTACAATGCGGTGATCATACGAAAGTGCCAAATACATAATCGGGCGAATTACGATTTCACCTTTCTGCACTACTGCACGCTCAACAATGTTGTGCATACCCAGAATAGCCGATTGAGGTGGATTTAAAATCGGAGTAGAGAGCATCGAACCAAACACACCACCATTGGTAATAGAGAATGTGCCTCCTTGCATTTCATCAATCGAAAGTTTTCCATCACGACCTTTTGTAGCCAGTCTGATGATTTCGTTTTCAATTTGATCGAAGGTAAGTCCTTCTGCATTGCGAATAACCGGAACGACTAAACCGCGAGGAGTAGAAACGGCAATCGAAACATCACAATAATCATGGTAGATTACTTCATCTCCATTGATCTGTGCGTTCACTGCAGGAAATTCTTTCAACGCAACACAAACTGCTTTTGTGAAGAACGACATGAAACCAAGTCCTACACCATATTTTTCCTTGAACTTATCTTTATACCTGGAACGCAAATCCATTACCGGCTTCATGTCTACTTCATTAAAAGTAGTCAGCATAGCCGTTTCATTTTTAACAGAAACCAATCGCTTGGCAATTGTTTTGCGAAGGGAAGTCATCTTCTCATTGCGCTTGTTTCGACTACCTGGTGCTGAGGCTATTGGTGCAGCCGCTGGTTTTGCATCTGCCGGTTTTGATGCAGGAGCAGTCTGTGCTTTTTGTGCATCTTCTTTTGTTACTCTTCCTCCTACTCCTGATCCTTGAACAGCACCAGCAGAAATTCCTTTCTCATCTAAAATTTTTGCAGCAGCAGGTGATGGATGACCAGCGGCATACGTCTTATCTCCGGATGCAACTGTGGCTGTCTGTGCTACTGGTTGTGCCGTAGCAGCTGGTGCTCCTTCTGTAATTTCAATCTTGCAGATTAAACCACCAATTGGCAATGTTTCTTTTTCTTTCGCAACGATGCGAAGAATACCGTTCGCTTCGGCAGGCAACTCAAACGTTGCTTTGTCTGATTCTACTTCGGCAATTACTTCATCAAGTTTCACGAAGTCACCGTCCTTTTTCAACCAGGTAGAAATCGTCACTTCCGTAATCGATTCACCTACCGCTGGCACTTTCATTTCTTTGATACCTCCGGTTGCCTTTGGTGCACCGTTCGATGCGGTTGGTACTGGCGCTGGTGTCGGTGCAGAAGCCTCAGCTTTACTTTCTGGCTTGGGCGCGGGAGCTGATGCTCCTCCACCATCAGCAATCTCACAAACCAATCCGCCAATCGGAACAGCTTCTCCTTGTTGTTTTACAATTTTCAATATTCCAGCCTGAGGAGCTGTTAATTCAAAGGTTGCTTTATCCGATTCGAGTTCAGCGATCACTTCATCCATCTTCACTACATCGCCATCCTTCTTAAGCCAGTTAGCGATAGTTACTTCGGTAATCGATTCGCCTACGGTCGGTACTTTTACTTGGATTGCCATATTTCTTATTTACGATTTTCGAATTTTAATTTAGACAGCATTAGATTTCAAATGCCTGGTTAACAATTTTCTCCTGCTCCGCTTTGTGAACTTTGTTATACCCAGTTGCCGGTGAAGCACTGGCCTTACGTGAAACAAAACTGATTTTGTAATCCGGCATCATGCGTACGATGTATGACAAGCAGCCCATATTAGCCGGTTCTTCCTGAGCCCAAACCAATTTGGCATCCTTATACTTCTTTAATACTGCCTTCAATTGTTTTTCTGGTAGTGGATGCAATTGTTCCAAACGAACAATGGCTGCATCTTTTACTTTTCTCTTTTGCTGAGCCTCTAATAAATCATAGTAAATTTTGCCTGAACAGAGTATTACACGTTTTACTTCTTTCGCAGTCACCGTTGAATCATCAAGCACTTCCATGAATGTTCCCGAAGTAAAATCTTTTATCGGTGATACAACCAATGGATGTCTCAATAATGACTTCGGTGAAAACACAATACAGGGTTTGCGGAATGGCCAAAGTACTTGTCTGCGTAGTAAATGGAAAAAGTTAGCCGGTGTAGTTGGATTTGCAACCACCATGTTGTACTCCGCTGCTTGTTGCAAAAATCTTTCGGGGCGACAGCTAGAATGTTCTGGTCCCTGACCTTCATAACCGTGTGGCAATAACATCACCAGTCCATTCATTCGTTGCCATTTGGATTCGGCACTGGAAATAAACTGATCGATCATTACCTGCGCACCGTTCACAAAATCGCCAAACTGAGCTTCCCAAAGTACAAGTGCTCTTGGTGTTGACATGGCATAACCATATTCAAAACCAAGTACTCCAAATTCAGAGAGAAGTGAATTGTAGATATGGAACTTCGATTGTTCTTTATCTACGTTGTTCAAACCACAATACGGCTCGTTCGTATTCGCATCAAAGAAATATGCGTGACGATGTGAAAACGTTCCGCGCTTTACATCTTGTCCAGACATACGCACCGGAGTCTTTTCAGCAAGCAATGAACCGTATGCCAACAACTCAGCTTCTGCCCATCCTAATATTTTATTTTCAAAGAAAGCAGTGGTGCGGTCTTTCAACAATTTCTCAATTTGCTTCAGTGGTTTGAAACCTTCAGGAACAGTAGTCAGCGCTTTACCTACTTTATCAATTAAAGCTTCTTTGATATTTGTAGCGGGTGATTGATCAAAATCTTCTGGTTTGGCAAAACGCATTTGATCCCACTCCTCTTCCATCTTCTGAGGCGTGTATGGAAGCGGTTTCTGCTTCACTTCGTTTAATCTGTCTTGAAGTTGATTGCGGAAATTCTTGTCCATCTCATCAGCAAGAGCAGCGTCAACATCTCCACGTTCAATTAATTTCTTAACATAAATCTCGCGCGGGTTTTCATGCTTCGCGATGATGTTATACAATTTAGGTTGAGTGAATTTCGGTTCATCGCTTTCATTATGCCCGTGTCTCCGATAGCACAGTAAATCAATGAAAATATCTTTGCCGAACTTCTGTCTGTATTCAACTGCAAGATTAGAGGCAAACGTAACGGCTTCTGCGTCATCACCATTTACGTGAAGCACTGGCGCGTCAACAATTTTTGCGATGTCTGTACAATAAATACTTGTTCTTGCATCATCATAATCCGTTGTGAATCCAACCTGATTGTTAATCACAAAGTGAATTGTTCCTCCAGTTGTGTAACCTGGCAAACCAGACATCTGCACTACCTCATACACAATACCTTGTCCCGCAACAGCAGCGTCACCATGAATAAGGATCGCCATTGCCGTTGATAAATTACCTTGATACTCATCATCAATTTGCCCTCGGGTATAGCCGATTACCAATGGATCAACCGCCTCAAGGTGAGAAGGATTTGGTGTGAGCTTAACGTATATCTTTTTTCCAGAAGGGGTATTAATATGGCTTGAATATCCTAAATGATACTTCACATCACCATCACCCATTGTATGATCTGGGCTTACATTACCCTCAAACTCTGTAAAGATCTGTTCGTATGTTTTTCCTAATATGTTAGACAACACATTTAATCGGCCGCGGTGGGCCATACCGATAACCACTTCTTTTACGTCAAGTTCAGCGGCCTTTTTTATAATAGTGTCTAGTGCCGGAATTGTATTTTCTCCGCCCTCCAGGGAAAAGCGTTTCTGACCAAGAAATTTAGTGTGAAGGAAATTCTCAAAAACGACTGCTTCGTTTAATTTAGACAACACTCTCTTCTTGTCGTCAATAGCCGGATTATAATTGAAGTATTCTTTTTCGCATTTCTGAAAAAACCACTGACGGATTTCGTCATTGCGAATGAAGTTGTATTCAAAACCAATACGTCCTAGGTAAACGATCTTTAACCGCTCTATAATTTTTCGAAGGGATGTACGACCCATGCTGATTTCGGCACCAACATCAAACTCAGAATCAAGATCCGCATCGGTGAGACCAACACTTTTATGATCCAGGTTTACATGATGGTTCCTTCTCGCGCGAACAGGATTGGTATCCGATTTTAAATGACCAAACGACCGGTACGCAAAAATTAAATTTCTTACTTGCGTCTCCTTGATAGAGAGCGAATCCTCTCCGACACCTGTATTTCCGTTCGTACCATAGCGTTGGGATGAGAAATCGTAGCCCTCAAAAAACTTTTGCCAGGTTGCATCAACCGTATTCGGATCGGTTTTGTAGCTCTGGTACATTTGATCTACGTAACCAACTTCGGCATTTGAGATGTATGAATATTTATCCATGATTGTAAAATGTGGTCAGCAAATGTATAGAACGCGTTTTATTTAAAAAAACTGAATAATCGCGTATGCAAATATAACCTAATGGTCAATTAGTTGACCATTCTTCTGGGTTAAGATTGTCCTGAACCGAAATTCCACTATCTTTGCGATCCTAAAAAAATGGACGAGATCCAAAAATTTAAAAGTTAAACAATGGTTAAAATCAGATTAGCCCGCAGAGGGCGTAAAAAACTCGCATTGTACGATGTAGTCGTAGCAGATGCCAGGGCACCACGCGATGGTCGCTTTATTGAAAAGATCGGGACTTACAATCCTATCACAAACCCAGCAACAATCGAATTGAATGACGAAAAAGCATTCACTTGGTTGATGAATGGAGCACAACCTTCAGACACGGTTAAAGCAATGCTTTCCTACCGTGGTGTGATGATGAGAAAGCACCTTCAGATTGGTGTTATCAAAGGTGCAATCACTCAAGAACAAGCGGATAGCAAGTTAGCAGAGTGGTTAAACACGAAGAATGCTAAGATTGAAGCTAAACGTTCTACTCTTAGCCAGTCTAAGCAAGCTGACCTTAAAGCTCGTAAAGAAGCTGAAACGAAGATTAAGGAAGCACGCGCAGAAGCTATTCGCAAGAAGAATATTGTTGCTCCAACTCCTGTTGCTACTGAAGCGCCAGCGGAAGCTGCTGCTGAGGCAACTGAGGAACAAGCTTAATTTGAATTGTAAATATTTAAATGCCATCCTGCTGAAGCGGGATGGCATTTTTGTTTCTTGTCACCATGGAAATTAAATCCGCTCTGAAAATCGGTTTCATATTAAAACCTCATGGCCTGAAGGGTGAGGTTACGGTTTCATTGGATGTAGGCATACAAGAGAATATCGAATCACTTCACTCTGTTTTTCTGGAAAAGGATAATCGTCTAGTGCCTTACTTTATTGAAGCTATCTCCGTTCGGGGACAAAAGGCTTTTGTGAAGTTTGAAGATGTTAATTCATTGGAAATGGCTGGTGAAATATCACGCCAAGGTATTTACATACCTAAACCAGAAAGGGCGAAGTTGAAACAGGGGGAATTCTATCCCGATGAAGTGATCGGGTTTAAGGTCTATGACGAATCTGATGAATTGATCGGCACAATTAAGGAGGTGATGGATGATGGGCCAAACCCAATGTTAGTGTTGGATCACAATAACAAAGAAATTCTTATTCCGCTTAATAGCCCTTTTATTCAAAACGTAGACAAGCGCAAAAAGCAATTCACAGTTAATCTTCCTGACGGATTTTTGGATATTTGAGTATGCACATTGATATCATCACCTGCCTTCCAAAACTAGTTGAAAGTCCGTTTTCGGATTCAATCTTGAAACGTGCGCAGGCAAAAGGATTGGTCACAGTGAATATTATTGATTTGCGTCCCTACTCCACCAATAAGCACCACAACACAGATGATTATGCTTTTGGAGGCGGAGCCGGTATGGTGATGATGATTGAGCCTATCGACAATTGCATCTCAGATTTAAAGTCCAAGCGGCTGTACGATGATATCATTTATATGAGCCCTGACGGTGAATTATTTAATCAATCCCTCGCCAATGAACTGAGCCTGAAAACCAACCTTATTCTATTGTGTGGTCACTATAAGGGTGTTGACGAGAGAGTTCGGGAACACTTAATTACCAGGGAAATTAGCATCGGAGATTATGTTTTATCAGGAGGTGAACTGGCCGCGGCCGTAGTGGCAGATGCAACCATTCGATTAATCCCAGGTGTTCTATCCGATGAGACTTCCGCGCTTAGCGACTCTTTTCAGGATAATTTACTGGCACCTCCAGTTTATACCCGCCCGGCTGAATACAAGAATTGGCAAGTTCCGGAGGTGCTGTTATCAGGCCACGAGGCTAAAATAGAGCAATGGAGGATGGAAAAATCGTTAGAAAGAACCCAAAAACGCAGACCTGATTTGCTGAAAGGCCATTAAAATCGAAGGTTCTTCATATAGGTCAGGTAATTTCCAGACTATTTTACAATCAGTCTATTGTCTACTGCCTTCTCTTTTCTATCTTTGCAATCCAATTTTTAAAATACCATCGAGTCATGGCAGATTTAATTAAACTAGTAGAGCAAGAACTTGCAGCATCCCGTGAAAAGCTTCCTAGCTTCCATCCTGGAGATACTATAAACGTACACGTTAAGATTAAGGAAGGTGCTAAGGAAAGAATTCAGCAATTCCAGGGCACTGTTATTCAGCGTAGAGGAAGCAATACAAACGGAGAGACTTTCACGGTAAGAAAGGTTTCAAACGGAGTAGGTGTTGAGCGTATTTTCCCTATCGTTTCACCTTCTATTGATAAAATTGAAGTGTTGAAGAGAGGTGATGTTCGCAGAGCGAAATTGAATTACCTCAAAGGCAAGCATGGTAAGGCTGCCCGTATCAAGGAAAAATTATAAGATCCAAACTATATAAAAATGCCATCTTGCTTTAAGTAGGATGGCATTTTTGTTTATGAAAATCTTTGCTAAAACGCGGCAAAGTCTACCAATTTGGCTCTTTAGCATCGTATTAAATAATTAATAACTTTGTCAGCCTGCTAAAAAGCGTATTCAGAAAGAATTCAATCCGTTAAGGACGATTTTCAAAAACAGGTTCAAACTATGTCTTGGTTTAAGAGAAGCGATAAAGGAATACTTACCCCTACCGAATCAAAAAGAGAAGTGCCAGACGGCCTTTGGTTCAAATCACCAGCAGGTAAAATTGTTCATACACGTGAGCTGAAGAACAACGCATATGTAGTTCCGGATGAAGAATTTCATGTTCGCATTGGATCGGAAGAGTATTTCGAAATACTTTTTGATGACAATCAGTTTACAGAATTAGATGCGAATATGGAATCAGCAGATCCGCTCAAATTCAAAGACACTAAGCCTTACCCTAAGCGCATAAAAGAGACTCAAGAGAAAGTACAGCTGAAAGATGCTGTGCGTACAGGTTATGGAAAGATGAATGGCATTGACATTACCATTGCTTGTATGGATTTCAGTTTCATCGGAGGCTCTATGGGTTCCGTTGTTGGCGAGAAGATTGCACGCGCCATGGATCATAGTCTTAAAAATAAAATACCGTTCTTAATGATTTCAAGATCAGGCGGTGCTCGAATGATGGAAGCGGGTCTTTCGCTTATGCAAATGGCAAAGACATCAGCTAAAATTGCATTATTAGATGAAGCAAAAGTCCCTTACATATCATTACTAACCGATCCTACCACAGGAGGTGTAACAGCATCTTATGCCATGTTGGGTGATTTTAATATTGCAGAACCTACGGCACTCATTGGCTTCGCAGGACCACGTGTTATTCGCGAGACGATTGGCAAAGATCTTCCGAAAGGATTTCAAAGTTCAGAATTTGTTTTGGAACACGGCTTCCTCGATTTCATTGTTGATAGAAGAATCCTAAAGGCAAGACTCAGCACACTGCTAAAAATGCTGGCGAATTAATTTGAAATCATTTCGGAAATTCTTCTAGCGGAAAATCGTCTAGTACCTTCCGTAGCTCATCCAAGTTTACATTTTCACCGGTTATCGTTAGAAAAAAACGTTCGCAAATACCTAAAAATAATTGCGAGGTTCGATTGTGTTTATTGAATGACTCCCAACCAGAACAATTTCGTATCATCACAGAACGCTCAACTAATGAATCAAATTCCATAGTGGATTGTTTGTTCCATTTTCTGGTTGCCTGGTTGTACATTATAGAAGCCTCCTTAAAATCAAAAAGAAGAATTTTTATCGACCGCTTACCGTCATTAAAATTCTCTTCACAAAGTGTATAGGTAAGCGTTCCGACTTTCATCTCCAATGCTTTCGGATCAATAATTTGCTGAAATCCTTTGATGCGCTTCGGCATTAGTTTCAACATTTTGGTTGGGGAAAGTAATGCGACATCCTGAGCTTGTACCTGATTTACGAAATAAATCAAAATCAGCGCAGAGAAAAGAAGTGCATTCCTCACCATCATCGTGACATTGTTGCACTGTATTCCTTCACTGTTTCAATAAAACATCTCACTTTGTCAACTTCAATATCGGGATAAAGACCATGCCCTAGGTTTGCAATGTGCCTTGTGCCTCCAAAAGCATCCAGCATCTTCTTTGTCTCTTTTTTTATACTCTCAAAAGATCCATACAATGCGCACGGATCAAGATTGCCTTGAAGTACTTTGTTAGGCATGAGATTTCTGGATTCTGTTATATCCATATTCCAATCGAGACCAACCACTTCACATTTAATATTGTTCATTGACGCTCGTGCAAAAAAAGCTCCTTTCGCAAAGACGATTTTTGGTGCTTCATTAATCGCATCACATATTTTGGAAATGTATTTCAATGAAAATTCAGTGTATTGATCCGGACTAAGAATACCTGCCCAAGAGTCAAAAATCTGAACAATGTCAGCGCCTGCCTTAATCTGCGCTTTCAAATAATTGATTGTGCTGGCAGTTATCATTTCTAGCAAATGATGTGACAGTTCGGGTTGTGTGTAAAGCATTTGTTTCGCCTTGCTAAAGGTCTTGCTGCCACTACCTTCCACCATGTAGGCAAAAATTGTCCATGGAGCTCCGGCAAATCCTATCAACGGAACACGGCCATTCAGTTCTTTCTTAACAAGTTTAATCGCATTCAAAACGTAATCAAGCTCATTCGCTTCTGATACATGGATATGAGATAGATCAGATAAAGTTGAAATGCGTTTGGGAAAAATAGGACCTCTGTTTTCTTCCATCTCATAGTTCAGTCCCATTGCTTCTGGAATGACCAGAATATCTGAAAAGATAATAGCGGCATCGACACCTAAAATATCAACTGGTTGTATTGTTACCTCTGCGGCTAATTCGGGGGTTTTGACAAGAGTTTTAAAATCTTTCGCCAGCGCCCTTACCTTTCGGTATTCAGGGAGAATTCTTCCCGCCTGACGCATCAGCCAGACAGGAGTTCTTTCACTTGAATTTCCCCTTGCGTTATTTAAGAGAAGATCATTTTTTAACATAAGGGTAAAGAAAAGACGGAATAGTGTAAAATAAAAAGTGACTATCTCACATTTGTATTTAAAAACAAAAAGGCCACCCATTGGGCGGCCTTTTATAAAATTCTAATTCCGACTAGGCTTCTACAACAGCTTCAACCGAAACAAATGACTTATCTTCTCTCTTTCTCTTGAAAACAACAACACCATTGGTAAGTGCAAACAGAGTATGGTCTTTACCAATACCTACGTTTTTACCAGGATGATGCTTCGTTCCGCGCTGGCGAACGATGATGTTTCCTGCTACTACTTTTTGACCTCCAAAAACCTTAATACCTAATCGCTTGCTTTCGGATTCGCGGCCATTCTTTACTTTACCTTCGCCTTTCTTATGTGCCATGGTTGAATATCGTTATTCGTGATGAATTAATTTTTGTCAGTGTGAGCTTGGAATTAACCAATGCTTTCAATCTGAACCTTTGTGAATTGTTGGCGATGACCGTTTTTCACGGCATAACCTTTCCTTCTTTTCTTTTTGAAGATAATAACCTTATTACCTTTTACGTGCTCTAATATCTTACCAGATACTTTAACACCTTTTACAGTAGGGGCGCCAATTTCTATGCTTCCTCCATTGTCAACAAGAAGAACCTGGTCGAAGCTTACCGCTGAACCGTTTTCTCCATCTAACTTTGGGGCATAGATATATTGATCTTTAGCCACTTTGAACTGTTTACCTGCAATGTCTACTATAGCGTACATAGCTTTTTAAAATTGGATTGCAAAGGTAGAAAAAGAATCCACAAATCAGAGAATGGCTTTCAAATATTTTAGAGCGATCCGTTCTAAATGCACTAAAAATATTTTTTCAACTTTCTTTCAACACAAACAGCTTGAAAAATAATAAGAACGATAGGGTATTAAGCCACTATTTAACAGGAAGTTATCCTTCCACAAAGTATCAACACGTTTTCCACAATCGCTTAAATTAAGCTAAAAACGCTGTTTTGATTTTAAGATTGGTTCTGTTTCATTTGTAAGCTTGACGCTGATCAGGGTAGGCTTCCCAGTCTACTTCCACAAGCAAACAAGATTTTATTTTGAAGACTTAACGGGTGTTAGCATTGGCTGGCTCCCTTTGTAATATTTTGGTAAACCCTAAACTCTTAACCACGCATGAGTGAAAAATTACGCGAAGAACCTATCCTGATTGAGAACAAAGACCGGTTCGTTCTCTTCCCCATTAAACAACATAGCATCTGGAAGTATTATAAACAGGCAGAAGCTAGCTTTTGGACGGCTGAGGAAATCGATTTAAGTCAGGATCTTCGCGACTGGGTTAATTTAAATGATGGCGAGCGCCACTTCATCACACACGTGTTGGCGTTCTTCGCAGCGAGTGATGGCATTGTAAATGAGAATTTAGCCGAACACTTTGTAAGTGAAGTTCAGTACACAGAAGCCAAGTTCTTCTATGGTTTTCAAATCGCTATTGAAAACATTCACTCTGAGACTTATTCATTGTTGATCGATACCTATGTAAAAGATCCAAAAGAGAAGGACAAATTGTTTCACGGAATTGAAACGATGGACTGCGTGAAGAAAAAAGCAGACTGGGCATTGAGATGGATCGACAAAGGTAGCTTCCAGGAAAGACTCATTGCGTTCGCAGCGGTTGAAGGAATCTTCTTTTCGGGTTCATTCTGTTCCATCTTCTGGTTGAAGAAGCGTGGTCTTATGCCGGGTCTTAGTTTCTCAAACGAATTGATATCACGCGATGAAGGGTTGCATTGTGATTTCGCGTGTCACCTTTATACAGACCATGTTGTCAATAAGTTGCCGGAGCAAATCGTGATCGACATTATCAAAGATGCGGTAGAAATTGAAAAAGAATTTGTTACAGACGCATTGCCTGTTAACCTGATTGGTATGAATGCCGAGCAGATGCGTCAGTACATCGAGTTTGTTGCTGATCGATTACTAAATGAACTTGTCGGCAAGAAGGTTTATAACGCGACCAACCCTTTCGATTTCATGGAGATGATTTCGTTGAGAGGTAAGACTAACTTTTTTGAGAAGCGCGTAGCCGAATATCAAAAAGCCGGAGTGATGAACAGCACGGAAAAAGAAACTGGTCCGAAGTTTTCACTCAACGAAGATTTTTAATTACATTGAATTACTTTTTAAACTCTAACAACCCCTAATCAAGACATGCTGGTAATTAAACGTGACGGACACCGTGAGTCCGTGAAATTCGACAAGATCACCGCTCGAATTGAAAAGCTATGTTACGGTCTGGATCCCAAACACATCAATCCTGTAGAAGTTGCCATGAAGGTAATCAATGGTCTCTACGATGGTGTCACGACCTTAGAACTTGATAATCTTGCTGCAGAGATTGCCGCGACAATGACGACTCGTCATCCGGACTTTGCCAAGCTTGCTGCGCGTATCGCGATTTCAAACCTCCACAAAGTAACGAGTAAGTCTTTTTCAAACACGATGAAGAGACTGTACACCTATGTGGATCCGAAGACAGGACAAAATGCTCCGCTGATTTCAAAAGAAACCTGGAAAGTAATAAAAGACCACGCTGCTGAATTGGATGAAGCCATCCTTTACGATCGTGACTTTGCTTACGATTACTTCGGTTTCAAAACATTGGAGCGTTCATACTTAATGAAGATCGATGGCAAAGTGGTTGAACGCCCTCAGCATTTGATCATGCGTGTTGCTGTTGGTATTCATGGAGAAGATATCGCTGCTGCGATTGAATCATACAACCTGATGTCAGAGAAGTGGTTTACACATGCTACTCCTACTCTATTCAACGCAGGTACACCACGCCCACAACTTTCGTCTTGTTTCTTGCTCACGATGAAGGATGATAGCATCGATGGTATTTATGATACGTTAAAGAATTGCGCTAAGATTTCTCAATCAGCCGGTGGTATTGGTTTGAGTATTCATAATGTTCGTGCGAAAGGTTCTTACATTAAAGGAACTGGCGGAACATCAAACGGAATTGTACCGATGTTGAGAAACTTCGACATGACGGCTCGCTATGTTGATCAAGGTGGTGGAAAACGTAAAGGTAGCTTTGCAATTTACCTTGAGCCCTGGCATGCTGATATTTTCGAATTCCTTGATCTGAAGAAAAATCACGGTAAAGAAGAAATGCGCGCACGCGATCTTTTCTATGCGATGTGGCTTCCTGATTTGTTCATGCAACGTGTAGAGAACAATGAAATGTGGTCACTCTTCTGTCCGCACGAGTGTCCAGGATTAGCAGATTGCTATGGTGAAGAGTTCGAACGCTTGTATGAGAAGTACGAGAAAGATGGCAAAGCAAGAAAACAAATAAAGGCGCAAGACTTGTGGTTCGAAATTCTGGAATCACAAATCGAAACCGGAACGCCTTACATTCTTTATAAAGACGCAGCAAACAAAAAATCAAATCAGAAAAATCTCGGTACCATCAAGTCAAGTAACTTGTGTACAGAGATCATGGAATACACTTCTGCTGAAGAGATCGCAGTTTGTAATTTAGCTTCTATTGCTCTTCCAAAGTTTGTAACGGAAGATGGCAAGTTTGATCATCAGCGTTTATATGAAATCACGAAAGTGATTACTCGCAACTTGAATAAAGTAATTGATATCAATTATTATCCGGTTGAAGAAGCGCGTACATCAAACATGCGTCACCGTCCTATCGGGATTGGTGTGCAAGGTTTGGCGGATGCGTTCATCATGTTGCGCATGCCATTCGATTCTCCGGAAGCGCGTGGTTTAAACACAGACATTTTTGAGACGATCTATTTTGCTGCTATGGAATCTTCTATGGAGCAAGCAAAAGAAAACGGTCCATACGAAACATTCAAAGGCTCACCTGTATCGAAAGGTATTTTCCAATTCGATATGTGGAATGTAACACCAAGCTCTGGTCGCTGGGATTGGGATAATCTGAAACGCGAAGTGAAACAACATGGTGTGCGTAACTCCTTGTTGCTTGCTCCGATGCCAACCGCATCTACTTCTCAGATCTTAGGAAACAACGAGTGCTTTGAACCATACACATCCAACATTTATTCACGCAGAACTTTATCAGGTGAATTCATCATTGCCAATAAGTTCTTAATGCGTGATTTAATGGGTCTTGGTTTATGGAGCGATGCGATGCGTCAAAAACTAATTCGTGCGAACGGATCGGTTCAAGATATTCCTGAAATTCCTCAGAACATTAAAGATCTATACAAAACCGTTTGGGAGATTTCTCAAAAGGCGATTATCGATATGTCAGCGGATCGCGGTGCATTCATTTGCCAGTCACAAAGTTTGAACATCCACATCACCAACCCGAATTTCGGTAAGCTTACTTCTATGCATTTCTATGCGTGGAAGAAAGGCTTGAAGACTGGTATGTACTACTTGCGTTCTACTGCTGCTGCTGATGCGATTAAATTCACGCTCGATAAAGAAGCTGTGGCGGTTAAAGAAGTTGCTGGTGTTGAAGGAGAGTTAGTAACGGAATCCGTTATTCTTGATGAAGCAGTAATGGCACAAACTGTTGTTGTTGCTGAAAATCAACAAAGCATTCCATACCTGGCAGATTACGATCAGAATCGCGCAGATATGATGTGCTCGCTGGATAATCCGGATGCTTGTGAAGCGTGCGGTAGTTAGAATTTAGGAGTTAGAATTTAGAATATAGAAGGAGCTCGGTCATTTGATCGGGCTCTTTTGTTTACATAGAGACTCCAATACAAGCTTCTGACTTTGATCAGACTTTTTGTATTTCGCTCTTAGTATATTGATACAATTAATATTCTCCCTATGAAAATTGCGTTCTTCAGCACCCAGCTTTACGATAAGAAGTTCTTTGATGAACACAATGCATCCTTTGGATACACGCTAGATTATTATGAGACATCACTCAATGAAAAGACCATCAACGTGCTGCACGATGTAAATGCTATTTGTGTATTTGTCAACGACCAGGTGAATCGCTCTGTGATTGACCAACTCGCAAAGCGTGGAATAAAAATCATTGCGCTTCGCTGTGCAGGTTTCAACAATGTAGATATTCAGGCTGCCGCAGATAATAACATTCGTGTTGTGCGAGTGCCTACCTACTCACCTCATGCTGTGGCTGAACATGCTGTCGCCATGATCATGACGTTGAATCGAAAAACGCATAAAGCCTATAATCGTGTTCGCGAACAAAACTTTTCACTCAATGGACTTCTTGGCTTTGATCTGTTTGGCAAAACAGTTGGTGTGATTGGCACCGGAAACATCGGACAAGTCTTTTGTTCTACCATGCTCGGATTCGGCATGAAGGTTCTTGCCTACGATGTTCGTCCGAATAATTCTTTGATTAAAGCAGGCGTGCAGTATGGTAGTCTTAAAGAACTATTTGAACAGTCTGATGTCATTTCGCTTCACTGTCCACTGAATGAACAGACACGTTACTTAATCAATGATCAATCCATTCAAAGTATGAAGAAAGGTGTTATGTTGATCAACACCAGTCGCGGTGCACTCATTGATACCAAAACAGTAATCAAAGGACTTAAATCCGGCATTATTGGTTCGCTGGGGATTGATGTGTATGAACAGGAAGAAAAATTATTTTTCCGCGATCTGTCAGAAAATATAATTGAAGACGATGTTATCTCAAGATTGGGAAGTTTCCCGAATGTACTGATTACGGCTCATCAGGGTTTCTTTACCTACGAGGCACTCACTCAAATTGCCAAGACTACCTTATCTAATCTGAAAGCATTCGAAAATGGTGAAGCTCTGGTGAATGAAATAAAATTATAGAAAAGATAGTGTTGCCACCGCTTTGAGCGGTGGCAACACTTAATAATTACATCTCCTTCTTTGCCACAGGAGGGACAATCCCCATATTATACCAGGCGAAAGAATATTGATCCGCTACTTGTTCAATCGTTTTTGATATTGGTGTACCTGCACCATGACCAGCATCCGTTTCAATTCGAATGAGTACTGGATTCGTGCCGGCATGATTTGCTTGTAACGTAGCGGCAAACTTAAACGAGTGAGCTGGTACTACACGATCATCATGATCACCAGTCGTTATCATCGTTGCCGGATATTTTATTCCTGGCTTTAAAGCATGTACAGGTGAATACGTTTTCAAATACTCAAACATTTCTTTTGAATCTTCTGCTGTACCATAATCGTATGACCATCCGGCACCAGCCGTAAACTTGTTGTAACGAAGCATATCCATTACGCCCACTGCGGGGAAGGCGACTTTCGCTAACTCAGGACGTTGAGTCATCGTTGCCCCCACTAACAATCCCCCATTCGATCCACCAGATAAAGCCAGGTAATCACTTGAAGTATATTTCTCGGCTATCAAATATTCCGCAGCAGCGATGAAGTCATCGAACACATTTTGCTTCTGCAGTTTTGTTCCGGCCACGTGCCATTTCTCACCGTACTCACCTCCACCACGAAGATTAGGTTGAGCAAACACGCCACCATTTTCTAACCATACAATGCGCGCTGTACTAAATCCGGGAGTAAGACTGATATTAAAGCCACCGTATCCATATAGAATGGTTGGGTTCTTTCCATTTAATTCAAGTCCTTTTTTATGGACAATAAACATGGGCACTTTTGTTCCATCCTTGCTGGTGTAGAAGACTTGCTTCGTTTCGTAATCTTCCGGAGTAAAATCTACTTTCGGTTTTTCATAAAGTGTTGATTTACCGGAAGCAATATCAAATTTGAAAATCGTGGATGGGTAAGTGAAAGATGTAAACGTGTAGTACGTTTCTTTATCTTCAATTCGTCCACCAAAACCACCAGCACTTCCAATGCCTGGAAGTTCAACCTCACGCTCCAGTTTACCTTTCGTATCAAATTGTTTTATTACCGTCTTTACATCCACCAGGTAATCGGCAAATATTTTTCCGCCCACCATTGACGTGTTTAATACATTTTCTGTTTCTGGAATTACATCCTTCCAATGTTCTGGTGTTGGATTCGAAAAGTCTGTTTCGACTACTCGCGTATTAGGTGCATTCAAATTCGTATTAATCAGAAGACGTGTTCCTTCATTGGCCATTACAAAATGATTGTTATCAAAGTTGTTAACCACGGTAACAAGCTTGCCTTTGGGATCTTTTAAATCCTGAACATACAACTCGTTTCCATTGGTGCTGGTTGAAGCCGTAACAACAAGGAATCGTTCGTCCTCTGTTAAGTAAGCTCCAATATATCTGCGAGGCGTTTTTTCTCCTCCAAATAGCATGACGTCTTTTTCTTGTGGTGTGCCCAAAACATGATAGTACAGTTTGTGATACTGTGTCTTCTCTGAAAGCTGACTTCCTTTTGGTTTGTCGTAGGTGCTGTAGTAGAAGCCTTCATTACCTTTCCAGGCAATGCCACCAAACTTGATATTTCGCATCGTATCCTCTACAACTGTTTTATCCGAAGTGCGAAGAACAATTGCTTCTTTCCAATCGGCACCACCTTTTGAAATTTGATAAGCGGCCAGCGAGCCATCCTTGCTAAAAGAAACTCCAGCTAAGGAAATGGTACCATCTTCTTTAAACTTATTCGGATTGAGAAATTCTTCTACCCCTCCATTCTCCCCTTTCTTACGGTAGAGAACACTTTGATTTTGAAGTCCATTGTTTTTATAGAAGTAGAAATAATCGCCTTCTCTAAAAGGTGCACTTAAGCGTTCGTAGTTGAAAATTTCTTCGAGGCGTTTCTTAACGGTCTCGCGATAGGGTATTTTGCTCAGGAACCCGAACGTCACTTCGTTTTGTGCCTTTACCCAATCTTCTGTGTCTTTTGCTGTATCATTTTCAAGCCAGCGATAGGGGTCAGACACCTGAGAACCAAAATAGGTATCGATAGTATCTACTTTCTTTGTTTCAGGATAATTCATGTTTGCGATTTCTGTTTTCTTTTCTGAACAAGCCATGGTCAATGCAGCCATACTTGCCAAGAGGATTATTTTATTCAATTTCATTCGGGTTGATGTTTATAACTTCAAAGTAGAAGAGCTGTGACAACTGGGCAAGCGCAAAAGTGATGAGTGGTGAGCCGTTGTGTTGTCACTCTTAACCTTATTACTAAAGTAAATATCACCCCTGATAAACATTCGCGTTCAAAACTCAATTCGATAACTTATGATGGGCAAAATACCAATCTGGTGTTTTAATAAAATACTTTGTGAGCTGGCATTATAATAGTAATACGCTGGGTTAACGTGATTGGTAACATTTTGAATATCGAGTCTCCATTCTGTAGAATATCGAGGTTTATTTCTTCTGTAGACGAGTTGAAGATCAGCACGAAAATAATCAGGTAGTTGCGGATCAAAGGCATTCTCCCATTCGTACACCTGACGTCCTTCTTCCATAGACTTCTCCAAATCAATAGGAACGTATCGCTTACCTCCTGCGCCTGTAATCTTCGCATTCAAGCCAAGGATGTCGCGGCTATTTCTTAATCTAAATTCCTTTCCAACCAGCAAATGAAAATTATAATTGCCGTTGTATGATGTGTTGCGCTCCTGCTCATCGGCTATTCTGAATTTAGATTGATATAGCGATCCGTTTAATTGATAATACAAATTATTTGAAAACGATTTCCCCACCGAAATCTCAATGCCATAATTTCTTCCTTTTCCATTGTTCAGTAGGGTGTCGGTAATAAAGCCTGAGTCTTCATTAATTGTACTGTACATCGAAGAAGGATCGGATTGAACGGGAGCATTATACAACTGCTGATAGTACGCTTCCACTTTAAATGTATGACCGTGACCCAACAATTGCTCATAACCCACAACGTAATGATCTGCACGCGTAAAACCAAGATTCTTATTGATCTGCACTTCATCACCACCCGTTTGATGATCTCGCGCAAGATAGTATTGCAGATTTTCAATGCGACTATGCTTTCCATAACCAACACTAAACGTTTTATCGGGTGCTGCCTGCCAACGAATACCTGCGCGCGGTTCAATGGCATAATCTTTCGTTAATCCAAACTGAATGAAATGCACACCGTATACACCTAACAGCGTAGGGGTGAAATTTTGTTGTGCTGTTAAAAATGCTTGCGTTATCCCGGTGTTATTCTTCTCCTGAAAATTTATAATTTCCTGATAGGCCTGATTTCCCGGATCCAGATTGCGCAAATAAAAATTGTAAAATAGTCTGCTATAAATTATGCCTCCTTTCAAAAAAAATCGTTCCGATATTTTTCGATCCGCAAGAAGTGAAGCACGTGCATACGATTTGTGATAGTTCTCTTCTATTTTTAATGGGCCCGAGTCTAAGCCCAGTACTTCATTGTAATTGGAGATGCCAGTGCCAGACCATGATGCAGCAGAAGTAATTGAAGTATTATCATTTAGTATTTTCTGATAGGTAATTCCCGCAATACCCATGTTTGAATTATCGTGAGCTAACGTGTTGGCATTTTCCTGATTGGATTTACTAAGCCCTCCAATACCAAACACAGAAAATCGGGCGTTCTTCATTGTCGGAAAATCCATTTTAAAAGAAAGGTCCTGGTAGTTTTTATATTCTCCAACATCATTCAAATCAACGCCAAGCTTATCGAGAATATTCAAGGTGGAGTATCGATAGTTAACCAGATAGGATGAACGATGCTTACTACTGAATGGCCCTTCAGTTGAAGCTTCAACTCCAAGCAAGCCTGCTTGAAAAGAATGCTCTATCCTTTCGTTGTTGCCGCTTCTCAATTTCATATCAAATACAGCTGACAATGCATTTCCATACAGGGCAGGAAATGCACTCGTTAAAAAATCAGAGTTGTCAACAATGTTACTGCTGAGTACACTGACTATGCCATTGGAGGAACCTTCTGTCGCAAAGTGATTTGGATTTGGAACTTCTATGCCATCAACACGCCAAAGCACACCTCGCGGAGAATTACCTCGTACAATCAACGCATTGCTTTCATCACTGGCGTTCATCACACCTGCAAAACTAGAAGCCATACGTGAAGGATCTCCTAAACTTCCTGCGTATCGTTTCGTTTCTTCAACCGTGAAAGAATGTCCGCTGACAACAGTGGTCTCTGAAGTATTACTTTGATCATATTGTCTAGCTGTTACGACCACTTCATCCATCGTAGTAACGGATTCCTTAAGCTTTACCTCCAACACAAGTTCTTTCCCAGTTCCTAATAAAATATTCGACACGATTCGCGACTGATAACCAACAGATGTAACCTGAATAGTCGTGCGACCTACACGCACATTAAGAATTTTAAATTTTCCATCTGCATCCGAAGTTGAGCCAAGCAATGGATTGGTGTCAACTACAATAATGCTAGCTCCGGGTATTGGAAAGTGTGTGTATTGATCTACTATCGTTCCTCTCACCGTTTGTGAGAGCGGTGCTGGTGCTTTCCGAAAAATGATTCGGCCACTAACATACTTATACTCAATCTGAAAATTAGCCAGCAATATTTTCAATACTTCTTTAAGTTCCTGATCTGTAGCTGTTAGACTAACTAGTGCATTGACGGGTACTACATCATCACTATACGAAAATTCCGTTTGGGAAATTTTGCTAATAGTGACTAAAGCTTCTTCTAACGTTACACTAGAAAAGTTAATGGTGATTTTTTTAACCAAAACATTGGACTGAGCTGAAACCCACCATATCGGGAGAATTATGAAAAATATGGTTAGCGATTTCATCATAGGTTATCACAAGGTTTGAAGCTGAAACCGATTTCAACAGCCTTCCCCATCAAACGTATACTTCTTGTTTTGATGAACGATATTTAGATTTAAAGCTATACTGATGGCTTCAATGACTTCTTCCAATGTAGGATTATTAAACGAACTTGTAAATCGGCACTTTTGTAAGTCAGGATTTTTAACGGTAATGGAGATCTGAAAATACTTTTCAAGTGTTGCGGCTACATCTGTCAAACTTGTCTTCTTAAAAATCAGTTGTTTGCTTTTCCACGCGAGGTCATTTGGATTTGTTTCTGCATTGCGTGAAAGAATGTTATTCTGTTTATCTAAAATACCCTCCTCTCCAGGCGACAGTATAATGTTTTGATCTCTATTGTCTGAAAGCCTTACCTTACCCGTGACTACGTAAACTTCATTTAGGTTTTCATTTTCGTAAGCCCTCACGTTGAAGGAAGTTCCTAAAACTTTTACTTCGCTCTTATCTGCTCGTATAACAAAGGGTTTGTCAGGATTGTGCGTTACCTCAAAGAAACCTTCTCCTGATAATTCTATATGACGTTCGCTATTAAAATCAGAGGCGTAGGTAATTTTACTTTTTTCATTCAACCAAACTACTGATCCATCCGGAAGAGTGAATTGTATTTTCTCTGTTCCACTTTCCTTTACAATTATTTCTGTTTTAAATGCTATCTGATAAAGTAAGACAGAACAAACAATCAAAAGTGTTATGGATGCAGCCACTTTAAATGCAAGTGATCGATAAGGAAAAAGTACTTTGATCTTTTTGTCTTGCTGATCCAACTTCGTTTCCAGTTTTTTAAGCTCTGCTATGGAATCAAAATCAGGCAACGGTTTAGTAGCGCCTAACTTCCATACTTGTTGGTAATCCTCTACCTCTTTCTTATTCTCTGCGGACAGTTCAGTCCAATGAGCAAGTTGTTGTTGCTCGTCAGCAGTAGCAGTGCCGGAAAGTGATTTCAGTATCAGTTGATCGTAAGGCTCGGTCATGAAAGTATTACGCTTTGATTAAATGAATATCAAATGTAATGGTATCAACATCATTTGCATCTTTCCCAACTGTCAAAATTCTTTCGTTGGCTTTGGGATCGCTTGCCCATGGATCTGTATCAATAAAGGGATCTTCCTTAAAATAAATCTGTGAGACTAATTCACGATGACCCGGTGCCGTAATCCGAAAGTGTATGTGACTTGGCCGATAGGTACCTCCGTTCAAATATCTTCCCGGAATAATGGTTTTAAATTTATAGACACCATCAGTAAGCGTTTGATATTTTCCGCGAAACAAAAATTGCTCAGAAGTATCGTATGCCCCTTCTGCATCAGCATTCCAGATTTCAACAACAGCATCAGGAAGTAAATTTTCACAATGACTAAAAACTTTACCTTCAATAATTAAGGGCGGTGTCTCTACGCCAACAGGAATAATATTTTCTCCCAGCGGTGCACCTGCTTTATAGTAAGGGCCGAGGATGTCTGCTGTTGTTTGGCATGTATTGGTTAAATCTTCTTTCTCATCATTGTTCTTGCATCCGGTAAAGACTGGAATTGTAACGGCCATAGCAAACAAAGAAGAAACTTTAATAAAATCTCTTCGATTTATGTAGTTCTTAATGGAACTGTTCATTCTATTTCAATTTCAAGAGTTAGTTGATTCAAATTGTAAACTTCAAAAGTCCATTCCCCTTACAAGAATATTATAATTTTTGTTGTCAGGGTTTAAATTTCAATAACGAGATATCCAAATCGCCATACACCATGGAAGGAAATGGGTAATAAGCATAAATCTCACCTATTCCTTTTGCATAATAATGTAGCGTTGAATAGTCTAGTATATATTCTCCGTTTTCCTTGTAATAGTAATTCACCTGAATCTCCATAACAGAATCATACGCAATGCTATTGAACGTTTTGGACGAATTCAAAGCCGTTACTTTGTATTCGGTTAGAGTAGTATTGTCATTTTTGTAATGACGCCACACCGTATTCAGAGTAGCGTTGTCGTCCAGGAATAAATACTCGTTTGAAAAGCTTCCATACAATTCATGGTTTCTTCCGTAGTATTTGCCCTCCTCCATTCGGATCACTTTCTCCAGGATTCCATACTGGTCGACCACCATTTTGTAAGTTAGACCTTCGATCGTTGTATCACCTTTTATAAAATATCGCGTAGTATCGGATAACGAAAGTGTTGTATGGTCGCCAACCTGAAAGATTTTATAGGAGTAACTCCATTCGCTATTCTCTTTCATCGGAAAATAACCTTCCTCGGTGTTGGGTTCTATTCTTTCATTTTCAACACATTGAATCAGAAGGGGACTTAATAAAGCAATAAGGGTAAGGGTGATAGCTCTCATAGTTTCTGCATTTATGAGTAAGACAGGCGCAATTACATATCCCTCCCCTCTATTCACAAATATTTTTACCGCCTCTAAAAAACGGCCAGCATTGAGAACAAGAGAAGGGGTAAGTAGTCTTTGAGGGCCTCGCGAAGGAGCTTCAATGCCTTCATCATTTCTTTTTCCACAGCCTTCAAAGAAATATCAAGGCTTTCAGAAACTTCTTTATAGCTCATCTCCTCAAAGCGTATTAAGGTAAAAACCGCTTTTGTTCTTAATGGCAAATTGTCAATAGCATAATCAACCCGCGTTGATAATTCATCAAAAGATTGCTGCTGATCAGTTGTATTTTCGGCAACCTGATTGAGTTTTGACTCAGATACATCAAGTGACGTGAATTTATTTTTGCTTTCGATGTGATTCAGGGAAGTATTGACAACCGCTCTTTTGAGATAAGCTTCCAATGAAAATTGGATGTTTAATTCTTTTCGGTTTCGCCAGAGTTTTATAAAAACTTCTTGCACAACATCTTTTGCTTCTTCGGGGTTGCTGACGATTCGCAATGAAACTCGACAAAGCGAAACATGGTATTTTAGAAAAATCGTATTGATGGCAGAACGATCGTCTGCTTTTAAAAGTGCAATAAGATTTTTTTCATCTGAGGTAGTCACAGAAGCTCCTTTGAATCAAAGAAAGGAAAAAGACTAGTAAACAACAATTTAGCTTGATTTACACCTAACGCGATTCGTTTTATAGAAGAACATTTATTAGATCAACTTTCCTCCTTAAAATAAATTTTGTAAAAATGCTCACCTCTTGCTTCATCATATCCTTTTTCAATCAGTTCTCTGTTTCCATGAATGTAGATATGAAAGTTCTTGTCCAGCTTCAATACACTTTTAAATATACGAGCCTGACGTTTTACTGCGTGCACTGAAATTTCAAATGAGTCAACGATCTCTTCACCAAAATTCTTTTCAAATTTCCGGAAGGATTGAATAACATCAGCATCTGCCAACACCTCTACTTCGAACTCACGTTGATCAAATTGCTCACGCGATTTGAAAAAGTTCATGGAACGATTTAGCAAATCAATCTGATCTGCTTTCGATACACTGAATTCCTCATCGAGCTGATCGGCTACATATTGCTTGGTCAGGTTCATAAAGTTGTGCGTATGATGAAACGCATCTGACCATGGTTTTACATTCAGAAAATTTTGTCTCCAAAATTGTGCATCGGCCTGATTGGCATTGTCGACTAACAAGATTTTATATCCGGCTTCACTTTCTAAATTCAAAATCAAACAACCTTTATCCAGCTTCTTGATGTTTGTGCCTTCATCCGCATTCAATTTAAAATTGCCTTTCGATGCTTTCAGTTTTAGGTAGGTGTCTTTGTTCTCTGATTTAAAAATTCCGATGGCATCGACTATGGTGTTCTCAATGTTCACGCCTTCAATGTGCGCTACATAAAAATCGCCTGCTTTAATGTTAGGATGTTGTGACGCTTCAAACAAATGCTTCGCCATGTTAATGGAGTGCACATGCAGTGTTTCGTTATCTGAAAAAATCTCAGAAGCAAACTGGTAAATTGGATTGAGTGCAAAGTCTTCATTCGAAAAGGTGAAACTATGAAACTCCGGTGCTTTAAAATTGGATAAAAAATAAGTAAGCAAAAGTTCATTTACCTTTTCATCGTCCAATGCCAATGGCTCTTCCGAAAGTTCTAAAGCCTCCTCTTTACCTTTATTACCTACGATGTGAACGGAGGCCTGGTTAATTCTACTCTGCGATGCGTTGATCACTGGATAATATTGAAACCCGTATACGGCACCAACACCTTCGGGATATGAATACCTTCTTTCGTTTGATTGTTCTCCAAAATGGCTGCAACAATACGAGGCAATGCAAGCGCACTTCCATTTAAGGTATGGAGTAATTGCATTTTACCACCTCCAAAACCTGAACTGAATCCTGAGCTAAATCCAGATTCTTTTGGTTTATATCGAAGTTTCAAACGATTAGCTTGGAACGTTTCAAAATTACTTACTGAGCTTACTTCCAACCAACGTTGTTGCGCAGCTGAGAAAACTTCAAGGTCATACGTCATGGCAGAATTAAAACCCATATCGCCACCACAAAGTAAAAGTTTTCGGTAAGGCAATTCTAATTTCTCTAATAGGCTTTGAACGTGTGATGTCATTTCTTCCAACACATCATATGAGTTTTCAGGTTTTGTTATCTGAACAATTTCTACTTTATCAAATTGATGAAGGCGATTTAATCCACGCACGTGTGCACCCCAGCTTCCCGCTTCGCGTCTGAAGCAAGGTGTGTAACCTGCATTTTTTATAGGTAGGTCTTGTTCATTCACTATCACATCGCGATACAAATTAGTGATCGGTACCTCCGCTGTTGGAATGAGATAGAGTTTATCTTCTCCAATAAAATACATCTGCCCTTCTTTATCCGGAAGCTGACCTGTGCCATATCCGGAAGCTTCATTCACTACAATGGGTGGTTGAATTTCTTTATATCCCTTTGCTGTTGCCTCATCTAAAAAGAAGTTGATCAACGCACGTTGAAGTCTTGCGCCTTTACCTTTATAGACTGGGAAGCCCGCACCGGCTATTTTATTTCCGAGATCAAAGTCGATGATGTCATATTTCTTGATCAGCTCCCAATGCGGCAAAGCATCGGCATCCAAAGTAGGTATGGTACCATGCTCATAAACATTGAGATTGTCATCTGCACCCACACCTGCCGGAACTTTCTCATGCGGAACGTTCGGAATTTTATACAGTAGTTCGATTTGTTTTTTATCGTACACTTCAAAATCGGCCTCGAGTGTTTTTACCTTGTCTTTATCAGCAGAAACCTGGGCACGAAGAGCGGTAGCTTCATCAGCTTTACCGCTTTTCATCAAATCGCCAATGGCTTTGGCATCCGTATTCGACTTGGCCTTGATTTCGTCCAGCGTTTTTTGGGTGTCGCGTCTTAATTGGTCATTATCGATGATCTGGCGGATCAGTGATTCACCATCTTTAAAGTTCCGCTTGCGTAAACCTTCCAGTATTTTCTCTTGTTGTTCGCGGATGACGGCCAGTTGTAGCATGTTTGGTTTTTGTTAAAGGGTTCAAAATTAGTTTTTTTGAATCTCCAACCATGAGGAAGCGGCCAATAAAATATTTTCCACAATTGGATACTATTTAAAATTCGGCTATAATTGCAGGGTCATACGGCTTTATCAACTGGCCCTCTGCAAATAAATCCGGATTTTTTTACTTGTCGAATCTCAACAATTACAATTCAATTTGTTCTGTTAACAAAAAATCAGCGTTGTCCTGATTGATGTAGTATTCAAACCAAATCATTTTAAAACACAATTCATCTTCTAACACATCATGTACACTATTGACGATCTGAATGTCAGACTTCTTTCTGAATTGAAAGAAATTGCAGAAGGAATGGGCGTTAAAAACGCCAAGAAGCTTGCCAAGCAAGACCTCATCTACAAAATCCTTGATCAACAAGCGCTATCGCCCGAAGCTGCTGCTGTTGAAGTTAAACCAGCCAAAGTTGCCACACCACCTCCTGCTGCCGAACCAAAAGAAGGCGAAGAACGCAAACTCCGTCCACGCAGACGCGAGAATGTAGCGCCAGCACCAGTAGAAAAAATAGATATGGAGTTACCACCCGATGACGAGTTGGATTCCATCAACCTTGAATTTGATCGTTCGCTTGTCAACTTCGACCAGCAGCCTTCTCCATCACCACAAAACGTGACAGGCCTTCCTGTTGAAGAACGTCCTGTTCCCGAGCGCAGACCGGATAACCGCCAGGCTCAACAACAAATTCGTGCAGCTATCCGTGAGTTTGATGGCGCCATCACAAACGAAGGTGTATTGGAAATTATGCAAGATGGATACGGATTTCTCCGTTCATCTGATTACAATTACTTAGCGAGCCCGGATGATATTTATGTTTCCCCATCTCAAATCAAATTGTTTGGTTTGAAGACGGGCGATACTGTAAAGGGATTAATTCGCCCACCTAAAGAAGGCGAAAAATATTTTGCTCTTCTTAAAGTAGAAACCGTAAGCGGAAAAACTACAGAAGAAATCCGCGACCGTGTTTCATTTGAATACCTCACTCCGCTTTTCCCGAACGAAAAATTAAGGTTAAGTACAAGCCCAACCAATCTATCCACTCGTATCCTCGATTTGTTTTCACCAATCGGTAAAGGACAACGCGGTATGATTGTCGCTCAACCGAAGACAGGTAAGACTGTTTTATTAAAAGACATTGCTAACGCGATTGCCGAAAACCATCCTGAAGTTTATCTAATTGTATTGTTGATTGATGAACGTCCTGAAGAAGTTACCGATATGGCCCGCAGTGTAAAGGCTGAAGTGGTTGCTTCTACTTTTGATGAGCAAGCTGAACGCCACGTGAAAGTAGCGAGCATCGTTCTTGAGAAAGCAAAACGCATGGTAGAATGCGGGCACGATGTTGTGATCTTATTGGATTCACTTACTCGTCTTGCACGAGCTTATAATACAGTTGTTCCATCCTCTGGAAAAATTCTTTCGGGTGGTGTAGATGCTAACGCATTACATAAGCCCAAGCGTTTCTTTGGTGCCGCTCGTAAAATTGAAAATGGTGGTTCGTTAACCATCATTGCAACAGCCTTGATTGACACCGGTTCGAAAATGGACGAAGTAATCTTTGAAGAATTTAAAGGAACGGGTAACATGGAATTGCAACTCGATCGCAAACTTTCCAACCGAAGAATGTATCCTTCAATGGATGTTCCTGCATCGGGCACAAGACGTGAAGATCTTTTGTTGCGCGAAGATGAACTTCAACGCGTGTGGATCTTGCGCAAGTATATGGCCGATATGAATTCAGTTGAGGCCATGGAATTCCTACAAAGCAAAATGAAAGGAACCCGTAACAACGATGAGTTCTTAAGCTCAATGAACGGATAATTCATAAAACCACAAACGAAAGCCGCAGGACTTACCTCCTTCGGCTTTTTTTTCGTCCTAATTCTTACATCCTATCGCAGTTCTGAAACAATTCGCTTAATTTAGTCCGTTGCCTGATCTTAAACCTAAATGAGAAGAAAAACGATAAAGTTCTCTTTTCTTATAATGCTGTTGTTTGCCACTTTTATTCGTGGTAACGGTCAATCTATCGATAGCCTTGAGCGCGCTCTTCAAAACAAACTTTCTGTTTCTGATCGGATTACCATTCTAAATAAAGTCGCCTTCTTTTACCTCGATGTTGATCTCGACCGGGCAGAAAAATTCTCGATGGATGCCATTAACTTAGTTGGAGAAATTACAGACAAAAACATAATCGCCAGAACCTACTCGGTCAAGGGTTCAGTACTTGAGGCCCAGGGAAAATACATTGCTGCTCTTGACTATCATTTTGAATCGCTCGCGCTCGCGGAAGAGATAAAAAACCTTACCGTGATCTCAGCATGCGATAATAATATTGGTATTGTCTATAATCAACTGGGAGAATTTGCGCTTGCTGCTGAATTTTTGCTAAAAGCAGTTGCCATCGATGAGGGCCTGAACGATATATCCGGTTTGGGCTCTGACTTTATCAACCTGGCCGCAGCCTACATGGGTGCCAAAAATTATGACATGGCGCTGTTGTATTCCCATCGGTCCTGGAAAAATTTTATCGCCACAAAAGATGAGGCCTTACAAGCTTACTCTACCGAAAGCCTCGCCTCCATATTTTCAAAGCAAGGAAATATCGATTCGGCATACTACTATGTTAGAAAGTCGCTTGCCATGGCGCAGAAGGCAAAGATTACCTATATCGAAGATTTAGACCTGATGCACCTGGGTGAAATTTATGTGATGCAAAAGAAATATGACAGTGCTCGATACTATTTTAATAAATGCATCAATAGAAATTCAAAGAACCCACACTCTGAGGTGATGCTCAATGCCACAACGCATTTGGCACACTGCCTGTATGATGAAAAAAAATATGAAGCTTCTTTAGCGGTATGCGAAAGAGCGTATCAACTGTGCAAAGCGATAAATAACAAACCACTTACGCTCAAAAATTGTGAGTTGATGGCCAACATCTACCAGGACAAAAACCAAACATCAAAAGCATTTACCTATTTGCGGTTAGCTTCCTTGTATAAAGACAGCATCATGGATCAAACCATTTCCGGTAGTATCGATGCCAAAGCATTTAATGCAAGGCTTGAGCGCGAACGTTTAGAAAAACAATCGATTCAAAAAGATAAAGAATCCATTGCTTTTAACCTGTTGGAAAGCAATCGTCAACTAAGCGGACAACGATTGATCAACGTACTGATAACGATAGTAGCACTGAGTTTACTGGCCGTTATGCTGCTTGTACGCAGGGCAAGTTTGTCACGTAGAAAAGCAAACGAAGAACTGCAACAAAAAAACAAAGAGCTGCAAGAACTCAATACCGAGATTAACGGATTGGTTCATACCATCATTCACGATTTAAAATCCCCCTTCAATTCAATACAAGGTATTTTTACATTGTTGGAATTGGAGCCAGATAAGAATGAGTCAACTTCTCAGTTAATCGGGCATGGCAGAAAAGCACTCGGTATCGGAAATGATATCATTCACCAACTTTTAGAAGTGCGTGAACTGGAAGAGCGTTCTGATCAACACACCTATGAGTCCATCGATCTGACCACTTTGCTTCATGAATTAAAAGAGGAGTTTGATTTACTGGCGAAGAGCAAAGAAATTAATTTGATCATTTCCGCGGAAGAAGGAAATGTATTCACTGATAAAATTCTGGTGAAACGTATTCTTCAAAACCTCACTTCAAATGCATTAAAATTCTCGCCAACACAAAAAGCCGTTACCCTAAAAGCACGACTGGAAGAAACACACGCAACATTTGTTGTGATAGACGAAGGACCGGGCTTTACAGAAACGGATCGTGAAAAAATATACGGCAAGTTTCAAAAACTAAGTGCGCGACCTACCGGAGGAGAAAGTTCAAATGGTTTAGGGCTTGCAACGGTAAACATGTTGGTGAAAAAACTTCAAGGGTCTATTCAATTGCACTCATCACCAGGAAAGGGTGCTGCGTTTACGGTTAATATTCCGTTGAAGGAAGAGTAGTTTAAATTAGACCGTTTGATATAACTCATATTTGGAGGTTTATTCATTTCTCGACTGTTGGTTCTAATGACCACTTTTTGCCAAACAGTCTAAGGTATGATCCGCTCTTTAAATACTTTCCAAACTACATTATTTGGCCAAATGCCATTTCACAGAACAGCATTCGGTTGTGTCGAAAGCTAGGTTAGAATCACTAATTTTGATCACTAACTTTTCATCTATGTACTACCATCGCCTCGGAAACATTCCTCCTAAACGACACACACAATTTCGTCAGCCGGATGGAAGTTTATATAAAGAAGAACTCGTAAGCTCAGAAGGATTCTCCGGCATTTACTCTACGCTCTATCACATTCATCCCCCTACGAGAATCAAAGCGGTGAAGCAAGCGGTTAAGTATGGCCCGAACATTTGTCCGGAATATGATCTGAAACAAACCCATCTCAACACATCAAAAGTTACAAGTACGGGCAATGATTACTTAAGTGCTCGCAAGGTGTTGATGAAGAATAATGATTGCTCCATTTCCATTTGCTCACCCACACAACGTAAGATGGATTATTTCTACAAAAATGCTGAGGGTGATGAAGTATTGTATGTGCACGATGGCAAAGGTGTATTGATTTCCCCTTATGGAAAATTAGAAATCAAACAAGGCGATTATATTGTTATTCCACGCACTGTCATATATAAATTAGAATTTGAAGATGGCCCTCTGCGGTTACTCATCATTGAATCGGCTTCACCTGTTGAAACGGTAAAGCGTTATCGAAATCAACTTGGTCAGTTGGAGGAGCACTCTCCTTATTGCGAGCGCGACATTCATCCACCACATGAATTGATAACCGATTCCTCGAAAGGTGAATTTTTAGTGCAGATTAAAAAGCAGGGTTATCTCCACCAATATATTTACGATTATAGTCCGCTCGATTTGATTGGATGGGATGGTTTCTTATGGCCCTATACTTTTTCGATTCATGACTTTGAACCCGTTACAGGCAGAATACATTTACCTCCACCAGTGCATCAAACTTTTCAGGCACACAATTTTGTAATCTGCTCATTCGTGCCACGCCTGTTTGATTACCATCCACTGGCAATTCCTGCTCCATACAATCACAGCAACATTGATAGCGATGAAGTGTTGTATTATGCAGAGGGTAATTTTATGAGTCGCAGGGGTATTGAGCGTGGATCATTTACATTACATCCGGGAGGATTACCGCATGGGCCACATCCTGGAGCCGTGGAGAAAAGTATTGGTGCGAAAGAAACACACGAACTGGCGGTGATGATTGATACCTTCAAGCCCCTTTATCTGACCACAGATGCTCTTGAATTCCTGGATAAGAATTATCCAATGAGCTGGACCGATAATAACACAGAAGGTTTTCATGAAGTGAATACTCCTTAGTGTATTTTTACTTACAAAAAAAGATATGGCCACTTTTTCCCTCCCTATTCAACTACGCTGGTCCGACTTCGATGCCAATCGCCATTTACGGCATTCAACGTATTATGATTATGGAGCATGGGCTCGCATGGTGCTTTTGCGTCAAGCTGGCCTTTCTACCAAAGAATTAGAGCAACTACAACTTGGTCCGATTCTTTTTCGGGAAGAAGCAGTCTTCAAAAGAGAAATCGTTCTGGAGGATTCCATTTCCATCGATGTTGAATTAATAAAAGCAACGCGCGATTTTGGAAGATGGAGTATGCGACATCATTTGTATAAAAATGAAATAACGGTTGCTTCCATCATTACTGTTGATGGCGCGTGGATTGATTTAAGTGCACGCAAACTTGCAAAACCAAATGAACTCATTCAGGAGATTTATAAAAACATTCCTACCTCTTCTGACTTTGCCTGGATTGAATCAACATCTAAATAATCTTTTGACCTTTTCACTCTTCCTTTCTTTATGAAAAACAAAAACTTTCTCTTTGTATTCATTATTTTTTTATCCTCCTGTTCCGTTCTAAACGCTCAGGATTTTCTGCGTTTGTTTCAGACGGAAGATTTTACAAAAGAAAATTTATTCACCACTAACATTGAAGGACCAAGCTTTGATTCAGCGGGAAATTTATATGTGGTGAATTACCAAAAAGATGGCACTATTGGCTTAGTGAACATTGATGGAACCGTATCTCTTTTCTTAACATTACCGGAAGGAAGCATTGCCAACAGCATTGTCTTCGACAGCAAAGGCACCATGTATCTTGCCGATTTTGCCAAGCACAATGTGCTGAAGGTAAACATGAAAAATAAAAAGGTAAGTGTATACGTTCACAAAAAAGAATTTAATCAGCCCAATGATTTTTGTATTAATAAAAACGATCAGCTTTTTGTCTCCGATCCAAACTGGAAAGAAAGCACTGGAAAATTGTGGCGTGTTGATAATGGTGGAAAAGCTGTGCTGCTCACGGATAAGATGGGAACCACGAATGGCATTACATTGAGTCCTGATGAAAAGACATTGTATGTAAACGAAAGTGTGCAACGCAAAATTTGGAAGTTTACAATCGATGAAAAAGGAAACATCTCTAATAAAACACTTTTTGCCGAGTTTCCTGATTTTGGATTCGATGGAATGAAATGCGATCGCGAAGGAAATCTTTATGCTACGCGGTATGGTAAAGGTGTTATTGTTGTTCTGGATCCATCTGGCAAAATCATTCGCGAAGTACAATTAAAAGGAAAAAGCTGTAGTAACCTTGTGTTTGGAGGATTGAATGGCAAACTTGTTTTTGTTACGCTTCAGGATAGAAAGGGTATGGAGAAGTTTAGAAATGATATTCCAGGGAAAGGTTTCTGATTAATCTCACCCAAAGAAATTCAATTCGTGCTTCTGCGCAGAATATAAAGTCTGCTTAAAATACTTGCGCAGTCTGCGCTAAGAAAAACTGATGACTCAATCCTGCCTTGGGCAGGATTGAGTCATCAGTTTAGTAAATCACAAAAGGCTAACTCGCTTGTGGCGAGTTAGCCTTTTGTGATTTTAAATGCACGTCTGCTTTTTAGCTATAAAATGCAATCGTTCTTTCGTGCATCTGCGATAAACTCAAATCGAAGTCGCTGCATTTTACACTTTACACTGCTATAACGGTGATGGCTACTTCATGTACTCAAAAATTATTTTGTAAACAATATGACAAGCTAGAATATTAGCATTGTTCAATAAGCTCCAATCTTTTCACAATTGATTTGGATTGCAATATTGTTCCAGGAGAAAGAACTGCATTCGCTCCAATTCTGGTATGATCGCCTACAACCGCTCCAAACTTTGTTACATCAATAGCAGAACGTTTTCCCTCGATCATCACAAAAATAGTTTTATCATCACGTTCATTAAAATGATTGGCAATGATACTTCCTGCCTCCATGTTTACATGTGATCCCAATATTGAGTCTCCAACGAAATTAAAATGCGCCAATGCCGTATGCGACATCATAAAACTTGATTTCACTTCACAGCCGGGCCCGATTGAAACATGCTCGGCTAAATAAACTCCGCCACGCAAATAGGCATGAGCACCAACAAAACAGTTAGCCGAAATAATGATTGGACCTTTGGTGATAACATGCTCTTCAACAACGGCAGTCTTGTGAATCGCTACATTATTCACAATCGTATAATCACTACCTAACGTTTTTATCTTTTGAAGAATAATTTCCTGAGCCCTAGTAGTGATCGACCAAGGTGACGTTTGATTCAATTCCGGGAATAATAAATTGAATTGTGAAAGATAGTGGCTGAGATTCATCTGATAATTCGTTTATCAAATATATCATGATGATCAATCTCCTTCACAATAAAACAGGCCGTTGATAAAGTTTTTATCAACGGCCTGTTACAAATGACGAATTCTTTATTCGGTCACCTCGCCTTTAATGGTAAGCTGAACTACAGCATCCTCTGTATTTGCATTAACCGTTACGGTTTTAGTGAATTGTCCAACCTTCGCAGCATTGTACGTTGCCTTCACAAAACCTTTAGCGCCAGGCGCAATCGGATCTTTTGAATACTGAGTTACCGTACAGCCACAAGAAGCCTGAACTGAAGAAATAACTAACGGATCTGTTCCTGTGTTGACAAACGTGAAGGTATTCGTAACAGGCTCATTGTGCTTGATCTTACCAAAATCGAAAGTAGTTTGAGTCCAGGCAAAAGCCGCACCGTTAAGCGTGGTTGCGATTGTGTAGTTTGATACAAATTGTTGAGCCCATACCGTTGCAACACAAGCAAGGAGAAGAAATGAAAGCGTGATTTTTTTCATGTTATTAAGTTTAAAATTGTTTAGTATGTTTAAGTCGTTCGAACCATACAAAGCTGCAAAGCTTAATTCATGTATGTTGTTAACGATTTTCTAAAACTTGTTAACGACTTGTTAATGTTTCGGACATCCGTCCTGATTATTGTAACTTTGGTTTGTGAAAAACTCCACGATTCGCCTTGTCGTTATTCTGGCTGCCATTAGCATCATCGGCATTACCATTACCCAGATTTATTGGGTGAGGCGCGCTTTTGATTTGAAGGAAGATGAGTTTGAACGAAGCGTGAATACAGCTTTATATAACGTTGCCCAACAAATTTATGAAATCAATAAAACTCCATCGCCTGCTGTTAATCCTGTAAAGCAAGTATCTACAAATTATTTTGTGGTATTGGTGAACAATGAAGTGAATGCTAACACACTCAAATTTTTATTACAGACTGAATTTAAGAGGAGAAATATCATCACTGATTTTGAATATGGTGTGTTCGATTGCACTTTAGAAAAAATGGTCTATGGAGATTATGTTCCGTTACAAACATCAAAAGAAAAAATTACCAATAAAAAATTACCAGCATGGATAGATCACGGGTATCACTTTGGTGTTCAGTTTCCCAATCGCGAGGCGCATCTTCTTAATCAAATGGGTATTTGGTCATTCTCCTCTGTGGTGTTGCTAGTTGTAATTTTCTTTTTCGCCTATACCTTATTTGTAATTCTAAAACAGAAACGACTTTCTGAGATTCAAAAAGACTTCATCAACAACATGACGCATGAGTTTAAAACTCCTATCTCTACCATTGCTGTTTCCACTGAAGTGTTGAAGGATCCAAACATTATCAATCAACCTGAAAGGTTGTTGAATTATGCCGGCATCATCGAAAAAGAAAATAGTCGTTTAAAGCAACATGTGGAGCGCGTACTGCAAATAGCGCGACTGGATAAAGAAGATATTGAACTGAAGAAAGAAGTGATTGATCTTCATCAACTCATTCATGACGCCATTGGAAATGTGTCGCTACTGCTGCAGGAAAAGAGTGGTACCATTACAGTAGACCTCCAGGCATCATCACATGAAATAAAAGCTGACAAACTTCATTTTACGAATGTGCTGAACAACCTGCTTGACAATGCCATTAAATACTGTAACGCTGCTCCTGAAATTACGATTCGATCCTTTAACCTGGAAAATAAAATTGGGATTGAAATTAAAGACAATGGATTGGGTATTCTTCCAGAAAACCAGAAACGTGTCTTTCAAAAATTCTATCGTGTGTCGACAGGCAATGTACACGATGTAAAAGGCTTTGGATTAGGGTTAAGTTATGTAAAGACTATTGTAGGGGAGCATCGTGGAGAAATGAAATTATCCAGTGAAATTGGAAAAGGAAGCATCTTCACACTTTTTATTCCGTTAACAAAATTATGAGCAAACGTATTTTACTGGTCGAAGATGATCCAAGCCTTGGCTTTGTTATTCAGGATAACATCAGTCAGAAGGGATATGATGTTACGTTGTGTAAAGATGGTGTTGCCGGTGAGGATGCTTTTCGTTCTTCCCCTTTTCATCTTTGCATCTTCGATGTGATGCTTCCAAAAATGGATGGTATTTCATTGGCCAGGCGTGTGCGTCAGCAGGATAAGAATATTCCTATACTTTTTCTCACTGCGAAATCGATGGTAGAAGATAAGCTCGATGGCTTTTCTGTTGGAGCAGACGATTACATTACCAAACCTTTTAGCATGGAAGAGCTTCTTTGCCGGATAGAAGTTTTCCTCAGAAGAAGTAGTGAATCAATTGCTTTGCAGGATGATGTATTTCAACTCGGAAAATATCACTTCAATTGCAGCAATCTCATTATCAAGATCGATAGCAACGAAAAAACACTTACTCAAAAAGAAGCTGATATATTAAAGATGCTTTACCTTAATCGTGATCGCGTATTGAAACGCGAGGAAATGTTAGGGCAGGTCTGGGGCGATGACGATTATTTTATGGGGCGCAGTATGGATGTGTTTATTTCACGCTTAAGAAAATATTTAAAAGAAGATCCCACAGTACAGATTGTAAATTATCATGGAGTTGGTTTCCGGTTGGAAATCCGGTGAAGAGAGGTTCAAGGTAAGAGTGATAACGTACGAAGCAATTTCGTCACAATAGAAAATTGATGCAGGAACTTGGATCGGCCCTGCATTAATTCAATACATCAGAGCGCTCCCGCTTTAATCTCATCAACAATAGTTGGGTCCAGTAATGTAGTAGTATCGCCCAGATTCGAAACATCACCTTCTGCTACCTTACGTAAAATTCTGCGCATGATTTTTCCCGAACGGGTTTTAGGTAATCCACTTACAAATTGAATTTTATCGGGCTTGGCAATGGGTCCGATAATTTTAGAAACAGTCTCCCGAATTTCTGCACGGAGTTTTTCTTCTTCCTGTGGTTTGTTGTAGCAAATGACAAATGCATAGATACCCTGACCTTTTATGTCATGAGGATATCCAACCACAGCTGTTTCACAAACTGCTGAATGTTCATCAATCGCACTCTCTACTTCAGCAGTTCCCATGTTGTGTCCTGACACAATGATTATATCATCTACACGACCTGTAATTCTGTAATAGCCATCAGCATCGCGTTTGCAACCATCTCCTGTAAAATATTTTCCTGAAAAGGTGGAGAAGTAAGTATCCTTAAAGCGTTGATGATCTCCATAAATTGTACGTGCCATTGAGGGCCATGGAAATTTGATGGTGAGTCTTCCTTCACCTACGCCACTCATTTCTTTTCCTCCTTCATCCATTACTGCAAGTTGAACACCCGGCAATGGCAATGTAGCATGTGCTGGCTTCAAGGGTGTGACATTGGCAATAGGTGAAATCATAATTCCACCCGTTTCGGTTTGCCACCATGTATCAACGATTGGGCATTTATCCTTACCAATATTTTTATCATACCAATGCCATGCTTCTTCATTGATGGGCTCTCCTACTGATCCTAAAATTTTCAATGAAGACAAATCATATTTCTCAACAAAACTCAAAGGTGCTTTCTCAAGAGATCGAATGGCTGTTGGCGCTGTATAAAAGATATTTACTTTATGTCGTTCAATGGCTTGCCAGAAACGACCCATGTCTGGCCATGAAGGAATACCTTCAAAAATTACAGTTGTAGCACCAGCAGAAAGTGGACCATACAAAATGTATGAGTGACCTGTTACCCAACCGATGTCAGCCGTGCACCAGAATATATCGGGTTGTTGTGATGTATTGTCGTATTGAAATGTTGTCTTGAATGTATAGTTAGTATATACCATGTATCCTCCACATGTATGCACCATACCTTTTGGTTTTCCGGTAGAGCCTGATGTGTAGAGAATGAAAAGTAAATCCTCTGCGTCCATTTCTTCAGCTACACAATTGCTACCTACTTTGCTCATCTCTTCCTGCCAATCGAAATCGCGACCGGCTTTCATGCTTGTTTTAATATGAGCATGTTGGAGAACCATTACTTTTTCTACCGTTGGGCAATCTTGCAAAGCTTCGTCAACAATAATCTTTAAATCAATTTTTTTATCACCACGCAGTCCGCCATCGGCAGTAAGCACAGCTTTACAGCCCGAATCATTTATGCGATCGACTAAAGAGCCAGAAGAAAATCCTGCAAACACAACGGAGTGAACAGCGCCAATACGTGCGCAGCCTAAGACAGCATAGGCGAGCTCTGGTATCATGGGCATGTAAATGCAAACACGATCACCTTTCTTAATACCATGTGCTTTTAACACATTACCTACTTTGCAAACTTGTTCATGAAGCTCTTTGTAGGTGATGCGCTTCGCCTCATCATTTGGATTGTTGGGTTCCCAAATAATAGCCGTCTGATTTGCGCGCGTTGCTAAATGCCTGTCAATGCAGTTCTCCGTAATGTTAAGCTTGCCACCTTCAAACCATTTTACTTCTGCTTTATAAAAATCCCACTTCAAAACATTATCCCATTTTTTTCGCCATACAAAGTCGCTCGCTACCTGTGCCCAAAATGCTTCCGGAGTTTCGATGCTTCTTTTGTATTCGCGCTGATAATCTTCAAAGGTCTGGATAGCTTTCATTTATTTTGACAAAAATTTAGATGAGCATTAAAATTGAAATCTTTTTTCGGGAAAATCAAAAGTAATTCAAATCAAGTTGAAGAAGTTAAAAGAAAGCTTGCGTGTGAAAACACAGTGATACTTTGAAAGCAATCTCTAAAACAATATTAGACTTTTCTTAACGATTGTTCGCTCACACCATTTGCTGCACCGCTACTGCGATAAGCGCACCAAAAATTGCAACACTCAATTTCTTTGCATTGAAATGGTGCTCCGGACTACTCTCAAAAACAATAGTTGTAGAGATGTGCAAAAAGTTTCCGCTTACTAGAGCATACAAATACATCATGCCAGTGCTGGAGAGAATATTCTGATCAGCAAGATAAGTGCTCAATAGAAGACCAATCGGTGCTGCGAGTGAAAAACCGAGTAAATACGGTATTGCTTTATTGCGTGAATGAAGTTGATGTGCTAACACCGTCATTAAAGCAAAAGCTGCAGGCGCGCGATGCAGGGCGATACCTATCAAAATAGAATTAACATCATACATCGGCCCCATCGCAGCAGGTTGAACTAACATGCCTCCTTCTAAAAAAGCATGAACACAAAGAGCAAGCAACAATACGAGTGCAGAAACAGATTGATGCTTGTGGTTATGATGACCCTCATGATCATGTGTGTGAATATGGCCGTGTTCAACACCTGATGTAAAATATTCCAACAATTGCTGAAGAAAAAATCCAGCCAAAACAAATACACCAATCCATTCAATGCCGAGATCTTGTCGATATAATTCCGGAAGAATGTGAATCACGGTAATCGCGAACAAATACGAACCAGCAAAAACCAACAGCAGTTTAAAGTTCGAATCCTTCTTCTTTGGTATAAGATAAATCGCTAATCCCGAAAGCAAGGGTGTGAAGAAAAGTACAATTAATTTGAGAGTCATGTGCTTGCTTATGGTTCTAACTGGATGAGAGATTTGACGCCTGGTGTAATGTAGGTTTCCATTTTACCTTGAGACGATGTGTAAATTAAGACAGCATCAATTTCAGGATGTTTTTCTAAAAGTTCAATTGCTTTCTCATGCCCCATCACCATCATGGCGGTTGCCCATGCATCAGCAGTGGTGCAGTCGGCAGAGAATATTGAAGCGCTGAGTATTTCATGTTGTGCAGGAAACCCGGTGGATGGATCGATCGTATGTGAATATTTCTTGCCATCGATCTCACGATAGTTAAAATAATTTCCAGAAGTAGTAAACGATTTATTTTCCAATGATATGTATGCTTTAAAAAATTGATTTTCTAAAGTGGAGTTCGGATTCAGAATACCAATCTGCCATGGCTTATTTGATTTTAAATTTTTTCCAATGGCCATTCCCTCGCCCCCTAATTCAATTAACATGTTGGTAACGCCTTTTGATTTTAGAAACTGTGTTATTACATCCGCACCATATCCTTGTCCTATTCCTCCAAAGTCAAGTTGAACACGTTCATCTTGTTTCGAAACACTATCGCTGGTGAGTTTTACTTTTGCAAAGCCAACAAATGCTTTTATTGAATCGATCATGGCTTTGTCAGGATGAAGTTGTTTGTCCGGACCAAAACCCCAAACATTAACCAGAGGCATTACAGTAATGTCAAAGGCACCATTAGAAATATAAAATACCTCCTCTGCTTTTTTAATAGGCAAATACAGATAAGGAAGTTTGAGGGCGATACCTTTTTTACTTCTGTTAAATTGGGATACTTCAGATGTTGAGTCGTATGTATTGATGGATTTATTAACAACAAGTAAAAGCGAATCAATCTCGCGTTTAAAGTTCCTTCCCTTACTATCAAAGTAGGTAATGTGATATGATGTGCCCATTGTGGCACCTTCTATTTTGATTGGTTCACCAACACTATCTTTTCCATAAAGCCGAACAGCCAAAACAGAAATAACTAAGATGATGGTGCAGATGAAAGCCTTACGATTATCCATTAAATCCGATTCGGGGCGCAAGTTAGAAAAATTAACTAAATGCAACATTGTTGCTTTAAATGTTATTCGGTAATTAATAAGAGTTGATTCAGCGCTACAAATAATTCCAATCAAAAAGAAAGGATAACAGTTCCAATCAAAAATTTAAGACCTTTACATTGCTTGAAGTTTACCATTAGAGATAACCGATAACGAGATGCGTGAAGACTATTTGAAAGGCGATGGCGAAGAATTAAGCGCTCCGGAAAAGGAAGTAGAGAAAGCCCTTCGTCCCTTGTCGTTTCAGGATTTTACCGGCCAGCTAAAAATTGTCGACAACATTAAAGTATATGTATCGGCAGCGAAGCAACGTGGCGAATCGCTTGATCACGTGTTACTGCACGGCCCTCCCGGACTTGGCAAGACTACCTTATCGCACATCATCGCCAATGAATTGCAGTCCAGTATTAAGATTACATCCGGACCCGTATTGGATAAACCCAGTGACTTAGCAGGATTACTTACCAATTTAGAAACGGGTGATGTGTTGTTTATTGATGAAATCCATCGCCTCAATCCCATTGTTGAAGAATATTTGTATTCAGCAATGGAAGATTTTCGAATTGACATTATGTTGGATTCGGGACCGAATGCGCGATCGGTACAAATCGGCCTTAATCCATTTACATTAATTGGTGCAACAACAAGAGCAGGTTTACTTACCTCTCCACTCCGTGCGCGATTTGGTATCAATGCCCGTCTTGAGTATTATGACTCAACATTATTGACAAAAATCGTTAAGCGCTCTGCGGCAATTTTAAATACACCTATTGTTGATGACGCTGCTTATGAAATTGCCAGAAGAAGTAGAGGCACCCCACGCATCGCCAATAATTTATTAAGAAGAACACGTGATTTTGCTCAGATAAAAGGAGACGGCACTATCACTATGGAAATTGCCAAACTTGCACTGATTGCATTAGACGTGGATGAGAATGGTTTAGATGATATGGACAATCGTATCTTACTTACCATCATCGAAAAATTTAAAGGTGGTCCTGTTGGGTTGACTACTATCGCCACAGCCGTTGGCGAAGAAGCTGAAACCATTGAAGAAGTCTACGAACCCTTTCTGATTCAGGAAGGATATTTAAAACGCACTTCCCGCGGGCGCGAAGCTGCAGAGCTTGCTTACAAGCATTTAAAAATTGTTCCTCCTAAGAGAACGGGTACTTTGTTTGATTAATTACAACATTAGTGATTCTTTGTGACTCGTGTCCTTTTAGACTCTTTCGCCACGAAGACACAAAGGCACTAAGGTTCACAAAGATGTTTTAAGGTCCCTTTTGAGAAGCAACTATCGTAAAAAAAGAAGAGCACAGATTTTTCTGTGCTCTAATATTACTTGCTTTCTGGAGATTCTTAGAAACGCTCTAGCTTGGAGAAGAAGAAACTTCCTTCAATCTCAGCATTCTCGTCACTGTCCGATCCATGAACTGCGTTTGCTTCAATAGATTTTGCAAAAAGATTACGGATAGTTCCTGCTTCTGCTTTCTTTGGATCAGTTGCACCAATCAACTTGCGGAAATCTTCCACTGCATTTTCCTTTTCAAGAATCATTGGAACAATTGCGCCCGATGACATGTAAGCACATAACTCGCCATAAAATCCGCGCTCTTTGTGTACTTCATAAAACTTACCAGCCATTTCAGGAGTAAGCTTAGTTTTCTTCATGGCGATGATGGTGAATCCCGCCTCCTCAATCATTTTAATAATCGCACCACTGTTGTTCGCCCCAACTGCATCGGGCTTCAGCATCGTAAATGTTCTTTTTCCTGCCATATCGGTATCTATAATTGGTTAGTAGCTTTTATTTAGACGGACACAAAATCCGCAATCGGGCGCAAAAATAAGGAAATACTCCAGAGTGGGAAGGTCATATCAATTGATTTTCAGGTTAATCCATCATTTCGAGGTCACAACAATCACGTGCTTCCATTGACAATGGAGTAAAATTCGCCATTTTTGCGACTTGCTTTTTTTAGCCCATGCAGAATCTTCAGGCATTTAAGGAATACGTAAGTGAACCTCGACATGTGGTCATTGTGACCCATGTGAAGCCTGATGCGGATGCCCTGGGATCGTCACTCGGTCTGGCTGCTTACCTTAAAAAGAAAAAGCACCATGTTACCGTAATCACCCCAAGTGATTATCCCGAGTTTCTCAACTGGATGCCAGGTAACGGAGATGTGGTTGTGTTTCAAAAAGAAAAGCCTGAGCCTTGTGCAGCGCTGATCCAACAATCCGACCTGATTTTTTGTCTTGATTTCTCAAGCCTCAACAGAATAAACGAGTTGGGAGAAATGGTGAGACAATCGTCTGCTAAAAAGGTATTGATTGATCATCACCTGGAACCCGAAGCATTTGCCGATTTTGAAAAATGGGATGGCACAGCGGCTTCAACCGCAGAACTCATTTACCTATTGATAAAAGAATTAGGTGATGAAGACCTGATTGATTCAGGCTTGGCTGATTGCTTATATGCCGGCATCATGACAGATACTGGTGGTTTTCGACATTCCAATACAAATTACAAAGTGCTTCACATTGCGTCTGAACTTGTTCGGCTTGGGGCAAATCCATATTCTGTTTCCAAACTTATTTATGAGACCAATTCAGTGGAGCGTCTTCGTTTGTTGGGTTTTGTATTGAGTGAACGACTGAAAGTGTTACCAGAATATAATACCGCTTACATGGTATTAACCGCAGATGACTTAAAGCGTTTTGCTTCTCAAACGGGGGATACCGAAGGGCTTGTAAATTATGGCCTTTCCATAAAAGGTATTAAACTTTCGGTGATGATTACCGATCGGAAAGACAATGTAAAACTCTCCCTTCGTTCGCTTGGTAATTTTTCCGTGAACGAATTAGCCAGGAAACATTTTGAAGGAGGCGGCCATCGCAATGCCGCTGGTGGACAATCCAGCTTAAGCGCAGAGCAAACACTTCAAAAATTTCTTACCCTGTTACCCGAGTATAAAGAGCAACTAACGAAAGAAGGCACCTAAAAAATTTAAAACCTTTACAACTTTACCTTATAAACACTTGTCTAAGATGAAAATGATGAAAATCACCAACGCGCTGATCGGATTGCTATTGCTGTGTGCTGCATGTAATAATTCAGAGAAGAAAACTCCCAATGGATTCACTTTCAAAGTCATAAAAGCAGGCGATGGTGTAGTCGCTAAAGCTCAGGAAATTCTTGTTTTTGATTACATCCTTCGTGATTCGAAAGATTCCGTCTGGAGTGACTCAAATAAAGAAGGGATGCCCGGAGTAACACAAGTTGCTGATAGCGCATCGCAAGCCACAGAGAACGGAATGTTTCAAATGTTTCGAATGTTAAGCAAAGGAGACAGCGTAAATGCCACGATGACGGTTGGAAAATTCTTTAAAGATATAGTCCGCGCGCCTGCGCCTCAAGGTCTTGATACCACGATGAACGTATCTTACTTCATTAAGGTAAAAGAAATTATGACACTGGATAAATTCCAGGCTTACAAGGTCGATATGGACGCAAAGAGAAAAGTCATTCAGAAAACAAAAGATCAGGAGGATATTAAAAAATATCTGGCAGACAATAACGTTACTGCACAACAAGATACCAGCGGATTTCATTATGTAGTACACTCTAGTAAAGGGGGGTTAAAGCCAAATGTGATGCAATGTGTAGAAATAAAATATGCAGGAAGATTTTTGGCTGACGGAAAAGAATTTGATAAGTCAGAAAAAATTTCATACCCCTTGACCAGACTAATGCCAGGCTGGCAATTATCAATTCCACTTTTGGGTATTGGCGATTCGGCTACCCTATATATTCCATCTGACTTAGGCTACGGCCCGCAAGGATATCCAGGAGCTATACCTCCAAATGCTGTTTTAATATTTGAAGTTAAATTACTCGGTTTTGGATCTGATTACGATCAGGCCACACAGAGCTGTAAAAAGTAAATTTTATTAAATAATGATAACTAGAAAAAGTCTCCTATTAATTTCGTTTTTGAGTTTGTCGCTGTTCCTTAGTTCGTGTCTTGACGATGCAGGAAATACTCAGCAAGAACAACTGCAGCAAGACATTGTTGCCATTGATACTTACTTGAGTAGCAAAGGCATTACTCCTTTGAAGGATCCTAGTGGCTTACGGATAGTTATTGACTCCCTAGGCAACGGCTTGCCGTCAAGTTATACAACAACAGTGAAAGTTGATTATAAGGGTTATCTACTCTCTAATCTTAGTAAGTTTGAGGAAGGTACTATTAGTGGTGTGCCTACTGGTTTTATCGCAGGTTGGCAAATTGCACTTACTACCTTACCTGAAGGAACAAAGGCTACGATTTATATTCCATCAGGTTATGCATACGGTACAGCGTCTCAACCTAAGATTCCGGCAAATTCTGTCTTAATCTTTCAAATAAAAATTGTTGATGTTGTCCGTCCCGCTGCTTATTACACCAAAATAGCAAGTGACTCTGTAGCTATTGACGCATTTATAGCAACCAATTCCATCGCAAATGTTGTGAAAGACTCAACTGGAATTCGGTATGTAATTACTAACCCTGGGTCAGGACCCACCGCGACATGGTTTAATAGATTGACACTCACTAAATATAAAGCATCACTTCTTGATGGCACCTTAATTTACGAAGCTCCTGCCACGATCACTCCAGATGGAACTTTCTACAGCAGACCTGTTGATTATCTTATTGACGGTTTGAAAATTGGCCTTCAAAAAATGCGCGCTGGAAGTAAGTATACCTTCTACGTTCCATCGGGTTATGCATATGGAACAACAGGGTTAAGCCCAACCGTACCCGCCAATGCAAATATGATTTTCGAAATTGAGGTTCAGAGTATAGCTGCACCATAATTAATTCAATATGAATACCCTGTGCTTCGCCACTAACAACAAGCACAAACTTGAAGAGGTTGTTCCATTATTAAAAGACTCATTTGATCTTATCAGCTTAGATCAGATTGGTTGTACAAACGAGTTGCCTGAAACACAGAATACGATTTCAGGCAACTCGTTTCAAAAAGCTGACTATGTCTTTAGACATTTCAACACTCCTTGTTTTGCAGATGATACGGGCCTTGAAGTAGAGGCTTTAGCTGGAGCGCCTGGCGTTTACTCTGCTCGTTACGCGGGTGATCATCGAAGCAGTGAAGACAACATTAATCTTCTTCTTCAAAATTTGAAAGGAAATCAAAATCGAAAGGCACGATTTTGCACCATCATTACCTTAGTCGGAATAACGGCAGAACCCGTTTTCTTTGAAGGCATTGTCGAAGGTATAATCATAGAAGCTAAGAGAGGAAATACCGGTTTTGGTTACGATCCTGTTTTTATTCCAAATGGTCATAACCTCACCTTTGCAGAGATGCCGCTTCAACAAAAAAATACATTGAGCCACAGAGCCATCGCCACAAAAAAACTGATTGAATATCTTAAAAACTATTCAACTAGTCTCTCCAAATAACGAGCCTTTCGTACTTTGCCGACTCTATGGCACAAAAACCATTTACCATTGGTATTACAGGCGGAAGCGGGTCTGGTAAAACGTATTTCATTAAGAAATTAGAATCTTGTTTTTTATCCAGTGAAATTTGCCTCGTTTCACAAGATCATTATTACAAGGATCGAGACTTGCAGGTAACGGATGAGCGTGGTGTTAAAAACTTTGATCTTCCCCACTCCATTGATGAGAACAAGCTTCGGGAAGATATTCTGAAATTAAAGCGGGGAGAAAAACTTTATATAACAGAATATACCTTCAACAACCCTGCAGCAACGCCAAAAATATTGGAGTTTAATCCTGCACCGATTCTGATTATAGAGGGCCTTTTTGTTCAATATTTTCCCGAAATAGAAAGTGAGCTTGATCTGCGCATTTTTATAGAAGCGAAGGATCATGTAAAATTAAGTCGAAGAATTGTGCGCGACAGTGAAGAACGAGGCTATGATTTAAATGATGTATTATACCGCTATCAGCATCACGTAATGCCGGTTTATGAATCCTTAATTGAGCCTCTAAAACACAATGCCGATATCATCATACCCAACAACGGCAACTTTGATCGAGCCTTGAAATTAATTTGCGAGGCAATGAAGGCGTATCTGATTAGGGGCTAAAAGACTCAGATCTTAGATTACGAAACTCAGCCATTCTCTTAATGCTTTGACCCTTGCCCACTTTTAGGCATAAAAAAAGTGGACGCGATAAAAGATTTTATCATGCGTCCACTTATGCAGAGGAAGAGGGATTCGAACCCCCGGACCCCGTAAAGGGTCTCCGGTTTTCAAGACCGGTGCAATAAACCGCTCTACCATTCCTCTGTATCGGCTTATTCCAAAAATTTGGGACTGCAAATGTATAGTTTTCTAGCTTTCTGTCAAATGAAGCCCGAGAACTTTCTATTTAGAATCATCTCCATAATCCAGGAAAATCTTTTTGATATCCTTATCGTCTGGAGAGCTTGTGTTCTTCGTGTGGGCATCCAGTTCAAGCAAAACAAGTCGCTGGTCATTCAATGTGGCCCGAAGTTTCTCAATGTCTTTGTCAAATTCGGAATTTCTTCTGGCTGACTTTAACGCGTACTTCCTAGCAAAGTCATCTCCCGTAGCTTGAATCTTATTTCGAAGATCAATGTCGATCTTAATTTTTTCCAAAATACCTTCCTTCGAGCGACCAATCACCTCAGTTGCTTCTAGCGTACCTAACGTAAGAACGGTTGTTCCACCTATCCCTGAAATAACTTTTGACTGGGCAGGATCATCTACGATGATAGGGGTAAATCCGGTAACGGCACCCAATGATGCATTTAAGATCGAGCGCTGCTTCTTTCCTTTCTTGGCTTTTTTATAGTCGGTATTTAATTTTTTCTGTTCGTTGTCCAGTTGCTGAATAAGTAACATAGCATCAACAAGATTACTTCTGTATTTTCCAAAAAGGTGTTTGTCTTTTTTAATCAGGTTTTCCGTATCGGCAATTCTGATTTTTATTTTGCGCTGAGTGCGATTGTTCGATTTATCGAGAACAAAGAAAATTACTTCAGAGGTTAATGCAGTCTGTGTATCATCTACAAAATCATATCCTGGTGTCCAGATAAATTCATATTGTAAGGATGTGTTTTCTTTTAGACTGGTGAGTGGAATACGTTTATCGCTCGGAATAAAACCAGTGCTACGAACATTGTCGTCTCCGTTTGGATCTGATATATAAAGTTTCAGGTTAAGTGTCTCGTCTTCCTTGATTGTGAATAGTGTGTCACCCGGAACGATGAGGATTTCAGATGGAAGATCTTGTTGGGTTTGGGCAATTTTCAATTTGCCTTTTGTTTCTGCTTTGTCGGGCTGATCTTGTACTAAAAACTCAGCAACAATCGGATTGTTTTTAAGTCCGGCAAATTGACTTCGTGAAGGATTCCATGTGAATTGACCAAGCGAAGAGAGATTTGTTCCCTCTGGCATTTCCGACTGGATTGATTTAAAAACCAATGGATCGCCATCAGGATCATACACATATTCACCAGCAATCTGATAGGTATTCAAATTAGATTGCTTTACATAAAATATAGGAAGGTCTTCTACTACTGGCGGCCGATTAACATGTTGAACCGTAAACGTGATGGCCTTTCGTTCTCTGCGGCCGTCAGCAAACGATGCCTGAAAAATGACAGTGAAGTCTTTTGTTTTTATTACCCGATCAACTAAATCAAAGTTTGGCTTCCAATGAAAATTACCAAGTGTGTCGAAACGAATGTGGAGTTCGTTTGCACCTTCTAACGAAAACCAGGCGAGTGACTGGCCTGCTGCCTTCACTTGAAATCTTAATTCCTGATTTTCCTGCAATTGATTCCATCCAATTGAATCAGGGAAAATAAGGGCCTGACTACTTTGTGCAAAAGTGATTATGGATACAATGGAAAAGGTGATAGAAAGAGATATGTATTTCACTTGATGAAAATTCACGTGTTTACAAAATGGAGTGTAAATTTAAGAAGTTGAATATTCTATGATATGCCCACTATTAAAAAGAAACATACAGATAACACTTTCTTTGATGATGTGTATGAAGTTGTAAAGCTAATCCCGAAAGGTCGTGTTACAAGTTATGGTGCAATAGCCCACTATTTGGGAGCAAAATCTGGCGCTCGAATGGTAGGATGGGCAATGTTTGGATGCCCTGCTGACGTACCTGCTCATCGGGTTGTAAATAGTGCTGGTCTGCTCACTGGCAAACATCATTTTAAAAAACCCGACATGATGCAGAAATTATTAGAGAAGGAGGGCGTTAAAGTTGTCAAGGATAAAATTGTGGGTTTTAAGGATCTATTGTGGGATCCAACCACCGAACTAGCATAATCCAGGACCATTCAGGGAAAAATGTTTCCCAAAATAGGATAAAAACATCCGATAAGCCCCAGAAATTCTACAAATTTCATTGATTCCTTACGTGGCATGGGCTTTGGATATAGGTAATCCAAACGAAGACCTATGAAAACCCTCATTCTAGCCTCCGCCTTTGTATTTGCCATGACATCATCATTTGCAACAGAGGTAAATCCAAGCGGTGAGTCGGTCACAAAAGTCTCTTCGAAATATAAAAACTTGTTTGTTTTCAAAGCCAAGAAAAAATTCTTTGGCGCGACAGTAGAAATCTACTCTTCAAACGGAGAGATGGTTACTTCTCAACATCTTCAGAAGCGTAAAATGATTATCAACTTCTGTGATGTTAAATACGATACGTATACCATTCGTATTGCGAAAGGGAACAACACACAAGAGTTTCAATATGTAAAGAAATAAATGGAAGTACGCCATTGGCGAACACCATAAAAATATAGTGGGGTTTGGTTTTAATCGGGTTTAGGTCACTTCAAACAGAGGTGGCCTTTTCCTTTTTATAGGTATTACAGATTGACATTATTCTATTCGGCTGATCGTTTTGAAATAATCCAAAGTCCAGTAAAAGTTAGCAAACCATTTATTATTAAAATCTCAATACCAATTTTATATCCGCCTAAATAGTCTGGCGCATTCGTGCTGATGATATATGAAAGAAGGGGAGACAGAACACAGATAAACGGAACGAGTTTATCCTTTACCTGAAGTTTAGTGAACAAGCCAAATGAAAAAAGTCCAAGCAAAGGACCGTAGGTGTAGCCCGCCACATTGAGTACAGCATCAATAACAGATCGTTGATTTATTTCTTTAAATACTAAAATGATAATGAGAAAGAGCAGAGAGAAACCAAGATGAACAATGAATTTTTGTTTCTTCTTTTCCTTCTCTTCCTTGTTTTTAAAGTCAAGAAAATCAATACAGAAAGAGGTTGTTAATCCTGCAAGTGCAGAGTCCGCACTTGCGTACGAGGAAGCCGTAATTCCTAAGAGAAAGAAAACACCAACCCATAGACCAAGTTCCTGAATCGCCAGACGTGGAAAGAGTTCGTCCGTTAAAGCCGGAACCGGAATATTATTTTTAGTACTGTACAAATAAAGAAGGGCACCCAAGGTTAGAAACAGCAAGTTAACAATCACCAAAACCAGGCTAAACCAAAACATATTTTTTTGTGCCTCCCCAATGTTTTTACACGTGAGGTTCTTTTGCATAATCTCCTGATCCATCCCTGTCATCGTGATTGCAATAAAGGCACCACCCAAAAATTGCTTTGGAAAAAACATCGTTGAGTTTACATCATCAAAATAAAATATGCGGACGTAACTACTGGCGTTAACGGTTTCGATCATTTCAGGAATTGACATACCAAGCTGACTTGTAATTTGCCACACGGCAATACAAACTGCTGAGACAAGAAAAATAGTTTGAAAGGCATCGGTCCAAACGATGGTCTTAATTCCCCCTTTGAAGGTATAGACCCAGATGAGAATAATGGTAGTGGCAACCGTAACAAAAAATGGAACGTTCCATGCATCAAAAAGAAAAAGTTGAAGAACTGTTGCTGCAAGATAAAGTCGTAATGAGGAACCAATCGTTCGCGAAACGAGAAAGAAAAAAGCTCCTGTTTTATACGACCAAAAACTAAATCGCTGTTCTAAATAAGTATAAATCGAAATCAGATTTAATCGATAATACAAAGGCATTAACACTCCAATAATAACCCAATAGCCTACCAAATAGCCAAGAACGACTTGAAAATACCCAAAGCCGACTTTACCTACATTCCCCGGAACAGAAATGAACGTAACTCCAGACAGTGAAGAACCAATCATTCCAAATGCCACCAAATACCAAGGTGATTGCCTATTGCCCGTAAAGAATGTTGTGGTATCCGCACCCTTTGATGTAATGACAGCAATAAGGATCAGCATGCCAAAATACAGGGCCATGATGATGACAACTAATGTAGGGGTCATGTTCAATAGGATTAAAAAGCAAAAAATCACGTAAATATGGTCAAATCCAAATGATGGCAATTTTGTTTTCCGACAGAAGGCTGATTTTGGTTAACTTTGCACAAACTATTGAGCGCTATGAAGCCCATCCATAAAGAAGAAGAGTTAGTGGACGTGATGGAGGTAACAGAGACCACTGACCTTATGAATCTGGTCGTGTTCAATGACGATTACAATACATTTCAACACGTTATTGAAACGCTGATCAAAGTGTGTAAACATTCTCCGGAACAAGCAGAGCAGTGTACGTTGCTCATTCATCATAAAGGAAAGTGTGCCGTGAAAAACGGAACATTTGATTTCCTTCGTCCTTTTCGCGAAGCCATTTGTGAAGTAGGTATTGACGCACGAATACTGTAATCGTAATTTCTGAATCTGAAATTCAAAACCCATCGTGGAGTATCCTTCCAAACTTATTGAAGAGGCCGTAAACCAGGTTGCTAAACTTCCGGGTATTGGGAAGAAGACTGCATTGCGTTTAGTATTACATCTCATCAAAGAGAAAGAAGAAAATACATTTGCTCTCACAGAGGCATTACAGAACCTTCGATCAAAAATCAGATTTTGCAACACGTGCCAAAATATTTCAGACACTGAAATGTGTACTATCTGCGCCAGTCACAAGAGAGATCGTTCCATATTGTGTGTGGTAGAGGATGTGAAAGATGTAATGGCAATTGAAAACACAGCTCAATACATGGGATTGTATCACGTCCTTGGTGGCGTTATTTCTCCAATGAATGGAATCGGTCCAGCCGATCTAAAAATTGAATCATTGGTAAATCGTCTCAACCATGGACAATCCGAGATAAAAGAAATTATTTTAGGATTAAGTCCAACGATGGAGGGCGACACCACAGCCTTCTACATTAATAGAAGAATAAAAGATGCAGGCTTAAAAGTGAGCATCATTGCCAGAGGAGTACCCGTTGGAGGCGATTTGGAATATGCGGATGAAATTACTTTAGGAAGAAGCATCCTTGGTCGCACACTTTTCAGTTGAGACTACCTATCGTTAGGAATTCTTCAATGCTTCAAAACTTTGCGGGCCTACCTTCCAACTTCCAATTTTAATTATTTTCTTTGCTCGCTTTTCAAAACAACATTATGAATACTTTATCGAATCGAATCAACGCCATTCAGGAATCAGCAACATTGGCCATGGCTGCCAAAGCACGCGAGTTTAAAAACAAAGGCATCGATGTAATCGGCCTTAGCTTGGGTGAACCTGATTTTAAAACACCTCAACACATTTGTGATGCGGCCAAGAAGGCGATTGATGAAGGTAAGTATTTCGCCTATCCTCCGGTAGCAGGTTATCAGGATCTGCGGGAAGCGATTGCTGCTAAATATCAAAAAGAAAATAACGTTCCGTACAAAGCCGAGAACATAGTTGTTTCGAACGGTGCAAAACAATCCATTGCTAATGCGATGTTGGCGTTGCTTAATCCGGGCGATGAAGTAATTGTGTTTTCTCCATACTGGGTGAGCTATGATGCATTAGTTCGCTTAACAGAAGCAACACCTGTTATTGTAAAAGGTGGAATTGAAAATGATTTTAAAGTTACAGCGGCTCAACTTGAGGCAGCCGTTACTTCAAAAACTAAAATGCTCATCTTCTCTTCACCGTGTAATCCTACAGGTTCAGTTTTTTCAAAGAAAGAACTAGAAGCTATTGCAGCGGTTGTCTTGAAGAATCCAAACATCATTGCCATTGCTGATGAGATTTATGAGCACATCAACTTTACTGGCGAACAAGTAAGCCTTGCTTCATTTCCGGGCATGTTTGATCGTACGATAACTGTAAATGGTTTTGCGAAAGGCTATGCCATGACTGGTTGGAGAGTAGGCTACATCGCAGCGCCAAAATGGATTGCAGACGGATGTAATAAAGTTCAAGGACAAATTACTTCGGCCAATTGTTCAATAGCACAACGTGCTGCTCTTGCTGCGATTACAGGTGATATCGCTCCTACTTTAGTGTTTGTAGAAGAATACCGCAAGCGCAGAGATATTGTTTACGGTTTGCTGAAAGAAATTCCAGGCGTGAAAGCAAATTACCCGGAAGGCGCGTTTTATTTCTTCCCGGATGTAAGTCATTACTACGGAAAGTCTGATGGAACAAATGTGATTAAGGATGGCGATGACTTCTGTCTATACATGTTAGAGAAAGCTCACGTATCACTTGTACCAGGCGGAGCGTTTGGTGATGAAGCCTGTGTAAGGCTTTCGTATGCAGCCTCTGAAAAAGATTTGAGAGAGGCATTGAAGAGAATGAAAGATGCGCTCGCATTATTGAAATAGAATTAAACAATTCTTATAAAACAAAAGAGCCCCGCGATACGCGGGGCTCTTTTGTTTTATTGCTGTCTATATTGATTACGTTATTTCGGATCAAGAATTACATTGATGCGTTGAATGCAATCATCCAAATGATATCTCGTAATCGTATCCGTTGTCCTTGCAAGTGCTTGGGTAAGTTGAGTACGCAATGCTTTTAATTCACCCCGAGCAATTGGTCTGATATCCGATTGACTTACATCAATAGCAGTATATCCTGAAAAAGAACGGATGTTTGCTGCTGGTGCAGGCATTTCCTCCTTCATTAAAAATTCCAATCGTTCAATGTGTGCACGCTGTAGATTTCTGCGATAGGTATCAATTGCTTTTGCGCTAGGCAACTCTGACCACAAGCCTGAACGAATATCACTGAAGAGCTCAACAGGCGTGTAGGTTTGTTTACCTAGCATTGCTTCCGCTTCAATCAATCGTGCAATACGACTTGGATCCAGCAATTGATTTAAGGTACTGACTTGCAACCCGCGAATACGTTCTACAACGCCAGCATGTTCAATCTTGCGCAAGATGTTTTGATCTAACATCCATGTAGGTGTTGCAAAGGTCTCGCGTTGCAGATAACTCATCGCTTCTTTCTGTGTAACCTTCGCTACCGGAACAAAAACATTCCCGGCCTGATCATACGATTTAAAAGTTTCATACACTCCTCCAATGTTAGACTTTACATGTCCATTGTAACGATTCCACTGACCGAGTACTTGTCCGTAGAGTTCTTCTAAATCTCCATAGTCTTTTCCATTTTCTGATGTCCAGGTAATGAGGTTTGGAATAATGCGCTTGAGGTTAGCAACACCATAAGCGCTCGCTTTCATCGCATTGTTACCAAGATCTTCAGTTTGCGATCGCGGATCGATTGGATTGAACGTTTGTCTTCCGAAAAAATAAATCGGATTGTTTGCCTTCTCCACAATCCATTTATTCAAAATTTCCTTTTCATCGTCAGGAGTTTTTGCATTTGGCAGATACGAATAACCCCACATTACCGCATACTTATCATACTCACCAATACCGGGCATCAGCGCAACACCTTTGTCTTCTGGCTGCGCTATGTAATTAAAGCGAGCGTAGTCCATGATAGATGGCGCTGTGCTATTACGCTTGGTAAAACTTGCTGAACGAAGAGAGTCAACCGGATATGCAAAGCTTGATCCCATGTTATGAGGTAAGCCAAGAGTATGTCCCACTTCATGCGAGGAAACAAAACGAATGAGTTGTCCCATTACCTCATCTTTAAATTTCACTTCTCGTGCTGCAGGATTAATAGCGGCCGTTTGAATGAAATACCAATTGCGTAACAAGTTCATTACATTATGGTACCATCCAATATCACTTTCTAAAATTTCTCCTGAGCGCGGATCGTGAACATTTGGTCCGTACGCATTCTGAATATCAGAAGCAAAGTAACGTATCACAGAGTAACGAGCATCTTCCGGACTCCAATCCGGATCCTCCTCTTTCGTTGGAGCATCTTTCGCTATAATAGCATTTTTAAAACCAGCACGTTCAAAAGCAATGTTCCAATCATTCACACCTTGCTTCAAATACGGTCTCCATTTCGCAGGTGTGGCTGGATCAATGTAATAGACAATTTGTTTTTTCGGCTCAACCAATTCTCCACGTTTGTATGCAGCTTCATCTTTTGGTTCAAGTTTCCATCGAACAATAAAGCTGCGTTGTGTCGCTTTCTGCTCATCCAATCCGTAGTCCACCTGGCTCCTGCTAAAATAGCCTACGCGGCTATCGCGAAGTCTTGCCTTCATTGGCGTTTTCGGAAGAAGTATCATGGAGTTATTAATCTCCAATGAAATCGCTCCGATTTGTGAATTGGATGGAGGCTCCGAAGACTTGTAGGTAACTACATTGCGCGCTTCGATGTTAATCGGAAAACTTTTGATGGTTTCAATAAAACTTCTACTTTCATCAAGTGATGTAATTTTATATTGCTTACGTGTAGCATCATCAAAACTAAATGCAGGAACATCTTTAGTGAAGAGTGAGGTGACTTCAATCACCACACCGGTGGAATCTTTGGTAACGGCCTTGATATCGAATGATTGAACGATCGGTTCAAAATTGGAATTGCGCACAGAGATAGCAACGGGAAGAGAATCATTCGCCACATTGTTGTATGAAACCACACGAAGCAAAATCTTTTTATCCTTGCGTTCCCATCGCAATACACTGCTGTTTAACTCTTCACCACCATAACCAATTTTATCAGCGGTTTTTGCGATACGTGTTACCATCAACATCTCACGACCAAGCAATGAGTCTGGTATTTCGTAATAATATTTGTCGTCCAGTTTGTGAACGGAGAACAAGCCTTTATCTGTTTTGGCCTTTGCCGTAATTACTTTTTCGTAGGGCTGAATGCCGTCTTTCTTTTCATCTTTTTTCTCTGCCGGAGCTGAAGTTTCCGCTGGCTTAACATCTGGTTTTTTGTCTTTCTTTCGTTGTGCCATCACTGAAGAACTGGCCACAAACACAAAAATTAAAATTGCAACTACATATTTGAATGATGGTACCGTAAAGGATTTTCGCATAAAGATTCAGTTAATAAAAGCTAATTACGCAGTTGGGCAAAGATCAAATATTTCAACTGCGATTAAAGGTAAAAGAACTTGATGAATGGAGAAGGTAGCGTATAATCATTTGCCAATCTTTTTCATCTTTGTAGAAGTGCAGAATCAATCTTTAATAAATCAGACAAATCCCTTGACTCTATGAGTGCCTCTATTCGCATCGGAAAGAAGGAAGATCTTCCCCGCGTTCTTGAACTTGTAAAAGAACTGGCTGCCTTTGAACGGGCATCGCATGAAGTAATTAATACCGTTGCTCTAATGGAGGAAGATGGTTTTGGCAAAAATCCGATCTATGGATTCTTTGTTGCTGAATCAAACCATATCATTGTTGGAATCTCCCTTTACTATTGGCGCTACTCAACCTGGAAAGGTAAGCGTCTCTATCTTGAAGATATTGTGATCACAGAAAGTGAACGTGGAAAAGGTGCCGGCAAATTATTGTTTGATCGCACGTTACAGCATGCCCTCGATGAAAATTGTTCAGGCATGATGTGGCAGGTATTGGATTGGAATGAACCCGCCATTAACTTCTATAAAAAATACGGATCGAAACTCGATGGCGAATGGATTAACTGTACGCTGGAAAGAGATCAGATTCAAAAAATACTCGATCAAAGAAAATAAATGCAGGGAGGCTTAAGAAATTCCACGGCACCAAACCCCTTCAACGCCCTAAAAAATTCAAAGCCTCCTGCATTATTTCTTATGCATCAACATCGCTGATAATCCATGTCGGAATGTTTATGCCGCCTTTAATGGTAACAAAATCGTCAGCATAGTTTACCATATCCGTTTGGGTTTCGAGCATTTCACCATTTGGCAATTGCAGATAAATATTAATTAACGTGTGCTCGCAATTACTAAGAATCATTGCTCTCCTCAGTTTCCACCTACGCATTTCTTTTTCTTCTGTACTGTTTAACACATCCTGCATTCCAAAATGAAACAGATGTATATCGGAAGGATTGATCATTCTTGGCTCGTTCATAGTTTTAAAAATTAAAGGGTGATAAAAAGAAAAATCATGTCAGGAGAATTTTGACATGGGCACTCTTAAATATGCGGTCTAATTCCGCAAAACCCGATAAAGAATAAAAGGCTGTGAAGGCTTATGTATAAAGGATGAAAAGGTAGAAGTAACAAAAACGTGACGTTGAAGTACCTTCAGAGAAAATGTCGTTGAGAAATTAAAAAGAATAGTAGCCGGGCGATGCGTAAACTCATCCTGGGCAGCAGTATTCTCAAATGCTACATTTCTTAGAGAGGACGATGCAATTTTTATTTCGTTCGATTTGCTAAACGAGTTCAGTTGAGTGAATGCTTGAGCATTCTCCCACAAAAAGAAAACAGCGAGTATGATGGCGGTCAACCTGACTTTCATAACTCATTATTAAATTGCATATACTAAGATAACGTGCTAACGCGGCAAAAGAAAGTAGATTATGAAATTCTAATCCTATTCTAAACCTCTTCTAACAATGTTCTGAACGCTACATGCTTATCCTGAAAACGGATGCGATGTTCCTCCATTAAAGCCGGGGCATATTTATCAAAGAATAAGGTTACATGTTCGATTGTTTCCGCAAAATATTGAACACAGTATGAAACCGATCCTTCATTGTCATCATGCAAAACTTTGTAGATTTTCCATCTCAGAAACATACCTGTCTCCATCGTTTTAGGCACACCAACCTCTCTCATCCACTGAAGCCATTCTTGCTCTATTCCTTTGTCGATTCCGACTGTTTCGTTGTACAATAACATGCTCCAAAGGTAGAAGTCTTTCGTGGGGAATACAAAGCCTGATGTTTTGGAAAAGCCATTGGTGATCTTTTTTACTTTTGCCTTCGGTTAAATTTCTTAACCATTTAGGAACATCTTTGTTTAATTGGGGTTAATCTATTCATCGTGAAAAAGTTATATATCATCTTTTTACTTGCTATCTCATCCATGCCTTTACTGGCACAAAATGGAGTTATTAAGGGAAAGGTTTTTAATAAAGTAAGCAATGAGCCAATACCCTTTGCCAGCATTAGAATCCAAGGGAGTTCTGGCGGAGCATCGGCAGACGAAAATGGCATTTACGAAATTAAAAATCTTCAACCTGGACAATACAATCTTGAGGCTTCGTTTGTCGGATTTGAAAAGCTGGTGATATACGAAATTCAAGTAACGAATGCCCGGGCAGCTCTTGTCGACTTTGCCATGAGCGAAGAGTTAACAACGCTAGATGAAGTTGTGGTTTCCGCTTCCAATTCATTCTTTAAATCGGATGACGCTCCTTTGTCATTACGCACAATTGGCACCACGGAAATAAAACGAACTCCTGGAGGGAATCGTGACATCTCAAAAGTAGTACGATCACTTCCAGGAGTTGCATCTACACCATCGTTCCGAAATGATATCATCATTCGTGGTGGAGCTCCAAGTGAGAATACATTTTATCTCGATGGTATACAGATACCGGTAATCAATCATTTTCAAACACAGGGCTCATCAGGAGGGCCGGTCGGAATTATCAATGTTGACTTGTTAAGAGAAGTGAGTTTCTATTCGGGTGCATTTCCGGCAAACCGTGGAAATACCATGAGTTCTGTTTTTGATTTTCAATTGAAAGATGGACGAACGGATAAGTGGGCCATGAATGGAATTGTTGGTGCGAGTGATTTAGGCGTAACGTTCGATGGACCCGTTTCATCAAAGTCATCACTTGTGTTTTCCGTAAGACGATCCTACCTCAAATTTTTGTTCAGCATTTTTAATCTGCCTTTTTTGCCTGTGTACAACGATGTTCAATTCAAGTACAAGTATAAGCTCAACGATAAAAATCAAATTACAGTTTTAGGTATTGGTGCAATAGATGATTTCACTTTGAACTTTGATGCACCCGAACAATCAAAAACACAAGCAGATCGTGAAGAAGCCGAATATATTCTTAACATTTTGCCGGTATCAACACAATGGAATTATACTGTGGGCGCTAAGTATGAACACTTCCGTAAACATGGAGTAACCAGCGTGGTATTGAGTAGAAACGCACTGAATAATAATTCTATAAAATATAAAAACAACGACAGCTCAGATCCGAACAATCTTGTTCAGGATTATAATTCTCGTGAAACTGAAAATCGTTTTCGGGTGGAAGATTTCTATGCGAAACAAAATTATAAAATCAATTACGGCATAAGTCTTGAACAAGCACAATACGACACGGATGACTATTCAAAGATTGTAACACAACAAGGTTTAGTGGTACGTGATTTTTCTTCTCTTCTTAAATTAACGAAGTGGGGATTTTTTGGACAGGTTAGTAATACATTCAATCAAAAACTTACCCTTTCATTTGGGCTTCGTGGTGACGGAAACAATTATTCAAGTGAGATGAACAATGTATTCGATCAGCTATCACCTCGATTGTCTGCTTCGTATGCTATTAACGCTGCTGTCAATCTAAATTTCAATACAGGAATTTATTATCAGTTACCTGCATACACCGTGCTGGGATATCGAAACTCACAGACCAATGCATTGGAGAACAAATCGAATGGACTGAAATACATTCGCAGCAAACATCTGGTGAGCGGAGTTGAATTTAATTTACCTCGTAATTCCCGCATCACAGTAGAAGGGTTTTATAAACTGTATGATCAATATCCATTCTTGTTAGAAGACTCCATTTCACTCGCCAACCTTGGTGCTGACTTTGGCATTATCGGTAATGCACCTGTTAACTCGACATCAAAAGGTCGCAGCTACGGACTTGAATTTCTATTGCAGCAAAAACTCTACAATGGTTTTTATGGCTTGGTTGCCTATACATTTGTTCGTAGTGAATTTCAAGGCCGAAATGGAAAGTATGCACCATCGTCATGGGACAACCGACATTTGGTGAGTTTAACGGGTGGAAAGAAATTTGCAAAGAATTGGGAGATCGGAGTTCGTTGGCTTTTTACGGGTGGATCACCCTACACTCCGTTTAATGTTACGGAAACTGTGCGCAGACAAAATTGGGATGTTCGTCCGTATGGCTTGCCGGATTACAATCAATTGAACACACAACGCATCAGTGCATTTCACCAGCTTGATATTCGCATTGATAAAAAATATTTTTTCAAAAAATGGAGCTTGGACATTTACCTCGATGTGCAAAATGCATACAACTACACCACCACTTTTCAGGATGCCATCGATGTTCAAAAAGATGGTAATGGTCAACCTTTGATTGATCCTGATGATGCTAATTTTTATTTGCCAAAATACATTCAAAGCACCTCAGGGCAGCTGTTGCCTACCATTGGCGTGATTGTAGAGCTGTAAGTTAAATAGTTGGTCGTATTGATTATTTATGAGTTAGCATAGAATTGAAAGTGTCCACAGACAACGGTCGACAGTCGACTGTAGTCTGTGGATACTAAACTTAGAGCCTAGAACCTGTAACTTTAAACCCGAAACCCGAAAATGATTCTTAACTTTAGATCCTATCATTCTACTATGGAAGATCAAAGTTTTGGAACAAGGCTCAAAAACAAAAGCATGAGAATAATTAAGAAGATTGCAATCGTGGCAGTACTTATTGGCATTGCCGTATTTAGTTTTGCGTATTTCGTGAGTTATGAAGATGGTTTCATGGCCGGAAAAATTTTACGCGTGAGTCAAAAAGGTATGATCTTCAAAACTCATGAAGGGAAAATAAACCTCGAAACCTTTGGCGCAATGAAAGGAGTAAGCCCCATTGCTGAGTCGTTTGATTTTTCCGTTGGAAAAGGTAATCCCGAGTTGATCAAAGAACTTGAACAAGTGGCCTTGAGTGGAGAACGTGTCAATCTTTATTTTGTAAAGTATTACATAGCATTTCCATGGCGTGGTGATACCAAGTATTTCGTTACTAAGATTGAGAGGCTTGAGAAGTAATTTAGGTAATCAGTTATCGGTTATCAGTCATCGGTATTTGGAAACTTTTTCTACGACAACTCATCATTATAAAATGATTACAGCATGAGCCAATCTCCTATTGTACTTTATGGTTCATACGGTTACACCGGCAAACTCATTGCTCAAGAGTGTAAATTAAAAAATGTCAACATCCTTTTGGCCGGAAGAAATGCAGAGGCACTGCAACTTCAAAGTAAAGAAACCGGCTTTGCATTTGAGGTAGTTGATATCGATGATCGTGATGCACTTCAAAAATTATTAACAGGCAAGAAATTAGTTATTCATTGTGGTGGTCCTTTTCAGTTCACGTCCAAACAAATGGTAGAAGCGTGTCTGGAGACGAAGACGCACTACACTGACATTAGCGGAGAGTTTACGGTTTTTGAAATGCTCGCAGCGTATGACGTAAAAGCAAAAGCAGCCGGCATTATGATTGCCCCTGGCATCGGCTTCGATGTAGTGCCTTCTGATTGCCTGGCATTACATTTAAAAAATCGCCTTCCATCTGCTACACATCTTCAGTTAGCATTTACCTCGCTTAAGGGTGGGCTTTCTCGCGGCACAGCACGAACATCTATTGAAGGACTAGGATATGGTAGCTATGTTCGTGAGGATGGAAAACTAAAACCCATTCCATTAGCTTCCCGATCACAACATATCAACTTTGGAGAATTTACCACATCAACATTATGTATTCCGTGGGGCGATATTTCAACGGCCTATAGAAGCACGCATATTCCAAACATTGAAGTGTACATGGGCATGCCTGAAAAGACCATCAACAAATTGAAGTGGGCTAATTATTTTAATTGGCTCCTGCGGAAAAAGTGGTTCAAAACATTTCTCAAAAACCAGATTGACAAACGACCAGCAGGGCCATCAGATGATCGCAGAAAAAATGGAAGAAGTTTTCTCTGGGGAAAAGTATGGGACGATCAAGGGAACGAAGCCATCAGTATCCTGCAAACATTTGATGGCTATACACTCACGGCAAAGACCAGTACATTAATCGCGCAGAAAATTTTATCCGGTAATTTTAAAACAGGGTTCCAAACACCTTCAATGGCCTACGGAGAAGATATGATTCTTGAAATTGAAACCACAACGCGAAAGGATCAATAGAATATCTGTACTGCAGATTAGTGTGCAACAATCAGATAAGGGTAAATGAGCAGGTACACAACTGCACCTGCAGCGTATCCCATTATTGCGATAATGCTGATTCGCTTTACATACCAAATGAAATCTATTTTCTCCATTCCCATCACGGCCACACCTGCAGCCGAACCTATGATTAAAATACTGCCACCTGTTCCGGCACAATAAGCAAGGTATTCCCATATCATATTGTCTTGAGGGTACATATCCAAACTGTACATACCCATACTAGCCGCTACCAGTGGAACGTTATCAACAATCGCAGAAAGCAAACCAATAAGCGTAATGATAATCTGATTATTGCCAATTAAGCTTGCAAGGTATTCCGAAAAGTGGTCGAGGGTCATCATCGATTCTAACACACCAACCGAAAGCAGAATGCCAAGAAAGAAAAGAATACTTGGCACATCAATGCGTGCAAGTGCACCAGCTGCTGTATAGTCCTTTCGGATGGCCTCATCTAGGTCTTTGTGAATCATTTCTGAAACAATCCATAATACTCCCAATGCACCTAGCATGCCTACGTAAGGTGGTAGATGCGTAACGGTTTTAAAAACGGGTACTGACACGAACGCTATTATACCCATTATCAACATCAGTTTTCCTCCTCGAATTACCTTCCCTTCCTCCTTGGTGTTATGTTGCTCTGTTTCACCAAGCGTACCCTTCAATGTGAAGCTTAAATAGATTAAGGGCACAATCATGCAAACAACACTTGGAAGGAAGAGCGTTTTCATAATGTTCACACTCGTAATTTGTCCACCGATCCAAAGCATCGTTGTTGTTACGTCACCAATAGGCGACCAAGCACCACCGGCATTGGCAGCAATCACAATCATGCCAGCAAAAAATAAGCGCATCTCTTTGTTGGGTATCAGCTTGCGAATAAGCGATACCATGACAATGGCGGTTGTAAGATTATCCAGAATTGCTGAAAGGAAAAAAGTGACGATGCATATAATCCACAATAATCTTTTGGCATTCCGTGTCTTTATTTTACTGGTAATAAAATGAAAACCATGATGTGCATCAATCAATTCAACGATGGTCATAGCACCCATCAGAAAGAAAAGAATCTCTGCAATTTTTGAAAGATGATGTGAAAGCTCACTACCTACAAAGCGGATGAAAATATCATGATGCGTAAACCCAATAAATTTATTACCAGCATCAACTTTAAGTTGGTCTAAGAACGATGTAAAGTGAGCACTGCCCAGAAGAGATTCTGTGGGAGCTGAAAGAATAAATAAAGTCCAGCACAACACACCCGTCAGAAGGGCAGTCGCAGTCTTATTGATCTTTAATGGATGCTCCAGCGCTATTGCGCTATAGCCCAAAATAAAAATAATGATGATGAAGATCTCCATGCTTCCGGCAATAGTACTGAAAGATGGTGAAAAACAAATATTACTTCAAGCCGAACAGACCTTCATTCAGCACATTCAATGCCTTTTCCTTGTATTGTTTCTCCACCAAAATACTCACGTTGTTTGAGCTGGCGCCACACGAAACCATACGAACCGGAATATCCACAAGCGCATTAAAGATTTTGTTGAGTACACCTTTTTGCTCTGTTATTTTATTTCCAACAATACAGATGATGATTTGATCCTTGTCCACTTCAATGGTTCCGAATTTCTTCAGCTCGGTTTCAATGGAAGCAAGATGTGTATTGTTATCAATCGTAATGGAAACGGCAATCTCCGATGTGGTAATCATATCGATCGATGTTTTGTGGTTTTCAAAAACCTCAAACACTTTTCGTAAAAATCCATACGCCATTAACATACGCGAAGATTTTATTTTAATGGCTGTGATACCGTCTTTCGCTGCTATTGCTTTGAATGATCCTTCCGTTCCTTTGCTTGTGATGATTGTACCTGGAGCTTTTTCATCCATTGTGTTTTTCAAGCGCACAGGTACGTTGTATTTCTGTGCGGGGACAATGGTGGCGGGATGCAAAATCTTTGCTCCGAAGTAAGCTAGTTCAGAAGCCTCATCAAAAGTAAGTTCAGAAATAGCAACGGTTTTCTTAACGATGCGCGGATCGTTATTGTGCATGCCATCAATATCCGTCCAGATTTGAATTTCGTCTGCACGAATAGCGGCACCAATTAGGGATGCAGTGTAATCGCTACCTCCACGTTTTAAATTATCAATTTCATTTTTATTATTCCGACAAATGAATCCTTGTGTAATGATAATGTCGATGTTGTTCAACGAACTTACCAATGGCTTCAAACGATCTGAAATTTTTTCTAATTCAGGTTCATCGTTCTCATCGATCGACATGAAGTAAAGTGCTGGTAACAAACGGGCGCTTACTTTTCTTTCCTGTAAATGCTGATAGAATAATTCCGTTGAAATTAATTCGCCCTGGGCAAGAAGTTCGCGATAGCTCTTCGAATCAAATTGGCCGGCTGCTAATAAGCGAATGAAAATAAAAAAGCGGCTTACAATTTCCTGTCCGATGGCATGGAATGATTCGCTGCCATACAATTCTTTGATGAAAGCATCATAGTGTTTTTCGAGGCCGGCAATTTCTTCCTCCGCCTTAGCACGCTGGCCTGCCAGAAGATGATCTCCAATGGCCACAAGCGTATTGGTTGTGCCCGATAAAGCAGAGAGCACCACAATCTTTTTGCCGGGTGTTCCTAACACGAGTTCGGCAATTTTCTTCATGCGCTCCGGTTTTCCTACCGATGTTCCTCCAAATTTTACGACTATCATAAACTTTCAATTTTGTAAAGCGGGCAAATATACTGATCGAAAAAAAATAAACTATATTTCCCTGCTAACCTTTTACAAATTATGAAGCCAACGCTCGTTTTACTGCTCAGTCTTTGTTCAATCGTGGCTCTTAGCCAACGTGCGTTAAAGCCTTCTGATGTTTACAGACTAAAGAATGTTAGTGAGTTAGAGGTTTCGCCTGATGGAAAATGGATTGCCTATGTAGTGACAACGCCCGATTCTGTAAAAGACAGTTACAACAGCGATGTGTGGATGACAGCCGTTGATGGCAGCGGATCTGTGCAACTTACCTATACTGAGAAAAATGAAAGCAATGTGAAGTTTACTCCTGATGGCAAATCCATCTCGTTTCTATCGGCCCGAGGCGAAACAAAAGAAACTCAGCTTTGGGTAATGGATAGGCGCGGAGGTGAAGCACGACAGCTCACCAAACTAAAATCTGATATTAGCGATTACACCTGGAACACGGATTCAAAAAAGATTGTGCTCACTATTGAAGATAAAGAACACAAACCCGACAGTGCAAAAGAAAAACCAGAGAAGCCCATCGTTATCGATCGTTATCATTTCAAGCAAGACATCAGTGGCTACCTCGAAAACAAACGCACGCATCTATACCTGTTTGATGTAGCAACATGCAAGCTTGACACACTTACGAAAGGAAACTATGACCATGCTGATGCAGCCTGGTCACCTGATGGAAAATACATTGCCTTTACCAGCAACCGCAGTGCAGACCCTGATCGAAATACAAATTCCGATATCTGGATCGTAGAAGCAAAGCCTAAAGCAACAGCGCGTCAACTCACCACGTGGATTGATTTCGACAGCAATCCCGTTTGGAGTCCGGATGGAAAATCGATTGCCTATTTAAGATCGGTTTCACCCGAATGGGACAGTTACGACCAACCTCAGCTTGCTGTAATTGGTGTTGACGGTGGAACCCCTGTTTTACTTTCAGAAAAATTAGACAGACCCATTAACAATCCCGAATGGAGTGTGGATGGAAAATCAATTTATGCTTTGATTGAAGATGATCGCGAGCGATATGTAATGTCATTTGATATGGCTTCGAAGACCTATCAAAAACGAAGTGAAGGAAAAAGAAGCATTACCTTCATTAAACCGATTAGCGAAACTTCATCGGCCGTGTTGATGAGTGATTCACAACATCCAATTGAAATCTATGTGTTCGAGAAAAATGAATTTAAGAAGCTAACAAATCATAATGATGAATTTGTTAAGCAGCATTCGTTTGCTACGGTTGATGGTTTTACATTTAAAAACAAAGAAGGTATTACCGTTGGAGGATTGTTGTATTGGCCCAACGGAAAACCACGCAATCAAAAACTTCCGCTCATTCTATGGATTCACGGTGGACCTGTTGCGCAAGATGAATATGAATTCGATCTCACACCACATATGTTAGCCGCAAAAGGATATGCCGTTGCGTGCATCAATTATCGCGGGAGCAATGGAAGAGGTTATGCGTATTCAAAATCCATCTCTGGTGATTGGGGAAATAAAGAGGTGGTTGATTTGCTTGCTGGTGTTGATTACTTAGTAAAAACGGGTGTCGCTGATCCAACACGATTGGGTCTTGGTGGGTGGAGTTATGGAGGGATTTTAACTGATTACACTACCGCTACTGATCCACGCTTTAAAGCAGCAGCAAGTGGTGCAGGAAGCGCCTTGCAACTTTCGATGTATGGAGTTGATCAATACATTCAACAATACGAATCAGAATTGGGCGTGCCATGGAAGAATGCAGACAAATGGATTAAGATTTCGTATCCATTCTTTCATGTTGATAAAATCAAAACACCTACTTTATACATGGTAGGTCAAAATGATTTTAATGTTCCGGCTGTGGGTAGCGAGCAAATGTATCAAGCTCTGCGCTCGTTAAATGTACCAACACAACTCATTATTTATCCTGGTCAATTTCACGGACTTACGGTACCGAGTTATTGGAAGGATCGGTATGTTCGGTATGGCGAGTGGTTTGAGAAGTATCTAAAGTAGATACTCTAATAACTTTTAAACAAAGCTAAAGTAGCTCCAACTCCTGCTGAAGGTTTTGTTTGGCTTGCAATTCAAATTTATTGTTGAAATAATCGGTCTTGAAGATTCTTTCCATTTGCAAAAAGTGGAGCAAGACTTTCTTTCTGCCGGGATTGTAAATTAAGTCGGGGTAAATGGAGTATTCTTTCCTGACCTGCATGAAGTAAACTGAATACAAATTCCACTCACTACCTAGTATGGAGAGATCAGCATCCGTAAAGAAGTTGATATCCATATCTGAGCTTTCAGCATGTTTCTTCGTGGCCAAAATCTGAGTCTTACAGTTTTCTACTATGAATTTGGAAACTGAAATTTGTTGCAATCTTTTTTCCGCGAGATCAGCACTTCGTTCCTCGTTGTCGTTTTTTAACGGATTATAAATTACATCGTGATAGAAAAGAGAAAAAAGAACCGAATCCCATCCTTTGATCTGGGCCTTCACTTCAGATAATTGTTTCAGAAGATTGTCAAGATGTTCTAGCGTGTGATAATGTCTTTTCTTCTTGGTGTAATTGATCTCAATTTCATTCCACAATTCATCCGTAAGTCGATTGTCATTATTGTAACGACTGACCAGCTCCACAAATGTTTGCTTTAGCATGGGTATGAATTGTAACTAACTTTTAATAACAAGTTCCTTCAAACATTTAATCCATAAAGGATGATCATTCAGGCTTTCTACCAACTGCACTTTCTCTCCACCATTCGAATGAAAAATCTCCTGATACTCATCTCCGATTTCAATAATAGTTTCTAAACAATCTGCCGTGAATGCTGGAGAGAACACAAGAATCTTTTTCATTCCTTTCTTGGCACATTCTTCCACCACTTTATCTGAAAACGGTTCTAACCATTTTTTATCGAGGCGTGATTGAAAACAAACGGTATGTTTTTCTTTCGCAATATTTAATCGTTCGGTAAGCAAGCGCGTGGTAGCGTAACATGTTGCTTTGTAGCAATACTTATTCTCTTCTGTTATTTCATTTTCACAATCGTGATCGGAACACAGCCCTTCACCATATACTTTGTCTACCTGACGCTCAGGCAAACCATGGTAGGAGAAAAGAATATGATCATAAGCATTAAGGTCATATTGTTTTGCACGCTCTACTAAAGCATCAACAAAGGTGGGATGATCATAATACTGACTGATAAGCTTTATTTCCGGAATGACCCACCAGGTATTGAACACACGCATCACTTCTTCTAATGCAGAACCGGTAGAAGCAGAAGCATATTGAGGAAACATAGGAAGAACAACAATCTTGGTATAATTCTGCTTTCGCATTGCTTCCATCACAGAAGGTATGGATGGATTTTTATAGCGCATGGCAAGGTGTACATCATAGTCATTGCCGAGTTCAGTTTGCAACAACACCTTTACTTTGTTGCTGTAGTAAAGCAGAGGCGATCCGTTTGCCGTCCAAAGTTTCTGATAAATCTTGGCTGACTTGGGCGCCCGAAACGGAACGATGATCAAATTCACCAATATCTTGCGCAAGAGCCATGGTATGTCAATTACCCTCGGGTCATTTAGAAATTGAGAGAGGTAGGAACGCACATCGCTTACCGAAGGACTATCGGGTGTGCCAAGGTTTACTACTAATACGCCAGTCTTACTTTTCATAAATTCGTTTTCGCGGTGCGAAGTTAAGCGAATAACAAAATCTTTGGAAAGAAGTTATGGAGAAGATCTTTTCACGCAAAGACGCTAAGAAAATTACGCTAAGACCGCTAAGGACTATGCAAAGAGAGTATTTTAATTACGTGCTTTGCGTACTTCGCATTTCAGACTTTGCGTCTTTGCGTGAATGTATTTCTTAACACGAAGAATCAAAGTTGAGTATAAGTTGAGAAGCTATCAATCACTTTTATATTGCTTTCTCATCAGCTTAAGATTGGTGCTCTGCTAAAAGTCTTGGTTGTGTCAAACAACATTCGAAGTGTAACATGCTTCTTCACCACGTTTGAAGTAACCTGTTTGGCAACCGCTATCATTTTCGGATTGAAATCGCCAATCCAGTTCATTTCGTATTCAGTGTATTGAAAGTTATCGGCTTGCGCCATTCTTCTAAAGTTTTCAATAAGCCCGGCATCAACATTTTTCCCTTGGTGCTCAGGAACTATCCCGAACAGAATACCAAAAGCTTTATGATTGGTCTTTCGAAACAGATGCCAAACAAACTTAATTTTCTCAATCAACCCAAATCTGCCCTTAAATTTTTTGAATATCTGGTTGACTTCAGGTAATGATATAAAAAAAGCAATAGGCTCTTCTTTGTAGTAAGCAAACCAAACCAATCGCTCATCAATCACGGGCTTCATTTGTTTCACAAGATGCTTCGCTTGTTCAACCGAAAGCTCACTCATCTCTCCGCGATTCGCCCAGGCCTTGTTGTATACCTCTCTGATTTTATCGGCTAGCGTTGCATCAGATTTTGGTAGATAGGTAAAACGATAGTTTGAATCTTTTTCGATGGTGGCAGCCTTCTCGCTGATGCGTGGATCAAGTGGACCTTGCATCGGTCTGCCAAACGTAAGCTGATAGAAGTATGCCTGAAATCCGTATGCCCGAAATAATTCTTCGTAGTACGGAAAATTATAATTGCATTGATAGTTGGGCTCGCGTTCAAATCCCTCAATAAGCAATCCCCACCAGCGATCACGACTTCCAAAATTGATCGGGCCATCCATTGCTTCCATTCCTCTTTGCTGAAGCCATTGCTTACACTGATCAAACAACATGTTTGCTGCTTGCTGATCATGTATGCAATCAAAAAAACCAATTCCACCAGTAGGTTGATGGTTTCCTTTTGTTGTTGTTTTATGATTTACAAAAGCAGCTACACGTCCAACGGTTTCGTGATGACTGTTAATCAGAATCCATCGAATGCATTCACCATGCTGAAAAGCTTTGTTCTTCTTTAGATTGAAGACTGCCTCGATATCCTTATCGAGTGGCCTGATCCAACTTGGTTCTGATTGGTAGAGCTTTACCGGCAACAACAGAAATTTTTCTTCGTGTTGCTTGTTGATTACTTCAACAATTTTCATCGCTGCTCAACAACGAAGGGACTTGATTTGCTGACAACGCTTTGTATGCGATTGGGGAGAATAAGGGTGAAGCGAGTGCCTTCACCTAATTTGCTGAATACGGTGATTTGTCCACCGAGTTTATCAACGGCATTCTTTACAATATAAAGTCCTATGCCAGAACCATCTGATTGTTCTGTGGCCCGATAGAACATTTCAAAAATCTTATTGAGACTTACTTCATCAATGCCAATTCCATTATCAGCAAAGCTGATTTCGGTTCTCAAATTATCCGTTAATATCTTAACGCTGATTTCACTCGTCTTGCTGTCGAACCTTCTGTACTTAATAGAATTCGAAATAAGGTTGCGTAGAATTTCCGAAATGCGCCATGGGTCATTATAGAAATCGGTGCCTTCAATTTTAATGTTGCGAATGATTTCTTTCGCTCCTTCCAGGTAACTGAGTTCACTAAAAGTACGATCGATGATCTGCGCAAAATTGACATTGCTGATGCTCACCTCCATTTTCAAATTTTTGGAGTGGCTCAATACATCACCAATAAAATGATCAAGGTGTTCAACTTTATCACCGATGATATCAATGTAATCCATTGGGTTGTCCGTGTTGCCCGGAAGTTTAGCCAGGTTCACTAATCCTAAAATTGATGACAACGGTGCACGTAAATCATGTGACACTTTATAAACAAAATTGTCGAGCTCGGTATTCCTTACTTTCAATTCTTCTTCTACCTTCTTACGTTCAGTGATATCAACATAAACTCCATAGATACCGATGGTTTGTTTGCCCAACACCACTGGCATTCCATACAGAATTACGCTAAGAACATTTCCATTTTTATGTCTGCGTATGGTTTCCAATCGCACCACTTGATTGGATGTAATCAGATTATTGAGATCAACACCTTCGTTACGCAGTTCATCCGGAACAATGGTGTCATTCAAGTTCTTTCCTTTAAGTTCACTTACATCATAGCCAAACATGGCTTCAAATCCTTTATTGATTTGCTGCACTTTTCCTCCTTCATCCAACATAACAACCGCCATCGGTATATTTTGAAAAAGTTGAGAGAAGAGTGTTTCGTTTTTCTTAACGCGAGCTTCGGTCGCTTTTCGTTCTGTGATATCACGGAAGATAACCTGAACAGAGGGGGCTCCTTTAAAAATAAAAGGAAAAGCCATCGCCTCCACGTCAATTACCTTTCCATCGACACGAACAAATTTTTGCTCAATCATCGGGGCAGGAACTCCGGCTGCCACTTCGCGCATGCGTTCTAAAAGATTTTCACGATAGTCAGGATGAATGTAATTCATCACATGCGTACCGATAATTTCATTTGATTTTTGTGCACCCAGAATAAGATGGGCGTGTGCATTTGCAAACACAAGTTTGCCATGATTGTGAATGGCAATCCCCATCGGTAAGCGCTCTACCAAACCCTGATATCGGATCTCACTTTCTTTGCCAGAACTTTTCCGTTCAGTAATATCCTGAATGATACCTCTTCTGACCGTGGTTCCATTTTCATCAACTTCATGGTTCGATCTAACCTCCATCCATCTTTCTTCACCACGGATAATCATTCGGCCACGCCAATTCAATTCACGCTCCTGCTTATAACTTTCTTGTGATCGTTCTGCTAATGTTGAAAAATCCTCTTCGTGAATGAGAGAATCCATAATGGATGGCTCTTGAAGTACAGCCTCTGATGTTACACCCAGAATAGACTCACAGGCATCACTTATAAAAGTGAAGCGTTTTGTTCCATCAGGGTGGATTGTGTATTCATAAATTACAGCAGGCAACTGCCTGATGATATCATTCATGGTTGGGATTATCGGCAACACGCAAAAAGTTTCATAGGGTTTACGAACGGTTGTATCTTAACTGCGCAAGATAGTTTTTAGAACAGACAAAACAAGGGCATGTAAGGGATGAGTGCATATTCACGAAATTTTATAGCTACAAACTTTGCATGTGGATGTGTTTTATTTGTTGAAGATAGCAAATGCTTTAAAGTTTTACCAATTATGGCCAAAGGATATATCGTCATATCACTAAGCGTTGCAACACCAATCAAGTGTTAGGCTATCAAGTGAGAATTCTATTCCATTTGTTCAATGATTTGTTAGCACACCATTGACTTACATGAGCGAAAGTCTTGAGTTAATTGGAGCGTTGAGAAATCGATTGCAGAGAAAGATTGTAGTTCAATCCTTGATCCACTGCTCTATCACTTTTGGAAAGTGTGTGTGTTCTAACGCATGAACATTGTCAGCAATCTGTTCAGGTGTATCAGTTTCTTCAACGGGACAAGATGCCTGAAATAAAATTTTTCCTTCATCATACTTTTCATCCACAAGGTGAATGGTGATGCCTGTCTCTCTTTCACCTGCCGATTTTACGGCTTCATGTACACGCATGCCATACATTCCCTTTCCTCCAAACTTTGGTAGCAAGGCCGGATGAATGTTGATTATTTTACCAGGAAAGTTTTGAGTGAGATAAGAAGGCACAAGCCAAAGAAAACCGGCCAGTACAATATGTGTTACTTCCTTTTCGTGAAGCCAATCAAGCACAACAGTTGAGTCTTTGAATAATTCTTTTGTAAAGACTTTAGTGGGCACGTTAAATTTAGCCGCCCGTGTCAAGGCAAATGCTGACGGATTATTGCTCAATAGCAAAACAACATCGATCATTGGGTGGTGATCGAAGTATGCTAAAATTTCTTCAGCATTGCTCCCACTGCCCGAGGCAAAAATTGCTATGCGTTTTTTCGTTGCCGACATGGGCGCAAAAGAACCAAACTAAATCTTGATTGGCAAATCAGTAGCAAATACACTTTCCAAAAGAGCGTTATCTTTAGGTGGAATTGTGGTCAACGCACAAACAGGAGCATTTAGAAATGGATATTCTTTGGATCATACTTGGAATCATTATGCTACTTCTGGGTTTAGCAGGCAGTATTATTCCTGCACTTCCTGGACCGCCACTCTGTTTTGTTGGATTATTACTTCAACAATTTAAATCCATCCCACCCTTTACTTCTACCTTTTTATGGGTGTGGGCAGGCGCTGTCATTGTGCTAGTAGTGTTGGATTATGTAACACCCATATACGGTACTAAAAAATGGGGCGGCAGCAAGTTTGGTATTTGGGGAAGTACAATTGGTTTGTTTGCCGGTATGTGGTTTGGTCCTGTTGGGATTTTTCTTGGACCTTTTATAGGTGCTTTCATTGGAGAAGTAATCGCGAACAAAAGTATGCATCAGGCATGGAAAGCTGCGCTCGGATCGTTTATCGGATTTCTTGTAGGCACGCTTCTTAAACTCATTGCTTGTTTCGTAATGACGTATTATTTTATCGTAAGTCTTTTATAATCGGGGCACCAGTTCTTACTACGTCTTCAGTTTATAATACGAATAGCCAACACCCCATTCAATAAAATCAGAATAGCCTTTTTGATAAAGCCTTACGCTCGCTCGAAGAAAAATAGATTTTGACAAATCATATCGCAAACCAAGGCGAGCATACCAAATTCCCTTGTCTTTCGGTACTCTTAAATTTAATCCCGCTTGTGTGACTAGAGTCCACCGGTGAACCATATACTCATGTGATAGATGAACACCCGGCCAATAGAAAAGATGAGAAGGCACATTGCCAGAAGGATATTGTGATTGATAATCTTCCTTGAGTGATGCATCATAAAACATATCCAGACCAGCTCCAAACTTGGCATTGTAACGATAATGCCGCGCTAAATCAGTTGTTAAAGAGGCGACCAAATAATAAATGTGATTGTCCTTATTATTAAAAGTAGTAGCTACCCCTGCACTTCCAACTGCATAAAATTCCAGCATGGATACGAATGGATTAATATCATGATGAATATTAATGGGTTCAGAAAAACTCAAATCGTTACTGTATCTTCTTGATTTTAGAGGAGCGAGTCTATACCGCAACGATACATTGCTTGCATATTGATTGATACCACGATTGGGTGACCTGATCCTTCCATTCGACATGTGGTTCATATTGGCTCCAATACTTCCCTCCAATCGATTGGATATTCTAAATTCATATTGAAGACCAAGCATGAAAATAAAATTAACAGAAGAACCAATTGCTTGTTGATCAGGATTCGTTTGAGGATCATATGATTTCCATCCGTATGATAAACCGACACCAAAATCGTATGCCAATTTTGATTTCTTAAATTGAACGAGAGGCTCATTAAAAAACAAATACGTAGCGAATGGATTACCAAGAAGATTATCGCTCGGTTGAAAGAAAAATTTTGTTATCCCTAAACCAAAGGTAGGATAGTGATGAAGTTGATGCCACTTCTTTCTTCCATAACCAATCAATCCATACCGAACATCAATGGCATTAAAGGGTTTTTTTTCAATGTACTGAACACCGCTATCTCCACTCGGCATAAAGCCGCCTCGTTGGTATCGAACTTGCAAGAAACCCGTTTTTGGAAAAGCTTGCTGATCAACAGTGTCAGCATGAATGAAAAACCAATTTTGTGCATGGCTAATATGGACGCACAAAGTGAAGTACAATATTATCCCGATGCGTTTCAATACATTGAATGAAAGTAAAACTAATAGCCTCCGAAATATCGTCTGGTAAACCACTCGACACTTACAAGAAGTAAGAGCAGTACAAATACCCATCGCAAATTAATAATTGAGTTATACGTTTCTTCTGTGTGAATTATTTGCCTGGCCTCGATTGATGTCAGGTCTGCTTGCAAAGTATTGGTTTGTGCTGAGGTGTAAAACTTTCCTCCTGTATTAGCGGATAGTTTTCTGAGTAATCCAAAATCAGCGGTTAAATTTTGTAGCTCTGCTTTTCGAGCGACCACTGCAAACTCGCCACGCACTTCTTCACTCTTTTGATTGATGGTGGTTTTTGATTTGTATTTATATACACCTTCCTTCAGTGCGCCAATAGTGTATCGCTCGTTGCCGAGACTTAATGTGTAGTTATAATTCGTTTTCTTTCCCTTTTCATCTGTCAACTCGATGTCGACTATATTACCATACACTGGTTCGAAAAGATCATTGTACACCTGGCTTTCAAAAACGATGGGTTGTGTATCTGAAAATTCTTGCTGTATAGGATAGCTTTTGAATTTTCGCTTATCATCTGTTGTGCTGAGGTATTGAATCAGTTTACCAAAAATTTCATCGAACGCATTTGTATTTTCATTACGATCAAATTCATTTAAGCGCCAACGCCATAAACCCTCTCCCAACATAAAACCAATTTTGCGATTATCTTTCTCATCAACACCCAGTAGCATTTTCTCAGTAGCAATATTTCCAACGCGTTGATACAATATTGGATTTGATGTTGGACTGATTTTTATTTTGCCGAAATGAACAGATACAGGAGGATAATTCTCCAATGCAGAATTCGCCTCTGGTGAAATGGAAAAGTTTGAGAAGGTAGAATTTACCACAGGGATTACATCATCAAAATCGCGAGGTGGAGCCTCGAAACTTACGGGCATGTTTTGTTTGGCTAGTGTTTGCAAATCAGATTGCTGACCAAGAATAAGAAGCATGGAAGTTTTGCTGGCCACAAATTTTTGAAACAATTCCTTTGTCTTTCCACGAAGATCGGGTGCCTGATGAAAAATAACGAGATCAACCTGATCGGGCTGAAGTACACTGGCTTGCTGTTCTGCCACACCTGGAATATGCAACAAGAATTCATAATTAGAATTCTTGTCCACGACTTCACGAAGGGCTTTACTATCGGGATGTGGTGCGGCAGACACAAATAGAATTTTCTTTTTACCATCCACCACTTCAATAAAAACAGAAGCCTGATTGTTTCGAGTATTGTACTCGCCATTTTTAACTTCAACCTGAATATCTAACTTTTGAATACCTTGTTCATTTGCCAGTGGTTGGAAATCGTAAACCAGCAATTGATCTCCAGAAGAGTTCTTGGTTTGTTTGTCCAGCAATTTTCCGCTTTGCGAAAGTGAAACAGCAATGGATTGGTTTGGCAGATTCTTGATCATCAACTCTACCCGCACCGGAAATTTATTTCCCTGGTACGCAATCTTGTTGTACATCAAATTCTTGATCGCGATGTCTGTTCGTTGAAGTGTGTCACCCAAACCTAATGTGTAAATCGGAAATGAATAAGAAGCATAAAGCGGTGAGACACCTTGATTATAAATTCCATCGGAAACCAGTACAACTGCATGAATATTCCGGCCTTCATATTGGTTCGTTATTCTCTTTAATCCTCCATTGAGATCAGAAGTCGATCCATTGAGTTTTTGCAATGAACCTTCATCACCATCAAGGTTATTGATCTTCGTATCAAAACCTTTCTCGCTAGCATCCTTTATTGCCTCCGATAATTCGTTCGAGATTTTCCGTATAGATGTTGAATCCAAGCCTTCTTTCATAGAAGAAGAAGTGTCGTACAGAAAAACCAATAGTGGTTTCTCGAATAAATTATTGACTTGCTTAACAATCGGGCCTAACAAAAGAAACATTAGAAAGAAGGCAAGCACAGCACGTAATCCAAACAAAATTCTATTCCATGTTTTTGTCCAAGGGCCTTTTAGCTGATACATTAAGAAAGCAAAACCCAAAGCAAGTGCAAGGCAAACTAAAATGTATGCAGGTGATGATTCAAGTATAATTCGCTGTTGATCCATTCTCTCTTTACCAATGAAGGATAATGCTATGTTTTAATTCTTCTATGAAATATTTTCTTGTTACCAGTTTCCATTAGTCAGTAACCAACTCAATATCCATATTTTTCTTTCCACAAACTCTTCAAATACTTTCTTAACTCTTCTTCACGTGGATTATTTCCTGGATCATAAAATTTACTTCCGGACAATTCAGGTGGTAAAAATTCCATTTTTGCAAAATTACCTTCATAACTGTGTGCATATTGATAACCCTTTCCGTAGTCAAGTTTCTCCATCAGTTTTGTTGGTGCATTGCGAATCGCCAATGGCACAGGCAAATCTCCGGTTTCGCTTACGGCTTGCTGCGCACTGGCAATACCCATGTAACTCGCGTTGCTCTTTGCTGAACACGCCAGGTAAGTAACGCATTGTGCCAAAATAATCCTCGCTTCTGGATAGCCAATTATATTAACGGCCTGAAATGTATTTGTTGCCATGATAAGCGCAGTTGGGTTGGCATTACCAATATCTTCAGAAGAAAGAATCACCAACCTTCGGGCAATGAACTTTACATCTTCGCCACCTTCAATCATTCTGGCTAAATAATAAAGCGCTGCATTCGGATCGCTGCCGCGGATAGATTTTATGAAAGCTGAAATAACATCATAATGTTGCTCACCACTTTTATCATAAATGGCGATGTGTTTCTGAGCAAGCTCCATCACCAATGCATCGGTAATAACTACATCACCATCCACTGATTCGCTGATTAACTCAACAAGATTCAGAAGCTTCCGTCCATCACCACCGGATATATTCAGTAAGGCTTGATGTTCTTTGATCTCAATTTTTCGCTTTTTGTATTCTTCATCGCGCGTTAATGCCTGATCAATTAATTTCAGAAGTTGCGCTTCACCCAAAGATTTCAAAATGTAAACCTGACATCGCGATAGCAACGCTGAGTTCACTTCGAACGATGGGTTCTCTGTTGTTGCACCAATCAAGGTAATTGTTCCTTTTTCAACGGCACCAAGGAGTGCATCTTGTTGCGATTTATTAAAACGATGAATTTCATCAATAAATAAAATTGACCGAGGTGATAGCTTTGCTTTTTCAATTACCTCCCGAATATCTTTTACACCTGCATTAATCGCACTGAGTGTATGAAATGGTTTCTTCACTTCATTGGCAATAATATTTGCAATGGTTGTTTTGCCAACACCAGGAGGTCCCCACAAAATCATGGATGGAATATTTCCCGATTGAATTGCTTTTCGAATAACTCCCGTTGGGCCGGTTAGATGCTCCTGTCCCACCAACTCTTCCAGAGAAGAAGGTCGCATGCGTTCAGCTAAAGGTGGTTTGGAATTGAATACCATTACATAAGCATTAAGGTAATAAGAGCATTAACGGTAAATCCGATTGTTAGGCAAATCAAGAATATAAAATTCAGCAGTAAAAACTTCAAAATTGTTTTTCCTCGGGATTGTTTATAAACATGTCTCATCGATTTATATAGATAAAAAAATACAACAAGCCATAACAGACCCGAAATCCAATCGAGCCAACTTGCCATGGAGCACAGTAACCCAACGGCTCCTATGAGATACATGAAGTCATAAAACAGAACTGAAAACACCAGGTGCTCAGAATAATAAAAATCCCTCCTGGCATAAAGCAGTTTTAGAATCAAAGCAAATATTGGAAGCAAAAGAAAAATCATCCTTGGAATGTTTTCCAGAAAACTATTCAAGAAACTCTTGAGGATAGCTTTGCCATCATCGCCATTTTCTTTCCTTAGCTTTATAAACTTCTCAGTAAGATATCGCTCAATACTACCATCCCGTTTATCCACCGGTTTTAAACTTTCTAGTGAGTCGTACTCGGCAATCGTTTTTGGATCATCATCACTACCCCAATTAGAAGAATTCGCCCATTTTGTAGCAGGCACTTTTATGTTTAGTGAATCCAAACTTAGTTGGACTGAATCAAGTACCTGCTTCTTTTCTTCTGATGATAGTTCTCTTCCATCTTGATTTATGTTGATTTTATCTTCATCGGGCACAAATGATAACACCAGGAAGAAAATAAAGCTTAAGAATACATACATTCTTGCCGGGTGATAATAGCTTTCTCTCTTGCCAGCATTATAATCATTGATGATCCGTCCTGGTTTAAAAAGAAGAAACCCAAACGTTTTGAAAAATTTTGATTCGAAGCTGTAGAAGGAGCTGATGAAGTTGATGATGAAATCGCCAATGTCTTGTCTGCGTGGTAAATTCTTCTGGCCGCATTCATGACAAAATGTGCCGTGCAATGGAGCACCACAGTTCAAGCAATTCTTTTGTTCTGGATTTTTTCCTGTCTCTTCAGCAGCAACTACGCCTTCGGCTAAGGAAAATGATTTATCCAATCCGTCCATTTCTAATTCGGGTTTTGAGGCCTCAAATTACTGAAAATGTAATGCATTGTCATTTACTTAATCTTCTTCAATGCTCTTATCTCGATCTTTCGAGAAGTGGTTCTGTTTGATGTAGCCTTGGTGGTTTGGCTGGGTAACTTTTATATGACTTAGACCTTTTAGAGTGCTACTCTTCGTAGCAAGCGCAGCGCAGATGCACGAAACGTCATTAGCATTTCATAGTCAGATCGTAGGCGTGCATTTAAAAAGCAAGATTGGCAGCGTGCCGTGGCACGCTGCCAATCTTGCTTTTTAAAAACCGAAGACTGAACGGGCCGTTAGCGGCCCGTTCAGTCTTCGGTTTTTAAGCGCGGTCTACAATTTCGATCTGGCGGTGATCGACTACCCGCGCATTCGCTCTCTCCTCATCCGTGCATTTTTGCAGTTAACTTAGGGAGCTGAACAATCAAACAGCTTGCATTAGAAATAGTTATAAAAAAACGAACTCCAACTGATTGCTCAATTGGAGTCGTCTTCAAATAGATGGGCTCTATAGGTACTTATTCTTTTTTCTCTTTCGAAGAGGCCTTAGGCTTCTTCGTTTTGATTGTAAGGACATCGCCTTTTCCATCGTGGTCGGCAAGAATAATTCCGCCTTCTTCCAATTCGCCCTTGAGCATTTCTTCCGCTACCGGATCTTCCAAATATTTTTGGATGGCCCTGTTCAATGGACGTGCTCCAAATTGTTGGTCATATCCTTTCTCGGCCAGAAAATCTTTTGCCTTATCCGTCAGCTCAATGGTGTAGCCAAGTTGCTCAATACGTTTGAACAATTTGCCCAATGAAATATCAATGATCTTGTGTATGTCTTCGCGTTGAAGTGAGTTGAACACAATGACATCATCTAATCTGTTTAGGAATTCAGGACTAAACACTTTCTTCAACGCATTTTGAATGGTTGATTTCATGTGCTCTTCTTCCGACTCGCGTTTCGCTACAGTCGAGAAACCAATACCCGATCCAAAATCTTTCAAGTCACGCACCCCAATATTGGAAGTCATGATGATGATTGTATTTCTAAAATCAACTCTTCTTCCTAAACCATCGGTAAGAATACCATCGTCTAATACCTGAAGAAGAATGTTGAAAATATCCGGATGAGCTTTTTCAATTTCATCCAGCAATACAACGGAATATGGTTTGCGTCTTACTTTTTCAGTTAACTGTCCGCCCTCTTCATACCCAACATATCCTGGAGGTGCACCAACCAATCGTGATACAGAGAATTTCTCCATGTATTCACTCATGTCGATGCGAATCAAAGATTCATCTTTATCAAAGAGATAGGTGGCAAGCACCTTCGCTAATTCTGTTTTACCAACACCAGTAGGGCCAAGGAATATAAACGAACCGATCGGCTTGCGTGGATCTTTCAAACCAACACGTGTGCGTTGAATCGCTTTCGTTAATTTCTTGATGGCCTCTTGCTGTCCAATCACTTTCCCACTCAATTCAGTTGTCATGTTCAACAACTTGTTGCTTTCTTTTTGAGCGATACGATTGGTCGGAATACCTGTCATCATACCTATTACATCGGCAACGTTATCTTCGTTAACCGTGTATTTTTCAGTACGAGTCTTTTCTTCCCACTTCGTCTTGGCAGTATCTAATTGTTCAATCAGTTTCTTCTCTTTATCACGGAGCTGTGCAGCCTCTTCATACTTCTGGCTCTTCACTACGCGATTCTTTTCTTTCTTCACATCTTCAATTGCCTCTTCAAACTTGATAATGTCTTCAGGCACGTGAATGTTGTTGATGTGTACACGGGCACCGGCTTCATCCAATACATCGATGGCCTTGTCTGGTAAATAACGATCACTGATGTAGCGATCCGAGAATTTAACACAGGCTTCGATTGCCTCCTTTGTATAGATTACGTGATGGTGATCTTCGTATTTCTCTTTTATATTTTCCAAAATCTGAATTGTTTCATCAACCGTAGTTGAATCCACCATTACCATTTGGAATCTACGCGCCAATGCGCCATCCTTCTCTATATATTGTCTGTACTCATCCAATGTTGTTGCACCGATACATTGAATCTCTCCGCGAGATAATGCAGGCTTAAACATATTGGAAGCATCAAGCGAACCCGATGCGCCACCAGCACCAACAATGGTATGTAATTCATCAATGAATAAAATAACATCAGGCGATTTCTCTAACTCGTTCATCACCGCCTTCATACGTTCTTCAAACTGACCGCGGTATTTTGTTCCGGCAACCAGTGAAGCTAAATCCAAAGTCACTACGCGCTTGCCAAACAAAACGCGCGAAACTTTTTTCTGAATGATACGAAGCGCAAGACCTTCAGCAATAGCGGTCTTACCAACCCCTGGCTCACCTATTAGTATTGGATTATTTTTCTTTCTACGGGAAAGAATTTGTGCCACACGTTCAATTTCTTTTTCACGACCTACGATAGGGTCGAGTTTATTGTCTTCAGCCATACGGGTAAGGTCGCGGCCAAAATTGTCAAGCACAGGAGTTCTTGATTTCTCTGCGCCTTTCTTTTCTTTCCCTGCACCACCTTGTCCTGCACCGCCTCCAAAAATTTTAGATGAGTCATCATCCGGATCGTCTGTGTCTTGAGCGGCCATTGGGCCTTCACTTTGGTATTCGAGCATTTCTTTTACCGTCTCGTAGTTAACATCGAATTTGTTTAATATCTGAGTACCCAGGTTATCCTGGTCGCGAAGAATGGATAGCAAGAGATGCTCCGTTCCGATGAGTTGGGCTTTGAAAATTTTGGCTTCGAGGTAGGTAATCTTTAACACTTTCTCTGAAGCTTTTGTAAGTGGAATGTTCGCCAGGTTTTTAATCTGATGCGTTGCTGTTCCTTTTGATATTTTTTCGATCTCGTTTCGGAGTTCGTCCAGTGGCACGCCTAGTTTCTTAAGCACACCTACTGCAACACCTTCTCCTTCGCGCACCATACCGAGAACGAGATGTTCCGTGCCGATGTAATCATGACCAAGGCGCAAGGCTTCTTCACGACTAAGTGATATTACCTCTTTAACCCGGTTGGAAAATTTAGCTTCCATAGAAAGATTGTAAGTGAATAATGTAAATGTAAAATTTTTTGTGTGTACTCATGCTATCGAATCACGAAGATTTACTGTCCAAAATAACGCAATCGAAACCGTATTTGTTCATTTTGCTACCGCTGAGGCCTCCACAATCAGTCTGGCAGCCGGTCCCTCACAAAAAATCAGGTCGATGAGACTGAGGTTTCTTACAAACGTGCTGCCAAAGACTTGAGTATATGAGGCTGGTTTATAAAACTTCTCTTCGATGTCGCTTTTCTTCGGATTTATCAATGATCGTAAGTCCATTATCGATGAATCGATTGATTTCTCATACGCCAAACTTTCCTTTACTGCCACATTCCACTTCAGCCACTTGAGACACATTGACAGCAATTGATAGTTCAGATCATAAAGAAAGACATGCTTCGCGAATAAAACTTTCTCCAGATCGCTCGCATAATATTCAAAAAAAGGTGCCCGACCATAGGCCGATTGAATGCTTCGCCAATGATGGTTCAACCACTTCTGTGAATAGTCAATCTTGATATCAGTGATACATACGTTGCCGTGTTTGGAAGTGAGCGGAAGGATAAGCATTTCTGTTCCCTGAGACGAAAGAATGTAACATCTATTGCGATAGGTCTGCTTTTGAAAATGTTCGTGCTTCTCTATTGTAATAACTGAAGCCTGTTGAATGGCCGCAAAGAATGCGATGGGCGGAAGATATTGTGCTTCAATTAAGATCGAACTCATTCATTAAAAATCATGCTTATAAATCAATGTCTCCTAATCCTTGTCGAACCATTACTAGCTCATCACCAGTACAATCAATAACGGTGGATGGTATATTACCTCCTGGTCCTCCATCAATTACAATATCTACCTGATGTTTAAAGTCTTCGAATATCTTTTCAGGATCGGTAGTGTACTCTTTTATAACGTCATCGTCTTTTATGGATGATGTGATTAGTGGATTACCAAGATGCTCCACAATCATACGTGGAATATTATGATTGGGAATACGAATCCCCACAGTTTTTTTATTTACATCTAAAATGCGTGGCACTTTGCTGCTTGATTCTAAAATAAAAGTGAATGGGCCCGGCAACGCCTTCTTCAATACTTTAAAAACTGGGGTGTCCAATCGTTTTACATATTCTGAAATGTGGCTGAGGTCGTTACATATAAAAGACAAGTCAAGCTTTTGTGGTTTGATGTTCATGATCTGACAAAGTCGTTCGATAGCTTTTCGATTCATGAGATCGCACCCAATTCCATAAATAGTATCGGTAGGATAAATGACAATACCACCCTTCTGCAACACGTCTACAATGTGCAGAATTTTTCTTCGCTCGGGATTTTCAGGATGAATCTTTACGAACTCGGCTGACATGGACGAAAGTTACTCGTTAATTGTTCGAAGTTCAAGGTTTCAGGTTCAAGGTTAGAGTTCCAGATTTCAATTTATTAAAATTCTAAGCCCCACACTCTCAATACTAAATACACAAGACGATCAACTATTCACCATCAACCATTAACCGTTAACCAACGTTTTACTATTTTTGGATCGGATACATTAGTTATGAAAATCAGCAAACGATTAATCTTCTTTCTTCTTGGTTCTATTTTAGGCATTTCTTTTAGCTACTATGCCTATCAGATTGTTTATACACCCAATATTCTGGTGGATAAGGATGACAGACTCTTTATTGTGAAACAAGGTGCTACGTTTAAAGACGTCCAAAAAGAATTACATGAAGGTGACTACATTCAGGATTTAATCTCCTTTAGTTTTCTTGCCCGCATTACAGGCTACGATGAAGAAATAAAACCCGGACGTTATATACTTCGCAAAAACATGACCAACCTCATGGCGTTAAGGGTATTGAAGTCTGGAAAACAAGAGCCTGTTCGTATTACCTTCAACAACGTTCGCCTTCCACGCGATCTGGCTGAAAAAATAACAAAGAACATCGGCATGAAGCCGGAAGAGTTTGAAGCTGCTCTCATTTCGTTCGCTATGAACAACAACTATGGCTTTACAAAAGATAATGTAATGGTCATGTTTATTCCCAATACATACGAAGTGTACTACAATGTAACACCCGCTGCACTTATCGAAAAAATGCACAATGAGTATGAAAGTTATTGGAGCAACGAACGCAAAGAGAAAGCAAAGAAAATCGGCTTCACTCCTATTGAAGTTTCGATCCTTGCTTCCATTGTTCAGGCGGAATCAATACGCGAAGACGAAGCCCCCATCATTGCCAGTTTATACATGAATCGTTTGAAGAAAGGTATTGCATTGCAAGCTGATCCCACATTAGTTTTTGCTGTTGGTGATTTTTCATTGAAGCGTGTGTTGAACGAACACAAGGAAATTGATTCTCCTTACAACACATACAAGTATCCTGGTCTGCCTCCTGGTCCGATCAACATGCCTGAAATTAATTCTCTTGATGCCGTGCTAAACTATACACCAACTAATTACTACTACATGTGTGCGAAAGAAGATTTCTCAGGTCGACATAACTTTACAAACAGTTATGCTGAACACATGAAGAATGCCGCAAAATATCAAAAGGCATTAACGATTGAGCAACGCAAAGGTGCTGCACTAAAAAAGAACTAACTGTGTATCAATCCGAAACCAGTATTCGAGTACGTTATGGTGAGACCGATCAAATGGGTTATGTGTACTACGGTTTTTATGCGATGTATTATGAAGTAGCTCGTGTTGAAGCGCTTCGGCAATTAGGAGTAACATACAAAGAGATTGAAGCCATGGGTGTTATTATGCCTGTGCTTGAAAATAAATCGCGGTATCTTTTGCCTGGACGATACGATGAACTACTTCGTATTGTCACCACCATTCGAGAGAAACCATCGGTGCGGATTGTATTTGAATATGAGATCTTTAATGAAGAGAATAAACTGATTCATCAAGGTGAAACTAAACTGGCATTTGTTGATCAGAAAACAAATCGTCCGTGTCGGCCACCGCTGATGATGGAAAAAATACTGGAACCGTTTTTCTCATGAAGTTTAAACACAAACGATTTATCCTGCAATGGAGCCCCGGAAGCATTGCCATTAACTGGATGAAAAGGGTGCGTTTCAAAAGACACGAAAATATTTCGCTTTATAAGATCCTGCGCATCCTTCTCAAGAATTTAATGGACAATGAAATTCTGGATCGCGCCAATGGAGTAGCGTACAATTTTATACTTGCTATTTTCCCCGGTATCATTTTTCTTTTCACATTAATCCCTTACATCACCATCTACTTTCCTGAAATAAATAAGGAAAGCATTCTTCATTTTCTTGAAGGTCAAATGCCCTCCAGCATGGTAGATGTCGTGTCCTCTACAATATTAGATATTCTGAGTAACCAACGGGGTGGATTGTTGTCCATCGGTTTCATTTTTGCCTTGTTCTTATCCACCAACGGGATGATGGCATTGATGCGGGCGTTTAATGCAAGTTATCGAACCATTGAAAATCGCGGTGCTCTTAAAATGAGATTCATTGCAACAGGTCTTACCTTCAACATGACTTTTGTACTATTCCTGTCGATGATACTATTGATTGTTGGACAACTTGTGTTGGATTACATCATGACACTCTCCTGGATAAACATCAGCGACTTCGCAGTATTTTTACTCTTTGTGCTTCGCTTCATTGTCATCTTTGTAAGCTTCTTTCTCTCGATTGCCACGATCTACTATTTTGGACCAGCCATTCATTATAACTGGAGATTCTTTTCTATCGGTTCGTTTCTCGCCACTGTACTTTGCATGGCGGTTTCGTATGGCTTCTCGTATTATGTTTCAAACTTCTCAACGTACAATAAAGTGTATGGATCCATTGGTGTGCTTATCGCCATCATGGTATGGATTCAACTGATCACTATTGTTCTATTAGTAGGGTATGAAGTGAACGCGAGCATTCACGATGCCGTTCGGAAGGAGGCATTGTGGCAAGGACGAAGACACAGGATTCGGGAAATTAAGTAAGTATTTTATTGCGAAGAAGTGTTCTCCGGTGTTTCCGCTGTAGGAGTTTCTGTCACCACATTTTCATCAACTTTACTTTCTGTAGAAAATGGATCCGTTGTAGACCATGGGATATTACTCTCATGCTTCTCTCCAAAAAATTTCTTTTGATAGAGTAGAATGATTAGGACGCCAATAAAGATTGATGAATCTGCAATATTAAACACAGGACTAAAAAACAAGAATTTTCCTCCGCCAACAAACGGTACCCATTGTGGCCAATCGAAACCGAAGAGTGGGAAGAACAACATGTCAATTACTTGTCCATGAAACCATGGTGTGGGCGAACCAAGGGGACTATTATCCAAGAACACTCCGTAAAATGTGCTGTCAATTACATTTCCTACAGCTCCACCAAGTATTAACGCCATACAATAGAGGAAACCACTATGCACATTGCGCATCGCCATCTTCACCAGATAATACGCAATACCAACCATGGCAACGATGCGGAATAGCGTTAGTGTAAGTTTACCAAACTCATTTTCCCAGCGAATGCCAAAGGCCATACCTGGATTCAACAAGTAATGCAATTTGAATCCACGAGTATCGTTACCGATTAACGTGATCTCCTGCCCAATATACATGTAATGATGCACCAACAACTTTGAAGTCTGATCAATGACAATGATGAGAAGGGCTAATAAAAAATATTTGTAGATTTTCATTTCTAGTTCGTCTGGTTAATCAGTTCACAGACCACGGTCGACAGTCGACTGCGGTCTGTAGACTATATTTATTTCTTCACACTAATTTTCACACGCAATACAAACTCATCCATCTCCACATTGGTGGCATCGGCAACAGCATCTTTCAGTTCTAAAGTAAGCGCTTGAGTTTCAGTGCTGATGTAGTCTTTGAATTCAGTAAGTGCGGCAGTCATCGCTTCACCATCTTTCTCAACTTCAATGCTGATCTTATCCAACACTTCCATGCCCATTTCTTTACGCAGGTTTTGGACACGACTCACAAAGTCGCGGGCAATACCTTCTTTCTTCAATTCTTCCGTGATGGTAATATCAAGAGCTACCGTTATACCACCTTCCGATACAACAAACCATCCTGGAATATCTTCAGATGAAATCAATACGTCATCCAACACTAATTCAAAACCATCCTTCGAGAGCGTTCCTTTTTTCTCAATGGTGCTGATCTCTTCTTTTGTGAGTGTATTGATCACAGCAGAAACTTCCTTCATCTTCGGACCGTATTGCTTTCCGAGTTTTGCAAAGTTAGGTTTTACTTTTTTCACTAAGACTCCAGATGCATCATCTATATATTCGATGGCTTTTACATTTACCTCAGCAAGGATAATATCTTCTACACCTTTAATTCTACTTGCGAATTTCTCATCGAGCACCGGTAGTAGAATACGCGAAAGCGGTGTGCGCACTTTTATCTTTGCATTCTTACGAATTGAGTGAACAAGAGAGCAAATGCGCTGCGCATATTCCATTGACTGCTCTAATTCTGCATCAATACGAGTTGGCTCTGCTTTTACCAAATCAGTAAGGTGAGCAGAGATGTGACGTAACGGTGTGTTATTCTTAATTGCTCTTTCGCGAATGTTATCCGTCAGATTTTTATACAACCACTCTGCATAGAATGGTGCGATCGGTGCCATTAACTGCGCTGTCACTAAAAGACATTCGTATAAGGTTTCGTACGCAATCTTTTTGTCGTCTGACATTTCACCTTTCCAGAAGCGCTTGCGATTTAGGCGTACATACCAATTCGAAAGATGATCGTTTACAAATTCTTGTGTAGCGCGTGCAGCACGTGTAGGTTCGTACGCATCGAATGCATTTGTTACTTCAACAATGAGTGACTGAAGTTTTGAAATGATCCAACGATCCAAATTGCTCAACTGATCGTGCGATACATTATTCATTTCATCCTTCACGAAGTTGTCGATGTTCGCATACAGCGCGAAGAAGGAATAGGTATTTTGAAGTGTACCGAAAAATCTGCGTTGTACTTCTGTGATACCATCAAAGTCAAACTTAAGGTTGTCCCATGGTGGCGAATTTTCGATCATATACCAGCGCACCAAATCAGGACCATACTGCTCCAATGCCTCAAACGGATTGACAACATTGCCTTTTCGTTTCGACATTTTATTCCCGGTCTTGTCTAATACAAGTCCGTTAGAGATAACATTTTTAAAGGCAACGCTGTCTTTCAACATCACTGCGATAGCGTGAAGGGTAAAGAACCAACCACGCGTTTGATCTACACCCTCTGCAATAAAGTCGGCTGGGTAGCTCTGATCAAAATCACCTTTGTTCTCAAATGGATAGTGCCATTGTGCATACGGCATCGCGCCTGAATCAAACCACACATCGATCAAGTCTGTTTCGCGATACATGGGTTCACCTGCGGAGCTTGCCAAGATAATATCATCTACATACGGACGATGTAAATCGAAATCAGCTTTGGAGGTATCAAAGTTTGCGTTTGCAATTCCCGCTTTGCGCGCTTTCTCTACTTCAACTTTCAACTCATCAATTGAGCCGATGCAAATTTCTTCTTTGTTATCTTTTGTTCTCCAGATTGGAAGAGGCGTTCCCCAAAAACGTGAACGAGATAAATTCCAATCGACCAAATTTTCCAACCAGTTTCCAAATCTTCCGGTACCGGTTGATTCTGGTTTCCAGTTGATGGTTTTGTTCAACTCAACCATGCGATCTTTCAATGCAGTGGTCTTGATAAACCATGCATCCAATGGATAATATAACACAGGCTTATCTGTCCGCCACGAATGTGGATAGGTATGCTCGTACTTCTCTACCTTGAATGCTTTGTTTTCTTCCTTCAATATGATGGAGATAATGACATCCGTGTTTTTGTAGTCAGGATGATTCTCATCTTCATCGGTATAATTCTTTACGTAAAAATCATCAGCAGCAAGAGGCTTGTGTGTTTTGATGTTATACTTCGCTACACCTTCCTGAAGCTTGGCTCCGATTACACTAATGAACTTACCTTTCTTATCAACAGTCGGCACTTCACTGCCAATCTCATCTTTAATAGTAAGAGGGGGTATGCCATTTTGTTTCGACACACGAAAATCGTCTGCTCCAAAAGTTGGTGATGAGTGTACGATACCCGTTCCATCTTCAGTCGTAACAAAGTCCGCAGCAATTACCTGAAATGCTTTATCTCCATCATACAATGGTTGGAGGTAAGGCATTAACTGTTCGTAACGAACACCTACTAAATCTTTCCCTTTAAACTCCTGTACTATTTCAAACGGAATTGCCTTATCTCCTGCTTTATAATCGTCAAGCTTTAATTCATTGTTCTTTTCAGAAAAATATTTTCCAACAAGATCTTTCGCCAATACAACACTTACTGGTTTGAAGGTATAAGGGTTAAATGTATTTACCTGTACATAATTGATCTTCTCACCCACTACTAAAGATGTATTCGATGGAAGTGTCCATGGAGTAGTAGTCCAGGCAAGGATGTAAATATTTTTATCGGTGCTCTTGAATAAGAATTCTGACTTCGCATCGCGCTTCACACTAAACTGCGCCACGATGGAAGTGTCCTTAACATCTTTGTAACAGCCTGGTTGATTGAGTTCATGTGAGCTTAAACCAGTACCATCCGATGGCGAATAAGGCTGAATGGTGTAGCCCTTATACAGCAATCCTTTTTTGTAAAACTCTTTGAGAATGTACCAGATCGATTCGATGTATTCTTTTTCGTAGGTGATGTAAGGATTTTCAAGGTCAACCCAGTATCCCATTTTCACGGTCATGTCATCCCACTGATCTTTGTACATCATCACCGTTTCGCGGCACTTCTTGTTGTAATCTTCGATCGAAATCTTTTTGCCGATGTCGTCTTTCGTGATGCCCAGTTGCTTTTCAACCTGGAGTTCTACGGGAAGGCCGTGGGTATCCCAGCCACCTTTGCGTTTCACCTGGAAGCCTTTGAGCGTTTTGTAGCGGCAGAAAACATCCTTTACGGTGCGGCCCATTACATGGTGGATGCCCGGAGTTCCGTTGGCAGAAGGAGGGCCCTCGTAGAACGTGAAGGTAGGTGCACCCTCGCGATTCGAAACTGATTTTTCAAAAACCTTTTCTTTCTTCCAGAATTCGAGGATTTCACTCGCGATCTGTGCGAAATTCAGTGCTTTGTATTCGTTGTATTTGCCGGCCATTTTGACGAAAAAAGATAGATTATGCGAACTACGGTTTTAAGTAAGGCGCAAAGATATTTCTTTTTGGTAAAGAGTCCACAGACTGGGACAATGAGGTGATTGAGTGATTATTCAAAGTATAAACCCTATCACCCCGAGTTTAAAACCCAGAGCGATAGATTATATCAGCGTTGGCTATTCCGCAGAACCACTTCTGTCATGAATTTTAATCTTGCTAAGATCAATCTCCTCGTCTTCATGCTCGCCATAAAAAGAAGAATCAAAATCATCGATGATCATGTAATCCTTTTTGCGTTTTGGCTTGTCGAAGGTCATGATTAAGGCTGGAAGTAAAATCAAATTAGTAAACATGGAGATTACTAATGTGGTAGAGGTAAGTACTCCTAGTGCAATCGTTCCACCGAAAGAAGAGAATGCAAAAATGATGAACCCGGCAAACAACACAATTGAGGTGTACATAATACTCTTACCTGTTTCGAGGATACTGTCGCTCACGGCAACCGGAATAAAAAAGTTGTTCGCTAAAATCTCTTGTCGATACTTCGCCAGGAAGCGAATGGAGTTATCAACCGAAATACCAAACGTAATACTGAAGATTAATGCTGTGCTGGCTTTCAGCGGAATGTTAAAATAGCCCATCAATCCAGCCGTTATCATCAGTGCTAATATGTTTGGTACAAGGGAGATGATAATCATCCGCACATTGGCAAACAGAAAGGCCATCGATAGTGTGATGAGTATAATCGCCAGTAATAAACTTTCTTTCAGGTTGGCAATCAGAAATTTATTTCCCTTGATGAATATTTTGGTAGACCCCGTGATGGCTGTAACAACCGAATCTTTTTCTGTTGAAACAAAAATGGATTGCATCTTCGGCTCAATTACATCATGCACCAATGAATCTAGTTTTACCGAACCGATATCCGCAATTTGAACAGAAATACGCATCTTCGTAAATGTAGTGTCCACAAACGATTTGAATACACCCGTTTCATCCGACTGTCCTTTCATGTACCGCAAAATAAAAGCACCTTCGCTCTTACTAGGCAATGAGAATCGATCTGGATTGTTGTTGTAAAATGCCTGCTTCGCTGCTTTGAAAAAACTCAACACTGAAACCGGCTTTGACATTACTGTTATGGAGTCCAGAAAACTTTCAAACTCTTCCACCTTCGCTAAATTTTTTACATCAAGTACGGGCCTTCTCTTTTTAGTTTTGAATTCAATCACCATTTCCAGCGGCATAATGCCACTGAAGTTGGCTTCAAAAAATTTCAAATCTTTCTTTACCTGACTCTCTTCCGGAACATCATCCACCATAAACGACACTGACCTGAGTGTTGAAATTCCGTAGGCAGAAATGACGGCCACGATAATAGACACAATGTAAATCCACGTGCGATGACGATGCACCATTACATCTACTTGTCGCAGGAAAGCACCCATGATTTTGAAATTCAAGTGTTTCAAATGCTTCGGAGAAGGAACAGGAAGCCAATAGAAAATGCTCGGCATCATAATAAGGCTGACAAAGAATAATGCCATGATGTTGATACCCGCTACAATACCAAACTCGCGAAGAATGGTGATGTCAGTTGCAAGCAGAGTCAGAAATCCAATCGCAACGGTGAGGTTGGTAAGGAACATAGCGAGTCCCATCTTACGCACAACGGATGTAATGGCTTCAATCTTATTCTGTGTTCTGGCAAATTCGAGGTGATATTTATTTAAGAGATAAATAGCATTCGTAATCCCGATCGTGACGATAACCGGTGGAATCAATCCGCTCAACAAAGTGATCTTAAATCCAAACAACACCAATGTGCCCAATACCCATATCACCAATATCCCGATGATAATCATCGAGAAAAGAACCGCTCGGAACGATCGGAAGAAAACAAACATGATCAGGCCTGTAACAATGGCAGATGCGATGAGGAATATTTTCATTTCGTTACGTAATGCGTTTGCCACCACGGTGCGGATGAATGGCAATCCGGCATAACGCAATTGTATCTTTGTCTTTTCTTCAAACTTCTTTCCTACATCAAGTAACTCCTGTGTCATCGCCACACGAGCAGAAGAGTTCATCACTTCTTTCTGCACCGATACCAGCATCATCATTGCGCCATTCTTCGTATTGATCAACTGACTGGAATATACTTTCTGTCCCATCATCAACTGAAATAAAGTATCGAGTTGAGCCTGGGATGAAATGGTATCAGGGAAAATATTGGAGAGATAGAATTTGGAGTTGGCAGTATCTTTTAAGATCATTTTCAATCTTGGCAATGCCACGATCTGAACAACACCTTTTATGTTTTTGATATTGGTGGTGAGTTCGCGAAAAGCTTGAAAGTTTTCGAGCTGATATATGGAACTGTCTTTCATTCCCACTGCAATGATGTTGCTGTCCTCCCCAAATTGCTCTTTGAATTTGTTGAGGTACACCATATCCGGATCCTCTGGTGGAACCGTGCGGGCGAAGTCATAGCTCATTTCTACTTTTGAAGCATAGAAAGCCATCACTAAGGTGATGAGGCCAATCAGGACAATGAAAGGCAGGCGAAAGCGGATAATTCCTTCTGCGAGTTTATTCCACATGATAAAAGCGTCTGGTTAAGCGGAGACCTATGTAGGCACCCGCTGCCAAAGCTAATAATTTTTGGGTTTTAGCGAAGAATATGAAATCAAGACCATTTATGTAAAAAATCACCAAATACTACAACTTGTTAATCACACCCGGTAACTTCACCTGTCTATAAAAGCTTTGATCGTCTTTAGATCGAACGTTCCCCTTATCACTAAAATATTAACACCATGGATCAGCGAATTATCAACCTCTTCGATGAATACACACACAAGCCATTGTCGCGCGAAGATTTTCTAAAGAAATTAACAAAGCTTACCGGTAGCACTGCGGCAGCATTGGCCGTTCTTCCTTTTCTGGAAATTAATTATGCCAAAGCAGAGACCATTCATCAGGATGATGATCGACTGACAATCGAACGGATTACCTATCAAAGTGATGGAATTGAGATGAAGGCATATTTAGCGCGACCAAAAGAAAAAAAGAAACTTCCTGCTATTGTTGTCATTCACGAGAACCGGGGATTAAATCCGCACATCGAAGACATTGCAAGAAGAGCTGCCCTGGAAGGATTTATTGCACTCGCACCAGATGCACTTTCACCTCTTGGTGGAACACCGGCCGATACGGATCAAGCTCGTGAATTATTTACAAAGCTCGATGCCGCGAAAACTCAAAAGAATTTTATAGATGCATTTACCTATCTGAAAACGAGAAAAGACTGTAATGAAAAATTTGGCTGTGTTGGTTTCTGCTGGGGCGGTGCTATGACAAATCAATTAGCGGTGAATGTTTCTGATTTAAAAGCTGCCGTTCCTTTTTATGGACGTCAACCAGAGGCATCTGATGTACCTAAAATTAAAGCAGCACTTCAATTGCATTACGGAAGCTTAGATGAACGTGTTAATGCTGGCATTCCTGTTTACGAAGAAGCGTTGAAAAAAGCAGGAACTCGATACGAACTCTTTATTTATGAAGGCGCTCAACACGGCTTTCACAACGATACAGCACCTACACGCTATAATGAAGCAGCAGCTAAACTTGCATGGAGCAGAGCCATTGCATTATTCAAAAAAGAGTTGGTGTAATTTTACTTAACGAGAGATAAATTCTCCTCGTGAAACTTAGTGGCTTTGTGTCTTCGTGGCTTGAAATTATGTAGACCTTCTCGCCACAAAGTCTCAAAGACACAAAGCAATCACTAAGTTAATTGCATTAATTACTTTTCAATTGGTAGCTTATCCGGAACGATAATGGCGCTGCTGAAATATCGTTTTACTTCACTAAAATCTTGTTGCGCTTCCAGCCGATTGAAATACTTACCGACCTTCACACGGAAGTTAGGTTGCAGATACTGAACCTCTGAATCCATATCCGGAAGAGCTGTAGTTAGCTGCTTCTTGGCAGACAAAGCATCTTCTTTTTTTGAGCCCACGTAAATCTGGATGGTGAAACCTTCAATGTAATTGCGCGATAAATTGTATCGATCTATGCTGTCGAGCACAACATCAATTTGCTTATTCACTGAATACTTTGGCTCTACATAGGCAGTCTGCTTTCTTTCATTACTGGTGACAGCTGTAGCTGCATTGTCAACAACCTCCACCTTTGGTCGCCAGATCGAAAGATCCTCTGAATACTTTCCGCTCTGCGTGGACGTTGTGGCACTCTTTTGAGTAGCACAACTTGCCAGCACGATGGCAATTAAAATAATAAGAAATGAAATCCGAGGCTGTTGCATAATTAATCAATTACGATGCACTTGTTATTCAAAATATCGTCTTCCACTTTTTTATACTTTACATCACGCAATACTGTTCCATCAGGATATTGAACGCTTACCTTGTCGTTACGCCCTGCTACTTTTTCTGATTTTACAGGCATTACCTTTTCTTGTGGCGGTCGGTTTGGTTGAGTTTGCTGCTGTCCTCCTCCACCGCTCAACAATGATTTCGATTCTTCCTTCTGCTCATTCAACTTCACACGACTACGTTGTGCGCGCGCTTCCTGAACCTGATCAGGTTGTTGAATTGGAATGTCTGCTTTCAACAAGAACGAAATTGTTTCTTCATTTACTTTCGCAACAAACCGCTTGAATAATTCAAATCCTTCGAACTTATAAATCAAGAGCGGATCCTTCTGTTCATATACTGCGTTCTGAACGGATTGTTTCAAATCATCCATCTCACGCAAGTGTTCTTTCCAGAGCTGATCGATAATGGCCAAGGTAATCATCTTCTCCATTGACTTGATCAACTCTACGTTATTCGATTGCACACTCTTCGCCAAGTTAGTAACTACTCCAATTTGTTTTTTACCATCGGTAAAAGGTACTTGAATGTTATCCACTACAGATCCACGAGTCCGGAAAATATCAGTAATAATTGGCATTGCCTTACTTGCAACAGCCTTATTCTTTTGATTGTAATGTGCCAATGCCTTGTTGTACAAGTCATCCGTCAATTTGTTGGAATCAAATTTTGTGAAGGTCTCCTTCGAGATTTCGTAGTCAATACCAAGCGTTGTCAAAGCATTAAGACGAAGACTGTCATAGTCATTTGCATTCTTTGCATTGATTACCATATCCTCAGAGGTATCAAATAACATCGTAAGAATATCAAGTTCAAGACGCTCGCCAAACAAGGCGTTTCTTCTGCGTTTGTAAATTACTTCACGCTGTGAGTTCATTACGTTATCGTACTCAAGCAAACGCTTACGAATACCGAAGTTATTCTCTTCCACTTTTTTCTGTGCGCGTTCAATTGAACTTGTCACCATTGAGTGTTGAATCACCTCACCTTCTTTCAAGCCGAGTTTGTCCATGATGCGGGCAATACGCTCCGGCATGAAAAGACGCATAAGATTATCTTCCAACGAAACATAGAACTGGGTTGTACCCGGATCACCCTGACGAGCTGAACGACCACGAAGCTGCCTGTCTACACGTCTTGATTCGTGACGCTCTGTACCGATAATTGCTAATCCACCAGCCGCTCTCGATTCTGGTGTAAGCTTTATATCTGTACCACGACCCGCCATGTTGGTAGCGATGGTTACGGTTCCTGGCTTACCAGCTTCAGCAACAATTTCCGCTTCACGTTGGTGTTGCTTTGCATTCAATACCTGATGTTTAATTTTTCTGATCTGCAACATGCGGCTGATCAATTCTGAAATTTCTACCGATGTTGTTCCGACAAGTACCGGTCTTCCTTCACCCGTAAGTTTTACAATCTCATCAATAGAAGCATTGAATTTCTCGCGCATGGTTTTGTACACGAGATCTTCATAATCTTTTCTTATCGCTGGACGGTTTGTCGGAATAGTAACAACATCAAGTTTATAAATATCCCAGAGTTCTCCTGCTTCTGTTTCGGCTGTACCGGTCATACCCGCAAGTTTGTGGTACATGCGGAAATAATTTTGCAAAGTAATGGTAGCGTACGTTTGTGTAGCGTCTTCAACCTTTACATTTTCTTTCGCCTCAATGGCCTGATGTAAACCATCCGAGTAACGTCTGCCATCGAGCACACGACCGGTCTGCTCATCTACAATTTTAATTTTGCCATCAACAATAATGTATTCCGTATCCTTTTCAAAAAGTGTATATGCTTTCAATAATTGGTTTACACTGTGTATGCGTTGTGATTTTGTCTGATACTCACGAATCAGTTCTTCTTTGCGATGAAGTCTTGTCGTATCATCATAAGAACTGTCTTTCTCTAACTTATTAAGTTCTGTTCCGATCTCTGGCATGATGAAGAATTTTGGATCTTCACCTTCACCTGTAATCAAATCAATTCCTTTTTCAGTAAGATCAACACTGTTATCTTTTTCATCGATGATAAAAAACAAAGGCTTATCGGCCTCGGGCATGTTGCGCTTATTATCCTGAAGATAGAAGTTCTCTGTTTTCTGCAGAATATTTCTCATTCCGCTTTCGCTGAGGTATTTAATCAAAGGCTTGTGCTTCGGCATCGCGCGATGTGCTCTGAACAAGGAGAGCCCTCCCTCCTTTTCATTGCCTTCGGTTATAAATTTCTTCGCAGTGTTCAGGTATTCGTTTACTAATTTTTTCTGTGCTTCCACCAATTTAAAAATCCGTGGTTTTAAATCGTAAAACTCGTGTTCATCACCCCGTGGAATTGGTCCTGAAATAATTAAAGGCGTACGAGCCTCATCAATCAATACCGAGTCAACTTCATCAATCATGGCATAATGATGTGCACGTTGAACTAGTTCATCTGGATCCTTCGCCATGTTATCGCGCAGGTAATCAAAACCAAACTCATTATTCGTTCCGTAAGTGATGTCAGCACGATACGCTGCTTTGCGTTCGTTGGAATTCGGTTCGTGTTTATCAATACAATCTACACTGATGCCATGAAACTGGAAGATCGGTGCCATCCATTCGCTATCACGAGTCGCGAGGTAATTGTTTACGGTAACGATATGCACTCCACGTTTTGCCAACGCGTTAAGAAAAGCAGGGAATGTAGCAACAAGGGTTTTACCTTCACCTGTTGCCATCTCTGAAATCTTGCCTTGATGCAATACAATGCCACCAATGATCTGCACTTCATAATGTACCATATCCCAGGTGATCAGATTTCCACCTGCCATCCATTGGTTATGCCAAAGTGCTTTGTCTCCTGATATCTTTATGTTTTCATGTGTTGCTGAAAACTGGCGGTCAAAATCAAGAGCAGTTACTTCTAAGTATTCATTTTCTTTGAAGCGTCTTGCCGTTTCGCGTACGATGGCAAATGCTTTTGGAAGCACCTTCATCAACACCTTCTCCAATTCGGTATTACGGGTTTTTTCAAGCGCATCAATTTGTGCAAAGATGGCTTCCTTATCGTTTATGTCCAGCTCGGGCGAGTTGGCAACTTTATCATGGAGAGCTGCAAGCTGATCGTCTATATCTTTTAATTCCTGGTTTATAAAAGCCTGGATTTCTTTTGTCTCATTTCGGAGTTGATCGTGGCTAATGGTCTTCAGCTTTTCTCCTTCTTGTTTAGTTTGCTCAACCAAAGGCATAATACCCTTGATGTCCTTCTCTGATTTGGTTCCGAAAATTTTGGCGATGAGTTTCAGCATACGTGGTCGGTTCTCTGTTATTCGTTAATGGTTAATAGTTAAATGTTAGTGGATGGATTGCTCTTCACCATTAACGGATAACAATTAACTCTTTCCCAAGGGGGCCTAAAGTTAAGTTGTTTTTTGAGATTCAGGGATGGCAATTATAGAACCAAATCGCCTTCGAACACCATTTTGGCAGGACCGATCAGAAAAATTTCTTCGAATGTGCCTGCCTGTCCGGTAGGCAGGCCTGCCTGTCCGGATTTATACTCTACTGAAAGGTCGCCACCACGGGTTTTGATCTGAACGGGTGATGCATACTGACGATATGAAACAGCCAGCGCGGCCGCTGTTACACCAGTTCCACAGGAAAGCGTCTCATCTTCTACACCTCGCTCATACGTACGAACCGTGATGGTATTATTGGGATGGAGTTCGACAAAATTTACATTCGTGCCACCGGGTTTGTAATCTTCACTGTAGCGGATTTTTCTCCCCTCTTCAAAAACAGGATAGTTATGGATGTCGGTGACAAAACGAATAAAATGTGGAGAACCGGTATGAATAAAAAAATCTTCACCGATTTTCTTCACTTCCTTTACATCATTCATTTTTAGACGGACGATACCATTCGATGAGAGCTCAGCATGATGGGGTCCATCATAGGCTTGAAAACTTGCCTTACCATTTACCAGCCCCAACTGCGATGCAAAATGAACTGCCGCGCGACTTCCATTGCCACACAGACTTTGCGTTCCATCGCTATTAAAATATTCTAGATTGAAATGTAGAGAAGGATGTTTTTCAATTAACATCAATCCATCGGCACCAATACCAAACTTACGGTCACAGATTTTTTCAATCTGCGCTTTCGTAAACGACAGCTCTCCCTGGCGATTATCCACCACGACAAAGTCGTTGCCTGTTGCCTGATATTTATGGAAATGGATTTTCATTTTGTTCTCGGTAAAAGTTCAAGATTCAACGTTTCATGTTCAAGGTTGTCAACCTATTCAACTTGGAACTAATGATCATTTTACTTCTTCGTAGTCAACGTAATCGCCACCTTTAAGCTTACTCTTTTTAGGACCAGCTGGTGGTTGATTTTGTCGCTTCTTCAAATCGTGAAGTTCTCGCGAAGCTGCACCGGCACGAAAGAAGAAGGAACCTACTTTGTAGATAATGTATACAATGAGACCTAAGATTAATAAAAACCTCCACATGGCTTATTCTATTTGCTGTTTAACAGGATAACAAAGGTAGGGGTTCAAAGACAATTAACAATTTGCTAATGAGTAAATGATCTAAACCCTCTCCTTGACTTAAAATCTATCCCTCCTATCTGCTGTTGCAATAATAGTCGTTGATTCTACTGAATTATTGCACACTATTCTGATAGCTAAATGGTTTTCCCGCAGATTGAGTAGGGCAGATCTCGCGGATTTAACACCAAACTGATCTGCGTAATCTGCGGGAAAAAATTCTTCGAATACTATCTACTTAAATACAGATTCCGCTCTGAATAAATCTTCATGAAGTAATCATCCATCAAATCATCTATGAAGTAGATGGCTTCTCCCGTTGATTTCATTTCAGGACCTAGTTCCTTATTCACCTCAGGGAATTTATGGAAGGAGAATACCGGTTCTTTAATTGCGTATCCTTTCTTCGTAGGACGGAAGGTAAAGTCTTTCACTTTCTTCTCGCGCAACATCACCTTCGTTGCATAGTTTACATAAGGCTCATCATAAGCTTTACAAATAAATGGAACGGTTCTCGAAGCACGTGGATTTGCTTCAATGATATACACTTTATCATTCTTGATCGCGAACTGAATGTTGATCAACCCAACAGTCTTTAATGCAAGTGCAATTTTATGTGTGTAATGTTCAATTTGTTTGATGATTAAATCACCCAAGTTGTATGGAGGCAACACAGCATATGAATCACCGGAGTGAATACCGGCCGGCTCAATGTGTTGCATAATACCGATGATGTACACATCTTCTCCATCGCAAATCGCATCGGCCTCTGCCTCGATTGCTCCATCTAAGAAGTGATCCAGCAATACCTTATTCTCTGGTAAGTGTTTCCAGATATCAAGAATATGATCTTCAAGTTCTTGCTCGTTGATCACGATCTTCATGCTTTGTCCACCCAATACATAAGAAGGGCGAACAAGCAACGGGAAACCAATTATTTTGGAAGCTTCAATCGCTTCATCAGCATTTGTTGCTACACCAAATTCCGGATATGGAATCGCAAGTTCTTTTAAGAGCGATGAGAATCTTCCTCTATCTTCAGCCAAGTCAAGCGCATCGAATGATGTCCCGATGATTTTGATTCCGTACTTATGAAGTTTCTCCGCCAGCTTCAAGGCAGTTTGTCCGCCAAGCTGAACAATAACACCTTCTGGTTTTTCGTGAAGGATGATTTCGTAAATGTGTTCCCAGAAAACCGGTTCGAAATATAATTTATCGGCAATATCAAAATCGGTAGAAACCGTTTCTGGATTACAGTTGATCATGATGGTTTCATAACCACATTCTTTTGCTGCTAATACTCCGTGTACACAGGAGTAATCAAACTCAATACCCTGTCCGATGCGGTTTGGTCCTGAACCTAATACAATTACCTTCTTCTTATTGGTAACGATCGATTCGTTCTCCTTGTCAAAAGTTGAGTAATAGTAAGGTGTCTTCGCTTCAAACTCTGCAGCACATGTATCTACCAATTTGTAAATGCGGTTGATGTTCATGTCTTTGCGCTTCTTGTAAACATCACTTTCGTAGCAATCCAACATGTACGCAATCTGACGATCGGCAAAACCTTTTTCTTTTGCCTTGCGCATCAACTCAACGGAGATCGTATTCAATTCCAGCTTCGAAATTTCTTTTTCAAGATCAACGAGCTCTTCAATTTGTTTCAGGAACCAACGGTCAATTTTCGTCAGCTTCTGAACAGTCTTAAGCGGTATCCCTAACTTAAGTGCATCATAAATGTGAAATATTCTATTCCAGCTAGGGTGCTCAAGACTGTGCAATAACTCGTCCTGCTTGGTAAGCTCCTTACCATCAGCACCCAAACCATTTCTTCTGATCTCTAATGACTGACACGCTTTCTGCAACGCCTCCTGGAAATTTCTTCCAATACCCATTGCTTCACCAACGGATTTCATTTGCAAACCAAGTGAACGATCTGCGCCATGGAACTTGTCGAAATTCCAGCGTGGAACTTTTACAATGACATAGTCAATAGCCGGTTCGAAGTATGCAGTTGTTGTTCCGGTAATGGCGTTACTTAACTCATCAAGGTTGTAACCGATGGCAAGCTTGGCAGCAATCTTTGCGATTGGATAGCCCGTTGCTTTAGATGCCAGGGCTGATGAGCGCGAAACGCGCGGATTGATTTCAATACCGATTATCTCTTCGTCATTATCTGGATTGAGAGAAAACTGTACATTACATCCTCCAGCATATTGACCGATACCATTCATCATTTTTATGGCGAGGTCGCGCATGTGCTGATAAACTGTATCAGGCAAAGTCATGGCGGGTGCCACAGTTATAGAGTCACCTGTATGAATTCCCATCGGATCAAAGTTCTCGATCGAACAAATGATGATGATGTTGCCGATTCCATCGCGCAACAATTCAAGCTCATATTCTTTCCAGCCCATGATGCTTTGCTCCACCAATACTTCGTGAATCGGAGAAGCGTGCAGGCCCCGGTTTAGAAATTCATCAAAATCTTCTGGGTTATTTACAAAAGCTCCTCCTGTTCCTCCTAATGTATAAGAAGGGCGTATTACCAGCGGGAAGCCTATTTCTTGCGCAATTTCTTTTCCTTGCAAAAACGAGGTAGCAGTTCCTCCTTTACAAACACCAACACCTAGTTCGATCATCTTCAAACGGAATTTCTCGCGATCTTCCGTTGTCTCAATGGCTTGAATGTCAGCACCAATGATGCGCACTCCATAGTGCTCCCAAATGCCGGCCTTGTCGCATTCCATACATAAGTTCAGTGCCGTTTGCCCACCCATAGTTGGCAGAACAGCATCAATATTATGTTTCTCGAGTATTTCGCGGATGGATTTTTTGGTTAGTGGTTTCAGGTAAACGTGGTCTGCAGTTACCTTATCCGTCATAATCGTAGCCGGATTCGAGTTTATCAGTATCACTTCAATGCCTTCTTCACGTAACGAACGCGAAGCCTGGGAACCAGCATAATCAAACTCGCAAGCTTGACCAATAATTATCGGACCGCTTCCGATGATGAGGACTGCACGGATACTTCTATCTCTTGGCATTTTTTATGGGAGTGGGGTGAACAAAATTGGGCAAAAATAAAACACTGAAGTGAATGACGAAGGGATTGTTCAGATTAAATATTCTAAATCTTAAAGCTTACACCTGTTCGAATGAAGAAGCGCTAATAATGCACGCCCTCTAAATGCTTCTCTCTTCGACTCAGCAGCTTGTGTTACCGTTTGAAAAACTTATTTTGAGCATTCTTCCGGATTTTCAGAACTTGTTAGACTGAATTTTAAACCATGAACCTAAACACGACAGCCCGAGAAAAACAAACTTACGATGCCATCGTGGTAGGATCTGGAATCAGCGGAGGCTGGGCCGCGAAAGAATTGTGCGAGAAAGGGCTGAAAGTATTAATGCTGGAGCGAGGCAAACCTGTTGAACACCCTAATTACCCAACATCCACAAAAGATCCGTGGGATTTTGAACATCGGTCAAGATTGACCATCGAAGATAAAGAGCGGAGTCACATTCAGGCTCGACATTATTCATACAGAGCGGATAACAAGCAATTCTATATTAATGATTTAGAAAATCCATATCACGAAACGAAGCGATTCGACTGGATCCGGGGTGATGTTGTGGGTGGCCGTTCCCTTTTGTGGGCTCGAGCCTGCTGGCGGTGGAGTGATCTCGATTTTGAAGCAAACCTCAAAGATGGACATGGTGTTGACTGGCCTGTTCGATATAAAGACATCTCTCCGTGGTATGATTATGTAGAATCCTTCATTGGTGTGAGTGGACAGGCAGAAGGCATTCCACATTTACCTGATGGAAAATTCATGCCCCCGATGGAAATGAATTGTGTTGAAAAAGATTTCAAGTCGAGGATGGAAAATAATTTTCCGGGCAGAAAACTAACCATTACCCGTTCGGCCAACTTGACACAACCTGTAAAAGGAAGAGGTGTTTGTCAAACACGAGATCTCTGTCACAGAGGTTGTCCTTATGGAGCTTACTTCAGTACCAACTCGAGTACAATGCCTGCAGCTTTTGCAACTGGTAATCTTACGCTGCGACCTAATTCAATAGTGAACAAAGTTATCTATGATGAGCAGAAAGGTAAGGCAATCGGTGTTGAGTTGATTGATGCTGAAACCAATGAAGTCATCGAGTTCTATTCGAAAATAATTTTTCTGAATGCAGCAACATTAGGAACAGCGTTCATTTTATTGAACTCTTTAAGTAATCGCTTTCCAAACGGATTGGGAAATGGAAGTGATCAGGTTGGAAGAAATTTGATGGACCATCACAAACAAGCAGGAGCATCGGCAAAGGTTGAAGGTTTTGAAGATCAATATTATTTCGGGCGCAGACCTGTTGGAATTTATATTCCGCGTTTCAGAAATCTCACAGAAAAAAGAAACGATTACCTAAGAGGTTTTGGTTTGCAAGGAGGAGCAGGTCGCGGAGGATGGGGACGTGCACAATCCATAGGAGAAGAATTAAAAAAAGAAGTGATGACTCCTGGCCCGTGGCACATCAGCTTTGGTGGATTTGGTGAATGTCTGCCTTACAATGATAATCGTGTTACACTCAATACTAATCTGAAAGATAAATGGGGAAGACCATCGCTTAGCGTTGATTGCGAATTCAAAGAAAATGAAAAAGCCATGCAACAAGACATGGCGAACTCAGCAGCGGAAATGTTGGAGGCAGCAGGTTACAAAGACATCAGTCAATATGTAAATACATCTTTCCCTGGCAATGCCAATCATGAAATGGGAACCGTGAGAATGGGTCGTGATCCAAAAACTTCTGTACTCAATTCGTTCAACCAGATGCATGAAGTGAAGAATGTTTTTGTAACGGATGGTTCTTTCATGACTTCATCATCATGTGTCAATCCATCATTAACATACATGGCATTCACAGCACGTGCCTGTGACTACGCTGTAAAGGAATTTAATAAAGGAAATATCTAAAACCCTCTCCCCCGGAGAGGGTTGGGTGAGGACAAAACAAAAATGAAATGAAAAAATTATTAATCGCGTTTCTTTGTATTACATCACTTGCATCAGCTCAAAAGAATGAGAAAGGTTGGCGAAATCTTTTCAACGGAAAAGATCTTAAAGGCTGGAAACAAATTAACGGAACTGCAAAGTATGAAGTAAAAGATGGAATGATCATCGGAACCACAACAGAAGGTTCTCCCAATTCATTTTTATCCACAGAAGAAACGTTTCAGGATTTTATACTTGAGCTTGAGTTCAAGATGAATGATGGCACAAACTCCGGCATTCAATTCCGCAGTGAAAGTAAGCCCGAGTATCTGAACGGAAAAGTTTTTGGATATCAGTTAGACATTGATCCGTCTGCAAGAAAATGGTGCGGAGGAATTTATGATGAGTCGAGAAGACAATGGCTTTACCCATTGGAATATAATCTGCGTGCTAAGAATGCTTATCGCAATGAGCAATGGAACACGGTTCGCATCGAAGCCATTGGAAATTCAATGCGCACATGGATCAACGGAATTCCCTGTGCTAATCTTTCTGACGATATGACACCAAAAGGTCTCATCGCTTTGCAAGTGCACTCAATCGGCAAACCAGAAGAGGCAGGCAAACATGTTTGGTTTAAAAACATTCGCATCAAAACAGAAAATCTTCAATCGTCTCCTGTTGATGACATTTTTGTAATGAACCTTGTACCGAATACAATAACTGAACAGGAAAAAAAGAATGGTGTAACGATGTTGTGGGATGGGCAAACCACCACCGGTTGGAGAGGTGCATACAAAGAAAAGTTTCCACAGAACGGTTGGGAGATAAAAGAAGGAGCATTACAAGTTGTTAAATCTGCTGGTGCTGAGTCAACAAATGGTGGTGACATTGTAACCCTGAATGAATACGGAGCCTTCGATTTACAATTTGAATTTAAATTAACAGAGGGAGCAAACAGTGGTGTAAAATATTTTGTAACAGAGAAAGAAAACAATGCAGGCTCAGCCATTGGCCTGGAGTATCAAGTGCTGGATGATGAAAAACATCCAGACGCTAAACAAGGTGTGGTGGGTAATAGAACCTTATCATCCTTGTATGATTTGATTCCGGCCGACAGAAATCCAAGGGGAGTTAAAAAGATTGGTGAATGGAATCAAGGTCGTATTATCGTGTATCCCGATAACCAAGTTGAGCATTGGCTGAACGGGTATAAGGTAATTGAATATCTGCGTGGCAATAATATTTATAAGGCTCTTGTAGCAAGAAGCAAGTATGCTACGTGGGAAAATTTCGGCATGGCAGAAAAAGGACGGATCTTATTACAAGATCATGGTGATGCCGTATCCTTTAGAAGTTTGAAAATTAAAGAATTGAAATAATACATTGATCAATATGAAAACAACCAGAAGAGATTTCATCAAAAAAACATCCATCGCTTCATTGGGAGCACTAGCGTTCACCGCAAAAAGCTACGCCAACATTTTAGGGGCAAATGATCGCGTGCGCGTTGGAATTGTGGGGTATTCGGATCGCTTTAAAAGTTCGTTGCTTCCAAGTTTCATGAATCATCATGCTGAATTGAATTTTGATGTGGTGGCCGTTTCTGATCTCTGGAAAAAAAGAAGAGAAGAAGGGCAAGCCTATCTCAAAGAAAAATTTGGTCATGACATTAAAGCATGCATGAACAACGATGAGTTGTATAAAACAAAAGACATTGATGCAGTGATCATTAGTACAGCCGACTTCCAACATGCATTACATACCATCGAAGCAGTGAAAGCAGGTTGCGATACCTACACTGAAAAACCGTTTGCCGAAACGATGGAAGACAATCGTGCAGCATTGAAGGCTGTGAAAGAATCCAGGAAGATTGTACAGATTGGCTCACAACGCAGGAGCGGAAATAATTATCATGCAGCCAATGACTTTATAAAGAGCGGAAAATTTGGAGACATCACCATGGTGGAATTAACCTGGAATGTAAATCAACCAGGAAGGTGGAGAAGACCTGCATTGGTTTCAGAACTACGTGAACAAGACACCGATTGGAAACGCTTTTTGATGAATCGTCCGTTTGAAAATTTTGATCCGCGAAAATATTTAGAGTTTAGATTGTTCTGGCCTTATTCTTCCGGCATGCCTGGTCAGTGGATGAGTCATCAGATTGACACCGTACATTGGTTTAGTGGTTTAAAACATCCACGAAGCGCAGTTGCTAACGGAGGAGTTTACATGTGGAAAGACGGAAGAAAAAATTGGGACACCACTACTGTTGTTTTTGATTATGGACCAGAGGCCGATCCAACATCAGGCTTTCAGGTAACATTCACATCGCGCATGCATAATGGTGATGAGAATCCAGCGGAGATCTATTATTCCAATGGAGGCGAGCTCAATCTTAATACCAACAAAGTTTCACCACGTGGTGGATTGGAAGAGTGGGCTGCGAAAGCAATGAACATGAAAGCAAATCTTTTAACATCACTGGATATTAATGCATCGGCTGAAAAAGTAGTAGCCTCTGCCAATACGGGTGGCGATCCATTAACATCAGCGCACATGCGTAATTGGATGGAATGTGTACGCAGTCGCAAGCAACCTAATGCTCCGGTTGAAGCTGGTTACGCTCATGCCATTGCCAGCATTATGACAACCGCTGCATCTCATACCGGTACGAAAGCAACCTTTGATGAAGCAACACAAGAAGTGATGGCGAATGGAAAAGTATTTAAGTTTTAAACGATGAAACTATTTTGCGTTGTATCACTGATTTCATTGAGCTTAACACTAACGGTGTGTGCTCAAAAGAAAACTGATGGCTTTCGTTTGGTCGATAACATTGATGCCAAACAGATTGAAGTTTTTTTCAACGACAAATTATTAACGGCTTACTATTACGCTGACTCCATTAAGAAGCCCATTCTCTTTCCAATCAATACTCTATCGGGAGTTACCGTTACCCGCGGCTTTCCGATCGTCCCTCGGGAAGGAGAGCCTGTTGATCATCCTCACCACACCGGTATGTGGTTGAATTATGAATCTGTAAATGGATTGGATTTTTGGAATCACTCAACCGCAATTCCTTTCAAAGACCGATCACATTACGGAACCATTGTTCACGATGGTGTAGTGAAAACCGAAGCGAATAAAACAAATGCTACTTTGGAAGTCACCGCCCGATGGATTAATCACAATGAAAATATTTTACTGCGCGAGTCCACACGATATATTTTTTCTGTGGAGGGAGAAAATTTTATAATCGATCGCATTACAACGCTTGATGCATTAAATGAAGATGTACATTTTAATGATGTGAAGGATGGTTTGTTTGCCATTCGTGTTGCACGTGAACTTCAGCATCGGTCCGAGCAACCTGAAATTTTTATTGACTCAAAAGGGAATCCAACTACTGTACCTGCTATTAACAATAAAGATGTTACTGGAGAATATTTAAGTAGTGAAGGATTAAAGGGAAATGCCGTTTGGGGAACGCGTGCGCGTTGGGTAAGTCTGGTCGGCATAATAGGCGATGAAATTGTCTCGATTACCATCATTGATCATCCAAAAAATATTGGCTACCCAACTTACTGGCACGCCCGTGGGTATGGATTATTTTCTGCCAATCCACTCGGGCAAAAAGTTTTCAGTGAAGGGAAAGAGAAACTTAACTTCATGTTGAAGAAAGATGAGTCTGTAACGTTTCGCTATCGTGTCGTAATACGATCGGGTAGTGAACTCGCTGCTTCAGAAATTGAAAGATTGACAAAGGATTTTGAAAAATAATTATTCAGTCTTTAAAATAAGAAAGGCCACTGATGAAGTGGCCTTTCTTATTTTAAAGTATACTCTCTTATCGTTGAATCATAATCTTCTTTGTAAAACTTTTCTCTCCCGATTTCACTCGTACATAATAAATTCCAACCGACAGATCGAAAACTGAAATGATATTTTCACTTTTTGTAAGCGAATTCCTTTTCACTCGTTGACCTTGATTATTCAAAATTGAAACTTCGAGTTCGTTGTTAAAATTATCCGGAACAAAAATCAAGAGCTTATCCTGATTCACCGGATTAGGATAAACTCTTAATCCGTTCAAAGCACTAAGTTCAGTTCCTGTTACAAGACCAACATCATGAGTAACAACATCCTGGCATCCATTGTCTGACGTAACGGTGAGTGTTACTGTATAATTTCCAAATTCTGCATATTCATGAGAAGGGCTCTGTTCTGTGCTGGTGCTTTCATCACCAAATTCCCAAAACCAGGAAACGGCATCAATACTTTCATCCGTAAAGGTGATCAATTCATCAGGGAGCAATTCTCCAGTGGGTGTAAAGGCAGCCGATGGTAATGGATTAAAACTTATCGATACTGCATCTGATAGCGATTCGCAGCTTAGCGTATTATCTTTTACCTTCACAGTATAATCACCCGATGTTGATACAACAATGGATTGAGTCGTTTCGGTTGTGCTCCATAAATACTCATCTGCTTCCTTCGCTTGTAAGGTAATCGTCTCTCCTTCACAAAGTGTTAATCCTCGTGAGGCGGTGATCTCTGGGTTTCCTTTTACAATTACAGATGCGGGAGTACGAACACTTTCGTATGAATTTGCTGCATTGGAAACGTAGAAAGTAGTGTCACTAAACAAACTTGAAGTCGTGAGCGAAGGTCCGGAATAAAATGGCTCACCTCCTGTAAAATTGCGATACCAATTATATGTAGATGCTCCTGATGCTGCTAGTGTTGTTGTTTCTCCAAAACAAATTTCCACTGTATCTACTACAGGAACATCAGCCTTCAAAGTAAAATTGTAGAGTGAGTCGGCATACTTTGCAGAATTCACCAACTCTGCATATGTACTTGCCCCATGAAGTGCAAAGGCAATGGTAATTTCTTCACCAGCTCCAATATCGTAAGGTCCTGATGACACAACATGACTTACATCGTTTCCACTAGTTACATTTCCTGCATCTGTTTTACCTAATCCGCTTGAAATACTCGTAAACTTTTCTGCATCAGTATAACCATCATAAATACCTAACGGATTGTCTTCTATTTCATGATCATTATCGATGGCATAATACTGGGCATCACCCGTTAGAGATTGAATACCTGACTGCGGAAGATTGGATGCTTGCGCTGGATATATATATCCCAACTTTACATCATCGTTCCATCCGGCTCTGTCACCACCACCATTCAGTGAAATATCCCAATCAGCAAAAATTCCAAAATAAAAACCGTTGAGTGGATTGGCCGTTGTGTTCTTTACCTTATACTCTAATATAATGAGATTGTTGTATGGTGCATTTTTCCAGACTAAACTTTGGTAAGACACTTGTAAAGATTCTGATCCCGCGGTTGGTTTATTTCTAAATGAACCAGAAACCTCAGAGTAAGATCTTGTTCCCGGAGTTGTCTTTATAATTTTTGATGAGGTAGTAAAATCCTGATCAAATAAATTATTAATACCTCTAACCGAATTGAAAAGGTCGGAAGAAGATGTTCCCATAATCAACCCCATTTCGTAAAGAATGTTCTCGTCATTGTACACAAATCCAGAACCGTTGGTTGAGTTCTGTGTGTCTTCATAACCCATACGACCGTTTGATGACAACGTAGTGGTTATATTATTTTCATTAATGTCAATATAGGATGGGATAACAAAACTAATGGTTTGCAAATCAGTGTACGCTCCATCCTTAAAAGTGAGCAACACTTCAATGGGAGTATTTAATGGCGTTGTTGATTTAAGTGTAACAACGAAGGGATCTAATGTATTCCGCACCACAGTATTCTCAGGAATGATTCCCGGACGAATCGTGTTTTTTGTAATGGTTAAGAAAGAAGAAGTTGTTGAGATGGTTATTTCCAACCCACTACTTGTACTCTTTAAATAGTTTGTAAAGTCAAAATAAAGATTGGCGGTTTGTCCCGGATCAGGAGGATTACCATCATCCTTCACCAACAAGGGTCGGCTGGCCCGTATTGATGGGCTTTCGATGGTAAGGGCGTTTTTAATATCCAATCGTCCTCTACCTAATTTATTTTTATACTTCACATCACTATTTGTATACACAATCGGATCAGCAGAAACACGAAGTAGTTCACCCACTTGAAGAGGCGTGTACGTTGGAAACGCAGACCAAACTAGTGCAGCCGCTCCTGAAACAATAGGTGCAGAAAATGAAGTCCCCGATTCAACATCGTACTGATCATCAAATCCTGTTGTGAAAGTATTTACTCCCGGTGCTGTTATATCTACCGTCTTACCATAAGTAGTAAAGTTTGCTGCTTTGTCGTTTCTATCAGAACCCGCTACTGAAAGAACATAATCGTATGCTGCCGGGTAAAGTGGATTAGTAGTGCCATCATTCCCAGAAGATGCGATTACAAGGCATCCCAGATCAAGTGTTACGTATGAAATAATATCCTGATAAACTGCACTTGCATTACTTCCTCCCCACGAACAGTTAATAATTTTTGCTCCATGCGTTGCTACATACAAAATACCCTGATACAAATTGGAAGAATACGTTCTTGATGTTGTCGGTTGATTATCCGCATAGTGCTTTGTAAAAAGTAATTTTGTTTTGTAACCAACACCTGAAATACCGATGCCATTATCCGTTGCTGCTGATGCACATCCCGCAGCCCACGTTCCGTGACTATGGTTACCTCCCTTTGTAATAGAAGCATTATTATCTCCAAGAAAATCAGGTTGACTAATGAGCAATGTATCGGCTCCAGAAAAATCCCAGCCTTTATTGTTGTCTATGTATCCGTCACTATCATTGTCAATACCATCAATTGGATCGGCTGTATTAATAAAAAGTTGAGACGCTAAATCCGGGTGATCCAAATCTCCACCAGAGTCAACCATTCCAATCACCATTGATTCATCTCCCTGCGTAATATCCCAGGCATCAAACGCTTTTATAAGTGTTAAATAATATTGACTTCCTTTTTGAGGATCGTTTGGTGTAAACATCGCCTTACTGGTGTAAGCCGGTTCAATTACTTCAAAATAGTCAGTGGCATAGAGTTCATTAATGTAATCTTCAATGGGAAGTTGTGAGTCAAAACGAATCTGATAGTAACGTGTGATGTCAATATTCGCTTTCCGTGGACCACTGCGCGCAGCACTGTTGCGAGTTGATTTAGGATTTATCAGCGGCTGAGCCGACTGCATATTGATTTTAGTAAGGGTTTTTCCCGTTACACTTGAAGATGATTCAAAAAGTGATTTGTGTTTCTCTTTCAGCTTTACCCAAACCACACCCTGCTCATAGTCTTGAGTTTTAGCATTTGCGGGAAGCTTGAACTTTTGAATTGGTTTCTTTCCTTGTGAAAATCCAGAAAAGTTAATAAGTAATAAAAGCGCTAATAAAATTTTGAATGGTCTCATAAACAGGTCTTAGTAAAAAAATGATAGGTCTCAAAATCAAAGGTAATTCGAGAATGGAATTCTAAATCATACCACGCGATTTTAATTCTAAGTATTTATTGATGGTATTAATGGTGAGTTGCTCGGGTGAGGTAAGCAGTGCCTGGATGCCATGTTTAGCCAATTCTTTTACAATGAGTTTTTTGTCGTAACTAAACTTTTCTGCAATGGCCTTATAATAGATGGATTTCAGATCGGGTGCTGGTTTGGTAAGTAGCGACTTCATTTCAGTATTCTCAAAGAAAATAACAACCAGCAAATGTTGTTTTGCCAGACTTTTCAGAAAGGTAAGTTGACGGTGCAACCCATAAATGGATTCAAAATTAGTGAACAACAACAATAAACTGCGTTGCGTGATTTTTCTTCTCACGTGTGTGTAAAGAACAGAAAAGTCAGGTTCGCGGTATGCAGTCTTTTGATTGTATAGCACCTCCAGAATTTTAGACATTTGTCCATTCTGCTTACTGGCAGGCAGCATCGTTCCAATTTTATCCTGAAAAGTTAAGAGCCCGGCCTTGTCTGATTTCTTGATTGCAATATTTGAAATAACGAGACTGGCGTTAATGGCATAGTCTAACAAACTCAATCCATTGAACGGCATCTCCATAAGCCTGCCTTTATCAATTAAGGAATAGACTTGTTGTGAACGTTCATCCTGAAAATGATTTACCATCAATTGATTTCTTCGCGAAGTGGCCTTCCAATTTACGGTTCGAAAATCATCACCCGTTACATATTCTTTGATCAACTCAAACTCCATGTTCTGACCAATTCGTCTGATCTTCTTGATGCCTGTATTGGTAAGCCGATTTGATATTGCCATCAATTCATACTTCCGCATTTGAACATAGGAAGGATAAACGGGCACCAAAGCTTCCGCTGAAAACTGAAATCTTCTGGAAAGAAAACCCAATGGCGATCGGGCAAATACATTTACTGATCCAAATGAATATTCTCCTCGCTTTACAGGCCGCAAATAATAATGAATGATTTTACTTTCTCCGGATTTGATACTCACTAAAAATTGAAGATCCCGTCTTTGAAATTGATGCGGTATTTCATCGATCACCGATAATGAAGCTGTAAATGGGTAAAAACTTTCGATGTAAATTTTAATTTCATTCTCATCACCATTTGAAAGTTTTTCGGGTGTGAAGCGATATCCATGAAGTCCTTTGCGCGTGCGAAACAATAAAATCAAATCAGTGAAGAGGATGGCCAACACCAAAATGAAAAGTGCTTTTGGGATAATAATAGTAAATGCATCAACCAGGAAGCTCACTAAAAAAGCGAACACCACGATGATGATTGCCAGGAACAACCTGTTATTTAAATATAGAGAGCGAAAACCCTTCACTAGCGTGGAACTTCTACTTTATCAATAATCTGTTTTACTACTTCATCTGCTGTTATACCTTCCATTTCCTTATCAGGCGTAAGGACGATACGATGACGGAGCACAGGTAATGCAACAAACTTAATATCCTCAGGTGTAACAAAGTCGCGACCATTAACAGCAGCAAATGCTTTCGATCCATTGAGTATGGCAACCGATGCACGAGGCGATGCTCCAAGGAATAGTGCAGGATTATTCCGTGTCTCATGAATAACCTGGGCAATGTATCGCACCAGATTATCTTCTATATGGATTTGTTGTACACTGCTTCTATATGCCTTGATCTGTTCTGGTGATAACACTGAGTTTACTTCGTGAAGTGCATGAACACCTTTCCGATTATGATGTCCGTTGATAATGGCAATCTCCTGATCAAGATTTGGATAGTTTACCTGAATCTTAAATAAGAAACGATCCAACTGTGCTTCGGGAAGGCGATAAGTACCTTCGTGCTCGATTGGGTTTTGAGTAGCTACTACCAGATAAGGATAATCAAGTGGATACGTTTTACCATCGATGGTAACCTGACGTTCTTCCATCACTTCAAAAAGCGCTGCTTGTGTTTTTGCAGGGGCGCGGTTTATTTCATCAATCAAAACAATATTTGAAAAAATCGGACCTGCTTTAAATTCAAATTCTGATTTCTTGAGATTAAAAATAGAAGTACCCAAAACATCGGAAGGCATTAGGTCAGGAGTAAACTGAATGCGCGAAAATTTTACGTCAATTACCTTAGAAAGTAATTTAGCTGTAAGGGTTTTCGCAACACCAGGAACACCTTCGATCAATACATGCCCATCAGCAAGAATGGCGGTGATCAACAGATCAACCATTTGCTCTTGCCCGACCACTACCTTCCCTATTTCTTCCCTGATCTTATTGATGCTTTCATTCAACGCACTCAGATCAATTCGATTTTCAAATACTCCTTCTTCCATGATATTGTTATTGATTTTTTTACAAATGTTTAGTGACTAATGCTCTCTTGTTTTCCTTTGTGACCCCTTAGTGCCTTCGGGTCTTTGTGGCCAAAACGGTACGAATCTTCTTTGCCACCAAGGCTCAAAGACACAAAGAAACTCAAAGCAAGCAACATAAATTATTGATTAAACTTTTCAATTTTAGAATTCAGCGATACTAATACTTCCGCTGAAATATAATCCATGGCATGAATGGATTGTATTGTCCGGAACAAGTCACGCACTTCCGCTTCGGATTTTCCTGCTTTGCGGGCAAGTGTATACATGAAACTATCATCGAGTTTCACAGTGCTCATCCAATACTTGGTCCGAATATGTTCCAACAGAAAATTAATTTTTTTCTCTGCAATACTTTTATGCTCATTGTTTTGATAATAGAGATTACCTATGGCACCAACAAATTCCAGTGTCGTATTTTGAAGTGGCTTGATGATTGGGATAATTCGCTGCTTGCGTTTTGCTTCGAATATCATAAAAAGAATAATTGAGAGTATCGTAATGTAATACGCCCACCGCAATGGTTCCGAAGTTAAAATAAATCGCAGTGGAGTGCCCGCCTCCAAACGACCCAATTGATAAAATGCGGTCCACACTACATCTTGTTTAGGAAGATAAGATAATGTTACTTCTGCAAACTCAGTATGGTTTTCGTGCAATAGGTAAATATTAGAAAATACTAATGGTGTTGAGCTCACAATCAAATTACCCTTACCCCATCGTACACGAAGAAGCACAGGCAAGTCAAAATCATTATTGGCTAATACGGTGGTGCGAGTTGAATCGTAGCTATCAAAATAGTTGTTTGTGTTTTGTCTTGGAAATAAATACGCATCTGGAAAGGATGGACTTGTAAACGTTAGCGAAGCGGAATCCTCTTTACTCACAAAGCCAAGCTTTTCGCTATTATAAAAATAGTCGCGCGTATCAAGCTTTAATGTATCGGCAAAAAAGCTAGCAAAGTTTTCCGCAGCAATAAAAGCGCTCCCTCCTGCTTGTACATTTTCCAAAAGCGCATTCACATCATCACTTCCAGGAGCAAAAGTTTCGGATAGGCTAATAAAATTTACATCTGGTCGCAGTGAATCATTCAACTCATAGATCGTAAGATTTGATTTACTAATTTTTTGATCTTGAAAAATGGAAGGCATCAATTCGTTAATGGCATAACCGCCAAACGGATTTTTATCGTCCTCATGAAACGTAACATCCCAATTTAATTCCCGGGGTGAAAAGAGTTTTAATCCCAGAAAAGCCAGGAAGGCAATAGAGAGGTAGAGAATATATTTCCAGTCTTTCTTCACTTTATATCTTTGTTCTCCAGGTTGAAAAAGTATTGTTTACGGTGGTGAACAAGGAAGCATTCACAGCAAAATTTCCATACCATGCATACTCAAAATAATAATTGAGTTCGCGCAATCCGGATTTCAATTCTTTTGTTTGCAACTCGTTGAGGTAATCATGATTTGTTTTTCCAGGTTCCCAATAAATATGGTGTTTATCAGAAAGCATTTTTAGACTGAATAAAAAAATGAGGCGAATAGCTAGTCGATAGTCCTTGCGGCTCTTAGCCTCTTCTATTAATTTCTCGAAATTCATTTCGTGAATGTTTTCTTCCAGCACAGTGTATTTCATTGAACCACTATCTGCGCGACCGTAAAACATTTTAAGTGCATCAATCTTCAATAAACGGAAAATGACATACATCAATAGCAAAGTCATTCCAGCGTAGACTAAAAATCGGCCCCAACTTGCATCACGCGTTCCACTAAACAAATCCTCGAGGACTCGCCCAAACCATCGCCAAAACCTATCCCACAAACTGACGGTCGCTTTGTCTAAGCTATACGTGAGCTCATCATCATTTTTTAACTTCTCTACTTTTTCCTTATCGAATTGACGATGTACAACGGTATCTACAACAATTTCAGATGAACGAATGGAGAGTGAATCTGAATCAACAAAAGTTGAATCCTGTTGATTTGCTCCCCTCCCCGAAAGGGAGGCAAGACAAAAAATAGTGATCGCAAAAAGGTGGATGAGCTTAAAAATCCGCATGTTCTTCTGTCGGTGCCGTTTTTTCTCCGAAGGTTTGAATTCTGGTGCGCAGACCCTTCGCTTCCTTCAACTCAACCAAATTAAAATATTGAAACGCAAGTGCTATCAATGGAACAGCATACAGTAAGGTTCCTGCAAGCGAATATAGTACCAGCGAAATATTACCTATAACATCCATAAATACGGAAGGCTGTTCAAGCGTTTCAAGGCCGGTGTTATGCATCATCTTTAAAAAAAACATAATATACCAGGGAATAAAAAGAATAAAGGAGAAGATTAACTGAATATAAATGTTGATACTCCCTATGCCGAAGGTGCTCCACCATTTTCCTTTGCATAAAGCGAAAAATCTTCCAATAGAAGCAAAGAATCCAATGCGCTCGTAACTACGAATAAAAAAAATAAGCGATAAATTGACAGTGATCAGAAATAGACCTACATAAAATCCAACTGCCGCAACACCAATCACAAATGGTCCAAGGAAACTAACCACACTCCCAACAATGGCCAGCGGAATGATCAATACAATAATTGAAAAAAACACAGTGATAAAATAGCCAATCATCGTTCCGAAATTGATCCAGAAAATTTTACGTGCATAGTGCCACACATCACTTACCTCAATGGCATTCGTTTTTTTTTCTTTGTATGCCAACAAATATCCATACGTAGTAGCCACGGTAAAGACACCCGCTATCAACATGAACAAGAACATGGCAAGTACTTCAATAACATTCCACTGTTCATACATTCCGGCAATGCCAATGGGTACGTTTGTTCCCAGTCCCTGGTCAAGGCTACTAATTGAATCCGACATCAAAATGCTTCCGATAATGGCGGGCGTACCCGCTAACAGCAACAAACTTTTTCCGAGGGGTTTAAAGTGTTCACGAATGAAGCCATAGGTGACGTTCATCTTCTGGTTAAAATTCCGGGCTTCGTAAAACTCAATTGGCGATGAATCTTCCATGTCTGTGTAAACGGTAAGGATAAAAGATGAAATAGTAAATCATGATGAAGGCTGAAACTCCGATGATAAAAACTTTAATGCTCCAATGCATAAAAGCATAGCGGGTAATAAAGGATTCGATAAAACCTGCCACGATAAAGAAAGGAACAAGACCAATAATTATTTTCAGTCCATTTAGTGCGCCAATTTTAAAAGACTCTAACCGCGAATAGGTGCCTGGAAAAATAATGCTGTTCCCCATCACAAATCCCGCTGCAGCGGCTATCACGATGGAGGTAAGTTCAATCGTACCATGAAGCATCACTACAGGGAAGCCTTGAGCCAATTGATTCTCCGTATAAAAGAACGTAAAAAATGTTCCAACCATTAGACCGTTATAGAACAACATAAAGCCGGAAAGAAGAGAAGTGAGCGCACCAAAAACAAAAATTCGAAACGACACAAATACGTTGTTCAAAGTAATTCGGAAAAACATGTTCATCTCCGATTCATGCGCGTAAACACTTGTCGCATTTCCGTTCTTAATATTCTCAAGGGTCATGTTTACGTATGAATCGCCCAGGATTAATCGAACAAAGGAATCATCATTCAGCGTAGAGACAATTCCAATCAAAATAGAAACAATAAAAATGATGAAAGCATACAACATAGGTTTGCGAACTCCCCACATTACTTCTGGCAATTCGTATTTCCAAAAGGTAATGAAGCGATTCTTGTCTTCCTTTTTGTTTTTATAAATCTCAAGATGAAATTTAGAAGTAAGACTGTTGAGATATTTTGTCGTGCGGCTATCCGGATATTGTGTACGCGCAAACGAAAGGTCATCGGTTAGTTGGATAAAAATTTCCGCTAACGTATCCGGTTGTGGCGTGCCACTGTTTAGTTTGCTTTCAAACTCCAGCCAACGCTTTTGGTTCAACTTCACAAAGGCAGCTTCGCGCATGCAACATGTTTATAGTTTAGAAACTTCAATCACTTTATTCCACACCCGGAAAAGATTCTTCGAACAAATCTTTTCGATGTCTTCAGGAGAATATCCACGCCTCAACAATTCGGCAATCAGATTAGGGTATTGTGAAACGTCTTTCAATCCCAGTGGCAAGCTATCACCTACACCATCATAGTCAGAGCCAATACCTACGTGATCAATGCCTGCAAGTTTCACAACATGATCGATGTGATCCGCCACGCGAACAACATCCGAGTAAAGTTCTTTATGTCGCTTGCCAAATTGTTCGATGATGCTTTCTGCCTCAGCATCTGCTGATGTTAATTTCTTCTCCGATAAAATTGTATTGAGTGAATCACGGAGTGCTGTGTTTATCCGTGCAGCAGAATCCAGAAATGAAGCACCAAAATTAATTTGAATAACGCCACCGTTTTTACCTAATGCCTTGATCATATCGTCCGACATGTTGCGTTGAAATCCTGGTGTGTAAAAGCGACACGAAGAGTGAGATGCTATCACAGGAACCTTCGTCATTTTAATTACATCATAGAATGCACTATCGCTTACGTGCGAGATGTCAACCATAATTCCAACTCGGTTCATTTCTGCCACCACCTTTTCTCCGAAAGGACTTAAGCCATTCCAGGTATTCAATGAATCGTATGATGAGTCACAAATCTGATTGTCTTTGCCATGCGTAAGGGTAACGTAGCGAATACCTCGATCATAAAAATATTTTACGTTCGCTAAATCATTGCCAATCGGTGCACCGTTCTCCATGCCCATGGGCAATGAAATTTTCCCGGCTTTCGAATTGTCTTCGATTTGTTTTGGTGTCACGGCTACTGAAAATTTATCGGGATACGCATCGACAATTCCGTTTATCATGTTTATTAAAGAGTCGGCTAAGTCTTTTCCAGAATCAGAATGCTTTTGATACGATGACGGAATATAGATTGACATGAAAGGTGCATCGAGTCCACCTTTCTTTGCACGTTCAAAATCAAAATCACCTTCCTTCGTGCTGATGGGAATACCCAGATATTCTTTCTCCAATCGAAAGTGTTTTACTTTTAATCGATACGGTAAATCCACATGGCTGTCCGTAATAATATAAGCTTGCGCCAGTGAGTCTGCCACATGATGCAAGTCTGCATCGGACAGCTTGGTATAATCGCGCGAATCTATTGAGGTTGAGCAGCTGAAAACCATAGCAGCAAAGGCCACCAACGTAAATCGGGAAGCCAATAGGTTTCGTAATGTTAATTGCATTATTTTGAGAGCAGATTAGGGTTCAAGTATAGCAAAAATAAGTCATCATTATGATGTATACCGTTCGTGTTCGCACCACACAAAATGTTGTTATTGATTATCCGCTTGCCGGCCTTGGCGACAGGATGTTAGCTTTCCTTATTGACTCACTTATTCTTGCTGCTTACGCAGGTCTTTGCTGGCTTGCCTTCGATCGACTGGAACTCGAGGTCGATTGGATAAACATGCTCGTTATTTACATTCCATACCTCCTCTATCATTTATTGTTTGAAATTTTCATGGACGGACAAAGTCCGGGAAAACGTCAGCGCAAAATTAAAGTGGTGCGCCTGGATGGAACTTCGCCTTCTATTGGAAATTACCTTTTACGCTGGTTATTCAGATTGATTGAAGTAACACTTTTGCAAGGAGCCCTCGCTATGGTGACCATTGCTTCCAGTAAGAAAGGTCAACGTCTTGGGGATGTTGTAGCAGGAACAACCGTGGTGAAACTCGCGAAGCAAGAAGAGGTAACAGCCGAGATGGTATTTACATTAGTGGATGACACATACACACCCACCTTTGCGAGTGTGGTGAACCTGAGCGATCGCGATATTGAAATGATTCAACAAGCCTTACAGGTAAATCGCGAGCGAGGTCATATTAAACCGGTAATGATGCTGATCGACAAACTTAAAACGATGTACGGCATCGAATCAGAGATGCAGCCGGTGACCCTTTTACAAACTGTGGTGAAAGATTTTACAATGCTGACAGCCGGAAAGTGAGCACGACCGAACTTCCCCTTTATTCAAAAGCACAACTGGCGTTGCGCAACGGTCAGGACAAACCTCAGATTTGGGTAGCACTTCACGGACAGATTTACGAAGTAACCGCTTCCCGCTTGTGGCGGGACGGAAAACATTATGAACATTGGGCAGGTCAGGATTTAACAGACGAGCTGAAAGATGCCCCGCACACTGAAAAGGTTTTCGAAAAATTTAAAGTAATTGGAAAACTCATAAATTGATACTCCGATTAGAGGGAGGCACATTATTCTCTACTATCTTTCGGGGTTCATAAAACTCAACCATGATTATCATTGCCGACAGCGGGGGCTCTAAAACAGACTGGAGACTCATTCAAAAAGATTCCACTATTCTGCAGGCCAATGGCCCGGGCTTTAACCCTTACTATCAGCCAATCGAAAATCTTTCGAAAGGCATTCAGGAAATGGTGAAGCCTTTAGTGACTGAACCGGTATCAAAAGTTTTCTTCTACGGTGCAGGTGTATCTTCTGAAAAAAATCAGCAAACTATAAAAGCGACATTCAACTCTTTTTTTCCAAACGCGGATATTGAGATTGGATGGGATTTACTTGCAGCCGCGCGTGCGTTGTGTGGCAATGATCCCGGCATTGCCTGTATCATGGGAACCGGTTCAAACTCCTGCCTATATGATGGTTCAAAAATTACAACCAACGTAGCCAATCTCGGTTGGATTTTGGCGGATGAAGGATCCGGTACCGATATCGGCAAAAAGTTTTTGTTCGATTACCTGAGGAACAAAATGCCACAAAGTCTGGCAAAGCAATTTCATGAGCGCTTCCCAATGACGCGTGAAGAATTTCTTGAACGAATTTATCAACAGGAGAAACCAAGTGCCTTCCTGGCCAGTTTCACCCGATTTATTTTTCAACACCTAAAAGAAGAGTACTGCTACTCATTGGTCTATAAAAGCTTCGAGGCATTCTACGAGAATAATGTAATGGAATATGCAAACTATCAGAACCTTAAGGTTCACTTCACAGGTTCAGTATCTTTTTACTTCAGCAATATTTTAAGACAAGTGGCAAACGACAAAGGTATTATCGTAAAAAATATTCTGGAGGGTCCAATTGCCGGACTGACACTCTATCATCAGAAAGATTTGAATTAATGTCGACCACGGAATCTTCCTCGCATTACAACAACCTTGAAAAAATGGAGGTGTTGGAGTTGTTGAAGAACATCAACAACGAAGACAAGAAAGTACCGATCGCCATTGAAAAAGTCCTTCCACAAATTGAAGCACTGGTAAATGCCGTGGTAGAGAAAATGCAAGTAGGAGGAAGACTCTTTTATATAGGGGCCGGCACCAGTGGAAGATTAGGTGTTGTCGATGCTTCTGAAATACCCCCCACTTTTGGAGTATCCCAAGGAAAAGTAATTGGAATTATTGCCGGTGGTGATAAGGCGATTAGGAAAGCTGTAGAAAATGCAGAAGATGATGCAGCACAAGCCTGGAAAGATTTAGAAGAATATTCCATCAACCAACAAGATGTATTGATTGGCATTGCCGCTTCAGGACGCACACCTTATGTTATTGGTGGAATGAAAGAAGCGCGTTCAAATGGTATTGTTACGGGATGCATTGTGTGTAATGAAAACACAGAGATGGCCCGTCATGCCGATTTTCCTGTTGAAGTTGTAGCCGGTCCGGAGTTTGTCACCGGCAGCACACGCATGAAATCCGGAACGGCACAAAAGCTGGTACTTAATATGATTTCAACTGCCACGATGATTAAGCTGGGACATGTTGTCGGAAATAAAATGGTGGATATGCAACTGACAAACAATAAGCTGGTGGATCGTGGTGAGAAAATGATTATGGATGAGCTTGGGGTAAATCAGCAACAAGCCAGTGCGTTACTCCAGCAATTTGGATCGGTCAGGGCCGCCATTCAAAATTATAAGAGATAGATAAAAAATCTAAAGCATGCTCAGTTGAACATCCGTTACCAAAGCATCGGCTGGCACTAAATAATCTCGCTTCGATTTTAGCTCCTTACACAAAACGCGCGTTCTGCGAAGCTTGCCTTTTTTAAAATACCGATCGCTAAGTTTGAAAATACTTCCTTCTGGAACGTCCGATAGGGAGATCTGGTGGCGTTGGTTTAAGTCAAACTTCCTAAAGGCCTGAGTTAGCGTAGTATCGGCAAACGAACTCGCCTTTGGATTGATCATGTGCCTTCGAAGCTCATGTAAGATTTCTTCTGGAAAAACACTTTCCCAGAGAATGGGCAGCATCAAATCAGTAAAGGTTGTCTTCCATTCTTCACCATGAGGATCTAATCGGGCACCGTGTTTCAGGTAAACCCGAAGGTGAGCTACCTCATGAACATACGTTACAAGAAAGAGATAGGGATTAAGATCGTTGTTAAGTGTGATCCTGGGATGACTTCTCGTTCTTTTGCTGGTAAAATCACCCACTTTAGTCTGGCGGCTTTTCGTAATCTTTAACTCAAACGGGCTTGCCTGCCAAAGTTCAAAACAATATTCTACAGAGGAGGCAGGAACATGCGATTGCAATATGTGTAATACCTCGTTAGACTTCATAGAAATAAAAAAAGGCTTTAGATTACTAAAGCCTTCCCGGGAATGTTGCTTTGTTGATTAGTGTGCAGCTACTGTATCAGCAACAACTGATGCAGAATCAACGGCAGCTACAGAGTCAACCACAACTTCGGTGACAACAGCAGCAGAATCAACAGCAGTTTCAGCTGTATCAGCCTTCTTGCCACAAGCAACAAGAGCGATAGCGAAGCCACAAACAGCTAACAATGCGATAACTTTTTTCATAGTTTACAGGTTTTTAAATTCACCGCAAATATAATAGGATTTATATCCCTGATAACAAGCGCGTAATAAAATTATTTCTTTCTGAAGATTAGCCTTAAAGGAACTCCTTCAAAATCAAAGTGCTCGCGCATCTTATTCTCCAGATATCGCTCATAAGAAGGTTGAATATACTGAGGATGATTACAAAAGAATGCAAACGATGGAAACCTCGCTTGTATCTGCGTAACGTACTTTATCTGGATGTGCTTTCCTTTTATTGAAGGGGGTGGATTTCGCGCTATTTCCAGCAACATCAGGTCATTTAGCTTAGAAGTAGGGATTCTTTTGGTCTTATTATCGAAAACTTCGACCGATTTTTCCATCACCTGGAATATGCGCTGTTTCTCCAAAACCGATGCAAAAATGATCGGGATGTAGGTGATCGGAGCAATTTTTTCTAAAATATCCTGCTTGTATTTATCAGATGTCTTCGAGTCCTTTTCGATCAGGTCCCACTTGTTCACCATGATCACCATACCTTTGCCCTGGCGTTGTGCCAAAGCAATCAGGTTCACATCCTGCGATTCAAGACCACGATCAGCATCGATCACAATGATACACACATCACATTCTTCTAACGCGTTGAGCGATCGAAGCACTGAATAAAATTCAATGTCTTCATGCACCTTACCACGCTTACGAACACCGGCTGTATCGATCAGGATGAAATTCTTGCCGAACATTTTATAATAGGAATGTATGGCATCGCGAGTCGTACCGGCTTCTGGCGTTACGATGCTGCGATCAACACCTAACAATGCATTCAGGAAAGATGACTTCCCAACATTCGGTCGTCCTACAATGGTAATCTTTGGAATGCCGGCATCCGGATCTTCAACTCCTTCTGTTTGAAATACTTTTACAACTTCATCTAAAAGTTCACCACTACCTCCACCATTCTCAGCGGAGATCGGATAAACTTCTCCTAAGCTCAGTTCATAAAACTCACCTGCCATTGCCGCTTTATCAGGAGTATCTGCTTTGTTAGCAGCAACGAAGATTGGCTTTTTAGAAGTACGCAAAATGTTGGCGAAATCTTTATCGAAGCCTGTAATACCATCACGACAATCCACCACGAAAATGATCGCTGATGCTTCATCAATGGCCAGCTTCACTTGCTTGCGTATTTCAGATTCAAACTTATCATGAGAACCATTTACATATCCACCGGTATCAATTACCGTGAAGAAAGTACCACACCATTCAGCATAACCATAATGACGGTCGCGTGTAACACCGGACATGTTATCCATAATGGCCTGACGCTTTTCCACCAACCGATTAAAGAAGGTTGACTTACCTACGTTGGGCCTGCCTACTATTGCTACTATGTTTGACATGTTTCTTTACAATTGACTTTTAAAAATTCTTTTCTCTATTGTTCACTCCAACTCATCTTCAATTACTCCACGTATCCGAACGTGCGAAGCTTCAGTTTTTCTTTGCGCCAATTCTTGGAAACTTTCACGTGTGTTTCCAGGAAAACTTTCTTATCTAAAAATGCTTCCATGTCTTTGCGGGCTTCCGTTCCCACTTTCTTCAACAAGCTTCCGCCCTTCCCGATCACAATACCTTTCTGCGAATCGCGCTCCACATAGATGATGGCGCTGATGCGCACAATATTCGGCTCATCTTTAAAAGCAGAGATCACTACTTCCGTACTATAAGGTATCTCTTGGTCGTAATTCAAAAATATTTTCTCGCGAATAATCTCCGAAGCAAAAAAGCGCTCTGATCGATCGGTAAACTCATCCTGTGGGAAGAAAGGTGGGTGCTCCGGAATTTGCTCCAACAACTTCGGAAGCAATGTTTCTACATTCTGACCTGTTTTGGCTGAAACAGCAACGACCTCCTTTATAGTAGGAATATTTTGTTTCCAGTAATCGCTCTTATCCTTTATCTGCGACCCTTTTGCCAGATCGATTTTGTTTAACACCAGTAAAATAGGTGTTTGTATTTTCAGAAAGCGATCAAACAACTCCGGTTCGTACTTGTCTTCTAACGAAACCACCAATAAAATCATGTCGGCATCTTCTAAAGAGACCTTCACATAATTCATCATCGCCTCGTGTAAAGAATATTTTGGTTCGAGAATACCCGGAGTATCAGAATAAACTATTTGAAACTTATCACTATTCAGAATTCCCATGATGCGATGACGCGTTGTCTGTGCTTTCGCAGTGACAATAGAAAGGTTCTCACCAATGAGTTTATTGATGAGTGAAGACTTGCCCACATTGGGTTTGCCTACAATACTTACGAAACCGGCCTTGAATGTTGAGATCATAGAATCAATTTGCAAAGGTAGCTTGTTTTTTAATTGTGAGCGTCCTACTTTTGCAAACGTTTTTGAGAAAGGTCAACTTGATCAGAAATGCAATGATCGCGGGGTGGAGCAGTTGGTAGCTCGTTGGGCTCATAACCCAAAGGTCACAGGTTCGAGTCCTGTCCCCGCTACGAAAATGAAGGCAATCTGAACGGTTGCCTTTTTTATTTTAATTCACTCAGTTGGGCTCATATCCGCCAGCTGGCGGACACAGGTTCGAGTCCTGTCTTTCTACAAGATAAAAGGCGACCCATAAGATCGCCTTTTTCATTTTACACCCTTGTTATGCCTTTTCACGTCCAGGTCCCGTTCTCTCCTGCTTTCAATGATATTCTGATCTTTCAAAGAGCTGAACTTAGTTCTTGGAATGCAATCCCAATTTGTTTCCTTCCGTGTCAATAAACAGTGCAAAGAAACCCATGTCGGGCCCAATCTCAGTTTTAGGAACAACTATCTTTCCTCCATTTGCTTCTATTTTGCCTGCTATATTTTGTAAGTCGACTCCGCCATTGAGGTAGACGGTAATGCCTTCATTGGAAGTTTTATATTCGCTTCCGTGAATAATCAGTACTGAAATATTTTCACCCGTGTCAGGAAACACTCCGATCTTTGATCCATCCATTTCAGTCTCTTCGATTTTAACATCTAAAATTGTCTGATAAAATGCGCGTGCTCTTGAAAAGTCTTTTGTAGGAATTTCAACAATTGAGATTAAATTTTTCATGTCATCTGATGTTTTATTTAGCGTTGTATCAACATTTTGTGCTTGTGAACCAGTGCTGTTCTGATGGGTACAGGTCGTAAAAATCACTCCAGCGATTATCGCTGCGCTTAATATTTTCCTTCTCATTTTTTCTTGTTTTAAATTGACAATGCAGATTACAGTATCTGCCAGGCTTGAAATTGTAAAAACGCGACACGTTAGTCGTGTTTGTAAAAAACCGATGAGAGAATCATTTTCTCGTCTGTTAAAAACTCCTTGGGAGTAGTCCCTGTAAATTCTTTAAAGTCCTTTATGAAATGAGCCTGGTCGTAATACTCGCTCTCATAGGCGATCGAAGTCAGGTTTTCAGATTGTTGGTTGAGCAACATTTTTAAGGCAGTCTGCAACCGTATCACTTTACCTAGTTGCTTTGGACTAATACCAACCTTTTTCATGAATTTTCTTTCAAGCTGTCTCCGTTTTGATAAATCATCTTTGAGAACGGTGTTTATCGGAGCACTTCCTTTTGTTAAGAGTATCGCGTCAATAGTTGTTTTTACAATATGATCAATGATTATTTTATCATTTAGCGTATCTAAAAGGAACGCTTCTACTATTTCTATCTTGCTTTGAATGTCAATGGCTTGTATTATTTTTTGCTTTAGTTCATGCGAGCGGTTTTCTCCAAACAAGTCGTGCAAAGGTGTTTCCTTATTTGCTAATTCTCTAATTGGTGTCTGCACAAAATTACCAAAGCCATAGGGATAAAACCGAACGGCAAAACAATTGACGACTCCGGTCGGTTCGATAAAAAAGGGCTCCGTGATTTGACCAACAACTAACTCACGAGGTTGTATAATAAATTCATCTTCGGAAGTATATCGCTTTATATCATCCCCAAGAATAAAAATCATTTCAATACATCCGTCAGGTATAATGAGTTGCTTTTGAGTTTCTTCCTGATACGGAACTTCTAATGTCCAATAACATTTTACAAGGGATTTTAAATCCGAATGGGGTTGGAGTGTTTGGTAGTTCATTCGTTGTATTGTATTGTTCCGTTTGCAAAAGATGCAATACAAAGCTTGTTTACTTTTTGAGGCACATATATTATTGGTGGCCTACGATTCCTTAGTGTATAATTCTGTACGGGTTGTGCCCAGTCTTTCTTCGCTTTAGTTTTCGCTGGGGTTATACGGTCCACCGGTTTCTCCCCAACCCCACTTTGGCATTGGCTCGTTTTGTGCCATTGGATTTTCTTTAAGTTGAGAGTTGATAACGGCAAGACGTGTCCCCCACTCAATGTATCCAACAAATGCAGAACGAAATTCGGGATCACTTTTTAAACCTACTTCATCGGCTGTCTGTAACAAGAGATGTACCCACCGCTGTCGTTTCTCTTCGGTTAACATTTTGCCAATATGTTTGCCAATCATTATAGAGTGGCTGCCATTATCTTCAGTAGTGTAAAGTTTGTCTCCACCAAAAACTTCCGCCACAAAATGAGAAACCTGTTTAACATGTTCAGGGGACATATTTTTAAAAACCTCACCCAATAAATCGTCTTTCAAAACTTTGTCATAAAACTTCGCAAACAAAGTTTCAAAGGTTTTCATATCGCCAGCCCATTCGTAAAGCGTTGGTATGTTCTTCATAATCATATTTAACTCCCTAACTTAAAAAGTTATTAAATTAATTCCAATAATATGCTTTGTACCGATCTGTCTTGGCAGAAGCGTGACGCTTAATTTTTTATGGACACAAGCGAGACGCTTGCGCCAATGAGGTTCTTACTTCATTCATTTCTGGTGATTTATTTTGAATACCTGTCTACTCATCTTGTTCGAAAGGTTCGTTCCAGACTCCGGAGAATGTAAGCTAAGCATTGAACAATGTGAGGTAAGCTTTGGAGATCATGTACCAAGCAGTTAGCGTTATGATGTTCGTAATTGTAACTGTGTTCCCTCTATCGGTACTTGCGAGCTGCACTCCGGAGAAAGCGTTACACGTAGTATACACTTTGATCTTAGCAGTTATCAACATGATCCACCTCTCGAAACTTGAGTGATAAGCTCCGGTAAAAGCAAACCTGTCACCGGTAAAAGCAAACTGCGCTCCGGTGAAAGCAAGTCGCGCCCCGGTTATCGTTCCTTAAAAAATCATCGCTGTCAGCAACCGTTTGGCGAATGGTTCGTCATCTTTAAAAATTCAGATTCATAGTACTGCTAAAAAAAGCAATCCAACGTGCCACCTCATCGTTGGTTTTGATTTTTGAATAAAATATAGTTTCATAAAAAATTAAAAAAACCACAACAATGCCATGCCTCTACTCCGTTGCAACACCAATAGTAACTTAAATACACTATTTATGTCACATGCTAAAAATGTAGAAGCCTTCGAGAAGCTCGTAGGTATCTGCACCGGGTACGGAGAACAGTATAAACCCGGTTCGTCCAATCTCCGAACAGAAAGTTTGTCTGGTTTGCTTACGCGCGCAAAAGCAGCGATGCTGAGTGTGAGTGTAGCAAAAACCGGTTTCGAAAATGCCACCGATAATCGGGAGGTAATGTTCGATGAAATTAACCAGTTGGTGTCGCGCACATTTGCCGAACTGAAGTCGTCTGGAGCGCTGTCCCAATCCATTAACAATGCCCGTGTAATGGTGCGCAAGATTAAGGGACGAAGTGCCATGGTTATTCGCCCCGCGATTTCGTCTGCCATCAACGCTGCCTCAGGGTCGGATGCTTCACCTCCAATTTTGGTAAGAACCCGTGTTAACGGAGGTGACTACGGAAGTATCGTCTATCACTTTGAAAAGTTGTTGCAAACACTCGCCAACGAGCAATTGTATCAACCCGTTGTTCCGGAGTTACAAATTCAAAATCTGAACGAGAAGTTAATTGAATTTCGAAATCAAAACGCAGCGGTAAACAAAGCGTTGGCCGAGTTGGGTAAAACGAGAAGCGAGCGGAATGCTGTGTTGTATTCCGAACGCAACGGTTTGTATAGCACGGCTATGGCAGTGAAGCAACAAATGAAGGCCGTATTCGGGTTGGGTGCCGAAGTGGCACACGCGGCCAGTCGCATTCGTTTCAATAAATCGATTTAATTTATGACGGACTCTCTGTAAAACCTCTGTTCGTAGTAGTACGGCAGAGGTTTTTATTTTGAAAGTATCAATCCGGTTCCCCCCACATGAGCAAAAGTTTTATCCCTGCTCTATTCTTCCTACTTTCAAATTTAAATTATGAACTTGCACCTCAACATGCAGAATGAATAGAACATGACCAAGTCCAACACCTTTAAGTTTCTGTTACCCATCCTTGTGCTTTTTGGCGCACTGCTACTCTGGTATATCATCTCCTACCTCGATCTTTTTCCTGCATACGCATTTCCTTCACCGGGAGCGGTGTTCAATAGTTTCCAGGAAGAGTTATTGGCCGGCCGGTTAATCAACGACATCATCGCATCGTTATGGCGGGTGGCCATTGGTTTTGTTATCGCTGCTGTGCTGGGGATTCCTATTGGTTTGTGGTTCGGGCAAAATCTTCACGCAAGACAAGCTTTTGTACCCATGCTCAATTTCTTTCGCTTCCTTTCACCACTGGCGTGGATTCCGTTTGCCATTCTCTGGTTTCATATCGGAGACAAGCCTGCTGTCTTTTTGATTTTCATGGCTACCTTTTTCCCGTTGGTGTTGGCAACTATGGTAGCCGTTGCATCTATCCCCAGTATTTATTTTCGCGTTGCTCAGGATTACAACTACAAAGGTATTGAGTTATTGACCAAGGTAACTTTCCCGGCTGTACTGCCACAGATAATTACAGCACTCCGCGTTAGTTATGGCATTGCCTGGGTAGTGATTGTTGCTGCAGAGATGGTAGGTTGCCAGGATGGTTTGGGTTATGGTATTTGGGAAGCACGCAATGGGCTGCGATTGGATTCTGCTGTTTGTTATATGATTGTTATTGGTTTACTCGGTATGGGCATTGATCGCCTGCTCTCTCAATTGACAAAACTATCAGGCGTGCGCTGGGGTTATGAAAGATAAAAATTCTGTAAGCCGGCTTGTAGTCGAAAAAGTTTCGCACAATTACGGCAATGTATCGGTGTTGAATAATCTTAGCCTCTCTGTTATTCCCGGTGAGGTCGTGGTATTGGTGGGGCCATCAGGCTGCGGTAAGACGACCATTTTAAATTTGTTGTCCGGTCATATCGAACCTGTTTCCGGATCTATTCAACGAGAAGGAATTATCCGAACCGTTTATCAACATGATGGACTCTTCCCGTGGCTTACTGTTTCTGAAAACATTTCTATGGGACTACGGTCAATGACTGACATCGCAAAGAAAGAACACGAACTCCGTGAACTTCTGGAGTTAATTCACATGGAAGATTTCGCAAATCATTATCCACATCAATTATCAGGAGGAATGCGTCAACGTGCCGAACTTGCTCGCGTGCTCGCTGGTGATTCTGACATCCTGCTGATGGACGAACCCTTCTCCGCTCTTGATTATCAAGCGCGACATCGAATGAGAAGAGAGTTAGTCCGCATATTAGAAAAGAGACCGCGCACAGTTGTTTTTGTTACGCATGATATTGAAGAAGCTGCCCAACTAGCCGATCGTGTATTAGTGTTATCCAAAAGACCGGCAACGATCTGTCGCGAATTACATATCAAAGCGCAACGCCCAAGAGGATTAACCGATCCTGCCGTTATTGAAGCCATGACTGAAATTCTAAAGGAATTGGGATTGAATAATCCTGATTAAATGACGCTACATAAATCATTTCACTTAATTGTTTCTTTGTGAAGCTTAGTGGCCTTGTGTCTTGGTGGCTGGAATTTATCCTTTCTTGCCACAAAGGCACAAAGGAGTCACAAAGTTTTTTATCAATTGATATACCTTCCCTCACCAGTTGTATTCGTCCTCTACTCATTTACAATCTCTTCACGGGTACAAGGCATTATGAATTGAATTATCTTTGAGTATAATCAACGCTATGAAATCATCCTTTGGTCGAATTGTTATGGGTGTTGTACTCACAATCACCGTTTTGGGTTTGCTCCGCTATCGTCCCTGGAGTCGTGGCGGATCGATCAATGTTCGTGATGTCATTCATGAAGGATCAAATAGAAAAGCTTCCCGCGAACTTACAGTAGGATTTCTTCCTGTTACTTGTCACCTCACATGCCCGGTAACTGATTTCGCATCGAAGACAACACAAACCAATACAAATTTCAATTCACGAGTATTCTCTGACTTTCCAACAGTAGTAAGTGCATTGGAGGCTAAACAAGTGCAGGCAACCTTTATGATTGTGCCACTGGCAATGAAACTTCGTGAACAAGGCGTGCCGGTTAAAATTTGTTACCTCGGTCATCGCGATGGATCTCAAATTATAGTCGGCAAGTTTAGTAAGATCAGAAGCCTGGTCGATCTGAAAGGGAAAAAAGTTGCCATCCCAAGTCCGTTCAGCAATCAGAGTTTTGTAATGCATAAACTCATGACCGATTACGGCATGAAGCAAGATGATATCACCTTTGTCGTATTACCTCCACCGGATATGCCTACATCATTAGCATCAGGTGCGATCGATGGATATTTTGTTGGCGAACCATTTTGTGCAAAGGCTGAGCTGGATGGTATTGGGCGAGTCCTTTATTATGCGAGAGATATCTGGCCGAACTTCATTTCGTGTGCATTAGTGGTGCACGAAGATTTAATCAAAAGTAATCCTGAGATCGTTCATGATTTGGTAAGAGGTATCGCAGAGTCTGGTGCTTGGGCAGAAACACATCGTGAAGAGGCCGCCAAATTAGTAGCTCCGTATTATCGTCAGGATGAAAAGGTATTACACTATGTATTGACTGCTGATCCTCATCGCGTAAGCTATGTCAACCTAACACCCAGTGATGATGATCTTCAGATGATTCAGGACATGGGATTTCAAATGGGTCTTCTCACAAAGCACATTCCCATGAATGAACTCATCGATCGCACGTTTGTGCCGGAAGTAATTACCCCAGCTCCTATTGATCTTGCAAACATGCCCGCTATTAAAAAGTAGATCGCGTAACAAAGTGACAACATCGCTTTAACAAACCTGCCGTAGGGGGCAGAAGTTGAGTATCATCTTGAAATTGTCTACATTTGAATCTTAATAAAAAAATTAACCTTTAAAACAAAAACAAAAATGGCAGCAGATAAAATTGTAGTGAGCAATCAGGAAACGATTAAGAAAAATCAAGGCGTGATTAAAACCAATCAAGGTGTTATTGTCAGCAATCAGAAAGCGTTGAAAGAAAACCAAAAGTCTATTCTGGGTAATCAAAAGGCTATCATTACCAATCAAAAAGCGATTCTAAAGAATCAAAAAACATTGGATACCATTGTGAAGAATCAGGAAGCTATTCTGAAATTGTTGAAGAAGTAATTTTTCAATTGGATTGAAATAAAAAAGGCGATCTAACCGATCGTCTTTTTTATTTTACAACACTCCTCATAACATCTTTTTGAGATTTCTTAACTAATGTCTTGGCCAAAGACCAGTTCATAACCGTTGTTGTCAAGGATGGAAAAGTCGCGCATTAAATATTCTCTGTTGTCGATTGACGATTTTATGGTGACCTTATCTTTTACCAATTCCCAAAGTTCGTCAACCTGATCCGTCACGATAAAAATGCTCCCTGTCAAAACAGGTTTAGGAAAGAATTCCTGTTCGTTATTTGGGTCTTTACATTCTTCTGGTTCATCTTGCGGAACAACAAACATGATCTCAATGCTTTCCCTCGACAAGGAAACAAAATTTGAAAAATTACTGATGCCCTTAAATCCCAAAACGTTTTCGTAAAAAGAAATTGTCTCTTTTAAGTTCTTTGTCCACAAAATCGGACTTAGCTTTTGCAATTTCATCTTAACAAATTTTTTGCTGCACTACTTTTTTCTTCCACCTACGATATTATCGTACTCGATATCATTTGGTTCCCATAGTTTAATCTTGTTCCCTTCAACTACGAGCTGCGTAAAATCTTCTCCATCTTCCTGCCCTTTGCCAACTCATCCACCAACTTATCTAAATACCTAACCTGCTGCGTTAATGTATCTTTGATCTCTTCTACTCGATATCCACAGATCACTCCCGTTATGAGTTGCGCATTGGGATTTAGCGAAGCACGTTGGAAGAAAGTTTCAAACGTTACTTTCTCTTTTATAAGTTCCTGCAGCTTCTTGTTATCGAAGCCGGTTAACCACTTTATAACCTGATGCAATTCTTCTTTTGTTCTGCCCTTCTTCTCTACTTTTGCGAGATACAGAGGATAGACCGAGGCGAAGGTCATTTTTGCGAAACGCTCATTGTGTGTGTTGGCATTGTTCATACCCGATAATTTTGCTTTAATCTTTCATACTATTTCAACTTCAAAAGCCCTGTGCTTTTAACTCTCTTACTAAAATAAATAATTCTGATCAATATTGTACTCACCCGATCTGCGAGACGCCAGATGAATGTCATACGTTTACAGATTACGGTTACATCATGCTCAAATACAATGTAAACAACAATGAAATCAAGATTGCTGATACTCTCACCAGATTCTTTAGCACTGGTTTACCAGAAAGCACACTCTGTGTTGTTGCTTGCGGCTGAAAGAAGAAGGCGATGATTTTGTGGTAGTCGAGTAGCAACAGGAATACTATGCCAATGGTAATACTAACCGACTGCAACAACGCCCCGGCATTCATTTGGTAAAAGATGTTAATGAGCGTAAGGTTTAGCATCACGCCCAGGAGGATAAAGAGTGCGAGCAACTGCGTTCTGCGGAATAAGAGAAGTGACGCACCACCTATTTGCAGCAGAGCAATGATCAGTCCGAATGCGAACGAATGCCCGAAGTAAAACCACGTGAGCCATTCCCCGGATTGTGTGTTCATGGGCTGACTGGCAATTTCAACCGGGACAATAAACTGAAGTCCGAAAATTTTTTTCCAGCCGAAGCTTGCCACATTGAACGCCAGACAATACCGTGTGAACGCGTACAACGATGCATAGAGATAAGATGAATGCTCAATGTTCACAGGCTTTTCCCTGAGGTGCCAGTAGATTGGGAAAGCGATGCTGAACAACATTGCAATAGCTGCCAAGGGGAAAACAATTTCAGCAGGAAACCATTTGATGTTGCCGCCATTACCAAGCATGAGGAGCAAAGCGATAAACGTAATTCCGGTTACTAAAGAAGTTAAGAGTTTTCTTAAAAATGAAGTCGAGGCAAACATACGTGTGCTTAGGGTTTAGGTTGATACTGATCCCTAATGTAGAGGTGGTCAAAAAGTCACAGCACAATCAGGATATTCTCACCTGGCGCAAGCGTACCACTTGTGCCCAAACATATCAAGCGGGACGCTTGACTCTTGCCTTTAACAATATATCTATTTTATATTTATACAACCGTTGTCAAAAATCATGAGCAGAAAATAAAACTCACCTGGCGAAAGTGTCACGCTTGGTTTCGTTGGCGATGTTAATTGGAAACAAGCGAGACGCTTTCGCCAGAGAGAGAAATCTTCACTCTTCAGTTCTCTAGGTTATCATCTCACTTCGTAGTAAATTCATCATCACCTTTTCAAACCACTATACCTCATTTGAAAACTGATCCCTACCTCATATCCGAATCCACCATCAAGGAACCACCCAAAACATTTCTGCATAGTCTTAAATTTCTGGGGCCTGGTTTCATTCTATCCGCTTCTATTGTTGGCTCCGGTGAGTTGATCGCAACAACGGTGCTGGGTGCCAGGGCGGGGTTTACTGCGCTTTGGATTATCATCATCAGCTGTCTCGCAAAAGTGGCGGTGCAACTTGAGTTTGGAAAGCATGCGATACTTACGGGTGAGACTGCGATGCAGGCCTTCAATAAACTTCCCGGTCCGAAATTTGGAAAGGGTCGATGGACAGTGTGGCTGGTGTTTATCGCTGCCCTTCTTAAAATTGTTCAGGTTGGAGGGATACTTGGCGGTACCGTTGTTGTACTGAACATGTTGTATTCAGGGTTCTCTGTTTTTACGTGGACTATTATTACAGCCTTATCCGTTTCAATACTGATCCACAAAGGTAAGTACAGTTTGGTAGAGAAGCTTTCACTGTTTATGATATTGATGTTTACGATGCTTACCATTACATCACTCTTCTCCGTGCAGTTCACAGTCTATCGGTTTTCCTTACATGATGTATTTAGTGGACTTACATTTAATTTATCGGGAGAGGTTGTCGCGATCGCCATCGGTGCGTTTGGTATTACCGGAGTGGCGAGTGATGAGATCATCGCCTATAATTATTGGTGCATTGAAAAAGGGTATGCTGCGTATACTGGTCCGCCAAATGATAGTGACGCATGGCAGAATCGCGCACGAGGATGGATCAGGGTAATGTATCTCGATGCTTCAGTGGCAATGATTATTTATACAACGGTAACCGTATCCTTCTATTTACTAGGGGCTGCTGTATTACATAATCACGGAACGATCCCCGAAGGGAACCAGGTGATTGAAGCGCTGGCCCTTATTTACACCCAATCTCTTGGTCAGGGAATAATGCTCGCGTATCTGGTCGGAGCATTCTTTGTTTTATACTCCAGCCTCTTCGCAAGTTTAGCAGCATGGACACGCTTGTTCAGCGATGTATTTGGACAGATGGGCTGGATGGACTTTTTTGATTTTGCATTGCGCAGTAAAGTGATTACAGTATTGTCTTGGATATTTCCGATGGCTTGGAGTGCTGCGTATCTTTTCATTAAGCTGCCCGTGTTGATGGTTCTTTCGGGAGGAATCGTGGGATCATTCCTGCTTTTTATTGTTGTGTTTGCTGCTCTGAATTTCAAGTATGTACGAAAATCATTTATCAAACCTGGTTTGCTTTACAACATTGCCTTCTGGATCAGTGTTGTTTCGATTGTTGGGGTTGGTGTTTATGGAGTGGTGAAGATTTTGTTTTAGGTAATCATTTCAGAGCTTGTTATGTTTTTACAACTTGACGTAAGCGGAGCACTCTCTGGCGCAAGCGTCCCGCTTGGTTTTGTTGGTGATGTTAATTGGAAACAAGCGTGACGTTTGACTTGGTATAGACACAAGCGAGACGCTTGCGCCAGTGTGGGGCACAAAATCTCAAATTAAAATGCGTACTGATCTGCGTGATCAGCGAGGATTCGATCAGCGAATACTCAAAGCTTTTACTTTTTCACAAAACTTGTTCAATAAAATCAAAAAACTCATGCCGGTACGATTGAAAACTTTCCGAAAAAGACTGTAGTTCAATCATCAAACCTTGATGCTCTTTAAAGTAAGCGGTATCAGATTCATTTTTCTGTTGTAGCATTCGTGCAAGATTACTTTCATGCTTACGCAGTTTACTACTCAGTTCATCCACTAACTCACCTGAATAATAGATCAGCAAATTCTGAAAATGGTCAATCTTCTTTTTATCGTCAACAGAAGAGAACTTCGGTGCCTGGTTGTCCAGAAGTTGTTGAAAAAACTTAAGCTCGCGCTTCCATAGTACTGTTGCTGAAAGCCATTCCAGGCTTTTCTTATGCATTTCTACTAAGCTGGGTTGTAGAATATAGTTGCTGGTGGTTGATAGTACAGAGATCATAAAAATTGTGTTTTATTTAGAATATAAAGTACAGCAACTCCTTTGCAGAAAGGGCTGATAAAAATCACGAGTGAATTTGATCCTTGTCAGAAGTATTCACAAATCCTGTGTAATTTTGATCGTTAAAGATTCCCTATGAAAGCAGTAAAGATTGGTCTCATCCGCGAAGGTAAAACTCCACCTGATAAACGTGTTCCGTTTTCACCCAAACAGGCCGAAGAAATTCTTCAACGCTTTCCCGATGTGACGTTGGTGAGTCAACAAAGTAATACACGCTGTTTCAAAGATGAAGAATACACAGAACTCGATATTCCTGTTGCAGTAGAGTTGAATGATTGCGATATCATTATGGGAATTAAAGAAGTTCCACTCGCCAATTTGATTGAGAATAAAACGTATTTGTTCTTTTCACACACGATCAAGAAACAACGCTACAATAAAAAATTACTTCAGGAAGTCATCCGAAAAAAAATACGATTGATTGACTATGAGGTATTGCGCGATGTACATGGTAACAGATTAGTGGCCTTCGGTCGCTTTGCAGGAATTGTCGGTGCATATAATGGATTATGGACTTATGGTATGCGTTATAAGAACTTTACACTTCGCAGAGCGCACGAATGTTTTGATGTGAACGATTTAAAGCTGGAGCTTCGAAAGGTAAATCTGCCACCCGTTAAAATTATTCTTACCGGAGCAGGTCGTGTTGGAAAGGGTTCAATGGAAACATTGGACAGCGCTGGAATTCGAAAAGTGAGTCCACATGATTTTCTTACGCGCCAATTTAATGAGCCGGTATATGTTCAACTGAGCAGCGCTGACTACCACATGCGAAAAGAGGGCGGTCATTTTAATCGTGAAGAATTTCATCAACATCCGGAGCGTTACTATTCCATCTTCCATACTTTTTCAAAAGTTGCAGATGTTCTGATGGCTGGCGCATACTGGAATCCAAAAGCTCCTGTGCTTTTTACGCGTGAAGAAATGCAATCACCTGATTTTAAAATTAAAATCATTGCAGATATCACCTGCGATATTGAAGGATCAATTCCAAGCACAAAGCGAGCAAGCTCCATTGCGGATCCTATTTATGATTATGATCCGGCAACTGATTCTGTTCAGCTAGCATTAGACAATCCTAAGTGTATTACCGTAATGGCCGTTGATAATTTGCCATGCGAATTACCGCGAAGCGCATCGGAAGAATTTGGCCGTGATTTAATTGACCGGATACTACCCTGTTTATTTATTGCTGATCCTGAAAAGATTATTGAACGCGGAACCATTGCAGCAAACGGGAAACTTACTTCGCACTTTGAGTATTTGAGTGATTATATAGCCTAGCCATACAAAACTCCGTGACACTCTGTGTGAATTCACTCAGAAACACAGAGGATACATTAATTGTAATTTCATTTTTAATATAACAAGATTAACAAAGGAAGAAAGAAGATCGCATCGCCTAAAATCCTATAGCGATCGTTTTGGGAAAAATAAGAATGAAAACAGATCATAATAAACAGCAGGATATTCATTCCTGAGAATATTGCTGTCTCAATCAGAAATGAAAAATCAAGGATCCAAAGTATTATCGATAGAACGAAAAGAAGATAAATAAAAATCTGACTGGTCTTCTTTCCGAATATCGTTACGAATGAAACACGCTTGTCCTGCACATCATTTTCATAATCAAACCAGGAAAAGATAATCAGGTTTAAGAAAGCAAGCAGAGCGAATTGTATAATCACCATCCAGTTCCAATCTTTCCAAAACACTTGTGTGTTCGTCATTGCAGGAAGAAGAACGCCCGCTGTGTAGACAACCGCCACAAACATTTCTTTCAGGAATTTTAAACTGTGCTGAATCAGAAGATACAGTATCACTAGAATTACCAACACAATACCCGTGATGAGCGCGGGTCGTCTTATAAAGAAAAGCAGCACAGCATTGATACAAGTCGCTAGGACAACGGAGACGGAAAGCCCCTTAAAATGCTGTTGATGAAATCGATGTCGATTTGTGGTTGCTGATGTGTTTATCTTTTTAGCATCCAGTAAATGATCCGCAGTGTAAATAATCCAAACAGAAAGCCCGAGCGAAATGAGACTGTAAGGTGTTATGTCCGCCTGAAGAATGTACGCAAAGAAAATACCGGAACACACTGCTCCTAAGGCTACATCAATACTCAGAATATTGAGCAGTTTATAAAATCGTATTACTTTCTGCAGTAAGTCCATAAAACAAAAAAGTCCTCCGATTGCTCAGAGGACTTCAAGTTATAAAAAGAATAGGTTATGCTGACTTCAATGCTTCTGCACCACCAACAATCTCAAGAATCTCTTTCGTAATAGCCGCCTGACGTGTTCTGTTATATGTCAAACGAAGTGCTTTTAATAACTCACCAGCGTTCTCTGTTGCCTTGTCCATGGCGGTCATACGTGCTCCATTCTCAGAGGCATTTGAATCTAAAAATGCCTTGAACAATTGTACCTT